>CAVSJH010000015.1:0-17628 GCA_963728245.1 uncultured Trueperaceae bacterium
TTCAGTTGCCTTCGAGGTGTGACATCTCGAAGCGGTCCGGCTACGGCGATAGCGCGACGCGTTGCAGCTGCTGTGGTGGCCCACGGGTAGTCGCGATCGGGGGCTGGCAAACTTAGGCACCGCCGACGTCGACTGCGTGCCCATCATGCCTTGTCGTGAGCGGTCAGGCAAATTGGGCGGCATGTCAGGGGCATCTCGAGGCGTAGGCCCGTGGGTCGCGCACCAAACATCGGCGTTAGCGTGATCGCGTCTCTCGGTCCCCCGCTGGGCCGTGGCCGGATACGTCGTGAAGGATGTCCTGCCCTTGGTTGTCGAGGAGGCGGGTGAACACCTGCTGTGCGTAGCCGAAGATGATGGCCCACGCGATGATCTGCGCGGAGGTGTCGAGGGCGGTGAGGCCGGGGACGAACCCACCGCGCATGAACAGAAGGCCGAGAACCGCGGTAAGTGCACCCGCCGGCAGCTTGAGCAGAATGAGCGCAACTGGCACCGCATACGGCGTCGAGGTACCGCGCATGCGCCGCAGAGCGATCGCGCTCGCGAGCGCCGCGGCCACGAGGCCGACGATCTCTATGATGAGAAGGTCGGCAGCTTTCGATGTCATGCCGACGAGGTCATCGACGTCGGCCCCGGCTGGGTCATTGACCGACGTATCGCCCAGGGGACAGACGAATCTCTTCTTGTCCTCAGGCAAGAAGCACAACGGCAGCCATTCGCGGTGGAACACTCCGAGAAGTGCGACGAGGATCGCGAGGCCGAACAGCGTAAGCGCGGCGCCGACGAGCAGATTGCGGAAGCTGCGCAGGCGGCTGAGTTCCCGGCGGCGGTGTGAGTTCGCAGCGTGGACGGCCGCAATGAGCGCGTCACGCTCGGGGTCTGAGAGCTGCGGTGGCTCGGGGCTCGTGAGACCGCGGATGCGCATACTGCGCGGGTCGTCCTTCGGAAGGTATCGGTTGACGTGGGACTGCAGGCTAGGTAGCTGACCTCGGAGGTATTCCGTCGGCGCGAGGCGAAGTAGGTTGACCTCTGCGGCGTCGAGGTTGGCGAGCGCGCGTTCAAATGAGGCGCCGTTGCACGCAGCGATCAGCGTCCCCCAGAGCCCGAGCCTTTGATTCTTGGCCGTGGCAGTGCGCCGATCAGCCGCGAGCCGCGCCGTCTCGATTTCATTTGCGATAGCCGTCGGTAGGTCACCCGTGATCTCCGCCCTTCCGGGATGCGCTGCGATCCAGGACGCCAAACCGGACAGCTCTTGGGCTTTTGCCAGCATCTCCTCGCGCCAAGCCATGGAACTCGGACCACCAATTGGGAATGACGGTCCGATCGGTGCCTCAATCGGCGACGAGACACCACGAGCGTTAGCAGCCGCAGGCATGCTGCACCCGCGACGAGATTCCCGGCAGCTCCCGACCGCGCGACCGCCGATACGGCTGCCGCAGAAGGCTGCGGTGTGCCCGTCGACCGACCCATTGGAATGGTCGCGCCACCACGCGCTCGCCTCGTCCGAGAAGCTAGAAAACATGCCGACGGTCCCACCGTGCCCGTGCCACGTACAGGGCGATGCTGAAAGTGCATCGCCTCGGTAATGCGAGCGGGACAAATTGTGAATTCCAGCCCAGCCCGTCGCGGCGGGGGCCAGAGCAGCCGGACGGCGCGATGCTGCGTGAACGTGGGGCAAACGCGCTGACGGCCGCCGGCCGTCGGGCGATCACGAACCGGCGACGTTCGGCACCGTGACCCCAGCGTCAGCCTGTCGCGGCGCGCGGCGGTGGATGCCGGCGAGCGCCGCCGGCAACCGGCGCGCGCCCGTCCATCGCAGTGCCTGCGCGATTTGCACAGGTTTGCTCACCAAGGCGCCGAGCACCCGTCCTTCGCGCAGGCCCGCGTTCCTGAACCTCCGCCAGTCCATGTGATCGAGGAGCGCCGCGCCCCAGCGGTTGAGCAGCGGCTGCGACGGCCAGCCCCTTGCGCAACGCGTGCGGACGTAGCGATTGTTGGGGTAGTTGGTGGCCTGAACAACGTGCTTTGCGACGTCGTGCGGCGTCATGCGGGGCGGGCCGAAGGTCCCCTGCTCCGCTGGTGGCGAGCAGCGCTGCGCGTGCAGGAATTGCATAGGTTCCTAGACCGGTTGCAGGCGTAGTGTCGCCCTGTGCTCGCCGACCTTCATGTCCACTATCCGATGCGTGTGGTCGAGGAGCGCGACGGGAAGGAACGCGGCCTGACGGTCAGGCTCATGGGCACGACCCGAGGGCGGTCGCGGCTCGCCGACAAGGTACGAGCGGTGGTCCTGCAGGTCGCGACCAAGGTCCTCAGCGACAGGGACCTGTGGTCGGGCTATCGCGTGACGGTGCCCGATCTGCGTGAGGGCGACGTCGGCGTGGTGTTTTCGGCCCTCTACCGGCCGTTCGAGGAGATGGACCTCAGCAAGCCGTATCAGGCACCTCCGGCGCCGGCGTACTTCGACAGCCTGCTTGAGGACTTGGCTGCCGTCGAGGAGGAGGTTGCGACGTATGGCAGCTCAGTCGTACGGGTGGTTCGCAACCGATTCGAGCTGGAGCAGTGCATCAGTGACGGGGCGATAGCCCTTGTGCACGCTGTCGAGGGCGGCTTTCATCTCGGCGCCAGCGAGGACGAGATCACGCAGAACGTCGCCACGCTTGCGCGGAAGGGCGTGGCATACGTGACGGTCGCACACCTGTTCTTCCGCCAGGTCGCGACGAACGCCAACGCGATCCCATTCCTTCCCGATGCGATCTACAACACGTTGTTCCCACAGAACAAGGACGTCGGACTGACCGATCTCGGCGCGGCGGCGGTCCGCGCGATGGTGGCTAACCGCGTGCTCATCGACATCTCGCACATGCGGCCAAACGCGGTCGCGCAGACGTTCCGGCTTCTCAATGAGCTCGACCCGCCGGGCGAGGTGCCCGTGATCTCCTCGCACGCGGGCTACCGCTTCGGCAAGCAGCAGTACATGCACGACGAGCCGACCGTGAGCGAGATCAAGCGCCGCGGCGGCGTGATCGGCCTGATCATGGCCCAGCACCAGCTCAACGACGGGATCCGCACGGACCCCACAACGAGCCTGCCCGAGTCGCTCGCCGTGATCTACAAACACATCGACGAGATCGCGAGGATCACCGGAAACTACGACCACGTGGCACTCGGCACCGACTTCGACGGGTTCATCAAGCCGACCATGGGCGGGCTGGAGAGCGCCGCCGACCTCGCGAGCCTGGAACGCGAGCTCACGAGCAAGTACGACGGTGACGCCGAGGCGATCGCCTCGGGCAACGTGCTTCGCGTACTGCGGAAGGTGTGGGTGTGAGCGCCGAAGCCGACGGCTTTCATCACCCCGCGAACCAGGACGAACTGGTCGAGCTCGTCGAGCTGGCATACCGCGAGGGTCGCAGCCTGCGCGTGCGCGGCGCGGCCCATTCGATCGCGCACGCGATCTACGCCGACCCGCTGACGGACTTCAGCAATCGGGTGAACGTGCAGTCGGCACCGGCCGGCGACAACGTGAACGTCATGCTCGACCGCTACCGCGGCTGGCGCGTCAAGGACGAGGCGCGCAAGATCGTCGAGGCCGACGCTGGGATCCACCTCGGTGCCGACCCCAGCGACCCGAACGGGACCGCGACGCTCGAGTCAAGCCTCCTCGCGCAGCTCGCGAGCGAGAAGGCCTGGACCCTGTTCGACACCGGCGGGATCACGCACCAGACGGTCAGCGGCTTCACCGCCACCGGATCCTCCGGCGGCTCGCTGCGGTTCACCTCTAACGAGAACCTGCACGGATTCCGGATCATCGATGGCACCGGCGCGATTCACGAGTTCTCGCGCGACGACGACGATCCCGACGCCTTCTACGCGATGTCGCCGAACCTCGGGCTCCTGGGCGTGGTGTCCGCGATCAGCTTCGAGTGCGCCGACCTGTTCGTCATCGACGGTCAGGAGGCGACGACCACGACGCAGCACTGTCCCGTCGACCTGTTCGGCGACGGCAGCGGCAATCGGCCAGCGCTCGAGCGGTTCTTGCGCGATACCGACTTCGCGCGACTGGAGTGGTGGCCCCAGCGCGGTGTTGACCGCGTGCTCACCTGGCAGGCGCAGAGGTCCGACCCCGAGCCGGGCTTCCGGCCGAGCCCCTACGAGCGGTTCGGCGATAGCCCTGAGGCGTCGCAGCACCTCATCGCGATCCTGTTCACGATCCTCGGCAACCTCGACGACCTCGCGCGCGCCAAGCCCAAGCTCGAGGACAACTTCGACGAGCTGCAGGGCGTGCTCGAGCGGCTGGAAGCGGCGCGGCACCTCGGCACGGTGGGCAAGACGCTGGCGGATTTCCTCAGCCACGCGATCGAGTTCGGCGTCGACGCCGCCATCACCGTCCTCGAGCCGTTCGCGCCGATGATCAAGCGAAGCGTGCCGGACTTCCTTCCAAAGCTTGTGAACCTCTTCATTCCGCTGGACACCGACAAGCAAGGAGCGCAGAGAGGCCAGCCACAGCGGTTCAGAGACTGGGGCTGGACTGGCCTGCCGATGGACAACGGAGTCAACGATCAGTTGCTGCCGACGGAGTTCACCGAGGCGTGGGTGCCACTGCCGCGCACGCAGCAGGTCATGCAGTTGCTCCAGCAGTACTTCACCCGCCCGCGCGACGCGCACGACGCCTACGCGCGTACCGGCACCTACGCGTGGGAGCTCTATTCCGCCATGCCCGCGGCCTTCTGGCTCAGCCCTGCATATACGTCGGGCAGCGATGAGTGGCAAGACGGGGCTCTGCGGGTCGACCCCTACTGGTTTGCGGACAACGCCGCAGACCCGAGCGAGACGCTGTTCGCGGGGCTGTGGCAGCTGCTGCGCGACAACGGGATCCCCTTCCGCCTGCACTGGGGCAAGTTCCAGCCGGTCGATACGCGTGGCGAGCGCGACTGGCTGGAGTTCTTCGCGGCCCAGTACCCGCGCTGGGACGACTTCCTCACGCTCCGTCGCGAGCGCGACCCGAACAACATCTTCCTCAACGCTTACTGGCGCGACCGGTTTGGGCTATGGGACGAACCGGCGCCCGCGAGGCTCGGCTGATCATGATCGAGCACGGAGCAATCGGGAGGTGATGGACCACGACGCAGCCGCGGCTCACCAGCAACAGCAGGGAGGCGCGCTCGACACCGCGGAGCCGATGCGGGCCGTCGAGACGATCGCGCCCGCCGAGGTATCCGATCGCAGTACTGAACTGAGAGGCTGGCATGGCAACGCCCGAGAACATGGGCAGCAGGGTGGTGACGTTGCAAGGCCTCGGGCCCATGGCGGGGGCCGAGCACGTGGCCGCGGCCGGCGAGCCGGGCCAGCACGACCCGCTCGAGGTCGCCGCGGCGCTCAACCGTTACGCGAACATGCTGCGGGAGCTGGAGAAGGCGACGGCAGCGTCGGACCCCGAGGTCATGGTCACCGCGCAGGACCGCAACGCGTCGATGCTTCAGAGCTGGGTCGCCGCACACGCCACGGAGACCGAGGCGCTGCCGGCGGGCGGCGAGGAGGTCAAGTTCGGCACGGGTCTCGAGGATCCCCTCGGCTGGGCGCTCAGCCTCCTGAAGTGGGTCGATCGCGATGACGCGCACGCCATCGTCCGACCGCCGACAACCGATCCGCACCCGCTGCCCGAGACGTGCCGAGTCGCCCTGGTGGCGGACTGGGGCACCGGGCTCTATGGCGCCCCCGTGTCCGCAGACTCGATCGCCGATACCGGACCGTGGGACCTGCTGATGCATCTCGGCGACGTCTACTACTCGGGGACCAAGGACGAGACGCGCGACCGGTTCCTCGGCAAGTGGCCCGATCACGCCGCGGCCGTGAACCGAGCGATCAACGGTAATCACGAGATGTACTCCGGCGGCTTCGGCTACTTCGACCTGACACTGCCAGCGTTCGGGCAGGCCGCCTCGTCGTTCGCGTTCGCCAACGAGCACTGGCTGCTGATCGGGCTGGACACCGCGTACGTCGATCACGCGATGGACGACACGCAGGTGGCGTGGGTGCGGGCCGTCGTCGACGCGCACGGCGACGGCCGCAAGTTGGTGCTCTTCTCCCACCAGCAGCCGTTCTCCCGCCTGGACAAGCAGGGCCCGAAGCTGTTGGCGGCGCTCGACTGGCTGCTGAGCGGCCGGCGGATAACAGCGTGGTACTGGGGCCACGAGCACGACTGCGTGATCTACGACCCCCACCCCCTGTTCGGTTTGCTCGGCCGCTGTCTGGGCAACGGCGGCATCCCCGCGTTCCGGCGCGAGAACGTGCGGTCGGCGCCCGCCAAGGAGGAGCGCGCCGGGATCGCGTGGCGGTCGCTGGGCTCGACGGGTGCGAGCCCAGCGTGCGTGGTGCTCGACGGGCCCAACCCCTACATCACCGGCAAGGAGGACAAGTTCGTCCCGCACGGCTACGTGACGCTCGAGTTGGACGGCGCGACGCTGACCGAGCGCTTCCACCTGGCCGACGGCACGGCGATCCACGAGCAGGAGATCGCCTGAGGTGCCGAAGATCCTGCGCGATCCGCCGATGGGCCGCGAGATGCTGCTCGCGCGAGCCCACCGTGCGTTCGCCGGGCGCCCCGTCCAGGAGGCCGTCGCGAAGGTGCGCGCCATCATCGGCGTCCCCGAGGTGCCCGACAGCGAGAAGGCCGCCCAAGCCGCCCTGGACAAGCTCCAGCGCGGCGAGCGGCCCGAGGCCACCGAGCTGGCCGCGCTGGAGCTCGTGATCCGAATGATGCGGCCCGCGCCGCTATCGTCCGGCGGGCTTCTGCAGCCCCTGCCCGCAGGCCCGGGGACCAACCTGTACGACTCGGACCTGACCGAGGAGTGGGAGCGCTTCCGCGGCGCGTCGGCGCCGTTGATGTACTCGATCGGGCGCATCGACCGCGCGCAGGGCCCGATCCGGCCATGGGGACGGGCTTCCTGGTCGCCAACGGCGTGCTGGTCACCAATCGCCACGTCGTCGACGCGCTCTCCTTCGGGGCTGGCGTGCTCGAGCAGGGGCAGGCGGTCGTGCGCTTCCAGCAGGAGCGCGGAGCACCCGACACGTTGGCGCCGGCGCCGATCGTGGGCGTCGTCGCGATCCACGACAGCCTCGACATGGCGCTGCTAGCGGTGCAGCCACCGGACGCGGCGCCCGCCCTGCCGCTCTCCGCGCAGCCAGCGCACGACGCCGACATGGTCGTCGCCGTCGGGTATCCGATGGCCGACCCGTCCAGCCCGCTCTTCGCCGACGCCATCTACGAGGGGGCCTACGGCGTCAAGCGCGGGGCGCTGGGGCAGGTCGTCGGCACCGGGCCCGAGCGGCTGTTGCACGACTGCTCCACGCTGGGCGGCAGCTCGGGGTCGCCAATGCTCTCGCTCCTGTCGGCCGAGGTGGTCGGGCTGCACTGCAGCGGGCTGTTCATGTACCGCAATGAGGCCGTGCCGGCCGGCGATCTCGCGGCGTTCGTCGCCGCCTCGGTGTGACCGGCGATGCCGCGGCGCGCCTTCATCGTCGCGATCGAGCGCTACGACGCCGTCGTGTCGGGTCTCGCGCCGCAGCTTCCCGGGACGCACGCGAGCGCCCGCGCCTTCCGGGACTGGCTCGCCCAGGAGCGGGGCGTCGATCCGGCCGACATCTTCTTCTGCACCGAGGACGAGGCCCTGGAGGGACGCACCGCGGGCGCCACCCGTGCCGAGATCGTCGCCGAGCTCGGGCGGCTCCACGACGTCGGCAAGGACACGACCGAGGAGCTCTACTGCTACCTCAGTGGCCACGGCTTCTGCTACACCGACATCGACGGCGCCCGCCTCACCGACGTTCTCGTCGGCGCTGACTTCCGCACCCTGGCTGCGTCGGGCGACGCCTGCTTGCGTGTCGACGAGCTGCAGAAATGGCTCAAGCTCTGCCTCGGTCCGGCGCACCACTTCTACTTCCTCGACTGCTGCCGCAACGCCGTCAGCGAGCGCGAGATCAAGGTGGCAGTGCTGGGCCTCACTTATCAACGGTCGGCGCTGGGCGACCCGACCGTGTACACCCTGCTGTCCACGACGGAGGGGCGAGCCGCCGCGGTCGAAAGCGGGTTCGCCTCCGCGTTGATCGACGCGTTGAAGGGCGAGGGCCGGGCCAAGGTGTGGTGGCGCGGCAACGCGATGGCCGTCCTCTTCGGGTCCGTGACTACCTACATCAAGGCGCGGCTCCCCAACCAGCCGGTCGACGAGCGCAAGGAGGGCTCGGGCGAAGGGCTGATCGTCGAGCTCGCGCCGCCACCGAGGTTCACCTGCAAGGTCGTCGTCGACGGCGCGAGGACGAGCGACCGGTTCGACGTGCGCGTCGTCAACAGCCGCGGCGACCAGGTCGCAGCGGCGCCGTTCGAGGGAGGCACCTGGCGCGACCAGCGCGTTCCCGACGACTACCTCATCAGCGTGAGCGAGGGCGCGCGGGAGCTGCCCTGCCTCGATCCCCTGCCCGTGGACCTCTACCAGGACGCCACGGTGCGCTTCAGCCTCGAGGCTCCGGTGGCCGCTGCGCCCGGGGGCGAGGCAAACGGCGACGAGGAGCCCGAGCCGCCGACGGCCGTGGGGCATCTCAGGGTCGTGGCGCCGGACTACGGGAGCGTCGAGCTGCGCGGAGCCGGCGGCGAGGACGCCCTCGCCGGCGCCGCTGAGCTCAGCGAGGATCTGCCGCCCGGCCAGTACACGCTCGACGTTCTGGACCGTCGCGACGTGCGGGTCGGCCGCCGTCATGTTGCCATCGCCGCCGGGGAGTCCAACACGATCCACCTCGCCGAGCTGCGCTCAAGCCCGCTGCGCGACGCCTTGCTCGCATCGATCCCCGGCCAGCACGGGGGCGGCAACGTCGACTTCTCCGAGACCCTGGGACCGACACCCGATCAGGGTCTCGACCTGTGGCTCGCGGTCATCGGCGCGGCGCGGATCGTGCGCCGCGATCCGACCGAGTTCTCCAAGCTCGGACCGTTGCCGCTCGCGTCGTTCGACGACGCCCCGTCAGGTGCGACGGGCTTCTACCTGCTGGCCGGGTTCGAGGACCCGGAGACGCGGTTCGCCGCGGCGTTCGATGACCGCCGGGTCCCCGAGCCGGCGCAGGTGCCGACGCACCCGTCGTTTCCCGGTTTGCATGAGCTCGTCGTCGGCGACGCCGGACCCGGGAGCCGGCTGCTCGCAGTCCAGGTGGGCGAGAGCACCCCGGTCGTCCTTCCCGTCTGCGCGCTCCCCAGCCGCATCACCCTCGTCACCCTCACCCTCGGACAGGACGGCGGCCTGCGGATCCAGCAGCTGCTCCTGCCGATCGGCCACCTCGCGCACGAGGTTCCGATCTCACCTCCGGAGCCCGGCATGGCGCCGGTGCGGCGCATCGTCGAGATCCAGCGGGAGTTTGCCAGCGGCCGCGACCTGGCGGACGTCCTGACGGTGAGCGAGTTGGGGAAGCTGTTGGACGTCAAGTGGTTCGAGCCGGTGACCGCGATCCTGGCGGCGTACGAGCTGGCACGCCGCGGGCGCGGCGACCAGCTCGGAACGGCGGTCCGCAACCTCCGTGCCTTCTTCAGCGAGGTGCCGGACGTCGAGGCGATCGCGCGGCTGGCCGGCGACCCGCACAGCGCTGCGCCTGCAGCGCCGCCGCTGGTGCTCGAAGGGCTGCTCGCACTGGACCTCGAAGAGCTCGAGCTTCCGCTGCCCCAGGAGCGACTCGACTTCCGCGGGCCCTGGACGATGTGGCGAGGAGGGTGAGAGCGGTGCCGTTGGATGTCACCGACCATGCGGTCGCGCGGGACTACGTACGCGAAGTCAAGCGACGCCTGCGCTCGGGCAAGCATGACGCGAGCGCCGAGCGGGCGGCCGAGGCGCTCGGACGTGCGGAGCGGGGCCACGATGCCGCGGTGCTGCTCGCCGACAGGCTTCCCGACGACGACCTCGGCCCGGAGACCGAGCCTGAGGGCGAGGAGCTGTTCGTCAGCCGCAGTCCGCTCGTCAGCCTCGTGCAGACCTCAGTCGACGCCAAGCGACATCAGAACCTCTTCAAGCGCGTCTGGCACGCCGTCAAGCAGTTCTTCGTGCACTTCACCGGGCGCAAAGTCGCATCCGTGGCGGAGATCGTCGAAGGGATGCTCCAGCGGCTCGTCGAGGGGACGCACGAGTTCAACCGCGTGCCCGCTGAATGCCGGATCGACGACCGGGCGCGACTCATCGTGGTTGGCGACTGGGGTTCGGGGAACCAGCCGGCCCGTGAACTCGCCGCGCTGATGGCTGAGGAGGTAAAGGCCGGCGTCGACGATGGTCGCGAGGTGCATGTGATCCATCTCGGCGACGTCTACTTCGCCGGTCAAGCCGACGAGTACCGTCGGCAGGTCCTCGCCGACGGGTGGTGGCCCGTGACCACCGCGCAGGCCAAGGCGGGCGTGGGCTCGTGGTCGCTGGCCGGCAACCACGACCTCTACGGCGGCGCCCGCCCGTACTTCAAGGTGCTGCTGGGCGACCCGCGCTTTCGCCTGCAGCAGTCGAACGACAAGCCAACGAGCTGGTTTCGGTTGACCACGTCGTCCTGGGACATCATCGGGCTCGACACGTCCTGGAACGACGACCCGTTCGAGCGCGGGCAGACCGGACTGCTCGAGGAGCCACAGGCCGAGCAGCTCGCGGCGTGGATCGCTGAGGACGCGGCGAAGAGCCGCCTGGTCCTGACCCACCACCAGTACCTCACGCTCTACGACCACCGGCTCAGCGACCTTCGCGCCAGAGGAACCGTCCCGCCGATGCACGGCAAGCTGGACGCCATCGTCAAGAGCGGTGCGATCACGGCGTGGATGTGGGGACACGAGCACCGGTGCATGGCGTTCGAGGATCCGCACGTGCCCTACCCCCGCTGCCTCGGACATGGCGGTCAGCTGCTGAAGCCCATGCCTCCCGGCACGACTCCCGAGCTGCCCGGCACATGGCTCGAGACGTCGTCGTTTCCGCTGGATGGCGCGGCCTGGGGCTCGCTCGGGTTCGCGGTGCTTGACCTCGACGGCCCGGTCATCAGCGTCCGCTACCGGCTGGGGAACAGCGCCGAACCCGTCACGCGTTCGGAGTCATTCTCCTGAGTTGGCGGCAATGCAGATGGTTGATCATGCAACGAGCAGCCTCCCGTACGTCCAGCAGCGTCAGCCACGACCGTGGCCGATGCGGCAAGGCGCTGTGCCGCCGGCCGGCAGGGCACCCACAGTCGCCCAGGCGCGATACCGGCCCCGCCGCGGCGCGCGGCGCGAACCCGCCGCGGCGAATGCACCCGTCGCGCGCCGCGCGGGCCTTGGCGCCGCCGGCCACCGGGACGGGCTCCGCTGGGGCTTGAACACTCATCGCTTCGCCTCGGCACCTCCCCGCAAGCCGGCATGACGACCGGGCCCCCTCCGCGCAAGATCGAGACGCACGGGCGCCGCAGAGCCCACGCCGCGCTGATCGGCGCCGGCAGTTTGTTTCTCGCCGTGCTGGCTGCCGCGCTGTCGTCATGGCTCGCGATTGAGGTCGTTTCGTCGTTGGCCGCGCGCGTGGCCGTGGTCGTCGTTCTTGGGCTGGTCACCGTCGGCGCACTGGTGTATGCGTCGGACAGCTTCGAGCGCGCGATGGACGGAGGTGGCGGGCGGTGGGCGAACCGCCTGTACTGGCTGTCGACCTCGGTCGTCGCACTCGCGCTGGTCATCCTCCTCGGCGTCGTCGCCACGTTCATGTTGCCGCAGCAGCCCGGAGTCGAGAGCCTGTTGGTCGACCTGGCGGCCGGCGCCATCCTCGGGGCGGCTGCAGGCGCGCTGACGGCCGTGCTGACGACCTACACGGGCCGACTGTTCGGATGGGCGTTTTATCGCGCCCAGCGCGCCGGCCGCGGCGGCCAACGCGCAGAGCAGCAACCGACACGCCGCGAGGCGGCCGCGCCCGCCGGCGTCAACGACCAACCCTCCAGCCGGTGGGCGCCCCAACCCGAGGGTCGCGGCCAGCGCCTGCGCAGCCTCACTGTCCGCCTCGCGGCCGCCAGCGTCGCCGGCCTGCTCGTTACCGGCGTGTGCACAGCGATCATGACGACGGCGACCCGCAACCACACGGGCGCTGCCGACACTCCCGCCCCAGTCCAGAACGGCCTGTTCCTGACCGTCCTGCTGCCAGTCGTACTGTGGTTTGTCACGACTGGCTTCGTCTGGAGGCTCGGCGACCGGTGGCGAGGGACGCTCGACTTCCGCCACCGCCAGCTGCACGGCACCCAGGCCGCATCGCTCGCGTTGTGCCTGTTTATCGTCGTTGGCTGGTTTCAGGCGGCGGGTGTAGACAACCGCGCCAGGCACGCCCTCTCCACCGGCGGTGCACTGCCCGCCAGCGATGTCCCGACCGTCAGGCTGCCGCGCGACAGCCAGGACATCGCCCTGGCGACGGCCTTCGCTCCCCAGCTGCGCCTGTCGCGCGAGGAGCGATGGGCGCCGACGTCCGTCGCCTGGTACGCCCGTCAGAACCCGCGCCCAATCGTCGATCCGCCGTTTTGCGACAAGGGCGGCGCCAATGGAGCGGCCGCGCCGGGCTGCTACGAGACTCCAGGGTGCGACGATCTCGAAGGCGCCTGCGCCCCCAACGGCGCGGCCGACCCGGCGATCTATTACCGCGTCCGGTCCTCCACCGACCCGCCGCAATCCGGCGACACGCCGCCGCGGGCCGGATCGCCGCCGTGGACGCTCATCCAATACTGGGCCTTCTACAACTACGACGCACTCACGACACATGCCGTCGACCAGTGGCACCAGGGCGACTGGGAGCAGGTGACGGTGCTCCTCGAACGTCACGGCCGCGCAGCGACGGCGGTCGAGGTCGCCTACAGCGCGCACTGCTACGGGGCGCGACTGCCAGCCAACCGGGTCCGGTGGGTCGAACGAAGCCACCCCGTCGTCTACGTTGCGACGGGATCGCACGCCAACTACCCGCGCGGCGTGAACGTACCGGTCCGGCAGGTTCGGTGCGGGCTCGGGGTGACACCCCGCTACTTGGGTGTGGCCGGCCTGTTCTTTGCGCCCGCGTTCGACGGCACACGCGTGGAAATCCCCCTCGACTACATCGCAGGCCTGCGCGACGAGGCGACCGGCAACCAACTCCCCGCGCGTCAGCCGCTTGCGGACATGAACGCCACCCCGGCGATCGAGTCGTTCCGCGGTTTTTGGGGCCTCGACAACAACCTCAGTCCCGCCCACCTGTGGCGGCATCGCAGCGGCGCCGGCCCGCCTGCACCGGAGGTCCAAGACGCCGCGCTGAAGCCGTTTAGGAAGATGTTCTGCAACGACAAGTGGATCCGGGCGCGCGGCCTGCCGCAGTGGGTTTGCTCCGGTACCTGACCGCGACGCGCCAACAGCTGTCGGCCGGACGCGCTCGAAGTCTGGGCGTTCTTGCGTTGGCGCTTCCCCACCCGTCTCGGCGCGCCTCGAAAGCCGGTTATCGCGGGCTATCGACCCGGCGAAACTCCCACACGAACATCGAGAGCGCCGGTAATGAAGGCGTCGAGGGTTCGAGTCTCCCTCGGCTCTTTCTGGGCAGGCGGCCTTGCACAAATCGCCGGCCATCGGTCAACGAGGGCACCTGTGGGTCGCGTCGCACCAGACGCTCACGCGCCCGCCCAAATTGCACGGGCTCCGCCGTCAACGTGTTGCGATTTGCCCAGTCCTGACACAGTCTGGGCCGACGGACCCATGGTCGAGCGGAGGCCAGACAGATTGTCGGGATAGAGATGCCCGCCGCCCGGGGGCCCGCGACGACTCGCCCCGGTCCCGGCGTGCTGCCAGCAGGCCTCCGAACGCCTGTTACGGATCCCTGGCGTCGCCTAGTCGAACCCGCGAGACCGTGCCGAGGGATCGAGGCGTCTTGGTTTCGACTCCTGCTCAGGCTGCATCTTCGTTCGAGCGACAGGCGCGTGGCCGGGCCGAATCGGCGGTCCGATAGCCGGCGAACTGGAGCGAGCGTCGATTCTGCGGACGCTTCTGTAATACGAACCCGGGACCGCGCAGGAGCACACGCCGACCTCGACCGGGCGAGTCCCGTTCGACGACGGCCGCCACCGCCTCAGATGAGCTCGCACACGCGCGGTATGGGCCAGCAGCCACCGCAGGTGTCCCAGATGGCAGGATTTGCACAGCCTTGGAGGCCCATAGTGCACGCATATCGGCGAGCGTTTCTGGCTATTGCGAATTCCACTTGACCGCCGCCCTGCGGCCCTATGAGGATGGATCCACGGCGAGCATGCCTACAGACGTCGCACCTGCCCCGGAGCGCGCCGGCCAGGCGCTCAGCGGGTGTGCGGCCGCGGACGCGCAGGACATGTTGGCCGCGTCACGGCCGCTCGCCGCTGGTGATCCTGAAGCTGGCAACGGCGAGCTCCGCTCGCGTGGTCCGCCCGCGCATTGTGCTCAGCGGGAACCGCGCATTGGTCGTGATGGTGATCGAGGGCTGGCCGCCGCCCCGTGGCGGGACGAGGGACGGACACGTGATCGCTGTCGGCCCCTAGTCGTCGGACGGCATAATGACGTGTTGAAGTACATCGGCGTCCGAGCGATGTCGGTCGAGCGTCCAAGTGGGGGCGCTTGTGACAAGCATCAGTCGGGCGGATTGCCGCGCAAGATCGACCGTGGAGCGGTACCCCGCTCCGTCGCAATCATCCTGCTTGTCCTGGGCGTCCTGGCCACGCCCTACACGCCCGCGAGTCATGGTGCGACGGTTCGAACCGACGCCGGAACAAACGACCACCTTGCGACCGCGGAGTCAATCGGTCCCCATGGCCGCGGAGAGTTCACTGCTAGGATCGACTTCGCGGGCGATGTGGATGTGTACCGATTGGACCTCGGTTATATCGGCGCGCCGGATCCTAACCCAGACCTGTTTCGCGCCGTAAGCCTCTGGTTTACCGGCGGCGGTGGGTGTCGGCCGGGAATCGTCCGCGCCACAGTATTGAATGCCGCTGGCAAGCCGGTTGGTTGGCGCCCTGTGGTGCGCGACCCCACTAGATTGCCTGAGGAGGAGCCAGATGCCAGTTTTGCATTCACTCCGAGACCGGGCACATATTACTTGCTAGTAGACAACCCCTATCAACCCGAGTGCGTCGGTGCGACATACCGCGTCGTTGCTGGCATGCTGACCTTAACAGCGGGCGAGCCAGTTGTTCCCCCTATCCCATGTCAGCAAGCCCGGGCGGAAGTGCGCAAGCAGCACTTCCGCGTCCAATACGCCCGGAAGGCCATTAAACGAGCCGCGACAAAGAGCGAGCGGAAGCACTGGAGCCGCGTCCTGGCTCGATACAAGCGAAGTGAGACGCGGTGGCGGCGCCGACAAGACCGCCTGTGTTGACCGAAGGCGCCGTCGAGAGGCCTGCCCAACAGACTCCGCCGGACGGCAGACACTCGACGGGCGGCTTGACGCGCGCGATGGCAACACTGATCGCCGCGCTTGCGGCGGCTCCAGGGGTGCTCGCCCTGTGTTTCCAGCTCTGGCCTGTTCTCAGGCCTGACCCCCGCGACCAACTAGCCGCCGAACTAACGGCGCTTACGGTCGATCGTGACGTCGCCCTCCGCGACTTCTTGGCGCGGAGTGGTACGGCAGCTCGGGGAGTGGACCGCATTAGCTTGCGCGGTCGCGGTTACGTCGTTTACCTCAAGGTCCAGATCCGCGGACGTAAACGGCACGACCTGAAGCTCCGGGAGTCGGTCTACCGGGTCAGTACCGGACATCGGGTCTCTGGCTCGAGCGACGTCTTGTCTTCTTATTTCAAGGCGGACACCCCCAACGATCAGTGGATACAGCCCGTCTTTGTGCCGATCCCGTATGTTCGCGGTGAGATCTTCGTGCGTTTCGAACTCAAGGACGGAGCCACGGTCTTGGCGTTCGCCGATACGGACGCCATGCCGGGAGGTCTATCGGCCCGCCCTTAGGGAGCGCTCATCACGGTGTTGGCCAGGACTGCTCTCCGCCGGGGCGACCTCGCCGCGGCGGAGCCATCTGGCGACCGGGGGAGGGCCTTCCGGGCGCCCCTGGGACGCGCTAAGTCGCCCGTATCCTGACCTTCGACCGGCCGAGGCCGACACGCCGTGCTCGTCGTCGGTCGGCACGGCGAACCCCGATGGTCGATCCAGGGCGACGAGGCGACCGATTGCCGGTTATCAGGCGATCCGGGCCGAAACCCTCTTGCGGGCGCTCCGGATCGCCGGCGCGCGATCCTTCCGAGGGCACCTCTTTCACGCACGCGCATGACCTCAACCTTCGCGGGGAAAGGGGCTTCGGCTGTGCCCGCCCTGCCCAACCGACCTGTGGGTCGTAATCGCGACGATGCGGCGGCCCCGCCCCGCAGCACCGAGGTCAGGGACGTGGTCACCGCTCGAAGGCCCGGCGCGCTGATGCCGATATCGGTCCTGCGTCGCACCGGAGGACCGGACCGGTTCGCGTCGGAGAGGCGCGCGATCGACCCGTGGCGGCCGTCGAGGCTGGACCTCACCTTCTCACGCCCGTGCCGGACGACATGACCGAACCGTGCAGCGCGGGTGCAGTTCGGCCGTCCGAGTCTTACCGTGGCGATAGATTCGCCTAGGGCCAATTCGTAGCGCTTTCAGGTACCACGCATCACAAAAGTTCCCGGTGCCGTGTTGCCGGCGATCAACGCGAGAGACTCGCGGCACGATAAGACCGCGTCTTGGGGCGAGGGCGTTCGTGGCCACTCAGCGGTTGCACACGGCTACTCTCGTAGCGGGACGCTGCGTGCTGACTAACGCATTACGACGGGGCCGAGCATGTCAACTGGCGGGCCATTCTCATGAGTTGGAAGGAAGGGCTCACCCTTGCGGTACCAGCCTTTGGGGCGTTGGTTGTTGCGATCGTCGGAGCAGTTGCAGCCATTCGCGGCTACCGGGTCAACAAGGAGCTTGCGCTGCACGAGGAGAGGCTCGCCCGAGTATCGCAGCAGCTCAGTGCTTTCTACGGGCCGCTCCTCGCGCTTTCGAGTGCCAGTCACCGCTCGTGGATCGACTTCCGGAGGATTTACCGGCCGACCAACCCCGACTACTGGGCGGATCCTCCGCCAACTGACGCGGAGTTGGCCGCGTGGCGACTTTGGATGACGACTGTATTCATGCCTCTCAACCGAGAGATGCGCGACCTGGTAGTAACGAAGCCGGATCTCTTAGTCGAAATCTGACATCCCTGACTGCCTGCTTCAACTGTGTGCTCACACGTCGGCCTATGAGGCGGTGCTGAAGCGCTGGGACTGCGGTGATCTTTCCGAGCACCAGTATCCCGTCAGCTATCCCGCGAAAGTGCTGCTGTACGCGCAAGAGCGGTTTAGCGAGCTCAAGAAGACACAGAATCGTCTCCTGGCGCCGATGCGCAGCTACGGGGCGTTCCGAGCGGAACTGCGTGAACCGTCCACGACCTCGCCTGCCGCGGTCGTCGATCCGCACGCACCCGAAGAGTGATCCGGGCTGTCGCGGCCCTGAGTCGTAGGGTGTACGCGCATGCCGCGAGCTAGATAGCCGGTCTCTTGGGCATCCGTAGTGCCTGTCCGACGGTACCGTCGCCGACACCGAAGGCCCGTTATCGGGCTCCAGCGATGCTGGGCCGAATGGGA
>CAVSJH010000016.1:0-166287 GCA_963728245.1 uncultured Trueperaceae bacterium
CTACGATCCCTGGGAGGCGTACGGCTACTCGAAGCTCGCGAACCTCCAGTTCGCGCTCGAACTCGACCGGCGCCTGCGCGACGCCGGTTCACGGGTGGCGGCGCTGTCGGCGGACCCGGGTTTCTCGAACACCGACCTCCAGCAGACGACGGCGAAGGAGTTGCCGGGCCCAAGTCAGAGGTTCGCGGCCGTCGTGGTTCGGTGGATGGGCCAATCGGCGGCGGCCGGGGCGCTCGATCAGCTCCGGGCCGGCACCGACCCGAAGGCCGAGGGTGGCACGCTCTACCGCCCGCGGTGGATCGCGTTCGGACCGCCGGTCGTCGGTGGGATCGGCCCGAGATTGCGCAAGCCCGAGGACCTGGCGAAGCTCTGGTCGGTCTCCGAGGGCGAGGTCGGCGAGAGGTTCGACGTCGCTGCGCTGGTCACGGGTGGAGTTCCCGATGCCGACCGCCACGAGTCGAGTACCGCGGCGCGCTGAGGTCAGTCCTCGCGCGCTCGAACCCCCTCCAAGAAGCGCAACACGCGTTCGGTGAGGAGGGTGGCCGCGGCCGCGTCGTACGACGGCAGCGAGACGTCGGCGAACAGATGTGCGTCACCCGGGTAGAGCCAGAGCTCGGCGTCGTGGGACACGTCGGCGAGCGCCCGGGCCGCCTCCAGGTCCTCGGCGAAGAAGGGGTCGCCCTCTTGGCCGTGGATCTGCACCGGAACATCCGCCGGCCACGATGAGCCGAACTCCGAGACCGGCAGGCACGCGTCGATCAGTACCGCGCCGCATGCGCCGGGGCGGGTCTGGGCGAGCTGCTGCGCGACCGAGACCCCGAACGAGAAGCCGGCGTAGACCACGTCGGGGCGGAAGGCGTCGGCGGCGGCCACGCCGCGCTCGGCCAGGGCACCGAAGCCCGCGCCGCGGGCGTACGCCATGCCCTCGTCGAGGGTGTCGAACGTACGCCCTTCGAACAGGTCTGGGGTGTGCACGACGTGCCCCGCCCCGCGCAACGTGTCGGCGAACGACCGCACCCCTGCGGTCAGTCCCTGGATGTGGTGGTACAGCACGACCTCGGCCATCGTCGATCCTCCTCCGCTAACGGTCCAAAGAGTTCGAACGTTTGACGATGGTAGACTATTCTGACGTGGTTGGCAACCCGAGTTCACCCGACTACGATCTCGCGCCCCGCATGGCGCTCACCCGACCCGCTCAGGTGAAGGCGATCAGCCATCCCCTGCGCACCGCGATTCTGAGCCTGCTCCACGAGCGAGCGGCATCGGTGACCGAGCTAGCCGTCGCGATCGAGCGCCCCAAAGGCACCGTCGCGCATCATGTGAAGGTGCTCGCCGAGGCAGGTCTCGTCCAGGTGGTGCGGACGCGACGGGTGCGCGCGATCGACGAGCGCTTTTACGGCCGCACCGCGCGGATGTTCTTCATCGCGGTCGAGGGTGAGGGCGACGACGGCCTGCCCCGGGATTTCAACGACTTCGAGGTCGCCGCGCGCGAGTCGGCCCGGGCTTATCGGGACGGCAAGCTGTGGGGCTTCATTCGGCACGCCCGCATCTCGCCGTCGCAGGCGTCCGAGTTCTGGGACCGAATGGTTGAGCTGGTGGCCGAGTTCGATCGGCTGCCGCGCCAGGGCGACACCGTCTATGGCTTCGCGGTGGGCGTCTATCCCACCGACCACCCGGCCTTGCCGCCTGGCGAAGACGGATGAGGCGCGGTCGCGCCTCACGATCGGCGGGCGCCAGATCCGTCGCTAGGATCCCCCCATCCGCTGAGCGATCAGGTTCGCCATGCCGATGAACCCGAAGAAGAGCCCGCCGGTCACGAGCATGGCCGCGCGAACGAGCGTTTCCGCCGGCCCACTCTGACGAAGGGCGCGATCACCGAGGCCGCCGCTGAAGTACCTCGTCAGTTGTACGACGCCGATGCCGACACTGAGCGCGCCGGCCACGAGCACGATCCACCACATGTCTCTCCTCGTCCCTCCGGCGAACGACGCTTTGACCGGTCCACGCGTCGTTTGCGCCGGGAACCGGGTCCGGTGGCGAGACTACGACAGCGTGCGCGCGACACCTCCTCTCGTGAGGGTCGCGGCAACCTCGCCACCGGTCCGACGTCGGCCGGGAACGACGTCCCGATCCAGGCCGCGGTCGGGGGCGCGTCCAGATGGCGTCACACCACCAGGCCCGGCGCGAGCATCACGAGGAGGTGCGTGCCGCCGTGCGCGAGCATGGCGTACTCGAGGCCGTGCCGCGCGAAGGTCCAGCCGTACAGGACGCCCACCGCCACGTTCGTGACGAAGGAGAGCAGGTAGTGGACCGGGGCGGCGCCCGAGACGAGCGCGAGCGCCGGGAAGTGCGCGAGCGCGAAGACGGCGGCGGCGACCACGATCGCGATCGCGACGAGGTCGCCCGTCCGGCCCGGGGGGCGGCGCGCCACGCGGATGAGCACCCACGCCAGGAAACCCATCAAGCCCCACCGCATCAGGACCTCCTCGGTGACGCCACCGTAGAGCAACCGCGTCACGAGCGCGGTGGAAATCGCCCCCGCCCCCTCCAGAACGAACACCTGCGACGTCAGGTAGGCGTATAGGCCGAGAACGGCGGCGCCCGCGAGCGCCACCACGCCGGCTGCTGCCAGACGGCGCAGTTCGACGGCGCCGAGCCCACGCTCGACGATGGGCGCACTGAGACCCGTCCGGCGCGAGGTGCGCCAGCCGACGAGCACGGCAACGATCGACAGGATCGCCGGTTGCACGAGCACGATGAGCCGAAGCTGCTCCGGCGACAGGTCGAGCTGTTCGGCAAGCGTGCCGAGGTCGAGGTCGGAGGCGAGCAGCGAGATCACGCCGAGCAGCGCCAGTGCACAGAGCCAGAGCATGGACCGCGCCCTCATCGGGGCCGGCTCGGATACGGCAGCTGCAGAAGGGATGGAGAGAACCACGGTAGACCTCCTCGGGAAAGGCGGTGGACGCCTCGACCGGGTCAGCCTCTCGTCGCGATGGTCCCGTCGCCAAGTGCCGGTCGGCACGCCGGGTCACATGACCCGTCCGGCGCGATCGTCAGATCAAGCCGAGGTCGCGCGCCCGCAAGGCGGCTTGCGTCCTGTCTTCGGTGCCCGTCTTCTGCAGGATGCGCGACACGTAGTTCTTGACCGTGCCCTCGGCAAGGCCGAGCCGCCGGGCGATCTCGGGGTTGCTGAGGCCGCCGCCGATCGCCGCGAGGACCTCGAGCTCGCGGGCGTTCAGCGGTTCGAGGAGGCCGCCCGGGTCCGAGCTGCCGTTCGAGCGTCCCGCGAAGCGGTCGAGGACCTTGCCCGCGACGGCGGCGCCGATGACGGCCCCACCCGACGCCACGGTGCGCACGGCGGCCGCCAGCTCTTCGCCCGAGGCGTCTTTGAGAAGGTAGCCGGAGGCGCCGGCGTGCAGGCCCTCGAAGACGGTGCGCTCGTCGTCGAAGGTGGTGAGGATCAGGACGCGCACGTCGGGGTACTGCAGGCGGATCGTGCGGGTGGCCTCCACACCGTTCAGGCCGGGCATCTGCACGTCCATCAGCACGACGTCGGGGCGCAGTCGCTCGACCTCCGCGACCGCCTCGCGGCCGTTCGCGGCTTCGCCCACGACGTCGAGGTCCGCCTCGAGCTCCAGGAGCGTCCGCAGCCCTGCCCGCATGAGTTGCTGGTCGTCCGCGACGAGCACGCGCAGCGCGTCAGGCACGTTCGACCTCCTCGGGCGCCGGCGCGCCGACGGTCACGCCGAGGGGGAGCCGAACCCCGAGGCGGGCCCCGCCCCCCGCCCGGGCGCCGAGCTCCATGCGCCCATCGAGCGCCGCGATCCGCTCGCCGATGCCCTCCAGGCCGAAGTGCCCCTGGGCGACCTCCTCGGGGTACCCGCGCCCGTCGTCGGCCACCCTGAGGGCGAGCGCATCGGCTGTCGCTTCGACCGAGAGCCACGCCGTGCGCGCGCCGGCATGACGTTGCACGTTGGTGAGCCCCTCCTGGGCGACGCGGAACAGCGCATGGTGCCGCGCCTGATCGAGCTCCGGCATGGTCTCGGGCAGCTCGACGTGGACGGCGATGCCGGTCGCCGCAGCGAAGGCAGTGGCCAGGCGCTCGAGCGAGGAGGCGAGGGTGGCCCGTACGGGCGATCGCAGCGCGGCCACCGTCTCTCGCAGCTCCGTGAGCCCTTCCTTGAGTTGGTCGCGCATCGTGTCCACCATCCCCGCCGCACGATCGGGCGCGGTCGGGATCAGCCGCCGCGCGCCCTCGAGCTGCACCACGGCGACGGTCAGGCGGTGGCCGAGGGCGTCGTGCATCTCGCGCGCGATGCGCTCACGCTCCTGGGCGACCGCGAGCTGCTTCGTCGCTTCGGTGAGCGACTGGAGCCGTTCGTGGGCCGCCTGCACCTCCTGCAGTAGGCCCTGGACGCGCCCGTTCGCGAGCTGCGTCTGCCGCACCGCCGCCGCGAGACCCGCGAAGACGACGTTGCCGCCCGCGGTCGCGACGACGGCGAGCAGCTCGGGACGACCCTTCACGTAGAGGCCACCCACGAGGGTGACGGTGGCGAACAGAGCGACCCACGGCAACGCCCGCCGCCAAGGCAGGAAGAGCACGGCCTGGGCCGTGAACAGGAAGAACATCTGGGCGACGCCGAGCGCGGCTTCGGGCCGCAGGGCGTACACGGAGAGCAACAGCACGGTCTGGACGGCCAGGTACGCCCGCACGGCGGTTGGCGCTCGCCGGTCGGTCAGGAAGAACCCGAGGAACACCCCCGAGATGGCGAGCAGCGTGGCCGCGGTCCAGCGCTCCCAGCCCGCCGCCATCGCCCCCACGACGGGCAGCGCGACCACGAACCACACCAGGTACGCGCCGAGGCGAGCGAGCCACGGCACGAACGGGAGGCCCGACGCGCGTTCCATCGGAGGCGAGTCTAGCCCCGTTCGTCCACGTCACATGACCGTACGTGCCGACCGGCACTTCCCGACGTGACGCGCGCGCCGTCATCGTGGACCCGTCCGGCCCCCGGTGCCGGGACCGAGGAGGTCGACATGAACAAGACCACGCTTCCACGCAAGATCGCCGGTGCCGCGCTATTGGCGGCGGCGCTCACCGCGCTGTTGCTCTGGCTGACGGCGCCGAGCGGGGCAGGACGAAACGGGCCCGCCGACCTGGGCGGGTTCGGCCCGTCCCAGGCGCAACCGGACGCGGTGCGCTGACGTGCGCGCCCAACGTTGGTTGCCTGGCACCTGGATCGGCTGGTCGACCATGGCCCTGTTCTCGTTCCTGATCGTCCTCGTGGCCGCTCGCTACCTGACGCTCGACCCCGACGTGTTCTTCCCCCAGCAGCGCGCCGTCTACGTCGCCAACACGGCGGCGATCGTCGGCCACATCGTCGGGGGCATGCTGGCACTCCTGCTGGGACCGATCCAGTTCGTGCCCGCCGTCCGTCGGCGCTGGCCCCGCTTCCATCGCGCGCTCGGCCGCGGCTACCTGGCTGGGATCGTCCTCGGTGGCGTCGCCGGTCTCTGGATGGCGCGCCTGGCGTACGGCGGACCGGTGGCGCAGCTCGGTTTCGCGGCCCTGGCGCTGTTCTGGCTGACGACCAGCTTCCAGGCGCTCGCCCGCATCCGTGCCGGGGACGTCGACGCGCATCGCGCTTGGATGGTGCGCAGCTTCGCGCTGACCTTCGCGGCCGTCATGCTGCGCCTCGAGTTGCCGCTGCTGGTCGGCGCGGGCCTGACGTTCGAGGTCGCGTACGCCACCGTGGCGTGGGCGTGCTGGGTGCCGAGCCTGATGGTCGTCGAGATCGCATTGGCGCGCGGGCGGCGGCGAGCGGTCGTGCGGCGGCTCCACGCCACGCCGTAGCGCACGCGCGGCGCCGGCCGCGACCATTCCACCGTCTCCGCGGGTATCGTCGGTCATCCGGCCGCACCGCGGCGACCACGAGGAGGCGCGTGCATGACGAACCACGCCGAGACCGGCGTCCTGCGCATCGGGATGGTGATCGGTCTGCACGACGAGGCCGAGGACGCCTACCGCCGCCTGCATGCCGACGACGAGCCGGGCGTGCGCGACCTGTTGCGCGCGTACCACCTCCGCAACTTCTCGATCTTCCTCCAGCGGCTCCCCGACGGCCGGCTCTACGAGTTCGCGTACGCGGAGTACACGGGCGACGACTACGAGCGCGACATGGCCGCCCTCGACGCCGAGCCCCGCAACCGAGCCTGGCTCGCTCGCTGCGACCCGATGCAGCGGCCCCTCCCCGGGGCGACCTCGTGGACCGTGATGGAGAGCGTCTATCACAACCCGTGAGGCGCGCCCGAACGTCGTCGTGATCCTCGCCGACGACACGGGGTACGGCGACCCGCCGTGCTACCACCCGGCGTCGCTCGTCCCGATGGCGAACGTCGACCGCCTGGCCCGGGAGGGCACGCGTTTCACCGACGCGCACAGCGCGAGCGCGCTGTGCACGCCCAGCCGCTACGCGCTGCTGACCGGCCGGTACCACTGGCGGACGCCACGAGCGCGCGTGCTGGTGATGCCGTACGAGCCGCCCATCCTCGAACCCGAGCGCCCCACGCTGCCCCGGCTCCTCCAGGAAGCCGGGTACGCCACCGCCTGCGTCGGCAAGTGGCATCTCGGCTTCCGGTATCCCCAGCGCGGTGTCCCCGACGCCTTCACGACGGTCGAGGCCGAGATCGACTTCACGCGGCCCCTCGAAGGGGGACCCTGCGACGTCGGGTTCGACACCTTCTTCGGCACGGCCGGGTGTTCCACGTCGGATCCTCCGTACGCCTTCATCGAGGATCGCCACACGGTCGGTGTGCCGTCGGTCCCGTCCACCCCGGCGCTCGAGCGGCTGCCGGGCTTCTACCCGGGCCTCATGGTCGAGGGTTGGGACGAGGAGGGCGTGGACGCGAAGCACGTGGAGGCCGCGCTCGCCTTCGTCGATCGACATCGTGCGACCCGGCCCGACGACCCCTTCTTCCTCTACCTGGCGCTCTCGGCACCGCACAACCCGTGGCTCCCACCCGAGCACGTGCGCGGCGCCAGCGACGAGGGTCCGCGCGGCGACATGAACGCGCTCGTGGACTGGTGCGTCGGTCGGATCGCCGACGCGCTCGACGAGCGCGGCTTGGCCGACGACACCCTCCTCGTCTTCACGAGCGATCACGGTCCCATGCGCGGCGAGAACGGTCAGGCGTCGGCGGGACCGCTGCGTGGGCTGAAGAACACGGTGTTCGAGGGGGGTCACCGGGTGCCGTTCGTCGCCCGTTGGCCTGCGCGCATCCCGGCGGGCCGCGTGTCGGACGAGCTCGTCTGCCTGGCCGACGTCTACGCCACCCTGGCGGACCTCCTGGGCGTGCCCCTCGGCGAGGACGCGGCCGAGGACAGCTTCTCGGTGCTCCCGGCGCTGCTGGGGGAGCGCACCGAGGCGGCGCTGCGACCGCTCTTGATCACGGACGCCGCCGGACCCGACGGCGCGATCGGCGACGTCGCCGTGCGCGAGGGCGACTGGAAGCTCATCCTCCTCGCTCGCGCCGACGACGACACGCTGGCGCCGCGCCGCGAAGCGGTCGAGGACGCCCTCGACGGGACGCTCCTCTTCGACCTCGGCGCGGACCCGTCCGAGCGGATCAACGTCGCGGGTGAGCACCCAGAGATGGTGGCGCGCCTGCGTCAGCACCTCGAGCGAGCCCGTCTTCGAGGGACCCGGCTTCAGGACGATCCGAGCGATCCCGGAGCACGAAGAGGAGGAACCGCGTGACCATCGATGGAGACGCTCTCGAGACGCTCGCCCGTAGCTACACGGACGCCTGGAACAGCGGTTCGGCCGAAGCCGTCGCGGGTCACTTCGCGCCGGACGGCCAGATCGTGATCAACCGCGGGACACCGTGGCTGGGCCGGTCGGGCGTCGCCGAGATGGCGGCGGGTTTCTTCGCCGACGTCCCGGACCTCGCCCTCGTGTGCGACGACGTTCGCGTCGCCGGCCGCCACGTCCTGTACGCCTGGACCTTCACGGGGACGCACGCCGGTAGCGGTCGCCCGTTGCGCGTCGTCGGATGGGAGGAGTGGGAGCTCGACGACGAGCTCCGGGTGGCCGCATCCCGCGGCTGGTTCGATGCCGACGACTACGCCCGTCAGGCCACCGGCGCCTGAACGGACGGCGGTCGCCGCGCCCATGCGCGTGACTTAGGATGCGCCATGAGCGCCATCAGCATCTTCAACGACGTCATCGGGCCCGTGATGCGCGGGCCCTCGAGTTCGCACTGCGCGGCCGCCCTTCGGATCGGACGCCTGGCGCGCGACCTGATGGACGGTGACGTCACCGACGTGCTGGTGGAGTTCGACCGCGAGGGTTCGTTGCCGACGACGCACGAGAGCCAGGGCTCCGACATGGGCCTCTTCGGTGGGCTGCTCGGTTGGGAGGCGGACGACGAGCGTCTGCCCGGTTCTCCCCAGGCGCTCGCGGACGCTGGCGTCGACCTCCGCATCGAGACGGTCGACGTCGGCGACCCGCACCCGAACACCTACCGCCTCACGCTTCGGAACGCGCGTGAGACGCACACGCTGATCGCGATCTCGACCGGCGGCGGCATGATGGAGGTCGTCCGTCTCGACGGCGCCCCGCTGACGATGGACGGGGGCTACGCCGAGACGCTGATCTGGCTGGACGGTGGCGTGGACGAGGCCGTCGCTCGCCTTCGGGCCCGCGGCGACGTCGACGAGGTCCTGGTGCACGACGTCGAAGGCGGCTGGCTGGTCCAGGTCGAGGCGGAGGGGTTCGTCCCCGACGAGGTCGTCGCAGGGTTGCGGCCGAAGCGCGTGCGGCGCTTGGGCCGGGTGCTCCCCGTCCCGTCGCGCCAGGACGTGCGCTTGCCGTTCACGGGCAGCGCCGAGCTGTTGGCGCACGACGGCGATCGCCACACGCCGCTGTGGCGTCTGGCCGTCGAGTACGAGAAGGCGCGCAGCGGCTTCGACGAGGACACGATCGTCGCGAAGATGGTCGACATCGTGCGCATCCTGCGGCGGTCGATCGCCCAGGGGATCGAGGGGACGCATTACGAGGACCGCGTCCTCGGGCACCAGAGCGGGCGTTTCCTCGAGATGATGGAGGCGGGCCGACTGCTCGACGGTGGGGCGCTCAACCGCATCGTGCTCTACGTCACCGCGCTCATGGAGGTGAAGAGCTCCATGGGCGTCATCGTCGCGGCCCCCACCGCGGGCGCGTGCGCGGGCCTGCCCGGCGCGGTCGTCGCGATGGCCGAGGCGATGGGCCTGGGCGAGGAGGACATGGCCCGCGCCATGCTCGCGGCGGGCCTCGTCGGCGTCGTCTTCACCACCCGATGGACCTTCGCGGCCGAGGTCGGGGGCTGCCAGGCGGAGGGTGGCGCCGCCGCCTGCATGGCGGCGGCCGCGCTCGTCACCCTGGCGGACGGCACGCGCGACCAGGCGCTGGCGGCTGCGTCGATGGCGCTCCAGAGCATGCTCGGCCTGATCTGCGACCCGATCGCCAACCGGGTCGAGGCGCCGTGTCTGGGCAAGAACGTCATGGCGGCCGCCAACGCGCTCTCGTGCGCCAACATGGCGCTCGCCGGCTTCGACCCGCTCATCCCGCTCGACGAGGTCGTCGACGCGGCGAAGGCCGTGGCCGAACGCATGCCGCGCGAGCACCGGTGCACGTCGCTCGGCGGGTTGGCGGCGACGCCGACGTCGTTGGCCATCGAGCGGCGCCTCGCGGGGGTCACGGCTGGCGGTTGCGTGGGGTGCGGTTGCGGTTGACGCGGTCGCGCACGCGCCGTCGACCGCCAAGCGTGGCGGCGCGGTACCGTCACCGCATGTCCAGCGACTGGAAGACGTACCTCGACCGAGAACAGCCCCGGTTCGTCGAGGAGTACCTCGACCTCTGCCGCATCCCGAGCATCTCGAGCCTGCCGCAACACGCCGAGGACGTGCGGCGTGCGGCGCGGTGGGTGGCCGATCGCGTGACGGCGGCCGGCATGGAGGGGGTCGAGATCCTGGAGACCGGCGGGCATCCGATGGTGTACGCGGAGCACCTGCACGCGCCGGGCCAACCGACCGTCCTCGTCTACGGCCACTTCGACACCCAGCCGGTCGATCCGCTCGCGTTGTGGGACGCCGACCCGTTCGATCCGCAGGTGCGCGACGGTCGCGTCTACGCCCGCGGCGCCTCCGACGACAAGGGCGGCATGTTGGCGCCGATCCTGGCGGTCGAAGCGCTCCTGAAGACCGAGGGGACGCTCCCCGTCAACGTCAAGTTCTTCTTCGAAGGGCAAGAGGAGATCGGTAGCCCGACGATGGGCCCGTTCGTGACGGCGAACCGCGAGCGCTTCGCCTGCGACATGGTCATCAGCGCCGACGGTGGGCAGTGGGCCGAGGACCAACCCTCGCTGACGTTGGCGTTCAAGGGTCTCTGCGCCCTGCAGATCGACGTGAAGGGCGCCTACCGTGACCTCCACTCCGGCATGTACGGCGGCGCGGTCGCCAACCCGATCCACGCGCTCTCCCACATCCTCGCCAGCATGCGCGACGCCGACGGGAAGATCGCCGTCGACGGTTTCTACGACGACGTCCGTGACCTGACCGAGGACGATCGCGCGCGGATCGCCAAGGTCGGCTTCGACGAGGCGAGCTACATGCGTGACCTGCAGGTCGACGCGTTGTACGGCGAGCCCGGGTTCTCCACGCTCGAGCGCGCCTGGGCGCGCCCGACCCTCGAGGTGAACGGCATCTGGGGCGGCTTCCAGGGCGACGGCGTCAAGACGGTGCTGCCGAACGAGGCCCACGCCAAGATCACCTGCCGGCTCGTGGCCGACCAGACGCCCGCGGCGGTGGCCGACCTGATCGAGGCGCACGTCCAGCGGGTCGCACCTCCCGGCGTGCGGGTGACCGTGCAGAAGCTGGCGAACTCGGCGATGCCCTACGAGATGCCCTTCGACCACCCGGGCAACGTCGCCGCGGCGGCGGTGCTGCGCCAGCTGTACGGCAAGGAGCCGTACTTCGTTCGGGTCGGTGGCAGCATCCCGGTGGTCGGGATGTTCCTCGAGGCGCTCGGGGCGTACACCGTCGACCTGGCCTTCGGCCTGAGCGACGAGAACGTGCACGCACCGAACGAGTTCTACCGCCTGTCGAGCCTGCGGCGCGGCCAGGAGGCGTACGCGCTGATGCTCCACGAGCTCGCCGGGTGACCCCACCGGAGCGCCGCTTCGACCTTTACGGCGACGACTTCAAGCGCGATCCGCACGCCACCTTCTCCGCCATGCGGCGCGACGCACCGATCTGGCAGCAGGCGGGGCTGGACGGCAAGACGCCCATCTGGTTCGTCAGCCGCTACGCCGACGTCGACGCCATGCTGCGCGACAAGCGCTTCGTGCGCGACGCGGCGCTCGCGCACGACCCGGCCGATCTGCCGCAGGAGCCCGAACTCTTCCGCCGCATCGGGCAGCACATGCTCAACCGCGACGGCGTCGACCATCAGCGGCTGCGCGGGCTGGTGAGCCAGGCCTTCACGCCACGGCGCGTCGCCGAGATGCGGCCACGCGTCCAGGCGATCGCCGAGGGGCTGCTCGAACCGATCGCAGATCGCGGCTCGGCAGAACTGATCGGCGAGTTCGCGTTCCCGCTCCCCACCACCGTCATCCTGGAGATGTTCGGCGTGCCCGCGAGCGATCGTGACCGCGTGAGGGTGTGGGGGAACGCGCTCCTGGCCGCGCCGCGCGACGCGGACGAGGGCCGCCTGCTCGAGGCGCAACTCATCGAGTTCGGGGACTACGTGGCGGCGCTCGTGGAGGACCGACGGGCAGACCCCAAGGACGACCTGCTCTCCGGCCTCGTCGCCGCCGAGGAGGCCGGCGACCGCTTGAGCCTCGACGAGCTGCTCTCCACGCTCGTGCTGCTGATCACCGCCGGTCACGAAACGACCGTCAACCTGATCGCGAACGCGACCCTGGCGCTGTCGCGGCATCCCCACGTGCGCGACGCGCTCGCCGCCGATCCGGCTGCCATGCCGGTTGCCGTGGAGGAGTTCCTGCGCTTCGACGGGCCGGTCGAGCGCGCGCTCAACCGGTGGGCGGCCGAGGACATCGTCTGGGACGGCCGGACGATCCGGCGCGGCGACCCCTTGATCCTGATCCTCGGCAGCGCCAACCGCGACGCCGAACGCTTCGACGAGCCCGACACGCTCGACCCGACCCGCAGCCCGAACCCGCACCTCGCCTTCGGCAAGGGGCCGCACTACTGCATGGGCGCGCCGCTGGCGCGGCTGGAGGGTGAGATCGCCCTGAACACCCTGTTGGCGCGGTTGCCCGGACTCCGCGTCGCGGTGCCGGAGGCGGAACTTCGCTACCGCTTCCTGCCTGGCTTCCGCGCGCTCGAGGTGCTGCCCGTGGTGTGGGACGTGCCGACGGCCTGAAGCGCGTCGAACGACGTCGCCTGCTAAGCTCCCGGCCAAGCGTCGACGGTGGCAGGCACGGTGCGCTGCGACGCGCGCTCGAAAGGAGTCGGACGTGGCCTTGCCCAAGGAACTCGAACAGGTCTTCGAGGCGTTCGACCGCAACGCGCGGGTCAACCGTGCGGTTCTCTCGACCCTGGACATGCGCGACCTGGACCACAGCGACGGCGTCGGCGGGTTCACGATCGGCCAGCACCTCGCCGACATCGTCGGCTTCCGCCGCGACTGGTTGACGCGCGTGTCGCCCCAGCACGCCGAGCGGATCGCAGACGTCACCGATGCCGACGCCCCCAACTGGCTCCGCACGGAAGGCATCGAGGACCTGCAGGCCGCCTTCGATGAAGGGGACGCCGCGATCCGTGACGCGGTGATGACCGCCGTGAACGAGGGGCGACGGTTCGAGGCCGCCTACGCCTCGCATCCGGCCCAGTTGGTCGTGCACTGCATCGTGCACGACGCGCACCATCGAGGTCAGGTCCTGGCGCTGCTGCGCCAGGCGGGGCGCCCCGCGGAGGAGCGCGACCGGTTGGAGACGGCCACCTGGCCCATCTGGCGCGAGTGAGCCGCGCGCCGGTCGATCCGGTCCCGTGAAACGCCGGCCGCGACGGGACATCCGTCGCGGCCGGCGTGCTTGCCCTACGAGCGCTTTCCTACGCCGCGGCGAGCGCCGACCGCCCTATCATGTGCCCGTGCCTGCGTGCTTCTTCGCCGCCCTGAGCGACGGCACCCTGCGTGCCGCCGAACGGGTTTGGGTGCCGGAGCGGAAGAGCGCGGCGCTGCTCACGTACCTGGCGCTCGAGGGCGCCACCGCACGCTCACGCCTCGCCGGACTGCTCTGGCCGGCGTCGCAGGAGCCGCTGGCCCGCAACAACCTCGCGCAGGCCGTGCGGCGGCTCCGGGTCGCATGCGGCGGCGCCGTGGTCGTGGGCACCGACAGGCTCACGCTCGACGGCCTCGTTCGCTGCGACGCCGCCCACTACGATCCCCTCGCCGAGCCGATCGTCGAGCCGCGCTCCTTGCTTGCCCATTACGACTACGACGATTGTCCCGAGTTCTCCGAGTGGCTGGAGGGGGCGCGCGAGCGCTTGCGCCGCCGAGCGCGCGCGGCCTGGCGTGGGCGCGCGCAGCTTCGCGAGACGGACGGGCAGTGGCGCGAGGCGCTCGCCGCTCATGAGCGGCTCCTCGACCTCGAGCCGCTCGACGAGGGCGCGCACCAGGGCCGGATGCGGTCCCTCCACCGGATGGGCGAGGGCGCCGGCGCACTGCAGGCCTTCGCCCGCTGCCGCGATGCGTTCGCTGGGTACGGGTTGACGCCGTCCCCCGGTACCATCGACCTCGCCAAGGCCATCGCGCGGGGCGACGACCTCACGCCCGACATGCGCCCGGCGGCGACCGCCGATCCCGACCCGCTCGCTCACCTACCGGCGCCGGCGCAGCGGTTGGCGTGGGTGGCGGCCGTCGCCGGCGCGTCGTTCTCGGCCCCGTTGGCGGAGGCGGTGTTGGGCGTGGCACCGTTCGCGCTGGTGGGGAGCTGGCGGCGGCTCGAGGCGTCGGGGGTCCTGGTCGGGGAACGCTTCGTGGACGAGCGGGCGCGCCTGGCGGCGACCGCGGCCGTGCCGACGGTCGTTCGGGCGAGCCTGCACCGGCGCGTCGCGGCGGCGCTGGAGCGCGAGGGGGCTCCGGCGGCGGACGTGGCGGCGCATTGGTCCGCCGGTGACGCGCCCGAGCCGGCCACCCGCTGGTGGCGGCGCGCTGCGGAGGAGGCCGAGCGCCGCTTCCGCTACGTCGAGGCGGCGGACGCCCACGAGCGCGCGGCGCGGTCGTTCGAACGCCTCGGCGACGAGCGCGAGGCGTTCGTCGCGGTCGACGCGGCCGTCACCCACCGTTTCGTGGCCGGGGGCGCGGGCCTCGCCGAGGGGGTCGCGGCTCTGGAGCGGCTCGCCCGGACGCCCGACGAACGGGCGCGCGCGCACCGGGCCGCCGCGGAGTGGCACTGCCGCAACGGAAGGCTCGACGAGGCCGAGCGGTCGGCGGCCGCAGCCTTCGGCTGGGCCGAGCGCGGCTGCGACGTCGATGGCGTACTCGACGTCCTCAACACGCTCGCAGGCACCCTCGTCGAGCAGGGCCGACACCGCGACGCGGCCGCGTGGCTGGAGCGCGCGGTGGCGCTCTGCCGCCGCCAAGGTACGCCTGAGTTGCCCACGGCGATCAACAACCTCGCCCTCGTGCGACAGGCCGTCGGAGCGCTGCACGAGGCGCTGGAGCGGCATGTGGAGGCGTTCGGCCTCGCGCGCGCCCACGGTCGGCTCCTGACGGCCCTGGCCGCGCTGAACAACCAGGGTCGCGCCCATCTCGGTCTCGGTCGGCCGGATGCGGCGGAGTCCGTGCTGCGCAGCGCCCTCGAGCTCGCGGCAGCCGTGCCCGAGGCGACGCGTTTTCGGGTCGCTACGGTCACGCTGTGGGGCGTTTCGGTCGGCCAGCTGGGGCGCTTCGCCGAGGCGTTCGATTCCTTTCGCACCGCCCGTGGCCTGGCCGAGGCGCACGGCTTTCCCGACGCCGAGGCACGTCTCGGCCTGGCCGAACTGCTCGCCTCGCTCGGCGCCGCCGACGAGGCGCTGGAGCTCCTGGCGTCGGTGCGGTCGGCGCCCGGGCCCCAGCAGCTGCCCGCGCTCCTCGCGAGCGCTGCCTGGGTCGAGTCGCCGGCCGAGGCCGAGGCCCTCCTCGGTCGTGCGCACGAGCTCGCCGGTTTCGGGCACCACCTCGCCTGGCGCCACCGCTACCTCCGGTTGCGGGTCACCCTCCACCCGGAGGAGGCGCCGTCCCTCGTGGCGGCCCTCGTCGAGGCCCGCGAGGCGCGCGTGCCGCCCCTCGTCGGGGCCGCGGCGCTCCGACTCGCCCGGGTCGAACTCGCGGCCGGACGCGCCGCCGCCGCAGCGGCCCACGTCGCCGAGGCCGAGCGTGCCCTGCGGTCGACGACGAACCAGCTGCTGCAAGCCGAGCTGCGCCGCGTGCGCCTGCGGGTGGCGGCGGAGGGCGGCGCTCCGGTCGGGCCCCGCCGCGCGGACTGCGTGTGGCTCCGGCACGCGGCCGCGGGCGTGCCGGCCGGGTACCGCGACGGGTACCGGCGCGTCGCCGGTCGGGCCCCCGGGCGCCTCGAGCTCGTCTGACCGGTCGCCGGTCATGCGCCAGTCATCGCCGGCGGCCTACGGTGCCCGCAGCTGCCCGACCGGCGGCGCGGAGGTGGCGTGTGCGTCGGATCGCGTGGATCGTCGGAATCGTCGTCGGCCTGGGCTTCGGCACGGCGTGGGCGCAGGGTGGGGCCGCCGACGACCCCGCGCCCCTGATGAGCTCGAGGGAGCTCGCCACGGGCATGGCCACACGGCTGGCGGAGCGGCAGCAGTCGTGGCCGTCGAGTCGCACCCGCGAGCTCTTCCGCGAGTACCGGCAGTGGTTGGCGCACCTGGGCCGCGCCGAGCTCGAGGACGAGTTCTCCGCCGAGGTCCGCGACCGAAGCCAGCGCATGGCGCAGATCATCGCCGCGCGCTTCGAGGAGCTCGTCGAGGAGTGCCGCGCGGGCAACGCCAGCGTCATCGACCAGATGCGTGAGCTCTCGACATGGGCGGCTCGATACCCCGCGCTCGTCCAGGGCCTCGGACCGTCGTGGCTCGCGCGGGCCGAGGACGAGATCCGGCGCTGCGGCATCCCGAACTGGTACGGGATCGCCGGCGCGGGACAGGCGGACGCGTTCACGTCCGGCTACTACGGCAGCGCGGAGGTGACGTGGCTCCTGGATCAGATCGACGCCGAAGGGCTCGAGGCGTCGTACCGGGCGGACGTGACCTACAGCAGCTTCGTGATCCCGTCGGGCGGGTGCGAGGTGTACACGATCGACCGCGTGGCCCCCGACCTCGAGTCGAGTTACCTGGTCGTCGACTTCGGCTTGACGCCGATCACCTACATGGGCGCCGTGATGCTCGAAGTCGCGTTCACGGTCTCCGATCCCTGCGACAAGGAGTCGCGGCCGTTCAGCATGACGTCGCAGTTCCCGCTCATGCTCCAGATCGATGGCTGGGCCCTGGCGAACGCGGCCGGCGACGAGATCGACGGGGCGTACGACGACGCGGACACCGAGTACCAGAGCCGTTGGAACTTCACGGCGGTGGAGCGGGACTGATCCGTCGCCCGCGCTGCCGAAGAGCGTCTTCGGCAGCGCGGGCGTGTGGAGGCCTCGAGGCGCGGGTCCGTCAGCCCACGTCGAACCGATCGAGCTCCATCACCTTGTGCCACGCCGCCACGAAGTCGTGGACGAACGTCTCCCGGGCGTCGTCGGCGGCGTACACCTCGGCCAGCGCGCGCAGCTCCGAGTTCGAGCCGAACACGAGGTCGACGCGCGTGCCCGTCCAGCGCACCTCGCCCGTCGTGCGGTCGTGGGCGGCGAACACGTCCTCGCCCTCGCCCTTGGGCGCCCAACCGACCCCCATGTCGAGCAGGTGGACGAAGAAGTCGTTGGTGAGGACGCCGGGTCGATGGGTGAAGACGCCGTGCGTCGAGCCGCCGGCGTTGGCGCCGAGGACGCGCAGGCCGCCCACCAGCACGGTCATCTCGGGGACGGAGAGGGTGAGGAGCTGCGCCTTGTCGACGAGCAGCTCTTCGGCCGAGACGCTGAACTTCGTCTTGAGGTAGTTGCGGAAACCGTCGGCGACCGGCTCCAGGGGCTCGAAGGCCTCGGCATCGGTCTGCTCCGAGGAGGCGTCGGTGCGGCCGGGCGTGAACGGGACGGTGACGTCGAAACCCGCGTCCTTGGCGGCCTTCTCGATCGCGGCGTCGCCGGCAAGCACGATCAGGTCGGCCAGCGAGACGCGCGCGCCGTCCGACCGCGCGGAGGCGAAGTCGCGCCCGATGCCCTCGAGCACGTCCAGGACCTTGGCGATCCGCTCCGGGTCGTTGCCCTCCCAGTCCTTCTGGGGCGCGAGGCGGATGCGTGCGCCGTTGGCGCCACCGCGCTTGTCGGAGCCACGGAACGTGGACGCCGACGCCCAGGCGGTGAAGACGAGGTCGGCCACCGGGACGCCCGAGGCGAGGATCGTCTCCTTGAGCGCGGCGACGTCCTGCGCGTCCACGAGCTGGTGATCGACGGCCGGGACGGGGTCTTGCCAGATGAGCTCTTCGGCCGGCACTTCGGGGCCGAGGTAGCGGGCGCGCGGCCCCATGTCGCGGTGGGTGAGCTTGAACCAGGCGCGCGCGAAGGCGTCCGCGAGCTGATCGGGGTTCTCGTGGAAGCGCCGTGAGATCGGTTCGTAGATCGGGTCCATGCGCAGCGCCAGGTCGGTGGTGGCCATCATCGGCGCGTGCCGCAGGTTCGGGTCGTGGGCGTCCGGCACCGTGGTCGCGGCGGCCGGGTCGGTGGGCGTCCACTGGTAGGCGCCGGCCGGGCTCTTGGTGAGCTCCCACTCGTAGCCGAACAGGGTGTCGAAGAAGCTGTTGTCCCACTGCGTGGGGGTGGGCGTCCAAGCGCCCTCGAGGCCGCTCGTGATCGTGTGGACGCCGCGACCGCTCTCGAAGCGGCTGGTCCACCCGAGCCCCTGCTCGACGATGTCGGCGCCCTCGGGCTCGCGGCCCACCATCGCGGCGTCGCCGGCGCCGTGCGTCTTCCCGAACGTGTGGCCGCCGGCGATCAGCGCGACGGTCTCCTCGTCGTTCATCGCCATGCGGGCGAAGGTCTCGCGGATGTCCTGGGCGGCGGCCAGCGGATCGGGCTTGCCGTTCGGTCCCTCGGGGTTGACGTAGATCAGCCCCATCTGGACGGCGGCGAGCGGGTTCTCGAGCTCGCGCTCGCCCGCGTAGCGCTCGTCGCCGAGCCAGGCCGTCTCCTTGCCCCAGAAGACGTCCCCCTCGGGCTCCCACACGTCGGCCCGCCCGCCGCCGAAGCCGAAGGTCCGGAACCCCATCGACTCGAGCGCGACGTTGCCGGTCAGGACCATCAGGTCGGCCCACGAGATGGCGCGCCCGTACTTGCGCTTGATGGGCCACAACAGGCGACGCGCCTTGTCGAGGTTGGCGTTGTCGGGCCAGGAGTTGAGCGGCGCGAAACGTTGGGTCCCGGACGAGGCGCCGCCGCGGCCGTCGCCCGTGCGGTACGTGCCGGCGCTGTGCCAGGCCATGCGGATGAAGAGCGGGCCGTAGTGGCCGTAGTCGGCCGGCCACCAGTCCTGCGAGTCGGTCATCAGGGCGTGCAGGTCGCGCTTGACCGCCGCGAGATCGAGCGCCGAGAACGCGGCCGCGTAATCGAAGTCCGGGCCCATCGGGTCGGACAGGGATGAGTGTTGCCTCAGGATCCCGAGGTTCAGTCCGTTGGGCCACCAGTCGCGGTTCGATCGGGCACGGGGGGCGGGGCTCGAGGTCGGGGTGGTGTGGACCGGGCAGGCGCTGACGTCGCTCACGTTCGCTCCAATCGCCCGCCGTTCGCGCCGACGAGGGCGGTCGGCCGAACGCGGGACGTGCTCGAGAGGCGCCGGTACGCGGCTGCCTCGGGTGCGTCCAGGATACGGGGTCGGCGACCGGGACGACCGGCGCGCCCACTTCAGTTCGCCCCAGCCCCCCGGTTCAAACTGGACGGCCTGTGGACGCCTTGGGCAGCTTCAGGTCGCGGTCGCGGCCACGCTCTCCGTACGACCCGGCCACGACCGCCACCACGCCTGGAACTGCCGCAGTTGCGCTTCGGCGTACGCTCGCTGGCTGGCGCTGAGCGCGTCGGACGGGTGCACCGGATGTGCATAGGCGGCGTCCCCGAGAAGCGTCGCGAGGTGCTTGTAGTAGAGCACCAGGTCGGGACCCTCGTCGAAGGTCGAGAGCACGTGCAGGGCGTCGTCGAGCTCGCGGGCGAGGCGCGTCGCCTCCGCGTCGCCCGCGGCACCCGCACGGCTCAACTCGATCAGCCGGAGGACCTCCGCGGGGAGGCAGTTGCCCACGCCCGTGATCGCGCCGACCGCGCCGCAGTGCACGAAGCCGTGGAACACCTGCGTGTCGACGCCGACGAGCAGCAGGAGGTCGTCGTCGGCGTGCGTGATGTGTTCGGCCGCCCGGGTCAGGGCGTCGGCACCGCCGAACTCCTTGAAACCCACCAGGTTCGGGTGGTCGCGGCGCAGGTCGAAGAAGAGCGCGGGCCCGGTCTCGTAGCCGTAGTAGGGGCTGTTGTAGATCACCGCAGGCAGGTCCGGTGCGGCGCCGAGCACGCCGGCGATGTGGTCGCGTTGCGCGGCCGCCGACGTGCCCCGCGACATCAGCCGCGGGATCACCATGAGCCCGTGCGCACCGACGTCGCGTGCGTGGGCTGCGTGGGCGGCGGCTCGGGCAGGGCTCTGCGCGCCCGTGCCCACCACGACCGGCACGCCGGCCTCGACCAGGCGACGCACGCCCTCCTGCCGCTGCTCGTCGCTCAACAACGGCCAGTCGCCCATCGAGCCGCAGTACACGACGCCGCGCATGCCGGCGCCGACCAGCTCGCGGGACGTGCGGACGAGGACGTCGAAGTCCGGCGTTCCGTGGGCGTCGCAGGGCGTCATGACCGCCGTCAGGCAACCGCGGAAGATCGAGGTGTCCACGATCTCACCTCGCTCCGATGCGAGGGAGGTGGGTGTGGGCCGCCGTGCGGACGATGCGGGAGAGCGAGCGCCGGTACATGAGGCACGCTACCAGGCCCATCGCGGGGGTGGGAGCCGGCCGGCGGTGCCGACCGCTACGCGCCCGCCGTCGCCACCGCGGCGACCGGTTCGCGCCGGCCACCCATGAGCCCCTCGAGGACCTCGACGGCGCGGCCGGTGCCGCCGGCCGCCCGGAACGCGGCGGCCACCCGCTCGGCGCCGGCCTTGCGCGTCCGCGCTTCGCGCACGGCCTCGCGCAGGCGTTCCGGGGTGAGGCGGGCCTTCGGCAGCATCGTGCCCGCGCCGCTCACTTCGGCGCGCCGCGCCGACTCGCTCTGATCGCGTCCCCAGGGGACCACGCAGACCGGGACGCCAGCGGCGAGCGCCCGTTGCGTGGTTCCCATGCCGCCGTGCGTGACCACCACGTCCATGAGCGGGATCACGGCCGCGTGGGGCAGGAAGCGCACGATCCGGACGCGGTCGTGCGGCGCCTCGAAGCCGGCGGGGTCGAGCGCCGACGTGGTGACGACGACGCTGCCGGGCTCGTCGCGGAGCGCCTCGAGCGCGGCGGAGACGATGGCGCCGTCGTCTTGGTACTCGGTCGACACGCTGACGAGCGTCCGCGGTCGCGGCAGGTCGTGGAGCCACGCCGGCGCCTCGCCGGGCGGCGCCCAGAGGCCGGGTCCGATGGGGTGGACGTTCGCCGGCCAGCGCGAACGCGGGTACTCGAACGGTTCGGCGGTGCGGTAGAGCAGCGCGTCGGCGCGCCCGAAGAGGTCCTGGTACCCGCCGAGCGGGGGCGCGCCGATCTGCGCGCGCAAGGCGCGCAGGCGCCGGAGCGGCGCCCGCGTCGCGCCGGCGAGCGCGGCCCAGACGGCGCGGTCGCGCAGGCGGTCGAGGGCGTTGCGCGGCGGGGCGAAACCCGGGCCGAACGCCGGCGTCTCGGGCGAGGCGACCGGCAGGGCGTACGGCAGGAACATCGCCCAGGGACGACCCCGCGTCTCGGCGACGGCGGCCGCGCCCCAGGTGTTGGCGTCGACCACCAGCAGGTCGGGCTCGAGGTCGGCGATGGAGGCGCGCAGATCCGTGACCTCGAACGGCGCCCGCGCCGACCAGCCGTCGAAGGCGGCCCGCACCTGCGCCATCGGGTTCGCCCCCCGGTAGTCCTCGAGGTGCAGCGCTTCGATCTCCGCGGCGATCGCGCGGTGCTCGAGCCCCTCGGCGACGACGCGCTCGCGTTCGTCCGACAGCGTCTGCAGGACGACCCGGTGACCCGCGGATCGCAGCGCGAGGGCGACGTCCATCATCGGGTAGAGGTGACCGCGGGCGGGCGAGGTGTAGATCAGCAACGTGCTCATCGGCGTTCCTCCAAGGCGGCGCGCACGAGGCGGGCCATCACGGCTTCGGTGGCGGCCGTCGAGCGACCCAGGTCGAGGCGCAGCAGCTTCCAGACGTAGAGGTCGGTGGCGGCGACGAGGGCGTCGAGCAGCTCGGCGTTCGGTTGCGAGACCAGGGGCTCGATGAGGCGCTGCACCCAGGCGCGGTGGTACGCGCGCCCCGCCTCGGCGGCCTCGCGGGGCACGGGGTCGGCGCTCGCCTCCTGCGCGAGGAGGTTGAGCACGAGGCGCCCCTCGTCTTCGTAGTGCGCGACGAGGAGGGCGATCGCTCCGGCGACGTCGCCGGGCGTGGCGTGGCCGCGCTGCGCGGCGACGCGTGCGCCGATACGCTCGCCCACCGCCGCGAAGACGCCCTCGCGGGTGCCCATGTGGCGCAGGACGGTCTGCACGGTCACGCCTGCGCCGTCGGCGATGTCCTGCAGCGTGATCTCGTGGACCGGGAGCGTCGCGAGCAGCGACTCGGCCGTCGTGACGATGCGGTCGGCGGTTTCGGCGGCGGCGCGGGCGCGCCGGGTCATGTCGTAGGTCCGGGCCACGCGGACTCCTCTCGAATTCGTGTTCATCCTACTAACATGACTTATCGATGTCAATCGGCATCACACGAAAAGCGGAGGGTTCGGCACGGGCCGCCACGTCGGGTGGCGACATTCGTCCCCGATCGAGCCGCTACGCTGGAACCGCGTGTTCGTGACCGGTCCGGTGGAGCGACCGAGCGAAGCGCGCGCAGCCTGGAGGTCCCGTGACCGTCCTGGTCTGGATCCTGACGACCCTGGCCGTCCTCGTCGCGCTGGTATGCGTGATCGTCGTGGGCGCGCTCCTGTCGTGGCTGCACGTCGAAGGCCGGTACGCCGAGGCGGGCGGCTCGGGCCGCGGCCGCTGGGGGATGCTCGACGTCGAGGTCGACGGCCCGTCGGATCGCCTCGTCGTGCGGCTCCTGGGCTGGCGGATCGTGAGGAGGTCGTTGCGGGGAGACGCTGCCGGGGCGGCGGCGGACCACGCGTCGGGCGCCTCCGAGAAGCCGAAGGAGGAGCGCCACCGCCGCGGCGGTGAACGGCTCTCCATCGCGTCGTACCGCCGGCTCGCGCGCACCGGTTGGCGCGAACTCCGGCGTTCGCTACGCCACCTCCACGTCGATCGTCTGCGGCTCGAGGCGGTCGTCGCGAGCGACGATCCCGCGCTCACGGGCGAGGTCTACGGGTTCGGATGTGCGGTGCTGGGCGCCGTCCGTGGCTGGTGGCCCGAGGCCGACCTGCACCTGAGCGCCGACTTCACGAGCACGCAGCCCCGCGGCGCGGGGGAGCTCGCGATCGGCTTGCGCCCCGTGCGCCTCGTGCCGGGCGCGGTGCGTGTCGGGTGGTCCTACTGGCAGGAACGACGGCGGTCGGGTCGGCGCGCGTAAGGCGCTCCACACGGTCCGTCAGGAGAGGAGAGGACGACGAACATGGTGGCCAAGGAGTTCATGAACGGCTTGATGGCGGAGTTCCGGCAGATGGCGGCGACGGAGACGATCGTGGGCGCCCCGATGACCTTCGCCGACACCACGATCATCCCCGTGATCCGGATCGCGGTCGGCGTCGGTGCGGGCGGCGGCGAGGGCGAGGGGTCGGCGCCCAAGGAGGGCGGGGGCAAGGGCACCGGGGTCGGCGGCGGCGGTGGCGTGCGGGTCGAGCCCGCCGCCTTCATCGTGATCCGCGCCGGCGAGGTGCAGATCATGGCGGCCCCCGGCCGGGGCGGTCGTCTCGCCGAGGCCTTCGAGCACCTGCCCGACCTCGTCACGAAGGTGATGGGCGCGCGCAAGGCCGCGGGCGAGAAGGAGAAGGACGAAGCGTAGGGCGGACGGGTTGATCGTGTCTCCGGTCGCCGGGAGCGGGTCTCCTGGCGACCGTGGACCCGCCTCAGAACGATCCCCGAACCCCCTCGTAGATCAGCCGTAGCGACACGAGCGCGATCATGGCGTACATGAACGGGTAGAAGACCGTCGGTCGCATCCGTCGTACGAGGGCGGCGCCGGCCAGCACCGCCACGATCGCCACGGGCAGGAGGACGGCCGCCGAGAGCAGGGTGCGCTCGTCGAGTTGCCCCAGCGCCGAGTACGGCAAGAGCTTCGCGACGTTCACGACCGCGAAGAACACCACGGCGGTCCCGGTGTAGAGCTTCGGATCGAGGCGGAGCGGCAGGGTGTGGATCTGGTACGGCGGCCCGCCGGCGTGGGCCACGAACGAGGTGAAGCCGGCCAGCGTGCCCCAGAACCACGCGGAGAACGGTCGCGGTCCGGCGGCGGCGGTCGTGACCGCCGGTCGCAGCGAGCGCAGGACGAACGTCAGCGCCACCAGACCCACGATCAGGCGTACGAGCGCGTCGGGGGTGACCGCCGCGGTGAGCCAACCGAGCCCGACGCCGGCGATCGCCGCGGGCAGCATCGCGCGCAGCGTGCCGCGGTCGAAGAAGCCGCGCCAGGCCCACAGGCTCACGGCGTCCATCATCAGGAGCAGCGGCAGCAGCAGCGCGGCCGCCTGAACGGGCGGCATCACCAGCGCCAGCACCGGCACCCCCATCAGCGCGAACGCCCCGCCCAAGCCGCCTTTCGACAAGCCGACGAGCACCACCGCCGCCAGGCCGGCGATGAGCGTGGCGGGCTCGGTGAAGTGGGTCCGCGACAGGAGATCGAGTACGTTCACCGGTGCACGCTTGACGCCCTCACGGCGATAGCCTATCCTCCGGGCGATCGAGGAAAGGAGGTGGAGCCATGGGACATGACCCTGTGCAGACACTCCACCGCCGTTCCGAGACCGTTCCTGCGCGCTGAGCTCCCTTCGGCCCCGGGTTTCGGTCCTCGGCCCAGCTCAGCCCCGCGTCGGCCTTCGCCGGCGCTCTGCCCGACGGCGTCTTCGCCGTGCGGGTGCGCAGGAGGACCTACCCCTGAAACTCCCTCACGATCCGGAGTCCTACGACCCTTCGTTCGAGACCTTCGGCCGGCGACACGACCGGCGCAAACCCCGCGGCCGACTCCGTGCGGCCGACCTCGTCCCCGACCGTGACGAGGAACCGCCCGTACCCGAGATCGCTTGGCTGATCGAGCGCGGTTACCTCGACACCGTCGAGGGCGAGCTCAAGAGCGGCAAGGAAGCCACCGTGTACCTGGGGCGCACGCGCGCCGGGCTGGCGGCCGTGAAGGTGTACCGCGACCTGGCCGTGCGTTCGTTCAAGAACGACGGCCGCTACCGCGCGGGGCGCTTCATCGGCGACGCGCGGATCGAGAAGGCCATCGCCCAGCGGTCGGAAGCCGGGCGGCGGGCCCAAGGACGGCTCTGGGCGGCGCACGAGTACGCCATGCTCTGGCGGCTGCGCGCGGCCGGCGTCGCGGTGCCCGAGCCGCTGGTCGGCCCGGACCCTTCCGACATCGGCGCGGCCGGCGAGGTCGTGCTCATGCGCTACGTCGGCGACGAGGCGGGGCCGGCGCCGCGCCTGTCCGACGTGCGCCTGGCGCCCGACGACGCGCACCGCGCCTTCGCAGGGGCCGTGGACGCGCTCGCCAAGATGTGGCGCGCCGGCGTCGTCCACGGCGACTTCTCGACCTACAACCTGCTCTGGTGGCAGGGGGTGACCGTGGTGATCGACCTACCCCAGGCCGTGGAGGCCGAGCACCGGGAGGCGCGCGCGCTGTTGGCACGCGACGTCGCGTCGCTCTGCGCCACGTTCCGCTCGCACGGGGTCGACGCGGCGCCCGAGGGGGTGATGCGGACCGTGGCGACGACGCCTTGACGCTCGGCACGGCGCTTCACATCCTCGGGCGGTACCGTCCGGGCATGCGCACCTTCTCGTCCCTCGTGACGGCGGTGCTGGCCGCCTCCTCCCTGGTCGCATGCGGTTCGCTCCCGGTCCAGCCCGGAACGTTCGTCGTCGGCGGTGTCCGCCCGGCGCTCGTGGTGCCGCCACCCGACTTCGACCCGGCCGAGCCGTCGCCGCTCATCGTCGTGCTGCACGGCTACATGTCGGGCGCCACGGGGATCGAGGAGACCTTCCCCTTGGCCACGGGGGCGGCCGTGGTGGGCGCCATCATCGTGCGTCCCGAGGGCGTCGTCGACACGTTGGGACGGCGCTTCTGGAACGCGGCGGCGGCGTGCTGCAACCTCTTCGGTTTCCCCGTGGACGACGAGGCGTACCTGTTGGGGCTCATCGACGAGATCGAGGCGCAGGTGGCGGTCTCCGAGGTGGTGCTGTTCGGCCACTCGAACGGCGGCTTCATGGCCCACCGCCTCGCCTGCCGGTACCCCGACCGGTTCGACGCGGTGATCACGATCGCCGGTGCGCTCGACGTCCCGCCGCCCGAGTGCGGCGTGGGAGGGCCGCCGAACGTGCTCCTCATCCACGGCACCGAGGACTCGGTGATCGCGTACGAGGGCGGGCAGCTGTTCGGGTTCCCGCCCTACACGGGCGCCGAGGCAACGGCGGCCGCCTTCGCCGCCGGTGCAGGATGCAGCGGCTTCCGGGCCGGCGAACCGTTCGACTTCGACGGCAAGGTCGACGGCGCGGAGACGGTGCCGCTCGAGGCTCCCTGTCCCGAGGGCCGACGGGTGGTGCAGTGGCGCATCGAAGGCGGGGGGCACGAGCCGCGGGTGGGCGTCGACTTCGCGGCGCGCCTGTTGCGCTTCGCCCAGGGACCCTGACCGGTCAGCGGGCGGGTGCGAGGTGCTCTCGCAAGAACGCGAGCTGGCTCCGTACGAACGCCTGCGCGATGGGGACCTGCGGTGCGAACACGACGAACCCGTGCGGCGCGCCGGGCACCTCGTGCAGCGTCACCGGCACGCCGGCGCCCTCGAGCCGCTGGGCGTAGGCGTGGGCCTCGTCCCAGAACAGGTCGAGCCGGCCGACGCCGATCCACGCCGGCGGGAGCCCGCGCAGGTCGTCGCAGCGGGCGGCGGCCGCGTAGGGCGGGGCGTCGGGACCGCCCGGCGCCCGGCCGAGGTACGCCGACCAGCCGGTCCGGTTGCTGCGTTGCGTCCAGACGAGGTGGCCCGCGGCGTCGAGATCGTGTCGTTCCGCCGTGCGGTCGTCGAGCATCGGGTAGATCAGGAGCTGGGCGACGGGCTGCGGGCCGCCCCCGTCGCGTAGGCGCTGCGCCAAGCAGGCGGCCAGTCCGCCGCCGGCGCTCTCGCCCCCGACCGAAACGCGCGTCGACTCGACGTCGCTCGACGTCTGCAGCCACCCCCACACGCTCACGGCATCGTCGAGCGCGGCCGGGAACGGGTGTTCGGGCGCGAGCCGGTAGCCCACCGAGACCACGACGAGGCCGAGTTCACGCGCGAACCGCGCGCAACGTTCGTCGTCCATGCTCGGCTGGCCGACGATCAGGCCGCCGCCATGCAGCCACAGGAGCGTCGCCCCTGAAGCGCGCTCGCGCGGACGGTAGATCCGCACGCGCACGCCGTTCGCGAGCGCGTCGTGGACGCCGACGCCGACGAGGGGGGTCGGCCGCGTGAGCCGCAGCGCCAGCCGCCACACCGGCAGGAGGCGGCGGAGGTGGAACGGGACCGTGAAGAAGCGGACGCCGCGAAGGTCGGGGTGGAGCGCGGCCGGGTCGCCCGGTCGCGGGTCGTCGTCGTCCAGGTTCGTCGCCATCGTCCTCCGTACCTCGCTGCCCCCGGGCCGGCGCTTAGGCTACGCCATGGAGAAGCATCGGATCGGAGACGGTCGGACGGCGGGTTTCACGGTGCTCGGCGCCACCGCACGCTCGCAGGGCGCGTTCATGACCCTCGCGGCGGGCGAGGCGACCGGTGGGCCCGACAACCGCCACGAGGCGAGCGACCAGTGGTTGTTCGTGGCCGCAGGCTCGGGCAGCGCGACGGTCGAAGGCGAGCGTGTGACGCTCGCCGCCGGCGACCTCCTGCTCGTGGCCGCCGGCGAGAGCCACGAGATCCGGGCGTCCGAGGACGCCGCGCTCGTGACCCTCAGCGTGTACGCGCCGCCGGCGTACTGACCGGGTCCGGCGGTCGGGCGGTGTCGAGCCCGCGTCCCTCGCTGGCGTCCACGGCGGCGGCCTCGACCTGCGGATCGGTGAGCCGCGGACCGACGTGTTCGTCGGTGAACACGAGGGGCGCCGCGAGGGCGAGGATCAAGTAGGCGGCCACGACGGCGGCCAGGCCGATCAGGCTGCGCTGACCGTACCGATAGACGCAGACGGGTGCGGGCGGGTCGGACGGCATGACGGGCCTCCAGCCGGACGTGGGGACGAGTGTACGGCCACGGGCGCTGGGTGTGGGTCGCGCCCTCGGCGGGGTGACACGGTCACGCGCCATCCGCCACGACGATGAACCGCGCCACGTCGCCCAGGGGCTTCTTGTCGATCCGGGGCACCGTCGCGTCCTCGGCCGGACGTCCGGTCACGACCAGCACGAACGCCTGCTCGTGCGCCGGTCGCTCCAGGACGTCGCGTAGGAAGTTCATCGGGCTGGGCGTGTGCGTGAGGGTGGCCAGGCCGGCGTGATGCAGCGCGGCCAGCAGGAACCCGGTCGCGATGCCCACGGATTCCTTGACGTAGTAGTGCTTCTCCGTGCTGCCGTCGTCGCGCACGCCGTGGGGCTGGCCGAACACGGCGATCAGCCAGGGCGCGGTCTCGAGGAAGGGCTTGTGGGCGTCGGTGCCGAACGGCGCGAGCGCGTCGAGCCAGTCCTGGGGCGCCCGACCGCCGTAGAACGACCGCTCCTCGGCTTCGGCGGCTTCTCGGATGCGGCGCTTGAGGGCCGGATCCGCGACCGCCACGAACGTCCATGGCTGCTTGTTGGCGCCGCTGGGCGCTCGGGCGGCGGTGCGGATCGCGCTCTCGATGATCGCGCGGGGGACGGGCGTGTCGGCGAAGTGCCGGACGGTGCGGCGCGAACGCAGGGTGGCCTCGAACGCTTCGGCGCGGCGCAAACGCTCGGCGTCGTCCACGTCGGGGTAGCCGTGCAGGGGTTCGTGATCCGGCATGGGTCATTCCATCACGGCGGGCGTGTGGCGTTCCCGTTCAGGCGGTGCGCGGGCTCGCTTCGGCAACCGCCTCGCGGGCGGGGCACAGCGACCACCACAGCGTCAGGGCGAGGACGGGGATGACGAGGAGGTTGAGGGCCGCCCCGGGCGCCGTGCCGATCGTCTCGATCGGCTTGAGCCGTCCGGCGACCTCCCGCAGCACGGGCTCGACCAGGAAGACGAGCAGGACCAGCGGCACGAAACCCCGGTACCGCAGGAGCAGCAGCCACAGCAGCCCGGCGAGGAGCAACTGGATGGCGCCCCATTGGCCGAACATCGCCACGATGTTGGCGCCCCCCTCCACCGCGACGTCGATGGTGGCGATCGAGCCGGCTCCGCCGTCGGGCGCGAACACGTGGATGAGGCTGCGGACCGTCAAGACGCTCAGGTACGCCGCCGCGAACCACCAGGCGGCGGCCGGCCCGTCGAACCGCGTCGGTGATCGTGGCAGGAGCGCCGAGGCTCGGGGCCGCCACGAACCGGGCAGCAGGCTCCTCAAGCCGGAACCCCCTCGGGTGTCCTGTCGGGCTCGACCGGGTCGTCCGCCCCCACGGGGCGGCCGCGCCCGTCGACCACCATCGCCCCTCCTCGCAGCATCGGCGACGCCGTCCGGTCGACCCGCACGTCGAACACGTCGGGTCGTCCGTAGTGCCCGGCCACGTCGAGCTGGAAGCGCGAACCTCGCAGGACGCCCAGGTCGAGGTCGGCGTAGAGGATCTCCTCGCGTTCGGTCACCGGTTCCACCAGGAACTTGCCGTCCGGGTCGACGATGGCGCTACCCCCCGGGTTGATCCAGGCGACGTCGGGCAGGTGATCGGACTTGAAGGCGTAGCGGTCGGGCACATCGTCGATCCGTACCGGGGAGCAGCAGCCGATCACGAAGACGCGCCCCTCCTTGGCGATGTGACGCAACGTCGACGTCCACGGTTCGCCGCGGTCCCAGGTGGGCGCCACGTGGATCTGCACCCCGCCGGCGTAGAGCGCCCAACGCGCCAGCGGCATGTAGTTCTCCCAGCAGATCAAGCCGCCCAGGCGGCCGAACTCGAGGTCGTACACGGTGAGGCCGCTTGCGTCGCCTTGGCCGTGGACGAGGCGCTCGGCGACCGTGGGCACGAGCTTGCGGTGCTTGCCCAGAAGCCGACCGTCGGCGCCGATGAACAGGAGGCTGTTGTAGAGCGTCGTGCCACTGGCTTCGGCGTTGCGTTCGTTCACGCCCATCACGACCGTGACCCCCGCCTCGCGGGCGGCCCGGCTCAGCCTGTCGACGACGGGTCCCGGCACGACCACCGATTGGCGCAGCAGCTCGTCGTAGAGCTCGCGTAGCGCCATCGTCTTGTACGGCGGGATGAACCACGCCCAGAACGGGTAGCTGGGCAAGAAGCCCTCGGGGAAGACGGCCAGGCGGGCGCCCTGTCGGCCGGCTTCGGCGATCAGGTCGCAGGCCTTCTCGACCGTGGCGTCCAGGTCGAGGAAGACGGGGGTCGCCTGGATCGCGGCGACACGGACCTGCGCTGGTACTTCGCTCACGAGAGGTCCGCGATCGGCGCACGTCGGGTCGTCGTGTCGGTTCCTTTCGAGGAGCGTGCGGTGATCTGCGTCATGCCACCACTTCCTGATCGTCCTGTGCGCGAGAGACGGGTCCGCGTTCGAGATGCGTTCGGTCGCGAGCATGATGTGGGGGCGGGCCCGACGCTGTCAACCTCGGCCTCGCGTCTCGGTCGACCCTTCGGGGCGGGAAGCGCCGTCGACGTGCACCCGACGGCGCGGCAGGTACCGCCCGTCGTCCCACTCGCGCAGGAACGCCGCGAGTTCCTCACGGACGTGGCAGTGCAGGTCCCAGGCCGTGGTCGCGTCCTTTGCGCTGCACAGGACGCGCACCTGGAGCACGTCCTCCTTGGCCTCGACGACCTGTAGGCTCGGCGGTTGCTCCCGGTCCCAGGCCGGCGCGGCCTCGAGGGTGGCGACGTACTGGCGCCTGAGCACGTCGATGGGCGTTCGGTAATCCACGTGCAGGTGCACGGGCATGATCATGTGCGGGTTCGTCATCTCCCAGTTCTCGAGCGGGTGGGCGATGATGTAGCGGTTGGGCACGGCGATCCGGCGCTGGTCCCAGGTGCGGATGATCACGAACGTGTACGTGATGTCCTCGACGTTGCCCCAGTTCTCCTCGAAGTACACCGTGTCGCCGATCCGGACGAGTTGCGTCAGCGCGATCTGGATGCCGGCCATGACGTTGCTGAGGGAGCCCTGGGCCGCGATGCCGAGAACGATCCCGGCGACGCCCGCCGAAGCCAACAGCGACGCGCCGAGGGTTCGGAAGGTGTCGAACTGGGCCAATGCGACCGCCAGGCCGACCAGCAGCACGGCGAACACGATCGCGCGGCGGGCCACCGACAGGTTCGTCAGGTGCCGTCGCGCGCGCACGGCATCCGCCTCGGCCATGCCCTGGAGTCGCTCTCGGACCACGAACTCCGAGAGCGAGTTGACGACGTTCATGGCGAGCCAGGTGCTGGCGATCACGAAGAGGGCGGTGAGCGAGGTGGCGACCCAGCGGCTCGCCGGTCCGGTGAGCGTGAGCAGCGTCCCCGTCGTCAGCCACAGGACCGAGACCGTCGCCAGCACGGCCAGCGGCCGAGCCACGTCGCTGACGAGGCCGCGGATCCGCCGCCGTTCGGAGGAGGCCAACCAGTTCAGGACCAACCGCTGGACCCCGAGCCCGACCCCCAGCGCGAGCAACACGAGCAGCGCGAAGCCGAGCCACTGCCACACCGGGGTGGTGCCGAACGTCCTGAGCGCCCAAGGTGGCGCGTGGCGGTCGAACCAGCCCGGTCCGTTCCGCTCGTAGAGCGCGTCGATCGAACGGACGGTGCTCCGTGCGATCAGCCAGACGGGTGGCATGTCGGGTGGCTGGACGCGTTCGAGGCGGATCTCCACGGGCGCCGTGCCGCCCGGGATCTCGCCGATCCGAAGGTTGTGACGGGCGGCGGGCGCACCGAGCGCCTCGCCGTCGCCCAGCAGGGTCGGCGACACGTCCTGAGCGCCGTCCGGCCGGTCGGGCACCTCGCGCCAGTCGATGTCGAGACGACGGTCGATCACGAAGTACAACTTCTCGGCGAGTTCGGGACCCAGGTCGCGACGGTCGCTGGGCGACAGGTCCGACAGGTTCAGAACGCCCGCCGCCTCCCCGAGTCGTCCGTCGGCCCCGGCTTCGAGGAAGGTCTCGAGGGCCGACCGCGGCGTGCGAAGTCTGGCCGCGACGGTGTCGCCGCTCGTCCAGGGCTCTAGCGTCGATGCCGGTTCGACGCCCGCGTCCACGGTCTCCAGCACGAGGGCGTCCTGGGCCCACCCCGCGCCGAGGAGCACGATGCAGGTGAGGACGAGTGCGGCGAGTGGCCACCGCCGGTGCGGCGGATCGACGCGCTCGTCGAGCGTGGTGGCGCGCGGCACGTCCGTCACGACCGGTGCCTCACGCCCAGGAGCACGATCTTCGTGGAGTGGGCGAAGGGCGCCGGATCGGCGACCGGTTCGCCCCGTCGCGTCGACGGGTACCCCGTGACGTCCTCCGGCACGTCGATGATCTGGTCGACGGCCAGCCAGCCGCCCACGCACAACGCCTCGATCTCCGCCAGGAACGCGGCGCCGCTCACGAAGAGCGAGTTGTTCACGACCACCAACGTACCGCCGCTGCGCACGAGGGGGCGCACCTTGTTGATGAGGGGACCGGCGCCCGCGTTCAGGTCGACCGTGCCGCCGCGGGTGGACGAGAAGAACGGCGGATCGAGGACCACCACGTCGAAACGCTCGCCGCGCAGCTTCTGCCCTTTGACGAAGGACCAGAAATCGCGCGTCGGGAAGTCCTTCCGGTCGACCGGGAAGCCGTTGAGCGCGTACGACGCCTTGGCGACGTTCAGGAAGCGCGGGTTGAGGTCGGTCTGCACCACCCGAGCGGCGCCGCCCGCTCGCGCCGCAACCCCCAGACTGCCGGTGTAGGCGAACAGGTTGAGGACCGACGCGCCGGCCGAGTTCTCGACGAGCCAGCGCCGCAGGTTGCGCGTGTCGAGGTAGAAGCTGGCGTCCTGGTTCATCGTCAGGTCGACGGCGTAGCGCACGCCGTGCTCCTCGATCGTCCGGGAGGGACCTGCGCCGCCCGGTCGCTGGAAGACGACCCGTCCACGGCGCGCCTCGTCGTCGGCCGCTTCGCGCTCCTTCACGACGACGGTGTCGAGCCATGGAAGGGTGTCGAGCACCGCTTCGATCCACGTTTCGATCTCGACGTCGAGTTCGACCGTGCGGGCCACGTGGACGAACACGACGAGCGTTCGTGCGTAGACGTCGACGACGAACCGGGGGTCTCCCTCGAGGTGGCCGTTGAAGAGGCGGAAGGCGCCGCCGTGGGCGGCATCGATGAACGATCTCCGTGCGGCGACGGCACCGCCGACGAAGTGGGGCGTCGAAGACTCGTGCATCGGTCGATTGTGGCACCCCACACGTATTCCATCGAGACGGCGCGTGGCGACGCCGCGAAGGGACGTTCGCCTCTGGTGATGACGTGGTCCGACGCGCATCCTGGGTTCGCTCTTTCGCATGGGAGGTGATGGCGTGTCCGAACCGTCCGCTGCAGGCGGCTGCGTCTGACCCCATCCGCTCGCGGACGGCGGGGCCGTCTGGAGCGCTTCTCATCCGCCTGCACCCGCCGCGTCCTCGGCGCGGTGCCCCGCTCGTCGTCCTGTCGTGACCCTCTCAGCGTGCCGCGAAGGTGGCATGCCCTCGCCGAGACCCCGTTCGTCCCTGGCCGCTGCGCCGACGCCGGCGCAAGGGCCCTTGGGGAGGGTTGCGATGCCGATCTCCCGTGGCCGTTTCGTTCGCTCCTGTCTCGTCCTCCTGTTGTCTTCTCTGACGCTCGTCGTGGCGCAGACCCGCGTCAACGGCGAGGTGGCTCCCAGTGCCGAGGTCGCCCCCGCCGACCTGGTCGCCGAGGCCCGCGCCGGCCTGGCCTGGTTCCCCGTCGAGGTGGGTCGGGGCACCGTCGGCGCCGACGGCACGTTCGCGCTGACCTTCCACGAAGACCCGTACCTGCCGGTCGAGGTCACGATGCCCGTCGGCCACCTGTTCGACGTCGACCGCTGCGAGGGGATCGTGCTCTCGAACCCGGACACCAGGGTCGTCATGGTCCGCGACCTGCGGATCATCCCGCGCGGTGCGGCGTGCGAGTACTGCGAAACGCTCGGAACCCTGTACGCCGCTACGAAGGAACGCGGCAGCCTGAGCACGACGGGCGACGTCGAGGTCCGGTGGGTGTTCGCGGACCGCGCCACACAGGTCGAGGGCAACTGCGCCTACGGTTGGGGCGAAGAGACCTACGACCTCGCGCTCGAACCGGGGTGGAACACGCTGGTCTTCGAGACCGTGAACGTGCGCCCGAGCGAAGGGTTCTGCGACTGCCGGGACGTGACGGTCGCCGTGGCGCCGTTCCCTCGGTCCGTGGCAGCCTGGCATTACGTCGCCTCACGCTAGCCGATCGTGCTAGCCCGCCATGAGGCGGTCTCGGCGCGGCGGGCTCGGATGATCGCCGCGCCGATCCAATCTCATCCGCCGTACGGGAATCGGCCTGCCTCGACGACGAAGACCACGTGACCCACCCAAGGCGGACGCTCAGGAGGTTCCCACGATCCAAATCTTCAGGTCCGTACCGTTCGCATGACGAGGGCCGGATCGCCCGATGCGCGATCCGTGCCGTGGAAGGAGCGACCATGGAACACCACATCGAACGCTCTGGTCGACGCAAGAAGGTCACGTTCATCGTCGAGGAGGCGCCGCCGCGCGGCGGGTCCAGCGACAACGGCAGCGGTCTCGGCCGCCTGGTTCGCCTCGCCGCCGCCGGCGTCGCGGGGTACGCCCTGTACCGGTCGCTCACCCAGCGCTCCGGTGGCGCGGGCCGCAACGCCATCCACGTCTCGAAGAACGTCACGATCGCGCGCCCCGTCGACGAGATCTACCGCTTCTGGCGCAACCTCGAGAACCTGCCCCGCGCCATGAGCCACCTCGAGTCCGTGCGCCAGCTGCCCAACGGTCGGTCGCGCTGGACGGCCAAGGGTCCGGCCGGCAGCAAGATCGAGTGGGACGCGGAGATCCTGGTCGACCGCGAGAACGAGATCATCTCCTGGCGCTCGATCGAGGGCTCGACCGTCCCGAACGAGGGCACCGTCCGCTTCCGGGACCTGGGCGGCCAACGCACCGAGGTCAAGGTCTCGCTCACGTACCATCCCCCGGGTGGATCGATCGGAGCCGCCGTCGCGAAGCTCTTCGGCGAGGAGCCCTCGCAACAGATCGACGAAGACCTGCGCAACCTCAAGGAGCGGTTCGAGAAGGGCGACGCGGTGGGCAAGACGACCGCCATGCCCGCCCAGACGACCCGCTGACGCGACCCCGAACCCGTTCGAGCACCACGCGACGTCCGGCCACCGTCTTCCGAGGCGGTGGCCGGACGTTTCGGCCACGCTCGAGAACGCGGGGGCCCAGGGTGTCGAACCCGGGCGCCCGCGTCTTCGCGCATGCCGAGCGCACCCGAGGGTCGCGGTGTGCCCGACGTACCCCCTCCTTCGCTCGCGGTCGGCCACGATTCGAGGACGGTGCCGCCGACGGCCGCACCGCGAGGAGAGAGGAGCCGGCATGAAAGCGCTCGAACGGATACGGAAGCGCGTCGACGAGCGCACCGGCGGCGGCAGCGGATGGCTCGTCTGGACGGCGGCCGCCGTGGGTGGGTACCTGATCGTTCGGCAACTCCGACGCGCCGAGGCGCTGACCGCGCCGATCGAGGTCACCAAGAGCGTGACCATCGAGCGGCCGGCGAAGGAGGTCTACGGCTTCTGGCGGGACCTCGAGAACCTGCCGCGGGTGATGGACCACCTCGCGTCGGTCGAGGAACGATCCGACGGGCAGTCGACCTGGACCACGAAGGGGCCGGCGGGCAGCCAGGTCCGGTGGGACGCGCAGATCACGCTCGACCGCCCGAACGAGGCGATCGGTTGGCGGTCGCTCGAGGGCGCCTCGATCCCGAACGAGGGCTCGGTCCGTTTCGAGGCGCGCGGCGAAGGACGCACGGAGGTCCGTGTCCACTTCATGTACCACCCGCCCGCGGGCCAGGTGGGCGCCACCTTCGCCAGGCTCTTCGGGCCCTCGCCCACGCAGCAGGTGGGCAACGGGCTGCGCCGCCTCAAGCAGGAGCTCGAGACCGGCAGCGTCATCACCTCGGCGTACGCCCATCCTTCGGGACGCGACGCCACCACCTAGGAGGCCAGCATGCGCGCGCTCTGTTGGCACGGTTCCGGCGACGTTCGCGTCCAGGACGTGCCCGAACCCGAACTGATCCACGACGGCGACGCGATCGTGCGCGTCACCAGCACGGCGATCTGCGGTTCCGACCTGCACCTGTTCGACGGCTACATGCCCACGATGCGCAAGGGCGACGTGCTCGGCCACGAGTTCATGGGCGAGGTCGTGGAGGTCGGCGCGGGTGTGAAGGAGCTCGCGGTCGGCGACCGGGTGGTGGTGCCGTTCCCCATCGCCTGTGGACGCTGCCACTACTGCCAGACGGGTCGGTGGTCGCTGTGCGACAACTCGAACCCGAACGCCGCCTTGGCCGAGAAACTGTTCGGCCACTCGCCCGCGGGGATCTTCGGCTACTCGCACCTCCTCGGCGGGTACCCCGGCGGGCAGGCGGAGTACGTGCGCGTCCCCTTCGCCGACGTGGGACCCATCAAGGTGCCCGAGGGCCTCAGCGACGAGCAGGTGCTGTTCCTGACCGACGTCTTCCCGACCGGCTACATGGCCGCCGAGAACGGCGGCATCGGGGGCGGTGAGACCGTGGCCGTGTGGGGGTGCGGCGCGGTGGGCCAGTTCGCGATCCAGAGCGCGTGGCTGCAGGGCGCGGAGCGGGTGATCGCCATCGACCGCTTCCCCAAGCGCCTCCAGATGGCGCGCGACGCCGGCCGCGCGGAGACGATCGACTACGAGCGCGAGGACGTGGGGGCGACCCTCGAGGAGATGACGGGCGGTCGCGGGCCCGACGTCTGCATCGAGGCGGTCGGGATGGAAGCGCACGGCGCCGGTCCGCTCTCGTGGGTCGACGACGTCAAGCAGAGCCTGCGGATGGTCACGGGTCGGCCGCACGCGCTGCGCGAGGCGATCCAGTCGTGCGCCAAGGGCGGTGTGGTCTCGATCGCCGGGGTGTACGGCGGGTTCGTCGACGCGTTCAACCTGGGCGCCGCGTTCAACAAGGGTCTCACCTTCAAGATGGGTCAGACCCACGTCCACCGCTACCTGCGCCCCCTGCTCCAGCGGATCGAGCGCGGTGAGATCGACCCCTCGTTCGTGATCACGCACCGCGTGCCGCTCGAACGTGCGCCCGACATGTACGAGGTCTTCCGCGACAAGGAGGACGACTGCGTGAAGGTGGTGCTCAAGCCCTGACGTCGCCGGGCGCCGTGCGCCACTCGCGTTGCAGCAGCGCGTACACGTGCTCGTCGACCCATTCGCCCTTCACCCACTCGTTCTCGATCAGGTGGGCCTCACGACGCATGCCCAGCCGGGTCATGAGGCGGTTCGAGGGGGCGTTGCGCGGGTCGCAGCGTCCGTACACCCGGTGCAGGTCGAGTCCCTCGAAGGCGACGGCCAGCATCGCTCGCGCTGCTTCGGCGACGTAGCCGTGCCCCTGGAAGCCAGGGTGGCAGGCGAACCCGATCTCGCCCTGCCGGTGGACGCGGCTGCGCCAGACGAGCATCACCTCACCGATGACCTGCGGTGCGCCCCGCGCCAGCTCGATGGCGAGCGTGAGGACGTCGCCCTCGTCGCGCAGGCGCGTGCGGCCACGGTAGACGGCCAGCTTCGCCTGGGCCGTCGGCTCGGTCGAGCGGCTCCCAGTACATGTAGCGCACGACGTCCGGCAACGAGGCGTAGGCGTGGAAGGCATCCAGGTCGCTCGCTTCGAACGGCCGCAGGTTCAGGCGGGCGGTGCGGAGTGGGAGGCGGAGACCCGGCATGGGCGCATCTTGGCACCCACCGGGCGGCCGTGGCGCGCCCCGACGAGTCGCGTCACCCCGCGGTCGCACCGGCCTCGGACGTCAACGTGCGCGCGAGGTCGAGCACGAGGTCGACGAACACGTCGAAATCTTCGAAGGTCGAGCGGTGGTTGTCGATGGCGACGCGCAAGCCGTAGCGGCCGTGCAACGTCGTGTAGGACGGGACCGCCTCGCCGCTCTCGTGGATGCGGAGCAGCAGCTCACGGTTCAGCGCGTCCACCCGCGCGTCGTCCCAGCCGGTGGGCACCACGCGGAAGCAGACGATGTCGAGGACGACCGGCGCCATGCGTTCGAGCAGCGGCTCCCGATCGATGCGGTCGGCGAGGTGGTGCGCCTGGTCGACGTTGCGCTCGATGACCCGGGCGTACGCGTCGAGGCCGCGCTCCTTGAAGGCGAACCAGGCCTTGAGCGCCTTGAAATCCCGCGACAGCTGGATGCCGTAGTCGCTGAACCACGTCGCGCCGCCCGCCACACCGCGGTCGGTGTGCTCGAGGTACGGCGGCGTGAGCGTGAAGGTGCCCATATGGGCGGCCTCGTCGCGCACGAGCGCCACGCCGGCCTCGAAGGGGACGTGCAGCCACTTGTGCAGGTCGAGGGCGACGGAGTCGGCGCGCTCGATGCCCGCCATCAGCGGCGAGAGCCGTTCGGAGAGCCGTGTCGGGCCGCCGATGGCGGCGTCGACGTGGTACCAGAGGCCCTCGCGGGCGCACAGGTCGGCGAGCGCCGCGAGGTCGTCCACGGCGCCGGTGTTGATGGTACCGGCGTTGCCGATCACCAGGAACGGCCGCAGGCCGGACGCCCGGTCCTCCGTGATGGCGCGCGCGAGCGCTTCGGCGTCGATCGTGTAGTCGTCGTGCACGGGGATCTTGCGCAGCGCCCGGTGGCCCAGCCCCAGCACCTCCAGCGCGCGCTGGTGGGAGGAATGGACCTCGACCGAGCCGTAGGCCACGAGCGCCTCGGGCAGTGCCCGGACGCCCTCGGCGCGCACGTCGATGCCGGCGTGCACGTGCCGGGCCACCGCGTGACCGATCAGGTTCGCCATCGACGCGCCGCTCGTCAGCAACCCGCTGGTGTCGTCGGGCATGCCCACCATCTCGGCGCACCAGCGCACCACCTGACGCTCGACCAGCGGCCCGGCATGGTTCGCGCCCCCCATGTTGGGGTTGAGGTGGGCGGCCAGGAACGCACCGAGCGCACCCACCATCGTGCCGCTGCCCAGGTACCAGGCCCAGAAGCGCGGGTGCGCGTTGCCCATCGGGTACGGGACGATGCGTTCACGGTACTCGCGGTAGACGGCTTCGGCCCCCTCGCCGACCCGTGGCATCGGCGCGTCGAAGGCGCGCTCGACGGCCTCCGGCATCGGTTGCCAGGCCGGCCGGTCCCGCACGGTGCGCAGGTCCTCGAAGGCGTCGTCCACCATCCGGTGGGCCAGCGCGCGCAGAGCGTCGAGATCGGGTGGGTCCAGGGTCTCGAACGGTTCGGGATCGGAACCGGCCATGAAGGCCTCCTTCTCGGGTCGATGCCCGCGTCGTGTCCGAGGTTCTCGGTGGGGCTCACCCTAGCCCGTCCCGGACCGCGTGGAGCGTGGACACGACGGCGCTCCCGACGCCGCCCGCGCGCGGTTCGGCTACGCTGGCGCATGGCCTTCGACCCGGCGCGCGAAGCCGAACCGAACCCCGAGGAGCTGCAGGTCTACTGGCAGACGATCCGACGCGACGTCCCCGCCGCGGCTGGGGCTCGACTTCTCGGAACGGATCGAGGTGGCCGCCGGGCGTTTCCGGGTGATGCACCGAGCCGACGGCGATCGAGGTGATCGCGACGCGCCCCGCGCCGCCTAGGTCCACGACGGTCGTCCCGACCGGAGCGACGCCGGAAGACGGCCGGGCGCCACGCCGCGTCCGTCTCGGCCGCGTCGTCGTGTCGGTCGCCGTCCTCACGTTCATCGCGTGGGTCCTCCTCACGGCGGCGGGGCAGGGGTGGCCTTCACCCCTCGTGGTCGAGACGCACCGGGACGCGGCGGTGGGTACGTGGGTCGGCTGCGGGCACGGATCGATGCGGTCGGGCGAGCCGAGCTCACGCCATTGCCACGTCGGTCCGGGTGCCTGTTGCGCGGCCCACGCGATCGTCGTGGCCCGCTCGGCACCGACGGCGGGCGTCGAGGCGCCGCTGCGGTCCGAGTCGCCGCGCCTGGCACGGCCGGTCTGGACGTACACCCGACCGCTCGTGCGCGCGTCGTTCGGTCGCGATCCACCCGCCTCGCTCTGATCGCTCGCCGCCGACCGCGCGCCGGCGGCACACCGTGCTCGACCTCCAAGCTGAATCGCCATCCCGATCCGACCACCGGCCGCTGCCGGTGCGTGCGTCGGCGCCCCGCGCGTCCGCGCCCGCGAACCTCGAGGTTCCATGATGAAGAGCCACGCTCCCTCCGTCCCGACCTCCGACCGTCCCTCCGGCACGCTCGACCGCCGCACGGCCCTGAAACGCCTCGCGGCCTGGGCCGTCGCGTCCGCCGGGGTGGCCTTCGCCCAGCACGGCAACATGCCCATGTCGCACGGTGCGGCAGGCGCCCCGGGCGGACCCGGCTTCGCCCGTGCGCTGCCGCCGGCGTCGCGGCTCGCGGCCCGTCCGGACGCCCACCCCATCCCCTGGCACGACGGCACCTGCGCCTTCTGCGGCATGACCCTCTCGACGCCCGAAGGCTTCGCCCAGGGACCCGGGTTCCGCGAGCGCACGTACGCGCAGTGGGCGTTCGACGACGAGGCCCGCCACTTCGAATCGCTGGCCTGCGCCATCAACTGGGCGTACGCCCACGGCGTGGTCGACGGTGAGGGCGGCGCGTTCCACGTCGCCACCTACGACTTCGGCGCCCGCCCGACGGCGTCCGATCTCGTGCCCGGCCGCGACGCCACCTTCCTCTGGGCGGAGGGCCTCCCGGCGTCGATGCGCGCGCGTCTGGGCGCCTTCGACGACCGCGCCTCGGCCGCCGCGTTCGTCGCACGCTTCGCCGAAGGCGCCCTCGGCCGCCGGCGTTTCGTGGACCTCTCCCTCCTGACCGACTTCGCGCCGCTGCCCGAGGCCAACCTCGAGACCCTCCTGGCGTACCAGGTCGGCCTGATCGGATGAGGCGCCTCACGCGCCGAGAGGCGCTGCGCTGGTTGCTGGCCACGCCCGTCGCGCTGGGGTTGGGGCTGGGGACGGGCGCACGCGCCGCGTCCCCCACGCCGCGACCGGTCCAGCCCGCCGACGATCGTTGCCCGGCCTGCGGCATGGCCGTGATCGACGCCCGCTTCGCCGCCCAGGCGCTCACCGACGGCGGTCGGACGCTCGTGTACGACGCGGTCGAGTGTCTGGCCGACCACCTGAACGGGCACGCCGGGCCCGCGGCGAGCGTGGCTGCGGCGTGGCTGGCCGACCGGGCGGCCTCCGAACGAAACGTCGCCGTGTGGCTCGACGCCGATGGGGCGACCGTGCTCCATCACCCGCGCCTGCGCACGCCGATGGGGGGCGGCTTGGCCGCCTTCGAGACGCCGGCCGCTGCGCAGGCGTTCGCCGACGAGGGGCGTCTGGACGGCGCCGAGCGCATGCGGTGGGACGAGGTCCTGGCGCGCGGCGTCGCCCGACCCTGGGTGCCGGCGCGGTGAAACGCGGCCCCCCGGCGATCGGGTTCGCGACCCTGCACGGGCGCGAACTCGCACGCGACCCATGGGCGTGGCTCGTGGCCGCGCTGCTGCCCGTGGCGGCCTGGACGTGGCGCACGCTGGCGCCGGAGATGGGGGTCGTCTCGGTCTACGGCGTGGCCGCCCTGCTGTTGCCGCCGGCCGTCCTCGCGCTCATGGCGCCGCGTCTGGCGCGCCCCACGACGTGGGCGTTCTGGGGCTCGCTGGCGGTGCACCCCGCCGGCGCCTTCCGGGGTGCCGTCTTCGGCGCCACGGTCGGCCTGGCGCTGCCGCTGCTCGCGGGCGCGGCGGCGGCCGGCGCGGTGGTCGGCGCGGCGCTCGTGCCCACCGTGGCCCTGGTGGCGGCGGTGGGCGTGATCGTGGCCACGTTCGGTGCGGTGGCCGGGCTCGCGGCCGCGGCCACGTTGGACCCGGCCCGGGCCGTCGCCATCGGCGCCGCCGTCTGGGGCGCGAGCGTCATCGCCTACGAACCGGCGCTGGTGGCGCTGGCGGGCGCGTTCGCCGAACGCCCGTACGAACCGTGGCTGGCGGTCCTCGTGTTGGCCCACCCGCTGGAACTGGCGCGGGTGGCGCTCCTGCGCACGCTCGACGTGCCGGTGTTCATCGGTCCGACGGGGCTGCTCATCGGCCGCTGGCTGGGTGACGCGGCCGCCGCCTGGGCCTTGGCATCCGGCGCCGTCCTGGCCGCCATCGGCACCGTGGGGGCGGGTGCGATCCTCGCCCGCCGCGAGCGGTGACGCGCCTCGCGTCGTTGCCTGGGCGCGTCGGCGCCCGGTTGGCCTGCCTGGTGCTGCTCTCGGTTCCCGTGCCGGCGTTCGCCCAGGCGCGAGCGATGACCGTCGCGCCCGGCGACCCGTGGCCCACGTTGAGCCCCGGCGACGTCGTGGTCCTGGCGCCCGGCCGGCACGTCGGACCCTGGACGATCGACGTGCGGGACGTGACGCTCCGGGCGCACGGCGCCACCCTCGACGGCGGAGGCGCGGGCGACGCGCTGACGGTGCTCGCCCCCGGCGTGCGGATCGAGGGGCTCACGGTCGCGGGTGTCGGCGACCGTGCCGACCTCTACGCACCGGACGCGGCGGTCGCGCTGTTCGACTGCCACGGCTGCGTCGTGGCGGGGTTGGCCGCCACGGGCGTGACCACCGGGGTGAGGCTCGAGCGCTCCGAGGACGTCCGGCTCGTCGATCTGGACCTCGCCGGCGACGGACGTTCCCCCGGTGTCACGGCGTACGAGACGCCGCGCCTGCGGGTGGAGGGCGGCCGTTTCGTGGGGTTCTTGGACGGCATGTACCTCGAGCGCGCCGATGGCGCGGTCGTCGCGGGTGCTCGGGTCTCGGGCAGCGTTCGCTACGGCCTGCACGTGATGTTCAGCGTGGGGGCGACGCTGTCGGACAACGCGGTCGCCGACGGCGGCGTCGGTTCGGCCGTCATGTACGGGCGCGGTTCGTCGGTGGTCGCCAACCGGTTCACCGGTCACCGGGGCGCCATGGCGTTCGGTCTGCTGCTGCAAGAAGAGCAGGAGGCGCGCGTGGAGGGCAACACCTTCGCGCGCAACGCGTTGGGCGCGCTGGTGGTCGACGCCCCCGGGGCGGCGCTCGCGGACAACCGCTTCGAGGCGAACGGCGTGGGCCTGCTCGTGCAGCGTCCGCGGACGGTGGCGGCGGCGAGCACGTCGATGACGCTCACCGGCAACGTCTTCTCCGCCAACGCCGCCGACCTCGCGGTGGACGACGAGGACGCGGCGCTGGTCTTACGCGGCAACGCCTACGACCGCGCGGCGCCGCTCGACCTGGACGGCGACGGCATCCTCGACGTGCCGTTCGTCGCCACCTCCGCCTTCGCCGGTCGTGCGGCGCGCCAGCCCGACCTCACGCTGCTCGCCCACGGCCCGGGCGTCTCGCTCTGGTCGCGGTTGGAGGCGAGCGTGCCCGGGCTGCGCGGCGCGACCTTCGCCGACCCGGCCGCTCGTACGTTCGAACCCATCCGCCGCCCGGCGGGAACGGGCACGGCGGCCGCCGTCCTCGCGGTCGCCCTCGCCGGGCTCGGCGTCGCGCTGGGCGCGAGTGGGGATCGCCACGCGAGGCCGAGGTCGTGACCGCCGACGTCCGCGCGGAAGCGCCGACCGTTGCGTTCGCGGGCGCCGGCGTGCGCGGCCGCCTCGCGCCGCTCGACCTGCGTCTCGGCGCCGGGGTCACCGCCTTGGTGGGGGGCAACGGTTCGGGCAAGAGCACGTTCTTGGCGCTCGCGGCCGGCCGGCTGGCGGCGACCTCCGGGCAGGTGCGCGTGGGCGGCATGCCGGCGCGGGGCCCAGGGGCCGCTCGCTTGCGCGCCGACGTCCCCCAGCGGGTGGACTTCCCGGCTCGTGCGCGGGTGAGCGAGCTCCTGGGGGTGGCTCGCGGCGCCCGTGGGGTGAGCGCCGAGGCCGTGGCGGCCGCCGTCGAGCGGCTGGCGTTGGCGCCCCTGCTCGGGCGCCTCGCCGGCGACCTCTCCGGCGGGGAGCGGCAGCGCGTGGCGTTGGCGGCGGCCCTGATGGGCACACCGCCGATCTGGCTGCTCGACGAACCGGCCGCGTCGCTCGACCGCCTTGGGCTCGAGCGCCTCTCGGCGTGGGTGCGCGCCCACGCCGCGGCGGGCGGCACGGTGCTCGTGAGCGTGCACCGCGACGAGGAGGTCGCCGCGTACGCGCCGCGACGGGTGGTGCACCTCGACGCCGGTCACCTGCAGGGCGACGTCGAGGGCCCCTGAGCGGAGGGTCAGCGGGTGGCAGTCACCTCCACGGACCCGTCGCCGGGCACGCGCACGTCGATCTCCTCGGTCGCACCCGTGCCGATGCGGACCCGGTAGACGCCGGCGGGTAGCTCGACCGGCTCGCCGTCGACCTCGCCGGTCGCCACGACGGTGCCGTCCGCGCCCAGCACCGCGTACGGCACGGCGAGCGAGGCGAGCACGGCCTCGCGCAGCCCGGCCGCGTCGTCCGTGCCCACGTACGACGCGCCCACCGCAGCGGCCAACGCCTCGAAGCTGGCCACGTCCTCGGCGTTCTGCAGGCCGAGCGACACGATGGCGATCTGCACGTCGACGCCCGCGTTGCGCAGCGCCTCGATGGCGGCCCGCGGATCGCCGTCGCACGACTCGATACCGTCGGTGAGCAGGAGCACGGCCTTCGGTCCGGTCGCGTCGGCGAGGTCGTCGGCCACCGCCGCGAGCGAGGCCGCGAGGGGCGTCTGCGAGAACAGCTTCGGTTCGATCGCCGTGATGGCGTTCAGCGCGCGCGTGCGGTCGAGCGGCGCCAGCGGCACGTCGAGGCGGGTCTCGCAGGAGTTGGGGGTGATGTGGCCGAACGCCCGTAGCGCGAAGGGGGTGCCTTCCGGCAGGCCCGTGGCGACGAAGTCGCGGAGGACGGCCTTGGCGACGTCGATCCGGCTCTCACCTGACGCGAGCGGTGAGCCCATCGAGCCCGAGGCGTCGAAGATCACCTCGACCGCGCTCTGGGCGGCCCCCTCGCCGCGGACGACCCGCAGCATGCCCGGGCCCGGCGGCGTCTCGGCCGCCGTGGTGACTTCGACCCGGTACGCCTTCGGTCGACGCAGGAGGCACGAGGCGCGGGCGAAGCCGGCGTCGAAATCCCCCACGTCGCCGGCCAGCGCGTAGCGGCCGTCCGCCACGGCGGCCCAGTCCTGCATCAGGTCCTGGGCCTCGTTCGACCCGCCGCTGGAGATCTCGAAGGTGAACACGCGCGGTTGGCCCCGCTCGAACGCGCGCCAGAGCGCCGTGCTGAGGTCGTACGAGGGTGTCTCGGCGTCGGTGATGAGCAGCAACGCCCGCACCCCCTCGCGCTGCTCGAGCGCCTGGGCTGCGGCCAGGAGCGCCGTGTAGGAGTCGCTGGAGTCGGCGGAGCGATCGAAGTCGTTCAGCGCTTCGGCCACGCGCACCGGGTCGGCGCTCCACGTGGGCAGGAGCCAAAGGGGTGCGGGGTCGTCGTAAGCCAGGAGTTGCACCGACTCACGTTCCGGGTCGACGTCGCGCACGAAGCGCCCCAGTGAGGCGTACGTGATCGGCGTGTAGGGACCCACGCTGCCGCTCGTGTCCCAGGCGAACACCACCGAACGCCGCGGTTCGTCGAGGCGCAGCCAGTAGTCGCCGGGTTCGACGAACGCCCGCAGCACGCGGGCCGCGCCGTCCGCGACCACGTCATGGGTGACCGCGGCGCCCGCCTCGTCGACGAAGGCGTAGCGCACCGCCGGATCGCCCGAGAGGCGCAGTTCGATCAGGTTCTCACCGGCGGGCACGCGCACCCGCAGCCAGTCGACGTCCTCGCTCACCGCGACCGTGCCGGTGGCCGTCGTGCCCGACGCCAGGGGGCGCGCCGTCTCGGGGGTGTCGTCGGCGGCGTCGTCGTCGGGCGTCGGCGTGGTCGGGCGCCCCACCGTGAACTCGTACGTCGCGTCGGACGTGTCGAACCCCCACGCCCCGAGCGCCGAGCGGTAGTCGCCCGTGGCGGGCCGCTCCCACACGCGCAGCACCTGGGGCGGCGCCAGCGTCCGGTTGGCCGGGTCGTGACCGCGTGCGTCGAAGCGGAGGTAGCGCACCCAGGCGGGCGTCTCGAGCGACCAGGCGCTCGCGCCGGTGAGCCCGACCGGGAACGTGCCCAGCTCCTCCCACGGCCCGATGGGGCTCGACAGGCTCGCGGACACGGTGACCTCGGTGAACGGGTTGCGCGGCGCCTCGGCGGGGGCCACCCATTCGAGCCCTTCGATCTGGGCCGCTCGGCCGTGGTGGAACCCCAGGACCCACGTCGCCTCGTCGGTCTCCCCGTCCCAGGACGAGCGCTGCTCGGCGTCGAGGATGGCGTTCCCTTGCGGGAGCAGGGGATCGGACCACACGACGTGGCCGCCGACGGCGGGGTCGGCGAGGTTCAGCCGCCCGAGGTCGGTGGCCGCGTCGGCGATGAGTTGCCACGCACCCAGGTAGGCGCGGTCGTCGCCTCGTTGACTGTCGAGGAACACCAGGCGCGCGTACCGCGCGGTGACCGGCGCAGCGAACGTGAACGGCTGCGCGACGCGAGCCGCGCGCAGGTCGGCCTCGAGCACCCGTTCGAAGGTGGCGCCGTCGAGCGACGTCCACACCTCGAAGCGGCGCAGCTGATCGGCCACGCGGCCGTTGCTGAGCGGGTGGAGCACGGTGCCGGTGAGGCGGACCGGCTCGCGGCCGGCGAGCTCCACGTCGAGCGGCTCTGCCGCGCTGCGGATGATCCCCGTCGACGGTGTGGCGCGACCGTCGAAAGCGACCTCGGCACGATTCACCGGGTTCGTCGGGCGCGCGCCCAAGCCGCTCCAGGCGACGTCGAGGCGGCCCAGCAGCGGCTCGGGGAGCGGCCACACGGGTCCCGCGCCGATCGCCGGCGCTTCACACGTCGCCGTGAACGTCGACGTGCTCGTGGCCAAGCCCAGTTCGTCGCGCAGACCGATCGTGAGGCGGACGGGTTGGTCGTCGCGCAGATCCGGGGCCAGCCGGGCGCTCACGGGGACGTCGACCGTGCCCTGCGCGGGGACGGTCACCGTGGCCGGGGCTTCGAACGTGCTCAGGGGGTGGTTGCTCGCCGTTTCGACCGAGAAGGTGCGTGGCGTGTCGGCCCCGTTGCGCACGGTGAGCGTGCGCGCCACGACCTGGCCGTCGGCGCCGAAGGCCTGCACCGCTTCGAGCGGGACGTCGAAGGTGAGCTCCGCCCGTGCGTCCCCGGTGGCCGGTGCGAGCTCGCCGGGGTCCGCTTCGACCTCGAACGCCAAGGTGATCCGGTACGCGCCCTGGCCGTTCACCCGCAGGTGAGACGGCGTGCCCGCGGGCACCTGGGCGTCGAACGGGGCGCCGTCCTCGGGCCGTACCGCCGTCGTGACGTCCGTGAAGAGCGTCAGCGCGGCGCCGTCGTCCAGGTTCGCCTCGATCCGCAACCCCGTGGGTCGGTCGAAGCGCGGCAGTCGGTAGAAGTCGGCGTCGTTCATCTCGCCGACCGTGCCCTCGATGACGAGGTCCGAGGGCACGCGCGACGCCGTCGCCAGGTCGTCGTTCGGTTCGCGATCTGCGGGACGTGCCAAGGGGTCGAGCGGCACCAACCGGAGTTGGTAGTAGCCGCCGGACGCGTCACGGTCGCGGACCTGCAGCTCGTAGGGACCCGCGAGCAGCAGGCGCTCGATCGGCGCCATCCCGCCGTCGGTCGCCGGGCGCGTCCGCACGCCGACCTCGACCAGGTCCATGACGTGACCCCCGCCGGCGGGTGGCACGAGCTCGAGGCGTACCACCTGGTCTTCGGCCAGGTGGAACCGGTACACGTCGGTGTCGCGCGCCGACGAGATGGTCCCGACCCGCACCGTGCCCATGGCGAGCAGCTCGGCCCGACTCGCGTCGTCGTTCGGTTCGGTCTCGAGGTGGCCGGCGGGGGGCGGGGGACCCTGGTCGACCGGCGGCAACGCCGGGACCGCGGCGGGTTCGGTGGGCGGTGCGGCGGGTACGGCGGGGGTCGCCGTCAGGGGCGCCTCGGCGGCGGCCGCCGAGAGGTCGGGTTCGGGGGGCGTCGGCGCGGGCCCGAGGGCCAACACACGCAGCGCGTGCGCGCCGGCGTCGCCACGGACGGAGACGAAGTGCTCGCCCGGGTTGAGCACCAGACCGTCGATGCGAAGACGGCCCGCGCCCGCCACGCGCTGGATCTCGACCCCCCCGCCGGTGAAGACCGCGACCTCCGACACGCCCTCGCCGATCGCCTGGACGCGCCACGCCTGCGGCTCGCCCTCGACCGTGAAGCGGAAGGTGTCGCTGTCCTGCAGCGTGAACTCGCCGCGCACGGTCAACTCGGGGCCGAGCCGATCGGTCGTCGCGAGCGTGTCGTTGGGCTCGCGCTCGAAACCCTCCTCGAGCGGGACGCCGGGTTCGAACGCGAGCGTGTAGGCGCCGTCGTCGGGACGGACGATCAAGCCGTAGGTCCCCTCGCCGAACGTGAGGCCGCGCAACGCGCCGCCGGTGCCGCGGCGGCGCTGGACGAGCTCGCGCGCGGGATCGAAGAGCTGGACCTCGACGTCGACGCCCGTGTCGACGTGGAGGTCCCAGGGCTGGCCGGCTCGGTCGGGGCCGACGTCGAAGACGTAATGGTCGACGCCGGGGCCGGCACCCCGCAGGGGGCGGTCGAACGTGAGCACGTTCGCCTCCTCCCAGCGGTCGTTGGGTTCGACTTCGTCACCGTTGGTGAGGCGACCGCCGGCCACGGCGTCGACCGTGGTGGGTCCGGTGCCCGCCACGACGACGCGGTGGAGGCCGGTCGCAAGGCCCAGGCCCGTCAGCGTCGCACGGCCGTAGGGGTCCGCGCCCGCGCGGGCCACGCGCCCACCGGAGGGGTCGAGCAACTCGAGCGCGAGCGGCTCGCCGACCGCCCCACGGGCCGTGAGGTCCCAGCGGAGCGACGCGCCGTCCTCGTCGACGCGCCACTCGAACGTGCGCTCCCCGTCGAGGTTCCCGGCGCGCGCGAAGGCGTTCGTCGGCGCCGCCGTGTCGAACCGGTCGCGCCCGCGCGCCAGCTCGTCGCCAGGCCGCACGTGGACGACGTAATCGCCTTCGCCACCGCTCTTCGAGAGGGCCAAGAGGTACCGACCCGGGGCGACGTGGAACGGTGCGCTCCGCTGCAGCCGACCGTCCGGCGTGCCGAACGCGAGCAACGTGTCCGCGCGGGTGACGCCGACGCCGTCGGCGGCGAACTCGATGCGCATCAGGTCGGTCTTGGTCAGCTGTCCGGGGACGCTCTCGACCTCGAGCTGCCAGGCACGCGCGGCAGCGTCCTCGTCCACCTCCCACCACCAGGCGTCCTGGTCGGCGCCATCGAAGGTGCCGACCAGGCACGTCGCGGCACCGATCGACGTCGCCTGGGCGGGGGCGTCGTTGGGCTCGGACTCTTGGGCGCAGACCTGGGCGAAGGCGGCGGGCAGGAGGGCCAGGGCGAAGCTGACCAGCAGGGCGCGCCAGGGTGGCGTTCGTCGGGGCATCGGGACTCCTCGGTGGGACCGCGGCGATCGTTCGCGGGCGGCCGCTCGTGCGTCACGCTAGCGCACGGGGCACACCGGGCGGATGGGGGACCCGGCATCGCTGGGGTCGGCCGGCCGGCGCGCTCGACCACCGGCGCGGCTCCGATCCGTCCAGGATCGGGACGGCGGCCGGAGGTCACTTCCGGCGGTGCCTTCGTCGGCCGTAGCCTGAGGTCCATGACCGCCGACGCGCTCACCGTCTTCCTCATCCTGGCCGTCACCATCGCCCTGTTCGTCAGCGACAAGTTCCGACTCGACCTCGTGGCCCTGATGTCGGCGGCGGCGCTGGTCCTGACGGGGGTGTTGACGCCCAACCAGGCGCTCGCCGGTTTCTCCGATTCGCTCGTGATCACGATCGCGGGCCTCTTCGTGGTGTCGGGCGCGCTCTTCCGTACCGGGGTGGCAGGTCGCATGGGCCTCTGGATGGGCCGCATGGCGGGGGAAGGCGAGGGACGCCTGATCTTCTTCATCATGCTCGTCACCGCAGGGCTGTCGGCGGTGATGAGCTCGACGGGCACGGTCGCCGTCATGCTGCCGGTGGTCGTGAGCCTGGCTTGGCGCGCCAAGATCAGCCCGTCGCGGCTGCTGATCCCGTTGTCGTTCGCGTCGCTGCTCGGCGGCATGGTCACGCTCATCGGCACGCCGCCCAACATCGCCGTGTCGCAACAGCTGGTCGCGCAGGGCCGGGACCCGTTCGGCTTCTTCGATTTCACCGGCCCGGGGCTGATCATCCTGGCGATCGGGATCGTGTACATGGTCTTCATCGGTCGCCACATGCTGCCGAAGCGCGCTCCGTCCGAGCCGCTGGGTTCCACGCCGCCGTTGAGCCTGGCCGAGCTCGCCGACAGCTACGGTTTGCCCGCCCACCTCTTCCGGTTGGGGGTGCCGGCGGGACACGCGCTGCAGGGCGCGAGCCTGGCGTCGCTCCACTGGCCCGAGCGGTATCAGGTGCAGGTGCTCGCCATCGACACCGATCCCGAGGCCGTGCGCCATCACCAGCGCTCGCGCCGCCACCTGCACCGGTCGAAGCGCATCGCGGCGTCCACCACGCTCGAACACGGCGACAGGGTCCTCATCGAAGGCCCCGCCGCCGCGGTCGAGCGCCTCGCCGCCGACCTGGGGCTCGAGGCCGTCGCCGTCGACGCCAGCACGATGCCCGACGACCTGAACGTGGTCGAGGTGCTGCCGACACCGCGCTCGCGTTGGCTCGGCCAGACCCTGCGCGAGCTCGCCTTCCGCGAACGCTTCGGCGTGCAGGTGATGTCGGTGCAGCGTGCGGGCGCCAGCATCACCGAGGGCCTCGCCGCCTTGTCGCTGCGCTTCGGCGACACCCTGCTGGTCCAGGGGCCGCAGGCCTCGCTCGATCGGCTCAAGCGCGAGCGCGCCGACGTGGTCGCTTTGTCCGAGCCCGACGCCAGCGCGGTGTCGAAGCGCGCCGCGCGGCGCGCACCGATCGCCATGGGGATCATGGTGACCATGCTCGTCGTCATGACGGCCGGGTGGCTGCCGACGGTCCTCGCCGTCGGGCTCGCGGCGATCGCGATGGTGCTCACCGGCTGCCTCTCGATGGAGGAGGCCTACACCTCGATCAACTGGGAGAGCCTGGTGCTGATCGCCGGCGTGCTGCCGATGGCGACGGCGTTGCAGGTCACGGGCGGCATCCAGGTGGTCGTCGACGCGCTCATGGGCGCGGTGGGCCCCTATGGGCCGTTGGCCCTGATGGCGGGTATCTTCGTGCTCACGTCCCTCGCCAGCCAGGTGATCTCGAACACCGCCACGGCCGTCCTCATCGCGCCGATCGCGTTCCAGGCCGCCGCCGAGCTCGGGGTGTCGCCGTACCCGCTGCTCATCACGGTCGCGTTGGCGGCGTCGACGGCCTTCGCGACCCCGGTCGCTTCACCGGTGAACACGCTCGTGCTCAACGCCGGACAGTATCGATTCTTCGATTTCACGAAGGTCGGCCTGCTGTTGCAGCTGTTGGTGCTCGCGGCGACGCTGTGGGTGGTGCCCCGGTTCTTCCCTTGGTGACGGCATTCGCCTAGGGTGCCTGGGCTACGGCTGCGTGATGTCCTTGCGTACGGCGCGACGAGCCGCTACTCTACCCGCGACCCCGTACCGTTTCGTGGGCGGGGGGCGCCGGACCTGTTCCGGTATCGCATGTACCGCACGGCGTCCCCCCAGGGGGTGTCGGCGGTGGGAAAGATGGTCTCGAGCATGGCTACTGGAACGGTCAAATGGTTCAACAACGAGAAAGGCTTCGGTTTCATCGAGGTCGAAGGCGGCGGTAAGGACGTCTTCTGCCACTTCTCCGCCATCCAAGGCGACGGCTTCAAGAGCCTGAACGAAGGTGACGAGGTCGAGTTCGACGTCGAGCAGGGCGCCAAGGGCCCGCAGGCGAAGAACGTGACCGTGCTGCGCAGCGCCGGCCCTTCGGCCGACACCTCGCGCCGCCCGCGCTACTGATCCCTCACTAGCCCAAGGCCGACGCGCCCGGGTCCCTCGCGGACCCGGGCGCGTCGTTTCGGTGGGTCACCCGCGCTCTCGACGTGGTCCGGGTTGGTAGGCTGCACCACGATTCTCATGGACCCCTTTCCTCGTTCGGCCTCGACGTCGTCGACCCGCCGGGAGCGCCAGCGTTGAGCTGGCCCCCCGAACCGCTCGTCGTCGTGCTGTGGGCGATCGCGGTGAGCCTCGTCGCGCTCGCGGGCGTGGCCTGGGGCAAGCGCGGTCACACACGCGGCGCGCGCAGTTTCACGTTCTTCACCCTCGCCGGGGCGGTCTGGGCGGGTGCCGAGGGGTTGCAGGCGGTCGCCGTCGATCCGTCGCTGCAGTTGTTGGGCTTGCAGCTCAAGTACCTCGGCATCGCCGCCCTGCCGGTGGGGTTGCTCGTCTTCGCCAACGACTACACGCGGCAGACTGCCTGGCTGAACCGCGTGGCGGTCGCCGGCCTCCTGGTGGTGCCCGCGGTCACGCTCGGCCTGGCGTGGACCTACCCGCTCCAAGACACCCTCTGGCGCTCGGTCGCGACGGTCGGCGGTCGTATCGTCCCGACGCCGGGTCCATGGTTCTGGGTGCACACGGCGACGAGCTACCTCTGGCTGGCGTTGGGGTCGTTCTACCTGTTGCGCGGGTACGTCGGCACCCCGCGCGGGTACCGGGCGCAGACCACCTGGGTGCTCGTCGCCGTGCTGGTGCCGTGGTTGGTGAACGTGGCGGTCGTGTTCGCCGACCTCTCGTTGCCCGTCGACCCCACGCCGCTGGCGTTCGCGGTGAGCGCCTGGGCCTTCGCCCAGAGCCTGTTCTCGCATCGGCTCCTCGACATCGTGCCGGTCGCCCGCGAGACGGTGATGCGCTACCTGAACGACCCGATCCTGGTGCTCGACCTGCGCCAGCGCGTCCTGCAGGCGAACCCGGCCACGGCGCGCCTGCTCGGGGTCGAGGAGGGCGACGAGCTCGTCGGGCGCAAGGCGGCCGAGCTGTTCGCCGCACATCCGGAGCTGGTGCGCAACCTCGGGCTCGACGAGCCGTTCGAGATCGACCTCGCCTGGCAAGGGGCCAAGCCCGAACTCCACCTCCACGCCAACGTGACCCCGCTCGCCGACCGGCGCGGGCGCCGCACCGGACACCTGCTGCGCTTGCAGGACGTCGGACGGCAGGTACTCGCCGAGCGGACGCTGCAAGAGAGCACGCGGCGTCTCTCCGAGCAGGAGGCCTACCTGCGCGCGCTGCAAGAGGTCACCGACGGTCTGGCGCAGCGGCGACCCGTGGGCGAGTTGCTCGAGGCGGTCTTGCGGCGGGCGGCGGAGGCGGTCGGCGCACCGCACGGCTTCGTGAACCTGTTGGGCGCGAGCGGCGCGGTCCTCGAACGCCACCGCGCCATCGGCACGTTCCTCGAGCTGCCCGACCTGCTCTTCCGCGCCGGCGAGGGGCTGGCCGGCAAGGCCTGGCAGGAGCGCCGTCCCATCCGCGTCGACGACTACCGCGCCTGGGACGGGCGTCTGCGCGGCGTCGACCTCGCGTGGGCGCGCGCGGCGATCGCGGTCCCGCTGGGTGGACGCGACGACGTCCTGGGCGTGTTGGCGCTGGCACGTCCGCGCGAGGATCGTCGCCCCTTCAGCCGCACCGAGGAGGCGCTCCTCGTGAGCTTCGCGCGGCTCGGGACGATCGCGCTCGAGAACGTGCACCTGATCGACGAGATCGAGGCGCGCCGGCGTGAGAGCGACCAGCTCGCCCGGATCGGCACCGCCATGCAGGAGCCCACGTCGCTGCAGGAGCGGATGGACCTGCTGCTGCAGGCGATCCAGGAAGTGGTCGGGTTCGAGCGCGCGGTGGTCTGGCTGCCGGGCAAGGAGGGGCGCTCGCTGCGCACCACGAGCTGGATCGGCTTCGACGGCGACGTCGGCACCGAGGTCGAGCACGTGGTGCCGCTCGACGGCCGGGTACCGCTGCTGGAGGACGTGTTCCGTCACGGCGAGGAGCGGGTCCTCGACCAGGATCGGCCGGTGCCCTCGGAGTGGCGGGCGCGGTCGGACGGTGCGACGTCGAAGCTCCTGCGGTCGCGCGCCCCCGCGGTCCTCCCGCTCGTGTCGCGCGGGCGGACGGTGGGCGTCCTGGCCGTCGACAACCCGTACAGCCGGCGTCCGCTCGCCGACAAGCTGCCGGCGCTGCGGCGTTTCGCCACGAGCGCCGCGGTGGCGATCGACTCGGCCCGGCTCTACGAGGAGGTCCAGAGCGAGCTGGTCGAGCGCCGGGCGGCGGAGACCCTGCTGCGGCGCAGCGAGGAGCGGTACCGCACCATCCTGGACACGATCCAGGAGGCCTTCTTCGAGACCGACCTGAAGGGCAACCTGCGGATGGTGAACCCGGCCTTCCTCGCCGGCATCGGCGCGCCGTCGGCCGTCGGCGTGATCGGCCAGCCCTACCGGCAGTTCATCGACCGCCGCGACATGCCCGAGCTGGTGCGCACCTTCATGCAGGTGATGGAGACCGGTCGGCCCGTCCAGGGCGTCGACGTCGCCTTCCGCCGCCTGGACGGCAGCGTGTTCGTCGGTGAGATGTCGATCGCGCCGGTCTTCGGCGACGGTCGCCTGATCGCCGGCTTCCGGGGGCTGGTGCGCGACGTGTCGGAGCGCAAGCGCTTCGAAGCGGGTCTGCGCGAGGCGAAGGAGGTGGCGGAAGCCGCGAACGCGTCCAAGAGCGCCTTCCTCGCCAACGTCTCGCACGAGCTGCGCACCCCGCTGACGTCGATCCTCGGGTTCGCCAAGCTCATCGAACGGCGCTTCGACGACGTGCTCGCGCCCGCGCTCGCCGACCAGACCGACCGCAAGGTGCAGCGCGCGGTGAACCAGGTGCGCACGAACGCCGGGATCATCTACGCCGAGTCGCAGCGCCTCACGCACCTGATCAACGACGTGCTCGACCTGGCCAAGATCGAAGCGGGCCGCGTCGACTGGCACATGGGACCGTTGGCCATCGACGAGGTGCTCGAGCGGGCGGTCCAGGCGACGCAGGGGCTGATCGACCAGAAACCGGGCGTGCGGCTGGCGCTCGAGCAGGGCGACGACCTCCCGCTCGTCGAGGGCGACCGGGATCGCCTCACGCAGGTGGCCATCAACCTGATCTCGAACGCGGTGAAGTTCACACCGGCCGGCGACGTCACGCTGCGCGCCAGCCAGGAGGTCGACCCCGAGGTGGGCGACGCCATCGTCGTGCGTGTGCGCGACACGGGCGTGGGGATCGCCCCCGAGGACCACGGCACGGTGTTCGAGCAGTTCCGCCAGGTGGGCGACACGCTGACCGACAAGCCGCAGGGCACGGGGTTGGGTCTGCCCATCTGCAAGCAGATCGTCGAGCACCATGGCGGGCGGATGTGGCTCGAGAGCGAGCTCGGCTCGGGCTCCACGTTCGCGTTCGCGTTGCCGCTGGTGCCGCCCGGCGCGCAGCCCGTCGACCCGGCCACCGACGGGGATCTCGCGAGGGCGGAGGCCGACGCGAAGGTGCCGGTGGGTGTCGCCGTCGAGGCGGGTGCGGTGGCTGCGGGACCGGCGGGTTCGCCCGCCGCGACGGCGTACGGCCCGGAGCTCCGTCGCTTCGCCGGGTCCACCGTCCGCGCCGCCGACGCGGCGTTGCGGCGGCGCATCGAGGCGCTCGTGCGCCGCACGCTCAGCGGGCGCGACGGGGAGCACGCGCCGGTCACGCGCGTGCTCGTCGTCGACGACGACCCCCAGATCCGTTCGCTGCTGCGACAGGAGTTCGAGGAGGCCGGCCACGCGGTCGTCGAGGCCGCCGACGGGCGCGAGGCGCTCGCCGCCGTGGCCGAAGCGCGCCCCGACCTGGTGGTCTTGGACGTGATGATGCCCGAGCTCACGGGCTTCGACGTCGCCGCCGTCCTCAAGGGCGACCCGGCCACGGCGCGGGTGCCGATCGTCATCCTCAGCGTGGTGCAAGACGAGGAGCGGGGCGCTCGGTTGGGCGTCGAGCGCTACTTCACCAAGCCCGTCGACGTGCGCGCGCTCGTGGACGAGGTCGAGGTGGTGTTGCGCGACGTGGCGGCGGACGCGCGCGTGATGCTGATCGACCCCGTCGACGCCGCGGTCGAGGACCGACTGCAGGCGGGACGCGTGCGCGAGGCGCTGCGAGGCGCCGGCTTCACGGTCGAGGAGGCCGACGGCGTCGACCGGGCCACCCCGACGGGTGGCGGACCGGCGCCCGACCTCGTGTTGGCGTCGGCCGACGTGGCGCGGCGCGGCGACCTGGCGGCGTCCGCGCGTGCCAGCGGTCTGCAGCTGGTGTTGTTCCAGTGACCGACGAGACCGTGCCGGCGCTGCGCCGGCTGCTCCCCGCCCGTCGTGCCAGCGCCCTGCTCGCCGGCTTCGTCCCGTTGCTCGGGCGCCTGCACGTGCGCGTGGAGGACGCCGAGGGTGACGTCCTGGTGGAGGTCGCCGGTCCCACCGCGGTCGCGACGTCGGAACCCGGCGACGAAACGACCTGGAGCGTCGGCGACGTTCCCGTCGCGCGCGTGCGCGTCCAACCGACCCCCGACGGCGAGGTCGAGACCGCGCTCGCCGCCCTCGTGCGCCAGACGGTGGTGGACGCCCTCGAGGGCGCCCACGTCCGGCGGTCGATCACCGCCGAGACGCTCGAGCGCTACCGCGAGATCCACCTGCTCTACCGGGTGGGTGAGGCGCTGGCGGGGACGCTCGATGCCACCGAGGTGCCCCGGCGCGTGCTGGCCGAGGCGCGCGCGGTCATCGCGGCGGAGGCGGGCGCGGTGTGGCTGGCGCCGGAACCGGGGGCGGGCGAGGGGCCGACCTCGGAGGGGCGCGGGGGCGAGCCCGGTTCGATCGTCGCCGACGGCGAGGACCCGACCTGGGACGTCGCCATGGAGGAGACGCGCGCGGCGCTCACCGATGCCGGCCGGGCCACCGTGCTCGGGACCGACGGCGCCCTCGGCCCTCGGGTCTGGGCCCCCCTCAGCACCGGCGAGGCCGCTTTGGGCGGGGTGCTGTTGCGCCGTTCGGTGGGCGCCGCCGACTTCACGGCCGGCGACGCCAAGCTGCTCGCCGCGCTGGCGACGCAGGCGGCCGCGTTCCTGGACAACGCCCGCCTGCACCGGTTGGCGTTGGCGCAGGAGCGGATCGAGCGCGAGCTGCAGCTCGCCTACGAGGTCCAGTCGCGGCTGATGCCGCGCGGGCAGGTCGTCCACGAGGGCTGGGAGGTGGCCGCCCACTGGCAGCCGGCGCGCGAGGTCTCGGGCGACTTCTACGACCTGATCCCGCTCGGCGACGAGCTGGGCCTGGTGGTCGCCGACGTGGCCGACAAGGGGATGCCGGCGGCGCTCTTCATGGCCGTCGTCCGGAGCCTGCTCCGCGCCAGCGCCGGACCCGGCCACTCGCCGGCCGAAGCCGTGGCGCAGACCAACCGCTGGGCCTGCCGCGACGCGTCGGACGGCATGTTCGTCACCCTCTGGTACGGCCAGTTCCACACGGACGGGCACCTGCGCTACGTCAACGCCGGTCACAACCCACCCCTGGTGTTGCGCCGCGACGGGGGCCTGGAGCGCTTGTCGCGCACCGGCATCCTGGTCGGCTGGGACCCGGACGTGGCGTTCGGCGAGGGCACGGTGCGGCTCGACGAGGGCGACCTGTTCGTGGCCTACACCGACGGCGTCACCGAGGCGCTCGACGTCGCCGGCGACGTCTACGGCGAGGAACGCTTCGAACGCGTGCTGTTGGCGGCGCGCCAGCATGGGGCCCACGCCACCCTCGACGCCGTGCGCTCCGACCTGGCCGGGTTCACCGCGGGTGCGCCGGCCTTCGACGACGTCACGCTCGTGGTCGTCGGTCGCACCGGCGCCAGGCCGGCCGCGTCCGACGGAGGGTATGCTCCCCCTCGCGCCCACGACGCGACGAACGGAAGGGAACGCGATGCCTAAGCTGCTCATCGCCGACGACGAACCCCACATCCGGCTCCTGCTCGAGCAGACGCTCGAGGCGCTCGAGGACGACGGCGTGGAGCTGTTCGTGGAGGCCGACGGCCAGGCGGCGCTCGACCGGATCCGGCAGGAGCGGCCCGAGGTGGTCTTCCTGGACGTCATGATGCCGCGGATGAACGGTTTCGACGTCTGCGCGGCGATCAAGGCCGACGGCGAGCTGGCGACCACGAAGGTCGTGCTGCTCACCGCGAAGGGCCAGGAGGTCGATCGCCAGAAGGGCGCGGACGCCGGCGCCGACCTCTACCTGACGAAGCCGTTCGATCCCGACGAGCTCTTCGCGACCGCCGAGCGTCTGCTCGGCCTGGGGTGACACCGTGGCCACGATGACCCTCACCAAAACCGCCGACGACGACCACTTGGCGCTCTTCCTCGCCTTCGTCGAGGTCGTCTGCGAACGCTTCGACCTGTCGCCCGACGTGGCACGCCGCTTGCGGCTGGTGGTCGAGGAGGCGGCGACGAACGTCGTGCGTCACGCCTACGCCGGCCGGAGCCGAAGCGGGCGAGCTGACGCTCGTCGCCGACGTCGACGATGCGGCCGTCCAGGTGACGCTCGAGGACGCCGGCGCGCCCTTCACGCCCGAGGACGCCCCGCCGCCCGACCTGGCGAGCGATTGGCGCGACCGTGCGGTCGGCGGTCTCGGTTGGCACTTGATCCGCGAGCTCGCCGACGACGTGCGCTACGACTCGGTCGCCGGCCTCAACCGCCTCACGCTCCGCGTCGACCGCGACCGCCCCTAAGGAGGCCCCGTGCGCAACCTCGAACTCGCCACCCTGCCCAACGGTTCGACCACGGTGGTCACCGTGTCCGGCACCGTCGACGCCGTCACCGCCCCGCGCCTGGCGGAGACGCTGCAGACGGAGGTGGGCGCCGGGCGCCACCGCCTCGTGGCCGACCTCAGCGAGCTCACCTACATCAGCTCCGCCGGTCTGCGGGCCGTGCTCGGGACCCTGAAGACCGCCCGCGCCGCCGGTGGCGACCTCCGGTTGGCGGCACCCCAGGCGGGCGTCCGGCAGGTGTTCGACCTGGCCGGTTTCGACAGCATCGTCCGCATCTTCGACGGGGTCGACGACGCCGTCGCCAGCTTCGACTGACCCCCGTTGAACGGGGTCACCCTCGTCATCGGTTCGGGCGGCCTGCGATGCGCGGCCGCCATCGGGCTTTTGCGCGTCCTGAACGAGGCCGGCGTGCCGGTCGTGGGCGCGGTGGGGTGCTCCGGCGGCGCGCTCTACGCGGCGGCGGCGGCGCTCGGCTACGGCGACGCGGAAGCCGAGGCGCTGACCCGCAGCTTCTGGACCCCCGCCGTGTTGGAGGGGTACGCCGCCGGTCTCAAGGCGGTCCAGACGCGGCAGCGGTCGTTCGGAGCCCGCGACGGCCTGGTGAGCGCCCAGGCGGTCGACGCGGCGCTCGAGGGGACGTTCGGCGACCGGACGTTCGAGAGCGCGCGCGTGCCGTTGGCGCTCTTGGCCGCCGACCTCGAGACCGGTGCCGCGGTGGTGCTGCGCGACGGTTTGGTGCGCGACGCCGTGCGGGCCAGCACGTCGATCCCGCTGGTCTTCCCACCCAAGGAGACGAACGGCCGCTTGTTGATCGACGGTGCGGTGGTGGACCCGCTGCCGATCGACGTGGCGATCCGTGACGGCGCGGGCGCCATCGTGGCCATGGCCTTCGACCTGCCCTACCGGGGGCGTCTGAAGTCGATGGCGGCCGTGCAGGAGCAGGTCACGGCGATCTACACCAACGGGCTGCTGCGGGCGCGGTTCGCGTTCCACACGCTGGCCCACCATGGTGAGATCGTGCCCGTGGTGCCGACGTTCGAGCGGCCGATCTCGATGTTCGACGTCGAGATGGTGGGCTACCTGATCGAACGCGGTGAGGCGGCGGCGCGCGCCCAGCTACCGTTCATCGAGGCCGTGCTCGGGGGCTGAGGGGGCTCGCTCCACCGGGTTCGGCGGTCCCCGACGACGCGTGCCGCGGTCGATCGAACCGACGACGCACCACCACGTACCCCGTGATCGCCGCCAGCGTGACGACGGCCGTCGTCGCGAGCGCCCACCGGTAGCCGTCGGCACCACCCTCTGCGCCGGCGAGGGCCTCGACCCAGAGGCCCATCCCCCACTGCACGACGAACACACCCCCGATGCTGGCGGCGTTGATGGCGCCGGTGGCGCGACCGGAGCGCGCCGCCCCGAGCACCGCCCGGGCGTTGGCCAGCGCCAGCACGCAGTGCCCCCCGGCGAAGCCGTACGCCCCGTACACGGCCGCCACCACCGCCAGCGAGGTGCGGCTCGGGTCCAGCGCGGCGAGCGTCGCCTGCACCGCCACGAACGCGAGCGCCGACACCCAGGTCACGCGGAACAGCCCGAAGCGGTCGGCCAAGGCGCCCGATGCCGCGTACCCCGCCGACACCCCCAGCGACAGCACCAGCAGCAGGCGTCCGGCGACGTCGGCGTCCACGCCGAACGCGTCGTAGAGGTAGGGGCCGCTCCACAGCGTCTGGAAGCCGACCGCGGGACCGGTGAAGGCGAAGCCGAGCGCCATGAGACCGACCACCAGGGCGCCGGTGCCGCGCGCCACGGCCTCGGGCGCCCTGTCGACCGCGGCCGCGTGGCGGGTGGGCGGTGCCGGCGTCCACCGGGCGATGGCCAGCGCCACCACGCCCACGACCGCCGCGGCAACCGCGAAGGTCGCCCGCCAGCCGATGGCGGCGTTGGCCCAGGCGAGCGGCGAGGCCGCCAGGAGGGCACCCAGCGAGCCGACGGCGAAGTACAGGCCCGAGACGGTGGCGTAGCGGTGCGGCGGCCACCAGAGCGCGAAGGCCTTGAGGCCCGCGAGCAGCACGGAGCCGAGGCCGATGCCGAGCAGGGCGCGCCCGAGCGCCAAGGTCGGCAGGCCGGTGCCGACCGCGAACAGCAGCGCCCCCGCCACCCCCACCAGCATCAGCGACGACGCCACGCGTCCCGGCCCCCACCGGTCGAGGGCCAGACCGACCGGGAACTGGGCTGCGGCGTACGCGGCGAAGAACGCCGACGTCATGAGCCCCAGGTCGGCGGGGCCCAGCCCGACGTCGGCCTGCAGGTCGGGGGCGATGACGGCGTTGGCGGAGCGCAGGAAATAACTGAGGAAGTAGCCGGCGGCGAAGACGAGGAACAGCGGCAGGCTGGCGCGGGCGGCGGGGGCCATGACGACCGAGCCTACGACGGCGCCGTGCCGACGGGACCCTAGGTCAGGCTGCGGGCACAGCCGCGACGCGCTTGCCCGGCGTCGGCGGGTCGGCCAGCTCCTCGAGGCGGATCGAGCGGAACGCCTCGCGCACGTTGAGCGACAGGGCCACCCACGCGGTGTTCAGACGGCAGTAACCCTTGCGCTGCTGCGTGGCGCAGCGCGACTTCGTCTGGCACGTGTCCATGACCAACGGCCCCGAGACGGCCTCGACCACGTCGAGCAAGCTCAGCTCGGTGAGCGGGACGCGCAGGTGCACGCCGCCCGTGCGACCGGTCTTGGAACTCACCAAGCCGGTCGTCACCAGGCGCTGCAGCACCTTGGCGGTGAACGCGGCCGGGGTCTGGAGGTCGGCGGCCACCTGCGCCGCGGACGCCCCCGGGAACTCGTGGAGGTAGAGGAGCGCGTGGACGGCGTAGCTCTCCTCGCGCTTGAGCAGGGTGCGGACGCTGGGCTCCATGCCGCCACGATACGGGTTCTACGCCGAGTCGTTCGTCCTAGAAGCGGGCGATCGCGTGCGTTTCCTGGTCCGGTCGACCCAGGACGGCCGAGGGCGGTAGCGCCGTGGGAGAGCCCTATCGCCCGCCGGAGGGGACAGGTGTCCCTGGGGCCCACCGGGTCGCGCCCGTAAACTCGGACCATAGCGTCGTAATAAAGACGCAGAGGAGGATCACATGAAGCGCATCCCGGGCACCGTCCTCGCCATCCTGGCCGTCCCGATCGTGTTCACGCTCGCCATCGTCGCCGCGTACGCGTGGGGCCCCGCTGGGCAGCTCTCCACGGCCGCGGCAGCGGGTGCGCCGGTCGCCGCTGCCGAGGCGACGGTCGCCGCACCCCTCGCGCAAGCCGACGCCGCCGGCGGTCACGAGATCAGCATCCCCGCGCTGGCGCACGTCGCGCAGCGCATGGACCCCGTCACCGTCGCCGACCTGCCCGTCGAGCAGGGCGAGCTCTCCTACGCCCCCTACGCCGCGGCGCCCATCACCCGCGACCACCGCGCGCACGTCCAGGTCGACCTCGAAGTGGTCGAGACGACCATGGAGATCGCCGACGGCGTCACGTACGACTTCTGGACCTTCGGCGGCAGCGTTCCCGGCCCCATGATCCGGGTCCGTGAGGGCGACTACGTCACGATCAACCTGCAGAACCACCCCGGCAGCCGCTTCCCCCACAACATCGACCTGCACGCGGTCTCCGGTCAGGGCGGCGGCGCCGAGGCCACGCTCGTGATGCCCGGCCAGCAGGCGGGCTTCGGTTTCGCCGCGCTGACGCCCGGCGTGTACGTCTACCACTGCGCCACCGCCCCGGTCGGTATGCACGTCGCCAACGGCATGTACGGCCTGATCGTCGTCGACCCGGCCGAGGGCTGGGAGCCCGTGGACCACGAGTACTACGTCGTCCAGGGCGACTTCTACACCGCCGGCGACTTCGGCGAGACCGGTCACCAGGCCTTCGACATGGAACGCGCGATCGACGAGGACGCCTCGTACGTGGTCTTCAACGGCCGCGTCGGCAGCATGACCGGCGAGAACGCCCCCACCGCCAAGGTCGGCGAGAAGGTGCGCATGTTCGTCGGCAACGGCGGCCCGAACCTCGTCTCGAGCTTCCACGTGATCGGCGAGATCTTCGACAACGTCTACGACGAGGGTGGCACCAACCTCAACCACAACGTGCAGACGACGCTGGTGCCCGCCGGTGGCTCCTCGGTGGTCGAGATGACCTTCGACGTCCCCGCCACCTACATCCTGGTGGACCACAGCATCTTCCGCGCCTTCAACAAGGGTGCCCTCGGGACGATCGTCGTGACCGGCGACGAGAACGCAGAGCTGTTCGACGCCTTCCACGACGCCCGCCCCTACAACCCCGACGGCGACTGAGGACACGACCGTGCGGCTCCTCCTCCCTCTCCTCCTCTCCGGCGCGGCGCTCCTGGCGGGCGTCGCGCACGCCCAGAGTGGCGCGCCCGCGCCGGCCCAGAGCGCCGCGCCCGCACCCGCCCCGCGCGTCCCCGTTCCCGGGGGCACGTTCGAACCGTTCGTCAAGGTCGCGGGCGAGCTCCCGGTCGAGGTCGAGCCTTTCGAGATCGACGTGCTGCCCGTGACGAACGCTCGTTTCCTGGCGTTCGTCGAGGCGAACCCCGAGTACCGGCGCGACGAGATCCCTCGCCTCTTCGCCGAGCCCGGCTACCTGCGCCACTGGGCCGGTCCCGACGACCTGGGCGACGCCCTGCCCGACGCCCCGGTCACCCACGTCTCCTGGTTCGCCGCGAGCGCGTACTGCGAGCGCGGAGGCGGGCGACTGCCGACCGAGGCGGAGTGGGAGCTCATGGCGCGCGCCTCGGCGACCGAGCCCGACGCGCGCAGCGACCCGGCCTTCGTCGGCACCGTGTTGGCGCGAACCGTCGCCACGGGGCCGCTCCGAGCGGTCGGCACGGGCACCCCCAACGTCTACGGCGTCCACGACGTCCACGCCCTGTTCGAGTGGGTCGACGACGTCCACGCCAGCTTGGGCGCCCTCGACGGCCGCAACGACGACGATGCACGCATGGCGGCCGTGTGCGGTGGGGCGGCGGAGGGCGCGGCGGACCGACGCGACTACGCCGCGTTCCTGCGGCTCACGATCCGCACCGCCACCGAGGCGGACGGCGTGAGCTCCCACCTCGGGTTCCGCTGCGCCACCCCGTGAAGGAGGCTCTCCCCATGACGATCCGGTCCCTGCTCGTCGCCGCGACCCTGCTGTTCGTCGGACCTTGGGCGCTCTCGCAAGACGGCGCTGCGAGTCCGACCGACCCCGCCGCCCCCGCGACCGCCGCCGACAGCCGCGGCATGGCGCCCACGCCCATGGCGCCCCCCTGGCCGCCGACGCGCCGCTCGCGGGCGCCTCGCTCCACCACCTCGACGACGTCTGGCTCGATCAACACGGCGCCGAGACGCGCTTCGTCGACCACCTCGGTCATCCGCTGGTCGTGGTCATGTTCTACGGCAACTGCATGAGCGCGTGCCCCGTGCTGCTGCGCGACGCCGAGCTCATCGAGAAGGCGTTGCCCGAGACCGACCGGGCCCGCACGCACTTCTTGATGGTCACCTTCGATCCCGAGCACGACACGCCCGAACGGATGGCGGCCTACGCCGCCGAGAAGGGTCTCGACCGCGAACGCTGGTCGTTCCTGACGGCCGACGAGCGTGCCGTCCGGCGCCTGGCGGGCGCCCTGGGCGTGCGCTACCGGCCCGACGGCGCCGGTGGGTTCGCGCACACCAACCTGATCACCGTTCTCGACGAGGGCGGCGTCGTCGCCACCCAGCTCGAGGGCTTGGCGTTGGGGCCGGAGCGAGCGGTGGCCGCGATCGTCGACGGGCACTGAGGATGCCGAGCCGGCTCCCCGGGACCGCCGGCGGTCACACCAGCGCGAGGATGGCCTGGGCCAAGACGATCTTGGCGATCATCGCCGTCGGGAACACCGAGGCGTAGCCGACGTGCGGGAGGTCGTTGCCCGTCTGCTCGACCGCGTAGCCGAGCGCCGCGGGTTGGGTGTGTTGGCCGCACACGATGCCCACCATCACGTTCATGGGCACCCGCAGCAGGCGATGGCCGACCGTCAGGGTCGTGGCGGCGAGCGCCACGGTGAGGAGCGCGCCGCCGGCCACGACCTCGAGGCCGGCGCCCGACCGCAGCGTCGCTCCGAAGGCGTACCCCGAGCCGGTCCCGACGCCGGCCAGGAACAGCAGCAAGCCGAACTGCCGCAGCGTCAGGTTGGCCGAGTACGGCAGCGTCCAGACGAGCGGTCCGGTGTGGCCCACCGCCCCGAGCGCCAGCGCCACGAGAAGCGGACCTCCCGCGAAGCCGAGCTCGAGCGTGAGGCCGCCCGGCAACGGGATCGGGACCAGACCCAAGAGCAGCCCGGCGCCGAGCCCGATCGCCAACGACGGCACGTCCACCTCCGACAGCGCCTGGTACGAGTCCCCGAAGAAGCGCTCCACCGCCGGCATCTGGTCCTGACGGGCGACCACGCGGACCCGGTCGCCGAGTTCCAAGCGCAGGCCGGCGGTCGGGAGGATGAAGGCGTCGCCCCGCCGCACGCGTGTGACGACCGCGCCGAGGCGCTGTGGCAACCGCAGCTCGGCCAGCGTTCGGCCGGCCACCTGTGGCTGGCTCACGAACACGCGCCGGACGTCGAGCTTGCTGCGGTCGAACTCGAGGTGCTCGTCGGTGACCTCGCCGATGCGGGGGGCGACCGCCGCCAGGTCGGCGCCCGTGCCCACGAGCGTGACGTCGTCGCCCGGCTGCAAGACGGTGTCGCCGTGGACCAGGTCGACGACGCCGTCGCGCCGCACCCGCCCCAGGATCACGTGCCAACCTTCGCGCTCGCGCCACGCGTGCAGCGGCGCGGTCGCCAGCTCGGCGCGCGTGACGCGGACGGTGACGCTCGTGAGGTGCTCGCCGCCCGCACCGTAGTCGCGCAGGCCCTTCGCTTCGGCCACGTAGTCGGTGCGCCAGCGGCGCTGGAGCGCGGCCAGGACCACGATGATGCCCAGCACGCCGCCCGGGTACGCCAGCGAGTACGCGACCACGGGCGCCGTGCGGACCGCCTCGTCGGCGCCCCGCAACGACTCGACGACGGCCGCCAGGGCGGGGGTGTTGGTGGTCGCGCCGGTGAACAGGCCCGCCGCGCTCGCCGCGTCGAGACCCACCCACCGCGCGCCGAGGACGGTCACCGCGGCACCGGCGACGAGCGTCGCGAGGACGAGCCCGTTGACGCGGAGACCGCGCGCGTCGAAGGCGCGCAGGAAGCCGCGTCCGCTGGCCAGCCCCACCAGGTAGACGAACAGCGCGAGACCCAACTGCACGACCACCTCGGGCAGGCGCAGCCGCGGGTCGAGGGCACCGAACGCCAGGCCCGCGAACAGGACCGCCGCGACGCCCACACGAACGCCCAGGATGCGCACCCGACCCAGCGGGACGCCCACCGCGGCCACGGCGAACAGGAGCAGAAGCGGATGGGCGGCGAGCAGGTCGATCACGCGGACATCTCACCACGCGTCCGGCGGGCTGCGGCGGATCCCGTCGCGGGCCGCCGTCCCGCCCTTGGCCCCCTCAACCCGGCGTGGCCGCCTCGGCGATCCGGGTGACCGTGCCGCTGCCGCTGATCTGCTGGGTGACGGCGGGGTCGCCGTGGTACCGCACGTTGCCGAGCCCCGAGATCCGCACGTCGAGCGCGCGCGCGACGCGCACCGTCACGTTGCCTTGGCCGCTGATGCGCACCTCGGCCTCGTCCGAGGCGAGCTCGCCGGCCTCCACGTCGCCGGCGCCGGAGATCCGCAGGCGCACCTGCTCGGCGCGGCCGGTGAGACGGAAGGTGCCGCGTCCGCTGACGCGGGCCAGCAGCGCGCGCACCGCGAGACCGTCCACGGCGATGTCGGCGCTGCCGGACACGGTGAGCTCGAGGTCGTCGGCCGTGAGGCCGGTCGCTTCGACCTTGCCGGCGCCGCTGACCGCCACGCGGTCGAGCTCGGGCACCGTGAGATGGTAGTGGAGCGGTCGGTTGGCGACGAGCAAGACACCCGAGGTGAGGCGGTCGAGCCAGGTCTCGCCGATCTCGAGCACGAGCGTGTCGCCCATGGCGCGGGTGCGGACCTTCGCGACGACGTCGGGATCACCCTCGACCTCGAGGGACGGTTCGGACCCCTGCTGCAGGTGGAGGTGGCCGAAGTAGCGGAGTTCGACCGCGCGGAAGGCGGTCACCTCGCGCCGTTCGCGAACGGTCATGGTATCGGGCATGGCGACTCCTCTCGATGCGACGTCATCGTAGCGCCTCCGGCGCCTCGCCCCTTCCCGTACCCCGCGATTGCCGATAGAGTGCGGGTTGCCTGAGGAGGTCCTCGATGACCGACGCACCGTCCCCGCCCCCGTCTTCCAGCGAGCCGCCTCGCCGCCCCGCCGATCGTCGGGTGGTGTGGCCGTACGTGCTGATCGCCGTCGGCGTGCTGCTCCTGTTCATGAACGCCGGCTGGTTGTCCGGGGGCGCGATCCTGTCGCTCCTGAACCTGTGGCCCATCGCGCTGCTGGCGGTCGGCGCCGACCTGCTGACCAACGGTCGGTACCGTCTGCCGATCGTGATCGGTGCGATCGTGCTGGTGCTCGTGTTCTGGCTCGGGTTCGGGGGCGGCGGCCTGCGGGCCTTCGGGACCGGCGAACCGGTGCAGGTCGAACACATGCTCGACGGCGCGCGGGCGGCCGAGGTCGAGTTGCGCCTGGGCGTGGGCGAGGTCCGCATCGTCGCCGACGCGCCGCCGCGGACCCTGATGGCCGGCACCATCGTGACCGGCCGCGGCGAGCGGGTCGAGGAAAGCGTCGGTCGCAACGGCGACGTGGCACGCCTCGAGATCGCCACCCGGCAGCAGCAACCGGGCATGTCGATGTCGGGCATGGACGGGCGTCGTTGGGAACTGTCGCTCACGCGCGAGGTGCCCGTCGACCTGCGCGTCGAGGCGGGGGTGGGCGACGCGCGGTTCGACCTGCGCGAGGCCGACCTGGCGCGGCTGTCGCTGCGTGGCGGCGTCGGCGAGATCACCGTGGTCCTGCCCGAGCGCGGCGGCTACGTCGGCGACCTCGACCTGGGCGTCGGTGAGGCCGACGTGGTCATCCCGCGCAGCGTCGAGGCGCGCGTCACGGTGAACATGGGTCTGGGCGGCGTCGACGTCGAGGGTCCGTGGCAGCAGAACGGCCGCGTCTACACGACCGAGGGGTACGCCGGCGCCGCCAGTGGCGACCGGATCGAGCTGACGATCGGCGGCGGCATCGGCGAGGTGAAGGTCGAGCGGGAGTGACGACGATCGTGGCCGGCGCGTGGGAGCGCGCCGGCCACGATGGACGATGTGCGGGGATCTAGAGGGCGCGGATCGACCCGCCGTCGGCGATCATCACATGGCCCGTGACGTACGACGCCGCAGGTGAACACAGGAACGCCGCCACACGAGCGAACTCCTCGGGCTTTCCCAGGCGCCCCATCGGGATGTTGGCGACCGAGGCGGCCATGACCTCGTCGACCGTCTTGCCCTGCTTCGCTGGCGAGCGCGGCGTTGAGCTCGTGCGTGCGCTCCGTGCCGATGCGGCCGGGCGCCAGGCCGTTCACGCGGATGCCCTGCGGCGCCAGGTCGATCGCCAGCGACTTCGTGAGGCCGGCCAAGCCGGGCCGGTAGACGTTCGAGATCAGCAGGTTGGGGATCGGCTGCTTGACGCTCGAGGACAGGAGCGTGAGGATGCTGCCGCCGCCGGCCGTCTCGAAGTGCGGCAGCGTCGCGCGGATGGCGCGCACGGCGCTCATGAGGGTCAACTGGAAGCCGCGCATCCAGTCGTCCTCGGTCAGGGTGTCGAAGCCGCCCGTGGGCGGGCCGCCGGCGTTGTTGACGAGCACGTCGAGGCCGCCGAGGGCGTCGGCGGCCTCGGCCACCAGCCGCTCGACGTCGGCGGCGACCGCCACGTCCGCTTCGAAGGCGTGAACGGTGGCGCCGGTGGCGTCGGCGATCGTCTTCGCCGCGGCCTGCGCGCGGCCGAGGTCGCGCGAGCAGAGGGCGACCGCCGCGCCTTCGCTGGCGAGGGCGTGGGCGGTGGCGAAGCCGAGGCCGCCCGAGGCGGCCGTGACGAGTGCGCGTTTCTGGCTGAGTCCGAGGTCCATTCGGCCATCATGCCCCGCCAGACCGCCCTCGACCGTCGGGCCCGGGGCACGGCGGGGCACGGCGGGGGCCCGGCGACCACCACCGTGCCCCGCCGCGGGGCGCCGGATGGGGATGCTCCTATGGTCCGTCAAGCCGCCAGCGCGACCGGTGCGCTGGCGGGGATGATGGAGAGGCGTGATGGCGCGGTAAGGATCTTGTAGACCTCCCGGGCGACGTAGCGCTTGAGGCAGCGCATGATGTCCTTCTTCGAGAGTCCCTGCTGGGTGCGTCGCGCGACGTAGGCGCGGGTGCGTTCGTCCCAGCGCATGCGGCAGAGAACGATCGTGTGCAGAGCGTGGTTGGCGGCGCGATCGCCACCGCGGTTGAGTCGATGCCGATCCTTCCTGCCGGTCGAGGCGGAGATCGGTGCGACGCCGCAGAGATGAGCGAAGGCCGCGTCGGAGCGCAACCGATCGGGGTTGTCGCCGACGGTGGCGAGCAACTGGCCCGCCACGTCCGGTCCCACGCCCTTCAACGCGAGGAGCTCGGGTGCCGCGCGGGTCGTGAGGTCCGCGAGCGTCTCGTTCAGTTCCTCGATCTCTTCGCAGAGTGTGAGGATGCGCCTTCCGAGGCGCCGCAAGGCGGCCTTGTTGGCACCCACCGGGTCACTCAGGTCGGCGGGGCGGAGTTTGGCGCTGGCGCGAGCGAGATCCAGCCACGAGCGGTTTCGTAAGGGTGCGCGAACGGACTCAGGAGCCGTGACGAGGAGTTGGCGTGCCTGGTTGATCGCCTGCGTGCGGGCTTTGACTGCGGAGCGGAGCGGGACCCGCAGGGCACGGATCGCTTCGACGATGCCGTCGCGCGTCTTCGGTGTGCCGGTCGCGCGGCCGGACGTCACGGCCGCGGCGGCGGCGTACGCGTCGATCGGGTCGGACTTGCCTTGAAGCCGCCGCGTCTTCCGATCCGGCCGGTCCACCTCGACGACCGTGAGTCCGGATCGGGTGAGGGTGCGAGCGAGCTCGGCGCCGTAGGCGCCGGTGCCCTCGATGCCGACGGCGGTGACGGTGCCGTGCGAACGCAGCCAGCTCTGCAGGCTCTGGTAGCCGGCGCGCGTGGCTGGGAACTCGCGGTCGGCGAGGTGCCGACCGAGCGGATCGATGACGGCGGCGTGGTGCGTCTCGCCGTGCGTGTCGACGCCGCCGATGACGTGCGTGCTGTGGTCGGGCATGATGGTCATGGCTGTCCCCCTTCACGGGATGGCACGCGCCGGCCGGGCGGGCGGACAAGACAGTGATGGGGCTTCTCGACCAAGCTCCTATGAAGTCACGATCGTCCGTCCGGTCGCATGCGCGATGGCCTTCGGGACGAGCCGACGAATCCCGAAAAGGACAGCCGGAACGTCGGTCAGTCGGTGGGTCAGGCCCGCCCGAAGTACCATCACGCCCATCATCACTGTCAGTCGTGCTCGGCCAGGAACGCCTCGACGGCCGCCCGCCGCGGGATCGGGGCAACGGCGCCGTGGCCCGTCGTGGACAGCGCGGCCGCCGCGTTGGCGTAGCGCGCGGCGTCGTGCAGTCCGGCGCCCCGCAGCCTCTCGGCCAGGAAGGCGCCGTCGAAGGTGTCGCCCGCCCCCGTCGCATCCACGGTCGCGACGCGGTGGCCGGGCACCCGGTGGCGCCCGTCGGCGTCGGCCACCAGAGCGCCCTCCGCCCCCAGCTTGAGGACCACGGTCTTGGCGCCGCGCGCCAGGAACGTGTCGACCAGGGCGTCGGGGTCGGTACCACCGAGGAGCTGCACGGCGTCCTCGAGGCTGGGCAGGACGACGTCGCTCTGCGACACGGTCTCCAGCACGATCGCGCGGGCGCGCGCCAGCGGCCACAGCTTGAGCCGCAGGTTGGGGTCGTACGACACCAGCGTGCCTGCCTCGCGTGCGTGCGCCACGGCCGCGAAGGTGGCGTCGCAGGCGCTGTCGCTGATCGCCTGGCTGATGCCCGACAGGTGCAGCAGGCGTGCTCGGGCGATGGCGGCGAGCGGCAGCCCCTCGGGCCGCGCGCGGCTCGCCGCCGAACCGCGCCGGTAGTACGTGAAGGCGTGCCCGCCCTCGTCGTAGGAGATGAAGTACACCCCCGTCGGCGCCTCCGGGTCGCGTTCGACGTGTTCGGTCGACACCCCCTCGCCGTTCCACAACGCCACGAAGCGGTCGCCGAACACGTCCGTGCCCAGCCGCGTGACGTACCCGCACGCCGCCCCCTGGCGGGCGGCGGCGATCGTCGCGTTCGACGTGTCGCCGCCGAAACCGGCGAGGTAGGTGGGCGCGCCGTCGTCGCCCCGCTCGGCGAACTCGAGCAGCGGCTCGCCGAGTCCGAGCAGATCGAGCCCGAGGTCGGCGCTCATCAGATCCGGTTGTACTTGGCGAGCCCCTGCGCCAGCGAACCTGTCTCGCGGATGAGCTTGGCCTGCTCCGCCTCGCGCGCCTCGATGTCGAGCGCCACCTTCAGCACGGCGTCGATCTGGTCCTTGGGGACGACGACCACGCCGTCGAGGTCGGCGACGATGAGGTCGCCGGGGTGGACGCGGACGTCGCCGCACGTCACCGGCTCGTTCGCCGAGAGCGTCTTGTAGCGCCCCAGCGTGGTGCCGGGCGAGACGCTGCGGGCGTAGACGGGGAAGTCGTAATCGCGCCGGATCTCGATCACGTCGCGCACGCCGCCGTCCAAGATGGCGCCGGCGAAGCCGTTGGCCACCGCGCCCGCGGTCATGAGACCGCCCCAGACGGCCACGTCGCGCTCGCCGTCGATGCCGATCACCATGACGGAACCCGCAGGGCTGGCGTCGATGAGGTCGAGCGCGTGGCGCGGGGGGAGCGTCTCGTCGGTGGGTCCCTCGGACACGGTCACGGCGGGCCCGACGATCTTCTTGTCGTTGATGCGCGGCTTGAGCTCGTGCTGCATGTAGCCGCGCTTGCCGGTCACCTGATCGACGGCGTCGGCGACCGAGGCGGTCGCCACCGTCCTGAACTGATCGAGCGTGCTCTGGGGGATGGTCATGGGGTCTCCTTGTCGGCCCACCGTCGGTACGTCTCGAGGTAGGAGCGGGCGTGGCGCACGAGGTCCTCGGGGTCGGAGCGTTCGAGGGCGCGGTCGCTGATCAGGTCGCCGCCCACGCCCACGCAGGCGGCGCCGGCGCTGAGGAAGGCGGCCAGGTTGTCGCGGTGGACGCCGCCGGTGGGGACGAGGGTCACCTCCGGCAGGACGCTCCTGAGCGCCGCCACGTGCCCGGGGCCGCCCATGGAGCTGGCGGGGAAGACCTTCACGGCGTCCGCCCCGTGGCGCCAGGCGGTGAGGACCTCGGTGGGCGTGAGCCCACTCAGGAGGCACGCGGCGTCCGCGTCTCGGCAGACGGGCACCAGCTCCGGCAGCAGCACCGGCGTGACCACGTAGCGGGCGCCTGCCTCGAGCGCCCGGGTCGCGTCCTCGGTCCGCAGCACGGTGCCGACGCCGACCAGCACGTCGTCGCGCGCGCGGAGTTCGCCGATGAGGTCGATCGCGCCGGGGACGCTCAGGGTGATCTCGAACGTGCGGAAGCCGGCCTCGTAGAGGAGGTCGACCGCCTGCCGGGCGGACTCGGTCCGGGCGAACCGGATCACGGGCACCACGCCATGGCGGGCGAGCTGGTCGACGACGGGGGAGCGGTTCACGGGTTCCATGGGTTCACCCACGCGCGCGGGACCTGCCCGGCGAGGACGCGCGCGACCTCTTCGGCGGCGCGGCGTTGGAGCTCCCGGACCGACGCCTCGGAGTACCAGGCGGTGTGGTCCGAGAGGACGACGTTGTCGAGTCGGCGGAACGGATGGTCGGGGGGTGGGGGCTCGCGCTCGAACACGTCGAGCCCGGCGCCGAACAGCCGCCCGGCGGCGAGCGCCTCGGCGAGGGCGGACTCGTCGACGAGTCCGCCGCGGCTGGTGTTGACGAGGATCGTGGTGGGTCGCATGAGCGCCAGCTCGTCCGCGCCGATCAGATGGCGCGTCTCCGGGGTGAGCGGCGCGTGGAGCGAGATCAGGTCGGCCTCGCGGCACAGGGTGGCTAGGTCCACGCCAAGGGTCCCGTCGGGCAGCGCGTCGACGTAGGGGTCGAACACGAGGGTCCGCGCGGGCGCGAAGGCGCGCATCTTGTCGACGAAGGCGCGCGCGATCCCCCCGAAGCCCACGACGCCCACCACGCGGCCGCTCACGGGGTACATCGGTTCGCGCCGGCCCACGTCCCAGGTGCCCGTGCGGATGGCCCGATCGCGGGTGACGACCCGACGAGCGACCGCCAGCAGCAGCGCCAGCGCGTGCGTGCTGACCTCGTCGAGACCGTAGCCGGGCGTGTTGGCGACGTAGATGTGGCGTTCGCGCGCGGCCTCGAGGTCGACGTTGTCCAGGCCGATCCCGTACCGGACGATGACGCGGCAGCGGGCCAGGCGTTCGATCACGGCCCTGTCGATGCGGGCCTCGCGTACGAGGATCGCGTCGGCCTGCGCGATGACGTCCAGGAAGTCGGCGTCCTCGGGAGCGACGGTCTCGACGGCGGTGACACCGTAGGGGGCCAAGAGCGCCCCCTCGGTGTCGTAATCCGTGTAGCCGGGACCGACCACGAACACGCGGGGTGAGGTGTCGGTCACGTCGGAGCCGGTCTCAGTTGCCGCGGTAGTCGTCGATGGCCTCGAACAGCATGTCGGTCAGGTCCTGATCGACGACGCCGCCGATGTACTCGAGCACGGCCGGTTGGGCGAGCTCGCGGAAGGCGGCGATCTCATCTTGGTTCAGCACCGTGACCTGCATGCCGAGGTCGCCGAGGATCTGCTCGGCGCTCTCGTCTTGGGCCGTCGTCATGGCGCGGTGGATCTCCTTGGCGATCTCGATGCCGCGCGAGACGATCTCCTGCTCCTCGGCGCTGAGGCTCTGCCAGAAGTTCTCGCTGGTGAGGTACACGTGGACGCTGTAGACGTGGGCGTCGAGGGTGACGTAGTCCTGGTACTGGTAGAGGCTGGCGGCGAGGATGTTGGTGACGCCGTTCTCCTGGCCGTCGACGACGCCCTGCTGCAGCGCGCTGGGCAGCTCGGTCCAGGCGATGGCGGAAGGGCTGGCGCCGAGGCTGGCGACGAGGCGTTCGTAGATGGGGCTGGGCTGGACGCGGATCTTCATGCCCTCCATGTCGGCGGGCGTGCGGATCGGGCGCAGGCTGTTGGTGAAATGCCGGATGCCGTTGTCGGCGATGGCCAAGGGGCGCAGGCCGGACTCGTCGATCATGCGACGCGCGAACTCGTCGCCGAACGGACCGTCGAAGACGCTGTAGGCCTCGGCCTGGCTCTCGAACAGGTAGGGGATGCTGAACAGTTCGATGGGGCGGAAGAAGCCCGAGATCGGACCGTCGTGCACCACGCCGATCTGGATGGTGCCGAGCTGCAGGCCCTCGAGCACCTCGGCCGCGTCGCCGAGCTGGCTGGCGGGGAAGAGCTCGACCTGGACGGCGCCGTCCGACTCGCGCTCGACGTAGCGCTCGAACGCCAGCGCGGCCGCTTGTTTCGGTTGGTCGGGACGACCGGGCTGGAAGTGGGTGTAGCGGATGGTGGTCTGGGCGGTTGCCGTCGTGACGAGCACGGCGACGATCAGGATGAGCAGTCTGCGCATGAAGGGTCTCCTTCGACCGAACGGGGGTGGGGTGGACGACGTCTTGCCGGGGGTACGGGTGGCGACCTCCTCTCTCCTACCGGGTGAAGCCGAACCATGCGGGCACGGTCAGGCTGATGGCGGGGAACGCGACGACGAGGGCGAGCACGACGAGCTCGGCGAGGAGCAGCGGCAGCACGGCGCGCGACAGGAGCTCCAGCCGCAGCTTGCCCACGGTGCAGATGACGAACAGGACGGGCCCGATGGGGGGCGTGACCATGCCGATCGCCAGGTTGAGGACGAGCATCATCGCGAACTGCAGCGGATCGATCCCGAACTGGGTGGCGATCGGGGCGAGGACGGGCACCAGGATGATCACCGCCGGCAGGGTGTCGATGAAGAGCCCGGCGATCAGCACGAAGATCGACAGGAGGATCAGGATCAACCAGCGCTCGTCGGTCAGCGCCGTGAGCCAGCGCGCCAGGTTCTGGGGGATCTGCAGCACGGTGAGGAGCCGCGAGAAGATCGTCGCCATCGAGACGATGAGGAGCACCGCCGAGGTGAGGACGCCGCTGCGGAGCAGTACGCCGGGGAGGTCGCGCCAGGCGAGCTGGCGGGTGATCAGCAGGCTCACGAACATCGCGTAGAACACCGCGACGGCGGCCGCTTCCGTGGCCGTGAACACGCCGCCCAGGATCCCGCCCAGGATGATGAGCGGCATCATCAGGCCGGGCAGGGCCGGTAGGAAACTGCGCACGACGTCGCGGAACGGGGGCGCGTGCTGGGCGAGCTGGTACCCGTTCCGGACCGAGATCACGTAGTTGGTGGCCGACAGGGTGAGGCCCAGCAGCAGGCCCGGCACGATGCCGGCGAGGAACAGCCCGGCGACGGTCACGCTGTTGTCGGTGACCGCGTAGATGACCATGATGATGCTCGGCGGGATGATCGGGCCGATCGTCGCGGTCGTGGCGGTGAGCGCGCCGGCGTAGTACGGCGGGTAACCGCTGCGCCGCATCATCTCCATGATGATCTTGCCCGGGCCGGCGGCGTCGGCGAGCGCCGAGCCGCTGATGCCGGCGAAGAACATGCTGGTGAGCACGTTGACGTGGCCCAGCCCGCCGCGGAAGTGGCCGACCAGCAGGTTGGCGTGCTTGAGCAGCGCGTCGGTGAGCTTGCCCGCCGTCATGAGGTCGGCGGCGAGGATGAACAGCGGCACCGCCATGAGCGGGAAGGTGTCGATGCCCCGCAGCAGGCTCTGGGGCAGGATCACGAGCGGCAGGTTCGTGTCCCCGAACGCCAACGCGACGAGGCTGGCGATGCCCATCACCAGCGCCACCGGTACGCCGATCGCCATGAGGACCACGAAGGAACCGAGCAGGAGCAGCGTCATGGACGACGCTCCGTTCCGATGGCGGCGTCGACGCGATGCTCGACGTCCGGGGGCGCGACGTTCTCGACGTCGATCTGGTTCGGCGCCTGCCGCACCCAGTCGCGCAGGATCAGCAGGAAGTGCAAGCCGAACAGGACCGCGCCCACCGGGATGGCCAGGTACACGACCCCCTGCGGCCACCCCAGCACCGGGGTGCGTTGGCGCCACGCGAACTGCACGATGTCGATCCCCAGCTTCGCCAGCACCACCAGGAACGCCAGGACGATGAGGGCGACGAGCGCGCGGGCGACGGGTGCGAAGCGGGCGGGCAGCAGTCCCTGGACGTACTCGATCGCGACGTGGCGCCCCTCGCGCATGGCGAGACCGGCGCCGAGGTAGGCGACCCAGATCATCAGATAGCGCGAGAGCTCCTCGGCCCAGTTGAGCGAGAAGTCGAACACGTAGCGGGTGATCACGTTGGTGAACACCAACGTGGCCATCGCCCCCATCATCACGACGACGAGGCCCTGGTTGAGCCGGACGAAGAGCGTCTCGAGGCGGGCGAGCGTGGTCATGCGTCTCCCGGTTCCGCGTCGCGCGGCAGCCGCCTTTGGCGCAGCATCGACTTCATGCGGGCGAGCCGTTCTTGCACCGGAGCGCCGGCGCGCAGCGCCAGACCCACGGCCAGGACGTCGATCACCACCAGATGCATGAGGCGCGAGTACATCGGCGTGTAGACGTCGGTGTCCTCGGGGACGTCGACGGCGAGCGTGAGGCTGGCGGCCTCCGCCAGCGGCGTGCCCGAGGCCGTGATGGCGATGACGGCGGCGCCCGACGCGCGCGCCAGGCGAGCGCTCTCGAGCAGCTCGCGGTTGCGCCCCGTGTGCGAGATCGCCACCACCACGTCGTCGGGGCCCAGGGTGGCCGCCGACATCCACTGCATGTGGGCATCGGTGTACGCCACGCAGGGCACCGTGAGGCGGAAGAACTTGTGATGCGCGTCGAAGGCGACCGCCGCCGACGCCCCCATGCCGTAGAACTCGATCTTGTGCGCTCGGTCCAGCAGGTCGGTGGCCGCTTCGACGGCGCGGACGTCGAGGGCGTGGCGCAGCTCGGTGAGCGCGTCGATGGTGGCGTCGATGATCTTGTGCGGGTGGGTGCCCGGCGGGTCGCCGGGCTTGACCTCGAGGTCGGTGTAGGCGCTGCGGTGCACGAGGCTCTGGGCGAGGCGGACCTTGAAGTCCTGGTACCCGTGGCAGCCGAGGCGGCGCAGGAAGCGCAGCACGGTCGGTTGGCTCACCGTCGCGGCCTCCGCGAGCTCCGCGAGGGTGTGCCGCAACACGTCGTCCGAGCGCTCCAGGACGACGTCGGCCACCTTGCGCTCGGAGCGCGGCAGCGCGGCGGCGAGCGACTCGATCTCACGGAGCAGGCGACCTTGCGCGAGCACGGCACGACCCTTCGGGAACACGACCCTCGACGACACGACCTCGACGACTCGACCTCGGCGACGCGAACGGGCGAAGAAATACTACGGTTCTGGCCGCGAAGAGCCGCGGCCGCAGGGAGTTGCCGTAAGTTTTCTACATCTTGGGACGTGCTGTCAACGGGCGTCCGCTACGCGAACTCGCTGTGATCGACCCCGGCGGCCGGCATCGTCACGTGGCCGGCGGCGAGGAGCGGCGTGATCGCGTGGGCGGTCGCGGGACGTGCCAACAAGAAGCCCTGGCCCTGCTCGCACCCGACCTCGCGCAGGAAGGCGAGCTGCGCGCTGGTCTCGATGCCCTCGGCGATCGCCATCAGACCCAGCGTGCTCGAGAGCGCCACCACCGCCCGCACGATGCCGGCGTCGTGCGGCGCACGCTCGCCATCGCGGCCGAGGTCGGCGACGAACGAGCGGTCGATCTTCAGCGCCGTGGCGGGGAGCCGCTTGAGGTAGCTGAGCGACGAGTAGCCGGTGCCGAAGTCGTCGATCGACACGTAGATGCCGAGCGCCCGCAGCGCCGCCAGCTTGCCCACGTTCTCCTCGACGTTGCGCATGACGGCCGACTCGGTGAGCTCGATCTCCAAGCTGGAGGCGTCGTAGCCCGTCTCGTGCAGCACGGCCTCGATCTGGGCCACGACCTCGCGCTCCTGGAGCTGCTTGGCCGACAGGTTGACGGCCACCACCACCGGGGTCCCGGCTTCCGCCCAGCGACGTCCCTGCGAGCAGGCGAGCGCGAGCAGGTGCCGACCGAGCGTCCCGATCAGACCGGCCTCCTCGGCCACGTGGATGAAGTCGGTGGGGGGGATCCAACCGCGCTCGGGGTGTTGCCAGCGGGCGAGCGCTTCGACCGACGTGATGCGACCGTCCGCGAGCGAGACGCGGGGCTGGTAGTGGAGCGTGAACTCGTCGCGCTCGAGCGCTTTGCGGATCTGCGCCTCGAGCGACACGCGCTCCATGAGCACCCGGTTCATCTCCCGGGTGAAGAAGCGGTAGCGGTCCTTGCCCTGGTTCTTGGCCTGGTACATGGCCGTGTCGCCGTGCTGGATGAGGGCGTCGGCGTCGATCGCGTCGTCGGGGAACAGCGTCACGCCGACGCTGGCCGTCGAGTGCACCACGTGACCTTCCACGGAGAACGGTTCCCGGAAGGCCGCGAGCAGCTTGTCGGCCACCAGGCCCGCGGCTGCGGCGTCGGCGACCTCGGGCAACACCACGGTGAACTCGTCGCCGCCGATCCGCGCCACCGTGTCCACCTCGCGTACGGCGCGCTGCAGGCGCGCGGCGACCCCGCGCAACAGCGCGTCGCCCACCGAGTGACCGAGCGTGTCGTTGGTGACCTTGAGGTTGTCGACGTCGACGAACAGGGCGGCTCCGCGGCGGCCCGTGCGACGGGCGTGCGCGATGGCCTGGACGAGCCGGTCGCGGAAGAGCAAGCGGTTGGGCAGCCCGGTGAGGTGGTCGTGGTACGCCATCCGCTCCAGCGCGACCTCCAGCGCGCGCCGCTTCACCAGCGACGCCGCCTGCGCGGCGAAGGCGCCTGCCAAGCGGTGGGCGTCCTCGCCGAACGCGTCCGGGCTCGTGAAGCTGTCGAGGTCGAGCATGGCCACCCGGCGGCCGGCGAGCAGGATCGGCACGATCAGGGTGGCCTGGATCTCGTCGGCACGGCCGAAGCGCTTGAGCAGGGTGGAGCGGCCGTCCTCCGGTCGGCTCTCCGGGTGGCGGTGGACGACCACCGGCCGACCCGCCGAGACGCTCTCGTACACCTCGGCGTCGGTGAACGTGACGGGCGTCAGCCCGGCCAGGTCGAACCCGACCGCCGCGACGAAGCGGTAGATGTCACCCTCGTCGTCGCGCAGCAGCAGGCTGCCCGCCTCCGCCCCCGGGGTGGACGCGACCGCGCCTTCGACCAAACGCTGGAAGAAGGCGCCCCCCTCGAAGCCTTCGTCGAGCGTCTGCTCGACGAAGTCCATCAGCTTCTCCCGGAACGTCGCGAGCTGCCGCAGTTCGGTCTCTTGCGCGAGCCGCTCGGTGACGTCGACGACGGTGAACAACATCGCGGGCCGTCCGTGGTGCTCCGTGCGTTCGGCCGACACCAAGCAGCGGCGTTCGCTCCCGTCCTTCCGGCGCAGCACCACTTCCTGGTTCTTGACGCCCCCGCCCGCCACGACGGCTGCCTTCAGGGCGACCCGGACCTCGGGCTCGACCCAATGCTGGTGCACCTCGGCGGGCCGCGCCACCAGCTCGTCGCGGCCGTAGCCCAAGAGCGCGGCGAAGGCCGGGTTCACGTCGAGCACGACGTCGTCGTCGAGCGACGTCAGCGACACGGCGAGCGGCGTGGCGTGGAACATGCTGCGGAAGTGGTGGGCGGAAGCCTCGGCGCGGGCGCGCAGCTCACGCTCCTGCACCACCAGGTCGGCGTGGTCCACGGCGACCGCCACCAGGTTGGCCGCCATCGTGGCCGCCGTGGTGTGCCGCTCGTCGAAGGCGCCGGGCTCGTCGGCCAGCAACGTGAGCAACCCCAGTTCGCGGTCGCCGACGCGCAGCGCGGCCGTCACGCGCCGATCGGGCGGCAGGTCGGCGTCGGTGGGGGTGGGGACGTGCGGAAGGGGACCCCCGTCCGCCATCGTGGTGCCACCGACGCGCTCGACGCGCCAGCGACCGGCCGGTGTGGTGGCCCGGAGGAAGGCGTCGAGGGCGCGCCAGACGTCGCGCAGGTCCTGGGCGTCGCCCACGGCGGCGGCCAGGTCGGCGGCTCGGTCGAGGAGCAGTCGGAAGTCGCGCAGCACCAGTTCGCTGGTCGTGATCGACGGACCGGGCGGGGTGCCGCGTTGCCGCACGGTCCGCATCGGTCGGAAGGTGGCCACCGCTCCGTGGGCCGCGCCGTCGCCGCCGACATGGGTCGCGTCCACGCGCCAGGGGCGCCGGCTGCCACCCGCCGGCGTGGCGACCACGAGCTCGTCGGTCACCGCTTCGCCGCGTAGCGCCCGCGTCAGCGGGTCCTCGCCGGCCGCGACCGGCGTGACGCCGTCGGCGCCGACCAGGTTCCAGGCGCTCGTCCACCGCACCTGGTCCTCGCCCGCCCGGGCGAACAATCCGGCGCGCTCCATGGTGCGGTTGACGACCGTGAGCCGGCCCTCGGCGTCGCAGGCCACGAAGCCGACGGGGCTCTCGTCGATCATCTCGTTCAGGTGCCGACGTTCGCGCGTGACCGACCGCAACCGCGCCCAGGTCGCGAGCGCCTCGCCCGCCCATGCACACCACCAGGCGCAGCGGGCCGCCACGGCGCTCAGCCGGCTCTCGTCGCGGACGAGGGTGACCACGACGGCCAGCACCTGTTCGTCGGCGACGATGGGCGCCCCGTGGACGGCCCGCACGCCCAGGGCGAGCGCGGCGTCACGGCGCAGGAAGCGCGGCGTTTCGCCAAGGCCGGGGTTGGGCACCGCCTCGTCGCCCGTGCGGAGGTCGGGCACCGTGGCGGCGAGGGCGTGCTCGAAGACGTAGCGCACGAGGCCGGCGCGCGGCGTGAGGGTGTGGGCGGTCGGGTCCGTGCGCAGCTCGCCCAGGTCCGGGGCACCCGCCCAGGGTCCGGCGACCAGGTGCAGCCGGTCGTCGGCGAGGTGCCACGTCTCGACGGCGTCGGCGCCGATCGTTCGGTCGATGGCTCCGACCACCGCGGTCAGCGCCTCGTCGAACGTCTCGGCACGGGTCACCTCGGTCCCGGCCGCCGTGAGGGCGGCCAGTAACCGGGCGGCGTCCTCGAGGTCGTCCGGCGTCGGCGGCGCGACGCCGGACGGTCGCGGCCGCCGCAACGCGTCGAGCCGAGCGCGCAGCTGATCGAGCTCGAGCGTGCCGATCACGTCGGACGCACCGCGCGCACGCCAATGGGCCACCGCGGCGGGGTCCACCTCGTCGTCCAGCAAGAGCACCACGGGCAGCCCGCGCGCCACGTGTCGGACGGCCGTCAGCGCGGGCCCGGCGACGCCGTCCCCGGCGCCGGCCGCGAGCGCGACGACGGCGCCGTCCCAGTCGCGTCCTCGCAACATGCCGTCGAGCACCGCGCCGGGCCCGTCGATCCGGACCACCACGTCCTCGTCGCCGTGCGCGCGCAGGGCGGCTTCGACCCCCAGGTCGCCGGGGGCGACCACGAGCCATCTCGCCCGCCTTTCGCTCGCGGCGGGGAGCACGGTGACCAGGGCCGATCGTGGGTCGGACACTCCGTTCAGGATAGGCCGTGGCGGACGATCCTGCGTCAGGAGTGGACTTCTTCACGGCGAAGACGCACGACGTCGGGGCGTCGTCCTCTGACCGGGCGTCACGGTCGGGGCTAGGATGCGTCCCGATGGCGGAGAACATCGTCGAGACCTGGGCGCTCCGGCGCGACTTCGGTGCCAACCGCGCCGTGGACGCGCTCGACCTCGTCGTCGCCCACGGCGAGGTCGTCGGGCTGCTGGGCCACAACGGCGCCGGCAAGACCACCACGGTGCGTCTGCTCGCCGGCGTGCTCACCCCCACGGCGGGCCGCGCGCGGGTGTTCGGGCTCGACCCCACGACCGACGGCGTCGCCGTCCGCCGCCGCGTCGGGGTGAGCACCGAGACGCCCGCCGTCGACGACCGCTTGACGGGTCGCCAGGGTCTGCGCGTCTTCGCCGACCTGCAAGGGGTACCGCGGGGGCGCGTCAGCGCACGTGTCGACGAGCTGCTCGAAGCGTTCGAGCTCGACGAGGCCGCCGACCGGCGCGTCGGCACCTACAGCAAGGGGATGCGCCAACGCCTGGCGCTCGCGCGGGCGCTGCTGCACGACCCCGAGCTGCTCTTCTTGGACGAACCGACCGCCGGGCTCGACCCCGTGGCCGCGCGCGGCGTCGCCGACCGCGTGCGGGGCTTGCGCGCGGCCGGGCGGGGCGTCGTGCTGTGCACGCACGACCTGACGCAAGCGCAAGCGCTCTGCGACCGGGTGGTGGTGCTCGAGCACGGGCGGGTCGTGGCCCAGGGGGCACCGTCGGCGTTGGCGGCCGAGCTCGGCGCGGGCACCCGCGTGCGCGTGGTCGCCGACACGCACGGCGCCGACCTGGTGACGGTGCTGGCGGCGATGCCCGGGTGGTCGGACGTGGCGGCCGTCGCCCTCGAGGCGGACCCCGACGCCCCGCGCACGGCCCTGGGCGTCGCGCGGGACGCCGACGCGATCGCCGACGCGGTGGCGGCGCTCGTGGCCGCCGGCGTGCGCGTCCACGCCATCGAACGCGAGCTGCCCGACCTGCAAGACGTCTACTTCGCCCTGCACGAGCGGGCGGAGGGGGTGGCGGCGTGAACCTGCGCGCGGTGTTGGCCGTGGCCCGCAAGGACCTCCTGGTCGTGGGCCAGACCAAGGCGGTGTTGCTCCCGATCATCATCGTGCCGTTGGTGATGCTCCTGGTCCTGCCGATCATCGCGGCGTTCGCCCCGCAGTTCGCCAACCTGCCCGGGGCCTCCGACCTGACGGCGGTGCTCGAACGCATGCCGGCGACGTTCCAGGCGCGCTTCGAGGGACTGACCGTCGACCAGACGCTGGTGACGCTGCTACTCGTCTACCTGTTCGCGCCGATGTACCTGATCGTGCCGCTCATGGTGGCCAGCGTGATCGCCGCCGACGCGTTCGCGGGCGAGAAGGAGCGACGCACGCTCGAGGCGCTCTTGTACACGCCGACGACCGACGGGGAGCTCCTGCTCGGCAAGCTGCTCGCCGGCTACGTGCCGGCCCTGGCGGTGGCCTGGGGCGGGTTCGTCGTCTACACGGTGGTGGCGAACGCGGTGGCTTGGCCCGTCATGGGCGCCGTGTTCTTCCCGACCGCGATGTGGTGGACCCTGGCGCTGTGGGTGGCGCCGGCCGTCGCCGCCCTCGGGCTGGGTGCGACGGTGCTGGTGTCCGCGCGGGTGAACACGTTCCAGGAGGCGTACCAGGTGGGGGGCGTCGTGGTGCTGCCCATCGTCTTGCTGGTGGTGGGGCAGGCGACCGGGTTGGTGGTGCTGTCCACCGGTCTGGTCGTGGCGTTGGGCGCCGTGTTCTGGGTCTTGGCCCTGGTCCTGCTGGCCGCGGGCCGGCGCGGCTTCCGTCGGGGGGAGCTGCTGGCGCGGCAGTGAGCGTCGCGACGCGCGCCGCGACGCGCGCCTCGACCTACGGGGTCGTCGGCTCCACGCCCGCCCAGCGCTCGATCGTCCGCACCGTCGCGAACGTGCCGCGTTCGACGTCGACCCAACGGACGTTCTCGTCGGGCGCATGCGCGCGCCCTTGGCTGTAGCCCACGCCCAGCATCACGACGGGGAGACCGAGGGTGTCGACGAACGGGTGCATGGGGCCCGACCCGCCGGAGCTGACGACCACCACCGCGGGCGTGCCGTACACCTCCTCGAGCGCGGCGGCGGCGTGGCGCACCCACGGATGGTCGGGATCGACGCGCGAGGGGAGCTCGGGTCGCTCGGCCACCGTCACCTCGACCGCTCCGAAGCCGTGCCGCTCGAGGTGGGCGCGGATGAGCGCCACGATGTCGTCGGGCTGCTGGTCGGGCACCAGCCGGACGTCGAGCTTGGCCCGTGCTTCGGCCGGCAGCACGGTCTTCGTGCCCGGCCCGCCGTAGCCGCCATGGATCCCGTTGACGTTGATCACCGGCTCGAGCTGGACGCGTCGGTGCCACTCCGAGCCGGTCGCGCCGCCCAGGAAGCGATCGACACCGATCGCGGCGCCCAACACGTCGTCCTCGCGCGGTGCGGCGGCGACGAACCGTGACTCGGCGTCGGTCGGCGGTCGCACCCGGTCGTAGAAGCCGTCCACCAGGGCCCGCCCTTCGGCGTCGCGCAGGCTGGCGACGGCGGCGGCCATCACCCAGGCGGCGTTCGGCACCACCGGACCGAGCCCCGAATGCTGGTCGACGGCCGCCGTGCGGACGTGCAGGTCGAGCGTGACGATCCCCTTGAGTCCGCTCACGAGCTGCGGGCGTTCGTTCGCGTCGACGCCGCCGAACTCCCAGACGCACGCGTCGGCCTGCAGGCGGTGGCGGTGCGCCTCGACGTAGGCGCCCATGTGCGGACTGCCGATCTCCTCCTCGCCCTCGACCACGAACTTGACACCCACCGGCAGACGACCGCCATGGCGACGCGCGAGCCATTCGAGGGCGACGACCCGCGACGCCAGTTGCCCCTTGTCGTCGGTGGCGCCGCGGCCGAACAGCTTGCCGTCCCGCTCGGCGAGCGTGAACGGGTCCGAGGTCCACAGGTCGACCGGATCGGCCGGCTGCACGTCGTAGTGGTTGTAGAAGAGGACCGTGGGGGCGCCTTCGACGAGCGCCTCCGCGTAGACGACCGGGGCGCCATCGGTGGGATGGACCTCGACGTCGAGGCCGAGCGCCCGCAGGTCGGTGGCGACCGCTTCGGCCGTCGCCGCACCGGTGGCGGCCCCTTCGGCAGCGGCCCCTTCGGCGCCGCCCCCGTCCGCCGCGCCCGCGGCGGCCACCGAACGCAGCGCCACCCAGCGCGCGAGCAGCTCGCGGTAGCGGGCCCGGAGATCCGGCGGCAGGAGCGTCGGTTCGTCGCTCACGAACGCTGGCGCTCGTAGTCGGTGACGTGGTCCGGGTCCAACAGGTAGTAGCGCTCGAAGGTGAGCATGCGTTCGCGGAACGCCTTGGTCTGCTCGTCGGGTGCTTCCTCCGCCTCCCACTGACGGAACATCACCTCGGTCTGGCTGCGGTGCGCGCGGAGCGCCTGGATCTTGCGTGGGCTGATCGCCTCGATGTCGGAGACCACGTCGGGTTCGCCCAGGGCGGCCCGGTTCTTCTCGGCGTCGCCCACGGCCACGGCCAGCAACCGCGGACGGGAATCTTCGGGGAGGCCGCGGACGGCCAGCTGCGTGAACCAGCCGAGCGCGTCGTGGTCGGGGTGGACGGCGTAACCCGGGTAGAAGGTGATCACGGTGGTCGGTTCGATCTCGTCGACCAGGGTGCGGATGCGAGCGGCGACCTCGCGCGGGTCCTCGAACTCGACGCACTTGTCGCGCAGACCCATGAGATGCATCTCGGCGCCGAGCACCGCGCAGGCTTCGGCGAGCTCGTGCTCGCGGATGTCGCGCAGCGATTCGCGCGTCGCGAAGGCCGGCCGACCCATGCGCCGACCCATGTCGCCGTACGTGCCGCAGGCGTAGACGACCCGGACGCCCGCGTCGGTCGAGGTCGCGATCGTCCCGCCGGACGAGAACGACTCGTCGTCGGGGTGGGGGAGCACCACGAGCACGGCGCGCTCGGTGCTGGCGTCGTAGGGGGTCGGCGTGTGGGGGGTGGTCATGCGCCGGCCTCCCGGAACGGCGTGACGGAGAGTTGCAGGGCCATGGTGAGCTGGCCGTCGGCGTCGAGGCCGGCCAGCAGCAGCTCATCGCGCTCGCTCACCTCGAAGTCGGTGAGCCCGTCGGCGTAGACCCAGCCGCCGTCGAGCTTGAGGCCCACGCGGTACGGACCGGGGCCCGTGACCACACCGCGGCCGTACGAGATCTGGGCGTTGCGCACGAAGGCGATGACGGGCGTCTTCTTCTCGGGGCCGAGCGCCGTGTAGGAACCGGTGGTCGTCTCCAGGTGCAGGTAGACGGGGCTGTTGCGCCGTCGATCGAGCTCTCTCTGCACCGCCTCACGGTCGATGGGTCGCAAGTGCGTCCTCCTGGCCACGACGCGGGTGGGGTCCCGGCCGCGGGTCGGCGCCGAGTGTACCGCGCGGCGGATCCCGGTTCCCGCGCGGACCCGTGCCGGAGGGCGCCTTTCCGAAGCGGACGTCGGCCTCTCGCCGTGCCCAAGCGGCGGCCAGGGAGTCGGCGCCGACCCCGCTGCGGCGCCAGGCCAGGTCGTGGCTCAGGTCGACGATCGCGCGTACCTCGCCCTCGGCCAGGAACGGCGACGGGGGTCGGCGACGATCGCGGTAGAGGTGCAGCGCCTCGCGCGCCCGCGTCCAGGCCACGTACGCGAGGCGTCGCTCCTCGGGGTCGTCGCCGGTGGGGAAGACGCCGGCGACGAGGCCCGGCACGTGCACCACCGGCCACTCGAGGCCCTTCGAACGGTGAACGCTCGTGACGAGCACCGCGTCCGAGGGGGCGGGCGCCCGCCGCCCCGCCCTCCACCGGTCGAAACCGACCGCCGGCGAGACCGGTCCTTCGTCGTGGGCGGCCGCGAGGGCGACGCGCAATCGCGGGCCGAGGTCGTCGGGCCACGCGCGCGCGTCGGCGCCCGCGAGCCGGAGGGCGTCCTCCGCCGTCGCGGCCTCGGCCACGGCGGCGAGGCGGATGCCGACGGTGGGGTCCGCGCCGCGCGGCGCGGCGATGCGCCACGCCTCGGCGCCGGCCCCGGGCACGGGCGCCAGCCCACGCGCGGCGGCCCAGGCCGCGCCGCGGGCGAGCCCGGCAGGACCGGCCAACCACCGTCGCCACGCCCGTTCCCGGGCGGCTGGCGGCCCCGGGAGGCCGCACGCGAGCGCCACGCCGGCCCACGCGGCCACGACCTCGGGGTGCGTCTCGAACGATGGCGCGCCCTCGAGGCGGAGTGGCACGGCGCCACGCCGCGCCGCCGCCTCGAGGAGGGGCGCCTGATCGAAACGGCGGAGGAGCACGACCTGCGACGCCCACGGCAGCCCCGCGCGCCCATGCGCCTCCAACCGCTCGACGACCCGACGCGCCTCCGCCTCCGGACCATCGACCTCGTCGAGCGTGAGCGTGCCTCCGGTGCCACGCGCGGCGCGCGCGCGGACGCCCACGCGGTCCCGGCCGTGCGCCATCAGGGCCACGGCGGCCGCGAGCGGTTCGGCGCGGGTGCGGAAGGCGTCGTCGAGGACCAGCACGCGTGCGTGGTGACGATCGGCGAACCCGCGGAGCAGACCCGGGGCCGCGCCGCGGAAGCCGTACACGCTCTGGTCGTCGTCGCCCACCAACACCACGTCGTCGCGGCCGTGCAGCAAGTGCTCCAGCAGCGCGAGCTGCACCGCGTTGACGTCCTGGGCTTCGTCGACGACCGCGGCCCGCCACCGCTGCCGCGCCCAGGTGCAGAGCGCCGCGTCCTCGTGCAGGGCGCGCCACGCTTCGATCAAGAGCTGGTCGTGGTCGAGCCAACCGAGCTCCGCGCGCACCCGTTCGAAGTCTTCCAGGAGGGTGGGGTGATCGGGGCGGTCGGGGTCCGGGGGCGGCGGCCGAGCTTCGCCGCGCGCTGCCGCGGGCAGCGCGCGCGTCGCCAGACCCGGCAGCTCGAGTCGCGCCAGCGCGCGACCGCGGTAGGCGGCGAATGCCGCGACGTCGACGCCCCGCCAGGCGTCGGCGAGGTCGGGGTCGTGAACGACGGCCTGACGCCGTGCCCGCTCGACGACCGCGGCCACCACGTCGTCGCTGGGCGGACCCGAGACGCGCTCCACGGGGCGCCGACCGAGCGCTTCGGAAGGGAGCCGCGCGCGCGTGGCGAGCAGCAGGTGGGCCAGCGCGTGGAACGTCCGGACGTCGACCGCGGCCGTGAGCGCGTCGTGACCGAGCGCCGTCCGGACCGCTGCCACCGCCGCTCGGGAGAAGCTGACGACCAGCAGCGAGGCGGGGTCGCAACGTCCCGTGGCCACACGGTGACGGACGCGCGCCACCATCGTCGTGGTCTTGCCGGCCCCCGCGACCGCCAGCACCACCGCGCGGCCCCCGTCGTGCTCGACGACCGCGCGCTGCGCGGGGGTGAGGTCGGGCGCACGCCCCGCCGTCGACCGAACGGCGACCGCCACCGTCGCGGGGGGCGGCGGGTCCGTCCAGCCCGCGGCGGCCCGCACCACGTTACGGACGTCCTCGACGCTTCGCGCCCGCCAGCGCACCCGCGCGTCCGGTCCGTGGAAGAACGCGACGCTCCAACCCCGTGGCGCGTCGGCGAGGGCGGTGCGTGCCCAGGCCCAAGCGGCCTCGACGCTGGTCGCCACCATCTCGCGCCGTGCCGGTGGGCGCCAGGGACCGGTCGCGAGCGCCTCGGTGTCGTCGAGCGGCATGGTGGGTTCGCCGCCGACGAGCAGCGCCGCCCAAGCGATCGGCCCCGTCGGTGGGCTCGCCACCGAGCTCGGAGGTTCCAAGCGCACGCGCCACGGTCCGCGCCCGTGCCACCAACGAGCGAGGTTCGGGGGCGTCTGCATGACGGCATCGTGCGCTGCCGGACGGCGCGCTGCGCCCCGTTCTCGGCACCGGCCGAGTGGTCCTCGGCCCTTGCCCAGCACCCCTTGACGGGGCCTCGTACCCGCGCTACGCTCCGCGCTGGCTCGACCCGGTTCCCGGGAGCCACCTCCGTCCGCGCCTGCGGCGGCCTCGATCATGGACTGACACGCACCGACGCACCCCTCACCGACCCCCCCGCGTCTTTCGACCCAGGGCGGCGGCCCTCGTGGGCCCCGCCACGGAGCGTGCCCCATGTCATCGTTGCGTCTCGTCGCCGTCGGCGTCGATCTCCCGAACGGACCCTTGTTCGACGGCGTCCACCTCCAGGTGGTGGCCGGGCGCCGGCTCGGCCTCGTCGGCGAGAACGGCGCCGGCAAGACCACCCTGCTCCGCGTGATGGCGGGTGAGCAGACACCCGACCGAGGGCGCGTCCACCGCGAAGGCCGGGTGGTACGCCTGAGCCAGGTCCTGGTGGACGACGGTCCCGCCGGATCGGGTGGCGAACGCCAGCGTCGACGGCTCGAGGCCGTGCGCGCGGCGGCGCCGGACCTGATCCTGCTCGACGAACCGAACCACCACCTCGACGCCGATGGCCTCGCATGGCTCACCGACTGGCTCCTCACGACGAGCGCCGGGGTCGTCGTGGTGGCCCACGACCGCGCGTTCCTCGACGCGGTGGCGACCGACGTGGGGTTCTTGGCGCGCGGAGCACTGCGGCTCGAGACCGGGGGTTACACCGAGGCGACCGCGCGGCGGAGCGCTTCGGACGCCGGGACGCTGCGCCGTTACCGCTCCCAAGCGGCCGAACGTGCGCGGGTGACGGCCGCCGCCGATCGGGAGCGCTCCCGCGCCCGCAGCGCCGGCGCCTTCAACGCGCGACGCGCGGATGGTCTGTCGACGCTCGGGGCCAAGAACCACGCCGAGGGTGTGTCGCGCACGCTCGCCCGGCGCGCGTCGGCGATGACACGCCGCCTCGAGCGAACCCCCGCCATCGAGAAGCCCTTCGACGACCGCCGGCGCCTCGAGTTCCTGGCCGCGCCGAGCGCGCCCGGGCCGAACGACGTCTTCACCGCCCGCGGCCTGGTGGTGCGGCGCGCCGGACGGACGCTCGTGGACGGTCTCGACCTCTACGTCCGCCGCGGCGATCGCGTGGCCCTGGTCGGCCCCAACGGTTCGGGGAAGACGACCGTGCTCGACGTCCTCCGCGGCGCGCGTGAGCCGAGCGGCGGAGAGGTGCGGCGGGGCGTGGGGCTCCGGTGCGCGCTGGTGACGCAGACGGTCGAACCCGACGAGGGGGCGACGACCGTGGGCGACCTCTTGCGACGCCTGCGCGCCGACCTGCGCGACGCCGACGTGTGGCGCACCACGGCCGCCGTCGGTGCGCCTTCCGCGCCCGGGCGGCCGTTGTCGGACCTCTCCGGCGGCGAGCGCCGTCGGCTCACGCTGGCGGCCGTGATGGTGGCGGACGCGCACGCGTTGGTGCTCGACGAACCCACCCACCACCTCGACGTGGCCGCGGTGGAGGCGCTCGAGGGGCTTCTGTCGACGTTCCCCGGCACGGTGCTGTTCGCCAGCCACGACCGACGCCTGGTGGACCGCGTGGCCACGCACGTGTGGCGATTCACGAGCGAGGGTGGCCTGGACGGGCGTAGCGTTTCGGTGACGTGACCCGCCGTCCCCTTCGTCGCCCGCGTCCGCCACAGATGATCGTGCTCGCGTTCCTCGGCGCGATCGCCGTCGGGACCGCCCTGTTGGCGCTGCCCATCGCCCACGCACCCGGCGTCCGCCTGACCCTGTCGGACGCGCTCTTCATGGCCACCAGCGCCGTCTGCGTCACGGGTCTGATCGTGGTCGACACGGGGACCGCCCTCTCGACGTTCGGTGAGGTCGTGATCGCGCTCCTGATCAAGGCCGGCGGGTTGGGGATCTTGTCGTTCGGTGTGCTCCTCGCCTTCGCGACCGGACAGCGTCTGGGTGTCGTGGACCGACTGAACCTCCAAGCGCAGACGAACCGGCTCGCGCTCGGGGGCGTGGTGCGGTTCGTCCGACGCCTGTTGTTCGTGACCACGGCGATCGAGCTCGTGGGCGCGTTGGTGCTGTGGCCGGCTTTCGCGCGAACCCACGACGTGGGTGCGGCGGCGTGGTTGGCGCTCTTCCACAGCGTCAGCGCTTGGAACAACGCCGGCTTCTCGCTCTTCGCCGACAGCCTCTCGGGCTACGTCGGCGACGCCTGGGTGACGCTCTCGTTGGCAGCGCTGTTCGTGGCCGGAGGTCTCGGCCTGCCCGTGATCGCCGACGTCGCCACCTCGGCCGCCGCGAGCTGGCGGCGTCGCGGGCAGCCGGGAACCGGGCGCGGGGTCGCACCCTGGACGCTCCACACGCGCGTGGCCCTGGTGGCCACCGCGGCCCTCGCCGTGATCGGCGTGGTCGCCATCGCCGCGCTCGAGTGGCGAAACCCGGCCACGCTGGGCGAGCTGCCGTGGCACGCGCGGCTGCTCGCGTCGGTGTTCCACGGCCTGACCCCGCGCACGGCGGGCTTCAACACGCTCGACGTGGGCGCCTTCGGGTCCGCGTCCCTGCTCGTCACCATGGGCCTCATGTTCATCGGCGGCAACCCCGGATCGACCGCCGGGGGGATCAAGACGACCACCTTGGCGGTCCTCGTGATGAGCGCCTGGTCGGTGGTGCGCGGTCACACCGGGGTCCACACCTTTGGCCGAACCTTGGGCAGTTTGCTCGTGGCGCGCGCGGCGGCGTTGGCCACGCTGGCGACCCTCGTCGTCGCCACCGCCATCGTCGCGCTCACGCTCACGGAACCCGGCGTGCCGCTCCCGGTCCTGGCGTTCGAGGCGATCTCGGCGTTCGGCACGGTCGGTCTCTCGATGGGGGTGACGCCCGCCCTCTCGGAGGCGGGTCGCCTGATCGTGGTGACCCTCATGGTGGTCGGTCGTGTCGGTCTGCTCACGTTCGCCCTCGCGCTGGCCGCCGCGCCCGAGGCACGGCGCCTTCGGTACCCGCACGAGGACGTGGTCGTCGGATGAGGGCCCCTGGGCACGGGCCCAACGGCGGCGCCGTCGCGGCGCCCGAGGAGGCATCATGAAGGTCCGCTCGTTCCTGGTCATCGGCGCAGGTCGCTTCGGTGGAGCGCTGGCGCGCACGCTCTTCGACCTCGGGCACGAGGTGGTGATCGTCGACCGCAGCGAGGTTGCCGTCGAGCGGGTCATGGCGCACAGCACCCACGCGGTGGTGGCGGACGCCACCGACGAAGAGGCGCTCGAGCAGTTGGGCGCGCGGAACTTCGACGTCGCCATCGTGGCGATCGGCGAGTCGTTCGAGAGCGCCGTCCTGAGCGTGGCGGCACTCAAGTCGCTGGAGCTGAAGCACATCGTGGCCAAGGCGACGTCCGAACTCGCCGCCCAGGTGTTGGCCAAGGTGGGCGCCGACGAGGTCGTGCGGCCCGAACACGACATGGGCGTCCGTGTGGCGCGCCAGCTCGTCACGCCCGCGCTCATCGACGCCTTCGCCCTCAGCGACGCGCACGGTGTGATCGAGATCGAGGCGGGCAAGGCGCTCGTCGGCACCCTGGCCCAGCTGCGCTTGCCCAACCGCTTCCACGTCCAGGTGATCGCCGTCGAGCGCGGGGAGCGCCTCACGATCGGCCCCAAGGCCGATTTCGACGTGCATGAAGGAGACCGGTTGGTCATCATCGGCGCGACCGAAGACCTGGATCGGTTCCGCGAGGTTGCCGCCACCTGATCCGCCGGCGTGACCCCTGGCATCCGGTTCCCACGGACGTACCGGTATCCTCGTACAGGACGGGTTCGAGAGACCGGCGTCCGGGGGACGGCTCCCGACTCGGGAGAGGACGACCATGAGCTACGTCACCGACATCGAACGCACCACCCGCGAGAACGACAACTTTCGCAAGGTCCTGTTCACGGGGCCCAAGAGCCAGCTCGTCGTGATGTCGTTGCGGCCCGGCGAGGACATCGGCCTCGAGACGCACCCCGACATCGATCAGTTCTTGCGGGTCGAAGCCGGCACCGGCAAGGCCATCCTGGATGACGTCGAGCACGACCTCGGCGACGGCTCGGCGGTCGTCGTCCCGGCCGGGACGAAGCACAACGTGGTCAACACGTCGAAGACCGAACCCCTCAAGCTGTACACGATCTACACGCCCCCGGAGCACGCGGACGGTACCGTGCACGCCGACAAGGCGGCCGCCGAGGCGGACCCGCACGAGCACTAGACGCGGCCGCACGAGCACCAGACGTGCGCGACACCGGAGGTGAGCCGCCGATGCCCGACGCCCCGTCGCGCTCGATCCTGCGCGCTCGTTGGCTCTGCCGCACCCTGCTCGGCGTTTGGCTGCTGGCCGCCGTCGGCGGTGGCGCCGCCGGCGGTTGGGGGCCGCTGCCTGACCTGAACACGCCGCGTCAGGAGGTGGCGGCGGTCTGGTTCGACGGTGCGGTGTACGTGGTCGGTGGCTTCGGATCGGATCGAGCGACGCTCGCCAGCGTCGAGCGGTGGCGCCCGGGCGACGACGCTTGGGAGACGGTGGCGCCCTTGGCCGTGGCCGTGAACCACCCGGCCGCGGCCGTGATCGGCGACCGCTTGGTCGTCGTCGGCGGCTACCGTGGTCCTGGCCTCGCCGCTGCGACGGACGCAGTCCAGGTCTACGATCCGGTCGCGAACGCGTGGACGCTCGGCGCGCCCATGCCCACGCAGCGTGGCGGCTTGGCCGCGGTCGCGTTCGAGGGTCGTGTGATCGCCCTCGGTGGCGGCCGCGACGGGGCGTCGCTACCGGACGTGGCCGCGTACGATCCGTCGCTCGACGCCTGGGAGGTCTGGCCGCAGCTGCTCCAGGCCCGCGACCACCTGGGGGCCGCCGTGCTGGACGGACGCGTCCACGCCGTCGGCGGGCGGGCGGGCGGCGACTTCGCGCTCCCGACGCACGAGGTCTTCGACGCGACCGCCCGGGTGTGGGCGATGGCGCCGGATCTGCCCACCGGGCGCAGCGGGCACGCGGTCGCCGTAGGGGGCGGCTGCCTGTACGCCTTCGGCGGCGAAGGCAACGCCGCGGCGCCCGACGGGATGTTCGACCAGGTCGAGCGCTTCGTGGCGTCGACGGGAGCCTGGGAGACGCTCGATCCCATGCCGGTGCCGCGCCACGGCATGGGGGCGGTGACGGTCGACGGACGCATCGTCGTGCCGGGGGGCGCCACCGTGGCCGGCTACGCAGCGAGCGCCCACGCCGACGCCTTCGAACCACCCCGCTGTCCCTGACGACGCGCCGTCGCCGGGACGCCCGACACTGGGCGCCGCCGGGCTCGCCGTTCCACCGTAGGTCCATGCTGCTTCCCGCCCGTCTTCGTACCTGGTTCGCCACCGTCGGTCTCGCCCTGCTCCTGGCGAGCGCGTTCGCGCAAGGCCCCACGTACCCGGTCGATCTCTACTTCTTCTGGGGCGACGGTTGCCCGTACTGCCATCAAGAGCAGTTGTTCCTCGACCAGTTGGTCGCTCAGTACCCCGACGTCACGGTCCATGCGTTCGAGGTCTGGAAGGACGTGCCCAACCGCGCGCTCCTCGAGGCCTTCTCCGACGCCTTCGACCGTCCCGTCACCGGGGTGCCGGTCACCTTCGTCGGCGAGAACGCCTGGGTCGGTTTCAACCAGGTGATCGCGATGCAGATCACCTCGAGCGTGGAGACGTACCTGACCTACGACGCGCCCGACGCCGCCGACCGGCTCGAGGCCGAGACCCGCGCAGCGCTGATGCCCGAAGCGCCCTGAGGCGTCTTCGCCCCGTTCGGGACGGCCTACCCTGGTCTGGATGACGCCGTTGGCGGACGCTGGTGGGGTGGTTCGCGACGCTTCAACCCCATCGGGTCCGGCTTGGTTCCACCGAGCCCTGATCGCCCTCGTCCTTCTCGTCGTCCCGAACTTCTCCGCAGCCTTCGCGCAAGACGGGCCGCCGCCAGCCGGCGTGCACCCCGTCGACGTCTACTACTTCTGGGGCGACGGCTGTCCCGTGTGCGCGGAACAGCGCGTCTTCCTCACAGGGCTCACCGAGCGTTACCCCGACGTCACCGTCCACGCCTTCGAGGTGTGGAACGACGCCGAGAACCGCTCGCTGCTCGAGGCCTTCTCGTCTGCCTACTCGCGGCCCGTCACCGGCGTGCCCGTCACCTTCATCGGCGACGACGCCTGGGTGGGCTTCAACGCGGTGGCCGGCCGCCAGATGACCGCCAGCGTCGAGACGTACCGCACGTACGCCGCCCCCGACGCCGCCGATCGGCTGCCCGCCGACGTCCGCGCTCGCTTCCTGGCCGCGGCGCCCGCTGCCCCGACCGCCGCGGCCGCCACCACCGCGCCCGGCGCCAACGTCATCGAGATCCCGTGGGTGGGGTTGGTGGACCTGACCGGCTACTCGCTCCTGGTCTCGACCCTGCTCATCGCGTTCGTCGACGGCTTCAACCCGTGCTCGCTCTGGGTGCTGGCGCTGCTCCTGGGCGTGGTGCTCAACACCCGCAAACGCAGCAAGGTCGTGCTGGTCGGGCTCACGTTCCTGGTGATCACCGCGACCGTCTACGGGCTCTTCATCGCCGGGCTGTTCAGCGTGTTCAGCTACGTCGCGTATCTCGACTGGATCCGGGCGCTGGTGGCGGGCCTGGCGTTGGCGTTCGCCGCGATCAACATCAAGGACTACTTCGCGTACAAGCAGGGCCTCAGCCTCTCGATCGACGACCGCGCCAAGCCCGGGATCTACGCCAACATCCGCAAGATCATGGTCTCGCGCGACTCGCTGCCCGCGACGCTGGCGGCGACGGGCGGGATGGCGCTCGGCGTCACGCTGGTCGAGCTCCCGTGCACGGCCGGCCTGCCCGTCCTCTGGACGACCCTCTTGGCGGGCGCGGACGTGTCCACCTCGGCGTTCGTCGGCCTGTTGGCCGTCTACATGGCCGTCTACCTCCTCGACGAATTGGTGGTGTTCGGGGTGGCCGTGGTCACGATGCGGATCGCGCGGTTCGAGGAGCGCGAGGGCCGGGTCCTCAAGCTCATCGGCGGCAGCGTGATGCTGGCCCTCGCCATCGCGATGCTGTGGATGCCGCACCTGCTGGAGTCGATCGGCGGCATGTTGGCGCTGTTCGGCGTGGCGATCGCCGGTGCGATGGTCGTCGTGGTGGCCCACCGTCTGGTGCATCCGCTGTCGAGTCCCCTCACGCGGACCTGACCGTCGTTCACCCGTCCTCGCGGCGTGTGCGCGCGCGATGGACGACCGCACCGATCGGCCGAGCAACGACGCCAGGTCGGCGGCGTGAAGGTCGGGGCGACCTGGCGGGCCAGCGCGAGCACGCCCGCGAGGTACGGGGCCCACTCGCTGTCGCCGCCCTCGGCGTCGAACACACGTCTTGCTCGACGGCCCAACCTTGCGCGGACCGATCGCGCGTAAGGCTTCCGAGAGCGGCCGAGGCGCATCCTCTGGGTGTCAACCGCCGCAGACAGCGGCAGGCAATCCTTCGGAGGCTTTGATACCCGCTCCCGTAATCGGGCGCTTGGGACGGGTGGAGCCAGTAGCGCGACCGGCCGATCGACCGGAGGAAGCCATGGCACACGTCCTTTCCACCCGCCGTTCCCTCATCACGCTGCTCGCCGCGCTGCTGCTCATGGGCGTCCTCGCGGCCTGCGGCACCACCGTCGACCCCCTGTCCGAGCTGCCGGAGGTCGAAGACACGCTCGTGGACGAACTGCCCGGCGACGGCGCCGAGCCTACCGACGAGGGCGAGCCCACCGACGAGGGCGAGCCCACTGGCGAGACCGAACCCACCGACGAGACCGAGCCCGGTGACGAGGGCGAGCCCGAGTTCGAGGAGCCCACGGTCGACGGCGAACCCGCCCCCGACGACCTCGTCGGCGAAGACCTCGAAGACGCGATCCTCGACGGCGACTTCAGCGGCTACGACTTCAGCGGCGCCGACCTCACGAACGCCACCTTCCAGGGCGGCACGTACGCCGGCGCGAACTTCACCAACGCCAACCTGAGCGGCGTCCGCATGAACGGCGGCGACTTCCGCGGCGCGATCTTCGTCGGCGCCAACCTGAGCGGCGCGCACATGGCCGGCGCGGACCTGACGGGCGCTGATCTGACCAACGCCAACCTGACCGGTGCGATCCATCCGGGCGGTTCGGTCACGCTCGACGGGGCCGTGCTGGACGGCGCGACGTGGTTCGACGGGACGACGACCTGCGCGGTCGGCTCGATCGGTAGCTGCGACTGAACCCTGATCGAAGGCACGACGGCCGCCGCCCGGAACGTTCGGGCGGCGGCCGTCTTCTTCACGTACGCTGCGCCATGCGAACCCCCGACGTCCGACGCATGCTCGACTACCTCGATTGGGCCAACGAGGCCACGCTCGCCGGCGCGAGCGCGCTCCCCGACGACGTGCTTCGTGCCGACGTCGGCATCTCCTTCGGATCGATCCTCGGGACGCTGCGCCACATGCTGTGGGCCGAGCGGCTCTGGTTCGAGCGGTGGGCGCGCGGCGCCGATCCCGTCGGGTACGAGGCGCCCGCGGAGTTGGCGGCGATCGTCGACGCGTGGACGGTGCTCGCGGACGAGCGCCGCGCGTGGGCGGCGGGCCTTCCGGACGACGCACCCGAGGGCGAGTGCGTCTACCGCCGGGGCGGCGCCGAGCAGCGCGCGAACCTCGGGGACCTGGTGACCCACGTCGTGACGCACGCGGCGCTGCATCGGGGTCAGGTGGTCGGGATGATGCGGCAGGCTGGGGTCGTGCCGCCGGCGACGGGGATGCTGTCGTTCTTGCGGGAGGGGCGGTGAGCGTGGCCCTGCGTTGTGACGACTGGGCTGGAGGCAGGCATAGGGGCGTCGACCGGCCGTACGTCGCGCAGCGACCCGTTCGAGACGTACGTCACCAAGCAGGGCGTCGCGCGGGTGCGCACCGACGAGGCCCACGCCTGCGAGATCGCGCGAACGAGTCCATCCGGCCGCGTTCGAACCGCCTGGACGACAGGCGCGCTAGGCCATGAGCCCTAGTCGTTCCAGAGTTGCGTCGCGAACGTCACCGTAGAGCCATGCGAGGTCGTCGGCGCGGTCGACGCGGTACACGCCGCCCGTGCCCGCACAGTTGCCGTTGATGCCGAACGAGGTCACGCCGGCGACGATGTTGCTGTGTGTCAGGAAGTTCGGACCACCGGAGTCGCCGAAGCAGGTTCCGCCGGTCGATGCGTTGTTCGAGAGCAAGCAGCGAGAGTCACCCGTGAAGCCAGTGTTGATCTGGATCAGGTGTGGGGTACGCCACCATGCGCACGCAGCTCGTCCTCGACGAACACTGGGTTGATCGCTGCAAGCCGTACCCGACGGCCGTGAACATCGTGTTCTGCTTGCCCCGCTTTGTCTTGAGCCCGTCGAGTTGGTCGAGCTCGGGCAGTGCACCGTACTCTCGCCATCCGTCACGAACGGCTCGTCGAGAACGACGACGCCGAGGTCGTAGAGGAAGAAGGCGTTCGGGTCGTATTGCGGGTGGGTGAACGGCGTCCCGCCAGACGTCACCCGTGAACCCGTGGATACCGTTGTCCGGAATGCCGTGTCTCCACGTCAGCGTCGAACCAGATCTCGACATGGCGGCGGGCGCCTCCGTGCAGTGGCCGGCGGTCAGGAACAGGGTTGACGACAGGAGCGTTCCGGTGCAGCGCCACAGGGGGTTACCGTCCGCGTCCTGTGCGACCATGAGTCCGACATAGCGGGTGCCCGTCCCCGTCGAGCTCGCCGTAGGTGATCGAGGGGCTGATGAGGGCCTCTTCGGGCGCGGTGGCCGAGAGGTCCGAGCTGCAGGCCGACAGCACCAGCAGAATGACAAGGGCGAGGGGAAATGCGCCAGCGTGGTGCGCCTCATGGCATCTCCTTCTTCGAACGTGATGTTCGCGAAGGCGTCGGGTATCCTCGTCGCGACTAGCACGAGCGGACCTGACGTCGCGATGAGAAGTCATACACCATTCGGGCGCCGAGCCATGCCCGAATCGCGGCGTCCATGTGCACGCCGGCGATGGCGCCCACTCTGTTGACGCGAGCATGATCGCCCGGTACGCTTGAGAGCGCTTCGCCCGGGCGGTTAGCTCAGCGGGAGAGCACTCGCTTCACACGCGAGGGGTCGTAGGTTCAAATCCTATACCGCCCACCACGTCCAGCACGCAAAAAGCGCCCCTCGGGAGACCGGGGGGCGAGGCGTTGCCGATAGTTTGACGACTGCGGGAACCGCAGGGCCGTAACCGGCGAACAAATTGACTGCCGATTCTGCACTGTCGAGCTGGCTGACCTAGCGCAACTTCGTTGCGGTCCACGCCCTGCCTTCGTTCCTCCAGGGTTGAACGTCCTTGGCTGCGAGGTCTAGTCTTGAGGACGCAGTCCCGAGCGGTTGCACCGGGTATCGTTCACGTCCTTGAGGAGGCTTTCATGGGGTGCGTTCGTGCGCTTCGTGTCCGGTTCTTCCTGAGATGGTGGAGCCCATGAAGGGTGATGCCTCTCGCGTCGTGGAGGACGCCCTGCTCGTGCACCTCGACGAGGCGCTCGCGGCTTCTCACCGCGCCGTGTTCGATGCCCTCGATGAGGCGTTCTGCGTGATCGAGGTGATCTTCGACGAGGGGGGCGGTCCTGTCGACTACCGTTTCGTCGTGGTCAACGAAGCCTACGAGGACCACACGGGCTTCAGCGACGTCGTCGGCAAGACGATTCGAGAGGTTCTGCCCAGCGTCGACCGATCCGGAATCGAGACGTTCGCTCAGGTCGCCCGCGCACGTGAGCCGGTCCGCTTCGTCCACGAGTCGCAGCCCTTGCACCGTTGGTACGACGTGTACGCCTGGCCCCTCGGAAGACCGGGCAACGACCGGGTGGCGGTTCACTTCACCGATATCACCGACCGTAAGCACGCGGATGATGAACTCCGGTACCGCAGCGAGCAGTTCCAGGCGCTTGTCCAGCAGGCGCCGATCGGTGTTTACCTGATCGACGCCGACTTCTGCGTCGCCGAGGTGAACCCGGCAGCTCGGCCCTCGTTCGGTGACATTCGCGACCTCATTGGTCGCGACTACGAAGAGGTCGTGCGGATCCTGTGGCCGAACGAGGTGGCGGACGAGGTTCTGCGGATCGCGCGCCACACGCTCGCGACCGGCATCTCCCACCACGAGCCGGAGATGTCGGGGGTGCGCGCGGACCGAGGCAATACGGAGTACTACGACTGGCGGATGGACCGCATCCGATTGCCCAATGGTAGAGATGGTCTCGTCTGCTACTTCGCCGACATCTCCTCTCAGGTCTTGGCCAGGCACGAACTCGCGGTATCGGAGAATCGCTACCGCACCCTGTTCGAGTCGATCGATGAAGGGTTCTGCATCCTGGAAATGATCTTCGAGGAGAACGAGCGCGTGGTCGACTACCGCTTCGTCGAGCTCAACCCGGCGTTCGAGCGGCACACCGGGCTCTCTGGTGCCGTGGGCCACACGATCAAGGAGTTGGTTCCCGTCATCGAACCCCTGTGGTTCGAGACCTACGGTGAGGTCGCCCTCACGGGCAAGTCGACGCGATTCGTGGACCACGGTGAATCGTTGAATCGCTGGTTCGACGTCTTCGCGTTCCGAGTCGGTGACCCCGAGGAACGCAAGGTGGGCGTGCTGTTCAACGACATCACCGAGCGCAAGCGTGCCGAACACGCACTGCAGGAGAGCGTGGCGCTGCTGCGTCATCACGCCCATCACGACGCGCTGACGGGCTTGCCGAACCGAGTCCTGTTCGAAGACCGCTTACGCCTGGCGGTCGCGGCGGCGGAGCGGCATGGGCGGCCGTTCACCGTCTTGTTCCTCGACCTCGACGACTTCAAGGCGATCAACGACGACTTGGGCCACGAGAGTGGCGACGTCGTTCTGATCGAGGTGGCGCGAAGGTTGCGCCGATCCTTGCGAGCCAGCGACACGTTGGCGCGCATCCACGGGGACGAGTTCGTCGTCATCTTGCCAGAACTGGCAGAGCCGCAAGAAGTGGGCACGTTGATCGAGAAGCTCCTCGCGGTCGTCGACGATCCGATCGACGTGGCCGGAACGACGGTGAGCCTAAGGGTGTCCATCGGCCACAGCGCCTACCCCGAGGACGGAGCGAACCCGAGCGAGCTCCTGCGCGCATCGGACGCCTCGATGTATCGCGCCAAGCTCGTGGGCAAGAGCGCCGCACGCCAAGTCCTCGTGGAACCCACGCGAGAGGACCGACGACGCGAACCGTCGTAGACGGAGAACGGTGTCTACGGGCGGTGCGGGGACGACCGGCCGTCGTTTCGCCGGTGCGCGCGACATCGGCGCGCGTAGGACCTCGTCGCGGCCGCCCGGCGGATCGACTGCGCCAAGGAGTTCGGGCCCCGCGCTACGCCGAAACCACCCGCCTTCTGTAGAGGTCGAGCCCGGCGAGTTCTGGCCCGTGCAGAGCCAGTTCGTCGCGCCCGAAGCGCTCGGCGTCGAGCACGGCGGCCCCCATCGTGGAACCGCCGCGCGCTTCGACGGTGCCGTCGAGCAGATAGCGGACGGTCACCGCGACCGCCGCGGCGGTGAGCGCCACCCACCGATCGGGTTCGAGGATCGCGTCCGCAAGGGCGCCCTCCATCGCGACTTCCAGGGCGGCATCGTCGGCGGCATCCAGTTGCCGCGCACCCCCCGAGGCACAACACGGTGCTCATGCTGATCTCCTTCGCCGAACCGCGGCGGTGGGATGGGAATGGCGTGACGATGCGGCCCGACCGCAGAACCGGATGACAAGCTCCAAAACCCAGCGTCCCCCACGACGTAGACTGCCCCGACACCGTCCAGCGCCCGAGCGTTCCCGCAGGCGGGAGCCCTCCGCCGACTGCCCGCGTCGTCCAAAGGGAGGGCCATGGTCACCGTCGCAGCGGGCATGCCCCGGGTTCAGATCTCCGACGTTCGCCTCGCCGGGTTGCGGCGCTTCAACGCCGCCATGGGGCTCCTGCACCTCGTGCAGGGCGTCTTCATGATCGCCGTCAGCAACGCCACCACGTATCCGGTCTTCACGAACTACCTGGGTGCCCAGTTCGTCGACGGCGCGCTTCGCTTGGTCCCCGAGCCGCAGCTCCTCTTCGAGCTCCGCTTCGGGCCGGCCGTGGCGCTCTTCCTGCTGATCTCGGCCGTCGCGCACGGTTACCTCGCGACGATCGGCTTCGAGCGCTACAAGCGCGACCTGCGCAACGGCATGAACCCCGTCCGTTTCTACGAGTACGCGCTCAGCTCGAGCCTCATGATCGTCCTGATCGGGATGCTGGCCGGCATCTGGGACCTCGGCGCGATCCTGCTGATCTTCTTCCTGAACGCCGCGATGAACCTGTTCGGGATCATGATGGAGTTCCACAACTACTACACGAAGCGGGTCGACTGGACGGCGTTCGTGTACGGCTGCATCGCCGGCATCGTCCCCTGGGTCGTCGTCTTCCTCTACTTCTACGGCGCCGTGACCTCCGGCGAGCAGGGCCCGCCCGGGTTCGTGTACGCGATCATCCCGACCCTGTTCGTCTTCTTCAACGTCTTCGCCATCAACATGTGGCTGCAGTACAAGAAGGTCGGGCCGTGGCGCGACTACGTGTACGGCGAGCGGGCGTACATCGTCCTGAGCCTCGCGGCCAAGTCCGTGCTCTGCTGGATGATCTGGGTCGGGACGCTGGCGCCGGTGTAACGACGCCGCAGAACCGGATGACAAGCTCCAAACCGAGCGTCCCACGACGTAGACTGCCCCGACACCGTCCAGCGCCCGAGCGTTCCCGCAGGCGGGAGCCCTCCGCCGACTGCCCGCGTCGTCCAAAGGGAGGGCCATGGTCACCGTCGCAGCGGGCATGCCCCGGGTTCAGATCTCCGACGTTCGCCTCGCCGGGTTGCGGCGCTTCAACGCCGCCATGGGGCTCCTGCACCTCGTGCAGGGCGTCTTCATGATCGCCGTGAGCAACGCCACCACGTACCCGGTCTTCACCAACTACCTGGGCGCCCAGTTCGTCGACGGCGCCCTCCGCCTGATCCCCGAGCCGCAGCTCCTCTTCGAGCTCCGCTTCGGGCCGGCCGTGGCGCTCTTCCTGCTGATCTCGGCCGTCGCGCACGGTTACCTCGCGACGATCGGCTTCGAGCGCTACAAGCGCGACCTGCGCAACGGCATGAACCCCGTCCGTTTCTACGAGTACGCGCTCAGCTCGAGCCTCATGATCGTCCTGATCGGGATGCTCGCCGGCATCTGGGACCTCGGCGCGATCCTCCTGATCTTCTTCCTGAACGCCGCGATGAACCTGTTCGGGATCATGATGGAGTTCCACAACTACTACACCAAACGGGTCGACTGGACGGCGTTCGTGTACGGCTGCATCGCCGGCATCGTCCCCTGGGTTGTCGTCTTCCTCTACTTCTACGGCGCCGTGACCTCCGGCGAGGGAGGCCCGCCCGGCTTCGTGTACGCGATCATCCCGACCCTGTTCGTCTTCTTCAACATCTTCGCCATCAACATGTGGCTGCAGTACAAGAAGGTCGGGCCGTGGCGCGACTACGTGTACGGCGAGCGGGTGTACATCGTCCTGAGCCTCGCGGCCAAGTCCGTGCTCTGCTGGATGATCTGGGTCGGGACGCTGGCGCCGGTGTAACGACGCCGGCGGCGCCGTATGCTCCGAGCGCATGCGCCCCGCGCGCGCCTTCTACTTCCTCTACTACGCGTCCCTGGCGGCCCTCATGCCGTACCTGGCGATCTACTACGCCAGTCGCGGCCTCAGTGGTCTCGAGATCGGCATCCTCACGAGCCTCTTCGCCCTCGTGACCATGTTCGGCGCACCGTTCTGGACGGAGATCGCCGATGCGACCGGTCGCCATCGGACGGTGCTGGTGTCGGTCATCGGGGTCGTACTGGCCGCCGCCCTCGGCCTCTCGCTCGCGACCCACATGGTTCCGCTCGCGCTCTTCACGGTGCTCCTCGCCTTCCACTTGGCGCCCGCCATGCCGCTGCTCGACCACGCCGTCCTCGAGGCGCTGGGCGATCGGGCGCACGCCTATGGCCGGCAGAGGGTCTGGGGGGCCGCTCGGCTGGGCGGTCGGGGCGCCTGCGGCGGGCTGGGCGACGAGCACCTTCGGCCTCCCCTGGGCCTTCTACCTGTTCCTCGCGATCATGCCGTGGGTGGCGCTCGTCGCCGTCCGGGTGCCCTACGCCGCGAGCACCGGCACGCGTCGCGTCGGCGGAGGCCTCTCGCTGGTCCTGCGCGACGGTCGTTGGATCCCTTTCCTCTTCACCGCGTTCAGCGGCGGCGTCGGCTTGGCGCTCGCGTCGTACTTCCTCCCGCTCCACCTCCGCGACCTCGGCGCTTCGTTCACGCTCATCGGCGTGGCCGTGGGGGTCCCGGCCCTGAGCGAGATCCCGATCATGGTGTTCGGTGGCGCGCTCCTGGCGAGGGTCGGCTCGCGACGCATGCTGATCGTCGCGGTCGCCACGATGGCGCTCCGGCTGCTGCTCTCGGGGGTGATGACGGATCACGTCGCGCTCGCGGCGGTCCAGGTCCTGCACGGGCCGTCGTTCGGCGTCCTGTGGATCGCCGGCGTGGCGTACGCGCGTGAGCTCGCCCCACCGGGGAGCCGAGCCGTGGCGCAGGGACTCTTCCTCGCCGTGACCGGCGGCCTCGGCGGCTTCGCCGGGAGCCTCCTCGGCGGCGCGACCTACGACGCGCTCGGCGGAGCGGGCACGTTCCTCGTCGCCGCCGCCTTCACGGCGCTGGCGGCCGTGTCGTTCGCGCTGTGGCGGCCGGTGCCGGCGGTGGTGGTGCCCGAGGCGGCCGACGCGCCGATCGTGTGAGGCGACGAGCGGCGACGCCGCGCCCGACCTCGCGAAGGGATGGCGACCGACCGTCTACCCCATGTTGTCGAGCTGTTCGGGGGCCTTCTCGCCGGTCAGTTGTTCGTAGAAGCCCGCGCCGTTGCTGATCGCCCAGCTCTCGGAGATCCTCCCGTCGCGGACACGGTTGACCATCATCTCGTACATGGTGACGCGTTTTCCCGTGGGCTCCAGACCCATGTAGGGACCGGTGTGGGTCGCCCGGATCGTGCAGGAGCAGGCCACGAAGTCGTCGTCGGCCACGACGTGATGGAGCTCCGTACGCTTGTCGGGGAACGCGATCTTGTGCGACGCCATCGTCCGGCGTTCGTCATCCAGCGTGTAGAAGCCGTCCGAAGGATCGGCCGTACCGTACTCGCGCCAATCGGGGGTCACGCACGCCGCGAAGGCTTCGGCATCTCCCGCGTCGTACGCGGCCCACGCCCGCCTCAGTAGATCCCGGTTCGCTTCGCTCATGGATGCTCCATTCTCGCCGTGCTCACGTGTCTCGACTGCTGCGCGCACGCCAATGCCCCGAAGTCGGCCCGTGCAGAAGCCGACCCACAGGAACCAGACGTGAGACCTCCGACCGCGTGCCCTCCCAACTGGATATGGGAGTGTAACGCTTCGGCGGGCGAGGCCGCTCATCGCTAGAATCATCTGCGAAGCTGAATGACCGGGCCATCTACGGCAAGCGGCTACCCCGTGGACGACGCGCTCGCCTCGGCCGCGAACGCCGCACCGATCCCGTCGAGAACGAGCCTGAGTCCGAAGTCGAACTCGTTGGCGTACGCGTATCCCGGTTGCAGCACGAGCCTCGTGGCCATGTCCGCCAGGTACGGGAACGTCTCGGCCATCGATTCCTGCTGCGCCATGATGTCCTCTGCGACGGCGCCGATGTCGCCGGAGGGGTCGACGGGCAGCGAGACCTCTTGCTGGGCGAACCCCAGCACGTAACTGTCGAGGATCGAGATCGCGTGTCCGGTCAACGGCATCGAGAAGCCGGCGGCGGTGAAGCAGCCGATCACCGAATCCAGGTGGCCGAGCGTCGCGGGCCCGGGTGAGGTCCGGGCCTTCATGCCGATGGCCCAGGGATGCCGTGCGAGCACCCGTCGTGTCGACTCCGCCCTCTCGCGCATCGCGGAGCGCCACGCGTCGCCTGCTTTGGGCGTCGCGAACTCGGCGTGGACGACGTCGAGCATCCCGTCGAGGATGTCCTCTTTGCTCTTCACGTGGTGGTAGAGCGACATGGCTTCGACGCCGAGCTCGACGGCCAACTTGCGCATGCTCAGCGACTCGATGCCGCGCTCGTCGGCAAGCGCAACGGCGGCATGGATCACTCGCTCTCGTGTGAGCGGTTCCCTGATCTTCGACGTGGCCATGGACACCACCTTACACCGTATGGTACGGTCGCGTTCTTCCGGCCTTACACCGTATGGTCGAGATCGCAGAACGAGATTGGACCTCACCATGACGAACCCTCGCACCATCGCCCGCACCGTCGGCGCGCTCATGCTCGCCGCCTTCCTTCTCTACGGCATCGGCACGTCGCTGGCGACCAGCGCGGCCCCGGGAAGCGTCACCCTGATGATCGGGGTCGTCATGATGCTGCTCAACACGGTGGCCGTGGTCGCCATCGGCGCACTCGTGGTCCCGATCCTGCGGCCGCATTCTGCGGCGATCGCCGTCGGGATACGCGGCCACGCGCCTGTTCGAGGGCGCGCTGCTGGCGGTCGGCGCGGTCGCACTCGTGATGGGTGCGGTGGCGATCAACGTCCTCGCGTACAACGTCGCGATGGCGGGCCTCGGGATCGGCAGCCTGTTCTTCTGCCTCGTGCTGTACCGGGCGCGACTCGTGCCGCGCTTCCTGGCAGGCTGGGGCTTCATCGGCTACGCGGCGTTCGCCACCGGCAGCGTGCTCGAGCTCTTCGGCGTCGCGGGGTCGGGCCTCGTGGCCGCCGTCCCCGGCGGCTCCTTCGAGCTTGCTTTCGCCACCTGGCTCCTGGTTCGCGGCTTCAGCGCTCCTGTCGCTAGCCCCGTCGCACGCCCAGCACGCGCGCAACCCCTCGCGGGATGAGTGACCGCGTGCCGACCCAGACCGGTACGACGAGGTCGGCGAGGCGGGGTACGGTTGCCCCGGCTCGCGGGGTCAAGTGAAGGAGGGTCATGATGTCTTCGAATCAATACGACAAGAAGGAGAAGGACGAAGCCCGATCGACCAGGATCGGGGCAGGCCTTGCCATCGGTATCGGTGTTGGACTCGCCATCGGCTCGGCCATCGGTAATCCTGGCGCTGGACTGGTGATCGGTATCGCACTAGGCATTTCTCTTGGCGCAGCACGACGGAAAGAGAAGTCTTCTGAACGAGGTGTTGGACGACAAGGAGATGCACAGCCGAAGTAAGCACGGCCGCACGTCGCATCGATGCGCTGACCGTCGCAGGAGACCCGCGATCCCCGATCAGGTCGGGCGAACCCTACCGGTGTAGGCCACCCCGATCCTGAACCCGGTCAACAGCACACCGCCGACCCCGGATGCGACGAGGGCCAGAGCGAGATCAGGTGAGTAGTCGACCAAGGACCCGATCGACGTGCCGAACAGGCTCGGCACCAGAATGATGAGAACCCACGCAGCGGCGCTCGTCGTGAGCAGCGGGAACCACAGACTGAACGTGGCGACGACGCCCGAGTTGGCGCGAACCTTGGCGCGGTCGCCCCATACCTTGATGATGCCCAGAAGATAGAGGACCGGCATGATCAAGAGGAGGATGAACAGGGACTGGCGGGGCCATCCGACCCCGCCGCTGTCGTAGCCGAGGCCGAGCGCCCGATCGGCGATACCGACGCGGAGGTGGCCCGTCTCTCCGAAACCCATGCCACTGCCGCCGTTGACGAGCACGACGACGGCCGTCTTCTGGGCAGGGAGCATCGTCGCGAGCGTTTCGACGCCGGGGCTGACACCGTCATGCCAGACCACCCCGGCGCGAGGATCCAGGTTCCAGCCGAAGCCGTAGTTCGGCGATACGGCGCTGGCCGGGCGCATCATCCGCGCCTTGCCTGCGGCGCTCAGCACGTCGTCCTCGCCGTTCATCATCATCGCCAGATAGCGCGCCAGATCGTTGGCGCTCGCCACGATCCCGCCTTGCGGCGCCGTGACGCGGTCGGTCGTCGTGTCGGAGACCGGCCGTTTGGTGCCGAACCACGGCCGGTGCCCGGTGGCCATCGATGGGTGGACGTCGCCGTCCGCGACGAAGCTGTCGCCCATGCCGATCGGCTCCAGGATGTGGGTGGCCACGTACGTCTGGTAGTCCTGTCCGCTCACGACTTCGATCACGCGGCCCAGGATCTGGTAGTTGGCGTTGGAGTAATCCCAGGTGGTGTCGGGCTCGAAAGCCGGCGCCACCTCCGCCAGCCTGTCGACCGCGCGCTCGAGGTCGTCCACCTCACCGGTGGCGTCCGGATACCGAACGTTGCCCTGCTGCGTGGAGAAGCCACTCGTGTGGCTCAGCAACTGCCTGATGGTGATCGCGCCGGCGGGTCGGCCCGAGAAACCGTCCAGGACCTGCGCGAGCTCGGTGTCCAGGTCGATCTTGCCCGCCTCGACCAGTTGCATCACGGCGAGTGCCGTGAAGCTCTTGGAGATCGAGCCGATCACGAACGGCGTGTCCGGTGTGACGGCCGTGTCGCCTCCGAGCTTCACCACCCCGCGCGCGCCCGCCGACGCGTCGTCGCCGTCCACGATGGCGTACGCCAGGCCGGGAACCCGCGAAGCGGGCATGGCGTCGTCGATGAACGCCTCGATCGCTTCGCTTGGGGCAGTGTCGGCCATGGCGGCGTTCACGCCGAGCGCAAGGACCAGCAGTCCAAGGCACATCAACCGTCGCGGAACCTTCATCAGCCACCTCCGAAAGCACGTGCGGACGTACAGCAGATGTCGCCGGCCCATCCCAACTGGGAACGGCGCGTGCATCCGAGGGGCCGTAGACGGCACGACATGGCGCGGGGTCCGGGCCTGAGCCAAGGTACTCGGCGGTCGGTCCCGTCATCGCTTCGCCCCGTCTACCAGAGCCCGAACCGCCGACGGTGCCGGTCAACCGTAGGCTCTCCACGAAACGAATGTCAAGGCCGCGTTCAACGCGATCGGCCGTCGTGTTCGGCCCTGGCGAGCTAGGGCCGCAGAAGCACCTTGAGCGACGGCCCACCCGCCGCTGCGACCTCGAAGGCCCGCTCGACGTCGGCGAGGGGGTGAACGCTCGTGATCATCCGCTCGGCGTCGATCGCGCCGGTCGCCAGCAGCTCGATCGCCTTCCGGTAGTCCTCCGAGGTGTACATCAGACTGCCCTGGAGGCGGAGCTCCCGGTCCTGGATGAGACCGGCCTGCACCTTCGGATCCCTTCCGAAGACGCCGACCACGATCAGGACGCCGCCCTTGCGCGCCGATGCGACCGCGCTCCGCAGGGCGTTCTCGTGGCCGACGCACTCGAACAGCACGTCGAACGCGCGTTCGTCGAGCGTTTCGACGGCGGTGAAGCCGAAGCCCCCCGCGCTCGCGCGCCGAGCGTCGTCGAGGTCCGTGACCGTCACCTTGCCGCCCGCGGCGCGGGCGACCTGCGCGCAGAGCAAGCCGATCGTTCCCGCGCCGATCACCGCGACGTCGCACCCGTCGAGCGGCCCAGCGGCCTCCTCGGCGAGACGCACCGCATGCGTCGCGACCGCGACCGGCTCGACGAGTGCCCCGGCGTTGTCCGAGAGCGTCTCGGGCAGCCGGTGGAGCCGGTCGAGCGGAGCGTTGAACGCGTCCGCCATGCCGCCCGGCGCCTGGAACCCCATCACCCGCAGGTGCTCACAGATGTTGTACCGGCCGGCGCGGCAGGCCCGGCACGCGCCGCAGACCAGCGACGGTTCGAGCGCCACCCTCGCGCCGACCCAAACGTCGTCGGCGTCGTCGCCGACCGCCACCACCTCGGCAGCGATCTCGTGACCGGGCGACACCGGGTAGTCGACGAACGGGTGGTGGCCCGCCAGCACGTGCAGATCGCTGCCGCAGATCCCGATCGCCAGCGGGCGCAGGCGCGCCTCGCCGGGTTCGGGGTCGGCCAGTTCGGCCGGCTCGAGTCGGAGGTCGTGGGGACCCATGATCGTCACGCGCCGGCTGTCCCCGCGCGTCGCGGTCATGATCCTGCGACGTCGAACTGGACCTTCATCCGGTCGGGATCGTGCTCGGCGAGCTCGAGACCCGCTTCGAACTCCTGGAGGGGGACGGTGTGCGATACCAGGGGCGCGACGTCGACCACGCCGCCTTCGATCATCGCGATCGCCTCCTGGAAGGTGCGGTTGATCGCGAAGGTGCCGACCACGCGGAGGTCACGTCGGAAGAGCTCGTATGGGGAGAGCTGGAACGTCGCGGTCTCGGGCGCCACGCCGAACACCCACAGCGTGCCGGCCGGACGCGCGTAGGCGATGGCGCTTTCCATGACCTTCGGGATGCCCGTGGCGTCCGCCACCACCTCGAAACCGTACGGGGCGACGCCCCGGGTGGCCTCGGGCGTGAGGCCGTCGGCTTCGAAGACGTGGTCGGCACCGAGTCGGCTGGCCATCTCGAGGCGCTTGGCGGAGCGGTCGACGACCGTGACGCTGGAGGCGCCCGACCCCTTGACGGCCTGCATCAACAGGCACCCCATCGGCCCGGCGCCGAACACGATGGCGTGGTCGCCCGGTTGCACCTGCACCCGCTTGAGCCCCCAGACCACGCAGGCGAGCGGCTCGATCAACGCGCCGGCCTCGAAGCTGAGGTCGCCGATGGGGAACACGTTGCGTTCGGGAGCGACCATGAAGTGGGCGAAGGCGCCGTGGGTGGTGACCCCCAGGGCGGTCAGGTGGTGACACTGGTTGAACGCGTTGCGCTGGCATTCGGGGCACGTGAGGCAGGGCACGTTGGGGTCGGCGGTGACGCGGTCGCCCACCTGGTAGCGGGTCACCGCCTCGCCGACGGCCGCCACCGTACCGGCGAACTCGTGGCCGGGGATGAGCGGGTAGCGCGCCAACTCGTAGTCGCCGTGCCAGATATGGATGTCGGTGCCGCAGATCCCGGCTCGTGCCACCTCGATCAGCACCTCGTGAGGGCCGGGGGTGGGGGTCTTGGTCTCGAGGATCCGGGACGCGCGCGGCGCGGTGATCTGCGCGGCGATCATGGACGACTTGGGTGACGGGCTCATTTGACGGCTCCCATCGTCAGGCCGGTGACGAGATGGCGTTGCGCGACCCAACCGGCGATCAGGACCGGCACAACCGCGGCGGTGGCCGCTGCCGACGGCGATCAGGACCGGCACAACCGCGGCGGTGGCCGCTGCCGACATCTTGGCGAGGAACAGGTCGCCGTAGGCTGCGTACCTTCTACGGTAACCGGGTCGCGGGGATCATCTTGCGGAGCGGGTACGGCGAACCGGACCGCGGCTGTCCGCGCCGGATCCAGCGTTCCGGTCGTCGCATCGATGAGGAGAGGTTCGTCACGGAGCGGCGCAGGTTCCCGGCATGGCACATCGTTCGCGGTCGCTGCGCCGCTCCTCGGACGGACCGCGACCGGCCGTTCCGACGCTTGCAGCCGGTGCTATCGTCCGAGACATGTTCGTGGGCATCGACCTGGGCACGTCCAGCGTCAAGGTCGTGGCCGTCGATCGAGAGGGTCGTCTCGTCGCCCAGGCAGCGGCCTCGTACTCGTTGGACACGCCGCACCCGGGCTGGGCCGAGCAGGACCCCGACCGATGGTGGGACGCCACCGTGGACGCGATGCAGCGCCTCGCCGCCGACATCGACACGAGCGAGGTCCGAGCCGTAGGCCTGTCGGGACAGATGCACACGCTGGTCCTGGTGGATGAATCGGGACGCCCCACCCGTCCCGCCATCGGCTGGGCCGATACGCGCAGCGAGGCGCAGGTCGGCCGTTTCTGGGAGCGCGTGCCTCGCGCGACGCTGGTCGGCGTGTTGGGCAATCCTCCGGCCACTGGGTTCACCGCGCCGAGCCTGATGTGGGTGAAGGAGCACGAGGCCTCCACCTACCGTTCCGCCACCAAGCTGGGCCTCCCGAAGGACTACGTGCGGTTCCGGCTCACGGGCGAGTGGGCGACCGACCCGTCCGATGCGTCGGCGACGCTGCTGTTCGACACCTTCCGGCGGACGTGGTCGGACGAGGTGCTCGAAGCGCTCGAGCTCGACGCGGCCCGGCTTCCACCGGTCCACGGGTCGGGCGCCGTCGCCGGGGAGCTCCTCCCGGCCGCCGCCGCGAGCATCCGGTTGCCTCGTGGGACGCCCGTCGTGACGGGCGCCGGTGACCAGGCGGCCGCGGCGATGGGGTGTGGACTCGTCGACCCCGGCCCGATGCTCGTCACGCTGGGCAGCGGCGGTCAGGTGTTCATGCCCCTGTCGGCACCGGTGGCCGACGAGGCGTTGCGGGTCCACCTGTTCTGTCACGCGGTCCCGGACCGATGGCACCTCCTGGGGGCGGTCCAGAACGTCGGTGTCGCCCTCGACTGGGTCCGACGTACGCTGGGCTGGAGTTGGGAAGAGCTGTACGGTCGTGCGGCGGAGGTGCCGGCTGGGGCGGATGGCGTCACCTTCTTGCCCTACTTGACGGGCGAGCGCACGCCGCACATGGACCCTCGGGCGCGGGCGGCGTGGTCCGGGCTCTCGCTCTCCCACACCCCGGCGCACATGGCCCGCGCGGCCATCGAGGGGGTGGCCTACGCGGTGGCGGATGCGGTCATGGCCTGCATCGAGGCCGGCGGCGAGCCCGACGACATCGCGCTCACCGGTGGCGGCGCCGGACACGCGCTCCCGCGCCGGGTGCTCGCCGACGTGCTGGGCCGCAGGCTGGGGATCGCCGAGGTGAAGAACGCGTCCGCCGTGGGGGCCGCGGTGCTGGCCGGTGCACCCGCGCCACGCTTCCGCTCGATCGAGGCCGAGGCGCCCGGACGCGATGAGGAAGCGCACCGCGCTGCGTGGCTCCGGCAGCGCGCGGCGTACGCGGCCCTGCGGATCGACCCGGCGGCCGGCGACTGATACCGTCGCGGGTCCTGGGGGCCATGCCCCTTCGGCGAGCCACCGTCCCCGGCGGGGAGGATCACTGCGCCGACCGCCGCACGTAGCATGGCGTCCATGAGCCTCCCGCCAAGCCTTCCGCACGCCTTCGTGCGGGCCGTCCTGCGTGCTCCTGAGCGACCGTTCGTCGTGTTCGACGGAACGACCATCTCGTACGGCGAGATGCATCGACGCGTGGCCCGCGCGGCCGGCGCCCTTGCCGCAGGGGGCATCGAGCGAGGCGACCGGGTCGGCCTGCACCTCGAGAACTCGCCGATGTTCCCGGAGGCGTACCTGGCCGTGCTCTGGCTGGGCGCCGTGGTCGTGCCGATCAACACCCGATACCGCACGCAGGAGTTGGAGCACGTGGTCGCGGATGCCGGTGCGCGTCTGGTCCTGACCGACGCGGACGGTGCCGCACTCGACGAGGTGTCCACGGCGGCGGTGCGTTCGGGAGCGGCGATCGTGCGGCTCGCAACGGGCGCATGGGCGGCAGGTGGTGGGCCAGCCGCGGCCGTGGAAGCCGACCCGCGCGGCGAGCCCGTCCCGCTCGCCCACGCCGACCTGGCCGTGATCGGGTACACCTCGGGGACCACGGGCCGGAGCCGCGGCGCCATGCTGGATCACGGGAACTTCTTGGCGAACAGTCGGGCCGTCACCGAGGCCTGGCGCTGGACGGCCGCCGACCACCTGCTCTTGGCGCTCCCCCTGTTCCACACCCATGGCCTCGCGGTCGGTCTGCACGGCACGATCCTTCAGGGATCGTCCATGACGCTGCTGACGAGGTTCGAGGAAGGCGCCGTCCTCGACGAACTCGTGCGCGGGACGCGCGACGATGTTCTTCGGGGTGCCCACGATGTTCGTGCGCCTCGTCGAGGAGGCCCGTCGGCGGGCCGTCAAGCCGCAGGGGCTGCGCCTGCTCGTCTCCGGCTCGGCTCCCTTGAACCCGCGCACCTTCGAGGACGTCGAGGAGGCGTTGGGGGTACGGATCCTCGAGCGCTACGGCATGACCGAGACCGTGATGAACCTGGGCAACCCGTTCGACGGTGAGCGCCGGGCGGGATCCGTCGGGTTGCCGTTCGATGGCGTCGAGGTCCGCATCGCCGATCTCGAGTCGGACGCTCCCCTTGGACGGGGCCTCTCGGGCGAGATCCAGCTTCGTGGCCCCAACGTGTTCCGCGGCTACTGGCGGGACCCCGACGCGACCCGCGCCGCGTTCACGCCGGACGGCTGGTTCAAGACGGGCGATCTCGGCTTCGTCGACGCAGACGGCTACCACTTCATCGTCGGACGGGCGAAGGAACTGATCATCAGCGGTGGGTTCAACGTGCACCCGCGCGAGGTCGAGGAGGTGCTCGAGGGCCACCCGCACGTCGCCGAGGCCGCCGTCGTGGGTCTCCCGGATGAAGACCTCGGCGAGAAGGTGGTCGCCGCCATCGTGCCGCGCGACCCCGCTCCCACGGCGGAAGCGCTCATCGCGTTCTGCCGGAGCCGCATCGCAGGTTTCAAGAAGCCCCGCGAGATCCACTTCGTCGATGCCCTGCCCAGGAACGCGCTCGGCAAGGTGCAGAAACACGTGTTGCGGCGGACGCTCGGCATGGGTCACGAAGAGTCCTGAGGAGTCGGGGGACTCGCACCGAGCCGAGAGCCGTCTCCGCCCGGCCCAGCCGTCAGGCTCTGTGCACGCCTCGCAGCCCGGTGTGCTCCGGGGCGCATGCGCCCCGCGGTCTACCCCGAGACTCGATCGAGGCGCGCTGTCAAGCCGCTCGCCCTCGCGGCTCCACCACCGGAGTCCCGATGTGGAGAACTCGCCGCATCATCCAACGGAACATCGCCGTCGTCCACGATCGGGGCATCATCCGCGTCATCATCAGGATCATGATCTTGTTCCGGACGCCGGGAATCGCGTTCGGGCGGTTGCCGAGCGCCGACAGGCCCGCGCGCGCCACGTCTCGAGGGTTCATGACCGCCATGCCCATCTTCGTGAGTTCGGCGTTGATGTCCGGCGCCATCGCGGTGTCGGTGGGGCCTGGCGACAGGACGCTGACGTCCACGCCCTTGTCCTTCATCTCCTGATGCAAGGCTTCGCCGAGCGACAAGACGTAGGCCTTCGCGGCGCCGTAGTGGGCCATGTAGGGCTGCGCACTCCAGCCGGAGAGACTGGACACGAAGAGGATGGCGCCGTTGCCGCGCGCGGCCATGCCACGTCCGAAGTGGCGAGCGAGCCGCATCGGCCCGTAGCAGTCCATGTCGAGCAGGCGCCCGTGTGCGTCGGGGTCGCCGTCGATCAGGTACCCCCGCTCCTCGATCGCCGCGGAGGGCACGAGCACGCCGATCTCGCGGTCGCCGACCGCCTCGATCAGCCCATCGACGCCCGCCCTCGTCGACAGGTCCGCGCGATGGACCTCGACCTCGACCCCGTACGTGTCGCGAAGCTCCCGCGCGCGCTCGTCCAGCCGCGGGACACTTCGTGCGACGAGGACGACGTTCATGCCACCGGCCGCGAGTTCCTCTGCGATAGCGCTGCCGATGCCTGCCGTGGCGCCCGTGACGAGGGCCCAGCCGCTGTAACGCTCCTTGAAACGCGCTCGTCCGCTCATGGGTCGCATCTCCTCGAACTTCCATTGAATCCAACTGCTTGGTTGGTTATGCTGATGCTAGCACTGCGGTGATCGATACGCAACCGATCGGTTGGAAACTGGAATCGAGGACCAGGATATGGGTCGACACAAGACGTACGACCGCGAGGACGTGACCCGCAAGGCCATGCGGCTCTTCTGGCAGCGCGGCTTCCACGCCACGTCCACCCAGGATCTCGCCGAGCACATGGAGGTCAACCGCTTCAGCCTGTTCGCGGAGTTCGGTTCCAAGCAGGGCCTGTTCGAGGCGGCGCTCGAGATGTACGAGCGTGAGGTCGTGACCTCGCACTTCGCCGTCTTGGAGTCGACGGAAGCCGGGCTCGACGAGATCGGCTCCGTCATCGACACGTTCGCGGCCGCAGCAGGTGGGCCGGGGTCGGAACGCGGCTGCATGCTGTGCAACGTCGCAGCCGAGCGAGCACCGTTCGACCCCGCCAGTGAGCGCATCGTCGCAGGGTACGTGGACCGCATCCAGCGTGCGCTGCTGAACGCCTTGGAGAACGCGCAGCAGCGTGGCGAGGTGGATCCCGACGTCGGCATCACGGATCAGGCGCGCCTGTTCACCAGCAGCCTGCTCGGCTTCTGGCTCCTCATGCGCGCCGGGATCGACCCAGAACTGCTGCATGGCGCGGCCCGGGCGTGCCACGTGCAGCTCGACCTCCTGCGCGCGAAGTAGCCCACCTGGATAGTCGCGCGGGCGAGTGACGTGTCGCACGGGTCCCGGTGTGACGTCTGCACCTGCGCCTGCACCTCGCCGCGCGGTCGGCCGACCGACGCGTCGGGCAGTGCCTTCCTGGGGGTCCAGTGGCGTGGATCGATGGGCGCAGCCACCGTAACGCGCTGCCCGCCGGTGGGCTGAAGCGCCGCCCGCGCGGCGAGGGGCGAGACAGCCTGCGCCCGTACACCATCCGCGCCGCAACCGACCCGTTCCACCGATCACCCCCACCACAGGGTCGACTGCACGGCGAGCGGGGGTAACCTGGCGACTCGACGAGGGGGTCGCCACGCTGCAAGCGCTGTTCAGGACGCACGACGCACCGCGCCCACACGACGGGCCGCGGTTCGACGCGTGAACGTCCGCCGCGACCTCAACCTGATGAGTGCCGCCAGCGCGATGGCGATCGTCGGCTGGTCGATGCTCACGTTGCTCCTGCCACTCCTCCTGCTGCGTTTCGGGGTCCGTCCGGGTGGGATCGGCGTGCTCGTCGCGGCGGCGGCGATCGTGCCGTTGCTCGCGGCGGTGCCGATCGGCCGGTCGGTCGACCGTTGGGGCGCGCGGCGCGTGGTCCTGCTGGGACTCGGCGGGACGACGATGGCGGTGCTGCCCATGGTGATGCAGCCGTCTCTGGTCTGGCTCGTCGTCGCGTACCTCATCGGCAGCGCGCTCCAGAACGGCTTCATCATCGGCGCTCAGGCCCTGATCGCAGCGCTCGGTTCCGAGGGTCGTGGTCGGGAGGCTGCGTACGGTTGGTGGACGACCGCCATGGCGGCCGGTCAGGTGGTCGGCCCGGTCGTCGCGGGATTGCTGCTCGACACCTTCGGCGTGCGGACGGCCTTCGTCGGCGTGTTCGCCGCCTTCGCGGTGGCGGTGGCGCTCATGTTCGCCGTGCGCAGCCGGGGACGCTCCGAGGCGTTCGTCCCCCCGTTCCGGTGGCGCGCCGCCGCCGGGCTCCTGCGCGACCGCGCGGTCGGGATCGCGGTGCTGACGAGCACCGCCGCGGTCTGGGCCATGACCATCCACGCGACGTTCCTCCCTGTGTACCTGGAGTCGCTGACGATGTCGGCGGCGACGATCGGCGCGATCCTCTCGTTGCGCTCGGTGGCCGCCGTCGTCGTCCGGCCCGTCATGCCGCGGTTGGTCGCCTTCCTAGGCGGACGCGAGCGCACCGTGGTCTACACGCTCGTGGCGCTCTCGCTGGGCCTGGCCGGCGTGGTCGCCAGCCCGTCGCCGTGGCTCATCGGCCTGTGGGTGATGCTGTTCGGCCTGGGGCACGGGCTGTCGCAGCCGATCTCCATGGTCATGGTGGCCGACCGCGTAGCGGCGAGCGAGCGCGGCGCGGCGCTGGGCGTCCGGCTCATGCTCAACCGCCTGTCCCAGGTCCTCGCGCCCCTCGCCTTCGCGGGCGTGGCCGGGCGCGCCGGTTTGCCGACGATGTTCATGGTGCACGCGGTGCTCATCGCCGTCGCCACGCTCGTGCTGCTGTCTTGGACGCGGCGGCCGGTGCTCGCGGAGTCCTGAGCCAGTCAGGCGGAGGTCGCGCACGTCGGGCGGCGAGGACGCGCACGTCGGGTGGCTTGGCCGCGGTCGACGGCTGCACCTCACGACCGGCCCGTTGACCGCGGCGCCCGGGCGCGATACCGTGCCGACCACGCGATAACCCCCCGCCTATGACCCAGCCCACGGTCTACGACACGATCGCCGACCTCGGCGCCGCCTTCCGGTCCGGCGCGTCGACCCGGTCGCCGTGACCGAGGCGTGCCTGCGCCAGATCGCGGCAGACGATGGCGCGCTCAACGCCATGGCCACGGTCACGGCCGAGTGGGCGCTGGCGCAGGCCGAGCGAGCCGGACGCGAACTGGGCTGGGGCGTCGACCGGGGTCCGCTGCACGGCGTCCCCGTGGTCGTCAAGGACCTCGTGGACGTGGCCGGAACGCCGACCGGCTACGGCTCGGCGCCCGCCTTCCGCACGCTGCCGTCGCGCCACGCCGTGCTCGTGGGCCGGCTCGAGGCGGCCGGCGCCGTGGTCCTGGGGAAGACCAACCTGCTCGAGTTCGCCTACGGCGCCGTCCATCCGCTCGCGGGGCAGACCAACAACCCATGGGATCCGCGTCGCACGGCCGGCGGTTCGTCGGGCGGCAGCGCGGCGGCCGTCGCGGCGGGCATGGCATACGCGGGCGTCGGCACCGACACGGGCGGCTCGATCCGCGTTCCCGCCGCCTACTGTGGGATCGTCGGGCTCAAGCCGACGTTCGGGCTGGTGTCGCTCGAGGGGGTGTACCCGCTCTCGCCGACGCTCGATCACGCCGGGCCCCTGGCGCGGACGAGTGCCGACGCCCTGGCGTTCCTCGACGCGCTCACCGGCACGTCGGGACCATCGACGCCGCTCCCGCTCGTCGGCCGCCGTTTCGGCGTGATCCGCGCCCACATGGACGTGCCCTTCCTGCGGGCGGACGTGCGCGCCGCCTTCGCCGAAGCCTGCGAGCGACTGGTCAACGCGGGCGCGCAGGTCGTCGACGTCCACGTCCCCGAGCTCGAGGGCGCGGCGCCGACGCTGATGGACATCCTGGTGCCCGAAGCGGCGATCGTGCACGCCGAGGGGTTCGAGGAACGCCGCGACGCCTACGGCCCACAGACGCGAGCGCAGATCGAGGCCGGACCGACCGTCACCGCGATGGCGTACCTCCGTGCCCGAGCGCACCAGCGCCGGTTGACCGAGGCGATGGAGACGGCGCTGCTGGGCCTCGACGCGCTGATCGCGCCCACCGTGCCGTGGGTGGCGCCCGTCGAGGATCCCCTCGTGGACGGGGAAGAGGGCTACGCCGAGATGCACGCCACCGGCCCCGCCAACCTCACGGGGCAGCCGAGCGTGTCGATCTACGCCGGCCCGGGCGAGGAGGGTCTGCCCGCCGGCCTGCTGCTGACGGGCGCGCGTGGCGGTGACCGACGCCTGCTTCGGCTGTGCATGGGCGTCGAGGCGGTGGTGCCGCCGGCGGCGCCGCCGCCGTCCCAGGTGGGCTAGCCGGCGGCGACCTCTCGGTCAACCTGAGGCGCGAGCACGCGCTGCGCCCGCCACGCAGCCGGCTGCCTTAAGGGCGGATTAACCCCCACCTCCGTAGCGTGCACCATGCGATCACCGCGCCGGTCCCTCCGCTCGTCCGCCTGCACGCTCGTTCTCGTGCTCCTGCTCGCCGCTTGCGGCGGCTCACCCGGTACCACCACGCCGCCGGACGTACGGACCGTCGACGGGACCGTCGTCCTACCCGCCGGCCACGGGGTCGACGTCGGCTCGCTCAGCGTGACCACGTCCGTCGGCACGTACCCCGTCGACGTCGACGGCACGTTCCGGGCGGACGTCCTCGGTGGGGCCGACAGCGAGATCGGCGTCGAGACGGCCGGCGGAGACCTGCTCCTGCTCGGCGCGAGCGACGGGTCCGACGTGGTCGTCTCCATGGAGAGCACGGCCGAGGCGCTGCTCTACTACCTCATCGGCGGCATGTGGCTCCCGGTCGAACCTCAGGACGACGTGCGCGCCCTGCTGCGAGGGATCGGCGAGGCGGACGCGGTCGCTGCGGAGCTGCGGCGCCAGGTGCTGGCCGGCGGCAACGGCCTCGTGGACCCCGACGCGGCGACGCTGGCAGCGCTTCGAGCCGCCCACGAGGCGCTCTTCGAAGACGTGGAGATCGCGGCGGCGTTCACCGCCGTGACGGGCGGTCCGATGGCGGCCGCGTCGGTCGGGACGGCCGAGGTCGACGGCACGAACATCGTCATCGATCCGGGCGGCGCCACCCAATCGGGCGTGCAGGTGCTGCACAACCCGTCGGGCGCCGGCGTCGTGGGGCAGAACTCGTTCCGCCGGCCGGGCGCGTTGCTGGCGTACGAGGTGGCCTGGGAGGACGCGGACGGCGTCGAGACCCCGATCGATCCGCCCGTGCCGGCCGGTCGGGTGGACGTGCCGGCGACGGGACAGCTCGAGGTCCTCAACGCTCTGTTCGACGTGTTGACCGGCGACGCGCCGTGGTCGCCGGTGCTCAGCCCCGGTCTCAACCTCCCGGGACGCGCCGACGCCAGCCGGACGCACTACCGGCTCGTCCTGTTGGGTCCGAGCACCAGCGCCGACGTGCCGGCCATCCTGAGCGACGCCCGGTTCGCGGAGTTCCACGACGAATGGGACGACGTCATCCTGGAGAAGTCGCTCGAGCTGTTCCTCGACGAGCTGCTGCTGCCGCTGGTCGAGATGTACGGCCTGGGTGCGCTGGCGAAGTACGACGCCGCCAAGCTGACGGAGCTGCGCACGCGGGTGCGCGTCATCGCCGACGAGCACCTGTTGGGCTTGGGCGTCTACCTGCGGGCAGGGCGCACCGGGTACGCGGACGCGCTGAAGTTCGCGATCTCGCGGTTGGTCGAGAGCCGCGAGTTCAGGCTCGAGTTGACGGAGACCATCTTCGAAGCCTTGACCGAGAGCGACCGGAACCGGGCCGCGGTCGAGGCCATGGAGCGGCGTCTCTCGACGCGGGCGAGCGCCACCGCGATCGCCGCGGCCGTGCAGGCCGTGATGGTCGGCGGCGACGTCGCCAAGATCATGCTCGACCTCTCCGATTCCACGGCGGCCGAGGACTGGTCGGTGATCTCGGCGCAGGCGCTCTTCGCGCTCTCGCCGGGCCTGGCGATCGTCTCGCGCGACAGCCCCTCGGCCAAGTTCACGGTGCTCCCGAAGGGAACGCTCACCGGCACCTACCTGTACCGCTGGACCACCAGCGGCGAACACGGCACGATCAGCGACCTGCTGAGCGACGGCACGGCGATCGACACGGACTCGAGCGAGATCTGGTACTTCCACGACTGGCCGACCGACATCCAGGACGACGACGTGGACTCGATCGTCGTCGAGGTGTTCGAGGTCGAGCCCGGCGCTGCCAGCATCCCGACCGGGGCCCAACCCGTCGCCCGCATGGCGGCCACCGTCCAGGGCGACGACCGCCTGATCGACCCGCGGATCGTCGTGGAGTACGGCGCCACGCACCCCGGCCTGTACGGCAAGAGCTACGGCTGCGCGCAGATGACGCTGCGCTTCGACGCCGTGCCCGGCGCGGACACGTACACGGTGCGGATCCGCGGCGTGGGCGGGCAGAACGACGACCGCAACACCAACCAGGACTTCCGTCTGCGCGGACCGAACCACGACGTCTTCATCGATCCGGCGGCGACGTCGGGCGGGGGCATCCTCGAGGACGGCTACGTCGGCCCGTACGACGACGTCTGCCTCTGGATCCGGGACGGTCACTACGCGCTGCCGCCCACCAGCGTCTACGCGCGCTACGACGCCGCCGAAGAGCAGTTCGTGGTGCACCTGTTCATCAACGTGCAGACCGGTTTCGGCGCGCCCACGAGCGTCGCTCTGCCCCTCTGGTACGACTGGGTCGAAGACGCGACGTTCGAGGTGGACGCCCAGCCCTGAAGCTCGCGCCCACGCCCTCCAGAAGGTCGAACGCCTCGCGACTGGTCTTGGGGAGCCCGAGGCGATCGATGCGGACGAGGTGCATCGCCAAGTCGATCGCCGCCTCACAGGCGCGCTGCAGGTTGAGGAGCACCGATTCCTGGCGGGTCAGGTCGTCGCGGAACCCTGCCGTGTCCCCGGCGTGCACCTCGCGAACCCGGCGCACACAGCGTTCGATGATCTCGACTTTGCCGAGGACGACGTCATCCATAGACGCTTCCTCGTCGGGCGATGTCCTCGAGGATCCCCTGGCGTTCCTCGTTCAGGTGCGCGTACCGCGACAGCGCGTGCATCTCGAAACGGGCGAGGTCGGACGGCGTGCGCTCGAAGAGCACCTGGCCGTGTTCGATCACCTGCACGCGCAGGACGTCGTCGGCAGTGAAGAGGTCGACGAGGTCCACGTCGGCACCGACGAGCCCTGCGAGGTCCGATTGGAGCGCCAGAAGCTCTTCGAACCCAACGGGCGCATCCGCGAGGATCGCAAGATCGACGTCGCTGTCGGAGCGCGCATCGCCACGAGCGCGCGAACCGTACAGCCAAACGACGCGCACGCCCGGCACCCGCGCACGAAGCCGTTCGATCACGGCGTTGGGGTCCATGGGGTCATCGTATGCGTTCGACGGAGCTCTCCCACTTGACGACGACGCGTGCGTGGATCCCCGACACCCCATCCGCTCGAGGAGCTGCCGCTGCGCCGCCGCTCTCACGTCACGGGATCGGCGCGTCCCGCTCTTCCGACCCAAGCCATTCGCGCTTCGGTCGCCCGCCATCCCGCCGCCGCCATCGCCAGGTAGGCGGCGCCGAAGACGGGCTCGGACCAGCCGGGCACGCGTTCCAGCTCGAACCCGTGCAGAGCGGCGTCGAACGCTCGCGCCACGAACCCGTTGTGCTCGAGGACGCTTCCCGCACCGGCGACGCGGTGGACGCCGGCACGACGCGCCGCCAACGCCGCCGTTCCCGCCAGCAGCCTTCCGGCGCGATCGAGCAGGGCCTGCGCCTCACCGTCGCCGCTTTCGGCGAGGTCGGCGACGAGCGGCGCGAAGCGGGCGTGGGCCGCCGGGCCGCCGCCGGCGTCGTACAGGACGTCGAGCAGCCGCACGTTCCGGGCGCTCGGCGACGTCGTCGAGGGGACGCCGGCGTAGGTGAGCAGCGCCAGGGCGAGGGGGATGGAGCGCCGCTCGTCGAGCGCTCGCAGCGCGGCCCGGATGGCCGTGCTCGCGATCCAGAAGGCGCTGCCCTCGTCGCCGAACGAGGGTCCCCAGCCGCCGACGCTCACGCGACCGCCGGACGGGTCGATGGCGATGGCTTGGCTGCCGGTGCCGGCCACGATCATCACGCCCGGGTCGGACCCGAAGGCTGCGGCGTGGGCGATGCGGACGTCGCTGTCGACCGAGACGTCGGCGACGTCGAGCGCCTGCGACCAGGCCGCGCACGTCGCCTCCGATGCCGGGTCGAGGAGCCCGGCCGAGCCGAGCATCAGGTGTGCCACGGGCCGACGAGGGACACCCCTCAACGCGTCGACGATCTCGCGGACCTGGGCCCGGCCGTGCGCGTCGCCCAGCGTTCGAGGGTTCGCCCCGCTGCCCTCCGCGCGCGCGACCACGACCCCGTCGACGTCGACCGCGATGCCGCGCGTTCGCGTGCCGCCCGCGTCGATGCCGATGACGACGGGCCGCGCGGGCGGCTTCACAGCGGGGGGATCCGTTCGCGCCAGTACGCCAAGCGCTCGTCCGAGAGCGGCCCACCGCCGTCGACGTTCGCGCTGACGAAGACGTCCGGGTCTGCCCCGCGGTCGAACAGGAGTTGCGTGGCGCGCGCCAGCGCCGCGTCGAGCAGGAAGGCGCCGAGCACGGTGCTCGCAGGTGCCACCGACGGCCGGCCGTCGCCCAGCGAAACCGTGGCGTCGCCGTAGGGCACGCCGGTGTCGAGCACGACGTCGGCGAGGTCCAACAGACGTTTCCCGCTCGGGTGGCGCGACGCGGTCCGGCTGCCGTGCGGCACGCTGGTGAGCGCCACCACGGGTGTGTGCCGCGCGCGTGCCGCCAGGGCCGCCTCGACCGGATAGGCGTTGCGACCCGAGTTCGAGGCCACGATCAGCACGTCGCCGGCGCCCATGGGGAGGTCGGCCAAGACCTCACGCGCCAGGTCCGCCAGCCGTTCGAGCCGGCTGCTGCGGGTGGCGCTCTCATGCAGCATGAGGGCCGGCACGAGGATCGGGTGGATCGCGGCGAGGCCGCCGGCGCGGTAGAAGGGCTCTTCGGCCAACAGGTGGGCGTGGCCGGAACCGGTGACGTACACCAGCCCGCCACCCTCCACGGCACCGGCGACGAGCTCGGCGACCTGCTCGAGCCGATCCCGTTCCCGTTCGTACGCAGCGTCGAGCAAGCGCCGGATGGCGTCGTAGTAGGCGTCGATGGCGTTCATGGGGCCGCCTTCGGTGTCGAGGGGGACCGCCGCCCCATCAGCAGCGCGTCGGGGAGGGTCCGAAGCCGCTCGAACCCCAGATGTTCGTAGAAGCCGATCGCGCGCACGTTCGTCGCCCCGACGCCGAGATGGACCCCGGGGCTCCCGGCCGCAGCGAGCGAGTCCAGGACGGCCTCGATCATCGCGCGGCCGTGGCCCCGCCCCTGCGCCGGCGGCAGCAGGTCGATGTGCAGGTGGGACGGGTACACCTCCAGCAGGTCGCTCGAGCGCCCGCTCCGGCGCGTGGATCAGGTTCACGAGGTGCGCGTCGCGGCGGGGACGCTCCCGCTCGACCGGGTACATGGCGCGGAGCGGCGGCCACCAGAGCCGTTCGCAGCGGGCCTCGAAGGCGGCCGTGTCGAAGGCGCCCAACGCGTAGCCCAGCACGGCGTCGCCGTCGCGCAGCACGAAGGCGTGGGTCGGCTCGAGGGCCAGGTACGGCCCGACGTACACGTGTCCGAGCAGGTTGGGGTCGGCGTACAGGGCGGTGGCGTCCTCGCCGCTGGCGCCGGTCGCGAGGCACACCCGGTACGCGCCGGCAAGGTCGGTCGGGTGGTACGGGTCGACGGTCACCGTGTCACGCACCCTTGGGCGTCGAGCGGGAGCACCGCCTGCAACGCGTCCAAGATCCCGGAACGGTACGTGTTGGCCATGGCGTCGGGGCGGCAGAAAGGGCCGCCGGGATGCAGCGCGTAGCGCGCCAGCACCTCGGCCTCTTCCTTGAGGTCCCACGCGTAGGGGTACAGGGCGTACGCCAGCTCGCGGTCGAGCAGTTCGGTGACCCGTACGTAGACGGCGCGCAGTGCGATCTCGCGACCGACGAGCAGGTCCCGGTCGACGGCGCTGCCTTCACCGCGCGCGACCCGTTCGGCGGCCGCGAGGTGGGCACGCGCCTGGGATCCGTGCGCGAACGGTAGGTGGAGGTAGTCGACGAGCAGCTCGACCTCTTCGCGCGAGGCATGCCCGGCGTGGGTGGCGAAGCGCGGCAGCCAGGCGTCGATGGCGTGCGCCAGGTGGGCGGCCGGGTCCGCGCCGCCCTGCAGCCACGCTCCGGTCGTGTGCAGCGGAACGAAGTTCGCCTCGTACTCGATGTTGGGGTTGGTGATCACGCCGCGGAGTTCGGCCCGCAGCTCCGGCGGCCGGCCGGCGTAGGGGCCCAGGTACAGGCGCCGGCCCTCGTAGTCGTTGGCGTGGAGGTTGTCCCACAGGACGGGCGGTCGCCGCAAGACCCGCGCGATGCGGCGGGTGGCGTCGAGCGGCACGGTCTCGCTCACGATCTCGGGACCCGTCCAGTAGACGTCCACGCGCGGGTCGAGCGCTTCGCCCAGCGTGCGCAGGTACGGGCTCTCCTCGACGCTCGGCCGAGCGAAACGGTCGCAGTACTCCGTCGGGCAGAACACGAGCGCCACGTCCTCGCCCAGATGGCCGAGCAAGCGGTTGGCGACGTCCGCCTGGGCGTGGGCGAAGGACGCGAACGAGGCTGCGTCGGTCGCCGCCAGGCCGGAGGGGATGTCGTCGAACAGCAGCGAGATCCCGGTCGCTCCACACGCCACCACCTGATCCACCTTGCGTTCGAGCGCTCGCCGGTCGTCGTCGCTGGCGAAGCGGATGTCGAGGCCGGGAGCGATCGCGTAGTGCAGGGCGACGTCGTTGGCCTCGGCCGCGACGGCGAGCGCCGTGAGCGCCTTCAGCTCGTCGGCGTCGTAGGGCTCTCGCCACGCGGCGCGGATCTTGACGTCGTCCTTCGGCCCGTACACGTACACGTTCATGCCCCAGGCCGCTTGCCGTGCGAGCAGGTCCAGTCGTTGCGCGTGGCTCCACGGTCGTCCGTAGAAGCCTTCGATGACACCGCGGTACGTGAGGGCGATGGCCCACCTCCAGGTCGAGCGGTTGGTCGAGCGGTCAGTCGAGCGAGCCCACGGTCAGGCCCGCGATGATCTGCCGCTGGAACACGAAGTAGACGATCAGGATGGGGATCGTCGCGATGCTGAGCGCCGCGAAGACCAGCTTGTAGTCGACGGAGTGATAGCCGTAGAAGGCCAGCAGGCCCGCCGGCAGCGTCCGTAACGCGTCGTCGCGGATGAACAGCAGCGCGAAGAGCAACTCGTTCCACAGGTTCACCGCGTTGAGGATCGCCATCGTGACGATCGCCGGACGGACCAGCGGGAGCATCACGTGCCAGAACGTCTGGAACAGGCCCGCGCCGTCGATGTGGGCAGCGTCTTCGACCTCGCGGGGCAGCGTTCGGTAGAACGACCGCATCAGGTAGATGGTGAGCGCGAGCGGCCAGGAGGCGTACGGCAGGATCAGCGCCCAGTAGGTGTTGAGGAACCCGAGGTCGCGCAGGAGCACGAAGAGCGGGATCACGACCGTCTGCGCCGGCAGCAGGAGGCCCACCAGGAACACGTAGAAGAGCACGTCCCGGAACGGGAAGTCGAGCCGCGCGAAGGCGTAGGCCGCCAGGCTGGACAGCGCGACGACGATGACCACCGCCGTGACCGTGACGAAGAGGCTGTTGAGATAGAGCCGGCCGAGGCCGCCGACGTTCCATGCCTCGACCAGGTTCGACCACTGGAAGCTCTCCGGCAGCCCGAACGGCCGCGCGAAGATCTCGGCGTTCGTCTTGAAGCCCGAGTAGACCATCCAGGCCAACGGGAACGCCACGCCCGCCACGACCGTGATCACGACCCACAGGTGCAGGATCCCCGCCGCGTCCAGGCCGCGACTCGGCCGGCGGCCGCCGGTTGCGCTAGTACTCGACACGTTCGGCCCGGGCCGTGCTGCGCAGGTAGACGATGCTGATGAGGCCGACGACGATCGACATGACCACCGTCAGGGCGACGCCGTACCCGAAACGTCCTCGGTCGAACGCCTGCTTGACGATCCACGTGGTGGGGATCTCGGTGGCGTTGAAGGGGCCGCCGTTCGTCATCGCGAAGAAGAGATCGAAGGCCGCGAACCCGCCGGTGACGCAGAACAAGACGGTCACGATGGTGGTCTCGCGGAGCAGGGGCACGGTGATGCGGAAGAACGACGTGATGGGGCCCGCCCCGTCCAGCCGGGCGGCTTCGTACAGGCTCTCGGGGATGCGGCGCAGCGCCGCGAGGTAGATGATCATGTAGAAGCCGGCGTACTTCCAACCGCTCACGATCGTCACGGCGGCGAGGGCGGTGCGGGGGTCGGCCAACCAGGGGCGCGTGAGGGCGCCGAGGCCGACGAGCTCCAGGGCGCCGTTGAGGAGACCGAAGCGCAGGTCGTACACGAAGGCCCAGAGCAGGCCGGCCGCCACCATCGAGAGCACGACGGGCGAGAAGAACAGCACCCGCAGCAGGCCGAAGCCGCGCCGCTCGGGCGCCAAGAGGGCGGCCATGGCGAGGCCGAAGCCGACCTCGACGACGATGGTCCCGAGGATGTAGAGCGAGACGTTCACGTACGAGCGAAGATAGATGCCGTCTGCGAGAGCCCTGGCGTAGTTCCGGAAGCCCACCCATTCGGGTGGGCTGATGCCGTCCCAACGGGTGAAGCCGTAGTACACGCTGGCGCCCAACGGCAGCAGCACGAAGGTGCCGAAGAGGACCAGGGCCGGCAGCACGAACAGGTACGGCTGCCACCAGCCCGGTTTCCGGCGCCGCGCGGAGCGGCGGGTGCCGCTCCGCGCTTCGACCCCGAAGGTGTCGGTCAACGTTCGTCGCGCAGAGGTTGGAGCTGCTCGTCGATCCAGGCGAGTGCGCCCTCGGCGTCCTGCGCACCGCTGGCGACGCGCGCCGCGCCCTCGTAGAAGACGTCGGCCACCTCGACCGCGTATCCGGTGTCGGGCGGCGGCACCAGCGCATCGGCGCTGTCGAACATCTCGGCGAGGTCCTGGGTGTGGGGGTCGAGGTCCGCCTGCGCCATCGCGTCGCCGATCGGGCTGAACTGCCCGGCCTCGGCCCACATGACCTGGTTCTCGACGGAGGCGAAGTGTCGCAAGAAGGCCATCGCCTCGTCGAAGTGCGGCGTGCCGGCGTGCACTTCGAACCCGGTCGCCAGGCCGATCACGCTGTTCGTCGCGCCAGCGCCACCCGCGATCGTGGGCGTGTTGAAGACGTCGTAGCGGAAGCCTTCCGGCGCGTTCTCGGCGGCGATCGGCACGAGCCACGAACCGATCGGGTGGATCGCGCCCTCGCCCAGGAAGAAGGCGTTCATGGCCGGGTCCGCGCCCAGGCTGGTGAGGTCGGCGTTGAAGCCGCCGGCGGCCGCGAGCTCCTCGAGGAGACCGAACGCTTCGACGAACGCCGGCTGCGAGAACGGTTCCTCGAGCCGCATGGCGCGGTCGAACAGCTCCATGCCCACGACCCGTTCGGTGAGGTGACCGGCCCAGTTCCCGAGCGGCCAGAACTCGTTGTTGCCGATGATGATCGGCGTTTCACCCGCGTCGGAGAGCGTCCGGACGACGGTCATGAACTCGTCCCAGGTGGTGGGCTCGGTGAGGCCGTACGCCTCGAAGGTGTCGAGGTCGTACCAGAGCGCGGTGGTGACGTCGAGCGAGTTGGGGACCATGTAGACGCGACCGTCGACGGTGGTCCCGGCGGCCGGGCTCCAGGCGGCGTCGACGAAGGTGTCGCCGAAGCCGCCCTCGGCGAGCGCGTCGGTGAGGTCCGCGGCGAAGCCCTGCTCGGCGTCGCGCTGGACGAGCGCACCGCCCCACTGGAAGAAGATGTCGGGCGGATCGTTGCTCTGCAACATGGTGATGAGCCCGGCGTCTTCGTAGAGGTCGTCATCCTGGACGATCTGCGTGACCGTGATGCCGGGGTTCGCGGCTTCGAACGAGGCGACGATGGCGTCGAACGCCGTCCGGTCGGCCCCGCCGGTCATGGCGTGGGCGATGGTCAACTCCGTCTGAGCGGCGGCCGTGGTCAGGACCAGGGCCAGGGCGAGTGCGAGAACGTGTGGGCGTGCGTTGCGGGTCATGGAGGACCTCCAGGGGAAGACGCGTGACATCGGATGGGTCGCGATGCTCGGACTGGACGATCACCTCCCGTTCGCTGCGACACGGACGAGCGTGCCCGTCGCGACGGCGGCGTCGAGCGCGCTGACGGCCACGCTGTGGGCGCCGGCCGTCTCGGGAAGCTCCGCGTAACGGACGTCGATGGCGGCGGCGAGGGGCTGGAGCAGCGAGCGCTCGAGCTCCTGGCGAAGGCGTGCGGGCAGGCCGGGTCCGGACCCCCGGACATCGCCGCCCAGCACCACCGTCGTGGCCCCGGTGACGGAGATGGCGCCGGTGAGCGAGATCCCGAGGAAACTCGCCAAGTCGTGTAGGACGAGGGTCGCGACCTTGTCACCGCGTCGCGCGGCGGCGAACAGGTCCGACATCGAGAGGTCGGCGCCGAGATCGCTCGCGACGCCCTGGGCGAGATACGCCCGAGCCCGCGCCAGGAGCGCGGCGTGCGTCGCCACCGTCTCGAGACAGCCGCGGTTCCCGCACGAGCAGCGGGCTCCGTCCGGCACCACTTGGATGTGGCCCACCTCGCCACAGATCCCGGAGCGACTGCGCAACGGCACGTCGTCGGCGAAGATGCCGCTGCCCACGCCATCGCGCCCCAGGAACAGGTAGAGCATGTCGGGGGCATCCCGTCCTGCCCCGAAGCGATGCTCCGCCTCGGCGAACGCGCGGGAGACGTCCTCGACCAGCACCGGGACGTTCAGGGCACGCTGCACCATCTCGCCGACCGCGACGGGGTCACTCGGTGTCCCGGCCCGCAGCCAGTGCCCGTCCGAGGTCACGACGTCGTGCAGGGCCACCCCGACCCCGAGGACGGGTGGACGTGAGCGACGTTGCGGCTCGCCCCATGCCTGGATGGCATGGACCATCTCGTCGACGGCGTCCGTCGAAACGCCCTCAGGCCCGTCCTGCACGTGGGCGTCGCGGAGCCGTCCCGTCGCGTCACACGTGACGATCCGCAGCCGGCCGCCGGACAACTCGACGCCGAGCGTGTGCCCGGCGTCAGGATGGATCCCGAGGCGTTCGGCGGGCCGCCCGGGACCTTGAGGCTCGTGATCGACGCGCGTGTCGAGAACGCCGGTTCGCACGAGGTCGGCCGTCACGCGCGAGACGAGGCTCGCGCTGGCGCCCAAGGCGTCCGCGATCGCCTGGCGCGTGGTGGCCGCGCCGGCGTGGACGAGCTGGACGACGTGTCGGGCGTGCTCCTCCCTGGCGGAAGGCGACGAAGCGGTGCTCATGATTGTTGCCATCCTGCAAAAAAAGCGGCCCTGTTGTCAAGAATAACCGAGAGAGGAGCAAACAAAAGAACGGCCCGGGAGCTACGCACCGGTCCTCTCGACCCGCCCACGATGCGGAGACGTCGTCTGCCACGCCCCGAGGCGCGCGAACTCCGGTCGGCGTGCGCGGGACGTCCTCGCCCCGCTTCCGTCCCCCACGGCGCCGGCGTGGCTTGACACCGTCTCACGCCCCCGGTACCCTTTCGCACTCGCACACGTTCAAGCGATGGCCGCAAGGCCGAAGGGTGAGGGAACATGGCTGAGAAGTACCGTGCCTTCTACGACAAGCAGATCGCCATCCTGGCCGACAACGACCATGAGCGGCTCATCGACGAGCAGTACACGCCCGACGCCCAACTGCTGAACATCAACGAACCGCCTGCGGTCGTCGGAAGTGACGCGCTGAAGGCCCACTTCAAGGCCTACCTGGCCCACCTCGGCTACATCAAGCTGCTCTCCACCGACAAGTACGTCGAGAGCGACGATTCGCTGATGTTCGAGGCGACCGTCGAGACGGCCGGCGGCGTGGCCCGCGTGTACGACACCTTCCTCATGCGCGACGGGCGCATCTGGCGCCACTACTCCGGCATGCTCGGGTTCACGCCCAAGAGCGCCTGACCGCTTCGCTCGCCCATCGGCGAGCGCGGTTCCACACGTCATCGATCACGAGCGAGGGGCGTGACCGACCCCTCCTGATGCCCAGGTCCAGCCGAGGCCGAAGATGCGGATCCACCTGACCGTCAACCGAGCGGTACATGCGTTGGAGGTCGAGCCGCGCTTGCTGCTGGTCGATGCGCTCCGCGACCGGCTCGACCTCACCAGCCCGAAGGTGGGCTGCGACACCGGGCAGTGCGGCGCGTGCGTCGTGCTGCTCGACGGCGTCTCGGTCAAGAGCTGCGCCCTGCTCGCCGTCCAAGCCGACGGCGGCAGCGTGGACACCCTCGAGGGCGTCTCCGAGCCCGGCAGCATGAACCCGCTGCAGACCGCCTTCGGCGCCGAACACGCCGTTCAGTGCGGCTTCTGCACGTCGGGCATGATCATGGGCCTGACCGACATGCTGGCCCGCAACGGCGCTCCCGAGGACGGCGACATCCGCACCTGGCTCGATGGCCACCTCTGTCGCTGCACCGGCTACGAGAACGTCGTGCGCGCCGTGCACACCGCCCTTCGGATCGGTGCGAGCCCGTCACACCTGATCGTCGACAGCCCGCTGCGCGCCTTCTACGACCGGTTGTTGCACGGCCTGGCGCACGGGGACGCCGAGGCGGTGGTCGACGTGTTCTTCCACGAAGAGGCCGTGCTCACGACCTTCGAAGGGATCCACACGGGCCGCGCCGAGCTCGTCGCCTTCTTCCGCGGTTACCTGGCCCAGCACGACGGCCTGGGCATCCTGGCGACCGAACGCTTCGTCGAACGTGGCGACGCGTTCTACACCGAGACGCTGCTGCCCGCGACCACGAACGTCGGTGCCCGACACGCCTACAACGGCTACGTCGTGCGCGACGGCAAGATCACCCACCAGTTCACGGGCGTCAAGTAGAGGGCGGGGCACAGCCATGATCGTCGTTCCCGGGGCGACCACGCCCCTCACAGTCGATCCGTCCAGCCGCGTGAAGATCGTGGTGGACACGCCCATGCGCCGCTTCTACGAGGAGCACGTGGCCCTGCTCGACGCCCGCGACTTCGAAGCGTTGGTGACGACGCACTATCACGAGGACGCCCAGGTCGTCTCGAGCGACTACCGCGTGAGCGGCCACGCCGAGCTGTTCCAGCACTTCGCCAAGTACACGGGTCTGATGGGGTTCTTGCAGGTCGTGTCCACCGACAAGTTCGTGGAGGGCGACAGCACCTTCGCCTTCGAGGCCACCTGCCGCACCCAGTGGGGGCTGAGCAAGGTCCACGACGCGTTCTTCCTCGAAGGCGGCCGGATCGTCCGCCACTTCACCGGCAGCATCCCGCTCGTGCGCTTCGGGAGGTCGTGATGGCGAACAAGGTCTTCGGCACGCCCGTGCGTCGCAAGGAGGACCCGCCGTTCGTCCAAGGGTCCGCCCGCTTCATCGCCGACCTGAAGGCACCAGGCATGGTCCACATGGAGATCTTGCGCAGCGAGCACGGTCACGCGCGCATCGTCGCGATCGACACCTCCGAAGCCGCCCGCATGCCCGGCGTGCTCAAGGTGATCACCGGCCAGGACCTCATCGGACGCATGAAGCCGCTGCCGTGCGTGTGGATCCCCGGCGGGGTCGAGTCGCACTTCCCGTCGCACCCGCAAGACATCCCTGGCGCCGGCATGCCGCTCGCCGCCGACCGCGTGCGCTTCATCGGCGACGGTGTCGCGGCCGTCGTGGCCGAGACGCGGTACCAAGCCGTCGACGCCCTCGAGGCGATCCGCGTCACCTACGAGGTGCTGCCGACGGTCACGACGCCGCAGGCCGCCCTCGCCGACGGCGCGCCACAGCTCCACGACGAGGTGGAGGGCAACCTCAACGCCTACTGGACCTGTGGGACCGAGGACGCCACCGAGCGCGCCATCGCCGAGGCCGAGGTCGTCGTCGAGCTCGACCTGCTCAACCAGCGCACCATCAACAGCCCCATCGAACCGCGCGGCTGCCTGGCGACCTACGACCCGGTCACCGACGACTTCGTCCTCCACGCCAGCACCCAGTCGCCGCACAACCACCGCTTGCTGCTGAGCTTCTACATGCTCAACATCCCGCTCAACAAGCTGCGGATCGTGGCGCCCAACGTCGGCGGCAGCTTCGGCACCAAGGGCTACGTCTATCCCGACATGCCGCTCAGCCTCTTCCTGGCGCGTGAGCTGCGCCGCCCGGTCAAGTGGACCGATTCGCGCGAGGGCTACATGCGCTCGACCGTGCAGGGGCGCGATCACCAGCAGCACGCGGTGATCGCCGGCCGGCGCGACGGCACCATCACCGCCTTGCGCTGCCGCAGCTACGCCAACCTCGGCGCTTACCCATCCACCATCGGACCCGGTGTCGCCACCGCCATGATGGGCCGCAGCATCACCGGCCCGTACGCCATCCCGAACGCCTTCTGCGAGGTCTACGCGGCGTTCACGAACACGGTGCCGCTGGGTGCTCAGCGCGGGTCGGGCCGGGCCGAGGCGACGTTCATGACCGAGCGCCTCATCGACCGCTTCGCCGCCGAGATCGGCATGGACCCCGCCGACGTGCGCCGCAAGAACCTCGTCCAGCCCGAGCAGATGCCCTACGACAACGGCATGGGGTGGCTCTACGACAGCGGCGACTACCCGCAGGTCCTCGAGCGCGCGCTGGCGATGGCCGATTACGACGCCATGCCGGCGCTGCGCCAGGAGGCGGCGGCGCGCGGTCGGCGGCTCGGCGTCGGGATCGCCAGCTTCGTCGCCGTGAGCGGGGTCGGTCCCTCGCCACGGATGGCCAAGGAGGGCATGCTCGGCGGCACCTGGGAGTCCGCCAGCGTCCGTTGTGAGCCCACCGGCGAGGTGGTGGCCACCGTCGGCAGCAAGCCGCACGGCCAATCGCACGAGACGGTGTTCGCCCAGATCGTGGCCGAACGCCTCGGTCTCGGCGTCGATCGGGTGCTGATCCGTCACAGCGACACGCAGGGCACGCCGTACGGCCAGGGCAGCTACGGCAGCCGCTCGTTCAGCATGGCGGGCCCCTCCCTGGCGATGGCGTGCGACAAGATCATCGACAAGGCCCGTCAGTGTGCGGCCCACATCCTCGAGGCGCGGGCCGACGAGCTCGTCTTCGAGGGCGGCCGCTTCCACGTCGACGGCGACCTCGGTCGCGGCATCACCCTGCTCGAGACCACCTTGGCGCTGTGGTACGGCTGGGATATCCCGGCGGGTTTGGAACCGAACCTGGAGGCGACGATGTACTGGGACGCGCCCGACTTCAACTACCCCAACGGTGCGCAGGTGGCCGTCGTCGAGGTCGACCCCGAGACGGGCGAGGTCGAGCTCAAGCGCTTCGTCGCCGTCAGCGACGTCGGCGTGATCGGGAACCCGATGGTCATGGAGGGTCAGGTGCAGGGCGGCATCGTGCACGGCCTCGGCCAAGCGCTGTTCGAGGCCGCCGTGTACGACGACGCTGGACGTCTGCTCACCGCCTCACTGGAGACGTACGCGTTGCCGAAGGCCGCCGGCCTGCCGCACCTCGAGCTCGACTTCGTGGAGACGCCGTCGCCACACAACCCGCTGGGTGTCAAGGGTGCCGGCGAGATCGGTACCGTGGGCGCCGCGGCGGCGATCGGGAACGCCGTGTGCGACGCCCTCCGCGGTGACGGGGTCGAGCACCTCGACATGCCCTACACGCCCGAGAAGGTGTGGCGTGCGATGCGCGACGGCGCGCAGGGCGGGGACTGAACCATGCTGCCCCGCACCTTGGACTACGTCGCTCCGGACACCATCGCCGGCGCCGTCGAGGCCCTCGCCACCCGTCCGGATGCCCGTTTCACCGCCGGCAGCTACCGTCTGATCATCGACCTGAAGATGCGCCGGACCGAGGTCGGCACGCTGGTGGACCTGCGGCGGGTCGCGGAACTCCACGCCTTGACCGAGACCGAGGCCGGGCTGGAGATCGGCGCCATGGTCACGCTCGACGCGCTGGCGCGCGACCCGAGGGTCCAGGCGCAGGCGCCCGCGCTGGCCCAAGCGGCCGCGCTCACCGGCGACGCCCAGATCCGCAACATGGCGTCGATCGGCGGCACGCTGGCCTATGACGGCGCGTCGGCCGACCTGGCGGCGGCCCTGCTCGTGCTCGACGCCCAGGTGCACGCGCAGCGGGCCGCCGGAGGGCGCACGATCGCGGCCGTCGACCTCTTCACCCCCGACGGCCGCACGGTGCTCGGCCCCGATGAGATCGTCACCCGGGTGGACGTGCCCGGCGCGACGATGACGAGCGCGTACGCGCGGAGCACCACCCGGCCTCGCTGGAGCCGATCGTCGGGGTGGCGGTGGCGGTGCAGCGTGGCGCCGACGGGGTCGTGACGCGCTGTGCGCTGGCGGTCGGCGGGACCGTCCTGCAGGCGCAGCGTCTGGCGCCGGCAGAGGCGGCGTTGACGGGCTCGGTGCTCGACGGGGACGCGATCGACCGGGTCGTCGCCGTGGCGGGGGAGGGTGTCGCGTGGGCGCCGGCCGCGGAGTCGGCGCTGTACCGAAGCCACCGGCTCGGGGTGCTGCTGGCGCGCCTGCTCCGGACGCTGGCGTAGGGGCGTCGACCGGGTGACGCCGGATCTCCTCGCCGAGGTCGCCCGCTGGCGTGCCGCTGGGCAGCGCGTGGCGGTCGCGCGGGTCGTCGAGGTCGTCGGTTCGGGGCCGCTGGGTCCCGGTGCGGCGATGGCGATCGGCACGGACGGCGAGGTGTCGGGTTCGGTCAGCGGCGGCTGCGTCGAGGCGGCGGTGGTCGCCGAGGCCGAGGCGCTGCTGCGTGGCGAACGAGCACCGGGACGGCTCAGCTACGGGTTCAGCGACGACGAGGCCTTCGAGGTCGGCTTGACCTGCGGCGGGACGATCGACCTCTTCCTCGACACGCTCGACGGAGACCTCGGCGATCGTCTGGAGGCGTTGGCCGCGGAGCTGGCGAGCGAGCGCGCGGTGGCGCTGGCGACGGTGGTGGCCGCGGGGCCGAGCGAAGCCGACCGCGCTCCCGTCGGTGCGACGCTGCTCGTGGGATCGGATGGATCGGTCGGCGGCACGATCGGGGGCGTGGACCTCGACCGCAGGCTGGCGGCCGACGCGCGGGCGGTGCTCGAGGCCGGCCGGACGGGTCTGCGTCATTACGGACCCGCGGGTGAGGCGGCGGGTGAGCCCGAGCGGGCGTCCGTGCAGGTGTTCATCGAGACGTTCGCGCCACCGCCCCAGATGTGGGTCTTCGGCGCCATCGACTTCACCGCTGCGCTCGCCCGAGTGGCCAAGGTGCTCGGGTACCGGGTCACCGTCTGCGACGCCCGCGGACGCTTCGCCACCGCGCAGCGCTTGCCGATGGCCGACGAGATCGTGGTGTCGTGGCCCCAAGCCCTGTTCGCCGCGCGCGGCGACACGCTCGCCGCCCGCGACGCCGTCTGCGTCCTCACCCACGACGGCAAGTTCGACGTTCCCGCCATCGTGGGCGCGCTCGCGACCCGGGTCGGCTACATCGGCGTCCTGGGTTCGCGCCGCACCCACGAGCAGCGTTCCGTGCGGCTGGAGGAGGCGGGCATCACCTCCGCTGCCGACCTCGCCCGGCTCCACGCGCCGATCGGTTTGGACCTGGGCGGCCGCACGCCGGAGGAGACGGCGATCTCGATCTGCGCCGAGATCATCGCGCTGCGTCACGGGCGCAGCGCGCGCCCGTTGACCGGCGGCGCCGGGTCGATCCACCCCGCCCACGCCCCGCGGTGAGACCGGGTCGCGCCACCACGGCCATCGTCCTGGCGGCGGGCGGCGGGACGCGCTTCGACGGCGGCCACCACAAGCTGGCCGCGCCGCTCGGCGCCCACACGCTGCTCCACCACGCCCTCGCCACCGTCTGTGCCGCCGGTTTCGACCACGTGCTCGTGGTGACCGGGGCGCGGCGGCTGGCGGAGCTCGATCCGGTGGCCCCGCCGGCGGCGATCGAGGTGCCCCACCCGAACTGGGCCCGGGGCCAAGCGACGTCGCTGCAGGCAGGCCTCACGGCGGCGCGCCGCCACGGCGCCGCGGCCGTGGTCGTGGGTCTCGGCGACCAGCCGCGGGTGACCACGAGTGCCTGGCGATCGGTGGCGTCGGTGGACGTGCCGCTCGCGGTCGCCACGTACGACGGGCGGCGTGGCCATCCGGTGCGCCTTGCGGCGGCCGTGTGGCCGTGGCTGCCCGTGGAGGGCGATCAGGGGGCCGCGTGCTGATGCGCGCGCGCCCCGAGCTCGTCACCGAGGTCGCGTGCGGCGGCGATCCCGGCGACGTCGACACGGTGGCCGACCTCCAGCGCCTCGGCTGAAGCCGATCGGCTGGTCGTTGCGGCCCAGTCGCGCTCAGCACCTACGGATCCGTTCGCAACCCTGCGGCAAGCGGCCCGACCGGCGCCCGACCGTCGGCGCGACCGGTCGGGGCGGCGGCAGGTCGTTGCGCATGTCATCCATCTCGGGGCCACCCTGGCAGGACGCTCGAACGCCCTGGTGGCCGTCGCCGGCCGTGTCGCCTGTGGCCGTCGGTCGCGAAGCCGGTGCTAGCATCGTCGCGGTCGCGACCTGGCGGTCGAGTCGTTGCCGCGCCCGCCCCCGTCCGAAGGAGTCCCCCATGCCCCCGTCGCCGTTCCGAGTCTGGCCCGGTCGTCCCCAACCGTTGGGCGCCACCTGGGACGGCTCGGGGACGAACTTCGCGCTGTTCAGCGCCCACGCCCGCAGGGTCGAACTGTGCCTGTTCGACGACGACGGCGTGCGCGAGATCGACCGCGTGGTCCTGCCCGAGTACACCCATGAGATCTGGCATGCGTACCTACCCGACGTCCGTCCGGGACAGCTCTACGGGTACCGGGTCCACGGTCCCTACGCGCCCGAGGAGGGCCACCGGTTCAACCACCACAAGCTGCTGCTCGACCCGTACGCGAAGGCGCTCGTCGGCGACCTCACCTGGGACGAGGCGTTGTTCGGGTACCGCATCGGCGACGCGGCGGCGGACCTGTCGTTCGACGAGCGTGACAGCGCTCCGTTCGTGCCGAAGTGCCGCGTCGTCGACCCGGCCTTCACCTGGGGTCGGCGGCTGGAACCACGACCGTGGCACGAAACGATCGTGTACGAGATGCACGTGCGCGGCTTCACGATGCGGCATCCGAGCGTGCCCGAGACCATGCGCGGGACCTTCGGCGCCTTGGCCACGCCGCCGGTGGTGGCGTACCTGCGCGACCTGGGCATCACCGCCGTGGAGCTCATGCCGGTGCACGCGTTCGTCCACGACGGGCATCTGATCGACCGCGGCCTCCGCAACTACTGGGGTTACAACACCATCCAGTTCTTCGCGCCCCACCCCGACTACATCGGCAAGGGCGGCTTGTCGGACTTCAAGGCCTTCGTCCAACGGATGCACGACGCGGGCATCGAGGTGATCCTGGACGTCGTCTACAACCACACCGCCGAGGGCAACCATCTCGGTCCCACGCTCAGCTTCCGCGGCATCGACAACCGCTCCTACTACCACCTCGTGCAGGGCCAGGAGCGCTACTACAACGACTTCACCGGCACCGGCAACGCGCTCGAGCTGCGTCACCGACATGTGCTGCGGATGGTGACGGACTCGCTGAGGTACTGGGTCGAGGAGATGCGGGTCGACGGCTTCCGCTTCGACCTCGCGACCACCCTGGCGCGGGTGGGTGGACGGTACGACGCGGGCGCCAGCTTCCTCGACGCGGTCTCGCAGGACCCGGTGCTCGCGGCCGTCAAGCTGATCGCCGAGCCGTGGGACACGGGTTCCGACGGGTACCAGGTGGGAGCCTTCCCGCCCGGGTGGGCGGAGTGGAACGACAAGTACCGCGACACGATGCGGCGGTTCTGGAAGGGCGACGACGGACAGCGCGCCGCGTTCGCCAAGCGGTTCTCGGGGTCGGCCGACCTCTTCGACCGCGGCGGTCGGCGGAGCTGGGCCAGCGTCAACTTCGTGACCGCCCACGACGGCTTCACGCTCCGCGACCTCGTCTCCTACGACCGTAAACACAACGAGGCGAACGGGGAGGGCAACCGTGACGGCCACGCCCACAACCACAGTTGGAACCACGGCGTCGAAGGCCCGACCGACGATCCCGACGTCGAGCGGTTGCGCCAACGGCAGATGCGCAACTTCCTGACGACCCTGCTCGTGTCGCAAGGGACTCCCATGCTGCTCAGCGGCGACGAGGTCGGCCGCAGCCAAGGCGGCAACAACAACGCCTACGCGCAGGACAACGAGATCAGCTGGTTCGACTGGGAGGGGGTCGACGCCGACGGTCGTGAGCTGCTGGCGTTCACCCGGCGGCTGATCGCGCTGCGGCTCGAGCACATCGTCTTCCACCGCAGCCGCTTCTTCCATGGCAAGACGATCCCCGGTACCGACGTCAAGGACGTCGTCTGGTTGCGGCCCGACGGCAGCGAGATGGCCGAGGGTGACTGGAACGATCCGGGCGCGAAGGCGCTCGGCATCCGCCTGAGTGGCGAGGCGGGCCTCCTGCACCTCACCGAGACGGGGAACAGGAACCCGACGACACCTTCCTCGTCTTGGTCAACGCCGCCCACGCCGCCACGACCTTCCGCCTGCCGGAGGATCCGGCCGACGGTCGCTGGGTGGTGGTGGTCGACACGGCCGAGGTGGAGGCCCCCGCCGCCGTCCTGGCGGCCGCCAGCGCCACGACGCTCGAGGCCCACGCGATGCGCATCTTGAAGCTGCGTCCGACGTCGCGTACGTCCGACGTCGAACTGGCGACGGCCCCACCGTGACCTTCGCGCACGCGATGCCCTTCGGGGCCGAGGTGCGTGAGGACGGCGTGCGGTTCCGGCTGTGGGCGCCGGCGGTGCAGCGGGTCGAGGTGCGTTTCGAGCGCGCGGCGCCGCGCCGTCTCGAGATGGCGCCGCTGGGCGACGGTTGGTTCGAGACGGTCACCACCGAAGCGACCGCCGGGACGCCCTACCGCTTCGTGGTCGACGGTCGCCACGACGTCGCGGATCCCGCCTCGCGCGGCCAGGCCGACGACGTCGACGGCCCGAGCCTGGTGGTCGACCCGCGAAGCTACCGCTGGCAGCACCCGGCCTGGCGCGGGCGCCCCTGGCACGAGGCGGTGATCTACGAGCTGCACGTGGGCACCTTCTCGCCGGAAGGGACCTTCGCCGGCGTGCAGCGCCGGCTCGACCACCTGGTCGACCTGGGGGTGACCGCCATCGAACTGCTGCCCGTCGCCGACTTCCCGGGCCGCCGCAACTGGGGCTACGACGGCGTCCTGCCGTTCGCGCCCGATCGCACCTACGGCACGCCCGACGACCTCAAGCGCTTGGTCGACGCCGCCCACGGCCGCGGTCTCATGATGATCCTCGACGTGGTCTACAACCACTTCGGACCGGAGGGCAACGACCTGCACCGGTACGCACCGCAGTGGTTCACCGACCGCGTGAGCACGCCGTGGGGCGACGCCATCGACTACACGCGCCGCGAGGTGCGCGAGTTCGCGATCCACAACGCGCGCTACTGGACGCACGAGTTCCGCTTCGACGGCTTGCGGCTCGACGCCGTGCACGCCATCCACGACCCGAGTCCCGGGCACGTGCTCGACGAACTGGCCGAACGGCTGCGGCGCGGCGCCGAACCCGAGCGCTGCGTCCACCTGATCCTCGAGAACGACCACAACGAAGCGCGCTTCCTCGAACGCGGACCGGCCGGCGACCCTCGGGCGTACACGGCGCAGTGGAACGACGACGTCCACCACGCGCTTCACGTCTTGGGCACCGAGGAACGGTCGGGCTACTACGGCGGCTACGCCGAACGGCCGCTGGCCCACCTCGCGCGGGCGCTCACGCAGGGATTCGTCCGTCAGGGCGAGCCGTTGCGACCGGGCGACGCCGCCATCGGCACCCCAAGCGGCCACCTGCCCCCCGCCGCCTTCGTGTCGTTCCTCCAGAACCACGATCAGATCGGCAACCGCGCCTTCGGCGAACGCCTCGTCCACTTGCTCGAACCGGCGCCGCTGCGGGCGCTCTCGGCGGTGTTGCTGCTCGCGCCACAGCCGCCGCTGCTGTTCATGGGCGAGGAGTGGGGCGCGGAGGAGCCGTTCTTCTACTTCGCCGACTTCCAGGGTGACCTCGCCGAAGCCGTGCGCGAGGGGCGCCGCCGGGAGTTCGCCGGTTTCCCGGCCTTCCGGGACGAGGATGCGCGCGCCTCGATCCCCGATCCGAACGACGAGCGCACCTTCTTGCGCTCGCGTCTTCTGTGGACGCGGCTGGGCGAGCCGGAGCACGCGGCGTGGCTCGCGCACCACCGGCGGCTCCTCGACGTGCGACGCCGGGAGATCGTGCCGCGGATCCCGCAGGTCGTGGCCGGCGTGACGCTCGCCGAGGCGTACGGGACCGGCGGCCTCGACGTCCGCTACGCGCTCGACGACGGCTCGACGCTGTGGCTGCGCGCCAACCTCGCGGACGATCCCTGCCCGGCTCCGGCCAGGAGCCTGGCCGGGCGCCGGATCTACACCAGCGAGGACGGCGGCGACACGTCGGGCGGCGCCGTCCTGCTGCCGTGGTCGGTCACCTGGGGGCTGGCGCCGTGAGGCGGCCGCCGCGCGCCACCTACCGACTGCAGTTCCACGCGGGCTTCGGCTTCGACGACGCGCGCCGCGTCGTGCCGTACCTCGCCGCGCTCGGCATCAGCCACGTCTACGCCTCGCCGGTCTTCAAGGCCCGACCGGGGTCGACGCACGGGTACGACGTCGTGGACCTCACCGAGCTCAACCCGGAACTCGGCGGCCGCGGCGCCTTCGACGCGTTCGTGAGCGAGCTCCACCGGCACCGCCTGGGGTTGGTGCTGGACTTCGTGCCCAACCACATGGGGATCGGACCCGACAACCCCTGGTGGGTGGACGTGCTCGCCTGGGGCCCCGCGTCCCCCTTCGCCGCCTACTTCGACATCGACTGGTCGCCCCCGGAACGCACGTTGACCGGCAAGGTCTTGCTCCCGGTCTTGGGCGATCCCTACGGCGCGGTCCTGGAGCGCGGCGAGTTGCGCCTGGGCTTCGATCGGCAGACGGGCACCTTCCACGTCGACTATCACGAGCACCGCTTCCCCATCGGTCCGAAGTCGGTACCGGCGCTGCTGCGCTCCGCCGCGGCCTTCGCCCGCGACGGTGACCAGATCGACGGCGTCGCCGCCGTGGACGACAGCGACGAGGCGGCGTCGCACTTGGGCGAGCTCGCCGCCGACCTCCGCGCGGCCCTGGCGGGCCGTCGCAGTCGCCGCAGCGAACCACAGCGACGGGAGCGGGTGGCACAGCTGCAAGCGCGGCTCGCGCGGCTCGTCGACGAGAACGCCGCCGTCGCCCGTGCCCTCGACGGCACGCTGGAGCGGTTCAGCGGGCGGGCGGGTGAGCCGCGCTCGTTCGACGCGCTGCACCAGCTGCTGGAGCGCCAGGCGTACCGGCTGGCCTACTGGCGGGTCGCCGCACACGAGATCAACTACCGGCGCTTCTTCGACGTCAACGACCTCGCCGCGCTCGAGATGGACGTGCCCGAACTGTTCGATGCGAGTCACGTGCTGGTCGCGCGCCTCATCGCCGAGGGGGCCGTGGACGGCCTGCGTTTGGACCACGTCGACGGGTTGCGCGACCCGAAGCGCTACCTCGAGCGTCTGCAGCGTCTCGCCGCCGGTGCCGGGGCGCAGCGGCCGTTCTACGTGGTGGTCGAGAAGATCCTGGCCCGCCACGAGACGCTCCGCGACGACTGGGCCACCGCCGGTACCACGGGGTACGACTTCCTCGCCGACGTGAACGGACTGCAGGTCGACCGCGCCGCCGAGCGCGCCCTCACCGCCGCGTACACCCGGCTGGCGGGCGGGTCGCCTGACATGGACGCCCTGGTGGTCGACGCCAAGCATCAGATCATGCACGTGTCGCTCGCCAGCGAGCTGAACGTCCTCGCCAACGGCTTCCACCGGCTCGCCCAGCAGAACCGTCGCAGCCGCGACTACCCCCGCTTGGCCTTCCGTGACGCGCTCGCGAACGTGGTCGCGCACTTCCCCGTCTACCGCACGTATGTCACGCCCCGGTCGACCACCCGTGAGGACCGGCGCGACATCGACTGGGCCCTGGCCCAGGCTCGGAGGGCGACACGCACGCCCGACACGTCCATCTACGACTTCGTCCGCGACGTCCTGACGCTCGACCTGATGCGCGAGGGGCGTGGCTACCGCCGCCGCGACGTCGTGGCGGCCGCGCTCAAGTTCCAGCAGTACACCGGTCCGGTGACGGCGAAGGCGGTCGAGGACACGACCTTCTACCGCTACCTGCGGCTGGTGTCGCTCAACGAGGTGGGGGGCGACCCGGAGCGTTTCGGGACGTCCGTGAGCGCGTTCCATGAGGCCAACCGGCGGCGGGTGCGGAGCCAGCCGTTCGGGATGCTCACCTTGGCCACCCACGATCACAAACGTGGGGCCGACGTGCGCGCCCGCCTCAACGTGCTCAGCGAGGTGCCGCGCGCCTGGGGCCAGCGCGTGCAGCGCTGGATGACCTGGAACCGCCGCAAACGCACCGAGGTCGACGGCGGCCCGGCGCCGAGTCGCCACGACGAGTACCTCTTCTACCAGACGGTGGTGGGCGCTTGGCCGTTCGACGCGGATGGTGTCGACCTGGCCGAGCCCGACGGCTTCGTCACGCGCGTCGACGACTACCTGCGCAAGGCGGTGCGCGAGGCCAAGGTGCACAGCAGTTGGGCGGCGCCGAACGAGGCCTACGAGCGGGCGCTGTCGACGTTCGTGACCCGCTGCCTCGACGTCGCGTCGAGTCGGCCGTTCGTCGACGACGTGCGCGCCTTCGTGCGCGAGATCGCCGCCGCTGGCGCCGTCAACGGTCTGGCCCAGACGGTGCTCGAGCTCACCAGCCCGGGCGTGCCCGACCTCTACCAGGGCACCGAGTTCTGGGACTTCAGCCTGGTGGACCCCGACAACCGTCGACCCGTCGACTTCGAACGTCGGCGTGCGGGCCTGGAGCCGGGAGCGCGCCCGAGCTTGGACGAGCTGCTGGAGACCTGGCGCGACGGACGCCTGAAGCAGCGGTCGATCGAGCGCGTGCTGGCGGTACGGGGCGACGCGCCGGAGCTGTTCACGATCGGCACGTACGTGCCCCTGACGGTGGTCGGCGCCCACGCCGACCGCCTGACCGCCTTCGCCCGTCGGCACGGGGAGCGGACGCTGGTGGTGATCGCGCCGCGGCTCGTCGAACCGCTCCTACGGGGCGAGCGCCGACCGTTGCCACGCGGCTGGGGTGACACGCGGGTGGCGTGGCCTGGCGACCTGCCGCGGGCCTTCGAGGACGTCCTTTCCGGACGCCGCTGTGAGGCGGACGCCGAGGGGGGCTGGCGGGCCGAGGCGTGCCTGGCGGACCTACCGGTGGCGGTGCTCCTGGGGATGTGACGGGGTGCGACGTGCGCACCCCGTCCGGGTCACGGTCTCAGGACTCGAGCCCGCGGCGTCCGTCGCGGGGCTGGAGCGTGCGCGCCGCGGCGCCGTCGACCTCGTCCGCGGGCGGGACGACGTAGCTCACCGCGTTCTTGCCAGCGAGCTTGGCGCGGTACATGGCGTCGTCCGCGGCACGCAGGAGCGCCCGCGGGTCGGTGCCGTTGCTCGGCCACAGGCTGATGCCGATCGAGGCGTGCACGATCACCGTCGTGCCCGCCACCTCGATGGGTTGGGCCACGACGGCCAGCAGTTCGCGCGCGAGCTTGTCCGCCTCGAGCGGTCCCGAGAGGTCGGGGAGCAGCGCCACGAACTCGTCGCCGTGGATGCGCGCCAGGGTGTCGCCGGCTCGCAGCGAACGGCGCAAGCGTCGCGCCACCTCCACCAGCACGACGTCGCCGCTGGCATGGCCCAGCTCGTCGTTGACCTCCTTGAAGCCGTCGAGGTCGAGGAACAGCACGGCGAACGGGCGTCCGTGGCGCTCCGCGGAGGCGACCGCCAAGCGCAGGCCGTCCTCGAACAGCACCCGGTTGGGCAGCGCGGTGAGGGCGTCGTGGTGGGCGTGGTGGCGCAGGAGCGCCACGCTCTCGTGCAGGGCCTGTTCGGCTCGTTTGCGCTCGGTGATGTCGTTGAACAGGACGGCCACACGATGTTCGTGCGGTTCGCCGATGCGGAAGGCGTAGACGTCGAACCAGCGTCCCATCGATTCGGCGTGGTCGACGAAGCGGGTGGGCGTGCCGGTGAGCGCCACGCCGCCGTAGGCGTCGAACCAGAACGGTTCGATGTCGGGCACCATCTCGGTGATCGTCCGACCCAAGGCGCTCTCGAGCCCCGTGTGCCGTACGAAGGCCGGGTTGCACTCCACGTAGCGGTAATCGACGGGACGCTCGTCGTCGAAGATCACGTGCAGGATGCAGAACCCTTCGTCGATCGACTCGAACAGGGTGCGGTAGCGCTCCTCCGAGCGGGCGAGCGCGGCGCGCGCCCACACCTGCGCCGAGACGTCGGTGAAGTAGCAGACCGCGCCGAAGGTGCCGTCGGGCAAGAGGATGCGGTCGACGCGCCAGTCGTAGTACTCGGTCACACCGCGGTCGGCGCGCTCCTCGGCCAGTTCCGGTTCGTGGTACGAGACGCCGGTCGCCAGCGTCCGTCGGAAGATCGAGGTGGCCTCGGTGGCCAAGGCGTCGGGCCACAGGATCCGCAGGACGTCGTCGAGATCGCGTCCGATGAGGTCCGGCACGCCTTCGAACACGGGCCGCGCGACCGGGTTCACCTCGATCACGCGCAGGTCGGCGTCGACCACGTAGACGCCGATCGGCGCCTGATCGATCAGCGTGCGGAACTGTTCGCTGCGGTAGCGAAGCTCGTCCTCGGCGCGCTTGCGCTCGCTGACGTCGGTGAAGTGGAGACCCACCCGAGCGGTGGGTGCGCTGCCGAGTGGGAAGGCGTACACCTCGAACCAGCGCCCGAGGACCCGGCCCTCCTGGCGGAACCGGGTGGGTTCACCGCTGCGCGCGACGTGACCGTAGCGCTCGATCCAGTGGTCGTCGATCCCGGGCACGAGCTCTCGGATCGTCTTGCCGACGGGTTCGGCGACGCCGGTATGCCGTGCGAAGGCGCGGTTGACCTCCACGAAGCGGCAGTCGGTGGGGCGGCCCCGGTCGTCGGCGAGCATCTCGATGACGCAGAACGCCTCGTCCAGGGCATCGAAGACGGAACGGAAGGCGGTCGCGAGGGTGGTGGCGTCGACCGGGTCGAGGGCGGGCGGGTTCGACGTGGCCGTCGGGGCGAAGGCGTCGTCGTTCATCGGTAGGGCAGGTGTCGACCACGATCCGCGCGGTCTCCACGAAGCTCGAGGGGGGCGGGCACGCAGGCCTCCTACGGGGTTCGGTTCTCGACGAAGGGGCTGGCCGGTCCACGCACCACCGCTCGGTCGACAGCGGCGAGAAGTTTACCGCGGACGGGTGAGAGCGGCTTGGTCGCCGGCAACGTGGTGCATCGACCGGCCGGCCAGCCCCTCGGCACCCGAACCCACGGGCTCGTGCAGACGCTCAATCGCGGCTGGGCGCGCCGCCGCGGGTCCCTAGGGTCCGGACCGCGTTCTTGCGTGCGGCCTTGGCCGCGTACATCGCCGCGTCCGCGCTGCGCAGCAGGAACGAGGCTTCGAGGCCGTCGCGCGGGAAGAAGCTCACGCCCACCGACGCCGTCACTCGGATCGCCTGACCGGCCGCGTGGATCGGGGCCACGAGCTGGCCGAGCAGCGTCTGCGCGAGCGTGGCGGCGCCGTCGGGATCGGTGATCTCGGGCAGCAGGACGACGAACTCGTCGCCATGGAGGCGAGCGAGCGTGTCGCTGGCGCGGAGCACCTCGCGCATCCGGTGCGCGACCGCGATCAGCACCTGGTCGCCGCAGGCATGCCCGAAGTCGTCGTTGATGCGTTTGAAGTCGTCCAGGTCGACGAACAGCAGCGCCAACGTGCGGCCGTGACGGTCGGCCTCCGCGACGGCCGCCTGCAGCCGGTCCTCGAACAGGGCGCGGTTGGGAAGGCCGGTCAGCGGGTCGTGGTGGGCGTGGTGGCGCAGCGTCGTCAGGCTCTCCTGGAGCGCCGCCTCGGCCTGCGTTCGCGCCGTGACGTCGTTGAACAGGACGGCGACCTTGCGTTCGTGGGGTTCACCGAAGCGGAAGGCGTAGTTGTCGTACCAGCGGCCCGTGGCCGGAGAGTGGTCCATGAAGCGCTTCGGTTCGCCGGTCAGGGCGACCTGGGCGTAGGTCTCGAGCCAGGCCGGGTTGCCGTTGGGCACGAGCTCCTTCATCGTCCGCCCCAGCGCATTCACGATGCCCGACTGGCGCTCGAAGGCGGGGTTGATCTCGAGGAAGCGCGCGTCGACCGGGCGCTGCGCGTCATCGAGGGCGACTTCCAAGATGCAGAACCCCTCGTCCATCGTCTCGAACAGTGCGCGGTAGCGAGCCTCGGACGCGGCCAGTGCGAGGCGCGCCTCCACCTGATGCGTGACGTCGGTGAAGTAGCAGACGACCACGTGGGTCCCGTCGGGGAGCTCGATCCGATCGATGCGCCAGTCGGTGTAGCGGGTGACCCCCAGTTCGGGCAGCTTCGTCTCGATCTCGGCTTGATGGAAGGGCTCGCCGGTGGCCAGCGTGTGCCGGAAGCGCCGCACGACCTCCTCGGCCTGCGCGTTCGGCCCGTCCCGCAGGATGATCTCCTCGAAGTCCTGGCCGATGAGCGACGCGACGTCCTCGCGCGACCCGGCGCGGGCGAGGGCGTTGACGTGGAGCAGCCGGAACGCCTCGTCGACGAGGAACACGCCCAGGGGCGCCTTCTCGACGAGGAGGTTGACGTTGTCGAGGCGCGCGCGGAGGTCCTCGTCGACGCGGATGCGTTCGGTGACGTCGGTGAGCTGCACCGCGACCCGGCGACGCTCCGGACCGCCCAGTCGGTAGGCGTACCCGTCGACCTTGCGCGCTTCGTCCTGGGCATGGTCGTCGGCCACGAAGCGCTCGGGTCGACCCGTCTGGACGACGCGATCGAACAGCTCGCGGAGGCGTGCGTCGAACGCCGACCAGGCGTGGCGGCAGCTCTTGCCCCGGAGCACGGTCGATGCGACGAGGACCTCGAAGGCCGCGTTCACCTCGACGAAGCGATAGTCGTCGTCGGCTGTTGCGCGTTCGACGACGCCGTGGGCTTCGGCCAAGCCGTCGAAGAGTTGGCGGTAATCGTCCAGGGTCACCGGCGGGGCCGTGCGCAGCGGCCAACGACGGGTAGGTGATGTCGGTGCGAACCACGCTCATAGCCCCTCTCGAGCCCCAACGCGTGGCGACTCGGGGCGTCGGCGAGCGACGCAGCGCTGGGTGAGTTCAGAGTGTACGACCCGCATGCCATCGCATGGATGTGGGCAGCGTGGGAGGCCGACCGGGGGTCGATCGGAGGCGTGGGGCATGTGGACACCGGGTCCGGTGTCGGATGGGCGATGATCGAGACCCATGTTCGGGGCTCCGAACTCGATCCGGCTCGCGAAAGGACGCTCCATGACGAAGCTCGTCGCCGTCTCCGTCACGCTCCTCCTCATGCTGGGCAGCGTCGTCGCCCAGTCCGACAACCGCATCGACCTCCAGCGCCCGGACGCGCCGGAGCTCGCCGCGTACGGCGAGCACGACGTCGGGGTGCGGACGCTCGAGGTCACGGCCCCCGACCGGGTCGACGTCCTGAACACGACCAGCGGCGCGGAGGCCGCCCGGTACGACCGCCCGCTCACGCTCGAGGTCTGGTACCCTGCCGCCCTGCCTGCGGGGGCGCCCGAGTTCGGCACGTACGAGGTCATGACCCGCGACGGCACGATGGCCCAACTGACGGGCCGGGCGATCCGCGACGCCGACCCTGAGGCGATGGGCGCCCCCTACCCGCTGGTCGTCCTCTCGCACGGCTACCCGGGCAACCGCTTCTTGCTGTCCCACTTCGGCGAGAACCTGGCCAGCAAGGGCTACGTCGTGGTCTCGATCGACCACACGGACAGCACGTACGGCGACCAGGCCGCGTTCGCCAGCACGCTGTACAACCGGCCGCTCGATCAGCTGTTCGTCGTCGATGAGATCGACCGGCTCGGCGCCGAGGGCGAGGGGTTCCTGAGCGGTCTCGTGGACGCGTCCCGGACCGGCATCATCGGCTACTCGATGGGCGGGTACGGCCTCGTCAACGTCATCGGCGGGGGCTTCACCGAGGCGGCCACCGAGCTCGGGTTCGCGCCGCCCAACCGGCTCCTGGCGGAACGGCAAGCGGGCACGGACGCCTACGAGGCGAGCCTGGATCCCCGGATCCAGGCGGCGGTCGCGATCGCGCCGTGGGGGATGCCGGCGGGCTTCTGGGACGAGGACGGGTTGGCGGGCATCGAGACGCCCGTCATGTTCATGGCCGGCAGCGCCGATGACGTGTCGGGCTACGAGGAGGGCACGCGCGCCATCTTCGAAGGCGCCGTGAACGCGGAACGTTACCTGCTCACCTTCGAGAACGCGCGCCACAACGCGGCGGCCCCCATCCCCGCGCCGCGCGAGACGTGGGACGCCGGGACCTTCGCGCATTACGCCGATTTCGTGTGGGACACCGTCCGCATGAACAACGTCGCGCAGCACTTCGTGACGGCCTTCTTCGACCTGCACCTCAAGGGGGACGAGACGATGGCGACGTACCTCGACCTGGTCGAGGAGGCCGAGGCCGGCGTGTGGTCGGTCGACGACGCGGGCGTCCCGACCGACGAGCACACGTACTGGCAGGGCTTCGGTGAGCGGACGGCGCTCGGGTTGCGGTTCGAGCGGGGGGTGCCGGCGACCCAGTGAGGGGTCGGCCATGCACGGAGGGAAGAGGCCCGGTCGAAGGACCGGGCCTCTTCGTTCCTTCACGCGGCCACTCTTCCGGCATCACCGCACCCGCGTGAACACCACGTCGCCCACCGGCACCACCCCCGCGATCGCCACGGTGCCGATCAGCCGGTCGCCGGCGAAGCGGCCCTCGAAGGTCAGTGCCCCGGATGGGCTATCGAGGTCGAGGTGGTCGTCGAGCCCCAGGCGCCCGGTCAGCTCCACGAGGCCGCTCGTGCCCAGGCGGAAGAGCCCGACGTCGTACTCGAGCGAGGCGTCGGCGCTCACGTCGGTCCAGTTCTGCCGGAAGGTGAGGGCGAGGTCGACCGGCAGGCGCAGCACGGGGGCCTCGGTCGGGCCGACCGCCACGTCGAAGCGCGCCGCCCAGGTCTGGCCGTCGACGTTCCGAAGGAACGGCGTCGAGATGGGCACGCACGCGGCGAGCACGAGCGAGGCGAGGAGGCCGACGATGGCAAGACTTGCCGCGGCGGCGAGTCCGGTGCGGTGGTGGTGCATTTGGGTCCTCCGATGGGTCCGATCGGCCGCGCGCTCCGTCGTCGGTGCGTGACCGCGTTCCCCGACCATCATGCCGGTCGAACCGCCCCGCCGCGCCATCGGTCGCGCCACAGGCGGACGGCCCGTCCACACGTTCCTGAACGAAGCGCGAATGGCACGCCCACGGGGCGGGCGGATCGCCGCGGACCGAAGGTTGGGTGGGCGGTTGCGCGGCAACCTTGCGACCTACCGTCGAGTAGGCTGACCCGTGCCGCAATCCACCCGCAAGCGCTCGAGTCCACGGCCGGAAGGACGCCGAACGGTGTCCGTCCTCCGCCGCGTGGCCACCACGGCCGCGATCGCGGCGACGGGCTACCTGGCCGTCGCGCTCGCACTCGTCGCGAGCGACCCGCTCCGCCCTGCCAGCGCGGACGCCTCAGCCCTCGGGTTCGCCGAGTTGGTGGGGACGTCGGGGACTGACGACCTACCGGCCCTCGAGCCGTACCGCGCGCGCGACGGCACCGACCTCAGCCTTCGGCGGTACCCCAGCGACCCCGGCGCGGACACCGTCCTCGTCCTGCTGCACGGATCGGGTTGGCACGGCCAGGCGATGCACGCGCTGGCCGGCGCGGTGAGCGCCGCCGGCGCGGCGCACGTGGTCGTCCCCGACCTGCGCGGCCATGGGGTCGCCCCCGAACGGCGCGGCGACGTCGACCACGTGGGGCAGCTCGAGGAAGATCTCGCCGACCTGATCGCCATCGAGCGAGCCCGGCGCCCGGGCGCCCGCATGGTCGTCGGCGGCCACTCCTCCGGCGGCGGCCTCGCGGTTCGTTTCGCCGGCGGGCCCTACGGAGCGTTGGCGGACGGCTTCGTGTTGCTCGCGCCCTACCTGGGCCACGATGCACCGACCACCCGCCCTGACGCGGGCGGCTGGGCACGTCCGCAGGTCCGCCGCATCGTCGGCTTGGGGATGCTCGACCGCGTGGGCGTGCGCGCGCTGCACGGCCTGCCGGTCATCTCCTTCGCGATGCCGGAGGAGGTGCTCGCCGGGCCGCTGGGCGCTACCGCCACCACGGCGTACAGCTACCGGTTGCACACCTCCTACGCGCCGCGCGCGGGGACCGCGATCTCGCGGGGTTGAGCCCGTCGTTCTTCCTGGTGGTCGGGAGCGCCGACGCCTCGTTCGTGGCCGAGGCGTACGAAGCGTTCGTCGGCGCGCACGCGGACGGCGGCACCTACGCAGTCCTCGAGGGCGCGAGCCACCTGGGCCTGCTCGTCGACCCGCGGACGGCGGACGCGGTCGTGGGCTGGCTGGCAGGGTCGGGCGGATGAGCGCAGGGCGCTGCTCCGTCCCGATCCCTCGGTGCCGCGTCAGGAAGTCGCGCACGGCGATGACCGGCAGGGCGTTCTCGTCGAGCCCGCCGACCTCGAAGCGCAGGGTCGTGCCGGCCTGAGCGAGCAGCACGACCAGGCTGGTCGCCGTCAACCCGAGCGCGGTCGGGTGGAACGCAGGACGTGATCGCCCACCTGACGGTGGCCTTCTTGCGCGCGGAGCTGCTGGACGATCCGACGGCAGCAGCTGCGCTCACGCACGACGCGGTCGCGCTCGAGGACGTGGCGTACGCGGCCGTCGGGTACTGAGGTCGATCGGTCGGCGCCCGCCCGGGTGCAACCGTGGCCTCGAGCCCGCGGGGTGGCGTGATGTGATAAATGCGTCATTCGGCTGCGCTAAGCTAGGACCACGAGAAGAGGTGACCGATGGTGGTCCGCGCGGCCCGTTCGTCATCCGTCGATGGTGCGCCGCTCACGGCGGGGGTCGTGATGTACGTCGAGGGTGGGGAGCCCGCGATCTCCGTGATCGTGCCAGCACGCGACGCCGCCGCGACGCTGGGTGTCCTCTTCGAGTCGCTGGCGCGACAGACCCTGTCGGGACCTTGGGAACTGATCCTCGCCGACAACGGTTCCACCGATGGCACCGTGGACGTCGCACGCTCGTTCGCGTCGCGGTTGCCGCTTCGCGTGCTCGACGCGAGCCAAGCGGCTGGAGCCGCCCACGCGCGCAACGTCGGTGCGCGGTACTCGCGCTCGGGGAAGCTCGCGTTCGTGGACGCCGACGACGAGGTCGACGCCGGTTGGCTCGAGGCGATCCTCACGGCCCTGGGCGAACACGACGCGGTTGCGTCCCGCTTCGAGACGGTCCGACTCAACACCCCCGAGGTTCGTGCCGCCCGCCACCTCGCGCAGGAGTCCAGGCTCGGCGAGCACCGTTCGCTGCTCCACGCCGGCGGGTCGGGGCTCGCCGTGCGGCGGCGCGTGCACGAGTCGATCGGCGGTTTCGACGAGGGTCTGTTGCGGCTCGAGGACACCGACTACTGCTGGCGGCTGCAGTTCGCGGGCCACGACCTCCACTTCGAGCCGAACGCCGTGGTGCACGTACGCTTCCGGACGTCGGTGAGGGCGTCGATGCGTCAAGCGTTCGGGTACGGCCGCTTCGACGGCCACCTCTACCACCGGTACGAGGCCAAGGGACTCGTGCCGCACGTACCGTTCGGTGACAGCCTCAAGGGGGTCGGCATGCGCGCGGTGAAGGTGCTGCGCCCCTCGACCCATCGCGCTCGGTCGCAGTCGTGGCGTTCGCTCGCCAACCACGTCGGCTTCCTCCTGGGTCGTCTCGAGGTCCCGGCGCGGGAGCGCCTGGGTCTGGGTCGTCGACGTGGGTCCGGGGCCACCGGCGCGGACCTGATCGGTGCTCTGGACGACGTGCCCGGTGACCACCACGTGTGATCCCGCGTGGGCGAGGGGGTCCGCATGCTGCGCGTCGGACGGCTGATCCTCGACACGCTCCGTTCGGCGCGGAACCGTGTGCTCGGCGTCGTGGTCGGGGTCGACACCCGGCAGCCGCTCATGGCCCTGACGTTCGACGACGGGCCCGATCCTGACACCACCCCCGCGATCCTCGACGTGCTCGCCCGACACCGTGCGCGGGCGACCTTCTTCCTGATCGGCCGCGCCGCGGACCAGTACCCTGCGATCGTGGACGCCATCGTCCGGTCCGGACACGCGATCGGGCACCACACGTGGGATCACGTCTCCCTGCCCGAGCTGTCGGCAGCGGAACGGCGGGCTCAGGTGGCTCGCGGTGCGGACACGATGCCCGCGGAGGGTCGACACTTCTTCCGGCCCCCCTACGGTCATCTCGACCTCGCCTCCTGGTGGACCGTGCGGCGTCTCGGTCACGACGTCGTGGCTTGGAGCGATCACATCAGGGACTGGCACGACGAGGACGCGGACACCTTCGCCGCACGTCTGCGGGAGGTGATCCGTCCCGGTGCCATCGTGCTGCTCCACGACGCCCGCCAGCCGTTCGAGGCCACGTCCGATCGTCCCCGGCACGCCTTGGTAAGGGCGCTCGACATCGTCTTGTCGGAAGCGGGACCGAACCTGCGGTTCGTCACGGTGCCCGAACTCTTGACCGCGGGGCGGCCGACGCGCGTCGTGCGGTGGCGCTCGCCGCCGGCGCCCGCTCCCGCTCGCATGGGTCGAAGCGGCGCCGGCCTCGCCGAGGGGGGGCGTAGGTGCGTGCTGCGGTGCGGGACGGCGTGGGCCAGGGGTGGGTGTGGTGGTGGGGTGTGGGGGCGCGCGGGCGGGGCACGCGATGGGCATCACGCGCAGATCACCTGTCGCTGCCCGAGCGACGACGCGGCACGTCGCGCTCAGGTGGTCGGCGGCGCCGAGAGCGGTGGCCCGCATACGGTTGGCGCGTCTTTCGGCGCGCCCTTCGGGCACCTGGACCTGGCGCCTGGTGGACGGTGCGGCGGCTCGGTCACGACGTCATACGCTTGGAGCGATCACATCAGGGATTGGCACGACGAGGATGCGGACGTCTTCGCTGCACCGTCTGCGTGAGGTGATGCGTCCGGGTGCCATCGTGCTGCTCCACGACGCGCGCCAGCCGTTCGAGGCCACGTCCGATCGTCCCCGGCACGCCTTGGTGAGCGGCGCTCGACACCGTCTTGTCGGAAGCGGACCCGAACCTGCGGTTCGTCACGGTGCCCGAACTCTTGACCGCGGGGCGGCCGACGCGCGTCGTGCGGTGGCGCTCGCCGCCGGCGCCCGCTCCCGCTCGCATGGGTCGAAGCGGCGCCGGCCTCGCCGAGGGGGGGCCGTAGGTGCCGCCGCTGCCGGTCGCCGGGACGGCGTCGGGCCAGGGGTCGGTGCCGCTGTTCAGCATCGTCATCGCCACGTACCAGGCCGCCGTCTGGCTGCCGAGGTCGCTCGAATCGGTGTTCGCCCAGAGCTTCACCGATCGTGAGATCGTCGTGGTCGACGACGGTTCGACCGATGGGACGACCGCGTTGCTGGCCCGCTACGGTGACGCGCTGCGCGTCTTCTCCGTGGCCCATGGCGGCGTCTCGAACGCGCGCAATGTCGGCACCGAGAGGGCCCTCGGGACGTACGTCGTCTTCCTCGACGCGGACGACCTGCTCTTCCCCTGGGCGCTGCAGCGGTACGCGGACGCCATCGCGATGCACGGATCGCCCGCGCTCGTGATGAGTCGACCGCTGTACTTCACGGACGAGGCCGACTTGGACGCGAACACCGACGTCACGTCGCAGTCTCGGCGATGGGACGATTACCTCGCGTCGGTGTACGAGGGCCACCGCGTCTCGATCGCCAGTGCCATCCGACGCGACGTCCTGCTCGCCAGCGGCGGATTCCGCCCCACGCCCAGCGCCGAGGACCACGACCTCTACCTTCGACTGGGCGTCGAAGCGGGCTTCGTCTACCTGCGCGAGCCGCCGGTGTATGGCTACCTACAGCATGCGCAGAGCGCCAGCCACGACGCGGCGGTCGTCCGGGACGGAATCCGCTTCCTCCTGCGGGAGGAGCGGGCGGGACGCTACCCGGGGGGGCGGGTGCGCGCGCCCGAGCGGCGTCACGTGCTCGCCGGCCTCGTCGCCTGGGCCATCCCCCGGTGCTTGGACGCCGGCGGTTGGGGCGCCGCCGTCGAACTCTACGGGCGCGGCCTACCCCTGCTGCTCACCACGAGGCGCCGCCGTTTCGTGGTGCCGCTCGCGCGCAAGCTCGTCCGCCGAGCCTGGCGCGCACGCCCTTCAGGGCGCGCTCGCCGCAGAGCCCGCCTCGCCCCTTAGCCCCGGCCCGCGAGTCCGTGGCGCGCCAGGAAGTCACGCACCGTGGCCACCCACTTGTCGTTCTCCTCGAGCTGCGGCGAGTGGCCGGAGTTCTCGAAGATCACCAGCTCGGCGTGCGGGATGCCGGCGGCGATCTCCTCGGACGCCGACACGGGCGTGATCCAGTCGTGGCGGCCGACGGTGACGAGGGTGGGCACCTCGATCTCGTGGAGGCGTCCGGTGAGATCGAAGTGGGGCAGGTTGCCCGCGAAGGCCTGGTTGTGCGTGTCGGCGCGGAAGGTGGCCGAGGCGACGCGTTCGGCCGCCTTCTTCGGGTCCGTCTTGGCGTCGTACAGCGGGGCCAGCGCGGCGTAGGCGCGCTTCATCGTGGCGTCGTCGGGCACCCGGCCGTCGAACACCATGTCGAGCAGTTCGGGCGTGATCTCCGGGAACTCCTGGGCGCGCGCGAGGGCGTTGGCCTTCGCCTGCGCCTCGGTTTTGCGTGAGGCGCTCGTGTCGCGCAGGATCAGTGCGCGGACCCGGTCCGGGTGGGCCAGGGTGTATTCGAGCGCCACGTAGCCGCCGTAGGAGCCGCCCTTCACGACGATCTTCTCGTCGCCGAAGTGATCGCGCAACGCGTCCCAATCGGCCACCCATTGGGCGTGGGTGTACGGCGGCACGGCGTCGGAGGCGCCGGACCCGCGGGCGTCCCAGGTGACGACCCGGTAGGCGTCGGCGAGCGGTGCGAAGGCGCGCTTGGGGGTGGCGTGGGTGCCGAGGCCCGGGGCGCCGTGGTGGGCGTAGATCGCCGGGGCGTTCTCGGGACCCTGGACGTCGACGTGCAGTTCGATGCCGTTCACGGGCACGCGCATGCGGGTCTCCTCAAGCGTCCGCCGTCAGGAACGGCGCGAGCGCGGGGGTCGGGGCGTGATGGCGAGCGGCGAGCACGACTACGGTGAGGGCCGCGGCCGAGACGAGCCCCGCGGCGCTCAGGTAACTGCCCACCGCCAGGTGGAAGGGGTGACGATCGAAGAGGTCGTAGGCATGGGCGGGTGGCGCGTCCGGCGTCGGTGGCGCGGCCGCCGCGGCGTCGAGCATGGTGTGGACGCGGCCGAGCAGTTGCGTCAGCCCCATCCAGCCGAAGTCCTGGTCGTCGCGCGGCGCATCGTCGAGCCACGGGGCGTCGTCCGCGTCGAGGTCCGGCGCGAGGGCGGTCAGGTCGCTCGCGGCGGCGCGCGCGACCCGGGCCGCGGCGGCCGCGTCGTCGGGCCAGGCCGAGCGCGCGTCGCGACCATGGAAAGCGGCGGCCTGGTCGGCGGTGAGCCAGGCGTCGGGGACGTCGTCGACGAGCGCGTCGAAGCGGTCGGCGGCCCGGTCCAAGGCGTCCGCGGCGTCGCGCACGAGCTGGCCGGGTGCGCGATCGGGGTGGGCGGGCCGGGCCGACCAGGGTGCGGCGGGGCCGGCCTTCCCACGGGACGGGACGCTCGCGAGCGCAGCCACGAGCAGCGCGGCGGCGTCGCCCCAGCCCAGCAGGAGCGGGCCGAGACCGAACTCGGGATGGGACCCGAACAGCAGCAGGCGACCGTCGCCGACGTCGGCCTCGAGCCCGGTGGCGGCGCCCGCGGCGACGCAGCGGTCGAAGGTGGTGGGCGCTGGCTGCGGCTGTCGGCGGCGGCCGGCCCTCGGCGCTCGCCAAGAAGCGTTCCGCGGGCGTGAACGCCGCCGTGGCGCCGCTCGGCCAAGCGAAGGGTCGCACCCCGGCCGGGGCGTTCGACAGGTCGAACAGCGGCCCGTTGTAGTGCACGACGTCGATCTCGCTCGGGAGACCTGCCGCGAACGGATGCGTCCCATCGAGCCGCACCCGGATGCGGCCGACGCCCGGCGAGGCCAGCCCGCCCAGCGTGGCGTCGCCCTCGTTCGCCATCGGCACGTCCACCATGCGCAGGCAGCGCGCGAGCGGCAGTGCCTCGTCGGCGGCGCCGCGCAGTGCGAGCGGCAGCACCGATCCGGCGCACGAGGCGACGTACGTGCCGCCGCCGCGCACCCAGTCGGCGATCGCGTCGGCGCCCGCCTCGCCGAGCGGCGCCAGCAGCCCTGCCATGGCGATCGCGCCGCCGCCCGGGACGATGAGCGCGTCGAGCTCGGACAGGCGCCCGGCCGCGATGTCCTCCGCCCGGACCGGGCGCACGTCGGCGCCGGCCGATGCCGCGAGCGCGAGGTGGTGCCAGGGGGCGCCGCCGCTGCCGTAGACGCCGATCGTGTGCCTGGCCAAACGGCGGCCAGGCACCCTCACTACGCCCACACCTCGTCCAGCACGCGCATGATGTTGCCGCCGACGGCTTTGGCGATGTCGGCGTCGCTGTAGCCGTGCGTCACCAGCCAGCGGACGATGTTGGGGAAGGCCTCGGCCGGGTTCTCGATGCCGTCGACGTACTCGACCTGCGGGTAGGGGGTCTTGCCCTTGCTGGCCGCGAGCGACAGCGCCTCGCGCAGCGCGCCGTGGAACCCGACGTGATCGCCGAACAGGACGTCGGGACCGAACGCGACGTGGTCGATGCCGACCAGGTCGACGCAGTACTCGAAGTGCTCCATGAACGATTCGATCGAGTGGCGCGGGTTCTTCTTCGAGATCGTGGTGTGCGGCGCCGCCTCGATGCCGATGACGCCACCCTTGTCCGCGCAGGCGCGGATGACCTCGTCCGGTTTCAGCCGCGGCGAGTCCCACAGCGCCCGGGCGCCCGCGTGCGTGATGAAGATCGGATCGCTCGACGCCTTGATCGTGTCCATCGACGTGGCGTCGTTGGCGTGGCTGATGTCGATCGCCACGCCGAGCTGGTTCATGCGCTTGACGGCGCGATGACCGAACGACGTCAGACCGAAGTGGGGGGGCTCCTTGAGGCCGGCGCCGAGCGCGTTGCCTTCGCTGTAGGCGATCCCGAGCGAGCGCATGCCGAGGCCGTAGAGCACGTCGATGCGGTCGACCTCGTTCTCGATCATCGCCGCGCCCTCGAGCGAGACGATGAAGGCGACGCGACCGTCGCGCTTCGCCGCGCGGATGTCGTCGGTGGTCAGCGCGAGCTTGACGAAGTCCTGGTGGGCGATGTCCGACAGGCGCATGCCGATGTCGAAGATCACGTCCTCCCACTTCCAGCCGGCGCGCGAGGTGATCATCGCCGTGCCGTCCATCATCGCGTCGAAGACGGCGTCGAGACCACTCACCGACAGCCCCTCGTAGCCCGTCGAGTCGCGGCCGGTGCGCCGGTACTCGAGGAACTTCGAAAGGTCCTTGGGGGAGACGAAGCAGTGGTCGTGGAGCGAGATGACCAGGTTCTCCTCGAAGATCTTCTGGACGCGCGCCTCTTCCGCTTCGCTGGTGGCGACCCGGGTGCTGGGGACGCGGTCGATCTCGGCGACCAGTTCGACCTGCGGGTAGTCGCCCGGCTCGAGGTACTGGAACGAGCGGTAGCCGGTGTAGCGCTTCTTCTGCATGAGGGCTCCCTTGGGGGATGGCTTCACGCGCGCGGGTCGAGGACGTCGCGCAGCGCGTTGCCGAGGAGGTTGAACGAGAGGACGGTCACGGCGATGAAGAGCCCCGGCCAGACGGCCAGGATCGGCGCGCGCCACAAGTAGCCCTGGGCGTTCTGGAGCATGTTGCCCCAGGACGCCAGCGGCGGCTGGATGCCGAGTCCCAGGTAGCTCAGGCCCGCTTCGGTGAGGATCGCCCAGCCCACGCCCAGGGTGGCCAGGACCGTGGCCTGCGGCAGGACTTGCGGCAGGATGTGGCGCGCCATGACGCGCAGGTGCGTGCCGCCGAGCGCCTTGGAGGCCTCGACGAACTCGTGCCCCCGGAAACGCTTGAACTCGGCGTGCGCCACCCGCGCCATCTGCGCCCAGAAACCGAGCCCGACCGTGACGATGATCGTGATCGGGTGGTTACCGAAGGAGGTGACGATCACCAGGATCAGGAAGAAGGTGGGGATCGCCATGAACGTATCGACGACCCGCATGAGCGCGCCCTCGACCGCGCCGCCGAAGTAGCCGGCGGTGCCGCCGATGGCGACCCCGATCGAGAGTCCGACGAGCATCGAGAAGAGGCCCACCGCCATGCTGACGCGACCGCCACTGAGCAGTCGGGCCAGCACGTCGCGGCCGAGCTCGTCGGTGCCCAGCAGGTTCTCGGCCGACGGCGGCTTGAGGATGTTGAGCGCGTTGGCGCGGGTCGGGCTGTGCGGGACCAGCGACGGTCCGAAGACGACCGCGAGGATCATGAGGACCAGGACCAGGAACGCGAGGACGCCGACGGGGCGCCGGGCGATCTTGCGCCACAGGCGGGAGCGGGGTGTGCGCTCGACGAAGGTGACGGGCGGGGGCCTCAATCACGGCGGATCCTCGGGTCGACCACGGCGTAGAGCAGGTCGACGACCAGGTTGACGACGACCACGATCGTGCCGGCGAGCAGGGTGACCCCCAGGATGACCGGGTAGTCGCGGCCATTGGCGGCCTCGATCGCGAGGCGACCGATGCCGGCGTAGCCGAAGACGCTCTCGATGACCACGGAGCCGCTGAAGAGCACCGTGGCGATCAGACCCAGCATGGCGATGACGGGGACCAGGGCGTTGCGCATCGTGTGCTTGAGCAGCACGACGCGCTCCTTGAGCCCTTTGGCGCGCGCGGTGCGGACGAAATCGGCGGCCAGCATCTCGAGCACGGCCGCTCGGGTGGTGCGGATGACGTTGGGCATGAGCGAGAAGGCGAGCACGCCGGCCGGCAGGATCAGGTGCCGGACCCGGTCGCCGAGGTCGAAGGCGCGGCCGATCGACGCGTTGCCGGCGGCCGGCAACCAGCCGAGGTTCACCGCGAAGACGATGATCGCCAGGATCCCGAGCCAGAAGCTGGGCACCGACATCCCGAGCGTCGCGACGCTACCGACGATGTGGTCGGGCCAGCGGTCGCGGTTCAGGGCGGCGGCGATCCCGAGCGCGATGCCGAGGAGCGCGGCCAGCACCAGGGCGGTGCCGCCGAGCGTGACCGTGACGGGCAGGCGTTGCGCGAGCAGGCTGGACACCGGGAGGCCCTGGTTGATCGACCGGCCCAGGTCACCTCGAACGATGCCGCCCAGCCAAGTGAGATAACGCTCGTGTACGGGCCGGTCGAGACCGTACTGACGGATGCGAGCGTCGCGCTCGGACGCCGTGCTCTGGAAGTCGATGAGCGATGACGGACCGCCGGGCGCGAGGTTGATCAAGAAGAACGTCAGCAGCGAGACGAGGAAGAGGACGAAGACACCCTGGACCAGACGTTGGGCGACGTACTCGAGCATGCAGGACGACCCGTCCTTCCTACCGAGGGCCGTTCCCCGCGCCGGAGGGCGCGGGGAACGGTACGGCGTTCAGGCGTTCAGCGCGCGACGTACCATTCGTCGGAGTGCTGGAAGGCGGTCGCGGCGGTGATCGCGGGGAAGCCCTGCAGCGCGCTGCTCTTGGCGGTGAGGATGTCGGGCCACCAGAGGTACAGGTAGGGGAGCTCGTCGGCGGTCATGACCTGCATGGCGGCGTACGCGGCCACCTGGTCCTCGGGCGTCAGCGCGGCGCGGCCGGCGTCCATGAGGGCGTCGAGTTCCTCGTTGCAGTAGTTGGGGATGTTGTTGCCGCTCTGGGCCGCCGAGCAGCTGAAGTAGGGGGCGACGTCGGCGGTGGGGGGCATGCTCCACCAGGCGAGGGTCACGTCGTAGTCGCGCGCGAGGATGACCTGCTGGATGTAGGCGTTCCACTCCATGACCTCGACGTTGGCTTCGACGCCGATGTCGGCCCAGATACTGCTGGACGAGCAGCGTGGAGGGCACCAGGTCGCCGAACTGACCGGTGGGCATGTCGAACGAGAGCCGCTCGCCGTCCTTCGTGCGGATGCCGTCGGCGCCGACGGTCCAACCGGCCTCGTCGAGCAGGGCGGCGGCCGCTTCGGGGTCGTACGGGTACGCGCGGACGTCGTCGGAGAACAAGCGCGCCCAGCATCGGGGCGACGGGGCCGCTCGAGACACGGCCGAAGCCGCTCAGGATGGCGTCGATCATCGCCTGCCGGTCGATGGCCATGAGGAGCGCCCGCTTCACGCGCACGTCCTCGAAGCGCGGGTCGTCATGGTTCGGGGCGACGAAGAAGAACAGGTTCTGCGACTGACGCAGGACCTCGAGGCGGCCGCTGCGCTCGATCTCGGCGATGACGTTGGGGCTCAGGCGCGTGACCACGTCGAGCTGACCGGCGAGCGCCTGCGCCACTTGGGTGTTGGCGTCGGGGATGATCCGGAAGATCATGCCGGCGAGCTTCGGCGCGCCGTCCCAGTACAGCGGGTTGGCTTCGAGGCGCACGTAGGAGCCGGGGACGAACTCGGCAACCTTGAACGGGCCCGTGGTGACGGGGTCGGCCTTGTTGAACTCGGCCACCGTGAGCGGGTTCTCGGCGTCGCCCAGAACGTGCTCGGGCAGGAGGCCGGCGTACGAGGCCAGGTAGTAGGGGAGGGCCGAGAACGGACGCTTGAGGACGAAGCGGACCGTGTGCTCGTCGATGATCTCGACCGTCTCGATGACGTTGAACTGCGACGCGCTCTGGGCGCCCAGGTCGGGGTTCAGGACGACGTCGTTGAACGTGAAGGCGACGTCCTCGGCGGTGAAGGGCTCGCCATCCGACCACTGCACGCCCTGCGCGGAGCTCGAAGACCCAGGCCAGACCGCCCTCTTCGGGCGTCCACGAGGTCGCGAGCGCGGGCACGGGGCTGAGGTCCTCGGGCGAGTAGCGGGTGAGCTGCTCGAACAGGATGGTGTTGATGAGGTTCGACTCGATGACGGCGCCCGGCGTCCAGGGGTTGAGCGTGGGGTCGGCGTTCGTCGCGAGGTTGAGCACGGCGTCGGGGTCGGCGTCTTGGGCGAACGCCGTGCCGAAGCCGGCGGCCACGAGGGCGACGGCCAAGAGGAGTCGGGCGGTGAGGCGGCGGATGGTCATGGGTTCCTCCTTCAGGAACGGCCGAACGGGGCGAGCAACCGAGAGATGTCGTGGGCGGCGGCGCGGACGAGGACGACGAAGCGCTCCAGGGTCGCGTCGTCGATGCGGAACGAGGGACCGCCGACGCTGACACCCGCGACGACCTCGCCGCCCTGTCCGAAGATGGGGGCGCCGACACCACGCGCCGAGGCGTCGAAGTCCTCGTCGGAGAGCGAGTAGCCGCGGTCGCGGATGGCGGCCAGCTCGGCGTCGAGGAGGTCGCGGACGCGCTGGGTGCGTGCGGTGTAGGCCGGTAGCTCCGGCAGACGCGCGAGGACCGCGGCGCGCTCGTCGTCGGCGTCAGATGGGCGAGGATCGCCTTGGGCACGGCGCCGGCGTGCAGGGGCAGCGAGCGGCCGAGGACGGACACGAGACGCACGCTCTGCGGGCTCTCGCGCCGGTCGACGCAGACCGCGCGATCGCCGGTCCGCACGAACAGGTGGACGGTCTCACGCGTGTCGGCGCTGAGTCGGTCGAGGCTGGGGCCGGCGACGTCGATCACCGACGTGCTCTGGAACCGGACGGCGCCGGTCGCGAGCGCGGCCGCGGCCGGTCCGGGTTCGAAACGGGCGTCGTCGGATTGCACCAGGAAGCCGGCGGCCTCGAGCGTCTTGAGCGAGCGGTAGGCTTGGTTGCGCTCGATGCCCAGCAGCGCCGTCACGTCCGCCAGCCCGAGCCGATGCGGCGGGACCGAGAACGCGTGCAGCAACTGCAGCGTGCGCAGGGCCGAGGCGATCACGTACGGGTTGCGGTCCTCGTTCAGGTCGGGCGGAGGGGGCGCGGCGTCTCGCATCACGATATGAGTGCGGAGTGTAAGACGCCGCGCGCCTCAAGTCAATGGTCTTGCAGGGACCTGCAACCGTTTGCAGGGCGGCGGGAGGGGTCTGCCCGCCGCCCCCGTCACTCGACCTCGATGGTCGTGACGTCCCCGAAGGCTTCGAGCGAGCCTTCGAACTGCGCGGGGTCGCCGACGATCAGCACGATCGCGCGGTCGGGGTGCAGCTCGGCCCGGGCGGCCTCCTGGACGTCGGCGGGCGAGATGTCGCGCACGTTGGCGAGGTAGTCGTCGAAGTAGCCGGGCTCGAGCCCGAGCAGCCGGACCCGCGCCGTCCGCTGGGTGATCGCCGCCGCGGTCGTGAACCGGAACAACGAGGCGTTGACGATGCTCTGCCGGGCGTGCTCGAGCTCGGCCTCGCTCACGCCCTCCTGCCGCAGGCGTTCGATCTCGCCGAGCAGCAGGTCGAGCACCTCGGGCGCCGCGGCCGAGGGCGAGATGCTGTACGCGACGAAGGTCCCGGGCAGCCGGAAGCCTTGGGTGAGCACCGAGCCCGTGGCGTACGCGAGGCCCCTGCGGGTCCGGATCTCCGAGAAGAGCCGGCTCGTGAAACCGCCCGCCCCGAGGATGTGGTTGACGACGTCGAGGTCGTCGTACGCGGGCGTGTACGCGCGCACCGCCGGATGCCCCACCACGACCACGCTCTGCGCGATCTCGCGCGGCAGCAGGAAGACCTGTGGTTCGACCTCGGGGAGGGGCGGGATGTCGGGCGGTGGCGCCACCTCGTGGCGCCAACCGCCGAGCAACGCCTCGAGGGTCGCCAGCATCGCGTCCGCCTCGAAGTCGCCCGTGACGGCGACGACGGTGGCGGCAGGCCCGTAGTGGCGCTCGTAGAAGGCGGCGACGTCGGCCCGCTCGACCGCCGACACCGACGCCTCGGTCGGGTAAGCGCCGCTCGGGTGGTCGCCCACGACGCGGGAGAGGAACTCGCGGAACGCCAGGTCGACGGGGTTGTCGACCACGCGGCGGATCGCCTCGACCTGGCGTTGCCGGAGCACCTCCAGCCGGCGCTCGTCGAAGCGCGGCCGGAGCAGCACGTCGCGCCAGATCGGTAGGACCTCGTCGGCGGTGTCGGTGAGCGCGTCGAAGGCGACGCTGGCCAGGGCGTCGCTGGCCGACGCCTCGACGGAGGCCGCCAGGCGTTCGAGGGTGGCGTCGAGCTCGTCGGGGGCGAGGTCGCCGGCGCCGCCTTCGCGCAGCAGGGCGGCCGTCATGGCCGCCGTTCCCGCCATCCCCTCGGGGTCGAACAGCGTGGGCGCGTCGACGTACGCGACGCCCCGGATGAGCGGCAGGGTGCGGTCCTCCATGAGGAAGACCTCGATGCCGTTCGACAGCGTCGCGCGGCGCGGCTCCGGCGCGGTGAAGTCGATCGGCTCCGGCGTCAGCTCGCTCGGGTGGGGCCACGCCGCGGGCGACGGCCTGACCGAGAGCGGTCTGGACCGAGCGCGGTGGCGATCAGGAAGACCGAGAGCAGCAGCAGGCGCCTCATCGCGCGGCCTCCGCGACCTTCACCCGGCAGGAGCACGGCCACCGTCCGGCGCTCGGCCACGAACGTCTCGCGGGCCACCCGCCGGACGTCGTCGGGCGTCACGCCCTCGTACACGTCGAGGTCGTCGAAGAGCCGTTGCCAGCCCCCCGCGAACAGTTCATGGAACGCGAGCGAGGCGGCCAACCCGCTGTTCGAGGCCAGCGACCGGACGGTGCTCGCGCGCACGAGGTTCTTCACCTTGTCGAGTTCCTCCTGCGAGACGCCTTCCGTGGCGAGGCGCTCGAGCTCGTCGAGGACGGCCGCTTCGAGGTCGTCCGGTCCGAACGGCGACCTCGGCTGGGCGTAGACGATGAACAGGTTGTCGTAGCGGATGCCGGGGAAGGCCGAGGACGTGGTGACGTTCAACGCGGTCGCCTCCTCCAGGACCATGCGTTCGTAGAGCCGTGAGGTCCGGCCGCTCGACAGCAGCGCGCTGATCAGGTCGAGCACGTAGGCGTCGCGCTCGGGGTAGGTCGGTTTGTGCCATCCGATCACGATCTGCGGCTGCGCCGGGTACGTGACGCTCACGCGCCGCTCGCCGTCTTGGGCGACGCGGGGCGGCGTGGAGCGCAGGCGGTCGTCGCCCCGCGGGATGGCGCCGAAGTAGCGCTCGAGGATGGGGAGGTCGCGCTCGGGGTCGACGTCGCCGACCAGCACGAGCACCGCGTCCTCCGGTCCGTAGAAGTGGTCGAGGAAGGCTTGCGCGTCCGTCGCCGTGTACGCGTCGATGATCTCCGCGTCGCCGATGAGCGGCCGACCGTACGGGTGATCGGCGAAGGCCTCGGTCAGGAACGCCTCGAAGAGGAAGCCCTGCGGGTCGTCCTCGTTGCGTTGACGTCGCTCCTGACGCACGACGTCGCGTTCCTCGTAGAAGTACCGGAAGGTGGTGTCGAGGAGGACGTCGGCGTAGACGCGCGCGTAGAGCTCCAGGCGGTTGGCCGGCAGTTCCACCACGTAGCTGGTGCGGTCGTACCCGGTGGACGCGTTGAGGCCGACGGCGCCCGCGGCCGAGAGCAGCTCGTCGATCGGGGCGGGGTGGGCCAGCGCCTGCGCCGCCTCGCGCGCGGCGTTGAAACGTGCCTGCGCCTCGCTGAGCGCGTCGGCGTCGCCGTGCGCTCGCGCCCAGGCGAGGGCGAGCGCCTCCACCTCGAGCCGGACGAGCGCCCGGGCCTCCGCCTCGGTGTCGAAGCTGCCGATCGAGGTCGTGCCCTTGAAGGCCATGTGCTCGACCATGTGGGCGATCCCGCCGAGACCGTCGGGTTCGTCGACCCCGCCGACGCCGAAGGTGAGGTTGAAGGCGATCACGGGCGCCACGGCGTTCTCCACCAGCAGGACACGCAGGCCGTTGTCCAGCGTCGCCTCCGTCACCCGGTCGCCGAGGTCCTGGGCTCGGCCCAGGTTCAGCGCGGCGAGCGCTGCGAACAGCATGAGGAGCCTCAGGAAGTTCATCGTTCCTCCTTCTTCCAGGTCGCGTCCCCGGTTCGGACCCCGATGGCGTCAGGCCGGGGGGACAGCGGCCGGCGAAGCGCCTCGGTCAGCAGGGACCGAGCAGCACGATCGGGATCAGATGGGCGGCCAGCACGAGCGTGAACAGCAGACCCATGTAGCGCCCGAGCTTGGGCAGGAAGTCGTCGTGGACTTCGTGCGTGCGCGCAGTATGACGCGCCAACCGGTAGGCGAGGATCGTGAAACCGGCACTCAGCGCCACCGCCACCAGGGTGCCGACGAACAGCGCCAACTCGGGTTCGAAAGTCGCCGCCCCTCACGGTCCAGCGCGCGACGCCGCAGGTGGCGTCGGTGAAGAGGTAGGCGGCCATGAAGTACACGAACCACACCACCATCGACCCGAGCGCCGACAACCAAAGCGACCAGCG
>CAVSJH010000017.1:0-29082 GCA_963728245.1 uncultured Trueperaceae bacterium
GCATTGTCTTGCATTGCGCCTACCTGCTAGCGCCTTGTCGGAGGCCTCGAAGGTGCGTGGTGCCCCGTAGCGCGACCAGGGCCGGCGGCGGGGGCGTAGGCGAGGTACCTCGCCCCGCCCGTCAGGCCGGTCACGTGGACTTGCCAGGCGCCGTTCAGGACGCGGGGATCGTCGGGAACGGGACGTCAGCCGGCGGCGGCTGCTGCACGGGGAACCGGCCAGGAGCAGGGCGCGGCCGCGCCGGCGAGGATCGACGCCACGCCGCGGAGCGCGGCGCGTGTCGCGGCGAACGGATCGGAGCGGCTCCGTTTGCCCGAAGTGGGTGGTGCGGCCGCACGGGCGAACTGAAGACGCGGACAATCCTGTGCGTCGTTCGACGGCGTCGCAAGGGCCCCCTACCCTACGGCAACCGCTCCGTCGGGACTTGCTTCGCCAACCGCCTCCCGCGTGAGCTCGCCCGGCCACCCTAATCGCCTTGGCTCGGTGCGGGCGCCGTGGATCCCGGTCGGACGCGATGCGCACCACATGTGCGCACTGACGACACCGTTCGCGACCGCGGCCGGTAGGCACCGCGGTGTTCTGCGAGAGCCGATCGGATGAAGCTCGAGGTGGTGGCACGGAGTGAACCGTGAGGGCGCTGGGTCGGCAGCGGCGCGTTGGCCGCGTCGCTGGGCCACGATCGCCGGTACGACGCTCGTCGTCTGGTTCTTCTCCGAGATGTACTTGTCAACTTCGGCGAACTCTTCTACGGCTGGTCGCAGCGCACGAGCCTGGCTCAGGTGCTGCGCGACACGGCGGGGTCGGTGGGCGTCTGGCTTTATTCTACGCCTTCTTCGTCCTGTGGCTGCTCCACGCGATCGCCTACTTCCGGGTGCGGAGCGTCTGGGCGCTCCTCCTCGCCGGCGCCATCTGCGGGTGGGCGATCGAGGCGGCGCGATCCCGATCATGTACGCCGAGATGCCGGTCGCGCGGCTGTGGCCCGCGGCCTCCTGGCACGTGCTCGTCAACGTCGTCGTCGGCTGGTGGTGGCTCGCCGGGTGTCGAGGCGCAGTCGTTCGCTGTCGTCGCGGTCGTGTTCGCGCTGCTCGGCGTCGTGTGGAGCCTCTGGGCGACCTGGTCTCTGGCCCCCGGACGGGTCCGGGAGCCTCGCCGACCACAATCTCCCGCTGCCTCCGGGCGACTTCGCCTTCGTGGCGCTCCTGAGTGGGCTGCTATTGTTGGGGTACACGCTCCTCGATCGCGGCGGACCGGCGGGATTCACGCCGTCGCGCCGATCGACGATCGCTTTCGCCGTCGTCGGGGCGCTGATCACCGTGCTGCCCTCCCAGGGATTCGCGGCGGTCTTCTTCGAGCTCGTCGGCGTCGCGTGCCTCTTCCTCGCCCGACCGGGCGGACGAGACGCGGCCGCAGCGTCCTCGGAGGAGCCGCGGGCGGAGCCCGGCGCGCAACCTCGCCGAATGAGGCTGAGGGCGGTCGCGGCGGCGCTCTACCCGGTGTGGCACCGCTACGGATCGGGCTTCACGTACAATTCTCGTTGGTTGTCTGCTCTATCAACCTGGTGGCGGTGGGACTCTTCGTGCACGCCGGGCACCCGGATCGCCGCGCGAGGATCCTTGCCTGCCAGAATACTGATTCTGAAGGCACGAATCGGCCATTTATGTGTCCCTCGTAGACACTTTCTCGGTCCTTCGGAGGTTGGCGGTGCGGCCGCCTTTTTTTTTTTTTTTTTTTGTGTTTTTTTGTCGGCGTCGCGCCGGCTGGACACTGTGTGTCGCCACGTCACGTGGCCGTGGGTTGGGGCGCGCCAACTGGTTATACTAAGGGTATGAAGACGGCGATCTCCATCCTGGACGACGTGTTCGGAAGATGCCGAGCGGCTGGCGCGGCGGCTCGGCCACTCACGCAGCCAGCTCTACAGCAGAGCGCTGCGCGAGTTCGTGGCCCGGTACTGAGCCGGACCACCTCACGGTGGCCCTGGAGGGGATCTCGCGCACGAGGCCGAAGATGACGGGTCCACGAAGCGCGCCGGCGGGGGAGGGTGCTCTTGAACGTACCTCGTGGTGATCACAGGGCGACGCGTGGTGGGCGGACCTCGGGAACCGACGGGTTCGGGAGTCGGCGGCCCGTCGTCGCGGCCCCAGTGCGGACGCGTTCAACCGCAGCCGGATTCCCCACGGTCTGCGTACCCCTCACGAGCAACCTTCGCTGGGCCAGCGCCCCTGGGAACGTCCTGCTCGAGGCTCATGCACGGCTACCCAAGGCACCTTGACTTTGTCGCAATCGGTGCTCGACCGCGACGTGCCCCCCACCGACCGTGTCGGGAGGCTGGCGGAATGGCTTGGCATCTTTAGCTGATCTGAGGCTGGGGTTGTGTAGTTGAGCCGCCACGGCGCCAACATAGTGCTGAAGCAGTGCAACGCTACCCGTAGACGGTGTGTGTCTTCGAGATCGACTCCCTCCGAATCGCCTGCGACGACGAGCCGCGTGGCAAGCGTGTGCAGTCTCTGCCTGGGTACTGCGGGATCCGCGCGCTCGACCCGAACCCGGTGTACACGTGTCGTGTCGGACGTTGTCAGGGTGCCGATGAAGGAGGTGGCGTGGCGGTCGTTCGTGGAGAGACAGCCTGAACAGCTCGGCCCCGCTCGTCGGGATCGATCGCCGAGGCCGTGCGTACGTCTCTGGCTGGCGCAGGGGCGGCCGGCGCCAGCGTCGGGGGACTTCTCGGTCGGCAGGAAGCGGTGCAATCGGGACGAGTTGAATCACGTCCGCGCGGGGCGCCCGACGCTGTGAACGCGCCGCCGAACTCGTACCCATCTGCGCCGCCCGCGTCGATGGGCGTCACCGTGAGGTCGAGCGCGGCCCCGGAGAGGTCGAGGGACGCAGCTCCACCGCCGGTCTCGCCGCCACGGCACCGGGCAGGCCCACCATGCGCCGCCGGTGATGACGGCAAGCAGGTTCGTCGCGCGGTGCACTCACCAAAGCTGGCGGAACCAGCGTGTCGAAACGTGTCGAGCGCATCGCGTTCTCGAGGCGTGCCAACTCGGTTCGCTCCCGACTCGCCGCGTCGAGGGCGTGGACGACGCCGTCCTCACCGAGCCAGACGATCGGCGCCGGCTCCGAGCGCGCAAGTTGCCCAGTCGTTGTCATGCTGATGACTCCATGCCGAGGCTCTCGGTGGCGGAGGTCGCGAATTCCCGCAGGTTCCCGAAGCAGTCGGACGAACAGGAACCAATCTCCGTCGGCGCTCGCCTCGGTCAGGCGTCGTGCGGACGGCCAGGCGCAGTCGGGGCGGCGGTGTCGACGCAGGTGGCGCGCGACCCGCGCACGTCCACAGGGCGAGCACGCGACCTGTCGAGGGTGCCGGGTACGGTGCCGACGGGCCGCGTGCGCGCGCGCTTGACGCGCCACCAGGTGGAGGTGGTGCTGTGTCCTTCGCGGGTGAGGCTGAAGGCGCGCCGGAGCGCGCCACCGAGACCGGCGTATGCCCGCCAAGCCGCACGCCCCGCGCTGGAAGCGTCTGCTGTCGACGTCACTTGGACGCGGCTGGACGGCCCGCGCGAGCTCGATCGCCACGAAGGCCTCGAGGGCGGGGATGACCAGCGGGGGCTGACGGGCCCCGCCCAGTCGATGTTGATCTCGCGCCAACCGAGCGGCTCGTCGAGCTAGGTTTGCTGTCCTCGGGCTCACCGCCATCAGCCGGCCGGGGTGGTGCTTGCAGGCCAATGACCGACCTGCCCCTCCAGGAGGGCGGGGATCGCAATACATGGGCGGGGCCTGCATGGGCACCCCGTCAGCAGCAGGCGACGGCTGTGATCGTGAGGCTGGAGTGGGGCCGCTGGCGCGGCGAGTTGCGCAACCTTGCGTCTCGAACGGTGTGCGGCCTTGAGCTGTTGGGGCCAAGTGCAAGACGCGGACACGCTTCATGATGCGGGATCCATTCAATGTGCGTCGCAGGCTCCGCCTCACGCAACTGCTTCGTCGGCACTTCCCTCGCCTTGCGGGATCGCATGCCGCGGGGCGTCGACGCCACGGCCGCCGAGGGACGGGGGGATGCGGCCGCTCGACGAGGGATGTCCTGAGCGTGTCGGCTGTGAGGCGCGTGGTCGCGTCTTTGACGGTGTCATCCAGGAGGACGCGACGAGGAGCAGAGCGGCGGCTTTGCGTACTGTCGCGCACCCGCCGCCGATGTGCTGCGGGTAGGTTGGGTAACGCGCCGGCGAAGTGGGGTTCCTGCCCACGCCTCTCCGGTTGCCACACGGCGGGCGTCCACCATGGAGGAACCGATGTCCAGCTCCTCACCCGGCGCTCTATGCCAAGGACGCCGGCCTGGCCGTCTTTACCTGGGGCTCGGACCGAATCGAGGACGGCGCGAGCTTCGTGCTCCTCGCATCGTCGGGGGTCGAGCTCGCCATCGTCCGGCGCCGCCGGCCGTTGCGGTTAGAGCATTGTCGTGGCGAGCCGCCCGTGGTCCGCGAGGACACGCCGGTGAAGTGTCGTTCCTGGTGGATGATGTTGAGGTGCTGGTTGTTGCGCGCCTTGGGCGGCGGGCTTGTGTGCTGGAGCAGCGTGGTCTCGTGGCGCGGACAGTCACTGACGGATCTGAATCTCAAGGCAACGTTCCAGTTGCGGCAAAGGGCTGCTTGACCGCGTGCGCGTAGGGTCGTTGGGGATCGGTAGATCGTACCGAAGGAGGTGCGTCCAACTGCCTCACTCCGATCTCCGATCTCCGTCAGCACGCTGCTGGTGTCATTTAAGCGCGCCGTCGCGTGTCCGTCATCACCAGCGCGGGCAGGCGCACGGCCGCGCCCCTCCTGAGCGCGGAAGCCTACGAGTGCACGCAGGCACCCAGAATGAGTCCCTGCGCGTTCGCGCGTGGCGACGGCTGGAGCCGCCGGGCTCGGCCGAGGACGAGCGCGATGGCGGAGGCACGCGCGTCGCCGGCCGAGACGATGGGTTCACACCGCAGGCACGGTGCATCTTGGACGGGTCTCCGGCTCCCGAGTGAAGTACTGCCGGCGCCGAACCGTCCAACGACGGGCGGAGGTGGTGATCGAACCGCTGCGCGAGCACCCGGGAGGGGCCACGCGATCGCGGAGTTCCCTGACCTCCCGGGTCCCCGCGCCCGCCGTACCGCCTCTTCCACCGGGTCGTGGACGACACGGACCGGATCGTGGCCGCGTGGCATGCCTGGTAGCTCCCCGGGGTCACGCGAGAGAGTTGACGGAGACACGGCCACGAGCCCACGCCCACGCCCTCGCAGACGCCATCGCCTGTACAGCGTGAGCCCTCTCGGGCGTCGTCTCCGTGCGCGAGCGTGGCGAGGTTGTGTCAGGGGGGGTTCGGCCGCACCGCCGAGCGCATCGCGAACACGCCGGCGACCCGTTTCGCATCGCGTTGGGGCACCAAGACGCTGACGGCGGTCGCCTGTCGCCCGCTGGGGGTGGATGAGCGAGTCTGCTGCGTCTGTCGCATGATGCTGCCGGGCTTCGACCGGATGCTACGTCTCACCAACTCCTCACCATGCCGCTCGGATCCCACCTACTTCGACGAGGCGGTGATGGACGACTACGAGGTGCTCTGCTGAGTGGCCGACGACGCCTTTAGCTCTTGCAGCGACTTCTTGCCCCTGTTCGCGCACCTGCCGATGAAAGCGCCTGGGGACCACCCTGGGCCTACAACAACGCGGGCCACGCTCCTGCTGGGCCTGGCGGTCGAGCGTGCCGCCGGGATGCCCTTCATTGACTACGTGGAGCGACACGTGATGCAGGCGTCCGGGATGACGTGAGTCGGGGTCTTCCCGTCGACCATGCCACGGCGCGCGGAGAGGACCTGCCGACACCGGCGGCTGACGCGTACGCCGTCCCATCGTTGGGAGGTGCCGAGCACCACGACGGCCCACGACGTCTTCTGGACGCCCTGCTGAATGTCGCCTCGTGCACGAGCCGACCCTCGCGCGCGTCCTCGCCCCGCATTGGTGGTACCGACCCCAACGCGACGACCAGCACTACGGCTACGGACTCGGCATCCGGCAGCGGGGAGGGTCGGGTCCGGCGAATCGGCCATGGTGGGGAGGACCCCGGTGTGGGGTTCTCCTCGACCTACCGCCCGGACACTGGGCGCGCGGCGAGCCTGCCGCGGACGCGAGTTGGCTATGCTCCGAACCATCCGGCCGATCGTCGGGCGCACGGGCGAGCCGCTCCGCGACCGCGCGCTTACGAACGCTAGGTCGCGCGCGGCTTCCGCCACTACGCCGCGTACTTCTTGCGGTACTTGGCGTCGTCTTCGGTCTCGATCAGCCGGAGCGCGCAGCGCCGCAGCTATTTTCGCCCGTGGCGTCTCTTTGTACGTCTTGCGGAGGCTCTGGACGATGTCGAAGCGGGTCAGGGTCCCGTTCTTCTCGGCGCCGCATTCGGCGAAACGCCGTGCGAGGCCGTCGGCGAGGAGTTCCGCGGGCTCCGCTCCGACGATGCTGATCTTCCAAAGCGATTGGAGGCAGCGGCGGGGGCCACGGGCTGTTCGTCGTTCGTCAGCGCAGCAGTGTGGCACCGTGGCCGTCCGCCTTGGCGAGGTCTGCGATCGCGCGGTCGTGGTGTGGGGTGCTGCTAGTGTCGAGGCAGGCTCGTCCCACAGGTCGTGCAGCTCACGGCACCCGCCGGGGGTGTCCGTGGCCGCCATGAAGGTGGTGCGTTCTGGCGCATGGTTGGCTCGACAGGCTCGGGCCGCGCGCAGCGCGTCGTCCATCGTTGCCTCCTCGTGGTTCGGCCGTCGCTTCCCGCTTCCATGCAAGAACGGCATTTGCTTTGCGCCGACGCCGTGGTGGGCAGCTCAGCGCTAGTGCTGGTTCCAGGTCCGTTCGAGTGAGTCTCGTTCCCGACGAACACAGTGGCGCCGCCGCCATCCGAGCGACGGCGCGCGTCACCTGGAGTCGCCGAAGTTCAATGCTGCGAGATGGCGACCGCGGCCTGATTTTGGGACGTATGTGTTGGGTGGAGGTCGGCGTGGCGTTCCGTGAACGCCACGACCTCGTATTCGCGCGCCGCAGGCTGGAGCACGGGGCTGGCGGTACGCCCTTGGCGTGCAGCAAGGTCGCGGTCTCGGCGAGTGTCGGCGCGCCGATCGCCACGTGGTGCAGTTGTCACGGGCCGCGATGCGTTCCCAGCCGGGTTCTCGGAGCACGAGCGCGACGAGCGCGCTGCTGTCTGTGATCACACGCGTCCTGCCGTAGCCGAGGACGATGCTCTCACGTTCGGACTCGCCGGCCGGCCCACCCAGGCTCGCGTGGGTACGAACGGCTCATCGGTTGAGGCGATGTAGTGGGCGGCTGGCTCGGCCAGTCGGCATCGATGGATCGCGCCAACTGGCTCGCACCCGCACGATGGCTTCGGTCTTGGTGATGCCGCCCTGCCTCGTCGCGAGGGTCCTCGACCATCTATGTTGAGTGCCACGCTTCCTCCTTACTGCATACAATACACCATGGAGCCACGACGGTGGCCGTGCCCGGGTTGGGGCCGGCACGTGCCGAGCCACATCCGGAACCCGCTCCACCGAAAAGCGGCGCCCCGTACAGTGCCCCATGAACACGATCGCCGGCGGAGCGTCCCCTGCGCTGGCACGGCCTCTGTTGCCTGGGCGCAGCAGGGCCGCAGGTCGTCTTCGCGCCGACCCGACGACCGTGGACGAGGCGACCCCGTCGCGTTCGAGGCGCGGCGCCGCTGCGCTTCGGCTGGGACTTCGGCCATGGCACGACGCTCGCGCCGAACTCCACGTGCACGTTCGCTGCCTACGCCGACTGACGGCGTGTTCGACGTCACTCTCGCAGTGGCGTGGCCCTCGAAGCTGTCCACAATGGCGGTGCGCGTCACTGACCGTCCATCGGAGAAGGACGCTGCTGCTCTCGAACGCACCGAGGCCGCCTTCCGCGCTCGCGCGAGGACCCCGGCGACGACCGGTTCGACCTACCGCTGGGACTTCGGTGACGGCACGGTGCGCGGGCCGTCCGAGGGCCTCCGAGGCTCGTCACACCTACGCAGCGGGCGGGCTCCTACACCAGCGGAACTCCACCGGCTCGGACGACGGCACGGCCGACGTCTACGAGACGATTGTGGCTGGGCGCCGGCTTGCGCTTCTCGGCCTCGGGCGCGGTGACGGCGGACGGCGACGGCGAGTCGCCCCTACCTGATGGATCTCCTGCGGCCAGGCAACGGACGACGATGACGAAGGTGTCGCGGAAGTTCTTCCCTCAGGGCAGCCCCGAGAACCCCACCATCGTGCCTTCCTGAAGCCCGGAGGCGATGGTGGGGACGCGGCTGCCGAAGCTCACGAAGCACGGTGCACCTTCGTCGTCGTCGAAGCGGATCCTCTGCCCGTCGCGCACCACGGGGATGCCCATCAGGTAGGGCGACTCGCCGTCGCCGTCCGCCGTCACCGCGCCCGAGGCCGAGAAGCGCAATCCGGCACCCACCACGATCGTCTCGGTGAGCGTCGCCGTGCCGCCATCGCCGTCGTCGACCGTGAGCGTCACCGTGTAGGAGCCCGACACCTGGTAGGTGTGACGCGCCACCTCGAGGCCCTCGGACGGCCCGCGCACCGTGCCGTCGCCGAAGTCCCAGCGGTAGGTCAACCGGTCGTCGCCCGGGTCGCTGGCGCGAGCGCGGAAGGTCGCCTCGGTGCGTTCGAGAGCGGCGGCGTCCCTCTCGATGCCGTGGACGGTCGGCGCGACGTTCCGGACGGTGACGCGCACCGTGTCGACGGCTTCGAGGCCCGCGCCGTCCTCGACCGTGACCGTGACGTCGAACACGCCGTCGTCGGCGTAGGCGGCGAACGTGCGGCGTGCGGAGGGTTCGGGCGCGAGCGTCGTGCCATCGCCGAAGTCCCAGCCGAAGCGCAGCGGCGCGGCGGCCGGGTGACGTGCCTCGACCTCGAACGCGACGGGGTCGCCCTCGTCCACGGTCGTCGGGTCGGCGCGGACGGCGACGACCTGCGGGCCCTGCTGCGCCCAGGCGACGGAGGCGAGCAGCCAGGTGGCCAGCGCGGCCCACGGGACGCTCGGCGACGGACGACGGCGATCGTGTTCATGGGGCACTGTACGGGGCGCGGCTTCCGGTGGAGAGGGTTCCGGATGTGGCTCGGCACGTGCCGGCCCCGACTCGGGCACCGCCACCGTCGTGGCTCCATGGTGTATTCTATGCAGTAAGGAGGAAGCGTGGCACTCAACATCAAGAACGACGTGGTCGAGGACCTCGCGAACGAGGTGGCCAAACGCCACGGCATCACCAAGACCGAAGCCGTGCGTCGGGCCCTCGAAGCCGAGTTGGCGCGATCCATGGAACCGAGCTCCGCCGACCGAGCCGCCCACCTCATCGCCTTCCTCCAACGCGACGTCTGGCCGTTCGTACCCACGGAGGCCCTTGGTCGGCCGACCAGCAAGTCCGAACGTGAGAGCATCCTCGGCTACGGCACGGACGGCGTGTGATCGTCGACAGCAGCGCGCTCGTCGCGCTCGTGCTCCGAGAACCCGGCTGGGAACGCATCGCGGCCGAGCTGACGACTCATACGCACGTGGCGATCGGCGCGCCGACGCTCGCCGAGACCGCGACCTTGCTGCACGCCAAGGGCGTACCGCCCAGCCTGCTCCCGGCCCTCCTGCGGCGCGCGAATATCGAGGTCGTGGCGTTCACCGAACGCCACGCCGACCTTGCCACCGACGCGTACGTCCGATACGGTCGCGGTCGCCATCTTGCAGCATTGAACTTCGGCGACTGCATGACGTACGCCGTCGCTCGGATGGCGGCGGCGCCGCTTCTGTTCGTCGGGAACGACTTCACTCGAACGGACCTCGAACCGGCGCTCACGTAGGACCGCTTGCCCACCACGGCGTCGGCGCGAAGCGAATGCCGTTCTTGCAAGGAAGCCGACGGCCACGGGAAGCGACGGCCGAACCACGAGGAGGCAACGATGGACGACGCGCTGCGCGCGGCCCGACCGGACCTGTGGACCACCGACCGTGCCGCCCAGAACGCGGCCTTCACCGCCTTCATGGCGGCCACGGACACCCGCGTGCCGTGGGCGTACGACCTGTGGGACGAGCTCCTCGAGCACCTCACGCACCCCGACAACCACGACCGCGCGATCGCGGCGCAGGTCCTGTGCAACCTCGCCAAGAGCGACCCGGACGGTCGGATGACGGCCGCGGTCCCCGCGCTCCTCGCGCTGACGAAGGACGAACGGTTCGTCACCGCCCGCCACTGCCTCCAATCGCTCTGGAAGATCGGCGTCGTCGGAGGCGAGCCCGCGGAACTCCTCGCCGACGGCCTCGCACGGCGCTTCGCCGAATGCGGCGACGAGAAGAACGGGACGCTGACCCGCTTCGACATCGTCCAGAGCCTCCGCAAGACGTACGACGCCACGGGCGACGAGGCGCTCCGGGCGCTGGCGCTCCGGCTGATCGAGACCGAAGACGACGCCAAGTACCGCAAGAAGTACGCGGGCCTCTGGCGGAAGCCGCGCGCGACCTAGCCGTTCGTCACGCGGTCGCGACGGCTCACCCTCCGTCGGCCCCGACGATCGGCCGGATCGCTCGGAGCATCGCCCAACTCGCGTCCACGGTGTTGCCGAGCAGGCTGCACAGCACGCCCGTGTCCGGGCGGTAGGTCGACGAGAACGCCACACCGGGGTCCTCCCCCACCATCACGTACCTCGCCGACCGACCCTCCCGCTGCCGGATCCAGAGCCCGTAGCCGTAGTGCTGGTCGTCGCGTTCGGGATCGGTCCGCCAGTGCGGCGTCAGGATCCGCGCGAGGGTCGGCTCGCTCACGAGGCGACCCGCCAGCAGGGCGTCCCAGAAGAGGGCGACGTCGTGGGCCGTCGTGAACGCCCCGCCGTCGGCGCCGCCGACGATCGGGACGGCGTACGCGTTCGTGCGCCAGCCGCCGTCCTCGGTCGGCAGGTAGCCGCGCGCCGTGCCGGCCGGCAGTCGGTCGAGCGGGAAGAACCCGCTCGCCGTCATCCCGGACGCCTGCATCACGTGTCGCTCCACGTAGTCGATGAAGGGCATCCCGGCGGCACGCTCGACCGCCAGGCCCAGCAGGACGTAGCCCGCGTTGTTGTAGGCCCAGGTCGTGCCGGGCGCGGCCTTCATCGGCAGGTGCGCGAACAGGGGCAAGAAGTCGCTCGGGGAGCGGAAGCGGTACATCGGCCGCTCGCGCCAGAGCACCTCGTAGTCGTCCATCACCGCCTCGTCGAAGTAGTCGGGGATCCCGGCGCAGTGGGTGAGGAGCTGGTGCAGCGTCACGTCCGGGTCGAAGCCCGGCAGCGGCGCGTCGATGCAGTCCGACAGACGCGCGTCGAACGCGAGGCGCCCCTCGTCCACCAGCCGGGCGACGGCGACCGCCGTCAGCGTCTTGGTGCCCGACGCGATGCCGAAACGGGTCGCCGGCGTGTTCGCGATGCGCTCGGCGCGGTGGGCGAGGCCGAACGCGCCCTCGAACACGACCTCGCCACGCTCGCGCACGGAGACGACGCCCGAGAAGGGCTCGCGCTCGTGCTGCAGGGCGATGGCGTCTGCGAGGGCGTGGCGGTCGAGGTGCATGCGCGTGTCCTCTCGTCAACTCTCTGGCGTGCCCGCCGGTGACCCCGGGAGCTGCCGGGCGTGCCACACGGCCACGATCCAGACCGTGTCGTCCACGACCCGGTGGAAGAGGCGGTACGGCGGCACGGGGAGTTCTCGGTGCGGGAGGTCGGGGAACTCCGCGATCGCGTGGCCCGCTCCGGGGTGCTCGCGCAGCCGTTCGATCACCGCCTCCGCCCGTCGTTGGACGGTTTCGGCTCCGGCAGGATGCTTCGTACGGAGGTACCGGAGCCCGTCCAAGTACGGCCGCGCTGCCTGCGGTGTGAACCGTACCCGCACCGGGCTACTTCTCGGCCAGCAACGCGCGTGCCTCCGCCATCACGTCCTCGGCATCACGGCCGAGCCCGGCGGCGATCTCCGCGTCGCCACGCGCGAGAACGCGCAGGAGCTCGTTCTCGTGCTGCGTGCGCTCGTAGGCTTCCGCGCTCAGGAGCACGGCCGTGGCTCTACCGCGCTGGGTGATGACGACGGGCTCGTCCGACGCGACGGCGCGCTTGATGACGCCGGCGGCGTCCTGACGGAGATCGGAGATCGGGATGATGACCGGCAAGTTGGCCATTGGACGCACCTCCTTCGGTACGATCTACGATACCCCCAACGACCCTACGCGCACGCGGTCAAGCAGCCCTTTGCCGCAACTGGAAGACGTTCCCTTCGGGGTCCCATCCGTCCAGGTGCAGCTGCCCGCGCCACGACCACGCTGCCTCCGGCGCCGCAAGCCCGCCGCCCAAGCGCGCGACGACCGGGCGGACCGCCTCGACGTCGTCCACCAGGAACGACAGCTTCACCGGCGTGTCCTCGCGGACCACGGGCGGCTCGGCCACGACGATGGTCTCGGCGACGGCCGGCGGCGCCTGGACGATGGCGAGCTCGACCCCCGACGATGCGAGGAGCACGAAGGTCGCGCCGTCCTCGATTCGGTCGAGCCCCAGGGTCTCCGCGTAGAAGGCGGCCAGGCGGCCGGCGTCCTTGGCGTAGACGGCCGCGGTGAGCGAGGGCGGGGGCTGGGACATCGGTTCCTCCATGGTGGACGCCCGGCGGGTGTCGGCGACCGGAAGCCGGCGTGGGCAGGAACCCCACTTCGCGGGTTCGTGCGTACCAACCTACCCGCAGCACATCGGCGGCGGGTGCGCGAAGCTCCCCGGCGAGCGGACCATGGCCATCCGCCGTACGCGAAGCCGCCGCTCGTGTCCTCGTCGCGTCCCTCCGGTCCCTGGATGACACCGTCGAGGGTGACGAAGTCGATCGCGACCACGCGCCTCACGGCCCGAACCGCTCCAGGACGTCGGCCGTCACGTCGAGCGGCCGCATCCCCCCGTCCTATGGCGGCCGTGGCGTCGACCCGCGGCATGCGATCCCAGCGCAAGGCGAGGGAAGTGCCGACGAAGCGGTTGCCGTAAGGCAGGGGGCCCTTGCGACGCCGTCGAACGATGCACATCATGAAGCGTGTCCGCGTCTTCCGTTCGCCCGTTCGCGGCGGCGCGAGGCCGCAGCACCCGTCGTTCGAGACACAAGGTTGCGCCGCGCGATCCGTTCGCCGCGCCAGGCACCCCGCTCCGCAATCCGGCGTCGATCCTCGCGATCACAGCCGTCGCCCTGCTGCTGACGGGGTGCCCCATGCAGGCCCCGCCCGCCGAAGTCCCGTATCCGGACGATCCCCGCGTCCTGAAGGGCGCCTGGCAGGTCGAGGTCATCGGCCTGGAGTCGCCAGCGAGCGACCTCATCTACGCCCCCGCCGCCGGCCGGCTGATCGCATGGTTCCCCGAGGGACCGCGAACCTTCCAGCTCGACGAGCCGCTCGGTTGGCGCGAGATCGACGTCGACTGGGCGGGGCCCGTCAGCCCCGGCTCGTACGACCCCGCCCTCGAGGCCTTCGTGGCGATCGAGCTCGCGCGGGCCGTCCCGCGCGTCCAAGTGACGCCGATCGACGGCGGACCGGCTTCCCACGCGGCGGTCGCACTGCCGGCGGGCCATACGCCGGTCTCGGTGGCGCGCGGCTCCGGGCGCGCCTTCGCCCTCACCCGCGACGGCGCGGGCAGCCACCACCTCACCTGGTGGGACGCCGTGAGCGGCGCGGCAGGCGGCACGCGGCCCGTCGGCGCCGTACCGGACGGGATGCGCGCCTCCTCGAACGGTCGCGTGCTCGCCCTGTGGGACGTGCGCGGGTCGCGCGCCACCCTCGTCGACACCGCCGCCCCCGACGGCACGCGCACCCTGCGCCTGGGCATCTGCCGCAGCAACGGCCTGACCGAGGCGAGCGCCGACGGTCGTTGGTTCCTGTTCGTCGACTGCTTCGGGAACCTGCGGATCGCCGACCTCGCCGCCGAGAGCCTCGCATGGAGCTCCATCGGCGTGAAACAACTGGGCCGCGTCGCGTTCGCGCTCGACGGCGCCGAGATCGTCTGGCTCGGTGAGGACGGCGTCGTCCACGCCCTCGACGCGGCGAGTCGGGAGCGAACCGAGTTGGCACGCCTCGAGAACGCGATGCCGCTCGACACGTTCGACCGCTGGTTCCGCCACTTGGTCGTGCACCGCGCGACGAACCTGCTTGCCGTCATCACCGGCAGCGGCATGGTGCATACGGTGGGCCTGCCCGGTGCCGTGGCGGCGAGACCCGCGGTGGAGCTGCCTGCCCTCGACCTCTCCGGGGCCGCGCTCGACCTCACGGTGACGCCCATCGACGCGGGCGGCGCCGATGGGTACGAGTTCGGCGGCACGTTCACGGCGTCGGGCGCCGGCGCGACCGGCGCGACATGGCCGCTCACGGGACGCGTCGACTCGTCCCGATTGCACCGCTTCCTGCCGACCGATCCGACGCTGGCGCCGGCCGCCCTCGCGCCGCCAGAGACGTACGCCACGGCCTCGGCGATCGATCCCGAGAGCGGGGCCGAGCTGTTCAGGCTGTACTTCTCCACGACCGACCGCCACGCCACCTCCTTCATCGGCACCCTGCACGACGTCACCGCGAGCACGTCCTACCGGGTTCGGGTCGAGCGCGCGGATCCCGCCGGTCCCTGACCCAGGCAGAAGACTGCACACGCGCTTCTCGACGCGCTTCCCACGCGCCGCTCGGTCGTCGCAGGCGACACGTCGATTCGTTCGGAGGGAGTCGATCTCGAAGACACACCGTCTACCGGTAGCCCTGGTTGCACTGCTTGCCTTGAGCGGTTGCTTCACGCGGTGAGGTTCGACTAGCGACCCAGCACGACCTCGATGCCGCTGAGGATCGATCCCAGAGCCCGTTCCGCCAGCCTCCCGACACGGTCGGTGAGCACGTCGCGGTCGAGCGCGACGACCTGCGACACGTTGGCGACCGAGTCCTTGGGTAGGCCCGTCGTGACGGCCTCGAGCAGGACGTTCCCAGGGGCGTCGGCCCAGCGAAGGTTGCTCGTGAGGGGTACGCAGACGACCGTGGCGATCCGGCTGCGGTTGAACGCGTCGCACTGGACCACGACGACGGGCCGCCGAAATCCCGGCTCCGAACCCGTCGGTTCCCCGAGGTCCGCCCACCACACGTCGCCCTGCGTGATCACCACGGGGTACGTTCGAGCACCCTCCGCCCGGCGCGCTTCGTGAACCCGTCATCTTCGGCCTCGTGCGCGAGGATCGCGTCCAGGGCCGCCGTGACGTGGTCCGGCTCGTACCGGGCCACGAACTCGCGCAGCGCTCTGCTGTAGAGCTGGCTGCGTGAGTGGCCGAGCCGCCGCGCCAGCCGCTCGGCATCTTCGAACACGTCGTCAGGGATGGAGATCGCGGTCTTCATACCCTTAGTATAACTGGTTGGCGCGCCCGAACCCGTCCGGGGGCCAGAACCAGGTCGCCCAGAGGCTCCACACGATGCCGAGCAGCGCGAACACCACCGCGACGACAGCGAACGACTGCGCCTCGATCACCCTACGCAGCCACCACCAGCCGACGACGACGTTGACGAGCACGTGCCAGGAGGCCGCGGGCCACAGCAGCGCGACCGGCATCTCGGCGTACATGATCGGGATCGCGCTGCCCTCGATCGCCCAGCCGCAGATGGCGCCGGCGAAGAGGAGCGCCCAGACGCTCCGCACCCGGAAGTAGGCGATCGCGTGGAGCAGCCACAGGACGAAGAAGGCGTAGAACAACAGCCAGACGCCCACCGACCCCGCCGTGTCGCGCAGCACCTGAGCCAGGCTCGTGCGCTGCGACCAGCCGTAGAAGAGGTCGCCGACGTTGACGAAGTACATCTCGGAGAAGAACCAGACGACGAGCGTCGTACCGGCGATCGTGGCCCAGCGACGCGGCCAACGCGCCGCTGCCGACCCGAGCGCCCTCACGGTTCACTCCGTGCCACCACCTCGAGCTTCATCCGATCGGGGTCCTCACAACCGACCCGCTCAACCGCCACCGTTCGCTTGCCGCAGCTCCGCCAGATCCAGCTTCCCCATCTCCAACATCTCCACGAACGCGGGGTCGCGCGCCGCTCCGTCCCCACGCACGCTTCCATCAACCTCCGGTCACCACCGCCCCCGCCCGCTCGTACTCCACGAGGACGACGCCCTTCGACGTGACGGCGCTCTCCGTCACCTCGAACGCCGCCGGGATCGAACCGCCGGCGAACAGGCGTTTGCCCGAGCCCCAAGCGTGATCGGATGGATCATCAGCCAGAGCGCGTCGACCAGGTCGTGGGCGAAGAGCGTCTGCAGCAGGTTCGCGCTGCCGTACACGTGCAGGTCCGGCCCGGACTGCCGCTTGAGCTCCGCGACCTGGGCCGCGACGTCGCCGCTCAGGAAGGTCGACGGTCCCCACGCATGCGACGACAGGGTGTTCGACGCGACGTACTTGGTCGCCGTGTTCGCGCCCGGCCAGACGTCGTCATGGTGCGGCCAGTGGTTCGACCAGATCTCGAAGGTCGTGCGCCCCAACAACAGGTCGAACGGCAGGTTCATGCGCTTTCGGATGACCTTCGACAGCGTTGGGTCCGCGTAGGGCGCGACCCAACCGCCGTGCGCGAAGCCGCCGCTCGTGTCCTCGTCGCGTCCCCCCGGTCCCTGGATGACACCGTCGAGGGTGACGAACTCGATCGCGACCACGCGCCTCACGGCCCGAACCGCTCCACGTACTCGGCCTCGATGCGCTCGAACGACGCGAAGAACGGCTGCGGGACGCGATCGTGCAGCCGATCCTCGAGGATCGCGAGGTGGGTGTGCCAGCCGCCGGCCACGTTGGCCCAGACCGCTCGTTCGTCGCCGAGACGGCGGTGGGTGACCGTGAGTTCAACCTCGTTGCCACGCGCTTCGAGTTCGAAGGTCACCTCGGAAGAACGCTCGTTGCCCTCGCCCCAGGTGAAGGCGAGCCGGTGTGGCGGCTCGCAGATCGTCACGGTGCCGTGCACGGCCGACCCGTCCGCGGACGCCGCGAAGCGTTCGGGCGTGGGCGCTGCGATGGGCGAGAGGTCGGCGTGCTTGAACCACAGCTCGACCCGACCGCCCACGCGCAGCTCCATCTCGCCACCCGCGAGCCAGCGCGCGCGCTTCTCCGGTTCCGTCAGGTACGCCCACACCCGGTCGAGGGGGCCCGGGAGCGTGCGCTCGAAGCGCACGACGCCCGGCTCCACCAACGTTCCAAGAGCGGCCACGTCAGCCGGGCTCGCCGAAGCCCAACCGCAACGACAGCTGCCAGGACACGCCGAAGCGGTCGCTCAGCCACGCGTACTTCGCCGCGAAGCCGTACTCCGTCGACAGGGGCATCATCACGGTGCCGCCCTCGCTCAGACCGGCGAACAGACGGTCGATCTCCGCCTCGCTCTCGCACGAGACGAAGAGCGACAGCGACGGCGTGAAGTCGAACGCGTGCACGGGTGGGCTGTCGATCGCCATGAGCACCTGGTCGCCGATCCGGAACGTCGCGTGCTCCACGGTGCCCTCCGCGCCCGCTCCGCCGCTGCCATGGCGCCGCACGGCGAGGACTTCGGCGTCGTCGAAGAGCTCCATGTACAGGTCGAGCGCCTCCTGGGCGCGCCCCGTGAACATGAGGAACGGCGTGACCTTGCTCGATGTGGTGCTGGACATCCGTGCTCCCTTCAAGACGTTTCGTCTTCGCGCCGCAAGGCCGCCTCGAGGTCGTCGAGCCGCCCCTGCCAGAACCGCTCGTAGCGCCGCAGCCACTCGAACGCCTCTTCGATGGGCTCCGGCACGAGTTGGCACACGTGCGTACGCCCGACGACGCTGCGTTCCACGAGGCCGGCGCGTTCGAGCGTCTTCACGTGCTTCGACGCCGCGGCGAACGAGATGGCGAACGGTTCGGCGAGTTGCCCCACGGTGCGTTCGCGCTCCGCCAGGTCGGCGAGCATCGCCCGGCGCGTGGGGTGCCCCAGCGCGTGGAAGACCTCGTCGAGCCGATGTTCAACCATGCGGTTGAAGATAGACCGCGGTCGCGGCGGGCGTCAAGTGCCGACGCGGTGGTCAAAGGGAATGGGGCGCGCCCCTCCACACGAGCACGGCCCCTCAGCGAAGGGCGAGTTGCGTCCGGATGGCCCGCTCGACGCCGGCGATGTCGGCCGCCGACAGCGAACCGATCCGACCTTGCAGCCGCGTCTTGGCGACCGTCGTGAGCTGGTCCGCCATGGCCTTGCGCTGCTCACCGTCGAGCACGACGTACGCCTCGCTCGGGTAAAGCCGAGCGACGTTGCTGGTGAGCGGAACGACCTGAACGCGGTTGAGGTGTAGGTTGGCAGCATCGTTGCTGACGATCACCGCCGGGCGCCGCTTCCGAGTCTCGCCTCCGAGCGAGGGATCGAACCCGACCCACCACACCTCACCTCGGTTCATCGGCGACGTCCACGACCGTATTCTCCGCCCACGCGAGCGCCTCGGCCTCACGAGTCTCGTCCTCGGACATCTGCTGGTAGGCCTGTGCCAAGTCTTCCGGCACCACGTGCGGCAGGACGAGCGACTCGATGAAGCCACTGATTCGGCGGCGCCCGATGACCCGATGCAGCCCCGCGTAGACCTTTTCATCCACGGTGATCGTCAACTTGCGTCGCATGACCACCTCCTACACGTGCACTATACGTATATGTCGAGAGGTGGGCGTCTCACATCCGGCATCTGCCGAGGCCGTCGAGGCCGTCGCGACGGTCGTACCCGCTGAAGGCGTCTTGCGGCAGCTTCCAGCTACGTCTCGCCACCTGATCGCGAAGCGTCCGCCCTCGCATCCCACCCGACGAACCACCCTGCCTGGACGCGGAGCCGACGGCGCGGACCCCGTCCCTCCGGCTACGATGCAGAGCGTGCCCGCCCTCCACGCCCTCTGGCGCCCCGATCCGAACGACGCCGCCAGTGGACGCCTGATCTTGTGGGCCGAGGCGGCCGAGGCGTCCGACGCGGACGAGGAGCTGCCCCGAGGCCACCACCCCACGGCCATCGACCCGGCCGACCGTGACCCGACCCTCGCCCGCGCCGAGGCCGTCGACGTGCGGCTGTGGCTCCCGTCGACGCGTACGGGCCCGCTGCCGTCCACGCCGACCGAGGGGCGCCGCGGGGGCCGTGCCCCGAAACCGTGGTTGCGCCACTGGCACGTCCCCGCCCGCGCGCTGCAGCCGGCCGCGGCCGTCGACTGGCTGCTGGCCGCACGTCCCGATGGAGCCCCAGCCCCGGCCGGCGACGACCTGCGCGCGTTCCGCGCCGCGGCGCGCCTCGTGCTCGCCGGGCTCGCCCGGCAGCGCTTCGTGCCCGGCCTGGTCGCCGGGCCGGCGGGTGCAGCCGCCACGTGGCGCGCCCGCTGGCACCTCCACCTCCTCGACGGCGACCTGGCGCCGACGGTGGACGCCTTGGCGAGGGCGCTGTCACCCGCGAGCCGCGCCGCGGCCGACGACCCGCGGGCGGCGCCGACCACGCGCGCCCTGCTCGAGGACTTCCTGCACGCCTGCGGCGACGCGCTCGTGCGCATCTGGGCGGGCGCCGGCGACCCGGCGCCCAAGGACGCCACCCCCGCCGAGCGCTGGCTGGCGGCCCTCTTCGGCGACGACCCCACCGTCCGCGGCAGCGCCGCCCAACTGCAGCGGTTGCAGCAGACGCATCAGCGCTGGGGGCGCGCCTTGGCGGCCGCCGGCGACGAACGGACCCGCCTCGTCCTGCGCCTCGAGGACCCGGTCGACGACGACGGACCCTGGCTGCTCCGCACGCAGTTGCAGTCGCGCGCCGACCCCAGCCTGCTGGTCGACGCCGCCGACGCCTACCTCGGCACCCTGGGGCCGCTCGCCGCCCGCTTCCCCGACGCCCAGGCGCTGCTGCTCACGGGCCTCGGCCACGCCAGGCGCGTCTTCCCGCCGTTGAGCGAGGCGCTCGCCGGCGCCGCGCCCGCCCCGGTGGAACTCACCGCGGAGGGGGCCTTCGGCTTCCTGCACGACGTCGCGCCCCTGCTCGAGGAAGGCGGCTTCGGCGTGCACGCCCCGCCCTGGTGGTCGGAGCCCGGGTCCCGCCTCGGCGCGCGGCTGAAGGTCGCCCCCGCACCCGGGGGTGGTCGTAGCGACGGCCGCGTCGGTCTCGACCAACTGCTGCGTTACCGCTGGGAAGTGGCGCTCGGCAGCGCCACCCTCTCCGCGGCAGAGTTCGCCGAGTTGACCCAGCGCAACGCCTCGCTCATCCGTTGGCACGGCGCGTGGGTGCGGCTCGACCCCGAGGCGGTGGAGGCCGCCGGCCGCTTCTACGAGCGCCGCCGTCATCAGCGCGACCTGAGCGTCGCCGAGGCGCTGTCGGGTGCCTTCGGCGACCGTGCCGAGGTGGCCGGTCTGCCGGTGGTCGACGTGCAGTTCGACGGCGAGGCCGCGCGTTGGCTGAAGGCGCTCGAGGGCGACACGGACGGCGAGCCGTGGACCGACCCTCAGGGACTGCGCGCGACCCTTCGCCCCTACCAGCAGCGCGGTGCGGCCTGGCTGACGCTCGCGGCCCGGCTCGGGCTCGGGGTCTGCCTCGCCGACGACATGGGCCTCGGCAAGACCGTCCAGACGCTCGCGTTCCTCCTTCGGGAGCGAGCGGCCGGTCGCGCGGAGGGTCCCTCCCTGGTCGTCTGCCCCACGTCCGTCGTGCGCAACTGGCACGACGAGGCAACGCGCTTCGCGCCCGACCTGCGCACGCTGGTGCACCATGGCGCCGATCGAGCGCGAGGCAAGGACCTGCGCGCCGCGGTCGCGAGCGCCGACCTGGTGGTGACCAGCTACCCGCTGCTGCGCAGCGACGTCGCCGCGCTCCAGGCGATCGACTGGCACGCGCTGGTGCTCGACGAGGCGCAGCAGATCAAGAACCCCGACACCGCGCAGGCCCGCGCCGCTCGGCAACTGAACGCGCGCGTGCGCCTCGCGCTGACCGGCACGCCGATCGAGAACCGCCTCGACGAACTCTGGTCGATCGTCGAGTTCCTCAACCCCGGCTACCTCGGTACGCGCAGCGCCTTCCGAACGCGGCTTGCCCTGCCGATCGAGCGGGAGGGCGACCCGCACGCGACCGCCACGCTGCGCCGCCTGGTGCGGCCGCTGGTACTGCGGCGGCTGAAGAGTGACCGCGACGTGATCACCGACCTGCCCGAGAAGGTCGTCCAGCCCGCCTGGGTGAACCTCTCCGAGGAGCAGGCGACCCTCTACCAGAGCGTGGTCGACGAGTCGATGCGCGCCGTCGACGGTGCCGAGGGCATCGCGCGCAAGGGTTTGGTGCTGAAGATGATCACGCGCCTCAAACAGGTCTGCAACCATCCCGCCCATGCGTTGGGCGAGAAGGCGTCGACCGTGTACGCGGGCGGGGCCGACGCCGCGGCCTTGGCGGCCTCGGAGCGCCGAAGCCCCAAGCTCGCGCGCCTCTGCACGCTGCTGGACGAGGCGCTCGCCGCCGGCGACGCCGCGCTGGTGTTCACCCAGTACCGGCAGATGGGCGACCTGCTCGCCGCACACCTCGCCGGCCGCTTCGGCGTCCCCGTGCCGTTCCTGCACGGCGGCGTGAAGGCCGCGAGGCGCGCCGACCTCGTGCGCGACTTCCAGGCCGACGGTGGGCCGCCGATCTTCGTGCTGTCGCTCAAGGCGGGCGGCACCGGCCTCAACCTCACCCGCGCCTCCCACGTCTTCCACTTCGACCGCTGGTGGAACCCCGCCGTGGAGGACCAAGCCACCGACCGCGCCTACCGCATCGGTCAACGCAAGGGCGTGCAGGTCCACGCCTTCGTCACGGTCGGCACGCTCGAGGAGCGCATCGCCGAGATGATCGAGGGCAAACGCGCGCTGGCCGGCGAGGTCATCGCGAGCGGTGAGCGGGCGCTCGTCAACCTCGACGGTCGCGCCCTGCGCGACCTGGTGGCGCTGCGGCGGGAGGCGCTCGCATGAAGCGTCGCCGCCCCCGCCCCCGCCGAACCCGCCGTCCAACCGGCGCCATCCCCACCGACCAGGGCGTCGCCAGCCGCAGCCAACGCGGGGCCTTCGTCGAGAGCTGGTGGGCCGAGCGCTGGGTGGCCGCCCTCGAGGGGCTCATCACCCCGCTCCGCCTCGCCCGCGGACGCTCGTACGCCCGAGCCGGCCAGGTGCTGTCGATCCAAGAGCAGACCGGCATCGTGCTCGCCGACGTGCAGGGCTCGCGCCGCACGCCCTACCGCGTGACGATCGGCCTCGCACCGCTCTCCGACGAGGCCTGGGAACGCGTGATCGCTGCGCTCTCGAGCCGCCCCGACCTCGCCGCCGGCCTCCTCGCGGGCGAGATGCCGCGCGACATCGACGAGGTGTTCGCTGCTGCCCGCGCCTCGCTCTTCCCGACGAAGCCCGACCACCTGCGCCTCACGTGCAACTGCCCGGACAAGGTCACCGTGTGCAAGCACATCGCCGCCACGTGTTACTTGCTCGGCGAACAACTCGACGAGGACCCGTTCCTTCTCTTCCGCCTCCGCGGCCGCGGCCAGGAGGAGGTGGTGGAGGGACTGCGACGACAGGTGAGCGCGGGTTCCGGCGCGGACACGGACACCGAAACCGCCGCCACGTCCGCCGACGCCGACCACGAGCCGGCGCCCACGGACGGCATGACCCCGCTCGACCCCGCGGACGACTGGTCCGCGGCCGAGCCGCCGCCCCGGATCGACCTCCCCGGCGAACGCCCCGACCTGTCGCTGCTCCGCCGGCTGGGCCCCTTCACGGCGCTCGACGACGACCTCGTCTCGCGCCTAGGGCCCGTCTACCGCGCCGTCGCGACGGCGGCCGAGGCGGCGTTCGAGGCCGCCGAGGCCGAACCGGCGAGCGAGGACGACGGTTCGGACGACGCGTAGGCGAGCGGATCGAGGGCGGTGAAGAAGGCCCTTCTCAGGGCTCCGTATGCCGCGCGACCAGCTCCGCCGACTCGGCGTCGCCCCGTTCCGAAAGCCCTCGCACGACCCCCGCCTTGTCCGCGTTCGACCGGTTCTGGCTCGTCTTCCACTTGCCCAGTAGGCGCTCGATCGGGATCTCCACCCCGACGATCGCGCGCAGCATGCCGTCGACGTAGTCGTCGGGCGCGTCCGCGACGGCCCACGGCGCGGCTTCGCCGGCCTCATGGGTGTCCGTCAGGTTCGACACGTGCGCCAGCAGCCAGTCCCGGTCGTGCGTGAAGGCCGGAACACCACGCGCGTGCACGACGGCGTAGTTCCACGTCGGCACCGTCTTGCCGTGCTCGCGCTTGCTCGGGTACCACGACGGCGTCACGTACGCCTGCGGCCCCTGGAACGAGACGACGCTGCGGACCTCCGTCGGCGGCGACCGCCACACCGGGTTCGCGCGCGCGACGTGGCCGACGAGCGTGCCGAACGGGCCGCGGTCGGCGTCGAGGAGGAAGGGGACGTGCTGGGTGAGCAGGTCGTCGGGGCCGAGCAGCGTCCACGTCCCCAGCGGGTGGGCGCGGATGAGCTCGTGCATCACCTCGACGCGCGTCTCCTCGTTCGGTTTCGGCGTGTACATGGGTTCAGGGTACGGGAACGCGACGCGTCATCGCATGCGGCGCGCGTTCGACCACGAACACGTGCACCAGATCCGGCAGGCCGACCCGTTCCGCTTCGACGCGAACACCGTCCGGCAGCGTGCCAGCGAACCTTGCGACGGAACACCTTCCGCGCGTCCTCGGCCCATCGGGCGGGTGCCGCCGACGGTCGCGGGCGGGACCGCGTCAGCCGTACCGGCGCCGCACCTCCGCGACGGAGTGGACGACGATCTGCTCGAGCACGTCCCTGTCCAGATCGGCCAGCCGCTTGACGTAGAGGCAGGACTTGCCCATCTTGTGCGGGCCCAACCGGGCGAGGAGCGCCTGCTGGCGTTCGCTCGCGGCGTTCACGTACAGCACGAGCTCGCGACCGCGGATGGCGAAGCCCACGACCGGCATCTCGCCGGTGCGTCCGCTCTCGTAGGTGTAGCGGTAGGTGCCGTAGCCGACGATGCTCGGCCCCCACATGACCGGAGACTCGTCGGTGACCTTGTGGAGGAGCGCCAACAGTTCCTGGCAGTCGGCCTGCTGCTGGACGTTGGCCCTCGAGGCGATGTAGTCCTCGACGCTCGCGCCGGTGGGCTTGGTCTTGTTCTCGGCCATCGGGGGCTCCCGCCTCAACCCTCGCGGCGCGCTCGGTGGTAGGCCACCAGCGCGTTGGCGTGGCCGTGGCCGAGACCGTGCTCCGTCTTGAGGATCGTCACCTGCTGCATGTGCTTCTCGTCCTGGAGGGCGTCGAGGACCTCGAGCCAGTGTGCGATGGGCTTCCCGTAGGTCTTCTCGATCGACGGGAAGTACGAGGCGGGTCCTTTGACCTTGGCGTCCGACGGCATGGGCACCTCCGCTGCGATGGTCGACCGAATCCAACCTACCCGCTTCCGACCCTCGCAGGCCCCTGAGCGCCGTGCGCACGTCGGCTTGACCCCCTCGGCAAGCACCTTTAGGGTGGCGGGAAGAGCGAGAACGCCGTTTGCATTCGCGATCCGCGAGCCCGGATCGCGTTCGACGTGTTGCGAGAGGAGCGTCCTCCCTCGAGAGGAGGCTCCGATGCTGCTCCCACACGCCCCGCGCTCTCTCACGCCGATCGCCCTCGCCTTCGTCCTGGCCCTGACGGCATGTGGGACCGGAGGTCCAGGTCCCGGCGTCGGGCCCGCCCCGCTCGCCTGCGAGACCGCGGAGATCCCCTGCGCCTGGTCGGAGGTCCCGATCGAGATCATCACGGCCACGCTCGACCGGTCCGACGAGGCGCTGATGCGCCTCGAGGACGGCGCGTCGGTCGCCGACGTGGCTGCGTGGCTCGCCGGGCAGGACGACGTCGCCGAGGTGCAGAGCGACGACGCGTCGCTGCGGTTCCGCTTGGAAGGTGGACGGGGCGCGTGGATCGCCGGCCCCGACGCGCCCACGGGCCCCGTCCCCGGCGGCGAGACCGCCCAGCTGCAGGGCGACGCGGAAGCGTTCGCTTCGGCGCCCGGTGCGGTCGCGATCGAGCCGCACCACGTCACCGGCGACGCGCCCGAGAAGCGAGCGCTCGTCCTCTCGCCGTTCCTGTTCCAGTTCGGCACGGGCGACGACGGACCGGTGGTGCGCGACATCCTCGAGACCGCGCGCGGTTACGAGGACGGCGTCGAGTTCGACTTCGCCGAGACCGAGACCGACGCGATCCCGCTCGAGCGGCTGCGCTCGTGGACCGAGTACGAGGTCGTCCACGTCAGCACCCACGGCCAGCGCATCTGCGACGACGGGGTCTGTCTCGGCGGGATCGACGTCGGCCTGCTCGACGCCTTCGTGCCGGCCGGCGCCACCTCCGCCGAGGAGACGATCAAGAGCCTCGAGGCGGTCGGGTTGGAGATCCGCACGGCGAAAACGACCGGCGACCGGTACGTGCGCGCTGCGGCCGACTTCTTTCGCAAGGCCTACCCGACCGGCCTGGACGACACGATCGTCTTCCTGAACGCGTGTCAGACCCAGGACGCCATGGACGTCGACGTGGACATCGTCGATGCGCTCCGCCGCGGCGGCCGCACCGTCGTCTTGGGCTGGAGCGACGTCGTCTACGTCAGTGACGCGACGGCCGCAGCGCAAGCGTTCTACACGAACCTCGCCGAGCGCGGGTACACGGCGCGGGTGGCGTGGGAGAAGCTCGGGAGCCTGAGAACCGGCGCACCCAGCCCGCAGGGCGACGGAACCGCGCCCGTCCTGGGCATCGAGGGGCCCGTCGACGGGACCGACCTGCGCATCCGAGAGGTGGTCACCGTGCTCCATCCGACCACCGGCGAGGCCCTGACCTCCACCGATCGCGTCGGCGCCGTGGGCGTCGCGGGGGACGGTCAGGCCGATGCCGCCCCGTTCCGCGTGCTCGTCGAAGGTGTGCTCGCGGAGGACGCGGGCGACGTGACGGTCCACGCCACCGTCGACGGCGTCGCCGCACCGCCGATCTCGCTGAGCGACGGGACGAAGAACGACGACGACGCCTGGGTGGTGCAGGGGACCGTGCAACTCCCCTACGACCTCACCAGTGACCGCGAGGTGGTGTGGACCGCGACGGCGACACTCCACGACGGCGGCGAGAGCGCGCACGAGGCCACCGCGACGCTCGCCGGGGCCGAGCCCCTCCTCGGTTCGACCTGGGAGCTGACCGCGCGCCACACGACCCACTGGATCGGCTACGCCACGCCGTGGTACGCGACCGCCACGATCCTCCTCACCTTCGAGCCCGGACAGGACCCGCAGGACCCGCAGCCCGACTACGCGATCGCGGGGGGCACGATCACGTGGGATTACAGCCACGCCTCCGACAACTGCACGCGGTCGGCCCCTGCCGTGACGTTCGACGTCGAGGAACCCCACATCTTCTCTAGGTACATCACGTTCGACACCACGCAGGCGCCCATCACCGCCACCGGCTGGATCCGGACGCAGACCCCGTGGGTGACCGTCGCCGTCGAATGCGAGTTCTCCTCGAGCACCCGCGATCACCGCGGCACGCATACCTGGTTCGAGGCGGACGCGGACGATCCGCCCCAGGTGGTGCAGGACGGCGAGCTCATCCGCGGCACCCATTGCTTCGTCCAACCTCACGTGAACGGCACGACGTTCACGACGCGATCGGACTACGTCATCCGGCGTCTCCGCCCGGGCGACGACTCGCCGCCGCCGGCCCTGCACGAGGGGAGTTGCCTCTGAGCGTCGCGATCTCGGCGGCACGGCTGTCGCCTCGCTCACGAGGGTGACCAGCGCCGGATCGGCGATCTCGGCGGCCATGCGGATCGACGGCATGGTCACCTCCGGTCTCAGGCTGTCGTCCGGCGGAGTCCAGAGGCCCGCTGGCGTTCGGCGGGCTCCGTCGGGCGGACCGTGCGATCGATGCCGCCCGCCTTCACGCGTACACGACCCAGCCACGGAAGCACAATCCGACATAGAACGTCGACGCCTGCACGAACCCGGCTTCGGCGATCAGCGCCGCATCGCGCTCCGGTGAGAGGATCTCGAGCCGATCGCGGATCGCGGCCGCACCGGCCGCCGCCTTGGCCGCATCGACGCCCGACGACGTGGCGAAGGCGGCGTACCGCGCCAGCCAGAGGTCGCGCTCCTCGTCCTGGCCGAAGCTCAGGTGCGCGACGACGAATGGCGCTCCCGGGCGCAACCGTTCGTGGATCGCTCTCAGCGTGCGCTGGCGCTCCGACACCGTCGTGAAGTGGAGCGTCAGGAGGCAGGTCGCCGCGTCGAACGGACCCATCGGCGCGGCGTCGACGTACCCCCGGTGGAACGTGACGCGCTCGCTCGAAGCACCGAGGGTCGCGACGGCGGCCCGGATCATCTCGGCGGACGGGTCGATGCCGTCGAACCGCCAACCGGGATGGAGTCGCGCGAAAGTCGCCAGTTCGGCTCCGCCACCGGCACCGACGACCAGGACCCGGCCGTCCTCGGGCGTGCGTTCGGCGAGGAGGACCGCCGCCATCCGATGCATGTCGGCGAAACCCGGCACCAGGCGCGCCGTGGTGCTCGCGTATCCCGTGGGCTCGTCGGAGTGATTCGGTGTCGCCATTGCGCTACGCGTCCGTGCTCACCGCTCGACGGCGTAGCGGACCAGGAGGAGGCTCGACGCTTCGAACCGCCGCGTCTCTTCGAGACGGAGGGAGCCAGGAAAGCGCCCCTCGAACGCCCGCACGCCATCGCCGACCACACCCGGAACCGATCATCAGGTGCAACTCGTCGACCAGGCCGGCAGCAAGCAGGTCATTCCACAGGGCGTGGCTGCTGAACACCAGCATGTCGCGGCCGGGCCCCGCCTTGAGCGCGGCGACCTCCGCGTCGCGTCCGACGCCGCGCGACCTGCGCCGGCCCCCAGCCGTCAACGTCTGCGGGCGTCAGCCTGTCCGAGACGACGACCTTCTGTATCGCCGTGTCGAGGCGCGAGACTCGCGTTCCGGGAGGCTGACTCGTGTCGCCGGCGGCCCCCGGCGAGTACGAGCGGAAGCCCTCTAACGACTTCGGCCGAGGAGCAGGGTGTCGGCCGAGCGAAGCGTTCGGCGTCGTAGTCGGAGAAGCCTGCATCAACGGCATCGCCATGACGTCGCCGCCGGAACCCGAGTAGCACCGTCGAGCGAGACGATGTTGCAGACGATGAGCGTGCGCATTATCGTTGGACGCCTCCGACGCCGCGACGGCGGCACTCTACACTGCCGTTCGGTTCACGCCGTCGCCGTCGAACCCGAGGTCGCGCCGCAGCTCCTCGACGCCGTCGTCAGCGGCGCCGCTACCAGCCCCCCGTACGCGCGCCCCCTCGAGCGCCGGCGAACGCCCCAAATCCCTTGCGACGCCGACGGTCGGCGCTCGTCTGGCGCAACTCCCAGCTCTTGACCAGCCAGAACGCGGCGAACGCCCACATGCTGAGCCATCTTTACGTAGAACATGAGGCTGGGCTCGCCACCTGGCGGGCGCAGCACCCGCTCCGCCACGAGGGCGACCAGCGGCGACGTAATCGCCACGCCGAGAGCCCGGTACGCGCCCTGCAGAGCGCGGCGACGCCGGGCGTCGCTGATCAGCGTCAGCGAGCTGTATCCTGAACTGTACATGCTAACGAACGCTAGGCAGCCGAAGAAGATGTATCCGGCCGCGACGCGCGTGCAGGACGTTCGGCCGTGGCGCTTCCGGCGCCGCCTTGGGGTTGAACAGAGCGCGACGAGCACGGCGAGGACCTGATCGACGCTGGAGCACGACGATGTCTTCCCGCCGCGCCGAAGCCGTAGAGGCAACAGCGCCACGCCGAGCGCGAGCAGCGGCGCCCACGAACACGTCGCGCATGCCCGTGTAGTAGTAGGCACTCATCGAGTTCTGGAGCGACGAACCGTCCAGTAGCAGGGCCCCCACCCACAGCGCGACGGGCAGGGCCGCGCCGATGGCGGCGATCCCGATCCGCAGACTCAGGTAGGTCGACTCGAAGTGCCGCCGCAGCTTCTCCGAGGACACGTCGGTACCCGCCATGGCTGACCTCCCCATCGACTCGCT
>CAVSJH010000018.1:0-116434 GCA_963728245.1 uncultured Trueperaceae bacterium
TCCCCGCGGTGCTCGTCGACGTCATGCGCGGCGGGCCGGGCCTGGGCAACATCGCCCCCGCCCAGAGCGACTACCTGCAGATGGTGAAGGGGGGCGGCCACGGCGACTACAAGATGATCGTCCTGGCGCCCGCCACCGTCCAGGAACTGATCGACCTGACCGTCACGGCCTTCGACCTCGCCGACAAGTACCGGATCGTCAGCGTCGTGCTCCTCGACGGCACCTTGGGCCAGATGATGGAGGGCGCCGAGTTGCCGCCCATGCAGCCGGTCCGGTCACGCTCGGAGCGGCCCGCCTGGTCGCTCACGGGCGCCCTTGCCCGCTCGGCCAACCTGGTCTCGTCGATCCACCTCGACCCCGCCGAGGAGGAAGCGTTCAACCACACGCTGCAATCGAAGTACGCCCGCATCGAAGCCGATGAGGTGCGCTTCGAGGACGTCGAACTCGACGGCGCCCGCCTGGCGGTCGTCGCGTTCGGTACCGCCGCGCGGATCGCCCAGACGGCGATCGGCACGGCGCGTCGCGCCGGCGTACCGGTGGGACTGTGGCGGCCCATCTCGCTCTACCCCTTCCCCGAAGCGCGCTTGAGCCGTCTCGCCGACGAGGTCGACGCGATCCTGGTGGTGGAGATGAACGCCGGCCAGATGGTCGAGGACGTGCGGCGGGTCGTGGCGGGCCGGGTGCCCGTCACGTTCTTCGGCCGCAGCGGCGGCGTCCTGCCGATGCCCGAGGAGATCTTGGAGGCGATCCACGGCGTGGCGCTCCCGCCGACGGCGCCCGCGCACCCGCCCGAGGAGGTGACCGCATGACCGTGCCGGCACCCGACACCAAGATGACGGCCGTCTACAGCTACCCCGATTCGCTCACCCACGTGCCCACCCACTACTGCCCGGGTTGCACGCACGGCATCGCCCACCGGCTCATCGCGGAAGTGATCGACGAAATGGGCGTGCGCGAGACGCACGATCGGGGTCGCCTCGGTGGGCTGCTCGGTGTTCTCGTACCGACTACTTCGACCTCGACTTCGCCCAGGCCGCCCACGGCCGGGCGCCCGCCATGGCCACCGGGCTCAAGCGCGTCGCCCCCGACCAGTTGGTGTTCACGTACCAAGGCGACGGCGACCTCGCGTCGATCGGCGCGGCCGAGATCCTGCACGCCGCGGTGCGCGGCGAGAACATCACCGTCTTCTTCCTCAACAACGCCATCTACGGCATGACGGGCGGTCAGATGGCGCCCACCACGCTCCCCGGTCAGAAGACCTCGTCCTCCCCCGCCGGACGCGACCCCCGGACCACCGGCGCGCCGCTGCGGATGAGCGAGATGCTCGCGCAGGTCGACGGCGCCGCCTACGTGGTGCGCCGCAGCCTGCACGACGTCGTGCAGATCAAGCGCGCCAAGAAGGCCATCCGGCAAGCGCTCGAGGTGCAGCAGCAGGGTCTCGGTTTCGCGATGGTCGAACTGCTCTCCAGCTGCCCCACCAACTGGGGCATCGCGCCCGAACGGGCACTCGCCTGGATCCGCGACGAGATGGTGCCCGTCTACCCCCTCGGCGACTTCAAGGTCCCCGAGGCGCTCGCGGGCGGGGGCCCCCCGCTCGCACGGGGGGGCACGCGATGACGGCCGACGTGACCATCGCCGGCTTCGGGGGTCAGGGCGTCCTGTTCGCCGGCCAGCTCCTGGCCCACGCCGCGCTCGACGCCGGGCTCTACACCACCTGGTACCCGTCGTACGGGCCCGAGATGCGCGGCGGCACCGCCAACTGCATGGTCGTCGTGAGCGACGAACCCATCGGGTCGCCCGTGGTGGCGCACCCACAGGCGGCCATCGTGCTGAACCTGCCGTCGCTCGACCGCTTCGAGCCGCTCGTGCGCGCCGGCGGCGTCCTGATCGTCAACACGTCGTTGATCGACCGCGAGGTCGGGCGCAACGACCTCGACGTCATCGGCATCCCCGCCGACGACGTGGCGGCCGAGCTCGGCGAACCGCGGCTCACCAACATGGTGCTGATCGGCGCCCTGCTCACCCGCTTCCCGGCCCTGACCACCGACGGGGTGGCGACCACCCTGGCGCGGGTGCTGCCCGAACGCCATCGCCGACTGCTGAGCGCCAACCGGGCGGCGCTGGCGCGCGGCGCGGAACTGGCGGATCAGGCGCATCGGCAGGGGCCGGCCGTCACCACCTGAGCGGTCGAGCGACCGGCGTCAGCCCGTGATCGGGAGGTCGCGAGCGAGCCGCTCGGCCAAGCCGCGCACCGCCGCAGCGACCGGGTCGCTGAGGGGTGCGCCGATGTCGTAACACGCCCCCTCGATCCCGAAGAGGCGCACCTCCGGCGGCAGACGGCCCAGCGCACGCGCGAGCGCGAGCGTCTCGGCCAGCCCGAAACCGTGCGACGAGGTCGCCGCCGTGTGACGGAATGGTCCGGCCGGGTCCAGCTCGCGCACCGTTCCGGGAAGCGCCCCCGACGCCGTGGCATCGACCACCACCACGCGGGTGCGCCCCGCCCAGACGTCGAGCAGGCCGACCAGGTTGCCCTCGGTGACGAACGCGTCGACACCCGGCGGCGCCAGCGCCGCCACGGCGTCGGCCAGCGCGGGTCCGGCGCCGTCGTCGCCGCGGTCGCGGTGACCGACGCCGACGACCAGGACCCGCGCGGCCGCGTCGGTCACGAACCCTCTTCGACCTCCAGTCGCAGGAAGTGCGTGGAGCACGAGATGCACGGGTCGTGGTTGCGGATCGCGTGCTCGGCCAGGTGGCGCAGCTCGTCGGTGGGCAGGTCGATGTGCTCGGTGACGACCACGCGCAGGTCGCCCTCGATGGTGCGTTGGTTCTGCGCGGTCGGGGGCACGATCACGGCTTCGAGCACCGTGCCGTCATCGGAGAGCGTGTAACGGTGGTAGAGCGTGCCGCGCGGGGCTTCGGTGCACGCCGAGCCACTGCCCGCACGGGCGGGCACGTCGACGAACGGTCGCTCGGGTGGCTCGTACTGGTCGATGATCCGCAGCGCCTCGTCACAGGCGTACACCAACTCGACGGCGCGCACGATGATGCTCTTGAACGGGTTGCGGCAGACCTCGCCCAGCCCGGCCTCGCGGGCGGCCTCCTGCGCGAGCGGCGACAGCCGGTCGAAGTTCAGCGCGTACCGCGCCAGCGGACCGACCAGGTACGGCTCGCCGTCGAGGGTCGCGTGCAGCGCGGTCGACCGGGCGGCATGCTCCTCGTGGACGTGGTGCTCGAAGTCGTCGACGTCGATGTCCAGACCCCGGCTCGAAACGAACCGGCCCTCGTTGAGGGGGTACTCGTCGGGATGTGACAACGACGCGAACACGTAATCGACCTCGACGTCGGGGAAGTCGAACCCGGCCACCAGCTTCACGGTGTCGAGCGCCGTCGCCCGCGCGCTCTCGAGCGGTGCGCGCAGGGTCTCGAGCTCGGCGCGCGTCGGCGTCTTGTAGAAGCCGCCCAGGCGCACGTTGATCGGATGGATCTCGCGCCCGCCCAGCAGCACCATCACGTCGTTGCCGACCTTCTTCATGGCCAGCGCGCGCTGCACGAGCTCGGGGTGGTCGCCGGCCAAGTGCAGACCGCTCGGGTAGCCCAGGAAGTCGGGAGCGTGCAGCAGGTAGATGTGCAGCGCATGGCTCTCGATCCACTCGCCGCAGTAGAGCAGGCGCCTGAGCGCGCGCACCTGGCCGCCGACCGTCACACCGCAGGCCGCCTCGATGGCGTGGCAAGCGCTCATCTGGTAGGCGACCGGGCAGATGCCGCAGATGCGGGCGGTGATGTCGGGCGGTTCGGTGTAGGCGCGCCCACGCAGGAAGGCCTCGAAGAAGCGGGGCGGCTCGTAGATCTGCAGTTCGACGTCGGTGACCTGCCCCTTCTCGGTGCGCACGTACAGCGCGCCCTCCCCCTCCACGCGCGTCAGCGCACCCACCTTGATGGTGCGCGTCTTGCCTTTCGCAGGACGGGTCGTACCGGCGACGGTCACGGCCGCCTCCCTTCGAGGCCGGCCTCGCGGGCCTCGCTCTCGGCCCGGAACGGACCGGCGTACGCGTTGTAGGTCCGCAGCGCGCGCACCCAGGCGTCGTCGTCGGTGCCGGTCTCCTGCAAGAAGCGGTCGGCCAGCGCCGGCAGGTTGGGCGTCTCCATCGGACCGAAGCAGGCGTAGCAGCCGCGCCCGTAGGCGGGGCAGATCGCGCCGCAGCCGGCCTGGGTCACCGGACCGAGGCAAGGCGTGCCGTGCGCCACCATGACGCAGGGGGTCCCGCGACGCTTGCAGTCGAGACAGACGCTGTAGTTGGGGATCGCCGGCTTGCGACCGTGCAAGGTGGCGCTCACGACCTCGATGAGCTGGTGCTTGTCGATCGGGCACCCACGCAGCTCGAAGTCGACGAACACGTGCTCGGAGATGGGGGTCGACGTCGCGAGGGCGTCGAGCACCTCGGGCTGGGCGTAGACCACGCGCGCGAAATCGTCGACGTTGCGGAAGTTGCGGAGCGCTTGCACGCCGCCGGCGGTGGCGCAGGCGCCGATGGCGACCACGCGCTTCGAGACGGCGCGGACGTGGCGGATGCGTTCCGCGTCGTGGGCGGTGCAGACCGAGCCCTCGACCAGCGACACGTCGAAGGGCCCCTTGCCGATCGCGCTGGAGGCCTCGAGGAAGTAGGCGACGTCGACCGCGCCGGCGATCGCCAGGAGGTCGTCCTCGCAATCGAGGAGCGTGAGTTGACAGCCGTCGCACGACGCGAACTTCCAGACGGCCAGCTTGAGCTTGTGCGGAGCGGCCACCTCACACCTCCCCGACGTCGAGCAAACCCTGGACGCGGTCGTACGGGAACACGGGCCCGTCTCGACACACCAGGTACGGACCGAGTTGACAGTGGCCGCACAGACCGACGGCGCACTTCATGTTGCGCTCCAGCGACACGAACGTGTCGGCGGGCGCCACGCCACGGCGCGCCAGCTCCTGGGCGGCGAACCGGATCATGATCTCCGGGCCGCAGATCATGGCGACGGTGTTCTTGGGGTCGATGGGCGCGCGCCGCACGAGCGGCGTGACGACGCCGACGTTGCCGCGCCAGTCGCCGGTGGCCCGGTCGACGGTCACGTGGACCTCGACGTCGAGCTTCGAGCGCCACTGGGCGAGCTCGCGGCGGTACAACAGTTCTTCGGGGGTCCGAGCGCCGTACAGGAGCACCACGCGGCCGTACCGCTCGCGGTGGGCGAGCGCCTCGTAGATCGCCGGGCGCAGCGGTGGCAGGCCGATGCCGCCGGCGATGAAGACGAGATCGCGTCCGCTCTTCTGCTCGACCGGCCAGGCCGTGCCGAAGGGACCGCGCACGCCGATCGTGTCGCCGGGACGCAGCGCACGCATGGCGCGCGTCACGTTGCCGACCGCTCGGGTCGTGTGCACCAGCACCTCGGGTTCGGCCGGGTCGCCACAGATCGAGATGGGCACCTCGCCGACGCCGAACACGTAGAGCATCGTGAACTGGCCCGGGGCGAACGTGAACGGTCCGTGACCGGTGGGCGGGGCGAGCTCGAGCGTGAACGTGTCGCTGGTCAGGTTGCGCGTGCGCAGCACCGTGAAGGGCACGGGACGCATGGCGTCGACGGCGGTGGGGATCGCCCGGGGGACCTCACGCGGTGCGTTCAGCATCGTCGACCCTCCTCGCCGTGGTGGCCGTCACCGCGGCCGCACCGGTGCGCCCGGCGGCCACCGCGGTGGCCTCCTCGGTGATGTCGATGCCGCTCGGGCACCAGGTGATGCACCGACCGCAGCCGACGCAGCCCTGGGTCCCGAACTGCTCGCTCCAGGTGGCGAGCTTGTGCGTCGCCCATTGCCGATAGCGCGCCTTGGCGGACGGACGCAGGCTGCCGCCATGGATGTAGGCGTAGTCGAGGGTGAAGCACGAGTCCCACTTGCGGGTGCGGATCGCCACGTCGCCACTCAGGTCGGTGGTGTCCTCGACCGTCGTGCAGAAGCACGTGGGGCACACCATCGTGCAGTTGCCGCACGTGACGCAGCGCTCGGCGGCGACGTCCCAACGGGGATGGTCGAGTTGGTGGGCGAGTGCGGTCGCCAGCCCGCGCGTGTCGAGCGACCGCCCCATGTGACGCGAGGCCTCGTTGAGCGCGTTGCCGATGACCCGGGCCTCGTCCTCGCGCAGCGGCCGCGTGGGCAGCTCGGAGAGCAGGGCCTCGCCGGCCTCGGAGCCCGCTTCGAGCACGAAGGCGTGGTCGTCGGGGGCGAGCAGTTCGGTGAGGACCAGGTCGTAGCCGGTCTTCGCTTCGGGCCCCGTGCCCATGGAGGCGCAGAAGCACGAGCCCGCGGGCTCCGTGCAGTTGACGGCGACGATGAACGCCGCCTCGCGCCGGCTCTGGTAATCGTGGTCGACGTAGGCGCCACCCGTGAACACCCGGTCTTGGATGCGGATCGCTTGCAGGTCGCACGGCCTCACGCCCACGAAGGCGTACCGCGGCGACGCGTCCTCCGAATAGGCCACCTCGAGCCCGCCGTCGGCGTCGCGCTCGGCACGCCAGAGCTCCAGGGCCGGTGGGTGTAGATAGCGCTTCCAGGCGTGGGGGCCGACGGCGTACCCGAAACGAGCGTCGTCGTCGCGTGGGGCCAAGGCGTAGCGGCCGGGGGCTTGCACCTCACGCCAACCGATGGGCAGGTCGTCGGGCGAGGTGAGCTCGTCGAGCACGATCACCCCGTCCCGGACCGTGGGCCCCACGATGGTGTAGCCGCGTCGCGTGAGCGCATCGAACAGCGCTCCCGCTGCGGCGGTCTCGAGCCGGTGTCGAAGCATGTCGCTCCTCTCACCGCGCCGGACGTCCCGAGGCATCCCCGGCCTCGGCTCGGGGGCCGGGCGTTGCGAGGTCATCATCCCCACCGGGGCGGGCGGACGCGAGGGTGCAACGTCCCCGGCACCATCGGCGCCCGATGCTCACCGACACGCCTACGGGCGCCTGCATACAGTGAGGCATGCCACGCCGCGTACTGGTCCCGCTCGATGGCTCGGCCGCGGCGGAGACTTCGCTCATGCACGCGGTCGCCCTGGTCGGCGCGTTGGCGGACGGGCTCGTCCTCCTGCGTGTGCTCGAGCCCCCGCCGGGTCCCTTCGCCGCGATCGAGGGCGACGTCGACTGGCGTCTGCGCCGAGCCGAAGCCAGCGCCTACCTCCGGTCGGTCGCCGACCGACTGGGCGACGCCGACATCGAGGCCGACACCGACGTCGCCACCGGCAACGCCGCTGACGAGATCGTCCAGCGTGCGGGAGACGTGGAGATCGACCTGGTCGTCGTCGCGACGCACGGTGAAGGCCAAGCGCGCGGCTTCGACGCCGGCGGTACATGCCAGAAGGTCCTCTCGCGGTGCCCGACCTCCGTCCTGCTCGTTCACCGGCACGACCACGCCGCACCGGTCCGTGACGCGATCGGCTACCATGACGTCCTCGTACCGATCGACGGTTCCCAAGCCAGCGAGTGGGCGTTGGGCCAGGCGGCCACCCTGGCCCGCCGCCACGGGGCGACCCTGCACGTGCTCCACCTGGTGGTCGAAGCGCCGTCGCTGCGCGAACGCCTGCCCCGCTCGAGCGAGGAGACCGGCCTGCTGCAACAGCTCGAGGGGCTCCAACACGACCGAGGCGTCCGCTACCTCGACGAGATCGCGGCCAAGCTGGCCCACACCGACCTCACGGTGCGCACCCACGTGCGGCGCGCGATGCAGCTCGCGGACGCGATCCAATCGATCGCGGGCGAACTGGGCGCCGACCTGATCATCCTGTCGGCGCACGGCGCCCACGGCGCCCCCTTCCAGTACGGCACGGTCGCACAGCGGCTGCTGATGGTGAGCGAGAGACCCGTCCTGGTGCTGCAGGACGCGCCTCGCCGCGAGAGCGTCGAAGTCGCAGACGGATCATGAGCCTCGACGGCGACCTCCGGGCGGGGACCCTTCGTCTCGCTCGCGCGCACGCGCGCGCCTTGGGTCCGCCGACCAGGGCGTCGCTGGCCGCGCGCGTCGACGCGCTGGAGCACGGCTTCGCCGGCCTGTACGAACGGCTGGGAAGCGAGCGCTACGCGCCCGGCGAGCGACCGCTGGCCATCGAATGGCTGCTCGACAACGGACACGTGATCCAAGACGCGCTGGAACAGGTCCGCACCAGCTTGCCGCCTGGCTTCCTGGCCCGCTTGCCGACGCTCACCGAGGCGTCCTCGGCCGGCGCCACCCGCGTCGAAGCGCTCGCGGCGTTCGTCGCCGGGCAGCCGGGCGGACCGCTCGCACCGGACGTCGCCCTCGAGACCCTCGAGGTCTACCAGGAGACGTCGCCGCTGTCCGTGGGCGAGCTGTGGGCGTTCCCCGCCATGCTGCGCTTGGCCGTGCTCGAGAACATGGCGCCTGCTGCCCGGGCGACGCTAGGACGGGGGCAGGACGCCCCGGGAGGCGCGGGGAGGGACGACGACGCGACGGTCGCTCAGGGCGTGCGAGCGCTACGGCAGCTGGCGGCCGAGGATTGGGAGACGTTCTTCGAACGGGCGAGCCTGCTCGAACGGACCCTGCGGGAAGATCCGTCCGGTGCGTACCCCCGCATGGACTTCGCGACGCGCGACCGTTACCGGCAGGCGGTGGAGCGCCTGGCGCGCGACGCGCGCGCGCACGACGAGCTCGCCGTGGGGCGTGCCGCGGTCGACCTCGCCGCCGCTGGCCAGCCGGGTGGCCGCGATCATCACGTCGGGACCTACCTCATCGCGGAGGGGCGTGGGCGGCTGGAGGAGAGGATCGGCTTCCGCGCGTCGGCACGACTGCGCCTTGGCCGGTGGCTGGAACGGCGGGCCGGGTCGATCTACGTGGTCGCCACCCTCGGTATGGCCGGGCTCTTCCTGGCGATCGCGGTGCTCTGGCTCGCCAGCCTGGGCGCGGTGACCGGCCTGCTCGTCGCCCTGGCCGTGGTAGGCGCGGTGCCGGCCTGGTCCCTGGCGAGCACGATCGTCGATTGGCTGGCGTCGCTCGTCGTACCCGCGCGGCGGGTCCCGCGGATGGACGCCGACGTGGGCGTGCCCAGCGACGCCCGCACGATGGTGGTCGTCCCGGTGATCCTCAGCTCGGTACCCGAGATCGAACCCCTGCTCGATCGCCTCGAGGCCAACTTCCTCGGGAACCGCGACCCGAACGTGACGTTCGCGCTGTTGACCGACCTCGCCGATGCGCCGGTGCAGCAGCGGCCCGGCGACGCCGAGCTCGAAGACGTGGTTGCGGACGGGATCCGGCGGCTCAACGCCCGCCACGGGCGCCCGGACGCGCTCCGGCCGTTCCACCTCTTCCACCGCGAGCGCCGGTGGAACCCGGTGGAACGGACGTGGATGGGTTGGGAGCGCAAACGCGGCAAGCTCGAGGAGTTCAACGCCCTCGTCACCGGGCGCGGCGCCACCTCCTTCTACCTCCAGGTCGACGCACCCGACGACCTGCACGCCATCCGCTACGTCCTGACGCTCGACGGCGACACGCGCCTGCCGCCGGACGCCGTGCGCGAGCTCGTGGCCGCCTTCCGGCATCCGCTGGTGCGCCCGGTGATCGACCCCGACACCGACGAGCTGCTCGCCGGCTACACCGTGCTGCAACCACGCCTCGAGACCGACCCGGCGGGGGCGCCGGAGACGACCTTCGCGCGCTGGATGGCGGGCGAGAGCGGCGTGGACCTGTACGCGCACGTGGTGTCGAACCTGCACCACGACGTGTTCGGCCACGCCATCTTCATGGGCAAGGGGCTCTACGACGTCGACGCGTTCGAGCGGCGTCTGCGCGGCCGCGTGCCCGAGAACCGCCTGCTGTCCCATGACCTGTTCGAAGGCGCCCAAGGGCGCGTGGGCATGATCAGCGACGTCGCGCTCTACGAAGAGAACCCCGAGAACGCCCTCCTGCAGGCCAGGCGGCTCCACCGCTGGGTGCGCGGCGACTGGCAACTGCTCCCCTGGCTCTTCGCCCGGCACCCTCAGGGCCGTGAGGGGCGCGTACCGAGCGGACTCCGTCCGATCGGACGCTGGGCCATCGCCGACAACCTGCGGCGCAGCCTCCACCCAGCCGCCCTGTTCGCCTTGCTGGCCGCTTCCTGGCTGTTGCTGCCGGCCGCACCCGCGGTCTGGGCGACGCTGGTCATCCTGGGGCTGGTGGCGGCGCCGATCGTGCTCGCGGCGCTCGCCTCGTTGGGACGAGGTTTGGTCGGCGGCACGCCCGGCCCGGCGATGACCGGAGCCGCCCACGCCGCCCGCATCGAGGCACGACGTCTGGCGATCTCGCTCGTGCTGTTGCCCCACACGGCGCTCGTGACGCTCGACGCGACGGCGCTGGCCCTGTACCGCCTGTTCGTCAGCGGTCGTGGTCTGCTGCAATGGACCACGGCGGCGCACGCGGCGCGAGCGACGGGGGGGACGTTGACCGCGCCGGTCGCGCTCCGGAACATGGCGGGCGCGTGGGCGTCGACCTGGGTGCTGGCGGCCCTGCTGGCCTGGCTGACGCCCGGGAAGCTGCCCGTGGCGCTGCCACTGCTCGTCGCCTGGGCGCTGGCGCCTTGGCTGGTGGCTTGGACGAGCCGACCGAGCGCGCGCCCGCGCGAGCTCCTCACCGAACCGCAGCGCCGAACCCTGCGGCTCCTGGCGCGCCGCACCTGGTACTTCTTCAACGAACTCGTCGGACCCCGCGATCACTGGCTACCGCCCGATCACATCCAGGAGGACCCCGGACCCGTCGTGGCGCGCCGGACGTCGCCCACCAACATCGGCATGATGCTCGGCAGTACCCTCGGCGCCTACGACTTGGGCTTCATCGAGGCCCGCACCCTCGCCAACCGCGTGCGCGAGACCCTGGACACGCTGGACCGCCTCGAGCGTCATCGCGGCCACTGGTTGAACTGGTACGGCACGAACGACCTCGCGCCACTCGAACCGCGCTACGTCTCCGTCGTCGACAGCGGCAACCTGGCGGCCGCGCTCCTGGTGGTCGCCCGCGGCCTCGAGGACGCGCGCCACGACGGTGTGCCCTACCCCCCACGCGTTCGCGGTGTGGGCGACACGGTGGCCGTGCTCGAGACCGTCCTCGGTCGATTGCGGACACGGCTGGTCGAACGCGAGGGCCGCCGCCAGCTCGACGCGCAACGTGCGGCGCTCGCCGACCTCGAGGTGTCGCTCCGGCTGGCGGCCAACCGCCCGGTGCTCGAACGTCGCGACGCCATCGACCGAGCAGGTGAGGTGCTCCGTGAGGTGGCTCAGCGGGTGACCGCTCTCCTGGAGAAGGCCTCCGCCAGCGTGCCCCACGGGCTGGTGGGCGAACTGCGCGCGTGGCTCGACCAGGCCCAGGTCGAGGCGCGCGCCGCCCGGAGCGAGATCGACGCCACCGTGCCCTGGCTCGACCTGGTCGTCGATCCGCCCGAAGGTCTGCGCCGCGCGGACGCCGCCGCGATCGACACGACGTGGCGCCAGCTGACCGAGGCGTTGGCCGAACCGCTCGACCTGCGCGAGATCCACGAGCTGGCCTCGCGCGCCCGCAGCCTGGTCCAGGATCTCGGCCGCCAGCTCGACGCGCGGCCGCCGTCGGCCACGATCGATGCCGCGCGCGCCTGGGGCGACGACGTGCTCGCCGCGCTGGAGCGCGCCATGGAGCGAGCCGCGGAGCTCGACGCCGACCTGTCGCATGCCGCCGCCCGCTGTCGCCGCGCCGCCGAGGAGATGGACTTCGGCTTCCTCTACGATCGCGAGCGCCGTCTCTTCCATCTGGGGCTGCATCTGACCGCCGGCACGCTCGACCCCAACCACTACGATCTCTTGGCGTCCGAAGCGCGGACGGCCAGCCTGGTGGCCATCGCCAAGGGCGACGTCCCCACCGAACACTGGCTCCAGTTGGGACGACCGCTCGCACGCGTCCGCGGCGCCCGGGCGCTGCTGTCGTGGAGCGGCACGATGTTCGAGTACCTGATGCCACGGCTGTTCTTACGCCACCCCGAGCGCACGTTGCTCTACGAGAGTTGCCACACGGCGCTGGCGCAGCAGATCGCGTTCGGCCAGACGCACGGCGTTCCCTGGGGCGTGTCCGAATCGGCCTTCGCCGAGCTCGGCGTCCAGGGCGACTACCAGTACCGCGCGTTCGGTGTACCGGGGGTGGGGCTCAAACGCGACCTCGGCCAGGACCTGGTCATCGCGCCGTACGCCACGCTGCTGGCGCTGCCGCTGCGACCGCGGCAAGCGATGGCGAACGTCGAGCGCCTCACGGCGCTGGGCGCCATGGGTCGCTACGGCCTCATCGACGCCCTCGATTACGGCGAGGTCGCCCCCGCCGGCGCGCTGATCGCCGGGCGACGGCGCTGGCGCCGCGGCGGACGGACCGTTCCCCTGCCCGAGGCCCCGCTCCAGCAGCCGCACCTGGTGCGCACGTACATGGCCCATCACCAGGGCATGATCCTCATGGCGGCGACGAACCAGCTGCTCGACGACCGCATGGTGCGACGGTTGCACGCCGAGCCCTCGATCGCCAGTGTCGAGCTCCTGCTGCACGAACGCATCCCCACGCACGTCCCACCGCCGTCGCGGTGGCGCCGCGCCGAAGCCGCCGCGGCCGAACCTGGCGTCCAGCCGCCCACCCACGTGCCGCAGTGGACGGCCGACCCGCGCGGCCGCATCGACCAGGCCATGCCGCTCTCGAACGGGGCGATGTCGACCCTGGTGCGCGCCGCGGGCGGCGGCGGCAGCCACTGGGGCGGGATCACGCTCACGCGCGACCAATCGCGCGAGACCGGCGGGGCGCGCGGGATGCTCGTCTACCTGCGCGACCTCGACGACGGGGAGGTCTGGACCACCAGCCTCGACCCGACCGGGGGCGACCCATCGACCTGCGAGGTGACCTTCGCCGCGCACGGCGTGCGCTACCAACGCCGACGCGGTGACCTCTTGGTGCGCGATCAGGTCGTCGTGGCCGACCGCGACCCGTTGCTCCTCCGGCAGGTGACCCTGACGAACACCGGCGACCGACCGCGCCGCGTGGCGGTGGCGAGCTACGCCGAAGTGGTGCTGGGGAACGGCGCCGACGACGCGCGGCACCCGGCGTTCGCGAAGCTGTTCGTCGAGAGCACGGTCCACCCGGGCGCCGACATGCTCACCTTCCGGCGCCGTCCACGCGCGCCGTACGAGCGCGGCGCCGTGCTCGGGCATCGCATGGTGCTCGATGGCGCGCCGGCGACGCCGCGATCGGCGTGCACCGACCGGCGAGCGTTCATCGGACGCGGTGGCGACCTGCGCGCGCCCTTGGCCCCGACGCTCTACCCCGAACCCGGCACCGGAGCCGTCGTGCCCGACCTGGTACAGCCGACGCCCGTGCGCTCGGCGAGCGCGTCACCCGCCGGTGCAACCCCGTCGCGCGAGGCGGCGGCGACCCTCGACCCCATCGCGTCGCTCGGCACCGTGCTCGAACTGGCACCCGGCGCCTCGGCGCACGTCACGTTCGTCACCGCCAGCGCCCCGTCCGAGGAGGCCGTCGCCGGTGCCTTGCGGCGGGCCGAAAGCCCTGCGCTCGTGCGCGAGCTGATCGAGCGGGCCGAAGCCGCCGCCGCGGTCGAGCTGCGCGGGCTGGGGATCGAGGGCGACGACCTGCCCGCGCTCACCGACCTGCTGTCGCTCGCCCACGCCCCACGGGCGGGTCTCCGCCGATCCCTCGCCGAGGCGGGCCCCGTGCTGCCCGCGCTGTGGTCCCAAGGGGTCTCGGGCGACCTGCCCATCGTCGTGGTGCGGGTGACGGGCGAGGACGACCTGCCCTTCGTCGTGCGCGTGCTGCGGGGTCACACGTGGTGGCGCGGCCGGCAGGTGGGCGTGGATCTGCTCCTGCTCGACGAGACGTCGAGCGGCTACGAGCAACCGATGCGCGACCGGCTGGAGGGGGCGATCGCGGAGGTCGGCCGGCTGGGCCGGGGCCAAGGTCCCGGCCGCGCGACGGTGCTGGTGGCCGACCGGTCCGGCGATCGCCTGAACGAGCTGCTGGCGGCCGGCGCGGTGGTCCTCGACGCGTCGGGACCGTCGCTGGCGGAGCAGCTGGCGCGCGGCGTCGCGACCTCGGGGCCACTGCCCGACTTCGTGCCCGTTCCGGGACCGTTACCCCCCGCGGCCGAGATCGAAGGGCTACGGCCGTTGGCCGCGCCCGGCTTCGGAGGGCTCGGCGGGTTCGCCGGCGAGCTTGGCACGACAACCCACGACGAGGACGCCGCCGACGTCGTGTTGCACCTCGAGCCCGGCCAAACCACCCCGGCGCCCTGGATCAACGTCATCGCCAACGAGCGCTTCGGCTTCCTCGTCGGCGAGAACGGCGCCAGCACCACCTGGGGCGCCAACAGCGGCGAGCAGCGTCTGACCCCATGGCCCAACGATCCCGTCCGGAACCCCACCGGGGAGGCCCTCTACCTACGTGACGAGGAGACCGGCGCCGTCTGGTCGCCGACCCCCGACCCGGCGCCCGGCGGCGGCGCCTACCGGGTGCGCCACGGCGCGGGTGTGACGGTCTTCGATCACCGCAGCCACGGCCTCGACCAGACGTTCTCGATGTTCGTCGACACGGAAGCCTCGGTGAAGTACCTGACGCTGCGGCTGCGCGACCATTGGCAGCGGCCGCGCCGGCTGACGGTGACCGCCTACGTCGAGTGGGTGCTCGGAACCTCACGGGCGCGTCAAGCACCGTTCATCCTGCCCGATTACGACGCCGAGACCGGCACGCTGTCGGCGCGCACCCTGCTGGGCCCCATGGCGGGGAGCTCGGTGGCGTTCCTGTCCGCCAGCCGGCCGCCGCACGGTTTGACCACCGATCGGCGCGAGTTCCTGGGTCCCGACCTCGATGCCGCCCGACCGGACGGGCTGCGGCGCGTGGGCCTGTCGGGGAGCGTGCAGCCCGGGGTGGACCCGTGCGCGGCACTGCAGGTCCACGTCGATCTGGAGCCCGGCGGGGTCACCGAACTGCACTTCGTGCTCGGACTGGCCGAGGACCGCGCGGCGGCGCTCGAGATCGTGCGCCGCTGCCAGACCCCCGACGCGCCACGTGAGGCCCTCGAGCGGGTCCGCCGCGGCTGGCGAGAGCGCCTGGGCCAGATCATCGTGCACACACCGGATCCCGAGATCGACCACGTGCTCAACCGCTGGCTGCCGTACCAGGCGATCGCCTGCCGGCTCTGGGGTCGCACGGCGCTCTACCAGTCGAGCGGCGCTTACGGCTTCCGCGATCAACTCCAGGACGCGGTCAACCTGGCATCGCTGGATCCGGGTCTGTTGCGAGCCCAGCTCCTGCGCGCCGCCGCCCGGCAGTTCGAGGCGGGCGACGTGCTGCACTGGTGGCACCCGGAGAGCGACGCCGGCGTGCGCACGCGCTTCAGCGACGACCTGTTGTGGTTGCCCTGGGCGTGCGCGCGCTACCTCGAGCGCACCGAGGACGAGAGCGTGCTGCACGAGCGCGTGCCCTACCTCCACGGCCGCCCGCTGGCTGAGAACGAGGAGGAACGCTACGACACGTACCGCCCGGGCGACGTCGAGGGGACGCTGCTCGATCACGCCCTGCGGGCCCTGGAGCGCGGCGACACTCGGGGCCCGCACGGGCTGCCCCTCATCGGCGGTGGCGACTGGAACGATGGGATGAACCGGCTCGGCTTGAAGGGACGCGGCGAGAGCGTGTGGCTGGCGTGGTTCCTGACGGTCGTCCTCGAAGACGGGGCGAACCTCTGCAGCCGGGTGGGGGACGCCGAGCGCGCGGCGCGCTTCCGGGCGCGGCGCGCCGAGTTGGTCGAGGCGATCGAGGCGCACGCCTGGGACGGCGCCTGGTACCGGCGGGCCTTCGCCGACGACGGCAGCCCCATCGGCAGCGCGCAGCGCGACGAGGCGCGCATCGACCTCATCGCGCAGGCCTGGTCGGTCCTCTCCGGCGCGGGCGACCCGGCCCGCGCCGTGACCGCCATGGCCTCCGCCAAGGAGCACCTGTGGCGCCGGGACGAGAAGCTGTTCCTGCTGCTGACGCCCCCGTTCCAGCACGAGGAACCCGACCCGGGCTACATCCGCGCGTACCCGCCCGGCGTGCGCGAGAACGGCGGCCAGTACACCCACGGCGGCATCTGGGGCGCCTGGGCGCTCGCCGACCTCGGCGAGGGCGACGCGGCGGTCGAACTGCTGCGCACGCTGGGCGGCACCGGCCGCGCCGACACGGCGGAGGACGCCGAGCGCTACCGCGTCGAGCCCTACGTCGTCGCCGCCGACGTCTACGACGGCGACGCCGCGTACCGGGGCAGGGGCGGGTGGACCTGGTACACGGGTTCGGCGGGCTGGCTCTACCGGTACGGGCTCGAACGGGTGCTGGGGGTGCGTCCGCTGGCAAACCGGTTGGTGATCGACCCCTGTATCGCGGCGGACTGGCCGGGCTTCGCCGTCACGATCCGGCACGGCGGAGCGTCGTACGAGATCGTCGTGGAGAACCCGGACGGGGTGCACACGGGGGTGGCGGCGGTGCGGCTGGACGGGGAGGACGTGGCACTGGAGGCGGGCGTGCCGGCGTCCGTGCCGTGGCGGGACGACGGCGAGGCGCACCGGGTGGAGGTGCGCCTCGGACGAGCGCATCCCGCTCTGCTCGAGGTGGAGGGGCGCGCGCCTTGAGCCGTCCCATGCGGCAGGCGCCCGACGTGAGCGTCTACGGGGCCGACGGCTGCTCGACGACGAGGTAGGCGACCCGCAGGACGGGCACCTCGTCCCCAGGATGATCGGCGGCGTTCAGCATCGGGATCCGGAACGGGTCGGCCTGCACGGCGCCCATGTCGCCCTTGTAGATCGCCGGGTACAGGTCGAGGAAGTGCCAGCCCGGCTGCGGGTCCGCCGGCAACAGGACCGTCACGTCCCCTTGACTGTTGAAGCCGCAGGCGTAGCCCGTGTAGGTGTTGTCGTGCACCACGGTCGTGATGTTCTCCGTTTCGGTCCAGCCGATGCCCTTCACTTGGAGCCTGAGGGTCTCGCCGGGCCGCACGGTGAGGGTCCCGGAGGCGCCTGCCTCGGGGTCCTCCACGGTGCCGAACGCCGCCAAGCCCGGGTCGATCCGATACGAGGTGCTGACACGCGTACCATCGGCGTCCTCGATGGCGAGATCGTGTGCGCCGCCCAGGTCGTCGGGCGTCGACAGCGTGGCCCGGAAGGTGCCGTCGTCCTCCGTTCGGACCCTCGTGAGGACGCGCTCGCTCTCTTGCCACCCCTGGCCACCCACGCGGTTGCCGACCACCGTGGACCAGCGGAGCTCGTACGTCGCGGCCGGGGCGAACCCGTCGCCGAACACCGTCAGCGGCTCACCGACGCGACCCGAGGCGTGGTCGGTCCAGATCCGCGCAAGGGTCGTGGTCGGCTGCGATCCGACCTGCCGCGCCAGACCCTGGTCCCGGAGCGCCGCCGGCCGGACGGCCTCCCCCTCCGTCACGCGGAAGGACGCGGTGAACGGCTCGCCCAGCGGTGGCAGGTAGGTGGGCGCCTGCTGACCGTTCAGGTACGGGGCACTGAACGCGCCGCGCAGGATCTGGAGGACGTGCTCCCCGGGCCCGCCCGTGGCGGTGAGCTCGAACTCGGCCGTGCCACCGGTCGAGATCGCCGTCACCATGCCGACGTGGGCGTTGTCGTAGAGCAGCTGGAAGGGAAGCTCGTAGTTGCGGTAGCCGAGTCCCTTCATCACGATCCGGATGCGCGTCCCGGGCGGTCCCGAGACCGGCGCGACGGTGACCGTGGGCTTCACGAAGAAGCCCTGCCGGGCCAGCCTCTCGTCCCCCCGCTCCAGCGTCAGGTCGTGCAGGAAGCCGAAGCCGTCCGGCACCGTGAACGCCAGCCGTGCGCGCCCGCTCGCGTCCGCTCGGCCCGAGGCCACCTCGGTGGCCGTGGCGGCGACCTCGTAGCCCAGGAACGCACCCCCCTCCACGCGCCAGGACGGAGCTCCACCGTGCCAGACGAGGCGAACCTCCACGCCGGGCTCGAGGCCGTCGGCCTGCGCCGTCACCTCGGTCCCGATCTCGCCCTCGGCGGGCGTGAGGCTCAGCGTGGGCGCAGCGACGGCGACCTGGAGGAACAGGACCACGAGGCACGCGAAGAGGTGGCGTGACCCGATGCGTGGCACGCGCTACTCGCCGGCCGGCAGGACCTGCAAGACGCCGAAGCCGATGAGCTGGCCGATCGGCGTGAACCTCGACTCCCTACCGCGCGCGTCGCTCACGACGACCTCCCACGGTGCGTTGCCGGCGGGGTAATCGCGCGGGATCATCCAGAGGGCGGTCCAGTAGTCCGTCTCCTCCGCACCCCGCGGTGGGTGCGGGATGACGACCGCGGGGATGGGCGACTGACCGTCGACGTGGATCCTCACGTTGATGCCGTGCTCCTCGGCGTCGGCGCGCGTCAACTGCTCGCCCGTTTCGGCGTCGGTGAGGCGCACGCGGAAGACCACCCCTTCGCCCGGTATGAAGGCGCCCTCGGGCACGCACGCGGGACCCTGGAGGTTGCCCTCGTACGCGCGGACCGTGTCCGCTTGGATGAAGTACGCGTCCGCCGCGGAGGCGCTGCCGAAGAAGGTGGCGATCCCGAGGACCAAGAGAGCGAACGTCGAGGTACGGCTATGCATCGTGACCTCCCCATGAGGGTGGACGGTCGACTTCAGGCGCGACCCACGGTCGAGACCCGAGCCTCCCTACCTGTCGTGACGCTTCCAGCATAAAGCGAAGCGCGGCGAGAACCGACGGGTTCGGACGACGCTCGAGACGGGACCCGGGTCACGGCACGCCGCGAGGCGTCGCGCAGAGGCTCGTGGCATCCGAGAGCACCGTCCTGCACGCGGACACCTGGTCCTCACGCACCCGTCCCACGGGTCGTCCCGGCGCACCGACTCCGCATCCAACACCGACCGAATCGACCGTTCGGGGCATCTTGGGGCCATGGCACGCAACCCCAAGACCGAAGAGAACCCCGAAGGCAACACCGTCAAGGAACGCGAGGACTGGGTCACCGGTGACGAGCCGGCGACGGGCGCTCAGTTGTCGTACCTTCACACGCTCGCCGAAGAGGCGAAGGAGGATGTGCCCGACGGGCTGACGAAGGCCGAGGCGTCGGAGATGATCGACCGGCTCCAGGAGGAGACGGGGCGAGGCTCGGGAGGCTGAGGTTCCTCCTGCGGATCCCGGGGCCCACCTCATGGAGAGCCTCCGTCCGTTCGCTCGGCTGAAGACGCCTCACCTTCGTACTGGGACACGCGCCCGTGGTCCCCGGCGCTACCCTCGCGCCGTGAAGGAGGCGACCATGACGCAGACGTGGGTCCAACGAACGTGCCTTCTGCTCGCGCCGCTCTGGCTCTCGTGTTGGGCGGTTGGCCAAGTGCAACCCGAGACCGCCGTACTGCTGGAGAACGCGCGGCAGGCACACGGCGGTCCAGCGCTCGAGAGCCTGACGAGGTACCGCGAGGAGGGGTGGGTGACCGTCTTCGGCCCCGCCGGTGAGCCCGTCGCCCAGTTCCGCGGCGTGACGCTCGTCGATCTCGACGCCGGTGCCTACCGCGATGAGATCTATGCCGGAGACACGCTCGTGACCATCTCGCAGGTGACGCCCGACGGGGCCTGGACCTGGACGCCCGACACGGGTCTCTTGCGAGCCCCATCGAGCCAGGCCGAAGCACTGAGGAGCGCGCTGTACCGCGGCCTCTTCGGCCTTCGGCTCGGGGCCGAGCGCGAGGCTGCGGAGACGTTGGGTCCGCAGACCTGGGCCGGGCGCGAGGGCACGGCCGTGCAGGTGCAGACGGAGGGTGTCGACACGACGTACCTCTTGGGCGACGACGGCCGCATGCTCGGTCAACGGTACGTCTCACCCCAGCAGGGTGAGATCACCGTCCTCTTCGACGACGACCGGCTGCGGCACGACGTTCTCGTCCCCTTCGACGTCACGTACGTGGCCGCCGGCAGCAGGTTCCTGAGAACGGAGCTCGAAACGGTCGAGCCGAACGCCGACCTGCCCGCGGACGCCTTCGAACCACCGGGCGATGTGGACTTCTGAACTTCGCGCGCGACCGCGGCGACGGCGCACCATCCAGACGCTCCTCACCGTCGTCGGCCTCGGCGCGGCCTTGCTCAGCGCCGTAGGGTCCGCCCAGCCGGCCCTCGATCTCTTCGACGAAGCGGCGTACTTCCTGGCCCTTCAGTACGGCGGCTTCGCAGGATCACCACCTCAGGCGCTCGCGCCCGGGATCCGCGAGGACCTCGCCGCCCGGTGCGAACGACGTCGGGACTGCCCGGTCGACCTGGGTGCGGCGGCGATCGAGGACCTGATCGCGCGCCTCGACGATCCGCACACCGCCTACCTGCCGCCGCGAACGTTCGCCGACGCGCGGCGATCATTCGGTACGGTCGAAACGCGCGGCCCAGGCTTCGGTCTGCAGGTCGCACCCCTCCCAGAACGCCCCGGCCTCGTCGTGCTGCGCGCATTCGGTGGCGGACCCGCCGACGCTGCCGGCCTGCGGCGGGGCGACGTGCTCGTCGCATGCGACGGCGACCCTCTCCCGGCCGGACGCTCCGCCATCGAACGACTGCGCCTCGCCGAGGCCGACGGTGGCGCGGCCCGGTTGACGATCGAGCGAGCCTCCGGGCCGCGCTTCGAGGTCAGGGTGCAACCACGAACCGTCGCCGTCGAACCGGCGCTGACCCTGCTCGACGAGGGCATCGGGCATCTCGACATCCCGTCGTTCTTCGGGAGCCAGGCGATCGGCCCGTCGGTGCATGACCGGGTGCGCGACGCCCTGGCCGCGGGTGTACGCGCCCTCGTGATCGACGTTCGCGCCAACCCGGGCGGTCTGCTGCCGGAGAGCCTCGTGGCCGCCGGCGCGTTCGTCGACGAGGCCCGCCGAACGGTGCACAGCCCGCGCGACTCGTCCCACTGGGTCTTCACCGACGGGCGCTTGCGCGTCGAGACCGCGCGTGGCCAGGTCTTCCCTCAGTACGAGGTCGCGGAGCCCGTCCGCTTCGACGGTCCCGTGGCGGTGCTGGTGAACGACGCCACGGCGTCCGCCGCGGAGTTCTTCGCGCACGACCTGAAGGAAGCGGGTGCGCTGGTCGTGGGCGGCCCGACCTTCGGCGTCGCCGACACCGGCACCAGCCTCATCGGCCTGTCGAACGGCGGTGGCCTGCAAATCACGACCGGCAAGATCTTGCATCCCGACGGGCGTCCGTATCGCTCTCACGTCGAACCGGACGTCCACGTCGAGCAGGATCTCGAGAGGCTCGCTCGCGGCGAAGACGTTGCCCTGCGCCTTGCGGTCGAGTGGTTGCAGGCCGAGCTTCGCCGTCGAGACGCTCCATGAGCCAGTCGTCGATCACCGCGACGAGGCGCGGATGGAGTCGCGCCGGCGGCGATGGCTCGACGGGAGGAGGACCGGCATCGGTCGTTCGTTCCCGCTTGTCACCTCGCCGCTTGGGCCCGAGTCTCCTTGCGCTTCGAGGTCGCGTCCTCGTCGCGTTTCACACGTTCTCCTCCGACGCCCCGTTGACACCACCGGCTCCCTCGCCGTACATTCCTGACACCTGAATCAGTCGTCAGGTTCGCCGGCCGGATCCGCGGCCGCGAGCTTCGCGAACCCGGAGGACCCGCGTTGCCCACGCTGCCCCGCCCCGCCACGGCCCGTGGCGAAGCGACCCGACAGAGGCTGTTGGACGCCGCCGAGACCGAGATCGGCGCCCACGGTTTCCATGCGACGTCGGTGGCCGCCATCACGCGGCGAGCCGGCGTGGGGCAGGGCACGTTCTACCTCTACTTCCCCACGAAGGAAGACGCGTTGCGGGAGCTCGTGCACCACATGGGTCACGAGCTGCGCGCCACCCTCGCCAAGGCCTCGGCGGGCACCTCCGACCGACTGCTGGCCGAGCGCCGAGGTTTCGAGGCCTTCGCGCGGTTCAGCCTCGAACACCGCAACCTCTACCGGGTGGTGATGGAGTCGCAGTTCGTCGACGAGGCCATCTACCGCGACTACTACCAGACGCTCGCGGACGCGTACGCCGCCGGGCTCGAGCGGGCGCTCACCAAGGGCGAGCTCCGGCCCGTCGACCCCACGACCACGGCGTGGGCGCTCATGGGCATCGCCCACTTCGTCGGCTTGCGCTACGCCATCTGGGAGCACCGCGAGCCGCCGCCCGAGGCGCTCGACGCCGTCTTCGACCTCGTCCGCCATGCGCTGGAGCCGCGCCCGTGAGCGACCGGACCGTCGCGGGCGCCCCCGGCATCACCGGGCTGGCCACCTACGTGCCGGCCGGCCGGATGACGCCCGACGAGGTCGCGGCCGCGAGCGGCCTGCCGGCCTGGGTGGTGCGCGACAAACTCGGCCTACACGGCCGCGTGGTGCCCGGTCCCGAGGACCAGCCGACGGCGATGGCGGTGCGCGCCGCGCGGATCGCGCTCGAACGCGCGGGGCGCACCCCCGGCGACGTCGACGTCGTGATCTGCGTGACCGAGGAGCACAAGGAGTACCCGGTCTGGACGGCGGGCATCAAGCTGGCCCACGACCTCGGCGCCGAGCGCGCCTACGCCTTCGACGTCGGCCAGAAGTGCGGCACCACGGTGTTGGCGCTCAAGCTCGCGCGCGACCAGCTCCTCGCCGACCCCGACGTCGACGTCGTCCTCATCGCCGGCGGCTACCGCAACGGCGACCTCATCGACTTGACCGATCCGCAGGTGCGCTTCATGTACAACCTCGGCGCGGGCGCGGCGGCGGTCGTGGTCGAACGCGGCAAGGGCCACGCTCTCGGCCCCGCCCATGTCGTCACCGACGGTAGCTTCTCGCTCGACGTGATGGTGCCCGTCGGCGGCACGATGGCGCCGCTCACGCCCGAGAACGTCGGCGAGTACCGCCTGCAGGTGGCCGACCCGGCGGGGATGAAGGCCCGTCTCGAGACACGCTCGCTCGACCACTTCGCCACCGTGGTGCGTGAAGCCGTGCGCAAGGCGGGCGCCACGATGGACGACGTCGCCTACCTGGCCATGCTGCACGTCAAACCGAGCGCGCACGCGCACCTGCTGGGCGAGCTCGGCTTGCCACCCGAGGCATCGATCTACCTGTCCGACTACGGTCACCTGGGTCAGGTCGACCAGGTGTTGTCGCTCGAGCTGGCCGCCCAGGCGGGACGGCTGCACCCCGGCGACCTGGTGGTGCTGGTGGCCGCGGGCGTCGGCTACGTCTGGAACGCCATCACGTTGCGCTGGGGCGGAGCCGGGACCGCCGGGGAGACGACGCCGTGATCTTCGACGTCGCCGCCTTCCGCGCGGGCGTCACGCCCGACCGGCCCGCCGTTCACGTCGACGGCCGCTGGCACACCTACGGCGAGATGGACCGCCGCGCCGCGCGGCTGGCCGCGCGGCTCCACGCGAGCGACGTGACCCGCTTCGACCGTGTGGCCGTCCTGGCCCACAACCACCTCGCCCACCTCGACCTGTGGCTGGCGACCGCCAAGGCGGGTGTGGTGTACGCGCCCCTCAACCCGCGGCTCAGCCGAACCGAGCTGCGCGGCGTCGTGGCGATGCTGCGACCGCGGCTCGTGCTCCACGACGCCGCCCACGCCGAGACGGCGCGGGACCTCGGCGTACCGAGCGTCGCGCTCGAAGGGTACGAGGCGTGGCTGGGCGACGCTCCGCCGGCCCCCGACCCCGGCGTCGGACCCGAGGACCCACAGATGGTGCTGCTCACGGGCGGGACGACGGGCCTGCCGAAAGGCGCCGTGTTGCCGTACCGGCAGCAAGCGGCCAACGCCGCGTCGACCGTCCTCTCGTGGGGCCTGCGCGAGGACGACCTGGCGGTCCAGGCGACCCCCTGCTTCCACGCCGCGATCAACGCGCTCACGACGCCGCTCTACGGGCTGGGTGCGCGTGTGGCGCTGACGCCGCGGTTCGATCCACGCGCCTACTCTGAGGCTCGTCGAGGACTTGGGCGCCACCTTGCTGTTCATGGTCCCGACGATGTTCCAGATGCTCGCCGACCACCCGGACTTCGCCGCCACCGACCTCAGCCGGGTGCGGTGGGCGATCTCGGGTGGGGCGCCCTGTCCCCTGCCCCTGCGCGACGCCTTCGCCGAACACGGCGTGCGCTTCAAGCAGGGCTACGGGCTCACCGAAGCCGGCGTCAACTGCTTCGCCATCGACTTGGACACCGCCGCGCGCAAACCGTGGTCGGTGGGCCGCGCCATCTTGCACACCAGGCGGTCGTGCGTCGACCCGACGGAGCACCTTGTGACGCCGACGAGGTGGGCGAGCTCACCTTGACCGGTCGCCACGTCTTCAGCGGCTACTTCGAACGACCCGAGGCCACCGCCGACGTGCTCCGCGACGGCTGGCTCTGGACGGGCGACCTCGCGCGTGTCGACGCCGAGGGGGACGTGACGCTCGTGGGCCGGCGCAAGGACATGTTCATCAGCGGCGGTGAGAACGTCTTCCCCGCCGAGATCGCGGCCGCGCTGGACGACCATCCGGATGTGTCCGCCTGCACCGTCACAGGCGTCTCGGACCCGCGCTGGGGCGAGGTCGGCCTCGCCGTGGTGGTGCTTCGCCCCGGCGCGACTCGCGATGCGGACGCCGTCCGCACGTTCCTCAAACGCCACCTGGCGAGCTACAAGGTTCCCAAACACGTGCGCTTCGTCGACGCCCTGCCCGTCAGCGGCGCCGGCAAGGTGCTCACGCGCGAGCTGCGCGAGGCGTTCGAGGCCGAGCGGCCGGCCCCCGATGCTACGGGTCACGAGGAACCGGCGTGAGCGGCACCGAGCGGTTCGTCGAGGTCGCCGCCGGTGTCCGCCTGCGTGCGCGGATCGACGAGGGGCCGCCCGGAGCGCCCACGGTGGTGCTCGTCAACGGGCTGATGATGGCCATCGAGGCGTGGCAGGCGCTGACCGACGACCTGACCCGCGACCATCGCGTGGTGCGCTACGACATGCGCGGCCAGGGCCAGAGCGACGATCCGCCGGGCCCGCACCGGGTCGAGTCGAACGCCGCCGACCTGGTCGCCCTCGTCGAAGCGCTCCGGCTCGATCGTTTCCACCTGGTGGGCCTGTCGAGCGGCGCGCCCGCCGCGATCCTGGCGGCGGCCGAGATCGACGCCGGCGGTGCCGGCCGGATCCTCAGCCTCACCAGCGCGGATGGCTTCGTGCGCCTCGACCCGCACCTGCGGCTCGTGGTGGGCGCCTGGCTCGCCGCCCACGAGGTGGGCGGACCCGCTCACCGCTTCGACGTCGCCACGCCCTGGGTCTGGGGCCAGGCGTTCTTGCGCGATCACGCCGACGGGCTGGCGAGCTGGCGGACGGCGGCGGCGGTGGCCGACCCACGCCGTGCCCAAGCCCTGATCGCCGGGATGGCGGCGTTCGACGCCGACGCCGGACCCGCCCTCGCCACCCTGCGCTGCCCCGTGCTGGCCCTCCACGGCGAGGACGACGTCATGACCCCGGCACGTCACGGGCGCGCGCTGCTGACGCACGCCGCCGACGGTCGCCTGGTGACCGTCCCCGAGGCCGGGCACGCCGCCCCCATCGAACGACCCGACGCGGTCGCACGCGCCTTGCGAACCTTCTGGGACGAGACCGTCGACCCTTCGACGCTTCCTCGGCGCGTCCCCGAGCGGAAGGAGACACCATGACCCACGCCGTCCAGCACGTCACCGTCGACGGACGTCGCCTCGCCTACCAGACGGTCGGTGCCGGCCGTCCCGTCGTCCTGGTGCACGGCAACTTCGCCAGCAAGCGCTGGTTCCGCGGCCTGCTCGACACGCCGCCGGCCGGCGCCCGGCTCCTGGCGCTCGACCTGCCCAACTTCGGCGACAGCGACGCGCTCGATGCGCCGGTCACGATCGAGGCCTACGCCGACGCGGTGGCGGGCTTCGCCACGGCGCTGGAGCTCGACGTGCCCGTGCTGGTGGGGCACAGCCTCGGCGGCGCGGTCGCCCTGGCGGCCGTGGGCGCCGCGCCCGAGGCCTGGTCCGCGCTCGTGTCGGTCGACGGTAGCGCACCGACCGGTCTCGTGACCCCCGAAGCGCACTACCCCTTGCTCCTGAGCTTCTCGGGGAACGCACCGCTCCTCGCGCAGGCCCTGGCGCCCCTCCTGGCCAGCCGTCGGCCCGACGACTTCGACGACCTGGTGGCCGACGGGCTGCGGATGCACCCGGACGCGTTCGTGGGCAACGCCCGCGCGCTCACCGACCTCGACCTCGCCCCGGCGCTCGCCGCCTTCCGCGGCGACGTGCTGGTGCTGCGAGGTGGGCTCGACCCCCTCATCACGGCCGACATGGCGCAGGCGACCGCCGACGCGTTCGGCGCTGCCCGCCGGGTGACGCTCGAGACCTGGGACGACGTGGGCCACAGCCCCGCCACCGAGGCACCCGAACGTTTCGCCGCGCGCCTGGCCGCGTTGCTCGCCGATCTCCCTGCCGACGACACCCACGGGCCCCGCGAGGGCGGGGAGGCGGCCCCATGAGTTGAGCCGCCTCACCGGCCCCCGCCGGTCGTGTCCGTACCGGACCGTCCGTACCGGACCCGTCCGTACCGGACCCGTCCGTACCGGACCCGTCCGTACCGGACCCGCCCGAGCCGCCCTCGTCCACCCCACGCGCGCCCACGCGCCCGCCCCCTCCAGAGGAGGACCCGCATGTCCCATCCCGTCCGTCGTCTCGTCGCGCTCGCCGCCACGCTCACCCTGAGCCTGGCGCTGGCGCAACCCGTCACCATCGGCGTGCTCTCGCCGCTCACCGGCGGCAGCGCCGGCACCGGCCAAGCGCAACGCGCCGGCTTCGAGCTCGCGCTCGAAGAGATCAACGCCGCCGGCGGCGTGCTCGGTGAGCCGCTCCAGATCGTCATCGAGGACACCCAGGCGAACCCCGCCGTCGGCCTCGCGGCGTTCGAGAAGCTCATGACCGAAGACGGCGTCGAGTTCATCGCCGGCGGCTTCAGCTCCGGCGTCACGCTCGCGCTCGTCGAGAGCTTCCGCACCTTCCAGCCCATCGTCATGTGGATCGGCGGCGCCGTGTCGGGCGTCGGCATCGACGGCTTCGACGGCATCGAAGAGCTGATCGGCGAGGAAGACTGGTTCTTCCACGTGCACCCGTGGGACTACCACAACGTCACCGCCGCCACGGCCTTCGTCGCCGAGACCGGCAGCGACACCGTCGCGCTCCTGCACGAGGACTCCGCCTTCGGCGGCCCCGGCTCGGCCGGCGCCCAGGCGCTCCTCGAAGAGGCCGGCGTCACCGTCCCGCTGCGTGAGGCCTTCACCAGCACGCTGCTCGGCGGCACGGGCGACTTCCGCGCCGCGATCTCCAAGGCCGCGGCCACCGATGCCGACCTGCTCTACTGGATCGGCTACGACTCCGACGTGGTGCCGCTCACGAGCCAGATCCGCGAGTTGGGCTACACCCCCAACTACATCTTCGGCGCCCCTCCCGGATGGCCGACCGAGTTCGCCGCCGCCCCCGAGGCGCAGTGCGTCACCGGTCTGATCGGCTTCATGCCCAACCTGCCGACGGCCGAGGCCCAGGCCTTCACCGAGGACTACACCGCCATGCACGGCACGGCGCCCGACAACTACATGGCCGCGCTGGCCTACGCCAACCTGTGGGCCTACGCGGACGCCATCAACGCCGCCGGCACCACCGACCAGGACGCCGTCATCGCCGCGCTCGAAGAGGGCACCTTCCGCTCGCCCATCGGCGACTGGTCGTTCCAGCCCTCCGAGATCGCCCAGCACCAGGGCTTCACCACCGACCTCTGGCTGGTCTTCCAGTACCAGGACGGCGTGCGCGAGATCGTCTGGCCCCTCGAGAAGGCGACCGCCCCGCTCGTCGCTTGCCGCTGACGCTTCGCTGAACGTGTGTGGGGGCTCCGGCCCCCACACCATCCCCTGGAGACCCCGATGCGCCGCCGGCGTCCGCTTCGATCCCGCACCACCCCGCAGGTATCTTGATGATCGACCCCACGCTCGTCCTCCAAGCCCTCGTCTCGGGCGTCCTCGCCGCGGGTCTCTACGCCCTCGTCTCGGTCGGCCTCGCGTTGGCGATCGGCGTCATCGGCATCGTGAACTTCGCCCACGGCGAGTTCTTCATGGTGGGCGCCTTCTTGGCCTATCAGCTCTTCGTCTCGTTCGGCATCGACCCGGTGCTGTCGCTCCTGATCGTGGCGCCGGCGCTGGCGCTCATCGGCGCGCTGATCTACACGAGCACGATCCGCTTCGTGCTCAAGGCGCCCGAGCTCAACCAGATGCTGCTCACGTTCGGCCTCGGCATCATCTTGCAGAACCTGGCGCTCCTGATCTGGGGCGGCGACCCCCGCACGATCGCCGGGATCGCCTATCGTTCGATCGGTTACCAGTTCGGCGGCATCTCGGTCGGTCTGGTCCCGTTGGCGAGCTTCCTGGTCTCGATCAGCCTGGTGCTGGGCCTGTACTGGATGCTCGCGCGTACCCCGCTCGGCCGCGCCATGCGCGCCGTGGCCCAGAACCGCACCGGGGCCGCGCTCGTGGGGCTCGAGGTGAACCGCGTGTACCTCGTGGCCTTCGCGCTCTCGGCGCTGCTGGCCGGCATCGGCGGCGTCATGATCGCCGTGATCCAGTCGCCCACGCCCTCGATCGGCCTGGCGTTCACGCTCAAGGCGTTCGCGATCGTGGTCGTGGCCGGGCTCGGCAACATCCGCGGCGTCCTCTTGGCCTCGCTGGTCGTGGCGCTCAGCGAGTCGTTCGTCGCCACCCTGGTGCCGAACGGTGACACGCTGCGCAACGCCGTCTTCTTCGCCATCATCTTCGTGGTGCTGGTCGTCCGCTCTCGGAGGACCGTATGACCCGGCCCGACGCCCCTGCTGCCGCGAGCCGGCGCACGCTGCCCTGGGACGTCCTCGGCCTGGCGCTGCTCCTGGCCGTGATGCTCTTCGTCCCCGACGTGCTCAAAGCGGGTTTCGAGCGCGCGTCGGTCAGCTACCTCTCGATCGTCACGAACGCCCTGTCGCTGGCGGTGCTGGCGTTGTCGTGGGACATCCTGGCGCGCACCGGCCAGCTGTCGTTGGCGCACGCGGCCTTCTACGGCGCCGGGGCGTACACCACCGCGATGCTGCTCAAGCACGCCAGCCTGCCGATGTGGTGGGGCATCCCGTTGGGTGGGCTGGTGGCGATCGTCTTCGCCCTGATCCTGGGCGCGCTGACGCTGCGCTTGCGGGCGATCTACTTCGCCATCGCCACGCTGGCGTTCGCCGAGGTGCTCAAGGCGGTCGCCCATCACCTTCCCACGAGCGTCGCCGGGGGCAACGCCGGCATGAACGTGGCCCCCCTCTTCCGGCCGACCTTCGTCGCCGGAGAGATGGAGCGCTGGGAGCTCGCGTTCCTGCGGAACGAGGGTTACTTCTACGTGTACGCCGGGCTGCTGGCGGTCACGATCCTGGCGTCGATCGTGCTGCAGCGTTCGCGCCTCCGCCACGCCTTCATCGCCATCCGCACCAACGAGGACGTGGCCGGCGTCATGGGTGTCCGCCCCGCGCGGGTGAAGCTGCTGGCCTTCACGGTCAGCTCGTTCTGCGTCGGGATGCTCGGCGCCGTCGAGGCGCACCGCATCGGCTCCGTCCTCCCCGACCAGTCGTTCTCGGTCGCCACCACCGTCCTGGCGTTGGTCACGCCGATCTTCGGCGGCCTGTACACGACGCTCGGCCCGATCGTCGGCGCGCTCGGGCTGTCGAGCGTGCAGGAGCTGCTGCGCCGCACCTTCGACGACGGGTACCTCATCGGCTACGGGGTGGTGCTCGTGCTGTCGATCCTGTTCATGCCTCGCGGCGTGGTGGGGCTGGTCGGCCGGCTGCTCCGGCCCAAGCCGACCGCGCCGGCGCCGCCCGGTCCGCCCGAGACCGTCGAACGCCCGACCAGGGTGCGCGAGACTCCGGCGACCGAACCCGGAGGCCGGCCATGACGCCGCTGCTGCGCAGCATCGGGCTCAGCAAGCGCTTCGGTGGTCTGGCCGCCGTCGACGACGTCTCGTTCGAGGTGGAGACCGGCGAGATCTTCGCCATCATCGGGCCGAACGGGGCCGGCAAGACGACGACGCTCAACCTCGTGTCCGGACTGTTGGCGCCCACCAGCGGTCGCCTGGAGCTGGCCGGCCGCGACGTGACCGCCGCGTCGACGGCCGAACGTTGCCACGCCGGCCTGGGGCGCGCGTTCCAGGTGGTGCAGCCGTTCCCCGAGATGACCGTGCGCGACAACGTGCTCGTGGGGGCACTGTTCGGCCAACCGGGCGTGTCGCGACGCGAAGCCGAGCGACGGGCCGAGGACGCGCTGGCGCGCACGGGTCTGGCCCCGCTCGCCGGGGCGGACGCCGAGGACCTCACGCTCATGCAGGAGAAGCGCCTCGAGATCGCCCGAGCGCTGGCGACGCAACCGACCGTGCTGCTGCTCGACGAGGTCATGGCCGGGCTGCGACCCGCCGAGGCACGCGAGGCGGTGGCGCTGGTGAAGGCCGTGCGCGACGGCGGTGTGACGGTGGTGTTCATCGAGCACGTCATGCCGGTGGTGCGCGACCTGGCCGACCGGGTGTTGGTGATGGACCACGGCCAAGTCTTGACGAGCGGCACGTACGCCGAGGTGGTCGGGGACCCGCGCGTCGTCGAGGCCTACCTGGGCAAGGAGGAGGGCGCCGCATGACCGACCCTGCGCTCGTCGTGCAAGGCCTCGAGGCCGGCTACGGCAAGATCCAGGTGCTGTGGGGCGTGGACCTCGAGGTCGAGCGCGGCACCTTCCTGGCCGTGATCGGCGCCAACGGCGCGGGCAAGACGACGCTGTTGCGCGCGCTCTCGGGGTTGCTGCCGGTGCGCCGCGGCACCGTCCACGCCCTCGGTCGACCGCTGCGCGGGCTCAGCGCCGCCCAGGTGGTGCGGGGAGGCGTGGGCCACGTCCCCGAGGGACGCCAGCTGTTCCCGCTCATGACGGTGCGCGAGAACCTCGACGCCGGCGCCGACTACCTGCCGAACGCACGCCCCCGCGTGCCACGCAACCGCGCCTTCGTGTACGAGCTCTTCCCGCGGCTACAAGAGCGCGAGCGCCAGTTGGCGGGCACGCTCTCGGGCGGCGAACGCCAGATGGTGGCCATCGGCCGGGCGCTCATGTCGGACCCCAAACTGCTCCTCGTCGACGAGCCGTCGCTGGGCTTGTCGCCCGCGCTGGCCTCGAACGTGTTCACGGCGCTCGGGCAGATCGCGAAGGAGGGCGTCACCGTGGTGCTGGTCGAGCAGAACGTGCAGCGCTCCCTGCAGCTCGCCGACCAGGCGGTGGTGCTGGAGCTGGGCGTCGTGCGCAAGCGCGGCACCGGCCAGGAGTTGTTGCGCGACCCGGAGGTGCGCTCGGCGTACCTGTCGCTCTAGAGGACGACCGTCAGCCGACGCCGCTGCCCGCGATGTAGCCCTGGAGCTGCTCGATCTCGAAGGCCTGGTCGGCCATGATCGTGGCCACCAGGTCGCCGATCGACACCACGCCCACCACGCGCTCGTCGTCGAGGACGGGCAGGTGTCGGAAGCGTCCTTCGGTCATGCGCTGCATGCAGTCGTCGACCGTGGCGGTGGGACCGACGGTGACCACCTGTCGCGTCATGACGTCGCCCACGGGGGTCTCGAACGACCGCAGCCCCTTCAGGATCACCTTGCGGGCGTAGTCGCGTTCGGACATCATCCCCACGAGCCGATCCCCTTCGAGCACGACGAGCGCGCCGACGTTGTGCTCGGCCATGACCTCGAGCGCACGCAACACCGTGTCGGTCGGCGATACGGACCACAACTCGCCCGCGCTCGGCTTCTGGGACAGGACTTGGGCGACCTTCTTGGTGTTCACGACGCCTCCTCCGCCGCGAGGACCGCGGCTCGTGACGATCGAACGCTGGATGGCGTCACTCTAGCGGAGCGGGCGTGCACGTCGGCCTGTGTACTCACATCAACGGGAGCGGAAACAATCGGCCGGGCGCCGCCCCGCCGCTCACGCCACCGCCGCCGGCGCCCGCACCCGCTGCGCCAGCCGCAGCAACACCGGCACCAGCGCAACGCACAGGAGCGCGCCGAGCGCGAGCTCCGGCAAGACGTCGCGCAGGGAGGCGCCGTACTGCCCCGTCTCGACGATCGGATCGATCACCCAGTAGGTCGGGAAGAGGTAGGCGATCCAGCGCGGCCAGTCGGGGAAGACGTAGAAGAGTGCGGGTCCGAAGATGATGAGGTTGAGCGACTTGAACAGCGCGAACAGCGTCTTCGTGTCGCGCGACATGACGCCGTAGAGCAGCCCGATCAGGGCGGCCATGACGGAGCCGAGCAGGAGCGCCAGCAACAGGCCCGCCGACTGCACCATCTGCCCTCCGTTGAGCGCGATCGTCCCCGCCGCCATGGCCGCCGCCAGCGTGCCGCCGAAGAGACCCTTGGCCCAGAGCACCTCGCCCATCGTCAGCGGCGACGCCAAGAGCGCGTCGAGCGTGCGCTTCTCGCGCTCCTCGACGAAGCTGAACGAGGTGACGAACACGCCCGCCACGATCAGCGCCATCAGCACCGCGAAGGGCACCAGCCGCTCCTGTAGGGGGACGCCCTCTCCGCCAGGTGCGACCACCTCGACCTCCACCGCGCCGAGGCGCCCCTCGACGCTCCGGACCAGGTCGATCGTCGTCACCGCGAGGATCACCCGGTCCGACGCCAGGCTCTCGCCGGCGACGTAGAAGGCGAGCGGCGGGCGCGCGCCGGCGCGGAGCTCCGCGTCGAAGTCGGGACCCAGCACGAGGCCGGCGTCGAAATCGTGCGCCGTCACCCGGCGCTGGAGGTCCTCGACGTCGGCGAGCCGCGTCGCGCGCAGCGCGTCCGAGTCGAGGGCCGCCGCGGTGAGGGCGGAATCGCCGGGGTCGTAGATGGCCAACCGTGGCGGACGCTCGAACAGGCTGCCGAACACGCCCTGCAGGAGCAGCGTGATGATGATCGGCATCGCGATCGCGTAGAGCAGGATCGGCGAACGCGGACCGAGCGCCAGGTCCTTTCGCCACAAGGCGAAGATGCGTGACGTGCTCACAACCTCACCAGCTTTCTCCCGAGGACCCACCAACCGAGGGCGAAGATGACGACGACCCAGAGGGCGGCCGTCGCCAGGTGCCCGCCGAGCTCGGCGAAGCCGAGCCCGTAGGCCGACGACCCGACCATGGCCTGGATCAACCCGTACGAGGGCAGCGCCTGGACCCACAGGCCGGCGCTACCCGGGAAGAGCACGGCCACGGCCGGCACCGCGAGGACGAGCAGGAACACCATGCCGTAGAAGATCGTGCCGAGGAAGTCGCGTCCCCCGGCGCCCGTCAACATGCCGATCCCCGCCATCAGCATGGCGCCCAGCAGCACCGCCAACAGCAGCACCGCCCATTCCGACCCGAACGCGCGGGTGACGAGCAGCAGGATCAGCGCCTGGGTGAAGGCCAGCAGCGTCCCGACGATGCCCTTGGCGAGCAGGACGTCGACCGTGCGGGCCGGGCTGGCCAGGAGCGCGGTGGCGGTGCGCTGGCTGACCTCCACCGAGACCAGGCCCGCCAACGCGAGCGACTCGGTGAGCAGCACCATGAACGCCAACATCGGCCGCATGCGCTCGCGCAGGGGCACCTGGGCGCCGGCACGGTCGGTGCCGAGCACGACCAGTTCGTCGGCCGACCACGACACCGGGAGGGGGATCCCGGCCGCGGTGGCCACCACCTCGCGCACGGCCGAGGTCATCGCGCCGCGTACCTCGCTCGGCACGGCCGCGTCGACGTAGACGCGTGCGCTGACGTTCTGGCCGAGACGCGCGCGCACCAGGAGGTCGAGCGGCAGCGAGATGCCGACGAAGGGGCGGCCTTCGCCCTCCGGGCCGTCGCCCGCGATGGCGGCGGCCAACGCCGCCTCGGATTCGAAGGGCAGCAGCGTCAGCGCGGGGGCGTCGGCCGACACGCCCAGGGCGAGGCGCACCGCTGCCGCCATCGCCGGCGGATGGACGCCCAACACGAGCGACTCGTCCACGCGGGGCGGCATGAGCCAGTAGATGGCGATGAACGCGAGCAGGGCCAGCGGCGTGAGGATCATCCAGAGCCGGTCGCGCGAGAACGCGACGAGGTCTTTGCGGACGATCGCCGCGACGATGGCGGCATGCGACACCTCGCGGGTGGGGGCGCCGCGGGCGAAGAACTCGCGCGTGCGGCGGGTGCTCACGCCAGCCCCCGGCCCGTCATGCGGATGAAGACCTCCTCGAGCGTCGCCTCGGCCGTGTGGATCGTGATCACGTCACCGCTCGTCATGAGCGCGGCCACCGCCGCACCGGCGGCAGCGCCGTCGAGCGGTACGGACTCCTCGCGCACACCGTCGGCGTCCCGCAGCCGCACGCGCACCGATCGCGTGCCGTGGGCCAGCTTCAACTGCTCGGGCGTGTCGAGCGCGTAGATCTCGCCCTCGTTGATGAAGGCGACGCGGTGGGCGAGGCTGTCGGCCTCGTGCATGTCGTGGGTCGTCAGGAGGACGGCGTTGCCGGCGTCCACGCGGGCGCGGATCACGTCGCGTACGGCGCTCGCCGACACCGGGTCGAGGCCGTCGGTCGGCTCGTCGAGCAGCAGCACGTCGGGGTCGTGCACGAGCGCCCGCGCGATCATGAGCCGTTGCCGCATGCCCTTGGAGTAGCCGGCCACCATGTCCCGGCCGCGCGTCTCCAGGCCCACCATGGCCAGCAGCCCGCGCACGTCCGGGTGGGCGACCCCGTAGAGGCGCCCGAAGAAGCGGAGGTTCTCCTCCGCAGTCATGTTCGGGTAGAGGTTCTTCTCCTCGAACGAGACGCCGACGCGCGCCATCACCGTGGAGCGCTCCTGCCGGACGTCGAGGCCCAGGATGCGTACCTGGCCGGCAGAGGGGCGCAGTTGGCCGGTCAGCATCCGGATCGTGGTCGACTTGCCGGCACCGTTCGGTCCGAGGAAGCCGAGCACCTCACCGCGGGCGACCTGGAACGTGATGCCCTTCACCACTTCGCGCTCGCCGTAGGAGAACCTCGCCCCCTCGACGCTGATGGCGGCCTCGGCCATGTCGTGCCTCCACTCACCGAACCTTCATCAGGTTACATCCGGCGGTGCGTTTGCGTTCTGTACGGGGGCCCCGAGATGGGGCCCGCTCCATCACGATTCGCGCCAGGAACACCGCGTTCCATCAGGTGGAAGTACAAGTCACTCCCGCGATGGACGGTGGTTGGGCGTCGAGGTCAAGCTGGGAACCTCACGCATCGACGCGGGCGCCGCCCACCTGCTCGCTCTACGCGACAAGCTCGCGCCGGACATCCAGAAGCTCTGCGCTGGCCTCATCGTCGTCGTCGCCGACAGCCCTACCTACGTGCGGACCGACGGCGTGGGGGTCACTTCGCTGGCATCGCTCGGACCATGAGCTCGACCAGGTAGCGTGAGCCCATGGAGTTCGCCGCCACCTACACCACGGTCGACACCCACGCGGGCGGCGAGCCGCTGCGCATCGTCACGGGCGGCGTCCCGCGCCTGCCGGGCGGCACGATCCTCGCCAAGCGCCGCTGGGCTCGCGAGCACCTCGACCACGTGCGGCGCGCGCTCCTGCACGAGCCGCGCGGTCACGCCGACATGTACGGCGCCTACGTCACCGAACCCGTCTCGGCCGAGGCCGACCTGGGCGTCGTCTTCATGCACAACGAGGGCTACAGCGACATGTGCGGGCACGGCATCGTCGCGCTCGCCACCGTCGCCGTGGCGCAGGGGCTGGTGACGCGCACCGTGCCCGAGACCCGGGTGGGTATCGACTCGCCGGCCGGCTTCATCGAGGCCTTCGCCGCGTGGGACGGCCGCCGGGTGGGCGAGGTTCGTTTCCGTAGCGTGCCCGCCTTCCTGCACACCCGCGACCTGACCGTGTCCACGCCCTCCTTCGGCGACGTGACGGTGGACGTGGCCTTCGGGGGTGCCTTCTACGCCTACCTCGACGCCGACCAACTCGGCCTGGAGGTGACGCCGGAGCACCTCCGCGCGCTGGTCGCGGCCGGCGACGAGATCAAGCACGCCGTGGTGGCGGCCGTGGACGTCGTCCACCCGTTGGAGGGCGAGCTCCGCGGCATCTACGGGACGATCCTCGCCGGTCCACCTCAAACGGCCGCAGGCACCCAACGGAACGTGTGCGTGTTCGCCGACCGTCAGGTCGACCGCTCGCCCACCGGGACGGGCACGGCGGGACGCGTGGCGCAGTTGGTGGCGCGTGGCCGACTCGCCCTGGGTGAGGTGATCGTCAACGAGTCGATCGTGGGCTCGGTGTTCACGGGTCGCGCGCTCGAGCCCGCCGAGGTGGGCCCGTACGAGGCGGTCGTCCCCGAGGTGGGTGGCACCGCCGCGATCGTGGGCTTCAACACCTGGGTGGTCGACGTCGACGACGTGTTGGGGACGGGCTTCTTCCTGCGATGACGGACGTGGCGCTCGTACGCTCGATGGACGCCTACGGCACCTCGGCGCGGCTCGAGGCCCGGATCGCGCTGCATGCCCAGGGTGAGACGACGCTGGAGGACTTCCATCCGTGGCTCTGGCGGGTCGCCGTCGACGCCTCGCCATTGCCTCCCGACGCACGGGTCCTCGAGGTGGGCGCCGGGTCGGCGCGCATGTGGGAGGTGCTCGGCGCGCGCGTGCCGCGGGGCTGGCACTTGACCCTCACCGACCACTCCGAGGGCATGGTGGCAGCGGCGCAGGCGACGTTCGATCGCCTGGCGCGAGGCGCTGTCTTCGGCCTCGCCGACGTCCAGGCGCTCCCCTTCGCCGACGACGCCTTCGACCTGGTCTTCGCGAACCACATGCTCTATCACGTACCCGACCTACCGGCGGCGACCGCCGAACTGCGGCGCGTCCTACGCCCAGGTGGTCGTCTCGTGGCCGCCACGAACGGCCAGGGTCACCTCGCGGAGATCGTCGAACTGCTGCACGAGGTGCGCGCCGCCTGGCCCGAGTTGCGCGTCGACGTGCCCGAACGGCTGTCGTTCACGTTGGAGAACGGTGGGGCGGTGCTGCAGAGCGCCTTCGGACACGTGACGCGGCACGATCGCGGCGCCGAAGACGGGCTCCGGATCGTCGACGCCTCCGTCCTTGCGCGCTACCTGGCCTCGATGGTCTACGCCCCGGACGAGGACGTCGCCGTGCGGCTGGTGGCGTCCGTCGCCGCACGCTCGAGGTCCGCCGTCCGGGACGGCGGGTTCCACGTCCGCCGATCGACGGGCGTCTTCGTCGCGAGCTGACGGTCGGCGCGGTGGACGGCCTCCCGGAACCGGGATCCCGGGAAAGTCGCGCTGCAGGGCGGTCCGCACCCCATCGTCCACCGCCGCCGGGCACCCGCGTCAACCGTTGTACCGACCGCCGCCGATCCGACCCCTACATTGCCCGTATGGATCCGATGCACCCCAGACCCGTCCGAACCCGGAGCACCCCCCTGCTCGCCACGTTGCTGCTGGCGACCCTCGGGCTGCTCGCGACGCCCGCTCACGCCATCTCCGAGAACGTCCTGCGGGGCCTGCGGGTGTCCCCGGAACGCGCCTCGGTCTCGATCGACCAGATCCTGTCAGGCGGCCCGCCGCCCCAGGGGATCCCGGCGCTCGGCTTCCGCGGCCTCACCGGGGTCGCGACGGCGTCGCCCGAGGCCCGTTTCGAGTCGCAAGAGGACGCCGCCGTCTGGCTGGGCGAACTCGAACCCGTCATCCTCATGCGCGTCGGCGGCGAGAGCCGCTTGTACCCGCTCCAGGTGCTGATGTGGCACGAGATCGCCAACGACACGCTCGGCGGTGTCCCCGTCGCGGTCAGCTTCTGCCCGCTGTGCAACAGCGCGCTCGCCTACGACCGGCGCGTGCCGGTGACCGACGGGCAACTCGAGACGCTCCGCGCCGCCGGGAACACGACGGTGCGCGCGCTCGAGATGCCCGAGGATCTCGCCGCGGCGTACACCCGTCAGACCGGACGCTCGGCCCCGGACCACGCGGTCGACGTCACCTTCGGCGTGTCCGGCCTGCTCCTCCACTCGAACCTGCTCATGTTCGACGACACCACGCTCACGCTGTGGCCGCAGTTGACGGGCGAGGGCGCGGTGGGCGAACTCGTCGGCGAGCATTTGGTGCGCTACCCGGCCCAGATCGTCGGCTTCGCCGAGGCCCGCGCCGCCGAACCCGAGGCCCTCGTCCTCAGCCGGGAGACCGGCTTCACGCGGGCGTACGGCCGGAACCCCTACGTCGGCTACGACGAGATCGGCTCGCCGGCGTTCCTGTTCCAGGGCGACGCCGACGGCCGGCTCGAGCCCAAGGCGCGCGTCGTCACCCTCGACGGTGTCACCCCGGTCGCCTACCCCTTCGATCACCTGGCCGGGGCTCGGGTCGTGCACGACGAGGTGGACGGCGAAGCGGTCGTGTTGTTCTGGGCACCCGGCACGGCCACGGCGCTCGGTGGGGCGCAGATCGACGAAGCCGAGGACATCGGTGCGGTCGGCGTGTTCGACCCCGTCGTCGACGGCCGTCGGCTCAGCTTCTCCGCGGACGGCGACGCCTTCGTCGACGCCGAGACCGGCAGCCGCTGGGACGTGACCGGTCGCGCTCGTTCGGGTCCGCTCGAGGGCGTGACCCTCGAGCCGGTGGCGCACGACAACACGCTCTGGTTCGCCTGGGCCGCGTTCCGACCCGACACCGACGTGCGGCGGCCGGCGCCCGAAGGGCCGTGACATGACCTGGCGTCACCGCCATCTCGTCTTCGCCTCGTGGCTGACGCTGGCGACCCTCCTGACGTCGGGCGCCGCCGTCGCCCAAGGCGTCGGCACGCCGCTGCCCGAACTGACCCTGCGCGATCAGCACGGCGTCCTGGTCACCAACGAGGACCTCCGGGGACGGCGCTGGCTGCTCAACGTCTGGGCCAGCTGGTGTCCGCCCTGCCGCGCCGAGCTGCCGCTGCTCGCGGACGCCGCAACCGACCTCGGCGACGACGACGTCGGCTTGCTACTGCTCAACGCCGGCGAGACCGCCTCGGTGGCCACCGACTTCCTGACCGCCGAGGACCTGGACCTGCGCACCCTCGTCGACCCCGATGAACGCGAGGCCGGTCTCGAGAGCACGAACGACGTCCTGCGGCGGCTGCGGGCGCGCGGTCTGCCGACCACCTTCTTCGTCGACGAGGAGGGCATCATCCAGGCCACCTACGTCGGCGAGCTGAACGCCGAGGTGCTCGCCGAGACCCTGGCGGACGCCTTCGGGGTGGCGTGGTCGCCGTGACCGCCTCGAGCCCGCGCGCCGTCGGCCACCGTGTCGCCCATGGCGCCGCCTTCATGTTCGGCCTCTCGCTCGTGTTCGTGGCGCTGGGCTTCGGCGCCGGCCTCATCGGCGAGCTCTTCTTCGTCTACGACCAGGCCCTCCGCATCGGTGCCGGCGTACTGCTCATCGCGTTCGGCACGCTGTTGACCGGGATCGTGCGGATCCCGCTGCTGCAACGCGAAGCGCGCCTGCGCTTCACGCGCCATCCTGGCGGCCTCGCGGGCTCGGCGGTGGTGGGGTTGGCCTTCGGTGTCGGCTGGACGCCGTGCGTCGGCCCCGTCCTCGCCGGCGTGCTGGCGCTCGCCAGCAGCGGCGGCGACGCGGGGCGCGGTGCGCTGCTCCTCGGCGCGTACGCGGCTGGCTTCGCGCTCCCCTTCCTGCTCCTCGCGGCCTTCGCCCCGACCGCGTCGCTGGCGCGCCACTTCGGCGACAAGGGCGAACGTCTCGCCGGCTGGCTGCTGATCCTCGTCGGGGTGCTGCTGCTCTCCGATCAGCTCGCCGCGATCGCCCCCTTCCTGGCGTCGCTCGGCAGCCTCGAGGGCGCGCTGGCCGGCGCGACCCCGGGTCTTTTGGTCGCCGCCGCCGCCGGCACGCTCTCGTTCGCGTCACCCTGCGTGCTACCGCTCGTGCCCGCCTACCTGGCGTTCTTGACGGGCGTCACCGGCGGCGACGCCGCTACGGCGAGCTGACCCTTCACTGGCCCCGAGCCCTGTGAAGTCGAGCCGCAAGACCGCGAAACCGGCCTGGGTGAGCCCGCCGGCGACGTGGCGCAACGCCCGCAAGTCCTTCGAACACGGAAGCCGCTGGCATCCCGTCAGCTTCGCCTCGCGACCTCCGAAGCCCCGTCAAGCACGTGACCCCGTCGTCCGAACGCCGCCTCGACCCCACCGCCCTCGCGGCAACGGCCACCCTCGAGGTTCGAGCAACGCAGTGGAACGATGGGACCGCGGCGGAACGGGTCGCCGATCACGAGGCCGAGCTCGCGCAGCGCCTCGACCGGCAGCCGCATGTCGGCGAGCAGCAGTTCGCTCAGGTCCACCTGCGCCTGCGCCAGACCCACCTTCGGCAAACCGAAGGTGACGGTCGCCGTCGGGCGCACCACCGGACCCCAGGGGACCCCGGTGTCGCCGTCGAGACCGGACGGCATGTCGGCAGACACGATGCGCCGCGAGAAGCGGTTCACGGCCCGGATCGCGTCCGCGGACGCGGAGCGCACCCGCCCGTGCAGACCGCAACCGACGATCGCGTCGAGCACCACGTCGGCCTGTGTCAACGCCGCCGCCATCCGTGCGGTCGGCAAGACCTGCACCGCCGCGCGACGCAGGCTCGCCAAAGCCACCGTGCCCGGACCGCGACGCTGACCGCCTACGGGCACCACCGTCACCGCGTGACCCATCTGCGCCAGCGTGCGCCCCGCCTCGACGCCGGCCGCGCCGTTCCAACCGCTTCCCGCGACCACGGTGACGCGCATCGCCCCCGCCACCTGCCAGCCGGCCACCACGGCCGCCAAACGGTCGCCGGCCAGGGCCGCCAAGTCCTCCGGGCCGCTGCTGCGCTCGCGCATCCAGCGCGCTTCGATCGCGAGCATGTCGGCGGAGGTCACCGACGGGACCACTTCGCCCAAGGGCGTGGTGAACGAGGCGACGAACCTGCCCCGCTCGAAACGAGTCCCGTCCGCGGCGTCGATCATGGCTCGCCTTCCCGCGCGCTGGCCCACCCCCCCGGGGAGACGCCGCACGCTCCGTTGTCGGTTCATCCATCCTCGCCCGCCAAGTCTTACAGGGTTGTCAAAAAGGCGACGCCCGACACGCTCGGTGCTCGCTCACGGGTCCGCGCGAGACACGTCGAGGTACGGCGCCGGCACCCAACCCGAGACCTCGCCGTCGGGTCCCCTCCAGGTGACGAAGTAGAAGTCGAGCTCGGGGTTGTCCTGGAAGAGCACGGCGGCGAGCCGTCGTGCCGTCGGACGGTTGACATGAGCGTGGCCGGCACCGCCGACGGCGACGCCGAGAACGGCGACACTGTCGGCATGCCGACGACCGCTCGACGCGACGTCCTCGTGATCGGCGCCGGGATCGCCGGTGTCACCGCCGCTCGCGCCCTGCAGCGGGCTGGCGAGCGCGTCGAGATCCTCGAGAAGTCACGCGGCGTCGGGGGACGCACTGCCACCCGGACCCTCCACGGGGTGCGCGTCGACCACGGCGCGCAGTTCTTCACCGCCCGGGACCCACGGTTCGAGCAGGAGGTGGCCGACGCGATCGCCGCGGGCGTGGTCGTCCAGTGGGCCGAAGGCCTGCCGGTCTGGCACGGCGCGGCGGGCGACCTCACCGCCCCCGGCGGACACCCCCGCTACGTCTGCCCCGATGGGATGACCGCCTTGGCCAAGCATGTGGCGCGCGACCTCCACGTGACGCCTTCGGCCACGGTCACCCGCATCACGTCCGCCGGCGACGGTTGGCGTGTCGAAGGGCTCGACGGCCGCGTCTGGGACGCCGAGCGGATCGTGCTCACCGCCCCGGTCCCGCAGGCGCTCGCGCTCCTGGAGGACGCCCACGTCGCGGCCGACGTCCGCGCTTCGCTCGAGGCGATCACGTACGCGCCGTGCTGGACGATCATCGCCGGCTACGCGGACGTCCCCGTCCCGGCGTGGCCCGCGCTTCGCTTCACCGAGCATCCCGACCTGGCGCTCGTCGGCAACGACGCGTCGCGACGGCGTCACGCCGACCACGCGGTGCTGGTGCTGCACGCCACCGTCGCCTACAGCCGAAGCCGCTTCGACGCGCCTGCGAGCGTCGTGGTCGACGACCTCTTGCAGGCCGCCGCTGCGGCGCTCCCGTGGGCGGCGACGCCGTCGTGGGTCGAAGGTCAGCGCTGGCGTTACGCCCGGCCCGAGGCGCAGCACGACCAGGAGGCCGTCGTCGTGGCGCCGGGCCTCGTCCTGGCCGGCGACGGCTTCGGGGGCGACCGGGTGGAGGGCGCATATCTGTCGGGGCTGGCGGCCGCCACCGCGATCGCCCGCTAGGCCGCGCGCCCAGGTCGCGCGTCAGGCGCCGTACGGCACCCACACGCTCTTGGTCTGCACCGCGCGCCGCAGGAAGGCGCGCCCCTCGGCCTGGGCCGGGTCGAACCAGTCGCGCTTGCGGCCGCCGTTGGTCCACGTGGCCTTGAGGTTGCCCGCCGACCGGCGTTCGACCTCGGCGCTCCCCGTGGCCGACCCCACGTACCACTGGCATGCGACCTCTTCGTGGTCGGCGAGGACGTACGCCAGCGCGTCCCGGTCGCCGGTGAGGACGTTCAGCGCGCCCGCCGGCACGTCGGACGCCTCGACCAGGTGCACCAGATCGGTGACCGCCAGCGGCCAGCGGGGCGAGGGCGACGCCACGACGCGGTTGCCCATGGCGAGCAGCGGCGCGACGAGCGACACGAAGGCGAGCAGCGGCGCCTCGTCGGGCGCGTTCACGCCGACCACGCCCCACGGCTCGTGCATGCCCAGCACGACGCCACGGACCGGCACGCTCTTGACGGCGCCGTCGTACTTGTCGGCCCAGGCGGCGTACGTGAAGAGGCGACGGACGGCGACGTCGACCTCGCGGTGCGCGGCCGCCTCGTCGACGCCGGTGAGCGCCCGCAGTCGATCGACGAACCGGCCGGCGTCCGCATCGAGGTTCTCGGCCAGGTAGTAGAGCACCTGCGCCCGCGCGTGCCCCGATGCCTTCGTCCAGGCCGCGGCCTTGCGCGCCGCCTCGACCGCGTCGCGAACGTCCTTGCGGTTGCCCCAACCGGCCTCGCCCAGATGCGCGCCGTCGGCGCCGCGCACCGGATAGGACGTGCCGCCGTCGGGGCGCACCTGCTTGCCGCCGACGTAGAGCTTGGGCGTGCGGTCGACGCGAAGCGCTCCGTCGTCATCGGAAGGTTCGCCACCCAGGTCCGACGGGCCCGCGGGCGCGACGAGCTCTCCTTCGGCGTACGCCGGTAGTTCGCGCTCGACGGTGGACGCCAGGTAGGCGTGCATGCCCTCGCGCCCCCCTTCGCGGCCGAAGCCCGACTCCTTGTAGCCGCCGAAGCCCGCGGCGGCGTCGAACAGGTTGGTGGCGTTCACCCACACCACGCCCGCCTGGAGCTGCGGGGCGACGTCGAGCGCCACGGCCACGCTGTCGGTCCAGACGCTGGCCGCGAGCCCGTAGGGCGTGTGGTTGGCGATCTCCACCGCCTCGGCCGGCGTCCTGAAGGTCATCGACACCAGCACCGGCCCGAAGATCTCCTCACGCGCGATCGCCATGGCCGGTTCGACGTCGGTGAAGAGCGTCGGCGGGAAGTAGAGGCCACCGCCGGGCACGTCCCACGACGGTTGGAAGCACGTGGCGCCCTCCTCGACGCCCTGGGCCACCAGCCGTCGCACGCGCTCGAGTTGCACCGGTGCGACGAGCGTGCCGACGTCGATCGCCTTGTCGAGCGGCGGGCCCACCCGCAGCGTCTCCATCCGGGCGCGCAGCTTCGTCACGAACGCCTCGGCGATCGGCTCGTGGAGCAGCAGGCGCGAGCCCGCACAGCAGACCTGGCCCTGGTTGAACCAGATCGCATCGACCACCCCTTCCACCGCCCCGTCGAGGTCGGCGTCGTCGAAGACGATGAAGGGGCTCTTGCCGCCCAGCTCGAGCGTCAGCGCCTTGCCGCTGCCCGCCGTGCGCTGGCGAATGATGCGACCGACCTCGGTGGAGCCGGTGAAGGCGATCTTGTCGACGTCGGGGTGGTCGACCAGGGCCTGGCCGGTGCGACCGTCGCCTGTCACGACGTTGAGCACGCCGTCGGGCAGACCCGCACGATGCGCCATCTCCGCGAACGCGAGCGCGGTGAGCGGCGTGTACTCGGCCGGCTTCAGGACGACCGTGCAGCCGGCCGCCAGGGCGGGCGCCACCTTCCACGCGAGCATGAGCAGCGGGAAGTTCCACGGCACGATCTGCCCGCAGACCCCCACGCCCTCCTCGCCCGGGAACTCGGTCTCTCGCAGCGCGGCCCAACCTGCGTGGTGGTAGAGGTGACGCGCGACCAGCGGGACGTCCAGGTCCCGGGTCTCACGGATCGGCTTGCCGTTGTCGAGCGTCTCGAGCACGGCGAGCAGGCGGGCGTGCTTCTGCACCTGGCGCGCCAGGGCGTAGAGGTGGCGCGACCGGCCGTGACCGCCGAGCGCCTGCCAGTCGGGCAACGCCCGACGCGCTGCCGCCACGGCGCGGTCGACGTCGGCGTCCGAACCCTGCGCAACGGTGGCCAAGGTGGCGCCGGTGGCGGGGTCGATCGTCTCGAAGGTGTCCCGACCACCATCAAAGAAGGCACCGTCGATCCAGTGGCCGAAGCGCCCATCGTGCCGGGCGAGCCACGCGCGCGCCGGTTCGGCGGCCTCGGGGGCGGGGCCGTAGTCGAGCGTCTCGAAGTACTCGCGGACCGTCGTCATGGTGCCGGCATCGTACACCCCTCCCCGGAAGGCGCCGAGGACGCCCCGCTCACGCCGCCGTGGGCGCCGGCGGGGGCGGGGGCGTGGTTCGGCCGCCACGCACGGTCACCGATCCTCGGGGCGGATCGGCCCTCGCGGCACGGGCCCCAGGCGCGTACGCTGGAGCGTCCACCGAACCCGTCCGTGAGGAGGGGATGGCGATGCGCATGCACCGGTCGTTCGACTTGGTCCTGGCCGTTCTCGGCACGGCCCTGGCCGCGTTGCCCCTCGTCGCCACGCTGCTGACGGCCCTGCTCGGCAGTGCCGCGGCACGACGGTTCCTGCTGGATTTCCTGATGCCCGCGGAGCTCGCGCCCGCCGCCTTCGGTGGCGGTGCACTGCTCCTGCTCGTGGCGTTCCGCAGCCACCGACGCCGGGTCACGATCGGTGCGTCGCTGGGCCTGGCCCTCGTGGCGTTCGCGGCGGTGTCGGCCTCGGCGGTTAGGACCGGCCTCGCCTCCGGCGAGGTGGCGCCGCGCGGCGCGCCGCTGGCGCTGGTGATCGGCCTGTTGGCGGTCTACACGGTCGCGGTGGTCGCGTTGACCGTCGAGGGAGGACGGCTGGTGCGCGACCTGCACGTCGCCGCCCGGCGCCTCGCGGTGAAGCGCGAGCGCTGAGCGCAATTGCGTCCGGATCGTACCGCTAGCGGATCAGCTTGTTGGGCGCCGCGCGCAACCCGGACGTCAGCGACACCCACTGCTCTTCGACCTCTTCGCGCGTCGCCGCCCAGGTGTCGTCGCCCGCGCCCTGGAGCCGCGCCAGGAGTGCCTTTCCCTCGTCGACCTTCACCTGCAGCTGGTCGGCTTGCTCCTTCACGTCGGGCTCGGTCTCGGCATCGGCCGCCTCGGTCCGCGCCCGCATCTGGTCGAGCTCGAGCTGCATCGCGTCGAGTTGCTTCCGTAGGTCACGTTCGTAGGCTGCTCGGTCCTCCATCGGGTGCTCCCCTCGGTCATGCCTGTGCTGGGTCTGATGGTACGCCGCATCGTCCGATCCCGCGGGTCGTCGCTCAACCGGCCTCGTCGATGGCGGCCAACTCGGGTTCCAGCAGGGCGCGCAGCACGTCGTCGAGATCCGGTCTCGGCGCGTCCTTGAACGCCGCCAGACGGCGGTAGACCTCGCTCGCGCCCTCGTGGAAGCCCGCTGGCAGACCCGCGGCCGCGAAGGTCGACGCGATCTCGTCCATCTCGCCGGCGAACCGCCAGGCCTTGCGGGTCACACGCTGGGCGCGGTCCACGCCCCGGCCCGCTGAGCCAGGCTCGTCCTCGTCCCACCGTTCGAGCAGCGCCGCGAGGACGCCGGCGTGCTCGGCGGTCGCCAGCGCGGCGCACAACAGCGCGGTGGTGCCCTTCGTGTACGCCGCGTAACACATCTTGAGCGCCGAGGCCGTGCCCACCCGCTCGTCGAGCACGGTGACGTCCAGCGGACCGGTACGGAAGCAGACCTCGATCTCGCGCGCTCTCGGACCCGACAGGTACAGGCGCGTGCTGCCAGGGCTCCAAGCCGGCGGCCCGATCACGCCGCCGTCGACGAACGCGACGCCCGCGTTTGCCAGCGCACGCTCGAGGCGAGCGGCGCGCTCGGGCGCGATCGCGTTGGCGTCGACGTACAGACCGTCGAAACCGGCCGCGACCACCTCGCCGGCCACGTCTTCGGCCGCATGGGGCGGGCAGATGGCCACGACGACGTCGCTGCGCTCGACGAGCGCCTGCAGCGTCCCGACGTCGGTGAGGCCGGCCTCGACGGCACGCGCGTGGGTCGCCGTGCTCCGGCCGGCCGACGCCCACACGACGTCGCAGCCGGAGCGCAGGGCGGTGGCGGCGAGCGACGCGCCCATCTCGCCCGGATGGAGGATCCCGATCGTGGAGGAGGCCATGCCCCATCTTCGCCCTTGGCAGCCTCGGGTCGTGGGCATGCGACAATCCCGACACATGCCGAACGAACGAATCGAAGGTGGCGCATGAGCACCGTGGGCGGGGAGGTCCTGACCGGAGCGTCGCCGGCTCGCGTCCGTGGCGGCGCTTCATGGCGATCGGCGCGCCCCCTGCTCGCCGGCACCGTCTTGGGGCTCGTGCTGAGCGCGACCTCGGTCTCGATCGGCGCGCTCATCTTCGGACCCATCGGACCCGAGCACCTGGCCACGGGCATCCGTCTCGCCCTGCTCGGCACCACCATCACGACGCTCGTGGTGGCGCTCGTCGGCTCCGTGCCCGGCCTCACCTCCCACGTGCAGGGCGCACCTTCGGCGATCCTGGCAGCGCTGGCCGTCACGACGCTGGCCACGCTGCCCGCGGGGGCCGAACCGACCGTTCGTTTCGCGACGGTTGTCATGGTGGTCGCGACCACCAGCCTCGCCGTGGGCGCCTCGTTCGTGGCCATCGGGGTGTTCCGGCTCGGTCGTCTGGTCCGCTACCTCCCCTTCCCCGTCATCGGCGGCTTCATCGCCGGCACCGGTTGGCTCCTCGTGCTCGGCGGCGCCAGTGTGGCCGTCGGCACCCAGGCGGGGACGGGACCCGCCTGGCAGCCCCTCGATCCGAATGCCTGGTCGCGGTGGCTGCCGGCGCTGCTGCTCGGTGCGGTCCTCGCGTACGGCATGCAGAGGGGACGCCGCCCGCTCGTGTTCCCCGTGCTCCTCGTGACCGCGACGGCCGCCTTCTTCGCCGTCCTCTTCGGGTCGGGCGGCTCTGTGGCCGCGTGGCGCGAGGCGGGCCTGCTCCTCGACGGGGGTGCCGGCGCCGCACCGGTGCGGCTCCTGGGCGCCGAGATCTTCTCGCACGTCCACTGGCCCTCGTGGTGGATCCACCTACCTGGCGCGGCCACGGTGGTCCTGGTGGCGGCGATGGGCCTCTCGTTCAACGTCGCCGGTCTCGAGACGGTGCTGCGGCGCCGGATCGTGCTGGATCGGGAGATGCGGGCCGCGGGTCTCGGCAACCTCGCCGCCGCGGCTTTCGGCGCACCCCCCACCTACCCCTCGCTCAGCGCCAACCTCCTCGGTGCGCGCCTCGGGGGTGGTCGCAGGGTGACGGCGTGGGTCGCGGCCGGTGTGACGGCGACGACCATCGCGTTCGGTCCTGCGCTGATCGGTTGGGTACCCACCCCGGTCGTGGCGGGCGTGCTCATCTCGTTGGGCCTCGGTCTCCTGCACGAGTGGGTGGTGGCGGCGTTCGGCATCCTCGGACGGGTCGAGTACGCGATCGTGATCCTGATCCTCGTGGTGATCGCCGCGTTCGGTCTGCTGCAAGGGGTGCTCGTGGGCCTGGTGCTGACCGTGCTGCTGTTCGTCGTGTCGTACAGCCGCGTCGACGCCGTGAAGCACGTGCTGACCGGCGCGGACGCGCGCAGCTGGATGCGGTGGGACGCGCAGGAGCGGCGCACGTTGGAGGCGACGGGCGCCTCGCGCCTGCTGTTGCAGCTGCAGGGGTTTCTCTTCTTCGGCATGGCGCACGCGCTGCTCGAACGCGTCGAACGCCGCCTCGATCGCGACACCGTCCACGACGTGATCGTCGACTTCAGCCAGGTGACGGGGGCCGACGCGACGGCCCTCGCCAGCCTCGACGCGTTGCGGCGCGAGACCGACGAGCGAGGCCTCCGGCTCGTCTTCGCGAACGTGCCCTCGCAACTCCGGGACGCGTTCGTTCGTCGCGGACTCCAGCCCACGTCGGGTTCCGGTTTCGGCTTCGCCGCGTCGGTCGACGAGGCGCTGGAAGCCGCCGAGCGTCGCGCCCTCGCCGCCGCGCAGGACCACGACCCGCTGCAATCGCTCGTGGAGCGTCTCGCGGCCTTGACCGACGAGGACCTGGAGCTGCAGGACCTGGCCGCTCACTTGGAGCGGATCGAGATCGGTCCGGGGGAGCGCGTCATCGCCGACGACGGAGCCCGTCACGACGCGATCTACGTCGTGGTGACCGGCCAGGTGACGACGCTGCTGGCGGTGGAGGGCAAGCCACCCGTCCGGCTCGAGACGCTGCGCGGCGGCAACCTGGTCGGCGACGTCGCCTTCTACGAACGCACGGCGCACGGGCGGGCCTGGTTGGTGGCCGACGAACCGACGTCGCTGTTCCGGCTCTCACGGGAACGACTCGCCGAGCTGACGCGTGCCGATCCGGGGTTGGCCGCGTCCTTCCACCACCTCGCCGCCCGGCAACTCGCCGGACGCGTCGCGCACCTCACGCGTCTGGTCGAAGCGTTGCAGCGCTGACGCGCGACCACCGGGGGCTCAGCGCGTTACGGCCGCCAGTGCCGCTTGGCCCAACGACACCCCGCCGTCGTTCGTCGGCACCGCCCGGTTGCGCCAGACGGTGAGACCGTGCTCCACGGCGCGGTCGAAGACGCGCTCGACGAGCAGCCGGTTCTGGAACACGCCACCCGACAGCACGACGGCCTCGAACGGGTGCTCCGCCCGTAACGTCAGCGCGGCGGCGACCACGCCGGCCGCCAACGCCTCGTGGAAGCGCCGCGCCACGACCCCCCGGGGGACGCCTCCCGCGACGTCGTCCAGGACCGCCGCCAGCAGGGGCGCGTGGTCCCAGACCGGTCCGTCCCCGACGCCGGCGAGGGTTCCGAACGGCCATGGGTACGGTTCGGCGTCCCGCACGCCGCGCGCCAGGGTCTCCAACCCGATCGCCGCCTGACCCTCGAAGCTCATCGTCCCGTGGAAGCCGGTGAGGGCCGCGACGGTGTCGAACAGGCGGCCGACGCTCGTGGTGGTGGGCGTGCGCACCCCGAGGGCCACCAGTCGACGCGCCAGGGCGAGGCGCTCCGCGGGGAAACCGAACGGCGGCGCCGCGACACGATCGAGCGCCTCGTCGCCGAGCGAAGCCAACCAGCCGACCGCGGCCTGCACCGGCGTTCGTGCGGCGGCGTCGCCGCCGGGCAGGGCGGCGGGGCGAACGTGGGCCACGCGCTCGAGCCCACCGGACAGCGACCCGTGGAAGGTCTCGCCGCCCCAGACGGTGTCGTCGTCCCCGAGACCGGCGCCGTCGAACGCGAAGCCGAGGACGGGCACGTCCCACGCACCCCGCTCCGCCAGCACGCTGGCGATGTGGGCGACGTGGTGACCGACCGCGAGCGTGCGCGCGCCCAAGGCGTCGCCGAACCGGCGGCTCGGGTAGGCGGGGTGGCGATCGACGACCACGAGCGCCTCGCGCGGATCGACGCGGTACATCGCGCACAGGTCCGCGACGGTCTCCCCGAACGCCGTGAACGATGCCAGGTCGCTCAGGTCGCCCAGGTGTTGGCTGACGTACGCCGCGCCGCCCACCGCCAACGTGACGCTCGACTTGAGCTCCGCCCCGAGGGCCAGGATCGGCGCGGCGAAACGGTCGTGCCGCACGACCGGGGCCGGCGCCATGCCGCGTGCCCGGCGGACCACGACGGCGGCGCCCGCGACCACCTGCGCCACCCCGTCGTCGACGCGCCGGGCGATGGGCCGGTCGCCGGTCAGGAAGGCGTCGGTGAGTCCCGACAGGCGTTCGCGCGCCTCGTCGTCGAGGTAGGCGATGGGTTCGGACGAGCGGTTGGCGCTGGTCATGACGAGCAGGTCGGGCGCACCGGCGTCGAACAGCAGATGGTGGACGGGCGTGTACGGCAGCATCACGCCCAACGCGGCGTTGTCGGGCGCGAGGGCGTCGGGCAGCGGCGCGGGACCCTTCTCGAGCAGCACGATCGGGCGTGCGCTGCCGGTCAGGAGTCCCAGGGCGACCTCGTCGACCCGCACGTGGTCGCCGAGGGCGCCCACGTCGCGCGCCATGATCGCGAAGGCCTTCTCCTTGCGGAACTTGCGCTCGCGCAGGGTGGCCACCGCGTTCGCGTCGCGCGCGTCGCACGCCAGGTGGTAGCCGCCGAGCCCCTTGATCGCCACGATGCGGCCCGCGCGCAAAGCGGCCACCGTCGCCGCGATCGCCTCGTCTCCCTGCACCGCGGCGTCCGGTGTGTCGGTCTCGTGGTACGCGAGCCGCGGCCCGCACCGCGGGCAGGCGGTCGGCTGGGCATGGAAGCGGCGATCGAGCGGGTCGTGGTACTCGGCCTCGCACGCCGGGCACATCGCGAAACCCTTCATCGTCGTGAGCGGCCGGTCGTAGGGCAACGCCTCGATGATCGAGTAGCGCGGGCCGCAGTTCGTGCAGTTGACGAAGGCGTAGCCGTGGCGGCGATCGGCGGGATCGCGCATCTCGCGCAGGCAGTCGTCGCACACGGGCAGGTCGGGCGAGATCGCGGTGGTGACGTCGCGGGCGTCCTCGCTGAGGACGATCGTGAAGGCGGGCGGCGCGGCGCCGGCCGCGGGCTCGCGCGCCAACAGCGTGACGGCGTCGACGCGCGCGGCCGGGGGCGCCTCGGCCGACAGCGCCGACGTCAGGCGGTCGAGGGCGTCGGGCGCGCCGAAGGCCTCGACCGTCACGCCGTGGACGTCGTTGCGGACCCAACCCCGCACCCCCAGCCCGAGCGCGACCCGGTACACGAAGGGCCGGAACCCCACGCCCTGGACGGTGCCCGTGACGCGGAGCCGACGCCGCTCCTCGGCGCTCACGCTAGGCGTGCACCGCCAGCTTCGCCTCGCGGCGCTCGCGGAGGTAGGCAAGCCACGGCGCCATGCCGTCGCCCGTCCGCGCGGAGAGCTCGAACACGCGCGCGCCAGGCGCCACCTGCGCCAGGTAGTCGAGCGCCTTCTGGCGGTCGAAGCCCACGGCCTCGGCGATGTCGGTCTTGTTGATCACGATGGCGTCGGCGTCCTTGAAGATGCGCGGGTACTTCAGCGGCTTGTCCTCGCCCTCGGTGGTCGAGAGCAGCACCACCCGCAGGTCCTCGCCCAGGTCCCAGGCGGCCGGGCACACCAGGTTGCCGACGTTCTCGATGACGAGCACGTCGAGCGCCGCGAGGTCGAGCTGGGCCACCGCCTGGGCCACCATCTCGGCCTCGAGATGGCACACCGTCCCGGTCGCGATCTGCACGGACGGCGCCCCGGCCGCGAACAGCCGCTGCGCATCGTGGTCCGTCTCGAGGTCGCCCACCACGACGCCGACGCGCAAGGTGCCCGTCAGTTCGCGCACGGTGCGTTCCAGCAGCGCGGTCTTGCCCGACCCGGGCGACGACACGACGTTGAGCACCAGGCTGCCCCGGAACGCCTCGCGGTTGCCGGCGGCCACGCCGTCGTTGTGCGACATCAACGACTTCTGCACCTGCACGACGCGCGCGCCCTCCGGACCGCCCGTGCCATGCCCGTGGACGCGCACGTCGCGCGTGTTCGGTCCCGCCATCACGTCACCTCCGGGGAACGCCGCATCCGGCGATCGTCTCGCCGCGCCGTGTCCACTCGCGCCACGGTATCCCCCCGCGTCCCCAGGGGGGTAGGGATGGTGGTCCGGGGTTCAGGCCGGCGCGCGCTGGACCCGACCGGGGTCGGCGGCCGGCCACTCCGGGGCCAGGACCGCGTACACGGCCATGTCGACGTAGCCGTCCAGTGAGGGCAGTTCGCGCGGCAGCACCCCTTCGAACCGCAACCCCAGACGTTCGGCCACGGCGCGACTCCGCGTGTTACCCACGGCCGCGCGCAGGTCGACGCGCGTGACGCCGAGGTCGTCGAACGCCTTGTCGATCAGAGCCCGGCTCACGCGCGTGGCGATGCCCTGACCCTGCGCGTCCTCGGCGATCCAGTAGCCCACCGAGCAGCGGCGCGGCCTCTCGCTCCAGCTGTGGAGGCCCGCTGCGCCCACCAGGCGGCCGCGCCACCAGATGCCCGTGTCGACGCCCTCGCCCGCCGCGAGCGTGCTCAGCGCGCCCTCCACGAACGCGCCCTGCGCCTCGGGGCTGGCGCTCGCCGCCCACGGCATCCAGCGGCTGAGGTGCGCCTGGTTCGCCATCACGAGGTCGAAGAGCGGCTTCACGTCGTCGCGCTCGAAGAGGGCCAGCTGGAGGTCGTCGTCGACGCGCAGCGCGAACCGCGGCAGCGGCAGCGGCGGCGCGTCCCGTCCCGGTCCGGGCCAGTCTTCGCGGAGGAGCCCGTAGAACGCCAGGTCGACGACGTGCCCGTCGGCGTCGACGTGCGCCGCGCGCAACACGGCCTCCGGCGCGTACCCGAGACGACGTGCGATCGCCTCGCTGCGCACGTTCCCCGGCACCGCCGCGACGGACACCCGGCCCAGGCCGCGCGCCTCGAAGAAGTGCCGGTGCAGACCCTCCATCGCCCGCGTGACGAGCCCCCGGCCCTCGAACGCCTGCGCCAACCAGTACCCCACCTCGGTCGACCCGCCGGGGCCCTGCAGCGGCTCGTGCAACCACATCGCACCCACGACCTCGCCGCGATGGCACAGGTCGGCGTGCCAACCCGCGCCGCGCCGGAAGGCGTCCAGACCGGCGTCGATCTGCCGCTTCGCCACGTCCGCGGCCGGCCGTCGCGCCCAGGCGAAGGCCGGCGCCAGGTGCGTGCGTTCGGCCTCGATGCGGGCGGCGAGTTCCGGGGCGTGGTGGCGTTCGCGCAGGCGCAGCGCCAGGTCGGCGTCGAGGCGCAGCGCGAAGGCGTGCGCCGGCGCCCCGTCGGTGGCCGAGGTCATGCGGCCGAGGTCATGCGAGCGGTTGTTTGTGCAGGGCGGCGTAGCGCCCGGTCACGTGATGCTCGAGCTGGCGTTCGATGTCGCCGAGCAGCCCGCTGGCGCCGAAGCGGAACAGGTCGGGCTCGAGCCAGCGGCGACCGAGCTCCTCGCGCATCAGGATCATCCAGGCCAGCGCGTCCTTGGCGGTGCGGATGCCGCCGGCGGGCTTGAAGCCCACCGCGAAACCGGTCCGCTCGGCGTACCCGCGGACCGTGCGCGCCATCGTGAGCGAGACGGGCAACGTGGCGTTCTCGGCCTCCTTGCCGGTCGACGTCTTGACGAAGTCGGCGCCCGCCATCATCGCCACGAGCGACGCCCGGCCGATCGTGCGCAACGTGCCCAGGTCGCCCGTCCCCAGGATCACCTTCAGGTGCGCGGGACCGCAGGCCTCGCGGAAGGCCCGCAACTGCTCGTACAGCGCCGACCAATCGCCGGACAGCGCCTGATGGCGCGCGATCACGACGTCGATCTCGGCCGCCCCGGCGCCCACCGACGCGCGGATCTCGGCCAAGCGCGTCTCGAACGGCGTCAGGCCGGCGGGGAAACCGGTCGACACCGCCGCCACCGGCACGCCGCTCCCGGCCAGGGCGTCCACGGCCGTCGGCACCATCGCGTGGTACACGCAGAGCGCCCCCGTGGTGAGCGGCACGTCCGCCATGCCCAGCGCCTCGAGCAGGTCGGCGCGCACCGGGCGCCGGGCCTTGGCCGCCAACCTCCGCACCCGAGCGGGCGTGTCGTCGCCGGCAAGGGTGGTCAGGTCGATGAGGGTGATCGCCTTGAGCAACCAGCCGGCCTGCGCCTCCTTCTTGACGCTGCGGCGCGTGGTGAGCGTCGCGGCGCGGCGCTCCGCGGCCGAACGGTCGAGCCGGAACGACGCGACCCAGTCGAGGTCGAGCGGCGTGCCCGGGTTGCGCGGCAACGGGCCGGACGGGACGACCGGGTGAGCGGGAACGGCGGTGACGGGCGGCGTCATGGCGGCAAGACCTCCGGGACGACCAGTGTAGACCGGTCGCCGGTACGCTGCCACCGATGGCGCATCAGGCGCCCCCGTCGCCGCGGACGTCGGCGGCCGGCGGGAGTCGCAGCGACACGACCGCCCCGAGCGCCATGAGGGCGGCGAACACGAGGAGCGCGACGGTCGGACCGAACGCGCCCAGCGCCGCGCCCAGCCCGGCGCCCAACACCGTCACCGCGCCGATGGCCGTGTTGGCGGTGGCGACGTAGGTCGCGCGCCGATCGTCGGGGGCGGCGTCGACGAGCCAGGTCTTGCGTCCCAGCCGCACCCCGGCGTGCGCGATGCCGGCGCCCAGGAAGGCCGGGGCGTACGCCCAGGCCGTCCTCCACGTCTCCGGGAAGAATGCACCCACGGAGAGCGCGTACGCCACCGCCGCCACCCCCACGAGCCCCGCCCACGCCATCGTGCGGTGGGCGGCGGCGTCGGCGGCGCGGCCCCAGGCCAAGGAGGCGAGGCTCGACGCCAGCGCGGTCGCGAGCACGAACACGCCCAAGCCGCCCAGGTCGGCATCGACCCGGTTCTGGCCGTAGACGGTGAGGAACGGCGTCGCCAACGGCACCGCGAAGAGCAGGCCGCGCGCGATCAGGAAACGCCGGAAGGCGGCGTCCTCGCGCAGGAAACGCCACCCGGCCCGCGCCTCGGCCAGCGCGTTCCGCCCGCCCTCGGTGGCGCCCTCCGTCTCGACGACGCGGGCGAACACGGCCGCCGACGCGGCCAACGCGCCCGCGGCCACCAGCAACAGCACGACGAACGGGCCGCGGGCGTCGCCCTCGGCCACCGTCGCCTGCAGGACCAGGCCAGCGACGGCGCCGAGCACGCCGCCGACCGCCGCCCGCCAGGCCAACACACGCCCCCGGGTGCCCTCCGGGACGGTCTTCGCGAGCACGTCCTTGAACACGACCGAGCCGACGCCGCTCGCGACGGACGTCACCAGGAGCGCGACCAGGACCGCCACGCCGGCCGCCACCCCCGACCAGGCCCAGATCGCCGCCGCGGTCGCCGCCACCGCCGCCGCGCGTACGAACGCCGACGCCACCCACCAGGGCGCGCGCTTCGGGACGGCGCGGAGCCGGCCGGCCACGGCCAACTGCGGCAGCAGCGACCCGCCGTCCTTGACCGGGATGAGCAGCCCGACGAACGCGGTCGGCGCCCCGACGGCGTTCAGCACCCACGGCAAGACGGTGCCGGGGGAGGCGAGCCCCTCGCCCAGCTTGGCGAAGGCCCCGCTGGCGACGTTCCAGACCACGTTCCCCGGAACGGCGCGGCACGCCTCCGGCCCCAACGCCTCGCACGCGCGCAACTCGTCGTCGTCGGCGACGAACTCGGCAAGGCGGCGGGTGACGGCGGTGGCCATGTCCCAAGGATAGGCCCGCGGGCGCCCGATCGCCGTGCCCGTCCCACGCGCCGGGTCCGGCTCGGGCGTATCGTCGGGACGACACCGCCCGGCTCGTCGCCCCCTGGAGGCATCCATGCACCTGGCCCGCGTCCCCCGCCGCCGCTACACCCCCGGCCCCACGCCGCTCGAACCGATGCCGCGTCTGTCGCGTGCACTCGCCTCGTCGTCGGGTGGCGGTCCGGAACTGTGGATCAAGCGCGACGACCTGTTGGGTCTCGCCGCCGGCGGCAACAAGACGCGCAAGCTCGAGTTCCTGGTCGCCGATGCACTCGCCCAGGGCGCCGACACGCTCGTCACCGTGGGCGCGGTGCAGTCGAACCACTGTCGCCTCACCGCCGCGGCCGCCGTGCGCGAGGGCATGGCGTGTCGGCTGGTGCTCGAGGAGCGCGTGCCCGAGAGCTTCCACGACGACGCGTCGGGCAACCATCTGCTGTTCGGGCTGCTCGGGGTCGAACGCGTCCTCGTGGTGCCGGCCGGCACCGACCTGAACGCCGCGATGACCGAACTCGCCGGTGACCTGGCCGCCGAGGGCCGGCGCGCGTACGTGATCCCCGGCGGCGGTTCGAACGCACTGGGGGCACTCGGCTACGTCGCGTGCGCCGAGGAGCTCATGGCGCAATCGTTCGACGCGGGGGTCGCGTTCGACCACCTCGTCGTGGCGAGCGGCTCGGGCGGCACGCACGCCGGACTGGTGGCAGGCCTGCACGGCGTGAACGCGCGCCTGCCGGTGCTCGGCATCAGCGTCCGCGCCGAGCGCGCGGCGCAGGAGGCCAAGCTGCACGCGCTGGCCCAGGCGACCGCGGAGCTGGCGGGCGTCGTCACGCCGGTGCCGCGCGAGGCGTTCGTCGTCGACGACGGGTACGTGGGTCCGGGCTACTCGCTGCCCACGGACGCGATGGTGGAGGCGGTGCAGCTCTTCGCGCGCACCGAGGGGATCCTGCTCGACCCGGTGTACACCGGCAAGGCGGCGGCGGGGCTCATCGACCTCGTGCGCCGCGGCCGGTTCCGCGCGGACGAACGCGTGGTGTTCGTCCACACCGGCGGCGCCGCGGCGCTGTACGCCTACCGCGACGTGGTCGCGGCCCCGCCCCCGAGCGAACGGGTGTCGGCGTGAGCGACCGCCGGCCGAACCGCAAGACCGTCGGCGTGCTGGGCGGGATGGGACCCGACGCAACGGTCGACTTCTTCGCCAAGCTGGTGGCCGCGACGCGCGCCGAACGCGACCAGGACCACCTCCGCATCCTGATCGACAACGACCCGACGGTGCCCGACCGCACGGCGGCCGTCTTGGGCCGCGGTCCCAGCCCGGCGCCACGCCTCACGGCGATGGCGCGCGGTCTGGTGGCGCAAGGTGCCGAGGTGCTCGTCATGCCGTGCAACGCCGCCCATGCGTTCGTGGACGCGGTGCGTGAGGGGGCCGGCGACGTCCCCTTCATCGACCTGATCGAGACGACGGTCACCGCGACGCTGACGCGCCACGAGAGCGTGCTGCGCGTCGGCCTGCTCGCCACCGACGCCACGCTCGCCGCCCACCTCTACGAGAACGCCTACGCCACCGCGGGCGTGGCGGCGCTCGTCCCGACACCCGACGACCAGAAGCGCGTGATGGCGGCGATCTACGACATCAAGCGCGGCCGCACCGACGGCGCGGCGGCGGCGACGCTGCGAGACGTCGCCGCCGCGCTGGTCCACGCCGGGGCGGGCGCCATCGTGGCCGCCTGCACCGAGGTGCCGCTGGCGCTGCCCGAGAGCGAGCTCGAGGTCGACGGCCGCCGCATCCCCCTCATCGCGTCGACCGACGAGCTGGTGGCGCGGACGTGGGCGTTCGCGACCGAACGCTGAACCGACCACCCGACACGACCGGCCTTCGAGCGAAGAACGCGGCCCCGGCGCCACGCGCGCCGGGGCCGCGTCTTGGGGTCGACGGGGACGGGTCCGGCGACGCGATGACGAGCATCACAGACGCATTGCGTCCCCGCGGTTGACACTAGGGACGCAAAGCGTCTACAGTCCACGGCACAGACGTCCGTGCACACCCCCCACGCCCCTCGCCCTCCGGAGACCGACGTGGCCCAAAGTCTCTACGAACGGCTCGATCCCATCGACCAGGCGATCGTCATCGCGCTCCGTCGCGACGGTCGTCGACCCTTCCGTGAGATCGCGCGCGAGCTCGACGTCTCCGAGTCGATGGTGCGCAAGCGCGCCCATCGCCTGCTCGACGAGGGCTGGATGCGCATCCTGGCGATCAGCGACCCGCTGGCACTCGGCGTCCCCGTGCTCGCCACCACCTACGCCCGCGTTCGTCCCGCCGAGCTCGACGGCGTCGTCGAGCGCCTCGCGCGCTACGACGCCGTGCGCTACCTGGCCATCTGCGTCGGTGCCAACAACCTCGTCGTCGAGTCGCTCCACGCCTCGAACGGCGACCTGCACGCGTTCCTGCAAGAAGCCCTGGGCACCGAGGGCGTCGAGAGCCGCGAGACCATGCAGGTGGTCCAGATCACCAAGAGCGTGTGGGACTGGGAGCTCGGCGACGACGGCTCGCCCGCTCCCAGCCCCAAACGTCCCGACCGCACCGCCCGTCCTCGTCCGATCCGATCGACCTGAGGAGGTCCCCATGAAGCGCTCGATCACCCTCGCCCTCACGCTGCTGCTGGCCGCGGCCGGCCTTGCAGGGGCCCAGGAACGCGGCGGCACCCTCGTGGCCGCCTGGGCCCAGGAACCGGTGGGACTCGACCCCCACATCACCTCGGCCATGTCGAGCTACCAGGTCCTCGAGAACGTGCTCGACGGTCTGATCACCCTCGACGCGGAGCAGAACCTGGTCCCGTCGCTGGCCACCGACTGGGAGGTCAGCGACGACGGCCGCACCGTCACGTTCACCCTGCGCGAGGGCGTGCAGTTCAGCAACGGCAAGGAGCTGACCGCCGACCACGTCGTGACGGTGTTCGAGCGCCTGCTCGATCCCGAGACGGGCTCCGGCAACGCCTGGCGCCTGGCGGGCGTCGAGTCGGTGACGGCGCCCGGCGACGGGACCGTCGTCTTCTCGCTCGCCGCGCCCAACCCGTCGCTCCTCGGGCACCTCGCCTCGATCAAGGCGCTCGGCGTCTTCGATCCGGCGGGCATCGAGGACGGCAGCGTCAACACCCGCCCCGTCGGGACGGGTCCGTTCATGATCGCCGACTACCAGCCCGGCACCCGCGTCCTGCTCGAGCGCAACCCGTACTACTGGGAAGAGGGTCTGCCCTACCTCGACGCCGTCGACATCCGCATCATCGGTGACGAGACCGTGCGGCGCACCTCGTTGGTGACCGGCGACATCGACTGGGCCTTCGCCGTCCCGCCGCAGTCGGTCGAGGAGCTGCGAGAGCGCGACGACGTCGTCGTCGACGCCGTGCCGGCCGGCGCCTACTACTACATCGGCGTGAACACCACCGAAGGACCGCTCGCCGACGAACGCGTGCGCCAGGCGATCGCCTTCGCCATCAACCGGGACAACGTCGCCGCCGCCGCCGAGTTCGGCAACGCCGCCGTCACCCAGGACCCCATCCCCTCGACGTCGAGCTGGAGCTTCGGGTACGAGCCGTACGAGTACGACCCCGAACGCGCCCGCGCGCTGCTCGAGGAGGCCGGCTACGGCGACGGCTTCGAGATGGAGATCATGCCGACGACCTTCATCGAGGCCACCGTGCGCGCCGCCCAGGTGATCCAGCAGGACCTCGCCGCCGTCGGCATCGACGCGTCGATTCGCACGCTCGAGTGGGCCGAGTGGCTCGAAGAGCAGGGTCAGGGCAACTACGACACCTACGTCTGCTCCTGGAACGGGCTGGTCGACCCCGACGACTACTTCTACGCGCAGCACCGTTCGGGCGAGGTCTTCAACTTCACCGGCTACAGCAACCCGACGGTCGACGAGCTCCTCGACGAGGCCCGCCTGCAGGCCGACCCGGCCGACCGCCGCCCGCTCTACGAGCAGGTGAACCAGACGATCGTGGACGAGGCGCCCTACATCTACCTCTACAACCCGCTGCAGATCCACGCCTACGGCCCCGACGTGCGCGGCTTCCAAGCCCGCGCCGACCAAGCCGTCCGGTTCGTCGAGACCTGGCTCGACCGCTGAACGAATGACCGCCGGGACCGCCGACGCAGGTCGGCGGTCCCCCCCGATCCCCCGGAGACCTGGTTGAGCCTCACCTATCTCTTCCGCCGACTCGGCACGCTGGCGCTCGTGCTCCTGGGCGTCTCGATCGCGACGTTCGCCATCATCCCGCTCCTGCCCGGAAGCCCCGCGCGCGTCACGCTCGGGGTCCAGGCGACGCCGGAGGCGGTCGCGACGCTCGAGCGTCAGATGGGGCTCGACCGTCCGTTGCCCGTGCAGTACCTATCTTGGATCGGCGCCATCCTCACGCGCGCCGACTTCGGCGACAGCCTCATCAGCCGCCAACCGATCGCCGGCGAGGTCGCCCGCCGCTTGCCGGCCACGCTCACGCTCGCCTTCGCCGCGCTGCTCGTCGGTCTGGCGATCGCCCTGCCCATGGGCTTCCTCTCCGCGCTGCGGCCGGGCAGTCCGCGCGACCTGGGTGTGTCGGTGCTATCCCAGTTGGGGGTCTCGGTCCCCGACTTCTGGATGGGCATCCTGCTGATCCTGCTCTTCGCGGAGACGCTCGGTTGGTTGCCATCGTCGGGCTACGAGCCGCTCACCGCCGGGTTCGTGCCGTGGGCGAGCCACCTGGTCCTGCCGGCGCTCACGGTCGGCATCATCAGCGGCTCGATCATGACGCGGTTCGTCCGTTCCGCCTTGCTCGAGGTCTTGGGTCAGGACTACGTGCGCACCGCCCGCGCCAAGGGTCTGCCGCGCGGCGTCGTGTTGCGCAAGCACGTGCTGCGCAACGCGGCGATCTCGATCGTGACGATCGTCGGCCTGCAGATGGCGACGCTGCTGTCGAGCGTGGTCGTCGTGGAGATCATCTTCGCCTGGCCGGGCCTGGGCCAACTGGCGCTCACGGCCACCCTGCAGCGCGACTACCCGGCGTTGCAGGCGGCCGTCTTGCTGTCGGCGGTGGCGTTCACCGTCGTCAACCTGCTCACCGACCTGTCGTACTCGTTCCTCGACCCGCGGGTCACGTACAGCTGATGGCGACCTCCGCGAGCACCGCCGCCGCACCGCGCAGCCGCCCCGGGCTCGACCTGCTGCGGAAGGCGTCGCGCCATGGGCTCGTGATCGCGGGGGGCGCGATCGTCCTGGTGCTCGCCGTCACCGCGGTGTTGGGCGCCGCGTTGGCGCCCTACGACCCGGTCGCCATGGACTTCACCGCCCGCTTCGCCCCGCCGTCGTGGGCCCACCCCTTCGGCACCGACGACTTCGGGCGCGACCTCTTCTCGCGCGTGCTCTACGGCGCGGCGGTCAGCTTCCAGGTCGCCTTCATCGCCGTCGGGCTCTCCGGCGCGGTCGGCGTCTCGCTCGGACTCCTGGCCGGCTACCTGGGCGGGTGGGTGGACGAGCTCGTGATGCGCGTCATGGACGTGCTGTTCGCGTTCCCGGCGGTGCTGCTCGCGATCACCGTGATGGCGATCCTGGGTCGTGGCGTCGAGAACGCGATGATCGCGATCGCCATCGTGTACGCGCCGATCTTCGCGCGGGTCACCCGTGGCGCCGTGATCTCCGTGCGCGACCGCGAGTTCGTGACCGCGGCGCGCGCCCTGGGCACGCGTCCGTTGCGCATCATGGTCTTCCACGTGCTGCCCAACGCCGCGGGTCCCATCCTCGTCCAGACGTCGCTGAGCCTCGCGTTCGCGATCCTGGCCGAGGCCGCGCTGTCGTTCTTCGGTCTCGGCACCCAACCGCCCGACCCGAGCTGGGGGCGGATGCTCTCCGAGGGACGCGCCTACCTGGGCCAAGCGCCCTGGATGGGGATCTTCCCCGGTCTGGCGATCATGGTCGCCGTCCTCGGCTTCAACCTGCTCGGCGACGGTCTGCGGGACGTGCTCGACCCGCGTTGGCGCAAGCGTTGAGGACGCCGCGCGGCGCGGGCACGGAGGCCGGCGCCGGCGCGGTCGTGGGCGCCGGCCGGGACGTGGACGCCGACGCCGGCGCCGTCCCGGGTTTCGCCGCCGCCGCCGGCGTCGGCGCCCTCGCCGCGACCGGGATCGTGCTGGAGATCGTGCTCGTCCGTGTGCTCTCGGCGCTGCTCGGCGCATCGTGGGTGGCGCCCGTCCTGGGCGCCGCCCTGCTCGGCGGGGGCCTGGGCGCCGCCGCGATCGCCGTCCGCCCCGCCTTAGCGCGCCCGGCGGCCGCTGCCGCGGCCGCGGCCGCGGCAGCGATCCTCACCGCCGTCCTACCGCTCGTCTGGGCGGCCGCCGTGGGCGCCGGTGCACCCGCCTGGGCCCTCGTCCCGACGCTGCTCACGTACGCGCTGGCCGGCCTCGCGCTGGCGGCCACGCTGGCGCGGTTCCGGCGGCGGGCGGCCGCCCTCGTGCGCACCGACCTCGCCGCGGCGGCGACGGCGGCGACGGCAGCCCCCCTGCTCCTGGCCTGGGGCGGGACGGGCGTGGCAGCGCACGCCGTGGGGATCGGCTTCGCAGCCGCCGCCGCGCTGCTCGCACCGGTGCGCTGGCGGGCGCCCGCCGCCGCGACCGCCCTCCCCGCCCTCCTCCTGGCGCTGGCCACCGTGGTGGGGTGGTCGGAGGTCGACGCCGGGCGTCGGCTGGCGCCGAAACCGATCCGGTCGGCCGTCGAGGGCGGGTCCTTGGTGGTCGACTCCGTCTGGGACGCGACCGCGCGCACCGACCTGCTGCTCTCCCCCGACGGCGCTCGCTACCTCTACCTCGACGGCGGCGCGGGTTCGCTGGTGCCGGGCCCCGACCCGGCGCGCTGGCGCCGCGACATCGGGGCGCTGGCGTTCCACGTCGGCGGCCCCTCGGACGCGGGCCCCGCGAGCGACGCGGACGCCGGGGCTGGCATCGATGGGCGACGGGCGCTGCTGATCGGCACGGGCGGCGGCCTCGACATCGCCCAAGCGAGGGCGGCAGGGATCGGCGACGTCACGGCGATCGAGGTGGTGGGCGCCGCGGTGCGCCTCGTGAACGGTCTGGGCGCGCGCGCGGGCGACGTCTACGCCTCGCCGACGAACGTCGTGGTCGGGGACGGTCGCCGAGCGCTCGCCGCCCTCGTGGCCCGGGGCGAGGGGCCCTGGGACGTCATCACGCTGGCCCAGGTCGTGTTGGGGGCCGCGGAGGCGGGTGGCGCCGCGCGCACCGAGCAGCGCCTGTACACACGGGAGGCGTTCGGCGCGGCCCTCGGCGCCTTGACGCCCGACGGACACCTGGCGCTGAAGCTCTACGACGAAGCGACGCTCACGCGCGCCCTCACGACCGCCCTCGCCGCGCTGGTCGACACGGGTCTCGCGCCGGACGCGGCCGCCGCGCTGGACCACGTCTTCGTGGCGCTCGACACGCGCGCGCCGACCCCCGTGCCGCTCCTCGTCGTGCGCAACACCCCGTTCGACCGCGACGCCGCGGTCGCCGCCGCGCGGGCGGCCGAGGCCGGCGGCTGGGCGTTACTCGTCGTGCCGGGGTTGCTGACGCCCGCCTCGCTCGAGCGACTCGCCGCCGGTGAGGAGGACCTGGCGGCGTTCGTCGCCGGCGCCGGCGACATCGACGTCGCACCCACCGACGACGCGCGCCCGTACTTCTTCGACCTGGCCCCCGGTCCCCCCGCGGGGGTCGGGGTCGCCTGGCTGCTCGCCGTCACGGGCGTCGGCGGCGTGGCGGCGCTCGCGCTCCTACGAGGTCGCGGTCGCGGCGTCGTAGAGCCCCGGGCCGCCGCCCACGCGACCGCGCCGTCCTCCCCTGCGGCTCGCGTCGTCGCCGCCGGCGCCCTGGGCACCGCCTTCCTGCTCGCCGAACTGGCCGCCCTCGAGCTGGCACGGACGGCGATCGGCCACCCGACCTGGTCGTTGTCGGTGACCCTGGGTGCCGTCCTGGCCGGGGCCGCGCTCGGCGCCCAGTCCGTCGTGCGGGAGCGGCCGGACCGTCGGCCGACCGTTCAGCGCGGTGCGCTGGTGGCTGCGCTCGCCACGGTCGCGCTCCTCGTCGCCGGGCCCGCCGGGCTGGCGCTCGGGGTCGCCTGGCCGGTCGCGGGGTCCGCCGCGGCAGCGGCCCTCGCGATCGCGCTCGCCGCCGTGGCCTGGGGCGTGCCGTTTCCGCGGCTCCTGCAGATGGCGGACGATCGCGCCGACGTCGCCGCGTTGTGGGCGGCGAGCGGCGCCGGCGCCGTCGTCGCGGCCGCCTGGGCGGTCGCGGCGGCGCCCACCTTCGGGCTGCCCGCCGTTCCGATCGGTGCGGTCGTCGCCTACGGGCTCGCGGCCTGGTCCATGCGGTGGGCGGCAGCCCAGGTGTCGGCCCAGGCCGAGACCTCGTCCTCGGACATGGGACGCGCATAGAGGTAACCCTGTCCCAGACCGCAGCCGATGGTCTCGAGGAACGCCGCCTGGCGTTCGTCCTCGATGCCCTCGGCGACGACGTCGATGCGGAGGTTGTGCGCCAGGTGGACGACCGCGGTCACGATCTCGCGCGCGCCGGACGCGGAGGCGTCGTCGTCGCCCCGCAACCCCGCGACGAAGGACCGATCGAGCTTCAGCGCGTCGATCGGGAGCCGCTGCAGGTAGGCGAGCGACGAGTAGCCGGTGCCGAAGTCGTCGACCTGGACCAGGGTGCCCCGTTCGCGCAGGCGCTCCAGGGCCGCGACCGCCAACCGTGGGTGGGCCATGAACGCGCTCTCGGTGATCTCGAGGCGCAGGGCGGCCGGGTCGAGCCCGGACGCCTGCAACGCCACGCCGGTGGTCCCGGCGATGTCGCCGGCGGTGAAGTGATGCGCCGACACGTTGACCGACAGGGTCCACGGACGCCCCTCGAGCCGCCACCGCGCCATCGCGTGGCACGCCCGCGTCATGATCAGCGCGTCGATGGCCACGATGAGACCCGACTCCTCGGCCACCGGCACGAAGCGATCGGGGGCGAGCACGCCGCGCGTCGGATGGTGCCAGCGCACCAGCGCCTCGAAGCCGACGATCACACCGTCGTGGAGCCGCACGACCGGCTGGTAGGCCACCTGGAGCTCGTCGCGTGCGACCGCCTGGTGCAGTTCGGTCTCGAGCTCGAGCCGGGCCACCGCCTCGTCGTGCATGCCGACGTCGAAGACGGCGTGCCGTCCCTTGCCCGCGGTCTTGGCACGGTACATGGCGATGTCGGCGTCGCGCAGCACGTCGGCCGACGTGACGTACGCGGGGCGCGCGTGTGCCACGCCGACGCTCACCGACGTGAACATCTCGCGCCCGGCCACCGGGAACGGCCGTGCGACCGCCTCCTGCAGCCGCACGGCGGTCCGTTGCGCCTCGAGGTCGGAGTCGAGGTCCTCGACCAGCACGCAGAACTCGTCGCCGCCCAAGCGCGCGACGGTGTCGCCCGCCCGCACCTCGTCGCGCAGCCGCAGCGCCAGAGCGCGCAAGAGGGCGTCGCCGACCGCATGGCCGAGCGAGTCGTTCACCAGCTTGAACCGATCGAGGTCGAGGAACAGCACGGCGTAGCGCCGCTTCGGATCGCGGCGGTGGCGCTCGATCGCGTGGTCGAGCCGGTCGAGCAGCAGCGTCCGGTTCGGCAGGTCGGTGAGGTCGTCGTACAGGGCGTCGCGCCTCAGACGGTCCTCGAGACCCTTGCGCTCCGTCACGTCGCGCGATGCGGTGACCACCGCGATCCGCGTGCCGTCGTCGTCGAAGACCGGCTGGGCCGAGATCTCGAGCCAGATCTCGCGGTCGTCGTGCGTGCGCACCCGGACCACGACCGCCTCACCCCCCGCCGGGTCGCGCAGGGCCACGTCGAAGCGCTCGCGGTCGTCGGGGTGGATGAGCTCCTGGGGCGCGCGGCCGACCAGGTCGTCGGGCTCGTACCCGACCAGCACCCGCGCCGACGGGCTCACGTAGGTGTACCGGCCGTCCGGCCCGTGCAGGCACACGAGGTCGCGCGCGTGCTCGGCCAACAGCCGGAAGCGACGTTCGGACGCACGCGCCGCCTCCAGCAGGCGGGCGCGCTGGACCGCCAGGCCGACCTGGTCGCGGATCGCCGACAACCGCCTCAGGTCGTCGGGGCCGAGCTTCCGATCGGCGCTCTCGGCGTTCAGCACGCCGAGCACCTGCCCGTCGACGACGATCGGGACGGCCACCTCGCTCACGACCGTGGCGCCCGGGTCGACCAAGTCCGCGTCGGCGTGCAGGTCGGTGACGAGCGCCGCCTCGCCGGTCGCGGCCACGCGCCCCGCCACGCCCCGGCTCAGCGCGAGGACGTCGGGGATCGACGCGTACCCGACGGCGTGCTGCAACCGCAACTCGTCCCCCTCACGCAAGAACGCGCTCACCATCGACACGCCCAACGCCTCGGCCGTCGCGGCGACCGTGAGCCGCAACACCTCGGAGAGCTCCTGGCCGCCCGCCACCGCCTCGCGCAACCGGTCGAGGGTCGCGAGCTCGTGCGCTTGCCGCCGTGCGGTCTCGTACATGACCCGGTACGCGGCCGCCTCGCGCGCGGCCACCGCCTCGAGCCGCAGCCGCCCCAGCACCAACGCGATCTGGTCGCCGAACGCCTCGGCGGCGCGACAGGCGCCCGCGTCGAACGCGTCTCGGTCGGTCTTCGAGTCGAGCCGGAACGTCGCCGCGATCTTGCCCTCGAGCACGATGGGCACCGCCACCGTCGAGCGGATCTCGGTGACGTCGCCGAGCCGGCGCAGCGCGGTCTGTCGCTCCGCCGCCAGGACTTGGGCGTTGCGGTGATCCGGGTCCTGGATCACGACCGCGCGCCCATCGGCGGCCACGTCGGCGAGGATCTCCGACGCCTCGAACACCACCGTCCGCAGGGCGGTCAGGTCGAAGCCGCGGGCCGCCACGAAGCGGTAGCCTCCGTCGGTGTCGTCGCGCACGACGATGCTGCCGGCCTCGGCGCCGGGCACCGCCGCGATCGCTTGCGCGAGCACGAGGTCGTAGGTCGCCTCGGTCGTCGGACCCTCGAGGAGCGCGCGCGTGACCGCCAGCAGGGCCTCGACCTGACGCGGCGCGAGTGCCTGGGCGACGATGGACGGCTCCACGATGCGGCATCATCGCGCAACGACCTACGCTCGTGACGTGGGCTGCGCCATAGAGAGAGATAACGACATCGGCCCCGCCTCGACCCACCGCCGTCGCTGCCCCGAGCGTCGGCCTCTCGCCAGGAGGTTCACCATCCCCCGCAAGATCGATCCCGACGCTTGGCACGACGCCGAGGACCACGGCCGCCGCCGCAAGACCCGCCGACCTCCCAAGGGCCGGCAGAACGTCACCACGCTCCTCGACGACGAGGGCCACGCCGCTCCCGGCACCGCGCTGGCCCGCCTGCAGGAGCGCGGTTTCGTCCACGAGATCCAAGGCGAGCTGAAGAGCGGCAAGGAGGCGACCGTCTACTTGGGGCGTTCGCCGCTCGGCGCCGTGGCGGTCAAGATCTACCGCGACGCCGAGGTGCGCTCGTTCAAGAACGACGAGCGCTACCTCGAGGGTCGCTGGGTGGGCGACGCCCGGCTCGCCAAGGCGATCCAGCGCCGTTCCGGCAAGGGACGCCAGGCCCTGAAAGCCATGTGGGCGGCGCAGGAGTACCTGATGCTCTGGAAGGCCTGGGAGGCCGGGATCCGCGTCCCCGAACCGCTGGTGGGTCCCGATGCCAGCGACATCGCCGAGGCCGGCGAGGTCGTGGTCATGCGCTTCGTGGGCGATCCGGAGGCGCCGGCGCCGCGGCTCTCGGACGCGGTCCTGACCGCCGATGAGGCGGCCGCCGCCTTCGAAGGGAGCGTCGACGCCATGCGCGCGCTCTGGCGTCTCGGCTACGTCCACGGCGACTTCTCCACCTACAACCTGCTGTGGTGGGAGGGTCAGGTCACCGTGATCGACCTGCCCCAGGCCCTCCGCGCCGACCAGCCGGCGGCCCGCGAGGTCCTGGCGCAAGACGCGGCTTCGCTGTCGCTCACGTTCGCCAAGCTGGGCGTCGACGTGGCACCGGAGGACGTGGTGCGGCGGGTGACCGCGACCGACTGAGGGATCCGTTCAGCGACGCCGGGGGATCGACAGCGTGCGCCAGTCGTCACCGGCGTGGTGCTTGGCGAGCAGGACGATCTGGCCGACGTGCTGGCCGGTGTGGTCGAGGCTGCGCACGAGGGCCTGGGCCAACGTGTGCGGCTCGCCCCGGATGGTGACCCGCCGCGTCAGGTCGTCGGCCGTGAGCGCACCGAAGGTGTCGAACGCCGCCGCCCACCCGGCGTCCCAGTCGGCCAGGATGGCGTCACGCCCGAGGTCCGTGCCCGCGAACTCGCCGTCACGGTCCCGGTCGGGCTTCTCGCCGTCGGTGGTCCACACGTCGCGCCAGCGCGACCGCAGGTTGCCGCCCACGTGCCGCACGATCACGGCGAGCGGGTTGCTCTCGGGGTCGAGGGCGCGGTGCCAGGCGTCGTCGGGCACCTGGGCCAGCGCGCGGTCGGCCAGCGCCTTCTGGCGCCGGAAGCCGTCCAGGGTCTCGGCCAGGAGGAGGGTGGCGGCGTCGGGGGTCGCGGCGGTGGAGGGGTCCATGGCGGCAGGCTACCCGACGGCTCGGTTCAGGTGCGGGTGGTCCGCCGCACCCCGAGGACGAGCCCCACGACGACCACCGTGAGCGCCGTGAGCACGCTGGGCACCGCCGTCGGTCCCGCGACGGCCACGGCGGCCCCGACGACGGGCGCGCCCAGCACCGGCCCGAGGTTGGCGAGCCCCAGGACGTAGGGCGTGACCCGCTCCGAATCGCCGCGGAACGCCTGCACCAGCCAGGCGATCGTCGTGGGGAACACGGGTCCGAAGCCGAACCCTGCGAGCCCGTACCCCACCGGCCCCCAGCCCGGCACGTGCGCCACGACGAGCCCCAGGCCCCCCAAGCAGGTGCCGACGAGGACCAGGGTGGCGGGCGCCACGCGACCCGCCAGCGCGGCCACGAGGAAGCGTGCCACCGTCAGCGCGGCCCAGAACGTCGAGGCGACGAGCGCGGCGTTCGCCAGGCCCAGCGGCTCGGCCAGATGCGTGGGCGCCCAGGCGGGCGTGTTGGCCTCGACGGCGACGTACGTGGCGAGCAGGAGCGCGAACGCCGCGACCAGCCGCCAGGGGACGCGGTCACCGCGGACGCCGGCGCCCGCCACGGCCGGCCACGTGCGTGAGGCGTAGGCGCCCACCGCCACGATCGCGGCGATCCCGGCGACGACCGCGAAGGTCGGCGCCACGGCTGCCGCGCCCGGCCAGCGCCCCACCGCCAGCGCGAAAGACGCCGGACCCACCACCGCGCCCACCCCGAACGTCCCGTTGAGCACGTTGAGCGCCGCCGTGGCGGCGCGCCCGTAGACGCGGGCGAAGGCGAGGTTCAACAACACGACGAACAGCCCGTACCCCAGCCCGCCGACGGTGGCGGCCGCCAAGGCCACCCACCAGGTCGGCGCACCCGCCACGAAGGAGGCGCTGAGGGCCACGAGGACCGCCGCGCCCGCCACCAACCGGCGGTACCCGACGCGCGGCAGCAGCGGCGCCGCCGCCAGGACGCCGAACAGACCGCCCAGGAAGTGCGCGGAGACGATCGCGCCGACGGCGCCGACCCCGACGCCGAAACGCAGCTGGAACGAGGCGAAGGCGGGACCGTACAGCGCCTGCTGGGCGCCGATGAGCAGGAATGCGCCGAGGCCCACGAGCAGCAGGGGCCGTCGATTCGGCTCGCTCGGCGGCGCCACGGGTTCCGGGAGACGCGACGACGGCATCCGCGCATCGTACGGCCGCCGTCGGCGTGCGGGCAACGGCCTCGGCGGGCGCGCACGGTACGATGGCGGGAGCGCTCCACGGAGGCGTCCCCCCCATGGCCACCATCTTCGAACTCGACGAGCTCCGTCGCACCTTCCTCCGGTTCTTCGAGACCCGCGGACACCTGATCCATCCGTCTGCGTCCCTGAAGAGCGACGACCCGACGGTCATGTTCAACGTCGCCGGCATGCAGCAGTTCAAGCCGCAGTTCCAGGGCGCGCCGCCCCGCTTCGAGGGCTTCGAGGGCGAGTGGCCGCGCGTCGTCACGTCGCAGAAGTGCATGCGCGCGGGGGGCAAGGATTCCGACATCGAGAACGTGGGCCGCACCCGGCGCCACCACACCTTCTTCGAGATGCTGGGCAACTTCTCGTTCGGCGACTACTTCAAGTCCGAGGCGGCGGCCTGGGCTTGGTCCTTCTTCACCGACCCGGCGTGGCTGGGTCTCGACCCGGAGCGGCTCTTCGTGACGGTGTTCGAGGACGACGACGAGGCCTGGGACATCTGGACGCGAGAGGTGGGTGTGCCCGTCGAACGGATGTCGCGGTGGGGCGAGGACCAGAACTTCTGGCCCGCGAACGCGGTGAAGGACGGCCGCAGCGGCCCGTGCGGGCCGTGTTCCGAGATCTTCTACGACCGCGGACCCGAGTACGGCAGCCCCGACGAGACCGGTCCCAACACGGGCCGCGGCGACCGCTTCATGGAGATCTGGAACCTCGTGTTCACCCAGTTCGACCTGGTCGACGGCGTCCTGAACCCCCTGCCGATGCAGAACATCGACACCGGCATGGGCTTCGAACGGCTGGCGACGGTGGTCACCGGTGCCCGCGACGCCTACGGCACCGAGCTGTTCCAACCGACGATCCGGCGCCTGGTGGAGGCGTCGGGGGTGCCCTACCGCGATCTCGAGAGCGTGCCGCATCGCATCATCGCCGACCACGTGCGTTCGGTGACGATGTGCATGGCCGACGGCATCCTGCCGGCCAACGACGGCGCCGGCTACGTGATCAAGATGCTGATCCGTCGCGCCGCCCGCCAGGCGTGGCTGCTGGGTCTGCGGCGGCCGGTGCTGCACGAGCTCGTGGAGGGCGTCGCCGAGAGCATGGGCGGCGCCTACCCGGCCGTGCGCGAACGGGCGGGCCTCATTTCTGAGCGGATCCGGGCCGAGGAGGCGCAGTTCCTCGAGACGCTCGATGCCGGGATCGAACGCGTGGCGCACGTGCTGGACGAACTCGGTGACGAGGTCCTGCCCGGCGACGTCGCCTTCGACCTGTGGCAGACCTACGGCTTCCCGCTCGACATGACGGTCGAGATGGCGGCCGAACGCGGCGTGATCGTCGATCGCGAGGGGTACGTCGCCGCGCGCGAGCGCGCCCGGGCCGCTTCCCGAGCCGGAACCCCGAAGGGGGCGATGTTCGCCGGCTTCGACGTGCTCGCGGACGTGGCGGCGCGGCATGCCCCCACCCGCTTCGTCGGCTTCGACGACGACGTCGTCGACGGCACCGTGGTGGCGCTGGTCGAGGACGACGCAGAGGTGGACGAGGCCGCCGAGGGGGCCGTGGTGCAGGTCGTCCTCGACCGCACCGCCGCCTACGCCGAGGGTGGCGGTCAGGTGGGCGACGCCGCGAAGCTCACGTGGACCGACGACGCCGGCCGTGCCGGCGGGGCGGTGGTCACGGCCACCGCCAAGGGTCCCCAGGGTCTGATCGTCCACCGCACCCGCGTGGTCCGCGGCACGCTCCGGTCGGGGCAAGCGGTGCGGCTGGAGGTCGACCCGGAGCGCCGGGAGACCCGCAAGCACCACACCGCCACCCACCTGCTCCACGCCGCCTTGCGGCACGTGGTGGGCGACCACGTCGCGCAAGCGGGCTCGCTGGTGGCCCCCGACCGGCTCCGTTTCGACGTCAGCCACGGCGCCGCGTTCTCGCCCGCCGAGCTGCGGGCGACCGAGGCGCTCGTCAACCGTTGGGTCCAGGCCGACCTCCCCGTCACATGGCAGGTGGTGCCCATCGACGAGGCGCGCGCCGCCGGCGCGATGATGCTGTTCGGGGAGAAGTACGGCCACGAGGTGCGCACGGTGTGCGTAGGGGGAGCGGTCTTCGGCCCAGGTGCGGCCGCGGTCTCGGCGGTCGCACCCGACACCGTGTCGCTCGAGCTGTGCGGTGGCACCCACGTGGCGCGCACCGGTGAGCTCGGTCTCGTCGTGATCACCGCCGAGGAGGCCGCGGCGGCCGGCGTGCGGCGCCTCGAGGCGCTCGCCGGGTCGGCGGCGCTGGCGCACGTCCGCGCGCTCCGCGACGCGGTGGCGACCGCCGGCCGGGCGCTCGGGGCCAAACCCGAGGAGCTCGCCGATCGCGTCGAGCGCCTGCAGGCCGACGTCAAGACGCGCGAGCGCGAGAACGCCCAGCTGCGCGACAAGCTGGCGGCCGCGCAGACGGGCGGCGGGTCGGCGACCGAGGTGCGCGAGGCGGGCGACGTGCGGTTCGTCGCCACCTCGCTCGACGGGCTCGACGCGGCGGCGTTGCGCAACGCCGCCGACGGACTCCTGCAGCGAAGCGACGCCGACGTCGTCGTCGTCGGGAGCGGCACCCAGTTGGTCGTCAAGGTCAGCGAGGCCGGGCGCGCGGCGGGGGTCCACGCCGGCAAGGTCGTGGGCGCCCTGGCCTCCGCCGGCGGGGGCCGCGGCGGCGGGCGGCCCGACCTCGCCCAGGCGGGGGTTCGCGACGAGGCCGGGCTCCGAGCAGCCCTCGCGGCGGTCGAGGAGACGCTTCTCCGCTGACCGGCGGGTCGGCGCGGGCGCAGGCGGTGGCGGAGGTCGTCTTGGCGTTGGACGTGGGCGAGGCCCGCATCGGCCTGGCCCGGGGCGAACGGGGCTCCCCGTGGGCGTTCGGGCGCGGCGCTCTGCCGCGAACCGGGCGGCTCGCCCAGGACGTGGCCGCGGTCGCCGACGTGGCGCGGGCCGAGGGCGCGACGCTCCTGGTGGTGGGACTGCCGGTGCGCGCGCAGGGCGGCGATTCGGCGCAGACGAGCCGGGTGCGCGCCTTCGCGGACGCGTTGCGGGCGCGCGCTTGGGCCGTCGAGCTCGTCGACGAACGCTTCACCACGGCCCTGGCCGCACGCCAACTGCGCGCCTCCGGGCTGCCGCGCGGCAAACGGCGCGAGAAGGGGCGGCTCGACGAGGGGGCCGCCGTCGCGATCCTCGAGACGTACCTGGCCCAGCCCGCGCTCGCCGGGCCGGACGTGGAGACGGGCGAACCGTGAGCGACAGGGGCGACCGACCGCCGCCCGCACGAGCGGATCCCGTGAGCCCGGAGCGCACGGAGCCGCCGGTCGTCGGCCGGCCCCAAAGGCCCCCGGCACGGCCGCCCGCCGATTCGCCCCCGACGCCGAAGCGCCCCGACCCTGCCGTGCGCCGGCTGGTCGCGGTCGCGCTCGTCGTCGCGGTCGCCGTCGCCGGCTACGGGCTGTGGGCGCTGGGACCCGTCGACGCGGGCAACGACGAGGTCGTCGTCTTCGAGGTCCCGCGCGGCCGCAGCGCCACGGGCGTGGCCCGCGACCTCGCCGCCGCCGGTCTCGTGCGCGACGCGCGGGTGACCCGCACGTACCTCGTCCTCAGCGGCGCCGACCGGCGGATCGGTGAGGGGCTCTACGACCTGCGACGCGACCAGGGCATCGCGCGCATCGTCGAGAGTCTCGTCGCCGGCGGCCGACCCGTGACGGCCCGGTTGTTGCTGCCCGAGGGGTTGCGGCTCGACGGCGTGGTGGCGCGCGTGGCCGACGCCGGCTGGCCCGAGGAGGTCGTCGCGGCGTTCGCCGAGCTGGTGGCGACGCCCCCCGCCTCGTTGCGTCCCGAGGGCGCACCCGACGACGCCACCCTCGAGGGGTACCTCTTCCCCGCCGTCTACGAGCTGCCGCTCGCCCACGACGCCGACGACATCGCCCGGGCGCTCGTGGCCCGGTTCGAACGCGAGGCGAGCGCCGTCGTCCACGCCGAGCTGGCGTCGCTCGGGCTCGACGTGCACACCTGGGTGACGCTGGCCAGCCTCGTGCAGGCCGAAGCCGCGGGCGACGAGGAGATGCCGATCATCGCCGGCGTCTTCCTCAACCGGCTCGACCTCGGCATGCCGCTCCAATCCGATCCCACGGTCGCGTACGGGCTCGGCAAGCGTCTCCCCGAACTCGACTTCCCCAACGGCGATTTCGAGGTCGATCATCCCTGGAACACCTACACGCGCGAGGGCCCGCCGTTCGGTCCGATCGGCAACCCGGGCGCCGCGGCGCTGGCCGCCGTCCTGACCCCGGAGCGGTTCGACGCCGCGGGCCGCCGCTGGCTCTACTTCCTCCACGGACGCGACGCCGAGGCCAACCCGGTGTTCCGACCCAACCCCGACTACGAGAGCCATCTGCGCGACGTCGACCGCTTTTTGCGTTGACGGCGCCGCCGCCGCGGTGACGTCGACCGCTTCCTGCGCTGACCGGGCCGCCGCCGCGGTAACGTAGCCGCGTTCTTCGGCCTGACATCGCCGTCCGGCAGGACTCGGCCGGGCCCGGGGGGAGCAGCGTGACCTTCTTGCTCGCCGTCTCGCGCGGGATCGACGCCGCGACCACCGCCCTCGGCCGCGTGGCGTGGTGGGCTTCGCTGCTCATGGTGCTCGTCGGTGCGGAGAACGTCATCGCCCGCTACGGCTACGGGTTCATCAGCCGAACCTTCGGCGAAGACGTCGCGCGCTTGCTCTCGAACAACACGTACTTCGAGCTCCAGACCCTGCTCTACAACGTGGTCTTCCTGCTCGGCGCGGCCTACGTCTTCGGGGTCGACGGCCACGTCCGCGTCGACATCCTCTTCTCGCGTCTGAGCGCGCGCCGCCGCGCCCTCGTCGACGTCCTGGGCGTCCTCTTCTTCCTGTGGCCGTTCAGCGCCCTGGGGATCTACTTCTCGCACCGCTACGTCAGCAGTTCGTGGGCCAGCCTCGAGGTGAGCCCCAACGCCGGTGGCCTGGCGCGGTACCCGATCAAGACGCTCATCGTGGTGGCGTTCTCGCTGCTGGTGGTCCAAGGGCTGTCGCAGGTCATCAAGCACGTCGCCTTCTTACGCGGCCGCGACGACTCGCGCAGCATCTACGCCGCCGAAGCGGCCGCTGCCGCCGCGCCGCCGTCCATCGTCCACGCCCCGTCCGACCCGCCCGGCGGCCGGCGGCCGAACGTGCCGGAGGGCGACCGCTGATGCTCGGTTTGGCGATGTTCGGCGCCGCGATCGTGCTGCTGCTCGTGGGCTTCCCGGTGGCGTTCTCGTTGGGCGGCACCGCGGTGCTGTTCACGCTCATCGGCAGCGACCTCACGAGCGTCATGTGGGGTCTCGACCTGCCGTGGGAGCCGGTGTTCAGCCTGGCGCGCCTCAACATCCTGCCGCAACGCATCTTCGGCACGATCATGGACAACTACACGCTCGTGGCGGTGCCGTTCTTCGTCTTCATGGGCGTGATGCTGGAGAAATCGGGACTCGCCGAGAAGCTGCTCGAGACGATGGGCATGCTGTTCGGCACGCTTCGCGGCGGCCTGGCGATCTCGGTGGTCGCCGTGGGCGCCCTGTTGGCCGCGTCCACCGGCGTCGTGGGCGCCTCGGTCGTGACGATGGGTGTGCTCGCCCTGCCCGTCATGCTCAAGTACGGCTACGCCAAGCCGCTGGCGACCGGCGTCATCGCCTCGTCGGGCACGCTGGGGCAGATCATCCCGCCCTCGATCGTCCTGGTGATCCTGGGGGACCAGATCGGCGTGTCGGTGGGCGACCTGTTCCTCGGCGCCATCGTGCCGGGCGTCATGCTGGCCGGCCTGTTCATGCTGTGGGTGATCTTCGTGGCCTTCACCCGGCCGAAGGATGCCCCCGCCCTGCCGCCCGAGGCGCGCACGATCCACGGTTGGCGTCTGGGGCTCGCGGTCCTGCGCAACCTGATCCCGCCCCTCGTGCTCATCTTCCTGGTGCTCGGCACCATCTTCTTCGGCATCGCCACGCCCACCGAGGCGGGCGCCATGGGGGCGATCGGCGCCATGGCGCTGGCAGCCGTCAACCGGCGGCTCACGTTCCGGAACTTGCAGGCCACGATGGACCAGACCGTGCGCCTCACCAGCATGGTGTTCGTGATCCTCATGGGGGCCACCGCGTTCGGCATGGTGTTCACCGCGCTCCACGGCGACCGCACCGTCCAGAACTTCCTGCTCAACCTGCCCGGCGGTCAGGTGGGCTTCTTGTTCTTCACGATGCTGGTGATCTTCCTGCTCGGGTTCTTCATCGACTTCATCGAGATCACCTTCGTCGTCGTGCCGCTGCTGGCGCCGATCGCGCTGGCGTTCTTCGGCCCCGACCTGATGGTGTGGTTCGGTGTGCTGATCGCGATGAACCTGCAGGCGTCGTTCCTGACCCCACCCTTCGGCTTTGCGTTGTTCTACCTGAAGGGCGTGTCGCCGCCGTCGATCAAGACCGCCCACATCTACCAGGGCATCGTCCCGTTCGTGATGCTGCAGCTGATCATGGTGCTGCTCATCGCCCTGTTCCCGGGCATCGTGACCTGGTTGCCCCACCTCGCCCAATGAGACCGGCGGCCCGGTGCACCGCGCACCGGACCGCCGACGAGGACCGTGGGTTGCGGCTCAGCCGCCGTAGAGGTAGTCCGACCAACCGTACTCGGACACGCCGTGCCAATCGACCACCGCGCGCTGGAACGACTGGAACGACTCGAGCGCCCGGGCGTAGAAGGGGTCGGCGGCCGCCTTCTCGGCGTTCACCTCGTCCATGTACCCCTTGAAGGCGTCCAGCACCTCGCGCGGGAAGGTCCGCAGCTGCGTGCCGCCGGCGACCAACCGCTGGAGCGCCGGGCCGTTCTTGGCGTCGTAGTTCGCCAGCATGCGGACGTTGGTCGCGCGCGCGGCGTTCTTCACGATGCTCTGCAGGCGCGTGTCGAGGTCGTTCCAGACGTCGAGGTTGACGTACAGGTTCAGCGTCGCGCTGGGCTCCTGCCAGCCGGGGCTGTAGTAGTACTGGGCCGCCTGGTTGAGTCCGAGCTTCTCGTCGTCGTACGGACCCACCCAGTCGGCGGCGTCCAGCGCCCCACGGTCGAGGGCCAGGAAGATCTCCCCGCCGGGCAACGACTGCACGTTGGCGCCCGCCTTGGTGTAGACCTCGCCCACCAGGCCCGCGGTGCGGATGGCGAGACCCTGCAGGTCGGCCAGCGAGTTGATCTCGCGGGTGAACCAACCGCCCATCTGGGCGCCGGTGTTGCCAGAGTTGAAGGAGATGAGGTTCTCGGGCGCGTTGAGCTCGTCCCACAGCTCTTGGCCGCCGCCGACCTCGATCCAGGCGATCTGCTGGCGCGCGGTCATCCCGAACGGCAGCGACGTGAACATGGCGTGGGCGGCGCGACGACCGACGAAGTAGTACGAGGCGCTGTGGGCCAGCTGGAAGGCGCCGGACGCGACCGCGTCGAAGACCTCGAAGCCGCCGACCTGGGCCCCGGCCGGGTAGACGGTGACCTCGATCTGTCCCCCCGACATCTCGTTGGCGAAGCGGGCGAAGTCCTCGCCGCCGCCGAAGATCGTATCGAGCCCCTGCGGGAACGACGACACGAGCTCCCAGCGGAGCGTGCCCCCTTGGGCCTTGGCGAACATGAGCGGCGACAGCGTGGCGCTCGCAGCCACCATCCCGGCCTTCTGCAAGAAATCTCGGCGCTTCATCCGGTCCTCCTCGAGCCATGGATTTTCGGTCCTGGAACCACCCGGAGTGTACATCCGTCACATGGAGGACGTTCGAGAAACGACGCCGGCATCGTGCATCGCGTCCTTTCCGGGCTCCGTCCGAGGCACCGCGACCGGTCCGATCGGCGTGAACGACCCTTCATCGAGGGCTCGGGTCCGCCCTCCGCACGCGTGCTAATCTTCACTCGCATGGGCGGGGCCCGACCCCGCCCGTCGCGCCACCCCCCTTTGGAGGACCACGTGAAGCGACTCCTCACGACCGCCCTAGCCGCCCTTCTCGCCGCCACGATGTTCGTCGGATTCGCCCAGGACGGCGAGATCCCCGACCGCCTGGTGCTCGGCATGGTGCCGAGCCGCGAGGCCGACGTGATCGTCGACAGCCTCGGTCCGATCGCCGAACTGCTCTCCGAACGGCTCCTGATCCCCGTCGAGACCTTCGTCAGCACCAACTTCGTCGGCCTCGTCGAAGCGATCGGCACCGGCCGCGTCGACATCGGCCTGTTCGGCCCGGCCGCCCTCGTGCAGGCCATGGATCTCTACGACGCCGAGGTCATCCTCGCCTCCGAGCGCCGCGGTTCCAGCACGTACCTCTCGCAGTTCACGGTGCAGTGCGACAGCGGCATCACCGAGTTCGAGCAGCTCGAGGGCCGGACGATCTCGTTCGTCGACCCGGGCTCCACGTCGGGCTACCAGTTCCCGTACGTCTTCCTCGACCAGAACTACGGCATCAACCCCGACACGGACATGACCAGCATCTTCGCGGGCTCCCACGACGCTTCCGTCCTGGCCGTCTACAACGGCGACGTCGACGTGGCCGTCAGCTTCAACGACGCGCGTGAGGCCATCCAGGGCGAGTACCCGGACGTCATGGACCAGTTGTGCGTCCTGGGCTACACCGACCCGATCCCCAACGACGGCGTCGTCGTGCGCGCGGGCATCGACTCCGACCTCAAGGAGCAGATCGCCCAGGCGCTCATCGACATCGCGGCGACCGAAGAGGGCAAGGAACTGACCCAGGCCCTGTTCAACGTCACGGCCTTCGCCCGCATCGACGCGGAAGCGTACGACGTCGTGCGCGAAGTGTCCCGCACCTTCCAGCGCTGAGCTAGATCGCACGAACCGCGACGACGCGCGGCGCAGGGGGACCCCCGGCGCCGCGCGTCCGTTGTACGCTCGGCCGTGTCCCACATCGGTTTCCACGACGTCGAGGTCACCTACCCCGGAGGCCTGAAAGCCCTCAAGGGGGTGACGCTCGAGATCCCCCAAGGCCAGTTCGTGGTCGTGGTGGGCCTCTCAGGCGCCGGCAAATCCACCCTCATCCGTACCGTGAACAGCCTGGTCGTTCCCTCCGCCGGCGACGTCACGGTCGATGGCCAGAGCGTGACGAAGGCGCGCGGCGCCACGCTGCGGCAGATGCGCAGCGGCATCGGCATGATCTTCCAGACCTTCAACCTGGTGAAGCGCTCGAGCGTGCTCCGCAACGTGCTCGCCGGCCGGTTGGGCGACGTGCCCGCCTGGCGCGGCGTCTTCGGTGCGTTCCCGAAGCCCGACGTCGCCTACGCGCACGACTGTCTGCGGCGGGTGGGCATCCCCGAGAAGGCCTACGTGCGTGCCGACGCGCTCTCGGGCGGCCAGCAGCAACGCGTCGGCATCGCCCGCGCCCTGGCCCAGAAGCCTTCGGTCATGCTCGCCGACGAGCCGGTGGCCAGCCTCGATCCGCCCACCTCCCACGCCGTCCTGCGCGACCTGAAACGCATCGCCCGCGAGGACGGCATCACCACGATCGTCAACCTGCACTTCATCGACATGGCGCGGGAGTACGCCGACCGCATCATCGGCATGCGCGACGGTCTGGTCGTCTACGACGGCACGCCCGACGAGGCCACCGACAGCGTGTTCGAAGACATCTACGGCCGACCGATCGATGCCGACAAGGACCTGCGCGGTGCCTGAACCCGCGTCTTCGGGCGCGGTCCCGCGACCGCCCGTGGCCGCCCGCCTGCGCACGCTGGCGACGGCGGGCATCGTCGTGGTCGCTTTCGTGGTCGCCTACGTGCAGACCGACTTCGACTTGTGGGCGCTCTTCACCGGCTCCAGCGACTTCTTCCGCTTCTTCGGGCGCCTGGTCCCGGATTGGACGGCGCTCCCGCAGATCTGGGCACCGCTCGTCGAAACCATGCAGATCGCCTACGTGGCCACCGTGATGGGCACCGCCATCGGGTTGCCGCTCATCTTCCTGGCGTCGTCGAACACGGCGCTCGACCCGGTGTCCATGTGGGTCGCACGCACGATCCTGACCGTGTTGCGGAGCATCCCCGACCTGCTCTGGGCGGCGCTGTTCGTCCCGATCCTGGCACCGGGCGCGCTGCCGGGGGTGGTCGCGCTGACCGTGTTCACGGTGGGGGTGCTGGCCAAGCTCGGCTCCGAAACGGTCGAGGCTGCCGACCCCGGTCCGCTCGAGGCCCTCCGTACGGCGGGCGCCGGCCGCAACCGCACCATCGTCTACGCCGTGTGGCCGCAGGTCTCCGCGACGATGATCTCCTTCATCCTCTACGCCTTCGAGATCAACGTCCGGGCGTCGGTGATCATCGGCTTCGTGGGTGCGGGCGGGATCGGTCAGCTGCTGCTGCGCTACTTGAACTTCTTCGATTGGCCCGGCATGGCCACGCTCATCCTGGTCATCTTCGCGGTCGTCCTCCTCATCGACGGGCTTTCCGTGTGGGCCCGTTCGAAGCTCATCTAGGTGCCGGCGTGACCCACTCCTCGCTCATCCCGCCCCCGCCCGCCCACGTCCGCCGTACGCGCGTGCTGCTGTCACTCGGGGTCGTCCTGCTCGTGGCCCTGTTCGTCCTGGCGCTCGTGACCATGAACCTCCCCACCTGGCAACGCGTCCAGAGTGGTCTGGCCCGCAACCTGCTGCCGCTGCTGCGCGGCCTCGTCCAACCCGACGTCGCGCTCTTCCCGTTGGCCTGGAACTCGATGCTCGAGACGTTCTTCATGGCGATCCTGGGCACCGCGTTGGGCGGCGTGCTGGCCTTCCCGCTGGCGTTCCTCGGCGCCGGCAATCTCTTGGGCGGGCGCGGCCGCGCCCTTCCGGGCAAGTCCATCCTGGTGGCCGTCCGCACCTTCCCCGAGATCCTGCTGGCGGTGATCTTCGTGGCCGCCGCCGGCCCCGGGCCCACCGCCGGGATCATGGCGATGGGTCTGCACTCGATCGGCTTCCTGGGCAAGATCTTCTCGGACGTCATCGAGGGGATCGACCAGGGACCGATGGAGGCGATCCGCGCCGCCGGCGGGACGCAGATCCAGGTGTTCCTGTATGCGGTGGTGCCGCAGGTGCTGCCCGAGTTCCTGTCCAACCTGCTCTACCGCTTCGAGATCAACCTGCGCGCCGCCGCCGTGCTCGGGCTGGTGGGCGCGGGCGGCATCGGCCTGCCGCTCATCCAGCGCCTGCAGTTCCGCCGCTGGGACGAGGTCTCGATGCTGCTCATCGTGATCGTCTCGTTCGTGGTCGTCGTCGACCTGGTGAGCTCGCGCATCCGGCGCCGGCTGGTCTGAACGGGGTCTCCGGCATGAACCCGCGATCGTCGGGCACGTTGCGCGCCTTCGTCGCCGTGTACCCGTCGCCGGCGCAACGGGAACGGGTGGGGACGCTCGTCGACGGGCTCGCGGCGCACGTGGCCGCAGGCTCCGGCGGGGGTCCGACGGCGGCTTCCGTTCGCTGGGTGGCCGCCGAGGGAGCGCACCTGACGCTGGCGTTCCTGGGCGACGTCGACCGTGACGCCCTGAGCGACATCGGTGCGACCGTGGCCGCGGCCGCTCGTGCACACGCGCCGTTCCCGCTGGCGTTGGGCGCCCTGGGCGCCTTCCCGGACCTGGAGCGACCCCGGGTCGTCTGGCTCGGGTTGCGCCTCGGTGAAGAGGACTTGGTCGCGCTGGCCGACGACGTCCGACGCCGGCTCGGGCGCGACGACGCCGCCCCCTTCCGACCCCATCTCACGCTGGGGCGCGTGCGCCAGCGCGCCACCGCGGCCGAACGCCGCGTGACCTCGGCGAGGCGCTGCGCCGGGCGCGCGTCCGGGCTGCCGACGAACCGTCCGTGGTGCGGGAGGTGGCGCTGGTGGCGAGCCGACTCTCCTCGGCCGGGGCCGAGCACACGGTCCTCGGTCGTTGGCCGCTCGAGGACGAGACCGCTGCCTAGGCCCGCGTCGACGTCGCTTGGCCCGCTGCTACACTCGACCCCATGAGCATCCGGCCCGATTGGTGGATCCGCGAGCGCGCGCGGGAGGGGATGATCGAGCCCTTCGTCGAGCATCTCGAACGTTCCGGTGTGATCAGCTACGGCCTCTCGAGTTTCGGCTACGACCTGCGCGCCGCGCCCGAATGGCGCGTCTTCGTCAACGCCTTCAACACGGTGGTCGACCCGAAGCACTTCGACCCGCGCAGTCTCGTCGAGGTCGATGGCGACACGTGCATCATCCCGCCCAACAGCTTCGCGCTGACGCGATCGGTCGAGTACCTCCGGATCCCCGACGACACGATGGTGGTGGCGCTAGGCAAGTCCTCATACGCACGTTGCTTCCGCGGCGACACGCGTGTCGCCCTCGTCGGTGGAACGTCGGCCACGCTCGAGGAGATGGCGGAAGGCGCGCGCGAGGGGGCGTCGTACTTCGGGTACGCCGTGGATGCCAGCGGTGTGGTGGTCACGGCGGCACTCGAGGCCCCGCGGTTCATCGGCCGCGACGCCCTCGTCGAGGTCGTGCTCGACGACGGCGTCCTCATCCACGCCACGCCCGACCACCGCTTCATGCTCCGCGACGGCGGGTGGTGCACAGCCGACGAGCTCCGGTCGGGGACCTCGCTCATGCCGCTGTACCGAGAGACGCTCGGTGGCGTCACGAGCGTGTACCAGCCACGCTCGGCGGGGTCGGGCCGCGCGCTCCGCAACCACGAGGTCGCCAGCGTCCGCCCGCTCGCCGGCGAGCACGACGTCTACTGCCTGACCGTGCCCGAGGCGGGCAACTTCGCTCTCGAGGCCGGCGTCTTCGTGTCGAACTGCGGCATCGTCGCGAACGTCACACCCTTGGAACCCGGCTGGGAGGGGCACGTCACCCTCGAGCTCTCCAACACCACGCCGCTGCCGGCCAAGGTGTACGCGAACGAGGGCGTGGTGCAGCTGCTGTTCTTCCAGGGCGATCGGCCCGAGGTCACCTACCGCGACCGCAAGGGGAAGTACCAAGGCCAGCGCGGCATCACGCTGCCGCGGCTCGGCGACGAGCCGACCTGAGTTCAGGCCAGGGCATCGTCGTCGTTCGAGACGTCCATGCGCGGCAGACGGACCGCGAACGTGGTGGCGCCCGGTCGACTGTCGAGCGTGAGCTCGCTCCCGTGGGCGCGCGCGATCTGCCGCGCGATCGCCAGGCCGAGGCCGGCGCCGCCTCCACCGGAGGTCCAGAACTTCTCGAACACCTTCTGACGGAGCGCCTCGGGCACGCCGGGCCCCACGTCGTGGACCTCGAGGACCACCGCGTCGTCCTCGAGGCGCGATCGCAGCGTCACGCCCTCCGCGCCCGCCGACCGGACCGCGTTCGCCGCCAGGTTCCGCACCAACTGGCGCAGCCGGCTCGGGTCGCCCAGCACCGTTTGCCCCGATGCCCCGTCCACCCGCACGCCCGGCCACTCTTCGGCCACGGGGGCGAGGACGTCGGCCACCGGGTCGAGGAGGAACGGATCGACCTCGCGCACCACCTCGCCCCGCGACAGCTGCAGCAGGTCGGTCACCAACCGCGACATGCTGGCCGCCACGCGGCGGGCGTCGTCGAGGTCGCGGCGCACGTCGGGCTCGGCCCGGCGCGAGGCCCGCTCCAAGAAGCCCTGCAGGGAGGTCAGCGGGGTGCGCAGCTCGTGCGACGTCTCCGCCAGGAAGGCGCGCTGCGAACCCATCGCGTCGCGCAGACGCTCCAGGAGCGCGTTGAGCACCTCGGTGAGGCGACCGACCTCGTCGCGGGGTCCGGGGTCGGCGATCGGCGCCAGCCGCTCCGGGTCGACCCGCTGCGCGGCGAGCGCCAGACGACGGATCGGGCGCACGATCTCGGCCGCGACGGCCCAGCCGACCAGCGCCGAGACGGCGATGAGGACGAGCGCAACCAGCACGAGCTCGCGCGACAAGCGCGCGAGCGCCTCGCCGATGAAGGTGGCGTCGCCGACCACGGCGACCACGCCGAACTCGAACGGGACCAGCGCCACCTGGACCGGTCGCTCGGCGAGCTCGCCGCGCCAGGCGACGCCGACGTCCCGAGCGTCCGCGAGTCGCTCGATCGGCAGCGCCGCGTCCGGCGCCTCGAACCGGGGCTCGGTGGCGACGAGCAGGTCACCGAGCGGGTCGTAGAGCTGCACGATGACACCGCCGGTGGGCCCCGCCAGCAGGTCGCGCGCGCTGCCGGCCGCGCCCGTCTGGTAGATCGCCGCCACGCGTACGGCGTCGCTTTCGAGGGCCGCTTGCAGCGTGCCGCGCAGGCTGCTGCGCACGACCGCGAACGCGGCCGCCGACGCCACCAGGGCCAGCAGGCCGATCGCGGTGGAGGCCAGCACGGCCCCCCGCCACGTGAGCGGCCAGGACCTCGGACGCAGGCGTGCCCAGGGTGGTCCGCGCCGGGCGCCGCTAACTCTTGATCGCGTAGCCGACACCCCGGACGGTCCGGATCACCCCGTAGCCACCCGCGTCGCGAAGTTTGCTGCGGATGTTGGCGATGTGGACGTCGACGACGTTCGACGTCGGCGGCAGGTCCTCGCCCCAGACGCTCCGTTCGATCTCCGCACGGCTGTACACGCGCCCGGGTTGGCCGGCCAGGAACGCCAGCAGGTCGAGCTCCCGCGGCGAGAGCTTCACCTCGGACTGCGTCCACCACACCTGCTTGCGCACCGTGTCCAACGTCAGGTCGCCCACCTTGGTCGGCGCGCCGCCGTTGCGCTTGCGCAACTGCACGCCCACGCGGGCGATGAGCTCCTCGACGTGGAACGGCTTGGCCAGGTAGTCGTCGGCGCCGGCGTTGAGCATCTCGACCTTCGTCGCGACGTCGTCGGCCGCGGTGAGGATGACGATGGGCGTCCCTTCGGTCCTGCGGACGCGGCGCGCGATCTCGGCGCCGGAGAGGTCGGGCAGACCGAGATCGAGCACGATCAGGTCGGGCTTGAGCTCACGGATACCGGCCAAGCCGCGGATGCCGCCGTCGAACGCGTGCACCTCGTACCCGGCCTCCTCGAGCTCCAGCGTGAGCAGCCGGGTGATGTCGAGGTCGTCTTCCACGATCACGACGCGTTGCGGCACGACGTTCACCTCCGGGTGACGAGCACGAGCGCGATCCCGCGCTCGAGGCGGAGCCATTCACGCAGCGACACCGCGGCGTCGGCATCGGGGAAGCGGACCAGGACGTCCGACCGGTCGTCGGCCACACGGCCGAAGATCGCCCGGGCGCCCGAGAGCGCCGCCGCCTTCTCGACGTCGGTGGCGTCGGGCGGGAACACCAGCAGGCGCAGTTCGGTCCCGGCGTCGAGCGGGAGGTCGACGACCAACTGCCCCCCCTCCATCACGCGACCGCTGGAGTACACGGTCAGCAGGTCGGGTGACACCAACCGCAGCTCCGTGCCCACCGGGAACGCCGGCATGCCGCCCAGCGCCTGGGCGAGCAGGAAGCCGAAGATCAGGTCCGGGGGCATGCCAACATGGTACCAGCGGCCCCCCTCCGACGCCGACGTGCCTCGCCACGCCTCCTTCAGCCATCCTTCATGCCGCGGTGACCCATCGGCCGCCGACGTTTCGCCACGGCCCCAGGACGGCGATTTCCTACGCTGCGACGAACGTCGGCAGGCTACGATGTCGCCGATCATGAACCGTTCTCAGAATCGCCACCTCGCCGTGCGGACGTTCGCGGTCCTCGTGATCTGGGGGCTCGCGGCGACGGCCTTCGGCCAAGCCTTCTCCGCCGACCGGTTCCTCCAGGAGTGCCTGCGCTTCGAGGCGGGCGGCGACCTCACCACCGCGCGCGGTAGCTGTCGCAACGCCCTCGAGGTCGACCCCGACCTGGTCGACGCCAACCTGGCGCTGGCACGGATCGAGCGTGCCCTGGGCGAGTACGCCAGCGCCGAGACGCGCCTCCGGGCGCTCCGAGGCCGTGTGGCGGGGGCGGAGCCCAGCGTCCTGCTCGCCGAGATCGCCTTCGAGACCGGCCGCGTCGACGAAGCCGCCGCGCTCGCCTCGAACGCGCGCAGCGAGTTGGCGGCGGTCGACGACGTCGGCCTGCGTGCCCGCGTGGCCTACCTCGAGGGCGCCATCGCCGAGGCGCGGGGTGAGCTCGACGCCGCGTTGTCGGGGTACGAGCGCGCGGTCGCCGCCAACGGGCTCGAACCCGCGTACCGCCTCGCCGACGCCGACCTCCGGTGGCGGCTGGGCGATCTGGACGGCGCGCTGGCGCAGTTGCGCGACTACGAACTGGTCTCGGGCGACACGCTCAACGCCGACGTGAAGGCCCTGGTGGCGCGTGCGTTGTGGGCGCAGGGCGAGTCGGCACAGGCCGCCGGCCAGATGGAGACCGCGCTGGCGCTGCGCGACGTGCGCGACAGCGACGCCCAAGCGGCCGACCTGCGCGCGCTGGCGGTGCTGTACTACGGTCAGGGGGACGTCGAGAGCGGCGGCTTGGCGCTCCGGGAAGCGCTGCGGCGCGGCAACCTGATGGACCAGTTCGACGGCAACACGCTGCTGTGGCTCGTCGGTCTGGTGGTGCTGCTGGCGGTGCACCTGGTCGGTGAAGCGCGCCACGGCGGCCTCGTCACGGCGCCGAGCGAGGGACCGAAACCCTGGTCGCTGGGGCAGGCCTACGGCGTCTTGTTGGCCGGCGCGCTGTTGGGCCTGGCCGCCGCCTTGGCCTACGGGTCGCTCGTCCACCAGAACACGCTCGTCCTGTTGACCCCCCACCTGCAACACGAGGCGCGGTCGATCTACCTCATCGTCTTCGCCCTCACGGTCGCCGGCTTGGCCTGGTGGCGCGTGCGCCACAACGGCTGGGACCCCGCCGAACGTCTGCTGGGCAGCAGCGACGGCCTCCTGAGCGGCGTCGTGGTGGGGGCGCTCCTGTACGCCGGCGCGCTCGCCTACCTGATCTACGTGCCACGCGGCGGTTGGGCGGGCCCGTTCTTCCTCGACCTCGCCTCGCTGACGCCCTTGCGCGTGGCGGCGCTGGCGGTGCTGCCCGTGGCCGAGCTCTACTTCCGCGGCTTCCTGCGGCCCGCGGCGACGCTGCGCTACGGCCCGTCGATGGCGGTCGCGGTGGTGGGTCTCGCCTGGGCCCTCGCGTTCGCCACCCCGCTGATCCTGCTCGTGCCCGCCGGTTTCGCCCTGGCCGAGTTCGACCGCCGTCGGCCGAACGGCTTGGCGGCCGCCACCGCCCTCTGGGTCGCCTGGCTGGGACTCGCCGCGACGGTCGCGGTCTCACCGTTCGTCCGGAGTCTCTTCCTTTAGGATCGGGCCATGCCGGCGCCCGACGATTGGCTCGAACGACCCATGTGGGTGCTCGACGCCGGCGGCCGTGGCTTCGGGCCCGTCACGTGGCGCGACGATCTCGGTCTGGCGGCGATGGCCTTCTCCGACGAGCCCGCCGCCGAGCGCCAACGGGTACGCCTGGCCCGTGCGCGTCGGCCCGCCACCGCCCGACCCCGGCCCCCCGTGCGCGCCGTCCGCCTCGACGCGGGCGACCACCGGGCGCGTGAGGAGTGGTTGCGGGCCGTGATGGAGGTCGGCGCCGCGCGCGTCGGCTTCGACCTCGACCCCGCCCGACCCGATCCCGCCGCGTTCGAGCTGACCGGCGCGCTGCTCGCCGAGGTCCTCGGCCACAAGCGCGGGCTCTCGTGCCTGTGACCCGGCGCGAGCGACGTCCTCGACCTCACGTTCGTCGTGTCCCACGATCCGGTTCGGCCGCTCGGCGACGCGCGGCCTGCCGTTCGTGCGCCATCGCGGCGTGCTGCGCCGCGCGCAGGTCCTCCAGGGCGTAACGGCGCCCGCGCCACGCCACGCGGCCGCTCGCGAGCGCACGGACGGTGGAGCGCACCAGCCCGATCACGAGCCAGGTCACGCTCACCGGATGCAGCAGCGCCAACCAGGCGGCGTGTCCGGCCCGCCGGCCGTGGGCCGTGTAGGCGAGGCCGACGCAGGCGAGGACCCCGAAGGCGGCGGCGCGCGCGATCGGAGGGCCGACGAAGACGGCGAGGAACGGCGCCACGTGGGTGGCCAGCAGCGCCACCACCGCGAGCGCCGCCAGGTCGGGCCGGTAGCCGACGGCGGCGAAGGCGTTCTTCTCCAGCCCCGACAGTGCGGCGCGCAGCGTCGGGTACCAGGTCACCGCTCCCAGGTCGGGGGCGTACGCGATGTCCGTGCGGCCGCCGGCCGCCTTCACCGCCCGCGCCAACGCCAGGTCGTCTTCGGGTCGGGCGCGCACGGCGGCGAGACCGCCCGCCCGCTCGAGCGACTCGCGCCGGTAGAGCCCGAAGGCGCCGATCCCGAGCGCGTGCGGTGAACGCGGGTCGCTCGCCTCCCACGGTCGGGTCACGAGCGTGAGCAGCAGCATGAAGGCGGCGACGAAGCCGCGCAGCCACGGACCGTGGGCCTCGAAGCGCGGCACGAACGCCACGTGGTCGAGCCCGTCACGCTGGGCCCAGGCGAGCGCCACGCGCGCTGCGGCCGGATGCAACACGACGTCGGCGTCGGTGAACAGCAGCCATGGGGTCGTGGTGGCCGCGACGCCGACGCGTAGCGCGTGAACCTTGCCGAGCCAGCCGTCCGGCGGCTCGTCGGCCCGCAGGACGCGGGCGCGCCGGTCGTCGCCGAACGCGTCCGCCAGGACGCGCGCGGTGGCGTCCGTCGAGCGGTCGTCGACGACCACGACCTGGAGCCCCGGGTGGTCGAGCGCCAGCCAACTCCGCGCCGCGCGCGTCAGCGCGGCCGCGTCCGCCGGTCCGCTCGCCTCGTCGCGGGCGGCGACGACCACCGCGAGGGCGGGCGGGTCGGCCCCGAGCCCCTGGGGATCCGCCGGCGTCCGCACGGGCATCCGGCGCCACCGCGACCACCAGGCCAGCAGGATCGTCACCCACGTCGCCAGCACCACCACCATCGCCGCTGCGATCATGTCGGCATCCCACCCTCCACGACGTCGAGGGTACGCCGACCGAGCGGCCACCGCTGCGGCCGCGCCGCGGCGGGCCGCGGCGGCGGCCGCGCCCTGGTACCGTGGGCGTCGACGATGATGCCACCCGCCGATCGCGACCTCGCCGCGCTGGCCCGCTGGTCCCTGATCCCCCGGCTGCTGCACGACGTCGTCGACCCGGACCCCAGCGCCGAGCTGCTCGGCCGCTTCCGCCGCAGCCCCATCGTGCGGCGCCCCGAGACCCTCGACACGACGGCGGGCGAGGGCACGCTCGTGCTGGTCGCTGCGGCCCACGTCACGGAGGGGCATCCCGACCGGGTCCCCGTCCTCGCCTCGGGCAAGATGGGCGAGCTGATGCCCGAGGTGCGCCGGCTCGTCGCCCTCGACGTGCCCGCCTTCGCCCTGGACCTCGGTCACCTCGCCGACACCGCCCCCTTCGGCAACCACGCGTGGCGACCCCGCACGCGCGAGGACCTCGCCGAACTGGCCGCCGCGGCGGGCCGACCCGTCTGGCTGCTGGGCGTCGCCTCCGCGGACGACGCGGCCATCGCCGCCGAAGCGGGCCTCGACGCGATCGTGGTGGACGCCGCCGTGGCGCGTCACCTGGGCGGGCCGGCCACCGTCGACCTGCTGCCCGAGGTCGTCGACGCGGTGGCCGGCATGCTGCGGGTCCTGGCGGGCGGGGGTGTGGGTGGCGGCGCCGACGTGCTGAGGTTGCTGGCCCTGGGGGCCGACGCGGTGGTGGTCGGTGGCGAGCGCCCGACCGCGGCGCTCGAGGAGGAACTGCGCTACGCCATGCGATTGACCGGCTGCGGCACGCTGGCCGACGTCGGATACGACGCGCTGTTCGAACCGCTCTTCGGGGACGCGTGATCTCGTTCGTCGAGGGGACCGTCGAGGAGATCGGCGCCGACCGCCTGGTCCTCCGGGCCGGTGCCTTCGGCGTCGAGGTGCTCGTGACCCCCAAGACGCTCGCCGCCGCGCGCGTCGGCAGCGTCATGCGCTACGGCACCCACCTGGTGGTGCGCGAGGACGCCTGGACGCTCTACGGCTTCGCCGATGCGGCCGGGCGCGCCCTGTTCCGCCATCTGCTCGCCGTCGGCGGGGTGGGTCCCAAGCTCGCGCTCGGCATCCTGTCGGCGCTGTCGCCGGCCCAGGTGGCGTTGGCGGTGGCGACCGGCGACGCCGCCCTGCTCGCCACGGCGCCGGGCGTCGGCAAACGCACGGCCGAGCGGCTGGTGGTGGAGCTGAAGGGCAAGCTGCCCGAAGCCCTCGAGGCCGGCGGCGCGCGGACGGTGGCGGTGCCACCGGGCGCGGCCGAGGACGCGGTCGCCGCGCTCGTGGCGCTCGGCTTCCGCGAGGGTGCCGTCCGGGGCGTCGTGGCCGAGCTGGCGGCCGCGACGCCCGAGGCGGGTCCCGAGACCCTCATCCGGAAGGCGCTGGCGAAGCTGCGCTAGCGGCCGACCGTGGCGCCGCGCCTCACGCGGCGAGCGCCACGTCGGGCACCACCGACGGCAGCCCGAAGGCGGCGGCCACGGCAGCGTGCGTCACCCGCCCGCGGTAGGTGTTCAGACCGCGCATGAGCGCGCGGTCGGCTCGCAGCGCGCCCAACGGGTCGGCGGCGAGTCGCAGCGCGTACGGCAGCGTCTGGTTGGACAGCGCCCGCGTGCTCGTGTTCGGCACTGCGCCGGGCATGTTGGCGACGCCGTAGTGGACGACGCCATCGACCTCGTACGTCGGCTGGTCGTGGGTGGTGGGGCGGATGGTCTCGATGCAGCCGCCTTGGTCGACGGCGACGTCCACGATCACGCTGCCGGGCTTCATCGACGACAGCATCGCGCGCGTGACCAGGTGCGGGGCGCGCGCGCCCGCCACCAAGACCGCGCCGATCACCAGGTCGGCGCCCTCGATGGCTTCGCTCACGGTACCCGGGTGGCTCGAGATCGTCTGCAACCGGCCCCCGAACACGTCGTCGAGGTAGATGAGCCGAGCGTGGCTGACGTCGAGGACGGTCACCCGCGCGCCCAAGCCGACCGCCATGCGGGCCGCGTTCGTACCGACCACGCCGCCGCCCAGCACGACGACCTCGCCGGCGGCCACGCCGGGCACGCCGCCGAGCAGCAAGCCGCGTCCGCCCAGGAACCGGCTCAGGTGATGCGCACCCACCTGCGTCGCCATGCGGCCGGCCACCTCGCTCATCGGCGTGAGGAGCGGCAGCCCCCCGCCGTCCAACTGCACGGTCTCGTACGCCACGGCCGTCGTGCCCGCAGCCAGTAGCGCGTCGGTGAGCGGGCGATCCGCGGCCAGGTGCAAGAAGGTGAACAGCACCAGGTCGTCGCGAAGGTAGCCGTACTCGGCCGGCGTCGGCTCCTTCACCTTGAGCACCATGGGCGCAGCCCATGCCTCGCCGGCGGTGTCGACGATCTCGGCGCCGACGGCGCGGAACGCCTCGTCGGCGAAGCCGCTGCCCGCGCCCGCGCCTCCCTGCACGATCACCTCGTGACCTGCGGCCACCAGCGCCTGGACCGCCGCGGGCGGGGCCGCGACGCGGTACTCGTGAACCTTGGTCTCCTTCGGGATCCCGATCCTCATGCCAGCACTCCCGTTTCCGGGGATCGACGCAGGTGCTCCGCGATCTCCGCGGCACACCCCTCTGCGTCGCCCCCGCGTTCGTCGTCGATCAGGCCAGTCTAGCGTTGCGGCATGGGGCGTCGTCGGGCGGAACACCACGTCCGAGCGCCGCGTCGCCCCAGCTCGCGGGATCCTAGAGCGCGCCGCGCCAGGCCCGCACCACGACCATCGCCCCGTCGACGGCGTCCGCCACCGCCACCAACGACCCACGAGAGTCCACGAGGGCCGCCCGGCCGGTGAAGTCGGCAGGATCGCGGCGGCCGTCGCGCACGCGGCGCACGGCGGCGTCGTCCAACACCACCCGCGGCAGACCCAGCAGCGCCACGGGATCGATCGGGACGGCGTCGGCGAGACCCTCGGGCGGCACCGCCCCGTCGAGCGTCGCGACGCCGGCTCGCGTGCGCCGCAGACCCGCGAGGTGGGCGGGGACGCCGAGCGCGGCGCCCAGGTCGCGGACGAACGCCCGCACGTAGGTGCCGCCCTGGACGGAGAGCGCCACGACCGCACCCGGTGCGTCCCGCTCCAGCGCGTCCGGGCGTGGCGCCGCCCGTCCTGGATCGTCGACCCAGCCGTCGCCCTCTTCCCGCCAGCCGGACGGCAGGTCGGCGAGGGGACCGAAGGCCAGCAGCCTCACGTGGCGATAGCCAGCCGGACGGGGCGGCAGGTCGAGCGTCTCGCCGCGGCGCGCGGCTTCGTACCCCTTCACGCCCCCACGCTTGACCGCCGAGTAGGCGGGCGGCGCCTGCTCGGTGAGCGCGAGGAAGGCGGGCAGCGCGGCGGCCACGTCCGCGCGCGTGATCCCGGAGGCGTCGCCGCGTGCGTCCACCGGCCCCTCGGCATCGAGTGTCGGCGTCCCCACCCCGAACGCCACCCAGGCCACGTAGCGCTTGTCGGAGCCCGTCAGGAAGGCCGAGAGCTTGGTGGCCTCCTCGGCGAGGACGACGAGCACGCCGGTGGCGAGCGGGTCGAGGGTGCCGCCGTGACCCACGCGTCGCGTCCCCAACGCGCGCCGCGCCCGAGCGACGACGTCGTGCGAGGTGAGACCGAGCGGCTTGTCGACGACGAAGGCGGGCATCCGACCATCGTAACCGCCGCTCCCGCTCCCGTAGGATGCAGGCCATGATCAGCGTTCGAGGACTGACGAAGCGGTTCGGCGACGTCGTCGCGGTCGACGACGTCTCGTTCGACGTGGCCCCGGGCGAGGTGTTCGGCCTGCTCGGACCCAACGGTGCGGGCAAGACCACCTGCCTGCGGGTGATGGCCACCTTGCTGCGCGCCGACGCCGGTAGCGTCACGGTCGACGGCCACGACGTGGCGCGCGAGCCCGAGGCGGTGCGCCGCCGCATCGGCGTGGTGAACGGCGGCATGGGTCTCTACGACCGGCTCACGGGTCGCGAGGTGCTGCGCTACTTCGGTCGCCTCTACGGCATGAGCCACGCGGCGATCGCCGCCAGCATCGAACGCGTCGACGGCTTGCTCGACCTCTCGAGCGTCCTCGACAAACGCACGGGTGCGTACTCCACGGGCATGAAGCAGAAGATCGTCATCGCCCGCGCCGTGCTGCACGACCCGCCGGTCCTGTTCTTCGACGAGGCGACCAGCGGCCTCGACGTCATGGCTCGACGTGCGGTGCTCGACTTCTGCCGCACGTACCCCGGCGAGACCCGCGCGGTCGTGTACTCGACGCACGTGATGAACGAGGTCGAGGAGCTGTGCGACCGCGTCGCCGTGCTGTACCGGGGCCGACTCGTCGCCGACGACACCGTCGCGGGCCTCATGGCGAGCGGCGACGCACCCGACCTCGAGCGCGCCTTCTTCGCGTTGGTGCAGCGCTCGGGCCTCACCGAGGGGGCGGCCGCGTGAGGGCCCGCTTCATCGGCCGCGTGGCCGCCAAGGAGATCCTGTCGACGCTGCGCGACACGCGCGCCATCGTCTCGAACCTGGTGATCCCGCTGATCCTGCTGCCGACCGTGATGCTCGGTCTGCCGCTGCTGCTCGGCGGCCTGTTCCAGCGCGAGACCACCACCGTCACCGAGCTGGCCGTGCAGGGCGGGCGGCACCTCCCCGGCGAACTCGTCGCGCTGATCGAAGGTCAGAACGCCACGCTCGTCGAGGTCGACGACGCCGTCGACGCCGTCCGCGAGGACACCTACTCCGCCGGGTTGATCGTGCCCGAGGGCTTCAGCAGCGAGGTCGGCGGACCGTCCCCGGTCGAGGTCGTGATCGTGGCCAAGACCGGCAACATGCGCGCCGAGCTGAACGCCGGCAAGCTGCGCGCCGCGGTGGACGCGTACCGCCAGGGCCTGGTGGCGGAGCGTCTGAGCGAGGCCGGGCTCGATCCCTCGGTGCTGACGCCGATCACCGTCGTCACCCAGGACGCGTCGAGCGTGGCCGAGCGGTCCTCGGGCCAGCTCGCCTGGCTCATCCCGTTCTTCATCGCCATCTGGACGCTGACCGGCGGGCAGATGACCGCCATCGACGCCACGGCGGGCGAGAAGGAGCGCGGCACGCTCGAGGTGCTGCTGGTCGCGCCCGTGCGACGCACCGAGATCGTCTTCGGCAAGTTCCTGGCGGTGATGCTGTTCGGGCTCTCGGCGGCAGTGATGGCGATCATCGGCTTCGTGCTCGGCGGGACCGTGCTGCGGCGGCTGTTCCTCCCGCTCGTGGGCGACGGTGGCGGCGAGATCGTGGCCGTGATGGGCGGCAGCCTGACCGTGACGCCGCTCATGGTGGTGCTGCTGTTCGTGTCGGCGCTGCTCCTGGCCGGCGTCGTCTCGGCGCTCCTGCTGTCGGTGACGCTGTTCGCACGCTCGTTCAAGGAGGCGCAGACGTACGTCGCCCCCTTGTCGTTCGTGCTACTGATCCCGGCGATCGCGCTGCAGTTCCGCGACCTGATCGGCACCGGCGAGTCGGTCTACTGGATCCCGGTCTACAACGTGATGGTGCTGATGGACGACGTGGTGACCGGCAGCGCCGCCCTCGGCCCGATCGCGATCACGTGGCTGGTGATGGCGGTCGTCGTGGCGGTGCTGCTGGTCTTCGCCAACGCCTCGTTCCGACGCGAGGACGTGCTGTTCCGGACCTAGGCCTCGAGGACCTACGCCTCGGGGTCGCTGCCGGTGGTCGACTGACGGTACGGCGTGTCGACGGGCTCCCCGCCCGGCATGCGGCCGTACAGCTCCGCCACGGCGCGCACCTGGCCCACCAGCCAATCCGGCAGGTCGTCCCAGGTGAAGCGCCAACCCCAGTTGCCCGACGCGGCGCCGGGCACGTTCATGCGCGCATCCGGGCCCAGGCCGAGCAGGTCCTGGAGCGGCGCGATCGCGGTGTCGGCCACCGACGTCTGCGCCAAGCGCCACAGGTCCCACGGCAGGTTGTCGTCGTCGCGCGCCAGGTATCGGCGCACGTGGTCGCGCTCCTTCTCGGGCGCCTGGGCGTACCAGCCGGCGGTCGTGTCGTTGTCGTGCGTGCCCGTGTAGACCACCGAGTTGGCCGGGTAGTTGTGCGGCAGGTAGGGGTCGGACGCGTCCGCCGCGAACGCGAACTGCAGTACCTTCATGCCCGGCAGGCCGTTCGCGTCGCGCAGGCGTTCGACGCCCGGCGTGATCACGCCGAGGTCCTCGGCCACGATCGGTAGCTCGCCCAGCGCGGCCCGCAACGCGTCGAACAGCGGTTGACCCGGGCCCGGCACCCAGTTGCCCTTCACGGCCGTCGGTTCGCTGGCGGGGATGGCCCAGTAGGCCTCGAAGCCGCGGAAGTGGTCGATGCGCAACATGTCGACCAGCTCGAACGAGCGCCGCACGCGCGCCTGCCACCACGTGTAGCCGCTCTCCTCGTGACGGTCCCAGCGGTAGAGCGGGTTGCCCCAGCGTTGGCCCGTGGCGGAGAAGTAGTCGGGCGGAACCCCGGCGATGACCGTGGGCTGCCCGACGTCGTCGAGATGGAACAGCCTCTGGTCGCTCCAGGTGTCGGCCGAGTCGTACGCGACGAAGATCGGCAGGTCGCCGAGCACGGCGATCCCCGACGCGTTGGCGTGCGCCCGGACGTCGGACCAGTGCCGGTCGAACCAGTACTGCCAGAGGGCGTGGCGGCGGATCGCTTCGGCGTGGTCGAGGCGCGCGGCCGCGAGCGCCGCGGCCTCTCGGTCGCGCAGCGGCGGGTCCCAATCGGCCCACGCGCGACCGCCGTGGGCCTCCTTGAGCGCCATGAACAGCGTGAAGTCGTCGAGCCACGACGCGGCGGCGGCGCAATACGCGTCGAACGTCGAGCGCTCCTCGTCGGACGCCTTCGCCTCCCACACTCGGGCCGCGCGCCCGAGGGCGTCGAGCCGGAAGGAGATGACCGGCCCGAAATCGACGCGGTCCGGTTCGAACGTGTCGTGCGCGAGGTCGTCGAACGTCAGCCAGCCCTCGTCGCGCAGACGCTCGAGGCTGATCAGGTACGGGTTGCCGGCGAACGACGAGAAGCTCTGGTACGGGCTGTCGCCGTAGCCGGTCGGCCCGAGCGGGAGGACCTGCCAGACGCCCTGGCCGGCGTTCGCCAGCCAGTCGACCCAACGGATCGCGTGGGGGCCGAGCTCGCCCAGACCGAACGGACCGGGCAGCGAGGTGGGATGGAGAAGCACGCCGGAGCGGCGAGGGAACGGCATTCTGACCTCCGGGTCAGCTCTTGACGAAGGGCTTGCCGATGGCCTTGGGCGCCACCGAACGGCCGACGAAGCCGGCTAGGACGAGCATCGTGAGGATGAAGGGCAGGCTCTGCACCACGGTCGGCGGCAGCAGCTGACCGCCACCCAGTTGGGTCTCGAGCGCCTGGAAGGCGCCGAACAGGAGCGTGGCGCCCAGCACACCGAGCGGGTGCCACTTGCCGAAGATCAGAGCGGCCAGGGCGATGAACCCGCGCCCGCCCGACATCTCGGTGATGAACTGGTTGAAGCCGCCGATCGACAGGTACGCGCCGCCCATGGCGGCCAGGACGCCCGAGAGGATCACGCCCGCGTAGCGCATGCGGCTCACCGAGATGCCGACGCTGTCGGCGGCTTCCGGGTGCTCGCCCACCGCCCGCAAGCGCAGACCGAAGCTCGTTCGGAAGACCACGAACCAGACCACCGGGACGAGCGCGAAGGCGATGTAGACCAGCGGGCTGAACGCGAAGAAGCCCTCGCCCCACTGCGGCAGGCGGTTGGCGATGGTGGCCGAGGTCGAGTTGTTGCCGAACAGTCCTGTGAGCAACACGGCCGGGACCCCGATCGCCATCAGGTTGATCGCCACGCCGGAGATGATCTGGTCGGCCTTGTAGTGGATCGAGACCACGGCGTGGACGCCGCCGACGAGGCCACCCACCACCATGGCCGCCAGCAACCCGACCCACGGCGCGTACCACACCGAGGCGCCCGGGTTCTCGCGCAGCACGGGGAGCTCGACGTAGTAGGTCACGAGGGCTGCCGCCAGCGCACCGAAGATCATGATCCCCTCGAGCGCGATGTTGACCACCCCGGCGCGCTCGGAGAACAAGCCGCCCAGCGCGGCGAAGAGGAGCGGCGTGGTCGCCCGCAGCGCCGACGAGACCAGGGTGAGGAGGACGATCGTCTCCATCAGATGTTCTCCCGCTCGGACGCCGTGGGCGGCGTCGCCGTCACGGGGTCGCTCGGCACCGACACGGCGGCGTCACCGACCGTCTGCGGTCGGCGCAGGGGGTTGGCCCAGCGATCGGGCAGGAAGCCCTTCGCCGCGATGAACAGCACCACCAGCGCCAGCACCATCGACACGACGTCGCGGGTGAGGTCGCTGAACGTGATGTTGAGAACGGACCCGCCGTTCTTGAGGACGCCGAAGAGGAACGCCGCCAGCACGATCCCGACGGGATGGTTGTTGCCGAGGAGGGCCACGGCGATGCCGTCGAAGCCGTCGGAGGTGGGTAGCGACTGCCGCAAGGCGTAGTCCTCGAGCGCGCCGCCCATGACGTAGTGGGTGGCCGTCAGACCGGCCAAGGCGCCGGAGAGCGCCATGGCCAGCACCGTGTTCCGCGAGACGTGGGCGCCGCCGTACTCGGCCGCCTTGGGCGACAACCCCACGGCCCGCAACTCGTACCCGAAGCGGGTGCGGAACAGGTAGATCGACACGAAGGCGGCCGCCGCGAGGGCGATCCCGAACGCCGGGTTGAGGTTGGTGGCCGGTACCGCCAAGGCGACCGAGCGTGCACCGAAGGCGGCCAGGACGGCGTAAGCGACGATCCCCACCGCGGCCGCCACGGACCACGCGACCCCAGGCGCCGCGGCGCCGGACGGCCCGCACCATGCCACCCGCCCACACCGCCACCGCGGCCAGCGCGAGCGCACCCCAGAGCGCGAGGTCGACGTCGACGGTCGCCGCCGCCGTCACCCCTTGCGGGTCCACGCCGAAGAGCGCCGGCAGGCGGGGCAGCCGGGCGGCCTCCGAGATCTCGAACGACTTCGGCTCGGAGCCCGGCACCTTGAAGGGCAACTGCAGCACGACCGGGGCGTCGCCCGGCTGGGGCTGGGCGACCACCACGGCGGCCACCAGGACGGCCACGGCCACGATCGCGAACGAGAAGCGCGGCGACCGGCCCAGCAGACGCCGCGTGGGCGGGATCACCAGGGCGACGATCGCGGCCGCCACGGCGACGCCGACGACCTGGATCACACGGACGGCGGGCGCGGCGAAGGTCGGCGAGGCGGAGAGCATGAACAGCAGCAACGAGGCCGCCACGAAGTTCAGCAAGATCGTGTTGATGACCTCGTTGGCGCCGAAGCGCGCCTTCAGGAAGCCGGGGATGGCGCCCCACAAAGCGCCACCGAGCGCGGCGGCGGCGACGGCGAGGGGCACCACCAGCCAGGCCGGGCCGGGGACGTACAGCCCCACGAACATCGTGCCGATCGCGCCGAGCACCATCTGCCCGGGCGCACCGATGTTGAACAGACCGGCTCGGAACCCGAAGCCGACCGCCAAGCCGGTGAAGATCAGCGGCGTGGCGAACGACAGCGCGTCCAAGAACCCCTTGATCGTGCCGAGCGACCCCGAGAAGAGGGTGTAGTAGGCGTGCCAGAGCGTGTCGAGCCGGCCTGCGAGGGCCATGGCCGGGCCGGTGACGACGATGTCGCGCCCGAGCGGCGTGGGCTGCAACACCAGGATCACCACCGCCGCCACCGCCAGCGCCAACAGGATCGACACGAGCGGCACCGCGACGCCCAGCACCACCCGGTCGACCGCGTTCGCGCCGGGCGGCCACAGGCGTGCCGCGAAGAAGACCGCGACGGCTCCGACCACGAACGCCAGGAACGCAGCGGGGCCGAACGCCGACCCACCGTACGGCAGACGCCGCACCACCACGCCGGCCTCGCGCGCGAGCTCGACGCTGCGATCGACCGAGCGCGTGCCGGCCTCTTCGATCAGTTCTCGCAGCCGCGCCACGTCCTGCCGGTCGTTGGGCTGCGCCACGGCGCTGCTCAGGGCGTCCTGGAACGCCACCACCCGCCGCAGCTCGACGGTCTCGGCGAACGCGTCCAGACCCCAGGCGGTCGCACCGATCGTCAGGACGCCGCCCACGAGCCACGCCACGTACCGGGGGCGCTCGCGCAGCGCCGAACCGCCGGCGACGGCGACCAGACCGAGGGCCGTGAGCCACAGGACCGCGTCCTGACGGGGGACGTCGATCGGATCGGTCCGGCCGGTGAAGTCGAGGGTGCGGTTCGGGAGCAGGATGACCGCCGAGCGCGCGCCCGTCTCCCGGTTGAAGGTCGCCCAGGGTGCCACCCACAGGGCCAGCAACGCAACCAACGCGAGAGCGGCGACGGCCAGACGCTCGTTCATCGCGCCATCCTACGACGCCGGCGCACGACGCCCGGGCCCCCGACCCAGGCCGACGAGCAGGGCGTCGAGGCGCGGGCGGGCCAGGTCGGCGATCGCCAGACGAGCCGTCGGATCGATCGCCAGGAGCCCCAGCACCAGCTCGTCGGCCGCCGCCAGCTCGGGGTCCACCTCGGAGGGGCGTAGCGGTGGGCCGGACCCGATCGGGGCCTCGCCGGTCAGGGCGGTGGCCAACAGCACGCCGGCGGCGTAGAGGTCGGACGCGAAGGTCGCGACCTCGCCGCGCGCCTGCTCGGGGCTGAGGTACGCCAGGCTGCCCGCCACGGTCGGGGCGCGACCGCGTTCGTCGACGCGAACCGCCAGGTCGAAATCGATGAGCCGCGCGCGTCCCTCGCGGTCGACCAGCACGTTCTCCGGCTTCACGTCGCGGTGCACCACACCGCTGGAACGCAGGTAGGCGAGCGCGTCCAAGAGGTCACCGAACGCACGCAGGTACCCCTCGACGTCGAGCCTCGAGCGCCCGCGCACCATGAGGCGTCGGCCCGGGACGAACGGCATCAGGACGCCGGGGCGATCGTCGAGGTCGACCCGCGCGACGACGTGGCCGACGCGCGGGTGCGCCAGCGCATGGGCCACCCGGTGTTCGTGGTCGGCGCGCGCGTCGTGACCTTCGGGCAGCAGCTTCAGGGCGCGCAACGACGATCCGTCGGACACCAGGTACACCCGCGCCAAGGCACCGCGGCCGACCTCGCGCAACACGGTCTCGCCGGTCGGCAACCGGCGCCCCAGGACCTCCATGCTCGCCATCGTACCGACGTCAGCGCGGGACGAGGATGCGCGCACGCCGCAGCGCCGCGAGCGCCGCCCCCTCGCGCGCGACGTCGGGGTCGGCACCGGCGCCCGGCGCGGCGAACCCCGACGCCGGAACGCGCAGCAGCACGTGCGCCACGCCGGCCTTGGCCAGAGCGGCGCGGGTGCGACGCACGAACGCCTGCACCGCCTGGCGGTAGGCGCGCACCTCCTCGACGCCCACCACCCGACGGTCGCCCGTCTCCACGTCGACGACCTCGAAGCGCCCCTCGGGTGGCTCGAGGTCGTCGTCGGCCAGCACCTGCAGGAACGCGGCGTCGAGCCCCCGGGCGCGGAGCGCCACCAGGGCCGGGCGCCAGGGCGACGGGTCGAGGAGATCGGAGACGACCACCGCCAGCGCCGCGCCACGGACGCGCGGCAACCCCAACGCGAACGCGCGCACGCCGGCGACGGGCCCGATCGCCTCGGCGGCGGCGCCGTCGGTGGCAGCGGGCGCGGGCTCGATGTCCGCCAACAGGCCCCAGGCGCGCGCCAGCCCGATGCGTCCTTGGGCCCCCGGGCTGCTCGCGCCGGCCGTCGTGTGGACCCGCGTCACCGCGTCGCGCTGGCCCACGTACGTCACGAGCTCCGCGACCGTCCGGGCGAAGGCCGCCTTGCCGCCCAAGGCCATGCTGGGGCTGACGTCGAGCACCACGTGGACGTCGATCGTGCGCTCCGCCCGGTACAGGCGCGTGACCACGCGGCGCGAGCGGGCGTACGCCCGCCAATCGACGGCGCGCAGCTCGTCGCCCGGTTGGTAGGGGCGGAAGTCGTGGAACTCGACCGAGGAGCCCGCCTCGCGCGCGCTCCGGTCGCCGCTGGCGGCGCTGAGCTCGCGCGAGGCCAAGGCGTACCGATCGAGCGCGCGACGGGACGCGGCGCTGATCACGGTTCGCTCAGCGCGCCCGGGCTCGGGTGCCCTGACCGTCGACCGTGGCGACCACCTCGGTGACCACCTGGTCGGGGACCACGCCCTCGACCTCGGCCTCGAACGAGAGCAACAGCCGGTGTCGCAGCGACGGCAGCGCCGCGCGGCGAAGGTCGTCCAGTTCGACGTGGGGACGTCCGGCCGCCAGGGCGAACCCCTTGGCCGCCAACACCATCGCTTGCGCGCCACGCGGGCTCGCCCCCAAGCGGACGAGCGGGTGCGCATGGGTGGCCTCGACGAGCGACACCACCCAGTCGAGCGCCGACGTGGCGACCGGCGTGGCGCGCAGCAGGTCCTGCAGGGCCAGGAACTCGGTCCGCGTGACGATGTCGCGCGGCGGCAGGTCCTCTTCCCCGGTCGTGGCCACGAGCACCTGCCGCAACGTGGCGGCGTCCGGCCGCGGCACGTCGAGCTTGAAGAGGAAGCGGTCGAGCTGGGCCTCGGGCAACGGGTAGGTGCCCTCCATCTCGATCGGGTTCTGCGTCGCCAACACGACGAAGGGGTTCGGCAGCTCGTGACGCACCCCTGCGACGGTCACCGCGCGCTCCTGCATCGCCTCGAGCAACGCCGATTGGGTCTTGGGCGTCGCGCGGTTGATCTCGTCGGCGAGCAGCACGTTGTGGAAGACCGGCCCGGGCTGGAACTCGAAGCGCCGCTCGCGCGCCTCCTCGACGAACACGGTGCTGCCCGTGACGTCCGCGGGCATGAGGTCGGGCGTGAACTGCACGCGGCCGAAGCTGAGCTCGGTGGCGTCGGCGAACGCCCGCACCAGTCGGGTCTTGCCCAGACCCGGCGCGCCTTCGATGAGCACGTGCCCGCGCGCGAACGCGGCCACGAGCAGGTCCTCGACCAGGACGCGCTGCCCGAGCACGACGCGGGAGATGGCGTCGCGGAGGCGGGCGAACGGCTCGGCGAAGCGTTGGACGGGATCGGTGGTCATGGGGCTCCTCCCGAATCGGGGCGCCGTCGGGCGCGGGGCAGCCGCCAGCGTACACTGGGCCCCATGACGGCCGCGTCGGCCCCCATCGCCGCTTCGCAACCCGTCCTCGCGCACGGGCGCGTGACGTTGCGACCGCTCGTCGACGTCGACGGGGAGGCCTGGCAGCGGATCCACGCGCATTTCCGCGACCCCGAGATCGCGTTCCTGAACGGTACGCCGCCCACCCGCATGCCGCTGTGGCTGTTGCGCCGCGTGCTGCGCGCCGACGCGCGCCGCAGCGACCGCCGCACCTACGGCATCTTCGACGACGGCAGCCGCTACATCGGCACGATCGAGCTCTACGACCTGCGCGGCAGCGAAGCGACGCTGGGGATCATCATCGGCGAGCGCACGCACTGGAACCACGGCTACGGGCCCGAGGCGATCCGCGCGCTGCTCGGCTACGCGTTCGACACGCTCGGTCTGGCGCGCGTCCGGCTCCACACCTTCGCCGACAACCCACGCGCCCAGGCCGCCTTCCGCAAGGTGGGCTTCGTCGAGCAACGCCGCGTGCCCGCACGCCAGGGACGCACCGACGTCCAGATGGCGCTCGAACGGTCCGCCTGGTTCGGACGCGAAAGGGAGACAGCCTCATGAACGACGACCTGCACGGCCGTATCGCCGTGGTCACCGGCGCCAGCCGCGGCATCGGCCGCGCCACCGCGGCCCGCCTCGCCGCGCTGGGCGCCATCGTGGTCGCCGGTGCGCGCGACCGCTCGGAGCTCGATGCGTTGGCGGCCGACGTCGAAGGCGTCCGGGCGCTGGAGCTCGACGTGCGCGACCCGGCCTCGGTGCGCCGCTTCGCCGACGCCGTGCACGCCGCGCACGGGCCCGTCGACGTGCTCGTCGCCAACGCCGGCGTCGGCGTCTTCGGCCCGGTCGAGACGACGTCGCTCGACGACTGGGACCGCGTCTTCGACGTCAACGTGCGCGGCACCTTCCTGACCGTGCAGGCGTTCCTGCCCGACCTACGCCAACGGCGCGGCCACGTGGTGATCGTGACCAGCGACGTCAGCGCGCGCACTTTCGCCGGCGGCGCCCTCTACACCGCCTCCAAGCACGCCCAGCGCGCCTTCGCGCGGGCGCTCCAGATGGAGGTCGCCGACGACGGCGTGCGCGTGACCGAGATCCGGTCGGGCGTCGTCGCCACGTCGTTCGGGAACGGCACCGAGCGCCCCGGCGACCTGGGCGCGCTCGAGAGCGCCGACGTGGCCGAGACGATCGCCTTCGCGCTCACGCGCCCCGCGCGCATGCGCCTCGACGAGATCCACTTCCATCCGATGGGTCAGACGCCGGAGTTCTGAGCCGCGCCCCGCTGCACCGCCCCGCCATGCTCCCGCAGGTGCGCACGCACGTCGACGGCCGTCTTCAAGGCCACCAGCAAGACGAGCGCCACCACCGAACCGCCCAGCATCAGCGCCGCGAATCCGCCCACGAGGATCGTCACGTGCAGCAGCACGACCCGGCCGTAGGGCTGGGCCATGAGCTCGCGGGGTGTGAGCGCGCGGTCCTCGCCGCGCCCCAGGTAGTTGGTCACGAACGACACCCCGTGGGAGACGAACAGCGCCAGCAGCGGCACCGTCAGGTAGCCCGGCCACGCCGGGAGTCCGAACGCCGGCTCGGGCCCGGGCGCCGGACCGGCGCCGAACGCACCGTCGCCGATCAGACCACCACCGAAGAGCACGCCGACGAACGTGCCGTGGACGAACCAGAACATGCCGTAGTGCACGAGGAAGAAGGGCACCAGGACGATCGACGACCAGGCGCCGCCGCCACCCGCCGGGCGCGAGGTCACCATCTTGGCGATCGTGAACAGCCCCACGACGCCGTTCTCGAGCCAGTAGAGGACCATGAGGTCGTACGTGCGCCAACCCCAGAACACCACGCCGGCCAGGGGCAGCAGGTTGCCGACGATCAGCGCGCCCAGCGCCCACGGGTTCGAGGCGAGACCGCGCACGAGGGTGCCGGGAGCCGGCGCGACGGCGGGCGTCGTCTTCACGCGCGCATCGTACCCGGGCCGTTCACGACGCGTTCTCGAGGGCGGCGTCCCTTTCGACGTCGTCCTCCAGCCCCAGCTCGGGATCGGGCTCCAGGTCGAAGAAGCTCTTCACCGCCGCCGCAGCGCCGCGTCCGACGCCGGGCACGGCCGCCAGCTCCTCGACGCTCGCCTCCCTCAGCTGGTCGACCGACGAGAAGCGCACCAGCAGCGCGTCGCGCCGTTTGGGCCCCACCCCGGGGACCTCGTCGAGCAGGCTCTTGGTCATGGCCTTGCCGCGGCGCTGCCGGTTGTAGCCCACGGCCGTCCGGTGGGCCTCGTCGCGCGCGTGCACGAGCAGCTTGAGCGCTGGATGCGTGTTGGGTACGAGCAGCTCGTGGCCGCCCTCGGTGACGATCGTCTCGACGCGTTTGGCGAGCGCGATGGTCGGGATGTCGACGCCGGCCTCGACCAGCGCGCGTTTGGCGGCCGAGAGCTGCCCCTTGCCACCGTCGATGAGGAGCAGGTCGGGGGGCGAGAGGCTGTCGGCGAGCCGACCCGTGAAGCGCCGGTAGACGGCCTGGTGCATCGAGGCGAAATCGTCGGGTTTGTCGAGACCGTGGATCCGCAGCCGCCGGTACTCGCTCTTCTTGGCCCGGCCCCCCTCGAACACCACCAGGCTCGCCACCGTGTGCGTGCCCATGAGGTTCGAGATGTCGAAGGCCTCGAGGCGCCAGGGTGGCAGCTCGAGCCCGAGCAACGTCTGGAGCTCCTTGACGCCCGGCGCCTCGCCGCGCTTCTCGAGGAGCGCCAGCTCGGCGTCGAGCCCGGTGCGGGCGTTGCGCTCGGCCATCCCGAGCAAGGTCACCTTGTCGCCGCGCTGCGGCACCCGCAACTCGACCTTGCGACCCGCGCGCTGCGCCAGGAACGCCCGCCACACGTCGAAGTCGAGGTCACTGTCGGGCAGCAGCACCAGCGGCGGCACCTGGGTGGCGACGCCGTAGTACTCGACCATGAACGGTTCGAGCACCTCGGCGACGCTGGCGCCCTCCGCACCGGTCAGGAAGCGCTTGTCCCGCCCGACCACCCGACCGCGCCGCATCTGGAAGAGCTGCACCATGGCGTAGTCGCCCGCCTGGGCCACGCCCAGGAAGTCGACGTCCTCGCCCGTCGACGACGACACCGTCGACTCGAAGCCGGTGAGCCGCTTCAGGGCCTCGAGCCGATCCCGGTAGGTGCGCGCCAGCTCGAAGTCGAGGCGCTTGGCGGCCGCCTTCATGTCGGCCTCGAGGAGCGCGACCGTCTCCTCCACCCGACCCTGCAAGAACGCCCGCACCTGGGCGACGGTCGCGGCGTAGGCGACCGGGTCTGCCGCGCCGACGCAGGGGGCGGGGCAGCGGCCCATGTGGTGCCGCAGGCAAGGCTTCTTGCGCGCCACCATGGGTGAGCCGCTGTTCTGACGCAACGGGAACACCGCGCCCACAAGCTCCTGCACGCGTCGCACCACACCCGGGTTCGGGTACGGGCCGAAGTACTGGGCGCCGTCCTTGACCACCCGCCGCGTGAACTGCAGCATCGGGTAGGGCTCGTTGGTGAGCTTGAGGAACGGGTACGACTTGTCGTCCTTCAGCAGCACGTTGTAGTGCGGCTTGAAACGTTTGATGAGGTTCGCCTCGAGGATCAGCGCCTCGACCTCGTTCGTCGTGACGATGTACTCGAGCCGCGCGGCGTCGCGCGTGATCAGATGCGCCTTCGCACCCGACGTCGCGCCGAAGTACGACCGCACCCGCGAGCGCAGGTCGTTGGCCTTGCCCACGTACAGCACGACGTCGTCCGGACCGTGCCACAAGTAGCAGCCGGACTGACGCGGAAGGACGGGGAGGTCGTGGCTCGTCACGGCGACCAGCGTACCGGGCGACGCGCGAGGGCGCCGTCGGGCACGACGCCCCCTGCCGCACGGTCCCGGCGTGGTCGCGTCCGCCCCCGCCCTACTCGACCTGTTCTCGCTGTGAGTACGCGAACGTCAGGACGGCCTTGACCCCGTCATCCCCGATCGTCGGGAAGTAGGGTGGGGCGAGACCCGCTGCGGTTCGACGGTCGTAGGTGAAGGCGCGGCTGAAACCCGTACTCATCGCACCCGTGCGGCTGTTGAAGGTGCCGAACGCGCCGTAGTAGTACTCGATGACCCCACCGATCAGGTTGACACTGCCGCGGGCGCTGCCGGTGTCGTAGTTCTCGACACCAACGATGCCCCGCGAGCTCATCAGCACGCCGTGGATGGTCACGTCCGCTGGAGCGTCGTACTCGCTCGGCCAGTTGTTGTGGCCGATGAGGACGTCGCCGGTCTGGCTGTACACGCCAAGGATGTTCTGGGCCCCGGCGTTGCCACAGTCCGCGGGTGTGACCACCGCGCCCGAACGCGTCGGCGAACCCGTGCAGGGCGGCTCTTCGTAGGTCAGGTCGCCCGTGATGCGGATGTCGCCCTCGGCCGCGACGGTGATCTGTGCGAAGGCCGCGAGGGCCGGCGCGGCCGTGTCCGGTCCGGCGCCGTCGCGGCCGGGCCCGGTGAAGCGGTCGACGTCGCCGGTCGTGTAGATGACGCCGTTGAAGGTCGTGCCCGTCGGCTGCCAGTCGTAGCTGTTCTCGGCCACTACGTTTCCGTTGCGCCGCGTCTCGCGCATGCGGTCGAGGGCCCCGTCGGCTGCGTAGCGGTAGGTGTCGCAGACCTCCACGTCGCGCCAGCGGTTGCTGATCCGGATCCTGTCCGGGTAGCACGCCTCGATCGTCTGGTGGGTGGCCGGGACGCTGCCGCCCGCGTCCAGTGGGTCGCCCGCGGCATCGACGGCGGCGAGCACCAGCGAGTCCAGGTCGTGGTCGAAGGCGATGCCGCTCGCCTGGGCAGCGTCCTCCTGGTCCTGGGCGTTGCCCGGCAGCGGGACGAACGTGGCGCTCCAGTCGACGCCGGCGGCGAGCTCGGGCGCGTGCGTACCGTAGCCGTTGCTGTACGAGGGGCTCGTAGGGGACGACATCTCCGCGACCGACTGGAAACCTTCGCCGTAGAACTCGGCGCCGTCGGTGCCGGCGCCGGAGCTGCACGAGGTCAGCCCAGGGTTGGCGCACCCGGCGCTCGTCACCGCGCCGCCGAACCACGGGTTGCGGTAGAAGCGGAAGTACTGGTTCGTGTGGACCGGGCCGTCGAAGAGCGTGTCCTCGGTGAACCAGATCTCACTGGCGTTCCAGCCACCGCCGGAGCGGTGCACGTTGGTGAAGAGCGCGTACTGCGCGAAGCTCGCACGGCCGACGGTGAACTGGTACTCGCCGGCCGTGACCACGTTGCGGCGGTACGGGCCGACCGCGCCCTCGGCCACGATGACGAACGGGAGCGCGAAGGTCTGGTCGTTGGCACTGCCCGAACCGTCTCGCGGCAAGCCGGACACGAAGCGGCCGGGTGGCAACGTCGCTCCGCTCGGCAGGGCCTCACCGCACGACGCCCCGGCCACGTGGATGCGCAACGTCAGCACGCCGCCGCCGTCGAGGCCGGGCACGGTCGCGTCGCACAGCAGGGCGTCGATCTGAGCCTGGAGCAGGGCCGCGACCGAGCCGGCGTTGGTGCTGAGCGCCCGGACCACGGTGTCGGGCGCCGGCGCGTCGCCCGCGCCGGTGCCGTACGACCAGCGCGCCGCCGTCGAAGACGTGTCCTGGACGATCTGGTCGAGCGCGTCGCGGGCCGGACCCTGCAGCACGGCACCGCCCAGGTTGGCCGCGCCTCGCGCCAGCAGCAACGACTGGACGATGCCCGAGTCGTCGCCAGAGTGGCGGATCTCGCCGAGCGTGCGCGTGAACATGAGGGCGGCGATCCCGCCCACGACGACCAGGATGGCGAGCGCGGTCAACAGGGCCACGCCACGGCGCGAGAGGATCGAGGTCACGGGCAGCTCACCACCGATCGAAGGTTCACGGTGCCGGCGTCCGGCAACCGTACGTGTGAGACGTAGGTGCGCTCCACGGTGCGGCCGCCGCCGGCGCCCTCCTCGGCCGTGACGGTCACCTGGATGCCCGACAGCACGTGGGCCAGCCCGCCCACGTCGGCGACGCGGAGCGGACCGTCGCCGTCGTCGAAGGGGGTGGCGCGGACGACGGTCGTGCCGTCCTCCGCCTCGTACGCGTAGGCGAACGTGACGTCCGACAGCCCGAACGCCAGCACACGTTCCGCGCCCGCTCCGACCTGGCGCAGCAGCTCGCCCGCGTCGGCATCGAAGCGGTACCCGACCGAGGCCACGGAGAACAGCCGCACCGGTGGTGCGTACGCGATCGTGTTGTTGCACCCCGCGTGGACGACGTTCCAGCGCTGGTCCGCCATCGGGCCGACGCGGGTCACGTTGGTGACGGTGTAGACGATGCCCTCACCGACCTGGTTCACCATCATCGCCTCGGCCCCGTCGAGACCGAGGGCGGCCGCGTCGGCGGCCACCGCGAAGATGTCGACGTTCGCCGAGTGAGGGAAGCTCGCGCCGCCGGACGGTTGGACCTCGTAGCCCTGGCCGCCGTCCGCGAGGGTGAACGACACGCCCGTGGCGCCGCTGGCGACGGGTGTGTCGGTCAGGCCACCGAAGACGGCCGAACGAAGGTCCTGGCCGACCACCTCGTTGACGCGACGCAACTTCGCCTGGAGCGACGTCGCGGTCTCGTTCAACGCCTGCAGACGCAGGGCCTGGACGATGCCGGACCCGGCGAGCGACGCCACGACGACGAAGATCGCGAGCGCGATCAGCACCTCGATCAGGGAGAAGCCGTCCGTTCGTCTCATCGTGCGCTCCATCAGTTGATCCCCGGCAGCAGGGGCGGGGTGGTGCCCGCCGACGGCGGCGGGCCCAGCGTCGTGCCAGCGACGCACGCCTCGCCGGTCGCGGCCCGCCCGCAGACGGTGATGCGGTACTGGACCGCCGACGCACCGGCGAAGGCCACGGTCGCCACCTGGGCGACCTCAGCGCGGTAGGCGGCGGCGTCGGCGGCGCCATGGGTGGGTAGCTCCGGGAACGCGTCGTCGAGCGCGCCGTACGCCCATTCGAGCGGCGTGCCGGCGGTCGCGAGGACCGCAGCGGACCCGCCGGCCACCTGCCGTCCGAGGAACTCGAGGTGCTGGGTGGTCTGCGGTGCGCGAGCCTGCACGGCTCGTCTGCTGCAGGCTGCTCACGAGCGCGGTCGACAGCAGCGTGAAGGCCACCGCGATGATCGCGAGCGCGACGAGGACCTCGACGATCGTCAAGCCGGCGCGGGGCCTCATCGGACCCGCACCTCGCCGATGAGCGAGACCTCGAGCTCGTAGGTCTCGCCCGCGGCCGTGACGGTCAGTGGATCCGGCAGCGCGTCGAGGGAGGACGCCAGGACCGATCCGGGTGGGGTGAAGACGAGCACCTGCCCGTCGGCGACGTTGAGGACGGCGCCGGGCTCGAGCTCGAACGTGCGCAGGACCTCGCCGTCGGCGAGGCGACGGAGGACGAGCACGTCGCCGTCCCGGACGAGCTCGGCCCGGAAGCCGCGTGCGGCCGCCATGGTGGCGCCCTGCCACACGGCCTGCTGCACCGTCTGGACGACGGAGCGCTCGGCGCTGCGTCGCAGGATGCCGCGTCCGGCGATCGCGGTCAGCCCGAACGCGATCGCGAGGATCGCGAGCACGACGAGCAGTTCGAGGATGCTGAGACCGGCACTCGACCGGCGCCAGACTTGGGGCGAATGCACCATGGGCACCTACCTCGCGTTAGGTTAAGGGGCCCACTATAACGAGAACCTTACGGGAAGCTTACAAGGTCGAGGCGAACGCGTCCCTGTCGACGCCGACGCCCCGTCGTTCACGCGTCGAGCAGCATCGCCTCGGGCTCCTGCAACAGGTCGATGAGCTGGTTCGTGAACCGCGCCGCGTCCGCACCGTCCACCAAGCGGTGGTCGAACGCCAGGCTCAGGTAGAGCATCGGCCGCGCCGCGATCGTGTCGTCGGGGAGCACCACCGGCCGTTTGCGGATGGCGTGGACGCCCAGGATCGCCGCCTCGGGCACGTTGATGATCGGGAAGCTGAACAGGCCGCCGACGCTGCCGATGTTGGTGATCGAGAAGGAGCCGCCGCGCACGTCGTCGGGCGCGAGCTTGGCGTCCCGCGCCTTGGCGGCGAGGCCCTGGAGCTCCTCGGCCACGTCGATGAGCGTCTTGCGGTCGACGTCGCGCACCACGGGCACCACCAGCCCGACGTCGGTGGACACCGCCATGCCCAGGTTGACGTAGTCGCGCAGCACCACCTCCTGGGTCACCTCGTCGAGCCCGCTCGAGAGCGACGGGAACGACGGCAGCACCTGCCCGACCGCCTTCATGATGAGCGGCAGGTACGACAGCCGCACCCCGCGCGACTCGGCCCGCGGTTTGAGCCGTTCGCGCAGGCGTACGAGCTCGCTCACGTCGGCCTCGTCGACGTGCAGGGTGCGCACCGAGTGCAGGTGCGACACCACCATCTGGTTGGCGATCGCGCGCCGCATGCCGCGCAGCGGCAGGCGCCGCTCACGGTCCTCGAAGCCCTTGGGGGTGACCGGACGCGCCGCCGGCGGCAGACCGCCCGCGGTCGTCGGAGCGACGTGGGCCGTGTGCCCACGGACGTCGTCGACGCGCACCCGGCCCGACGGGCCCGAACCGAGCACCTGTTCGATCGACACGCCCAGCTCGCGCGCCAGAGCGTCGCGCCGCGGGGACCGCGACCACGCGGCCGTAGGCGCCGCGCAGCGAGGTGTCCTCCTCCGGGGCGCCCGGAGGGCGGGCGGCGCCCGGAGGCCGGGCGGCGCCGGCAGGCCCCGTGGCGCCCCGCGGGGGTCGGGCGCCCGCGCGTTTGCGAACGCTCGGGAGCTCGTCGCCGGCACCCTCGTCGCGCGCCCGGAACAGGCTGCGCTCGTCGCCGTCGTCGGCCGTTTCGACCTCGGCCTCCGCTCGGGCGGAGGCGGGCGGGGGCGCGGCCGCGTTCGCGCTCGCCCCACGGCCGTCGCGCTCGACCTGCGACGAGCACCGCGCCCACCGGCACGACCGCGCCCTCGGGCGCGACGATGCGCACCACCACGCCGGCGAACGGCGCCGGCAGCTCGACGGTCACCTTGTCGGTCATGACCTCGACGAGCGGCTGGTCGGCGGCGACCGTGTCGCCTTCGGCCACCAACCACGTCAAGATCTCGCCTTCGACCACCGATTCGGCGAGCTCCGGTAGCTTGACGTCCTCGGGCACGGGTCCTCCAAGGGTGCGGCGCGCTGACGCGCGGGGGGTGCGGTTCAGTAGTCGAGCACGCGCTGGACGGCGTGCAGGATGCGGTCGGGGCCGGGCAGGTAGGTGCGGTCCTGGGCGTACGGGTAGGGCGTGTCGTAACCGGTGACGCGCACCGGGGGCGCCTCGAGCAGGTCGAGGATCTCCTCGGCGATCGTGGCGGCCACCTCGCTGGCGAACGAGCCCGTGCGCGGCGCCTCGCTGATGACGACCACGCGGCCCACCCGTGCGACGCGTTCGAGGACCAGGTCCTCGTCCCAAGGCAGCAGCGACCTCAGGTCGACCACGTCGGCGCTGATGCCCCTGGTCGCCGAGCGCGTCGGCGGCCCTGAGCGTCTCCGCCATCGAGGCACCGTAGCTAGATGAGGACGACGTCGTCGCCCTGGCGCCGCACGGCGGCGCGGCCGACCGGCACGAGGTAGTCGACGTCGTCGCCGACCTCCTCCTTCACCGCCCGGTAGAGGCGCTTCGGTTCCATGAACACGACCGGGTCCTCGCCGCGAACGGCGCTCTTGAGCAACCCCTTCACGTCCTTGGGCGTCGACGGGTACACGACCTGGAGCCCCGGCGTGTGCACGAAGTGCGTCTCGGGGTTCTGCGAGTGGTGGTGGCCGCCGGCCACGCCGCCGCCGGCCGGCATGCGCACGACCATGGGCGCGGTGAAACCACCCGCCGAGCGGTAGCGCAGCTTGGCCGCCTGCGAGACGAGCTGGTCGAAGCCCGGGGAACACGTAGTCGGCGAACTGGATCTCCGCCACCGGCCGCAGCCCGTGCACGGCCATGCCGATCGCGGCGCCGATGATGGCGGCCTCGGAGAGCGGGGTGTCGATCACCCGATCGGGGCCGAAGCGATCGAACAGGCCCTCGGTGGCGAGGAACACCCCGCCACGCTTGCCGACGTCCTCGCCCACCACCACGACCCGCTCGTCGCGCGCCATCTCCTCGGCCAGCGTGCGCGCCACGGTCTGGACGATCGTCTGCACGGCCATCAGCGCTCGGCGCCCTCCTGGCGTGCTCGCGCGCGCCGCGCGTTCACGTTGCTTGCGCAGTTGGATCGAGGGCTCCGCGAGCACGTCGCCGAACATCCAATCGAACGGCACCGGCCCTGACGCCTCGGACGCTCTCACGGCCTCGTCGAGCTCCGCGCGGATCTCGCTCGCCAGGGCGCTCTCGGCCTCGTCGTCCCACAAGCGGCGCCCCTCGAGGAAGCGCCGGTAGCGCGGCAACGGATCGCGCGCGCGCCACGAGGCGACCTCGTCGGCCGGCCGGTAGCGCGAGTCGTCGTCGGCGTTGGAGTGCGCGGCGTAGCGGTAGACCAGGGCTTCGACGAGGGCCGGGCCCAAACCGTCACGCGCGGCGGCCACGGCCTGGCGCGTCACGTAGTACACCGCCAGTGGGTCCATGCCGTCGACGCGGTAGCCGGGCATGCCGTACGCGCGCGCCTTGCTGGCCACGTCGACGCTGCCGGACTGATGCCGGAAGTCGACGCTGATGGCGTAGCCGTTGTTCTCACAGACGAACACCGCCGGCGCCCCCTGCGCGCCCGCGAGGTTGAGCGCCGCGTGCCAGTCGCCCTCGCTGGTGGCGCCATCGCCGAAGGTGCAGACGGTGACGTCGCCGCGGCCGGCGAGCTTCTGGGCGATGGCGGTCCCGACGGCGGGCGGCACGTGGCTGGCGATGGGCGAGGCGGCGGTGAACAGGTTGAGCGCCGCGCTCCCCGGATGGGCGGGCATCTGTCGCCCCCGGGCCGGATCCGCCCGGGTGGCCATCTGCTGCGCGACGGCCTCCACGAGCGGCCAACCGATCGCCAACGACAGGGGCAGGTCCCGGTAGTAGGGGAACACCCAGTCTCGGCCCACCTCGAGGGCGCGCGCGACGCCGACCTGGGTGGCCTCGTGCCCGGCGGCGCTGGCCACGAAACTGACCTTGCCCTGCCGTTGCAGGGTCGAGAGGCGCTCGTCGAGTCGGCGGGCGCGGACCAGGTCGCGGTAGATCGACCGGAGCACGTCGTCGCCGAGGTCACACGTGAAGTTGGCCGTCCAGTGGCCGGTTTCGTCGATCACGCGGATGGGCGCCTCGTTGAACGGGTCGAACCGTTGGGTGTTCCCGATCACGGGGTCCTCCTCTCGCGGCGCCGGGAAACACCGGCGCGGGAGCACGTCGCACCCGGCGGCGCGGGGCCGAATGGGGCGCTGGGTGCGGGGATCGCCGGCATCTTAGCATCGACCCCGACGAGCGAACGGTCGGAATCCGACATCGTTCCAGACGCTATGCTCCAGCCATGCATCGACGCGACCTGCTCGCCTACGCGCTGATCGGCACCGGCGTCCTGGCTCTGCTCGGACGGCTGACCGACGGGGCCGGGTGGCTGTGGATGGCGTTGGTGGCGGCTGCCCTCCTCGGCGGCTACGTCAGCCAGCGCACCTACGGTTTCCTCGTGCTGGGCGGCATCCTGGCCGGCTCCGCCGTCGGTCTGCTGCTGCAGTCGGCGTTCCCGGGTTGCGAGGGTGTGTTCCTCATCTCGCTCGGTTTCGGTCTCGTCGCCGTCGACCGCGTCGAGCGCCGCGAGAACCGCTGGCCGTGGGTGGTCGGCGTCGCTCTCGTCGCGATCGGGACCGCGAACGGCCTGGTCTCGTCGGGGGTGCTGCAGTCGACCTGGTTCGCGCTGGTGCTCATCGCGGCCGGCGCCCTCGTGCTGTGGCGACGGCGTGAGGCGGCGGCTTTCCCGCCTGCCGTGCGCGGCGGCCCGGCGCCGACGACCTACGCCGTCCCAGCGGTGGTACCGGACCCGCCGGCGGAGCCACGGCCTGCACCGGAACCCGCCGCGTCACCCGCGGATCCTTCGGACGGCACCCAGCGCTCGCTCGGCGACTGACCGACCCGCCGCGACGTGCGGCGTTACGTCCCGCGCGTTACACTGGACTCCGTCCAACGGGCGAGTCCCGGGCGCGGTCGCGTCCCGCATCGCCAGACCCTTTCACCAGGGCCGGTCCCGGTCACGTCGCCGTGGCGCCGTCCCCGTCCCCTCGGAGGCGCCATGGAAGAGACCATCTACCGCGGCTTGAACGGTGTCAACGTCGACACCTCGGAGATCTGCTTCATCGACGGCGAGGCCGGCGAGCTCATCTACCGCGGGTACGACATCCGCGAGCTCACCGACGCCAGCTACGAGGAGGTCGTCTACCTACTGTGGGAGGGCGAACTGCCCACCGCGGCGCAGCTCGAGGCGTTCCGCGCCGACCTCGCCGCGCGCGTCGCGCTGCCTCCCGTCGAGCTCGAGCTGCTCAAGAAGCTGCCCGCCGACGCTTCCCCCATGCACAACCTGCGCACCGCCGTGTCGGCGCTGGCCGACGCGGACCCGAACCCCGACGGCGTCGACATGGCCAACGTGCGACGGATCGGTCTGTCGCTCGTGGCGCGCTTCCCCACCATCGTCGCCACGCTCGAACGCCTCCGGCGCGGCCTCGAACCGGTGACGCCCAAGCCCGAGCTGTCGTTGGCGGCCAACTTCCTCTACACGCTCACCGGCGAGGTGCCCACCGACGCCGCCACCAAGGTCATGGACACGGCGCTCGTGCTGCACGCGGAGCACGGCTCGAACGCCAGCACCTTCGTGGCTCGGGCGACGGCCTCGAGCCTCACCGACGTCTTCAGCGCCATCACGGCCGCGATCGGTTCGCTCAAGGGACCGCTCCACGGCGGCGCCAACACCGCGGTCATGAAGGCGCTCGAGCAGATCGGCTCGGTCGAGAACGCCGAGAAGTACGTGCTCGACACGCTCTCCAAGGAGAACGGCCGCGTCATGGGCTTCGGCCACCGCGTCTACCGGGTGCTGGACCCGCGGGCCGACATCCTCGAGGACGTCGCGCGCGAGCTCGCCAAGGAGTCCGACGAGGCGAAGTGGTTCGAGATCTCGCTCGAGATGGTCGACGTCATGGACCGCGAGATGACGAAGCGCGACCGCCAGGTCAAGCCGAACGTCGACTTCTTCAGCGCCAGCGTCTACCGGATGCTCGGCTTCCCCGCCGACACGTACACGCCGATCTTCGCCGTCGCCCGCATCTCGGGCTGGATGGCGCACCTGTTCGAGCAGTACGGCGACAACCGCCTGATGCGCCCGCGCCTGGTCTACGAAGGCCCACGCGGCAAGACGCTTCACGCCGATCGAACAGCGGGCGTGAACTCGGCGGGCGTGGGGCTGCGCCCCACGCCCACCGAGTTCAAGCACCCCAGCGCACCGACCCGTACGTGTCCTCACGGTCGGGGCTGGTCGAGAACATCCACACCGGCACGCCCACCGCCGACTCCACGAGCGCCAGGTAGTCGAGCAGCGGCCCCGGCAGGGCGTCGCGCGACCCCAGACCGCGCAGGTCGCCCCAGCCCGGCAGGGTTTCGTACACGGGCGTGCCGTGGGCGTCGGCGTCGACGGCGACGCGCACCTCGTCCATCCCCGACAGCACGTCGAGCTTGGTGACGACCAGCCCGTCGAACCCGTTGATCTCGGCCGCGTACCGGAGCTGCGGCAGGTCGAGCCAGCCGACCCGGCGCGGGCGGCCCGTGGTGGTGCCGAACTCGTCCCACTGGTTGGCGCCCGTGCCGCGCAGGCGTTCGGCCCCCTCGCCGGCCAGCTCGGTCCGGAACGGTCCGTGGCCCACCCGGGTGGTGAACGCCTTGACCACGCCCACCACGCCATCGAGCGCCTTGTGGCTCACGCCGGCGCCCACCAGGATCCCGCCCACCGTCGGGTACGACGAGGTGACGAACGGGTAGGTGCCGTACGACAAGTCGAGCATCGTCCCCTGGCCACCCTCGAACAGCACCCGCGCGCCCGAGCGCAAGGCGTCGCGCACGAGCGCGCCGGTGTCGGCCACCAAGGGCGTCACGTACGCTCGGACGTCCTCCAGCTCGGACATGGCGACCTCGACGGAGGTCCAACCCACGCGTTCGGTCGAGTTGGGTTTGCCCTCCAGCAGCCGACCCAGACGCTCGCGCAACAGCGCCTCGTCGAGCAGGTCGCCGAAGCGCAACCCGAGGCGACGCGCCTTGTCGGAGTAGGCGGGACCGATACCGCGGCCGGTGGTGCCGACGAAGCCACCGCCCTCGTCGTTCTTCTTGTGGTGCGGCAGCACCAGGTGGGCCTCGTGCGACACCAGCACGTGCCCCGGGTCGCGTCGCGCCCGCAGACCCTCGAGCTCCTCGCGCAGCTTCCAGGGGTCGATCACCATGCCGCCGCCCAGCACCGACGTCGGACGGTCGTGGAGCGTCCCGCACGGCAGATGGTGGAGCTTGAACACGTCGGCGCCGACGACCACGGTGTGGCCGGCGT
>CAVSJH010000019.1:0-24747 GCA_963728245.1 uncultured Trueperaceae bacterium
AGTTCTTCCCGGTCGACCGGCTGTCGGACCACGGGGTCGGCGTCGCCACCGCGCGTGCCGGCAACGTCATCGGCGGCGGCGATTGGGCCGCCGACCGCCTGGTGCCCGACCTGATCCGGGGCTTCGAACGGGACGAACCCGTCACGATCCGGAACCCTGCCGCCGTGCGTCCGTGGCAGCACGTGCTCGAACCGTTGGCCGGCTACCTCGTCCTGGCGCAGCGGCTGCTGGCCGCCGACCCGACGGCGTGCACGGCCTGGAACTTCGGACCGCGCGAAGACGACGCGCGGCCCGTCGCGTGGCTGGCCGACCGGCTGGCCGAACGCTGGGGGTCGGGGGCGTCGTGGATCCGCGGCAGCGGCGAACAACCGCACGAAGCCGGCGTCCTGAAGCTCGATTGGTCGAAGGCGCACGTGGAACTCGGTTGGTCGCCGCGGTGGGACCTCTCGACCACGCTCGACCGGACCGCCGCCTGGTACCGGGCGTTCGCGGAGGACCCCGGTAGCGCCGGTGCGTCGACCCGGTCCGACCTCGACGCCTTCGCGACCGCGCTCGCTCCCTCAGTTCGATCCTGACCGGGCTTCCATCGGGCTCCGCTCCCGCTTGAGGCCGGCTTCGACCCAACCGATCGTGAAGCCGACGTTGTGGGCGAGCGAGCGCAGCTCCTTGCGCGGTGCGCGTCGCAACGATGCGCGCGCGACGTCGAGCGTCCCGCGGGCGATGCCGCCCAATTGATGCGTGAGGGACACGTGCTTGGCGCTGAACGAGCGGTACCGGTGGTAGAGGTGGCCGTCGAAGCGTCCGTACCCGAACGACTGCCGCGTCGAGGCGGCCACCGACTCGCGGAGACGGTAGTGCACCAGAGCGTCCTCGACGTAGTGGAGGGTGAAGCCCGCGAGCTGCAGCCTCCAGCAGTAGTCGGTGTCCTGTAGGCGGAGCATGCTCTCGTCGAAGCCCCCGACGGCGTCGTGGACGTGGCGGTGGACGGCGAGGCCCGACGCCGAGGCGTGCGGGAGGAAACGGTTCTCGTTGAGCCCCTTCTGCTGCGGCACCTCACGCGTCGACGCCACGTCCTCGGCGTTCAGCCGCTCGAGGTCGAACCGCGACGCCACCGCGTCGCGGCCGTCGAGCGCGGCCACGATCGCCGCGAGCCACCCGGGTGCGACCTCGTCGTCGGCGTCGACGAACGCGAGCAGCGGGGCGCCGGCCTCGCGGGCGCCGACGTTGCGTGCGTGCGCGGCGCCCTGGACGCTGTGCGCGTCGACCGTGCGTAGCGGTAGCCGGTCGGCGAACGCGTACGCCACGCCGAGCGTGTCGTCCGACGACCCGTTGTCGGCGACGATCACCTCCCACGGGCGGTCGAACGTCTGCTGGGTCAGGGCTTCGAGCTGGACGCCGAGGGTGTCGGCGACGTCGTAGGCGGGGATGACGACGGATACGACGGGGGATTCGGACCCGTCGTGCGGGGAGGGCTGCACAAGATCGTCATCGGACACGAAACGAGTGTAGCCGCCGTCCTCGGCGCCTCCATGTACGGGTCAGCCATCGGGCCAGGATGCGGGTCCGATCATCGAAACGTGCCTCTTTGGCGTTGGGCGCCCTCCGACCACACGAACCCGTCGTTCACGAAGGGTCGATCCGGGTCGTGGTCGGCAGGTAGGGACACCGCGCGGTGGCTAGGACAACGTCGCGATGGTGTCTCTTTCGGTGACGTAGGCCGACGCCTTGGGGCGCACCGCGCGCATCTGTTCGGCGTCCTCCATCGAGTGCTTGGTCGACGGCATCCAGAGGGTCTTGCCCTTCAAGGTCAGCGCGAGGAGCGCTGCGGCGCCGGTGTACCCGAGGGTGATCCACACGATCGTCATCGTCGTCCCTTCTGGCAGCGATGTGCCCTTCAGGGCGCTTGGGACTACGATCGATGGGGTTGGTCGGTTGCGCTACTGGCTCGGCACGTCCCAAGCGCCCAGATCCGGGACGTGCGTCGTCGCCTCCAACGATCGGGTTCAGCGTAAGGTCCGGTTGCTCTCGGTGTTATGAAATCCGTTGCTCTGATGGTGGGCGAACGGAGGTCTCACGGGTGGCGGCATTGGTCCGTGGACGGCGGCAGGAGCGTGATATCGGTCCTTCGGCATGCAGGTGACGGAAGGCTTCGTAACGAACTCGTAAGTGGGTAAGGTTGAGACTGTGTCCGTGAACACCGCTTCCACGTCCCGTCGAACCTCGACGCGAACCGACACGCTGACCGCGAAGGCTCGGCCACGGTTGACGGGGACGGTCCTCGCGGTCTTCGACCTGGCGGCCCTGTTCATCGCGGCGCTCATCGCCGTGCCCATGACCGGCGGGGTTGCAAGCCCCTTGGCGCTCGTGTGGCAAGCGTCGTTGGTGCTCCTGCTGGCGCCATTCGCGTTCGGGCTGGCCGGTCTGTACCCCGGCGCGGGGATGACGGCCATCACCGAGTTCCGGCGGCTCGCGCGCGGGATCGTCGGCGTCACCGTCGTCGGCCTGGTGGTACTGCCCTACGTTCCCGGTGCGGGCGGACCGTGGCCCCTGCTCCTCGCGGCACCGATCGCGATCTTCACGGTGCCGGTGGCCCGCGCGATCGCACGAGAGCTGTTCGCCAGACAGGCCTGGTGGGGTGTACCGGTCGTCGTCATCGGTGCGGGCGCCACCGCGCGCCTCCTGATCGAGCGCTTCCGCCAGTATCCGCGCACGGGCCTCCGACCGGTCGCCCTGTTCGACGACGACCCGACGAAGGCCGGGACGTGGGTCGAAGGCGTCTACGTCGTCGGCGAGCTCGCCGCGTCGCAGACCTTCAGTCGCAAGGGCATCCAGACGGCCGTGATCGCGATGCCCGGCGTGCGCCCCGACGACCTCGTGGATCTCGTCAGGCGCCACACACACTCCTTCCAGACCATCGTCGTCGTCCCGAACCTGTTCGGCATGAAGTCGCTGGGCGTCGAGACGTGCGATCTGGGTGGGGTGGTCGGGCTGCGCGTCCAACACAACCTGATCAATCCGTTGAACCGCTTCGCCAAACGCGCGCTCGACCTCCTCCTGGCGGTGCCTGCCGTCGTGATCGGGCTACCCCTCGTGGCGGTCTCGGTCGCCGCCATCGTGCTCGTGTCACCTGGCAATCCGCTCTACTATCAGGTCCGCATCGGCATGGGCGGCCGCAAGATCCGGGTCTGGAAGCTGCGCACGATGTACCACGACGCGGCCGAGCGGCTCGATGCGCACTTGGACCACGACCCCGTCGCGAAGCGAGAGTGGGCCCAGAGCTTCAAGCTGACGCGCGACCCGCGCATCCTGCCGATCGTGGGAGCGTTCTTGCGGAAGAGCAGTCTCGACGAACTCCCCCAGATCTTCAACGTGCTCCGCGGCGAGATGAGCTTGGTCGGGCCGCGACCGTTCCCCGAGTACCACCTCGACGTGTTCACGGAGGCCTTCCGCGAGTTGCGCACGACGGTGCGCCCCGGCATCACCGGCCTCTGGCAGGTGTCGGTGCGTTCGGACGGCGACGTGGACGTCCAGCGTGACATCGACACGTACTACATCCGCAACTGGTCGATCTGGATGGACCTGTACGTGCTGGCGCGGACGCCCCTGGTGGTCCTCACGCCCGAGGCGCGCGCTGAGCCCGGTGAGGATCTCGTCAGTCCGCGGCCTTTAGTCTGACGCCACGATGGTCTTCCTAGCCCTCCTCACGCTCTACCTGGTCTGCGGCGCCCTGGTGGCCGCCGTGGTGCTGCAAGACCGCGCCAAGGGGCGGCGTCGGTCGGCACCGCGGATGTCCACGCCGCGATCGTCCGCCGCCCATGACGCGGCCCTCGACCCCCGCATCGACGCACGGCCGCGACCTCGTCTTCCGCACCCAAGCCTGATCGCGTTCGACGATGTGAGCGGTTCGACGTGGCGGCGCCGTGCGGGCGGCCAGACTCGGGCATCGTGCCCGGCTTCCGGCCGGCGCGTCTGGAGGTCGACCATGCCGCTGCGCGCCTGCCTGTCCATCGCCCTGCTCACCCTGGTTCTCGCCGGCTGCGGTGAGGCGCCGCCGCCCGACACCGGCCTACGGCAGGCCACGGGCTCGGTCTACGCGCGCGAAGGCACGCCGAGGGTGTTGGCTCTCGGGCTCGCGGTCCCGGACGCGGCCGTGCTCGCAGCGGCGGTCCCCATCTCCGTGCAGGACGTCGTCGAGATCGTTCCCGACCTGTACCTCGGGCGGGTGGCGGGCGCCACCGAGGGCGAGATGACGATCGACCTCCCGGCCACCGCCGACCTGCCGGAGGGCGCCATCGTGTCGCTCGAGAGCGCGCTCACGAACCTCGACGCCTTCCTCTGCGCCCCGGTGGCGGTGCCCGGCGACGCCATGGCCACCGTCGCGGTGTTCGAGGGCGCGACGCTGCCGGGGATGGTCGGCCTGACGGCGGAAGGTGCGTATCTGATCGTGGCCACCGACGTGCCGATTCCCGTCGGCGTCGCCGTCGAGGACTTCGGGGGCACGTTCTACGGCTGGCTCCACGTCGACCGGAACGCCACGCTGGCGACCGGCGGCGGTTGCACGCAGTTCGACGTCGAGCTCGAGCTGTCGCAGGGCTGGAACCAGATCGCCTGGACGCTGGAGGACGGCCCCTCCTTGCGCGTGCGGGTCGTCGAGCCGGCGCCGTTCGTGGCGTATGCGCTCACGCCCGTCACCGCACTGGGCGAGTAGCCGCGGGCGCCCGCGGCGTCGACCCGGCCCCGATCGGTTCCGTCCTAGCGCTCGTCCTGATCCGAAGGCGCGAGGTCGACCAGACCCTTGTCGTGCCAGCGGTGCAGGTAGGCCGACACGACGTCGACGGGCAGCCCGACCGTGTCGGCGAGCTGACCCAGGCTCGTCGGTCGGGTCAAGGTGGGGATCGTGTCCATCAGCAAGCGCATACGGCGACGCGTCTCGTCGGGGGCGTCGCCGAACGCGACCTGGCCCGGATCGACGTAGAGGTCGTAGCGCGGGTTCGAGAGGCACACGTTGCCTTCGAACCGCTTGGTCACGAGGGGCGTGGCCTCGAGCCGTTCGACCGCCGCCTCGAGAACGTCGACGGCTTCGGTCAAGCGCGCCTCGGACATGAGGCCGAGATCGTCCCGGTCGGTGTGGTACTCGGGGTACGGGAAGCGCGACAGCGACGCCATCGGGATGCCGTACGCCTCCCAGACGTACTCGTCGTTGAGGATGATCTCCTCGAATGCGCCCGTGCGATGCTCGGCGTTCGAGGCGATGAGGGCGTCGTGGAGGGAACGCTCGATGTTCGACCTGGCGCCGCGCGAGGCCTGGAGGGCGAGCGGGCGTCGGCGAACCGAGCATCTCGAGCATCACCCCCTCGAGGATGCGCGAACGTCGCTCCGGGGCCTGGAGGCCCAAGTAGTACTCCGTGCCGAGGATGCCTTGGGGCAGGACGAGACGATAGGTGAAGTTCCGGGGCCGTCGCGCCAAGCGGCGGAACAGCTCGATCCCCACCACGACCCCCGAAAGGCCGTCGTTGGCCACGCCGGGGTGGTCGAGGTTCGTCCCGAAGACGATCGTTTCGTCGATCGTCCCAGGGAGTTCCCACTCGAGCATCCGCAGGTAGCCGGGTGCCTCGGTCGTCTCCAGGACGACCTCGTACGGGCCGTCCTCGAGGGCGTCGTAGAACGTCTTCGGGCACGGCGAAGCCCCAGGTGCGCTGCCAACTCCGGAACAGCTGTCGGAAATGGAACGGGATGGCGTCGTCGAAGCGGTGGTCGAAGTGCAGGTGGCGGCGGAGCTCGTCGCGGGAGACCGTCCCTCGGAAGGGCGTCGAGAGCGCGATCACCGCCATCGGGTGCCACGTACCGTCGTACACGACCTTCCCGTCGCGCAGGATCTTGGCCTCGACCACGTCCCACTTGGGGGGGATCACCCAGCCGTTGTGCTCGACGTCGGCGTCGTAACGGATCTCCTCGAACGGCAGCCGTTCCTTCAGGTACTCGACCGTGCGGTCGAAGTCCGTGGAGCACATGACGCGGTTCAGCGGCGTGAGATCGCGCAGGATCTCCATCATCGTCGGCACGTTCGGCCTCCCAGCGGCAAGAGAGATCGGGCGCTCAGGGCGCTTCGAGGGTCCACGCACCGGTAGGCGCGTCCGCACGTCGCGGCAGGTCGTTGGTGTCGAGGCGCGGCAGGGTCAGCGGGTGATGACGGTCGAGGTCGGCCACGTCGACCTCCGTGGTGAGCGCCACGCGGCAGCCGAGGCGCCTGACGGTGTCGACCACGCGTTCGTCGACGCCTCCGTACGGGTAGCCGAGGGTCCAGGCGTCCAGGTCGGCGCCCACGAGGCGCAGGAAGTCCAGCGACGTGCGCACCTCGCGCTCCTGCTCGTCGGTCGAGAGCGTGTTCAGCCACAGGTGATCGTGGCCGTGGCTGCCGACGTGCATGCCGTGGCGCACCATGCACTGGAGCTGCTCCAGGGTCACGTACAGCTCCTGCGCGAACGCCCTCTCGTCGGTCGTCACGAACTCGCGGAAGAGGTCGTCGGCGATGGCAACGCGCAGGTCCTCGGGCAGGCCCATCTGGAGCATGCGCTTGACGTAGATCACGTCCGCCGGGTCCCAGCGGTTCGCGTGCGCGTACGAGGCGCGGTAGTGCGCCGTGGTCTCGAGCGCGTACGCGTCTCGACTCGCCTCCAAGCGCGCCTCCATCGCCGCCACGAGGCGCGCCGTGTCGGTCACGGTCGCGAGCAGGAAGTGGATCTTGTTCACGTCCAACACCCGACCCTCGAGGATCGGCGCCGGAGGGCGGGAAGAAGGTGCCCTGCCACCCGAGCCGGTCCAGGAGCGGGAACACGGTCTGGTAGTGGTCGGCGTACCCGTCGTCGAAGGTGAGGAGCAGCGCCCGCGGGGGCAAGTCGACCGAGGGGTCGGCGGCGGCCGCGATGACGTCCTCCATGCGCACGACCTGGTGGTGGCGGCCGATGTAGGCCAACTGCCCCTCGAAATCGGCGACGTCGAGACCCTTGATCGCCGGGTAGCGGCTGCGCCGGAGGTCGCGGACGAAGTGGTACATGACGATCGTGACGCGGCGGTTCGGGGGTGGCTTCACCACGCGCTGAGCCCACCGTCGACGACGATCTCCTGCCCGGTCACGTAGCTCGACGCGTCCGAGGCCAGGTAGATGAGCGCCCCGACCATCTCTTCGGCCTGCGCCATGCGCCCCATCGGGACGCGCGCGGCGTAGCGGCGCTTGAACGTCTCGTTCTGACCGCTCTCGACCCCGCCGGGGACGAGGGTGTTGACGCGGATGCCGCGGTCGGCCCAGTAGGCGGCGAGGTGGCGGGTGAGCCCCGCCACCGCCGCCTTCGAGGCGCTGTACACGGCCGGGTTGTTGATCTGTCGGCCCAGGTAGTGGGAGCCCTCGTAGATGCGCGGGTCGGAGGCGCGGATCGCGTAGATGGACGACGTCTGGATGATGCTGCCGCGCGTGCCCTCGCCACCATGTGGGCGCCGACCGCCTGGGCGACCAGGAACATGCCGTCGATGTTGACCGACATGATCCTGCGCCACTCGTCGAGCGCGTAGTCCTCGAAGGGCGCGAAGAACGCGTCGAGGTCGGGTGACTTGGACGCGGCGTTGTTGTGCAGGACGTGGATCGGCCCCAGGGCGTCGGTGACGGCGGCCACCATGGCGGCCACCGAGTCGGGCGAGGCGACGTCGCACGCGACGCCGAGGGTGGGCACGCCGTGGGCGGCTCTCGAGCTCCGCCGCGAAGGCGCGCGCGACGTCGGCGTCGAGGTCGACCACCGCGACCCGGGCGCCGAACTCGGCGAGGGCCCCGCAGAAGTGCCGGCCGAGGATGCCGACGCCGCCCGTCACCACGGCGGTCTTGCCCGTGAGGTCGAAGAGGCCCCTATACGTCGACGTCATCGAGCCTCACCGTGGTCCGTCCTCCGAGGGCGCGCCGGCCCGCGATCAAGGTCCTCAGCGACGCCAGCGTGTCGGCGGCGGGGACGGCGACGCCGCCCTCGCGGACGCTCCGAACGAACCGGAAGAGGAGGCGCCGGAACATGCTGAAGTTGTCGACGATCTCGTGGGAGCTGATGCGCGCCGTGCCGAACAGGTCGAGGCGGAAGAGGCGGCCCACGTTGCCCAGCGCGTCGATCTGCAGCAGCGCGCCGTCGTCCAGCTCGATCGCCAGCGCCTGGTGACGGGCCGGCAGCGCCGTCACCGCCACGGGCCGCGCCGGCGATCAGGCCGAGGACGGCGTCGAGCAGGTGGACGCCGTACTTCTCCCAGTCGTTCAGGATGGCGCCACGGATCAGCCGCAGCTCGCCGTAGGCGGCGAGGTTCGCGCGCGGTTCGTCGAGCTCCCGCGCGAAGCGCATGCCCGACACGGACGTCAGCTGCCCGGACGCCAGGAACGGGCGGAAGGCGCGCAGCTCCGTCGCCGACAGCGTCAAGGGCTTGTCGACGAGGACGGGCACGCCCGCCTCGAGGAACGGCATCGCCATCTCGTGGTGCCGCTCGAAGTCGTCGCGGGCGAGCAGGACAGCGTCCACTTCGCCGAGCAGCCCCTCGAGCCGATCCACGCGGTGCGGGATGCGGCACGCGCGACAGAGGCGCTCCGTGGCCTCGGGCTCTGCGTCCAGGCGTGCGTCACCTGGGCACCGAGGCCACCGAACTCCGACGGGTCGCGCAGCCGCAGGTAGTCGTGGATGACCGGCCAGCCCGACGCCGCCATGCCCGCGTCGTCGTACCCGTTGACGATGGCGGAGAACGAGAACGGGTGGCCGTTCCCCTCGCTCAGCCCCACCACGCCCAGGCGCAGCGTCACAGGATCCGCCGGAACCGCTCGGGGGCCGTTCCCTCGAGCCAACGAACGCCGTCGAGGTCGGGGAACAGCGGGATCTCGTGGCCGAGCCAGAAGAAGCCGCCGGTGGGACAGCGGGGGTCGGGGTCGAGGAGCACGTCCACGGTCGGATGGCACACCGAAGGGTCCATGGCCGCCGTGGGCGCCATGTTGCTGCGCACCGGACCGGGGCTCATCAGGTTGATGCGCACGTTGCCCGACGGCGTGCTCGCGCGCCGCCGTGACGGTGAGGGCGTTCAAGCGCGGCCTTCGAGGCGCTGTACGCGGCGTACCCCGCGAAGCAGTTGAGCGGCGCGCCGGACGTGACGTTGACGATGCGTCCGAAGTCGCGCTCGACCATCGTCGGGAGCACGCGTTGCATGATCGTGAACGGCGCCAGGCAGGTTGACCTGGAGCGAGGTCGCGAGGTCGGCGGGTGACAGGGTCGCGACGGGTGCGGCCACGTTGACGCCGGCGTTGTTGATGACGTACGCGGGGACGCCGTGGCGTTCGACGATGGCGTCGAGACACGCCGCCAGGGACGCGGGGTCGGCGAGATCGGCCCCGAACAGGCTCACGTTCGCGACGTCGGCGAGCGCCGCGCGCGCCACGTCGAGCTGGCGGGCGACGCCGATGACGTCGAAGCGCTCGGCCAGGTGGCGCGCGAGCGAGAGACCCGACGCCGCTGCTGACCCCGGTCACGAGCACGGTGGGCCGCGTCACGCGGACCCCCCTCGCTCGACCATCGTCTGGGCCAGGACCAGGTCGAGCGGGCCGTCGATGTCGACCGACCGCTCGGGCGGCATGACGACCGCGGCCGTGCGGCCGAACAGGATCGACGGATGCTCGGGGCGCAGCCGGTCGGCCCGGAACGCGTAGACGGCGCCGTTGAGCTGGAAGGCGCTCGGGCAGACGCTGACGGGGGAGCCACGGGTTGACGTCCGGCAAGAAGGAGGTCGGTCTGGCCGCCCTCGATGCGCCAGGCGCGCCAGGGGTTCAGCTCGGCGGGCTTGAAGGTCGCGACGGCGTCGACGGTGCCGTCGTCGAGGAGCGCCAGGCAGCGCTCGACGTCGTCGACGCTGCGGAACGGACAGGTCGGTTCGAGCAGGACGATCACGCGGGGCGGCTCGCCGGCGCCCGTCAAGCGGGCGATCACGTCGCGCAACGCGTCGATCACCAGGGCGTCGTCGCCGGCGAGCGCGGCGGGCCGTTCGACGCCTCGCGCACCGTGTTCCATGGCGACGCGAGCGATCTCCTCGTCGTCGGTGGAGACGACACACGGTCGATGGCGGGCGGTCTGCAGGGCCGTCTCGATCGACCACGCCAGGAGGGGGCGGCCGCCCAACGGGGCGAGGTTCTTGCGGGGGATCGACTTGCTGCCGCCGCGGGCGGGGATGACGGCGAGTGGTGGAGAACCCGGCTGCCATGCCGTTACCGGACCGCCTCCGCCGGTCGGCGGTGAGCGCGGCGACCGCGGTGCGGTACTCGGCCCATTCGCCGGTGTCCGTCCACGCCGCGTCGCTGATGGGGTAGACGCCCACCTTCCCCCCTCGCGCCATGACGGCGGCGATGAGGTCGGTGATGTGGAACACGGTGTCCGCGGGGATCAGGTCGAGCGTGGCGGGCTTCAGGACGTAGAGGCCCGTGTTGACGAGGAAGTCGTACTCGGGCTTCTCGCGGATCTCCTTGAGGACCCCGCCGTCCTCGATCTCGCACACCCCGTACGGGATCCGGTAGTTCTTCAGCGAGACGACCAGCGTCACGTCGTTCCCCTGACGCTCGTGGTGGGTGACGAGGTCGTGGTAGTCGGCGCGGATGATCACGTCGCAGTTGGTGACGATGAGGTCGGTGGTGAGCTTGCCCGCCAGCGCGCGGAGGGCGCCGGCGGTGCCCCGGGGTTCGTCCTCGTACACGAACTGGACGTCGAACGGGGGTTCGAGCTCCTCGAAGAACGACTTCATGATCCTCGACTTGTAGTGCACCGACAGGTAGAAGTCGTGGACGCCGTACGCCGTGAACGCCTCCATGATCAGCTCGATCATCGTCTTGCCGCCGATGGGCACCAGCGGCTTGGGGAGCACGCTCGTGAACGGCGCGAGGCGCGTGCCCGACGCCGCCCGCCATGATCACCACGGGCAGGTCGATCGGCCGCCGTTCGTCGGTGGTGGCGACCTCGTCGCTGAAGAGCTGCTGCCACAGCAGGACGTCGACGATGCGTCCCGTCAGCGTCGACCACGGGGATGCTGGTGATCTCGCGCGTCAGCATCTCCTGTTTCATCGCCTCGCGGTCGTAGCCGGCGGTCACCATGAACGGCTCCGCGTGACAGGCCCGCTCGACGAAGCCGTCGAGGTCGCCGCCGCCGAGGATCCAGCGTCGGACGTCGCCGTCCGTGAGCGTGCCCAGCACGCGTCGGTCGTCGTCGACCACGATCAGCGTCTTGCTCCCGGCCTGCTCGAGCTGACTCAGCGCCGTGCCGACCCGGGCTTCGCGGGCGATGAGGACGTGTTCAAGCGTCGGGTTGCATCGACCTCCCAATCGACGAACGCCTTGTGGCGAGCCGACGGGTCGCGTGCGAACGCCTTGATGCTCGAGGCGATGCGCACCGACACCTGGCCGTCCCCCAAGGGGTCGTAGGGATTGATCATGCCCGTGAGCCCCTCACGGAACTCTTTCGAGAGGGCCATGCGGATCCCGCGGCGGATGTCGTCGGTCTCCTGGCTCGTCTGGATCACGTTGCGCGCCATCAGGCGGCCGCGCTGACGGGACCCGACGTTCACGGCCGGTCGCGCGAACGACGGCGCTTCGATCAGTCCGCTCGACGAGTTGCCGACCACCAGGTCGAGATGGCGCAGCGCGCTGAGGTACCGCTGCGTGCCCAACGTCGGCACGAAGCGGAAGCGCTCCGGGTGCGCGCGGCAGAACGCTTCGAGGCGCTCGTTGATGGCGCGTCCTTCGGCGTCGGCGTTGGCCTGGGTGACCACGGCCTGGAGCGGCGCCTCGGCGAGCAGCGCGTCCAGGAGCGCGTCGACCTGAACCGCGGCCTGCCCGGGTTCGGTCGTGACCGGGTGGTAGGTGACGAGCGCGGTCGGTCGGTCGAGGGGGAGGTCCAGGTCGTGCGCCAGGCGCTCGCGCGAGAGGAGTTCGATGCGATGGAGGTGATCGAGTCCGGGCGCGCCGAAGCAGAGCATGTGGTCGGGCCGCTCGCCCATCTGGAGCACGCGCCGCCGGTACGTCTCGGTGGCGGGGAAGTGCCAGGTGGCGAGCTTGGTGACCGCGTGTCGGAAGGCGTCGTCGAGCGCGCCCGGCGCTGAGCTCGCCGCCGTGGAGGTGGGCGACGGGGACGCCGTGGAGCACGGCAGCGAGGGCGACGGGCACGATCTCGAAGCGGTCGCCGAGGAGCACCAGCACGTCGGGCCGGTCGTCGGCGAGGGCGTCGCCGAAACCGGCCAGCGCGAGGGCCATCGCCTTCGTCGCGGCGGTCGGGGTGTCGGAGGTCAGGAGGATCTCGACCCGCCGTCGGATGGGGAAGCCGTCGGCTTCGATCCGGTTGACGGTGCCGGCCGGGCCGGCGTCGAGGTGGCTGCCGCTCACGTACAGGAGCAGCGCCAGCTCGGGGTCGTCCTCGATCGCGCGGAGCAGCCAGAACAGGTGGCCGTAGTCGGCGCGCGTGGTGGTCAGGACGGCGACCTGGATCGGCGTCAACCGAGGTCCCGCCAATCGAGCGCCTCGTCGGCGCGGACGTCGCGCGCGAGGCGACCCGCCGACGAACGCGTCCCAGCGCGGACGGCGAGAGACCGGAGCCGGGTCGCTTGACGGTCAGGTCCGCGGCGGTGAGCACCGTGCCCGCGCTCAGGTCGCGCGCGGCCACCAGGCTCTTGCGGGCGGCGATCAGGTTCGGCACCTCGCAGGGTGCCGGCCGTTTCACGCCGTCGCCCGAGGCCGGCCTCCACGTGTCCGGATCGCCGAGACCAGCCGTTCGAAGTCGGGGGCGCCAGCGACGCGGCGTGGTCGGGTCCCGGCAGCGTGGTGTCGAGCGTGAAGTGCTTCTCGATCACGCGGCGCCGAGGGCGACGGCGGCGATCGACATCTCGAGTGCCGAGCGTGTGATCGGAGTAGCCCACCGGGCGACCGAAGGCCTGCGCCAGCGTGGCCATCGCGCGCAGGTTGGCCTGCTCCGGCGGGGCCGGGTACTCCGTGACGCAGTGGAGGAGCGTCAGCTCGCCGACCCCGGCCTCGTCCAGCGTCCGCACCGCCGTCTCGACCTCGCCGAGCCACGACATGCCCGTCGAGAGGATCACGCGTTTGCCGAGCGCCCCCACGTGCCGGAGCAGCGGCAGGTTGGTGATCTCACCCGACGGGATCTTCAGCGTCTCGACGCCGAGCTCGGCGAGCAGGTCGGCGGCCTCTTCGTCGAACGGGCTGGAGAGGAACTCGATGCCGACCTCGACGCAGCGCTGCTGGATGGCGCGGAAGTCGTCGGCGCCGAGCTCCAGCCGCTTCAGCATCGCGTACTGGGTGGCTTCGCCCGGCACCGTCGCGCTGCTGGTAGGCGGCCTTGGCGGCCGCCCGCGTGACCAGGCGGTCCGCTCGGAAGGTCTGGAACTTGACCGCGTCGGCGCCGCAGGCCTTGCGCCGCCTCGACCAGTCGCAGCGCCGTCGCCAGCGAACCGTCGTGGTTGACGCCGGCCTCGGCGATGACGAAGGTGCCCGGTCGGGGCTGTCATCGGGCCCTCCTGCGCCGGCGTGCCGACGTAGGTGCCGGGCTCGGTCACGTCGCCCGACGACCGTCGCACCGGCGGCGACGAGCGTGCGGCGCAGATCTCGACGCCGGGGACGACCATGGCCCCGGCGCCGATGAGGCAGCCCGCGCCGATCGTGACGTCGCCGCACACGGTGGCGCCCGGCGCCACGTGGACGTCGTCGTCCAGCCGGCAGTCGTGGTCGACGCTGGCGTTCGTGTTGACGATGCAGCCGCGCCCCAGACGCGAACCCGGTCACCACGATGGCGCCGTCGAGGACCGCGGTGGCGTCGCCGAGCTCGACGCCGTCGTGGACCGTCGCGGTGGACGCGACGATGGCGGGGAAGCGCCAGCCGGCCTGCAGCCAGGCGTCGAGCAGACGAGCGCGGCGGTCGTGCACGCGCATCTTGCCGAGCCCGAAGACCGCGACGAGGTCGCCGCGCTCGGAGCGGTGTCGAGCCACGCCTCGTCCGTGACCGAGGTAGGGGACGTTCACCCGCGCACCCTGCACGCGTGGGCGCCACGTAGCCGACGACGTGGCGGTCCAGCCGCCGCAGCACGTCGACGAGCACCCCTGCGTGGCCGCCGCCGCCGACCAGCACCACGTCAGCCATGGCGCAAGAGGTCGGTGACGCGGTCGAGTTGGTCGGTCGCGCAGGTTGGTGCTGCACGGCAGGTTGAGCGTCTGGGCGTGCTGGACGAGCGCGTTCTCGATCCGGTGATGGTGGCAGTGGAGGTACGGGGGCTGGAGGTGGTTGGGGTGCCAGATCGGGCGCGTCTGCACCCCGGCCTCGTGGAGGTCGCGCATCAGCGTCTCGCGATCGCGCCCGTAGCGCTCGGCGTCGATGCGGAGCGGCACCATCCAGTGGTTGTTGTCGGCGTACGGGGGCGGATCGGGAACGTCGAGCCCCTCGATCTGGGCCGCCTGCGTCTGATAGTGGCGATAGATGCGCCGCTTGGCGTCCAGGAAGGCGGGCATCGACTCGAGCTGGGCGACGCCGAGGGCGGCTTGCAGGTTGGTGAGCCGGAAGTTGTAGCCGACCTCGCCGTGGACGTAGCGGACCTCGTCGTCCTTCGCCTGGGTGGTGAGGTAGCGGGCCTGGCGCGCGTAGCTCCGGGTCGTCGGTGACGATCATCCCGCCGCCGCCGGTGGTCATGATCTTGTTGCCGTTGAACGAGAAGCAGCCCAAGGCGCCGACCGTGCCCGTGTGACGCCCGGCCAGCGGTCCGCGAGGTGTAGCGCGTCCCCAGGCTCTCGGCCGCGTCCTCCACGAGCGCGATGCCGCCGTCGCGACACGGCTCGAGGAGGGCGTCGAGCCGAGCGGCGTTGCCGAACACGTGGACCGGCAGGATCGCGGCGATGCGTCGGCCGCTGGCCTTGTTGAACGTGCCGCCGTCGCGGCGCTCGGTGCCTTCGTCGAAGAAGGCGAGGACCTCGTCGACGTCGAGGTTGAAGTACGGGTCGCTGTCGAAGAAGACGGGCGTCGCGCCCAGGTACGTGACGGCGTTGACGGTGGCGATGAAGGTGAGGGTCGGGACGATCACCTCGTCGCCCGGCCCGACGCCGGCGATCCGCAGCGCCACCTGGAGGGCGGCGGTGCCGTTCACGCAGGCGACGGCGTGGCGGGCGCCGACGTAGGCGGCGAACTCCCGCTCGAAGCGGTCGACGAACGGACCCGCGGAGGAGACCCACGACGTGTCGAGGCACTCCTTGACGTAGGCCCACTCGTTGCCCATCAGATGGGGCACCGACAGGGGGATCGTCTCGCGCGCTTCGGTTCTCGTTCATCAGACGTTGTAGGCGTGGGCCTTGTAGGCCGAGAGGTTGTCGGGTCGGGTGAACCAGGCGATGGTCTCGGCGAGGCCGCGGCGCAGGCCGTCGAGACCGCCGAACGAGGGCGTGTGCTCGAGCACGTCGCGCGGCCTTCTGCGGTGTCGGCCCACAGGCGCTCGACCTCGCTGTTCTCGGGCCGCAGCCGCTGCGCGTCGGACACGATGCGGATCTCGACGCCCATCAGGTCGGCGATCGTCTGCGCCGTGTCGCCGATGCTGATCTCGAAGCCGCTGCCGGCGTTCACGACCTCACCGACGGCGGCGTCGGCGGCGGCGGCCCGGATGAAGGCCTCCACGGTGTCGGCGACGTAGCTGAAGTCCCGTGTCGGATGCGTCGGCGCCGAGCCGCACCTCCCGGTTCCCCACGGCGAGCTGCGTGATGATCGTCGGGATGACGGCGCGCGCCGATTGACGCGGGCCGTACGTGTTGAAGGGCCGGAGCACGGCGACGGGCGTGCCGAACGAGGCGTGGAACGACAGCGCCAGTTGGTCGGCGCCGATCTTCGTGGCCGCGTACGGCGACTGCGCCTGGAGCGGGTGGTCCTCGGTGATGGGGACGAACCGCGCGGTGCCGTACACCTCGCTCGTGGACGTGTGCACGACCTTCGCCACGCCCAGGTCGCGCGCGGCTTGCAGCACGTTCAGCGTGCCCTTCACGTTCGTGTCCACGTAGGTGTCGGGCGAGTGGTAGGAGTACGGGATCGCGATCAGCGCCGCCAGGTGCAGCACCACGTCGCAGCCCTGCATCGCGGCCCGGACGCCGTGGGGGTCACGCACGTCGCCCATGACGACGTCGAGGTCGGCCAGGACGTCCGGGTCGGCGCGATCGAGCCAGCCGTACGAGTTGAAGGAGTTGTACAGGACGAACGCGCGCACGTCGTGTCCCCGCCGGACCAGCGTCTCGACCAGGTGCGAGCCGATGAACCCGTCGGCACCCGTCACGAGGATCCGCTTGCCTGTGAGGTTCATGAGGACATGCTACTTCGTGATGCGAAGGTCGGCCGGGGTGTCTGCCGCGGTCGAACCGGGCATGGGCGGGCGCCCGCGCTCCACGCTCAGACCTGGTAGTACTCCCTGAACCACGCCACGAACCGCCGCACGCCCTCTTCGATCGGCATGCTCGGCTTGAAGCCGACGTCGCGCTCGAGGTCGCCCACGTCGGCGAAGGTGGCGGGCACGTCGCCGGGCTGCATCGGCAGGAGGTTCTTGACCGCCTTCTTGCCCAGCGTCTCCTCGAGGATCTCGATGAGGCGCATCAGCTCGACCGGGGTGTGGTTGCCGATGTTGTACACGCGCCAGGGGGCGCTGCTGGTGCCGGCGTCGGGGTCGGCCGGGTCCCAGTCGGGGTTGGGCCGAGCGGGCCGGTCGCTGACGCGCAGCACGCCCTCGACGACGTCGTCGACGTAGGTGAAGTCGCGCCGCATGTCGCCGCGGTTGAACACGTCGATCGGCTCGCCCGCCAGGATCGCCTTGGCGAACAGGAACATGGCCATGTCGGGGCGGCCCCACGGGCCGTAGACGGTGAAGAAGCGCAAGCCCGGTGGTGGGCAGGCCGTAGAGGTGCGAGTAGGTGTGCGCCATGCCCTCGTTGGCCTTCTTGCTGGCGGCGTAGAGGCTGAGCGGGTGGTCGACGTTCTGGTGGACCGAGAAGGGCATCGCCGTGTTGGCGCCGTAGACGCTGCTGGAGCTGGCGTACGTCAGGTGCTCCACGCCGTTGTGGCGGCAGCCCTCGAGCACGTGCGCGAAGCCGACCAGGTTGCTGTTGACGTAGGCCATCGGGTTGGTGAGCGAGTAGCGCACGCCGGCCTGGGCGGCCAAGTTGACGACGCGTTCGGGCTTGGTCTCCGCGAACACGCGCGCGACGGCGGCGCCATCGGCGAGGTCGATGCGTTCGTGGCGGTAGCCGGGTGGCGCGCCAGGCGCGCGAGGCGCGCTTCCTTGAGGGTGACGTCGTAGTAGTCGTTGACGACGTCGACACCGACCACCTCGTCGCCGCGCGCCAGGAGGCGTTCGGCGAGGTGGTAGCCGATGAAGCCGGCGGTGCCGGTGACGAGGGTGGGCATGGGGCCAGGGTACGACGGGCGGCGGCCCGGGGGCGGTGGAAGATGCCTGTATCTATGTCGGGCCGAACGCCTGCGGAGCGTCTGCGTGCCCGCTGGCGCCGGGGTACCTGTGCTTGGGGAGCAACATCGATGACGGAACAACGTTCGGCAGGCTCGTGCGCTGGGTGCCGCGCACGCGTACCTGGCGCGAGGCGTCCTCAGGATCAGCGTCTGTCACGCACTATCGAGACGCTGTGAAAGGCCCTCGAGCGCGGTTCGGCTGAACACGGTCCGTTCACACCTGTCCGTTCTCTTGACGGATGCATTCATGTGCGGTTCAATTCAGGAGTGAAGCGTCTTTGAAGCGCCCACCATGCGAGCATGTCGCGATGACCCCGAGTCGACGCAGCGACGGGCATGACGGATGCGAGCCCAACCGGTCCGAACGGAACACCTCGTGCCGTCGGTTCGCCGGGGTTCGTGATGCCCTTATGACCCGTGCCACCGTCGCATCGTCGCAGGAACCGACATCCTGCCGGCCGGTCGATCAGCGCCCGAGCCACGCCCCGAGCGCGACGCCCAGCAACCCGCCGACGACGGTCAAGCCGGAGAACACCGCCGCCCGCAGACGAGCGCGACCGGGTGTGCCGGGACCGTGGCCGCGACGTGCCGTCGTGTACGCGCGCACCTCGACCACGGCCCACGTCAGCGCCAGGGCGCCGGCGGTCGCCAGCACGATCGCGAGCACGTCGTTCACCACGAAGCCGTTCCGACCCGTCTCATCGCTCTCATCCTACGCGTCCGGCTTCGAACGGGGCTCCCGCTCCCGATGACGGCCCCGACGTTCCCCCACAAGCTGATCGCCGACCTGGTGGTCTGGGGCAGCGCACCGCTGCTCGCCTACCTGGTGCGCTTCGACGGTCGCATCCCCGAGGCCTACTGGCCGGGCCTGCTGACCCTGCTCACGGTCGGCCTCATCGCCAAGTCGGTCGTCATGTTCACGTTCCACCTCAAGGACCAGTCGTGGAAGCATGCCTCGTTCCGCGACACCGTTCAGGTGATGAAGGCCGTCGGCCTCGTCGGCGCCGTCGAGGTGGTGGCGGGGCTGATCATCCACACCCAGGTCCCGCTGCCACGCTCGACGCTGCCGCTCCTGATCGTGTTGGGCGCGGGGGCGATGTTCGGGCTGCGGGCGCTGCGGCGGGCGTGGCACGGGTACGAGCAGCGGCGGGGGATGCGCCCCGAGGTGCCGCCGCGGCGGGCGCTGATCGTGGGTGCGGGCGAGGCGGGCTCGTTGGTGGTGCGCGAGATGCTGCGCCATCCGGAGGCCGGCCTCGTGCCGACGGTCATCGTCGACGACGCACCGCCGCGCCAGGGCCTCACCGTCGACGGCGTCCGGGTGGTGGGGGGCCTGGATCGTATCCCCGACCTGCTGCGGCTGGGCCTGGCAGACCAGGTGGTGCTGGCGATCCCGTCGGCCGACGGCACGCTCGTGCGACGCGTGAACGACCTGGTGCTGCAGGGCGACAGCACCGTGCCCGTGCGGGTGATGCCCGGGGTGTACGAGCTCCTCAGCGGCAACGTGAGCGTCTCGCGGCTGCGCGACGTGCGCATCGAGGACCTGCTGCGCCGGCCGCCGGTGCCGCTCGACCTGGGTCCGGTGCGCGGGTACCTCGAGGGTCGCACCGTGCTGGTGACGGGCGCGGGCGGCTCGATCGGCTCCGAGCTCGTGCGCCAACTGGTGCAGGTGGGCGTGGCGCGCGTCATCGGCGTCGGCCGCGGCGAGAACAGCATCTACGAGCTCCTGCGTGGCCTGCAGCGGGAAGCGTCGAACGTCGAGGTGGTCCCCGTGATCACCGACGTGCGCGACCTGGCGGGGCTGCGGCAGGTGTTCGCTCGGTATCGGCCGCAGGTGGTCTTCCACGCTGCCGCCCACAAGCACGTGCCGCTCATGGAGGCGAACCCCGAGCAGGCGGTCCTCAACAACGTCATCGGGGCGCGCAACGTGGTGGACGTGGCCGGCGAGTACGGGGTGGAGCGGCTCGTGAACGTGAGCACCGACAAGGCCGTCAACCCCAGCAGCGTGATGGGCGCGTCGAAGCGGCTGGTCGAGTGCGTGGTCAAGGACGCCGCCTGTGACGGGGCCCGCCGCACCTTCGTGAGCGTGCGCTTCGGCAACGTGCTGGGGAGCCGCGGCAGCGTGATCCCGCTGTTCCGCGACCAGATCGCCGCCGGCGGACCGGTCACGGTGACCGACGAGCAGATGACGCGCTACTTCATGACGATCCCGGAGGCCGTGCAGTTGGTCCTCCAGGCCGGCGCGCTGGCCCAAGCGGGCGCCGTCTACTTCCTCGACATGGGTCGGCCGGTGCGCATCGCCCAGCTGGCCGAGGACATGATCCGGCTGTCGGGGCTGCAACCGCACGTCGACGTGGAGATCCGCTACACGGGCGCGCGGCCGGGGGAGAAGTTGTTCGAGGAGCTCACCACGGAGGAGGAGTTCAAGCGGCCGACGGCGCACCCGAAGGTCTTCATGACCGACGCCCCGGACCTTGCGGGCGAGAAGCTCGAGCGGGCGCTCGGGGACCTGATCGAGGCGGCGGAGGCGGGCGAGTCGGAGCGGGTGGTGCGGTTGTTGCGGGGGGCGGTGACCTTCACGGGGGAGGTGACGGGGCCATCGGCGGGCGCGGTGGGGGTCATACGCCCCGTCGTGCTACCAGCCGCACGGCGTGTTGGGGACGGAAGGGCAGGGTAAGCGCCGAGTTCCAGGACGGAACCTTCGCCCGGGAGTGGTCGGACGAGCACGAGACAGGTGAGGCGCGCATCCGCCCGCTCTACGATCATCTGCCGGGTCCGCCGCTCGAAGTCGAACAACCGGTGGCTGGGAACCGCGTAAGCCGCGCCTCAATGCACCAACGTTCAACAGGGTTTAACATTCCCGCATGGATCCAAGGTGGCGCCAGCTTCACGACCTCGCGATGCGCCAAGGGGGTCACGTCGCCACGCGCCAGGTGGAGGCGGCGGGACTGACGCGACCGGCGCTGCACTATCAGGTCAAAGCGGGTCTGCTCGAACCGGTCGAGCGCGGCGTGTACCGGTTCACCACCTACCCGCCGGGCGACCGTGATCGCGAGGCGGCCGTGCTGCTCTGGGCCGGCGCCGACACTGGGATCGCGGCCGCCTTCAGCCATGAGACCGCGCTCCGCCGCTACGAGCTCACGGACGCCTTCCCCGAGAAGCTCCACCTGACCGTGCCGCGCGACTTCCGAAGGCGCCCGCCGAGTGACGTCGTGCTGCATCGTGCGGCGCTCACGCCAGACGATGTGCGTCACGAGGGTCTGCTCGCCTACACGACGCCGGCGCGGACGTTCCTGGACCTCCTCGTCGACGGCTTCCCCGTGGCGCCCCTGCGTGAGGCGTACCGCCAGGCGGTCGAACTCGGCGTCATGCGGCGGGACGCCCTGTCCAGCGATCGCTCAAGCGTTCGCCAGTATCTCGAGGGCGTGCCGAAGTCACGTCGGGCCGATCTGGTCGAGCGCGTGGCGCGGCTCAGGGACGCGCCCTGAGATGCGCTACGCCGACGGCATCGCGTTCCGCAAGGCGTTGGTCGACCGCCTTCGACGCCAGTACCCCGACCAGGACGTGGGCCGACTGCAGAAGCGGGTCGCGATGGAGCGTCTGCTGGCACGCGTGGTGGCCACCCTCCCTGATCAAGCCCGGCTGAAGGGCGGCTACGCGCTGGAGCTGCGCCTGGAGCGCGCCCGCGCCACGCAGGACATCGACCTCTCGCTGCGCGGCATCCCTTCGGACGACGTGCTCGAGGCGCTGCGGGACGCGGCCGAGCTCGACGCCGACGACCACCTGACCTACCGCATCGAGGCGACGACGCGAGGCGTCCCGCAAGGCGCGCCGTACGGTGGCGAGCGGATGACGGTGGTCCCGGAGCTGGGCGGGCAGCGCTTCATGCCCTTCCCCCTCGACGTGGGTGTGGGCGACGCCGACGCAGGTCCCGCCGACGTCCTGCGCGCAGGCATCGACCTGACCTTCGCGGGGCTACCGCCGCTGGAGGTGCCGGCCATTCCGGTTTCGGTCCACGTGGCGGAGAAGCTTCATGCGCTCTCGTACCCCCGCGTCGACGGCCGCGAGAACTCTCGGGTGAAGGACCTGATCGACGTCGTGCTCCTACGGAACGCCGCGCTCGCCGATGTCGTTGCGGTACGGCACGCCGTCGCGGCGACGTTCGAGCGGCGTGGCACGCACGAACTTCCCGAGCGGATCGACGTGCCCGAAGCGGTCGTGGGCCGAGGAGTACCGGAGGATGGCGATCGACCTGCGACTCGGCGAGGACGTCCGATCGGTGGAGCGTGGCGTGGCCGTGCTCGATGACCTGGTGGACGCCATCCGCCGCGCGTCGTGACGTGCCGGTTTGCCGCGCCTGACCGCTACCCCCCCTCCAACACCCCCACCAACTCCCCCAACCTCTCGAACCGCTCCAACCTGACCCCCACCGCCCCGCCCCCCGTGGTCGGCTCGATGAACTCCGGCTCCGGCGCGAGCCCGAACCGCCGGTAGAACGCCCGCCGCAGGAACTCCTCGACGTCCTTCACGTCGGCCCGCCGCGTGTCGACGTGCACCTGGAAGTAGTCGCCCTGCCCCGCGGCGTTCACGCGCACGGCGGTGGCGTCGGCGCCGAAGGCGCGCTTGAGCATCGCTTCGGCGAGGTCGATGAGGGCGAGGCCGCGGAAGAAGTTGCCGCCTTCGAGGTGGTACAGGTCGAGGGGTCCGGCGGCGAGGGCGTCGTCGTCCAGCCCGCGGTCGAAGTCGACGGGCGTCGCGCCGGCGCGCGTCAGCCACTGCGCCAACCGGTCGGGGCCGTTGCGCCCGCGCTCCCACTCCGCCTCGTCCATCATGGCGTCGGCGTCGGGGAGGGCGGCGGGGTCGATGTCGAAGAGGCGGTCGCCGCCTTGGGAGCGGGTGACGGTCTCGATCCAGGCGTCGGGGTCGTGCAGGAGGCGGGCGTTCTTGACGACCTCGCCGAAGAGGTAGGCGACGATCGCGCGCAGCGGCACGCCGGCCTCGAGCTCGAAGCCGCCGAGGCGCGAGGGGCGGCGCAGCAGGGGTTCGCGCCAGCCGTCGAGCAGCGAGCCGAGGGTGGCGTCGACCTGGCGGGCGGCCTCCGGGGTGGTGGCGTGGCGCTTGGCGCGCCACTGGTCGATCATCCAGTCGCGCCGGTCCTGCAGGCGCCCCCCAAGCGCCTCGCGCGAGATCCGGAGCGGCAGCTGCCGCAGCACGTCGGCCACCCAGGCGGCGGTGGCGGGCGCGAGCGTGCCGGTCCGGAGCAGGTCGGCCTCGAGGTGGGGGAAGAAGTCCTCGTCGAGCGGTAGGCCGACGAGGATGGCGGCCATCTCGGCCGCCTTGCCGGTGAGCTTGCGGATCTCGCCGGTGGTGGGCAGCGGGTCGTTGGTGGACTCGCCGAAGGTGCCGTACGACCACTGCCACGCTTCGCGGTCGCGGTCGACGGTGTAGGGGAAGATCACGCGGATGCGGTCGGTGGGGACGGGGAAGACGCCGAGGGTGCGGAAGTTGTCGCGCGGGTTCGAGGAGATGAGGGCGCCCTGGCCGGCGACGCCCTTCTGCTCGGTCGCCTGGTCGAGCGAGCCGGCGCGCACGCCGGTGCCGTACTCGGCTTGGCAGGCGAGGTGCACGAGCAGGTCGGGTGGGATGCCGAGGTCGTAGAGGGCGTTGACGGCGTTCTTGACCGCGACCGTGACCGCCGACGAGCTCGAGAAGCCGCCGCGGGGGATGCGGCCGCTGGTGGCGAGGCGCAGGCCGCGGAAGGCGTCCTTGCCGAGCGCGCGCTGCACCCCGGCGCCGATCGCGCCCTCGCGCAGCGTGCGGACCGAGGCGATGGCGTTGCCGATCAGCGAGAAGGGGCGGCGCATGCCGTTGGCCACCCACAGCTGGGCGGGCGGCAGCGGCAGACCGGCGTACCGGCGGCGCTCGAGCTCCCCCTGCGAGAAGTAGCCGAGCGACAGCAGGATGCGCTCGGCCATGCGGGTGCCGAAGCCCTCGTAGGCGTACCAGTCGGTGACGTCCTCGCCCGGGTACATCGCGTCGTCGTCGGCGGGCAGGGCGCTCAGCTTCTCCTGGAACTCGGCGTCGGTGGGGAAGAGGTGGATGGCGCCGTCGATACGCCTCCTGCGCCAGGACGACGATCTGCTCGCGGCCGGTCGCGTCGGCGGCGCCGATCGGCATCTGCCAGGCGGGGCCGAAGAAGCGGCCCATGTCGGGGTGCATGAAGGCGATGCGCAGGCGGCCGCCGGAGATGCCGATCGAGACGGGGCGCTGGGGGTCGTAGCCCTGGTGGTCGCGCTCCGACGATGGCGAGCAGCTCGCGGAGCTGCGCGGCGATCGCGGCGGTCTGGCCGGGGGGCCGGTTGGCGCGGATGGTGGCGGCGGCGCGCTCGACGTCGCTGCCGAGCGTCGGCGGCACGACGCCGCGTTCGAACAGGCCCTCGAGCAAGGCCAGGTCGTGGGGTCGCGTGACGTCGGACACCAGCAGGTCGTAGGCGGGGTCGGTCGGTTCCACGGTCAGGGTGCGGACGTCGCCGCCGTCCGAGGCGATCTTCTCCACGACGTCGGTGATGTAGAACTGGCGCTGCGCGTTGTCGGCGTCGAGCCCGGCGAGGCTGTCGTGGAGGAGCCCCGCCCGGAGCACGTAGAGCGGGCAGTTGGCCTCCGTCACGTCCTGCCAGCGGGCCTTCAGGGCTTCGTCGGCGATGGCGTCGATGTCGCGCTGCTCGACGATGCTCGTCACGCGGCCGTCGGCGGCGCGGACGATGCGGCCCTTGCCGAGGTGGCGCGGGGGCTCGTAGCGCGCGGCGAGGAGGGTCATGCGCGCGCCCTCGGCGTGTTGCGCCTCCAGCCGGGTGAAGACGTCCTCCGGCACCACCCGGTCGCCCATCGTGACGAACAGCAGCGGGTCGCGCTCGCGCAGGTAGGGGACGCTGAACGCCTCGTAGGCGGCGAACGCCGTGCCGCCCGTCGGGTCGTCGGAGTGGACGTAGACGACGTCGTCGCCGAGCGCCGCCATCACGTCGTCCTGGCGGTAGTGCACGAGGCAGACGACGGGGCCGCCGTAGCGCTGCAGGAACGCGTCGATCGAGTGGCGGGCCAGCGGTTTGCCGCCGACGCTCTGGACGCACTTCGGTTCGGTGCCGAAGCGGGTGCCTTTGCCGGCGGCGAGGACGACGAGGACGGGGCGGTCGGGGGCGGACTCGAAGGCGGCGTGCATGCGGG
>CAVSJH010000020.1:0-13048 GCA_963728245.1 uncultured Trueperaceae bacterium
CGAGGGTGGATGCCGGTGTCGAGGCCGTCGCCGGCTAGGTGAGCGTGGCGGTGGGTCGTTGGGGCTGGCCGCCATCAGATGATCGGCGGTCGACCGTCGAGCGCGCCGTGGTCGCGACGCCCCTCGTAGGCGCAGAAGAAGCTTGGTAGGGCCGCGGCGAACGATCACGGGATAGGGCCTGCTCCATCCAACACGGCGAGCGCGCTCTCGCCGCGCTCGGTGGGGTGCGTAACACCGAAGGCGCTACCGGTGCGATCGTCGATGGCCACGAAGGCGTACTCCCAGCCGGCACTCTCGACGCTGCCGCCGGTCGGCCAACGCAGGCGAGCCGGTGGACCGCTGGGGCCAAGCGTGAAGCCGCGCCCCGAGGGGGCGCGGCTTCACGGCGAAGTCGTTTAGGTCGCTGGGTGCGGCTGAACTTACTCGACCGCGGCCGGCGTGTACGTGATCTCGAGGGTCGGTGCGTTGCCCAGACCGTCGAAGGAGTCAGCACGGAACCAGTTCGCGTCATTGCCACTGACGATGAAGACGAGAGCACTACCAGACGTCCACTCGGGGAGGTCCACGACCTCTTGAACGATGGAGCTCACATCAGGCGTGACGATCGTGGCGGTGTTGAGGGGAGCCTGGTTCCAGGCAACACTCGCCGTCGTGCGCGTGCGGCTCGTGATGCCATTGTCGGCGAGGACGCCGTGTGTGAAGGTGTCGCCGTCGGCTGCCGCTTGGCCCTCGATGACGTACGTCGCCTCCGCGCCGGAGCTGCCCAAGCGCGTGAAGGTGATCGTCGCGGAGGTGATGGTCGCGCCTGCCGGAACGGTGACACCGGCATAACGAAGTCCGACCGTGACTTGACCGCGTTGACCGACGTCAGCGCCCGCAGCGTCGTACGTCAGATCGAGGTCCGAGCTCGTGGTGTCGACCGTGCCGGCCGGGAACAAAGCGTTGACGTCGTTGAGGTACTCCTCGGCATCGTCGACTACCGGACTGGATCGTGAACGTCTCGGTGACGTCCGCGCCGGGAACGACGAACGATGCGGTCACCGTGGTGTCGGCGTCCATCGTCACGACGCACGGATCGGTGCCGCTACAGCCGCCGCCCGACCAACCGTTGAAGATCGACGTGCCGTCGGCCGTCGCGGTCAGTGTCACGACCGTGCCCTCGTCGAGATCCATCACGGTCTGCTCGGTCTCGCCCACGGCCAAGTCGATGCCGCCGACGTCGCTGGTGACCGTCCCGTCACCGGCGCCCACTTTGTTGACCGTCAGGTCGAAGGGTCCCTCGACCACGACGTCCTGAGTGAAGGTGGCGGTGACGTTGGCGTCGTCGTCGAGCGTGAGGACGCAGGGATCGGTGCCGGCGCAGTCGCCGCCCCAACCCGTGAAGGTGGAACCCACGGCGGCGTCGGCGGTGAGGGTGACCTCGGTGCCGTCGTCGAAATCGAACGTGTCGGCGGCGTCGCCGGTGGTCACGTTGATGCCGGCCGGGGTGCTCGTGACCGTGCCGGTCCCGGTGCCATCGACGGCCACCGTCAGCGTGTTCTGGGTGACCGGCGGGGTCTGCTCACCGCAGGCCGCCAGCACGACCAGGAACGTGGTCGCGACGAGCAGGCGAAGGATGGTGGTGGAACGTGGGATCATGGTTGCCTCGCTTTCTCAAGACGTCTTGGCGGCGGACCGCTCCCGCAGGCTGCGTCGGAACGAGCGGTTCGCACGTCTAGTACACCCGTTGTGTACCGCGTACGGCTCCGCCCACTTGTGATGTTTGCACACCTCCACCGCCTGCCTCACGGGTCGGCGGCGTGGGTGCTGGGGCGTTGCGTCGGGCACCTCGCATGCCTCGTTCACGGCGCATGCAAGACTCACGTCGTGATGAAGTTCCCGAGCCGATGCTGGCGCCGCGCTTCCAGGGATCGTCGCTCGTCGTGGGGCAGTCCTCGGTCACGGCGGGCGCGTGTGTGGTTGGCGCTCCTGTCCTTGATGCTCGTCTCGTGCACGCAGCTGACACCCGACCCGCCAGGCTCGCCCGTCATCTCATCGTTCGCGGCCGATCCCGCCCTGGCGGCAGCTGGGACGTCGGTGACCCTCTCGTGGACCGTGCTCGGGGCGGACACGCTGCGGCTGAAGCCGGGTGGCACCGACGTCACGGGTGCCGGCTCGTTCGCGGTGTCGCCGACGGCCACCACCACCTACACCCTCGTGGCGGAGAACGAGATCGGGAGCGCGAACGCGTCGGTCACCGTCACCATCGGCGACCTGGCACGCATCGAGAGCTTCGACGCCGACGGTCCACCCGTCAACCCCGGCCTGCCCGCATCGCTCTCCTGGTCGGTGACCGATGCCGACACGCTGTGGCTCGTCGAGCCCGGGTCAGGCGACCGGATCGACGTGCTGGGTACGACGTCCTACGCGATCGACGCGACCTTGCCGGGTGCGTACACGCTCATCGCTGGGGCCTCGGCGGGCGAGGTCGAGGCGGTCGCCTTCCCAGCGCGCGCCGTGTCGGCGTTCACGGCGCTGGTCGTGGGGCAGAGCAACGCGCAAGGGGTCAACCTCGATCCAGACGCCGCTCGGGCTTTCATCCAAGCCACCGAGGGCGTCCAGATGCTGGGCAACGACGACGTCTGGAAGGCAGCCTCCGAACCGCTCGACGATTGCGTGGGCCAAGTGGACACGGAGAGCATGGACCCGAGCGAGGGCTGTGCCGTCTTCGCGGACAACAACTCCGGGGTCTCTTCTGGCGTGAGCCTCGGCAACCGCTTGGCGGCCGCGAACGGCGGTGAGGTGTTCCTGATCCCGGCTGCGAAGGGCGGCAGCTCGTTGGCAGCCTGGGCGGTCGGTGATCCGACCGATCGGGAGAGCCTGTTCGGCAACGCGGTCGTACGAGCGCAGCGGGCCGGACCTGAGCAGGCGGCCCCGATCGATCACACCTTCGGCGGCGCCGACTACGGCGCGGTGGTCTGGTACCAAGGAGAGTCGGACACGGCGAACTCGGACTTGGCCAACGCGTACGGGGGCAAGACCGACGCGGTGTTGGACGGCTTCCAGGCGGAGCTTGGAGCACCCGTGATCTTGGTTCAGCTTGGGCGGCGCGGCGACACGGGCACGCCCTCGGACCCCGAGCCGCCCGCCGTTATCGCCAGCCGCAACCTCCTGTACCAGCGGGTGCGCGAGGCGCAGCGAGCGTTGGCCACCGGTGCGTTGACGGCGACGAGTGACCCATCGCCGACCCGGCGGCTCGAGACGTTCCTGGTGGTGACCCATGACCTTCCGATGGCGGATGGCGACGGACGCCATCTGTCGGCGTCGGGGCAGGAGGAGTTGGGCCGCCGTATCGCCCTCGCGATCCGTGAGCACCTGTGGGGCGAGGAGGTCGATGGCACCGGGCCTCGCCTCCTGGGGGTGGCCCAACTCCCGGGCAACACCGTGATCGAGGTGGAGACGAGCATGCCGTTGAGCCCACCTGCCTCCCCGGGCCCCGGCGCGTACGACGGCTACTTCGCGGTCTTTTCAGGCGGGATCGCCGTACCGATACAGTCGGTGTCGCTCAAGTCTGGCGCACCGAGCGTGATCCGGATCGTCCTGGCGGAGCCCGGGCCGAATGCGGTGGTGCGTTACATGCCGCCTCCGGGCCGCATCGCGGGCTTCGTGACCGATGTGGTTCGTGCGGCGTCCTGCTCCGAGCCGCGGCCCACCACGGCGATGGAGTGCCTCCCTCTGCCGGCCTTCGGCGCCTCGGCCGAGGCGGCGACGCTGCAGCGTCTCGAGTTCTTCTTCGACACCGATCCCGCCGACTGAGGCCTCGGACCGATAGGTCGTCGGCAGGACGACGCCGGGTGAGACGGCGCGACGTGACGCGAGCGACGGCGGCCATCGGGACGCGTGTCATATTCCTCTGAACGGTTCTCTGGCGCGCCATCGGGAGATGCGTGCGGCAGGGACGTCGTTTGGAGCACGCATGCGAGATCGAGAACGGCATCGAGACCGAACGGACGGTGGGCCCCATGCCCGCCGTCGGGCGCGTGCTGCATGGTTCGTCTCCATCGTCCTGCTGCTCGCGGGTTGCCTCCAGACCGACCCGGCGCCTGCTGCCGAAGCGCCCGCCATCGAGGCGTTCTCGGCGAGTCCGCAGACGTCGACGGCTGGGAGCTCGGTCACGCTGGCATGGAGCGTGACCGGCGCAGAGACACTGCGGCTTCGCCCAGGCGACCTCGACGTGTCCGGACGGTCGTCGATCGCGGTCGCGCCGACGGCCACGACGACGTATACCCTCATCGCCGAGAACGACTCGGGCACGACCGCCCGGGCGACCGAGGTGGTCGTCGAGCCGGTGCCGCTGCCGGCCATCGAGCGCTTGACCGCCTCGCCCGGTACCGTCACGGCCGGCTCGGCGTCGACCCTCTCCTGGACCGTGACGGGTGCCGACGCGGTGCGGCTCGAACCCTTGGGCGTCGCCGTCGCGGCTTCGTCGTCGCGCAGCGTGACGCCGGCGACCACGACGAGCTATCAGCTCATCGCCTCGAACGAGGCGGGGGCCGTGAGCCGCGCCGTCACGGTGACGGTCGAGGACGAGCCGCCGCCGCCGCCTTTGCCCGTCATCGACGTCCTGACCGTGTCGCCTGGCACGATCATCGCCGGGTCCTCGGCCACGTTGTCGTGGTCGGTGCGTGGGGCGGACGAGCTGCGGCTCGACCCGCCCGGGGAGGTCGTGACGGGGGCATCGTCGTTCGTGGTGACGCCGACGGGGACGACGACGTACCAGCTGACCGCCTCGAACGAGGCGGGGGCGGTGACCCGCTCCGTCACGGTGACCGTCGAGCTGCCGCCGCCCTTGCCTCTGATCACGAGCTTCGCGGCTTCACCCCGTACCGTGGCGTCAGGCGCCTCGTCTACGCTGTCCTGGTCGTCGGTCGGTGCCAACACCGTGCGCTTGGAGCCGCTGGGCATCGACGTGGCGGCCGCCGGTTCCCGGGTCGTGACGCCCACCGCGACGACGACCTACCACCTGACGGCCACGAACGAGACGGGCGACGTGAGCCGCACGGTCACGGTGACGGTCGAGGACGTCGAGCCGCCGCCGCCCGACGACCGCGTCTTCAGCGTCCTGGTCGTGGGCCAGAGCAACGCCCAGGGTGTGAACATCGCCGATCCCGTCGAGGCGCGGGCGTTCATCGACGCCGCCGACGGCGTCATGATGCTCGGCAACGATGGCGTCTGGAAAGCGGCGTCGGAGCCGCTCGACGATTGCGTGGACCAAGAGGACACGGTGAGCATGGATCCCAGCACGGGGTGCGACGTGTTCTCCGACAACAACTCCGGTGTCTCGTTCGGGGTGAGCCTCGGCAACGAACTCACGGCGGTCACCGACGACACGGTCTACCTGATCCCGGCCGCGAAGGGCGGGAGTTCGCTCGCGCAGTGGTTGCAGGGGCTCGGCACCGAGGACCGGGACACGTTGTTCGGCAGCGCGGTCGTGCGCGCCCGACTGGCGGGTTCGGATCGGGACGCACCGTTGGATCGGGTCTTCGACGGCGATCCGTACGGTGCCGTGGTCTGGTTCCAGGGCGAGACCGACACCTCCACGTCGTCGCTTGCCAGCGACTACGCCGACAAGACCGACGACCTCCTCGACGGTTTCGTCAGTGCGCTCGATGCGCCGATCATCCTCGTACAGCTGGCCCGTCGCGGCAAGGTGGACGGGTCCGACGAGGTCTCGCGCAACCTGCTCTACCAGATCGTCCGAGAGCAGCAGCGACGGATGGCGGAGGGGGCGCGGCTCCCCAACACGACCGGTTCGATGTCGCCCCTCACGCGCGCAGGGACGCACCTGGTCGTCACACACGACCTGCCGATGGCCGACGGCCGGCACCTCTCGGCGGCGGGGCCAGGTGGAACTCGGTCGGCGGGTCTCGTTGGCGATCCGCGAGCATCTGTGGGACGACGCGGTCGACGGCTCGGGACCACGCCTGGTCCGTGTCGACAAGGCTTCGAACCTCACCGTGCGGGTGCACGCCGACCGCGCCGTCACCGAGCCGGAGACGGAGACCGCCGCGGCCTACGCCGGCTACTTCTCGGTGTTCGCCGACGGTGCACGGGTGCCCATCGACACCATCGTCCGGCACCCGGACGACCCGAAGGTCATCCTGATCTCGCTCGGCGAGAGCGTGGCCGGCGCGGTCGACGTGCGCTACATGCCGCCGTCCGTGCCGACGTCGGTGGCAGCGTTCGTGCCCGATGTGGTGCGCTCGGCCTCGTGCACCAACCCGATGCCGGTGACGGGTGCGTGTCTGCCGATGCCGGCGTTCGGCGCCGTCGCCGAGGCCGCCACGCTCCAGCGCCTCGAATCCTTCTTCGAGCTGGACCCGGTCGAGGACTGACCCCCGCGCTGTCGTCACGGTGATCATGGCGTCGGATAGTTCATCGCCGCGTCATCACGCGGCTAGCTACGATCGATTCTATGCGGCGGTTGCGATGGATCGTTCCCAAGAGGTGGCGTTCCTGGTGGCGCTCGTCGCGAAGGAGGACGCGCGGACGGTACGGCCCTAGGCGCCAGACGCCGCCCGGGGTGCTGACGTTCGGCGACCTCGTGACCTCGCGCAAGCAGTGGCTCTTCGACAACCTCCCTCGTCACGCTGCCGAATACCACTACGACATCTTCACCAAGGAGAGTCAGCGTCGCCTCGCCGCGCGGCTCGGTTTGGCGACCGCCGAGGTCTACCTCACGGGCGTGCCACTGCATGAAGCGATCGACTTCGTTCGTCGAGAGCACCTTCCGATGTTCGTTCTCAAGCCCAACCTGTCACGCAGTGCCATCGGCTTCCGATCGCTCGTCCGAGACGGGAGCGGCTACAGGGATCTGCGGAGTGGGTCGCGACACACGCTCGACCACATCGAGCGCGCCCTTCGGCGCGAGACGAAGGAACTCGGGCCTCAGGACGAGTGGATCGTCGAGCAACTGCTGACGCCGGTCGACGGTTCGATCGCCCCTCTCGACGACTACAAGCTCTACTGCATCGGAGGTCGTGTCGAGTTGATCTACCACGCGTGGCGTCGCCCTCGTCCTCAGAAGAAGTCGAGGAACTGGTACTCGCGAGATTGGGAACCCGTCCAGCCTTCCGTCCGGGGGCCAAACGACGGTGTGCCGCGCGCGCCGGTGCACGGTCGGCGGCTCGTCGAGGCCGCCGAGATGGTCTCGTCCCGACTGTCCTATCCCTTCATTCGAGTCGATCTCTACGACACCCCCCAGGGCGTCGTCCTCGGCGAGTTCACGCCGGGGCCAGGAGGGCGGCACAACTTCGTGCCGGAGTGGGACGAGCGGCTGACGAAGCGCTGGCTCGAGGTTGCACGTGACCTGGAGCAGGGGATCCGCTCGGGCCGGATCAAGCCGTTGACCTATGAGGAGAACCTCGTGTCCGCGGTGCGTGACGGCGGTTGACTCCAGTTCGCGACCAGGTGGTAGCAGAGCGGGTGGGGTGTCCCTCATCTCGTGATCGGGCCGGAGGGACCGGGTTGAAATGGGCCCCATTCCGTCGATTTGCCCGCGGGGTGCGGGGGCTGCGCGGGCACCACGGCGCGCCGTCACGCAACACGAAGCCCGGCGGCGGTGCGTACGCCGTGACCACGCCGCGTTTCGGCGATCTCATCTCGGATCGCAAGGCCTGGCTGTTCGAGACGCTTCCGGAGGCGCCGCCCAGTACCATTACGATCTGTTCGACAAGCGAGCCAACGCCAGATGATCCTGCGACTCGGTCTTCCGGTCGCGGAGCGGTACGCCGCCGCGTGACCCTCGACGAGGCGCTGGACCTCGTCGAGCAGGTCGGTCTGGAGCGGTTCGTGATCAAACCCAACTCGTCGCGGAGCTCCATCGGGTGTCGATCTCTCGTGCGCGAAGGGCAGCGCTTCCGGGACCTGCGACTCGATCGGACGCTTCACGTTGAAACGGCTGAAGCGAGAGCTGGCGTCCGCTCCGTCGCGGAGATGGGACGCGCCGACGACTGGATCGTAGAAGAGCTGTTGGTGCCGCCGAACGGCGCACTGGCGCCCGTCGACGACTTCAAGTTCTACTGCTTCGGTGGCCGCACCGAACTGATCTTGCAGATCTGGAAGCTTCCGCGCAGGCCGTGGAAGCGATGGAACTGGTACACGCGGGATTGGGATCCGGTCGAAGGTGTTCGAAGAAGTCGACAACCATGCGCCGCCGGCCGCCCCGATCATCGGACCCGGATGGTGGCGATCGCTGAGGAGGTGTCGGCCAGGCTGTGCTACCCGTTCATTCGCGTCGATCTGTACGCCACCTCCCGCGGTGCGGTCGTCGGTGAATTGACGCCCGGGCCGGGGCAGCAGGTACGCGTTCTCGCCGGCGTGGGACGCGCGCTTGGCCCGTCGCTGGCTGGAGGTGCGCGCGAGATCCGGGACGGCGTGCGCTCCGGCCGGATCGAACCCCTCGCGCCACCGGAGTCCGCCGTCGCGGCCGGCACCGAAGTTCCGATCGTGACGGCATGAGCTTGCTGGACGTGGCGACCCGGGTGCGACGGCGAGCCGCGCACGCTGCCGCAACCCAATGGTCGCCCGCACCGCATCCGGTCCTCGGTGTGGCCCCGAGCGTGCGTTCTTCGCGCGCTCCGGGCGGCTCGGCAATCTATGGTAGGTGGAGCATGCGAGTGCCGCACTCAGCGCCTCGTACTGGGAGGTACGGACGTTGAAAGCCGTCATCTTGGCCGGAGGGTTCGGCACGCGACTCTCGGAAGAGACGGTCGACAAACCGAAGCCCATGGTCACCATCGGTGGCAAGCCGATGCTGTGGCACATCATGAAGATCTTGGACGCCAACGGGATCAAGGAGTTCGTCATCGCCCTCGGCTATCGGGGCGACGTGATCAAGCAGTACTTCCTCGATTTCTACGCGTTGAACAACGACATCACCGTGGACCTGTCCACCGGCTCGACGACCGTGCACGCCGCGAACCAGCCGGATTGGATCGTCCATCTCGTGGACACCGGCCTCTACACGCAAACCGGTGGCCGTCTGCGTCGTTTCGCCCATGGCTCGGTGACGAGCCGTTCCTGTTCACCTACGGCGATGGCGTGGCCGACGTCGACCTCAAGGCCTTGACCGCGTTCCATCGTGACCACGGCAAGCTCGCCACGGTCACGACCGTGCGTCCCCCGTCGCGTTTCGGCAACATCGCGTTCCGGGGCAACGCCGTCACGAGCTTCCACGAGAAGACACGATATCGGCGAGAGCTGGATCAACGGCGGCTTCTTCTTGCTCGATCCGAGCGTGACCGAGTACGTGCGGGGCGACGAGGACCCGTGGGAGCGGGGCCCGATGGAAGGGCTCGCCAAGGACGGGCAGCTGATGGGGTACCGCCATCCGGGCTTCTGGTCGTGCATGGATACCTTCAAGGAGAAGACCATGCTCGAGGAGCAGTGGAACTCGGGCAAGGCGCCCTGGTGCATCTGGGACGACGTCGACCAGGTTCCGTTGCTCGCGAACGTCGTGACGGGCTCCTGACGCCGGTCTCCGACGTTTCGGGCGCCCGCCGTGCAGCTCGGGCGGCAGCGTGCCATGTGGGATGATCACCACCGCGGCCCACGGGCCATGGAGGAGAATCGCGACGTGAACCAGGTGCAACCGTGAACGAAGAGCGCAACGAGATCTCCGTGAGCCTCCGCGATCTGGTGGGCTTCGTGCTGCGCGGCGCCGTCGTCGCCGGCATCCTGGCCGTGCTGGCCGGCGGCGTGACCTTCTTCCTCGGGCAGCGGCAGGATCCGGTGTACCGGGCCGAGGCGACGCTGCTCGTGGTGCGCGGCACCGCGGGCTTCACACAGCTCGGGCTGACGCCGGTGACGGCGCCACCCATCGACCTCGGTGCCTACCAGGTGGCGGCCACGAGCGATCGTGTGCTCGTCGACGCCTTGCAGCTGATGGGCGTCGAGGCGCCGAACGCCGGCGAGATCCGTGCTCTGCGCCGCAGTGTCGGGAGTACCGTCGACGCCGGGGTGCGGGACTCGAGCTTGCTCAGGATCGATGCCCGAGCGCCGACGCCCGAGGTCTCCGTGCGACGTGCGAACGCCGTCGCGATGGCCTTGGTGACCTGGGATCGTGCCCGTGCGAGCGACACGATGACGCGGGTGATCGCCACGCTCGAGCAGCAGATCGAGGCCCTGAGCGAGCAGGTCCGCTCGCTGCAGGTGATCGGGGACGCCGCCTCGCAGACGCAGGTCGACGGGCTCGTCCGGCTGCGGGCGGAACAGCAGCAACAGCTCGCCTACGCGCGCGCGCTCATCGCCTCCGCCGAGGGGCTCGTCAGCATGATGCAGACCGCGGAGACGACCGTGCGCCAGGTGGCGCCACGTCCCGCGATGAACGCCATCATCGCGGCCCTGTTGGCGATCGCTCTGACGTACGTGGTCCTCCTGCTCCGGGCGGCCTTCGACACGCGCATGCGGAGCGCCGACGACATCGCGGCCGCGACGGGTGCACCGGTGATCGCCGAGTTCCCCGTCGCACGCGGTCGGAACGAAGGCCGCCTGCGCGAGGCCTCGAGCTACCTGCGCGCGAAGCTGCTGTTCGCCACCGCCGAGGCCCACCCGCGGGTGTTCATGGTGACGAGCGCGCAGGACGCCGAAGGCAAGACCACCGTCGCCTTGCACCTGGCCGAGGGTTTCGTGCGCTACGGCTATCGAACGCTCCTCGTGGACGCCGACCTGAGGTCGCCGTCGTTGCTCGAGCACTACCAGGTGATGGGATCGACGGGCGACGTGACGCCTCTGCGCGGTTGGCTCCAGGATCCCGAGGGCCGGCACCGGGTGTTGCGCATCAAGATGGTGGGCGAGGGCGTGCTCGACCTCGTGCCGCAGTTCGACCGCACCGAGGACGCGCCGGAGGCGCTCGGTCGCGGGTTCTGGCGGCTGCTCGAGCGCTGGGCGCACTACGACGTGGTCGTCATCGACACCGCGCCGGTGCTGGCCGTCGCCGATCCGCTGATCATCGCGCCGCTGTGCACGGGCACGGTGCTGGTGGTCGACCCGAACCGGACGGATCGGCCCAGCGCGGTCGCCGCTGCCCAGATGCTGCGCGGGGTCGGATCGCAGCTGTTGGGGGTCGTGCCGAACCAAGTGGCGACCTCGCGCAAGCGCTTCGCCTACGGCGCCGGCTACGGTTCCGAGACGAAGAAGGGGCCGGTTCCGGCGCGCCGGGACAAGGAGATCGCCCGTCCGGCGCCGCTGCCCGACGTCTGAGCGACGGACGCACCGAAGCGAACGAACGCCGGGCACCGCGTTTGCGGTGCCCGGCGTTTCGCGCTTCCTCGTGCGGGCTAGTCCTTGAACCCTAGACAGGCGTCGGGGGACCCGTCCAGCACCACCACGAAGCCTCCGAGCCGGAGCGCGGTCGCCGAGACGCGGATCGTCGTGCTGCTCCCGGCCTCCCCGACGCGGATGGGCTGAAGCCCCAGGATCGCGTCGCCGCGGTCGTCGCACGTGCCGCTCACGAGCAGGGGTCGGACGGGCGCCTCGGTCGTCCGCGTCAACACGACGGTCACGAGGCTCGCGCCGTCGGCGCGGGCGGCCAGTTCCACGAGCCTGAGCTCGGGTGGCGTGACCGTCTCGGTGGCCTCGGGTGCCGGTTCGGGTGCCGGTTCGGGCGTGGCCGGTTCGGGCGCTGGCTGGGGCGCTGCTTCGGGCGCTGGTTCGGGCGCTGGTTCCGGCGCTGGTTCGGCCGCTGGCGCAGGTTCCGGCGCGGGCTGCGGTTCGGGCTCCGGCGCCGGTTCGGCGGTGGGCGCTGCCGGGACCTCGGTCTCGGGAGCCACGTCGGGCTCGACCACAGGCTCGGCGGCAGCGGGTTCCTCGGCGGGGGCGTCCGCGGGGCCGTTCGCGGCGCCGTCCTCGGAGCCCGCCGCGGTCGCCTCAGGCTGCGCCACCGCTGCGATCTCGAGGTCGACCGTCCCGACCACAGCGCCACGCCCCCCGGGTTCCGCGTAGCCGGTGACCGACACGTTCGACGCTCCCGCGGGCACCTGCAGCACGACCGGACCCGAGGCCGCCGGCTCGACCACCGACAGGTGGAGGCTGGCAGGGTCGCCTCGTCCGTCGAAGGCGTGGGCGCGTCGGAAGCCGGCGCCCTCGACGGGTTCGAACACCAAGGTCAGGTCGACCTCCGCGCCACCCGCCCCGTCGAGCACCTCCTGGACGACCTCCGCCAGGTCCGGCGTGACCGCTACGTCGCCCTCACGCCAACCGTCCGTGAGCTCCCACGTGACCGAGGACGCCGTCCGCGGCGAGCCGGACAGCAGCCCGGAACCGGTGCCCTCGGCGTCCTCCAGCAGAACGATCGGAGGCGGCGTCGCCACGCCGCGAACGCGCAGGGTCAGCGGCCCGGAGCTGTTGTCCTGCCCGGTGAAGCGAACCTCGGCCGCCGTCACCGTGGCGGCCGAGGCGACGTCGAGCCCGGGGAACCGGACGGCCACGAGTTGAGGGCCGTGGGACGGGTCGGCTCCTAGTTCCAGGTCCGAGCTCGTGAGGTAGGTGAAGCCGGCGGGCCAGCGGGCGGCGTCCGAGGTCGAGGCCGCGATGAACTCCTCGGCGTCGTCCTCCGAACGTTGGATGGCCGCGTCGACCTCGCGTGGCTCGGGCTCGCCGAGGTCGACGGTGGCACGGCGGAGGCCGTCGACGGTGAACACCAGGCTGGCGACGCCCTCGACGTCGGGACGGGCCACGAGCGTCAGGAGGTGGCTGCCGTCCCCTTCGAGCTCGATGCGCGCCGTCGGCTCGCGCACCGACCATGAATCGCCTCGTTCGGTCGAGACGTCCAGATCGAGCCAGGACGCAGCGAGGACGGGGAGCCCGCTGGCCGCGAGCCAGCCGGCGAGGATGAGCTGTCTCCAACGTGATCGGGTCATGGACGATGGTATCCGAAGCGCGGCCGGACAGGTCACCGAGGGTCACCACGGGCGTCTGGGACGGGCCCGCTCCCTGGCGTCCCGGCGGCCCGGTCCGAGAGATGAAGTCGTACACATCGGGTTGGGAGACGCCCTCGGTACGATGCGGT
>CAVSJH010000021.1:0-33419 GCA_963728245.1 uncultured Trueperaceae bacterium
CTCGCGTCCGAGACGTCTTCGAAGCGCGCCAGCGGCATGAAGATGGCGCTGTGCACGAACACGTCGAGCCGGCCCCAGGCCGAGAGGGTCGCCTGCACGACCTCCTCGAAGCGCGCGCGTTCCGCCACGTCGAGGACGGCCCCGCGGGCGGTCCCGCCGCGCGTCTCGATGTCGTGGACGGCGCGGCCCACGCCGGCCTCGTCGATGTCGGTCACGCACACGCGGGCGCCGGCGTCCGCCAGCGCGACCGCGATGCCCCATCCCAGGCCACGACCGGCTCCGGTCACGAGGGCCACCTTGTCCGTCAAGTCCATGCCGTCCTCCTACGCGCTCATGCGCGGGTCGAGTGCGTCGCGGAGCCCGTCGCCGATCAGGTTGATCGACAAGACGGTGACCATGATCGCCAGCCCCGGGAACGTCGTGATCCACCAGGCGTGCCGCAGGTAGTTGCGCCCGGACGACAACATCAGCCCCCACTCCGGCGTGGAGGGCTCGGCGCCGAGGCCGAGGAACGAAAGCGCCGCGCCCGCGATGATCGCGTTGGCAACGCCCAGCGTCGCGATGACGACGATGGGGCCGAGCACGTTCGGGTAGACGTGCAGCAAGATGATCCGCCACGCCCTGGCGCCGCTCTGGCGCGCGGCCTCGACGAAGGCCATCTCCTTGGCCTGGAGCACGGCCCCCCGGGTGACACGGGCGTACGACGGTGCGGCTGACACGCCGACCGCGATCATGGCGTTCACCAGGTTGGGGCCCAGGATCGCGACGACGGCCAGGGCGAGGAGCAGGCCGGGGAACGCCATCATCACGTCCACCAGACGCATCAACACGTTGTCGACCGAGCCCCCGAAGTAGCCGGAGATCAATCCGACGGTCACGCCGAGGAGGCTCGAGATGGCCACCGCCAGGAAGCCGATCTGCAGCGAGACCCGGCCCCCGTAGACGACGCGCGTGTACACGTCGCGGCCGAACGAGTCCGTGCCGAACCAGTGCTCGCCACTCGGCGGGAGAAGACGCTCGCGCGGCGCCAGGGCCAGGGGGTCGTAGACGGTCACCACCGGGGCCGCGATCGCGGCGACGACCAGGAGGACGAGGACCACCAGACCGGTCACCGCGCCCGGGTTGCGCACGAGCCGCTGCAGCGACAGCCGCCACAGCGACCGGCCGGCGGCGGCGCGCGGACTGGCGGGGCCGTGGGGAACGCTCGAAGACGCGTCACTCATAGCGGATCCTCGGGTCGATGTAGGAGTACGAGATGTCGACCAGCAGGTTGATGACCACGTAGAGGACCGCGATCATCAACGTCAGCGCCTGGACGACGGGGAAGTCCTTGTTCAGGAGCGACTCGACGTAGTAGCGACCGATCCCGATGCGCGCGAAGATCGTCTCGGTGATCACCGTGCCCGACAGGAGCTGGCCGAACTGGATCCCGATCACGGTGATCGTCGGGATGAGCGCGTTCTTCAGCGCGTGCCGGAACGTGACGGTCCTGGGCCGGACGCCCTTGGCCACCGCCGTCCGGATGTAGTCCTGGCCCAGCACCTCGAGCATGCTGCTGCGCACGAGACGCGCCAGGGTGGCCGAGGAGAGCATGCCGAGGGCGAACGCGGGCAGAACGAGGCGTTCGAGCCCACCCTCGCCGATGGCCGGGAACCACTGGAGCCGCACGGAGAACACGAAGATGAGCAGCAACGAGGACCAGAACACGGGCATCGAGACGCCGACGAGCGCGAACACCATCGCTGCGCTGTCGATCCAGGTGTTGTGGTTCAGGGCCGATACGATGCCCAACCCGACGCCCAGCACGATCGCGATCGCGAGCGCCGCAAGGGTGAGCTCGATGGTCGCGGGGAAACGCTCGCCGACCTCGCGCACGATCGATCGACCGTTGTTGAGCGAGTTGCCCAGGTCGCCCTGCAGGGCGTCGGTCACGAAGCTCAGGTACTGCACGTGCAAGGGGCGATCCAGGCCCATGTCGGCGCGCACTTGCGCGAGCAGCTCGGGCGTGCTCCGGTTCTCGCCGAGGAAGATCTCGGCCGGGTCGCCGGGCACCAGATGGAGCATCGAGAACGCCAAGACCGTGATGAGGAAGATCGTGGGAACGGCAGCGAAGATACGTCTGAGGATGAACTGGAACACGACCTGCCCTTCGGACGTGCCGGTGCCGACCGCGGCGAACCGCGGTCGGCACCGAGCCTACGTGGACGGCGTTACGGCGCGACGTGGGCCGTGTAGAAGTACGGGTACTGCCCCGCCCCGAAGAACTCGACCCCTTCGAGCGACGTGTCGTACGCGTACAGGGTCGCTGGATCGTTGTAGAAGACCATGATCGCTTCGTCCTTGACCTTGGCCTGGATCTGCGCGTACAGGGCCTCGCGGCGCTCGGTGTCGGCCGTGCCGGCCGCTTGCGGCCAGCAGGTCGTCCATCTCGGGATCGATGTAGTTGTTGCGGTTGGTGCCACCGCCGGCGTTGTCGCTGTGGAACAGGATCCGCATGCCGCTCGGGTCGGCGAAGGGGTCCCACCAGTTCTGCGTGTTGTGCTGACCGGCGCGCACCGCGTCGAAGTAGCCGCTGCGGCTCAGACCGTTGAGCTCGACCTCGATGCCCACCAGTGCCAGGTCGGCCTTCATGTAGTCGGCCATCGCTTGGCTTTGCGCGTCTTCGGCGCGGTAGTAGTGGCCGAGCACCAGGCGGGTGCCGTCGCGCTCGCGGATGCCGTCGCCGTCGCTGTCGACCCAACCGGCCTCCTCGAGCACGGCGCGCGCCGCGTCCGGGTCGTAGGTGTACGTCTCGCACACGCTCGGGTCGAAGCCGAACGTGACCGCCGAGATGGGACCACAGGCCGCGACACCGATGCCGTTCCAGATCGCGAGCGTCATGCCTTCGCCATCGGAGGCGAGCTGGACCGCGCGCCGAACCGCGAGTTCGTCGGTGGGTGCGGTCTGCTGGTTCATCATGAGCGACCAGCCAGAGCCGGATTGCGGCAGGGCCTCGGTCGCGAACGCGTCTTGCTGCGCGAGGAAGTCGAAGTCGATCGGCGACACCTCTTCGATGAAGTCGACCTCGCCCGTCTCGAGCGAGGCGGTGCGGGTCGACGGTTCGGGCACGATCACGTACTCGAGCCGCTCGATCTGCGCAGCACCCTCGACACCCATGAAGGCCGGCGCCCAGGCGTAATCGTCGTACCGCTCGAGGATGACCTCGCGGTCGGGGGTATAGGACACGAAACGGAACGGACCCGTGCCCACGAGCACGTCCATGCCCCAAGCCTCTTCACCGGCCTCGGCGTACGCCGAGGGCGAGATGATGCCCAGCGACGGGCTCGAGGCGCTGTCGAGGAACGGCGCGTACGGCGTGCTGAAGACGATCTTGACCTCGTGCTCGCCCAGGATCTCGGTGCGGGCGTACGGGCCGAGGAGGCTGACGGCGGTCTGGGACTTCATCTCCGGATCGACGATGCGGTCGAACGTGAACTTGACCGCCTCGGCGTCGAACGGGGTGCCGTCGTGGAAGGTCACGTCGTCACGCAGCTGGAACGTGTACTCGGTCGCGTCGTCGTTGACGGACCAGGACGTCGCCAAGCCGGGCTCGAAGACGCCGGCCGACGGTTGCCACACCAAGGGCTCCACGACGTGGATGGTGATGCGGGCCACGCGCGTGAACGTCGTGATGTTCGGGTCGACCTGATCGAAGTTGCCCCCCATCCCGTACCGAACGGTCTGGGCGAGCGTCGCAGCGCTGAAGCCGAGCACGGCTGCGAGGGTGAGAGCGAGGCCGAGGCGTCGATGCATGAGGATCTCCTTGGTGTCGAGACGTGCCGATCCACGGGATCGGGGTGGCCGGCTGGCCGATGCTGGAGGGGCGTGCCTCTCCTCACCTCCGCGTCCGAAAATACCGAAAGAGGATTGCGGAGACTTTATGCGGACCTCGCGATGTTGTCAAGGCGGGCGGAGGGCTCCGCAAGGGGGTGTCCTGCGACGCGCGACGTCTCTCCAGAGCGCGTGTTGGAACGGTTATCATCCAGCTCGGAGCCACGATGCCCACGCACGTGCGAGCGTGTACTTGCATACGGCAAGGCATGCCGGCATAGACTGAAACCGCATTACGGTGCCTAGCGGGTCCCCCGCGACACCGAGGAAGCGAGGCCCCCATGACCACCCTGTACGACGCCCTCCGATGGCACCGCCTCCCGCTCGCCGGCACGCCCGCGTCGCCCGACCTGGGACTGCACTGGGCCGACGTCGGCGACAGCGGCCCACTGGCCCTGCTCATCGCCGGGACGCACGGGGACGAAGGGCCATGGTCCGCACTGGCGATCCAGGATGCGCTGCAGCGGCCGCTGGAGCAGCTCCAGGGCAGGCTCCGCGTGGTGTTCACCGCCAACCCGCTCGCGGCGGCCGCCGATGCGCGCAACGCCCCCGTGGACGCCCCGAACTGCGTCGACCTCGATGGTTGCTTCCCCGGCAACGCCGGAGGGTCGCACTCGGAACGGATCGCCGCTGCCCTCGCTCCCCTCGTGGCCGACTGCGACGTGGTGCTGGACCTCCACGGCGGCGGCAGCTGGTGCATGAACGCCTTCACGAAGGTGTTCGAGGGCAGCGAAGCGATCGCCCAAGCGTTCGGGGCGCCGTTCGTCACCACCGCGCCGAACAAACCCGGCGGTTTGACGACGTACGCGCGCAGCCAGGGCGCGAAGGTCGTGAACGTCGAGGTGGGCGGCCGCGGCGAGACCGAGAACGCCTGGCGCGAACGGATCCGGGTCGGTATCGAGACCGCGCTCGAACACGAGGGGGTCCTCGCCGCCGACACCCCGCTCCCCATGCCGGCACCGGGCATGGCCGTCGGCGGCACGGCCGCGTTGCGCGCCGATCAAGCGGGGATCTTCGTCCCCACCGTCGGGGAAACCGCGGTGGGCACGGTCGTGGACGCGGGCGTGGAGCTCGGGCGCGTGCTCGACCTGGGCACCCTCGCGGTCCGCGAGGTGATCGCGGCGCCGTTCGAACGGACCGCGCTCATGCTGCTTCGACCGCACACGTGCGTCGTCGCCGCGGGCGCCATCTTGTTCGTGGTCGCCGAACCGCGACCGACCCGATGAGCGCGGTCGATCCGTCCGCGCCGAGCGTCTTCGACGCGCTGACTTGGCGCCCGCTCGACGTCGCCGGCGAGGCGGCCTACGGCACGCTGTCGGTCCGCGTCGGCGAGGTCGGCACGGGCGGGCCGCACGTGGTGCTGACCGCCGGCGCGCACGGCGACGAAGGTCCTTGGGGGGCGCTCGCGCTCCGCTTCGCGCTGTCCCGACCCGTGAGCGAGCTGCGTGGGCGACTGAGCGTCGTCCTCGCCGCCAACCCGTTGGCCGCGCAGGCCGACCGGCGCAACGCGCCCCTCGACGTCCTCGACCTCAACCGGTCGTTCCCTGGGGACGCCGAGGGTTCGCACACCGAACGTCTGGCGCACGCGCTCGCCGGTTTGCTCGAGGGCGCGGACGCCGTGGTCGACCTCCACGGCGGTGGCAGCTGGTGCGTCAACGCCTTCGTCTTCCGCTTCGAGGGCAGCGAGACGCTGGCTGCGTTGGCGGGCGCCCCGTTCGTGGTCGACGCGCCGGACAAGGTCGGGACGTTGACCCAGTTCGCCCGGGCTGCGGGCGCCAAGGCCGTCGCGATCGAGATGGGCGGGCGCAGCCGCGACGAGCTCGTCTGGGCCGAGCGCATCGGCTCGGGCGTGCGTCGCATCCTGGCCCACGTCGGCGCTCTGGACGCCAGCGCCGCCGGCGACGCCCCGGAGGCGCCGCGCCCCGTAGGTCCGTCGACCGTCCTGCGTCCGCCCACCGGCGGCCTGTTCGAACCGATCGTGCGCGAGGACGCCGTCGGCACGATCGTGCCGCAAGGGACCGAGCTGGGGCGGCTGCTGGACTTCGCCACCTTGGCCCCGATCCACACGTTCACCGCGCCGTTCCCGGAGACGGCGCTGCTGCTGTTGCGCCCCCACGTCGGCGTGCTCGAAGGGGGCGCCATGACCTACGTCGTCGCACGCCCAGGAGGAGAAGCATGAAGATCACCATCATCGGTGCCGGCGCCATCGGCGGTCTCGCCGGTGCCTACATGACCCGCGCCGGACACGACGTCCTGCTCGTGGACCGCTGGGCCGAGCACGTCGACGCCTTGAACGCCGACGGCGTGATCATCGACGGCGTGCGCGGCGACCTGACGGTCCCCGTACGCGCCACCACGCCCGACGCCCTGACGGGCCCGCTCGACGCCGTCCTCATCGCCACGAAGTCGCAGCACACCGAGGACGCGGTGCGTCTCGTGCTGCCGCTGCTGGCGCCCCGACGGCTTCGTCGTCTCCTACCAGAACGGCTTCAACGAGCCGCGCATCGTCGAGCTGCTCGAGGAAGCCGGCCTCGGCGGTGCCGAGCGGGTGATGGGCTCGATCCCCAACTACGGCGGTGCGCTCGTCGACCCCGGCCGGATCGAGTTCGTCCACGAGGGCCCGATCCAGCTGGGTGAGATGACCGGCGAGACGACGCCGCGCCTGCTCGAGCTCAAGGGCATGCTCGAGGCGCTGACCGAGGTCCAGCTCTCGTCGAACATCTGGGGTCAGGTCTGGGCCAAGGAAGTCTACTCGGCCCAGGTGGTGTTCTCCGCGCTCGCCAACGCGCCCGTCCGCGAGACCCTCGGCGTCGAGCGCTACGCGCGCGTCTCGGGCGCGATCGTGCGCGAGGCGCTCGAGATCGCCGAAGCGAACGGCATCGAGGTCGAGGCGTTCGACTTCTTCGATCCGGCGAACTACAGGCCGCAGACGCCCGAGGACACGCAGAAGCTGCTGGCGAACGTCAACCACGCCATCTGGCTGCTGAAGAAGGACCAGGACAAGAAGGCGGGCCACGACTTCAAGAAGAAGGGTTCCGGGCATCTGGTGGGACATCGTCTACCGGAACCGCCCCTCCGAGGTGCGCGCGTCGAACGGCAAGCTGATCGACTACGGCGAACGCGTGGGCGCCGACGCCCGTCTCAACCAAACGCATGTGCGAGATGATCTACGAGATCGAGGAAGGCAAACGCGAGCTGGGCGTGCACAACTACGACGAACTCGAAGCCTACGTCCGCGAGATCGGCAAGGAGCTCCCATGAGCGACCGCAAGCTCGGCGTCGGCGTCATCGGTGCCCACGACTGGGCCGAGAAGGCGCACCTGCCCGGCTACGCCGCGCAGCGACCGGGTGAACCTCGTCGCGATCTGCGACGTCGTCCCCGAACGGGCCCAGGCCCTCGCCGACAAGTTCGGCATCCCCCACGTCTTCTCCGACCCCGACGACCTCATCGGGCATCCGGACGTGGAGATGGTGGACGTGTGCACGCCCACCGACACGCACCTCGACCTGAGCCTGCGCGCCATCGCCGCGGGCCGTCACGTCCTGTCGGAGAAGCCGCTCGCGCGCACCGCCGAGGCCGCCTTCCGCGCCTACCGCGCGGCCGAGGAGAAGGGCGTGCGGACGAAGCTCGGCTTCACCTTCCGCTACTCCCCCGCCATCCGGATGCTGCAGGAGTGGATCCGAGAGGGTCGGTTGGGCGAGATCTTCCACGTCCACGGTCTCGAGCAGAACTCGCAGTTCCTCGATCCGGAGTTCCCACTGCGGCAGGTGAGCCCCGGCCTCGAAGGCTCGACGCAGATGATCCCCTCGTCGATCGTCGGTTACGGCTCGCACCTCGTCGACCTCCTGCGCTGGTGCGCCGGTGAGATGAGCGCCGTGGTGGGCACGATGAGCACGTACGTGCCCGAACGCCTCGCACGCGGCTACGAGGGGAAGGTGCGGCTGCCGATCGACGACGGCACCGTGGCGCTCACCGAGTACGCCAGCGGGGCGCAAGGCATGCTGCAGACCTCCTACGTCGCGGTCGGCAACTACCCCGGCGTGGAGATCCGCGTGTACGGCTCCAAGGGCGCGGCCGTGGCCCGTCTCGTCGAAGAGCGCAACGTCGCCGAGACCTTGACCTTCGCCAGCGCCGACGCCGTGGAGTTCGAGCCGGTCGAGATCCCCGCCGACCGCTTGCCGCCCGGCACCACGCTCCACACGCCCTGGCCGGAGCTGTACTACCGCAACCTGATCCGGCACTTCATCGACGAGATCCTCGACGATCGGCCCGAGGAGTGCACGTTCTTCGACGGCGCGAAGAGCCAGGAGATCGTGGACGCTATCTCGAAGTCGCATGCCGAACGGGCCTGGGTGTCGTTGACCTGAGCGGGGCGACGAGCGCCGGCGCGCGGGCTACTTGGTCCCGGCGCGCCGGAGCTGGGGGTTGAGGGCGTCGCGGAACGCGTCGCCGAGCAGGTTGAGCGCGAACACGAGCACCATGATGGCGGTACCCGGGTAGATGGCCATGAACGGCGCCGAGAGGAAGAAACGCTGCCCCGAGGCGATCATCCCGCCCCATGAGGGGTCCGGCAGCTGGACCCCGAGCCCGAGGTACGAGAGGCCGGCCTCGGCGAGGATCGCGCGGGCCAGTTGCGCGGTGGAGTACACGAGCATCGACGAGGCCATCATCGGGATCAGATGCTTGCCCATCACCCGTAGGTGGTTGGCGCCGAGCGACCTGGCCGCCGCCACGTAATCGCGCTCGAGCAACGACAGCACCTCGCCGCGCACCAATCGGGCGTACCCGGGGATCCCGCCGATCCCGATCGCGATCATGGTGTTCGTGAGACCGGGTCCGAGGAAGGTGATCACCGCGAGCGCCAGCAAGATGCCGGGGAAAGCCAGCAGGACGTCGACGACGCGCATGAGGACCGCGTCGAGCCAACCGCCGAAGTAGCCCGCGAGCAGGCCCATGAGACCGCCGGCGACCAGACCGATCCCGACCGAGACGAAGCCGACGGTCAGCGCCACGCGCGCGCTGATGAGCATCCGACTGAAGATGTCGCGGCCGATCTCGTCGGTCCCAAACCAGTACTCGCCCGACGGCGGCTGCCGCGGCAGCGTGAGCATCTCGGTGGCGCTGTAGGGCGCGAGCGTCGGCCCGACGAGCGCCAGGAGCACGTACAGGAGCATGATGACGAACGAGACTTGGGCGATCCGGCTGCGCCGCAGCTCGCGCCACAGCGGGTTGTCTCGAAGACCCGCCATCAGTACCGGATCCGGGGGTCGACGGCCGCGTACAGCAGGTCGACGAGCAGGTTGACGAACACGTAGATCGCGGCGATCACGAGGATGGTGCCTTGAACGGTCACATAGTCCTTCTGGAAGATGCTGGTCACGAGGAGTCGGCCGATGCCCGGGAACGCGAACACCGACTCGGTGAGCACCGACCCCGCAAGCAGGTTGCCGAGGTTGAGACCGAGGATGGTCACGATCGCGATCGCCGAATTGCGCAGTGCGTGTTTGTACACGACCACCCACCCCGCCAGCCCCTTCGCGCGCGCCGTGCGAACGTAGTCCTGGCCGAGCGTGTCGAGCATGCTGGCGCGCGCGAGCCGCGCGACCAAGCCGATCGAGAACGTACCCAATGTGAGTCCCGGCAAGATGAGGTGCTTCCAGGTCCCGGTACCGAACGACGGCAGCCAGCCGAGCGTGAGCGAGAACAGCAAGATCGACAAGAGACCGAAGAAGAAATTGGGGATCGAGACACCGATGAGCGAGACGACGCGCGCGACGCCGTCGAGCAGCGTGTCGCGCCGTACGGCCGACAGGATGCCGAGCGGGATCCCGAAGACGATCGTGATCAGGAGCGCGACCCCGGCGATCTGTCCCGTGAAATACAGCGCGCGACCGATGAGTTGTGTCACGGGGATGCTGAGGACGTACGAGGTGCCCAGGTCGCCCTGCAGTGCGTTCAGGACGTAGATGCCGAACTGGACCGGGACGGGACGGTTGAGGCCGAGACGCTCGCGGGTGGCCTCGATCATCGCCTGCGTGGCGTCCTCGCCGGCCAGGAGATCGGCGGGATCGCCCGGTGTGAGCCGCGTGACCGCGAACGTGACGAGGAGCACGCCGAACAGCACGGGGACGAGCTGAAGCAGGCGTTTGCCGATGTAGACGACCATGGAGCGATGACCTCGATCCGGCGCCGCGGCGCGCCGGGGGGTGCCGCCGGGTCGGGCGGCGCGTCAGGCGGACGCGCGTGGGGCCGAAACCCCACGCGCACCGTCCGAGCGGAGCGTGAACGATCGATCAGTCGTTGCTGATGCTCACGCCGCGCAGGTCGAGCGAATCCTGACGATCGACGACGAAGCCCTCGACGGACTCCTTGATGCCGATGTTGCTCTGGACGTGGAAGAGCGGGTGGCGGTGCTGCCACAGCTTGTTGTACTCGCCCATGATCCGGTAACCCTCGAGGCGCTCCTCGAGCGGGGCCGGCGACTGCGACAGCGCGAAGGCCTCGTCGTACTCGGGGGTACACGGGATGCCGTACCAGGCGCGCGTCGTCTGGAAGCAGAGCGGCCGGTTCTGCAGATAGCCGACCTCGCCCGTGCGGATGCCCGAGCCGGTGGTCCACATCTCGGTCTCGGCCGGGAGGCCCTCGTTCTTCCAGCGCAGACCGCCGGCGTTCAGGGCCGACGAGAAAGCCGCAGTGTCGACCCGCTCGAGCACGAGCTCGATGCCGACGTTCGCGAGCTGCGCTTGCACGACCTGGAGGGCGTCGATCTCGCCGACGGTCACGCCGCGCGTGAGGACGTTGATCGAAAGACGCTCGCCGTCCTTGGTGCGGATGCCGTCGCTGCCAGACGTCCAGCCGTCTTCGTCGAGCAGGCGGCGGGCCTCTTCAGGGTCGTACGGCAGGGTGTGGTCGTAGAAGCCGACGGCCTCTGCCGGCCCGTGGCCGTATGCCGGGGTGCCCGCTTCGCCGATGACCGCCGAGATCTGGTCGCGGTTGATCGAGTGGGCGATCGCGTAGCGCACCGACTCCGGGAGGACCGGCGACTGGATGTTGCTCTCGAGGAACAGGGTGCGGAACGTGGCGGTACGGATGACGTCGAGACCCGGCGTGCGCTCGACGATACCGACCTGGTCCGCCGGCAGGCCGAAGGCCATGTCGATCTCGCCTGTGAGGAGCGCCAGGGCACGCGCGCTGTCATCGGGGATCGCCTGGAAGACGATCCGATCGACCTCGGCGCCGACCTCGCCCCAGTAGTCGTCGAAGCGCTCGACGACGACCCGCTCGCCGGGCTCCCAGCTCTCGAACTGGAACGCACCCGTGCCGGAGGGCTGCTGACCGTAGTTGTCCTCGCCGACCTCGAGGTAATGCTCCATGTCGACGATCATGAACAGCGCTGCGCCGAGGATGTTCAGGAAGATGAAGTTCGGCTCGTTGAGGGTGACGTCGAGCGTGTACTCGTCGACCACATTCAGCGACTCGAAGGCCGTGAGCAGGCCCGCAGCGACCCCGGGCTGATCCGGGTCGAGCATGGTCTCGAAGTTCCACTTGACCACTTCGGCATTGAACGGGTTGCCGGTGTGGAAGGTGACGCCTTCACGGAGGAAGAAGCGCCAGGTGCGGCCGTCGGGCTGCAGTTCCCAGTTCGTGGCGAGCATGGGGACCAGCTCGAGGTCGGGGCCATAACGCACCAGGCCCTCGTGAATCTGATACGTGACCTGGGCCGTCAGGTTGTTTGCCTGGCGGAACGGGTTCATGTCACTCACGTCGCCGACACGGCCGATCGTGAGCGTGGTCTGGGCGACGGCGAGTCCCAAGACGAGCAGGACGCCGAGCGCGGCGAAGATCCTTCTGGACGTGCGAATCATGCAAGTACCTCCCGGATTCCGAACTGCCAGCGAAACGTCGGCCACGTGAGCGAATCGTGGGACACGGGCCGCCGCCGGCTCCCGATGGAGATAAAACCGCGTTTCACTATGCGTCACGTAGCGTAGCGGCTGAAACGGAGCATGTCAATCGCGGCGCGTTTCGTCGCCAACCACACGCTCAGTACTGGCGTGACGGGTCGAAGACGTTGCGCAACGGCTCCTGGTCGAGGTAGCGGCGGAGGTTCTCGCAGAACAGGGAGGTGAGACGCCCGTTCTCGCGCACCGAGGTGCTCGCGGAGTGCGGGAACACGATGACGTTGTCCATCGACCAGAGCGCGTGCCCCTCGGGCAGCGGTTCGGTGGGGGTGACGTCGAGAACGGCGCCCTGGAGCGGACCGTCGCGCAGCGCGCGCAACAATGCGTCCTCCTCCACCAGGCCGCCGCGACCGATGTTGATGAGCACGCTGCCCGGCTTCATGGCTGCGAACGCGGCCTCGTCCATCAACCCCGCCGTCTCGCGCGTATAGGGCGCGACTAGGCAGACGTGGTCGGCCTGCGCCAGCATCGGATGCAGGTCGCGCCAGGCGAACAGCTCGTCGACGCCAAGCTCCTCTGCGGTGAAGCCATCCGTCGTCCGTTTCGAGCCGATCACGCGCGACCCGACCGCCCGCGCAAGGCGGGCGACCTCGCGACCGATGCTGCCGAGGCCTACGAAAGCCAAGGTGGCGCCCTGGAGCTGCCCCCCGACGAACCTCCTCCAGACCCCCTCGCGTTGCTGTCGGCGCGCCACCGGATAGCCGTTGGCGAACGCCAGCATGCCCCAGAGCACGAACTCCGCCAGAGGCCGTGCGTGAACCCCGGCCGCGGTCGTGAAGACGGCGCCCGAACGGTGCAGGCCGTGGTGCTCGACGAACTGTCCGATCCCGGCACTCGTCGCCTGGACCCACTTCACGTTCGGACCGTGGCGCAATAGCCCGGTCGGATCGACGTAATCGAAGTCGAACAGCACGTCGGCCGTGCCGAGCAACGCGCGCCATTCGGCCTCCTGGGCAGCGTCTCGTTCGAAGGGATGGCCCGAGTGATCGGACACGAATCGCGGAGCGGGGATGAGGTCGGGACGGTAGGTCACGGTGACCGCCTCGTCGACCGCCCGCATCCGATCGACGAGCTCGGCTTCCAAGTAGCTGCAGACGAGGACGTTGGGCACGCCGAGGGCGCCTAGCTCGCGCGCCGACGACCGGTCACCCAGTCGTAGCGGACGTCCTCGTCCACGATCTCGCCTCCGGCGCGCACGCCGACACCCGCCCCGCCGTCGACGGCATACACGGCGCCGGTCACGTAGCTCGAGGCGTCGGACGCCAACCACATCACGAGCTGGCCGACCTCCTCGGGTTCGCCCGCCCGTGCCAGCGGCAGCGTGGGGATCCTGGAGGCCAGGCCGACCTTCATGCTCGGCGGCAGCGGCTTCGGCTGGGTGTCGATCAGGCCCGGGCTGACGCAGTTCACGAGGACGTCGTGCGGCGCGAGCTCGATCGCGGCCACACGCGTGAAGCTCTCGGTCGCCGCGCGGCTGCTGGCGTAGGCGGCCGCACCTGCGGAACCGCGCTTCGAGACGCCCGACGAGAAGTTGATGATGCGCCCCCCGCGCCCCTGGGCCACCAGCACGCGACCCGCAGCCTGGGTCATGAGAAAGGTGCCCCGGCAGTTCACGCCGTAGACCGTATCCCAGACCTCGGCCCGCTCCTCGAGCAGCGCTTCGTGCGGCGCGACCGCGGCGTTGTTGACGCAGACGTCGAGCCGGCCGAAACGTTCCGTTGCCGTCGCCACGATGCGTTCGGCGCCGCTCGTCGTGCTCACGTCGTCGGCGACGGCGACGGCGGCGTCGCCTGCGGATCACACGTCTCGCTGAGTCCCGCCTGTCGCGATCGGCAGCGACGACGCGCGCACCCGCCGCGACGAACTGGCCGACCATGGCCCGACCGACACCACGCGCCGCGCCCGTGACGATGACGACTCGATCGTGAAAATCATAGGTGACGTTCATGCGCGCCCTCCTTCAAAGGGGCGGTGGGCCACGAAGACGCCACCGACAGGCTGTCTGACGCACATGCGGGCAGCGTGCGGACCCCGAGGGTGCCAGACGTCAAAGACGAGACCGCGATCGCTCTCCGAGCCGAAGGGGCCCCCGATCTCGATGCGGTTCGAAGCACGGTACCATGTCGTTGAAATTGCGTTTCAGCCACGTCGCCGAACGCTGCGACCCAAGCCGTGCGGTTGCGGGGTGCGGCTGGTACGATCACTACCGGCCCCGCGATCCGGCGTGCGCGACCCCACGGCGTGGTTCCGCTCGATTTTCGTCGGCTTGCGAAGGAGTACCTCCCCATGCGTTCTGTGATGCGAAACGACCAAGGCGGTACGGAACACGACGGCAAGTACACCGTCCAGATCCTCGTCCGCGCGGTGCACGTCCTCGACGCGCTCGCCAGCCGCGTCTCGGGATGGCGTCTCGACGAACTGTGCGACACGCTGGAGATCAACAAGGCCTCGTTGGTCCGCATCCTGCGGACGCTCGAGGACGAGCGCCTGGTCCGACGCGATGGAGACGTGTACACGTTGGGTCCGCACGTGCTGGACCTCAGCCACGGGTACCTCGTGGGCCTCGAGTTGACCGACGTCGCACGACCCTTGATGGAACGGCTGGCCCAATCGACCGGTCAAACCGTGAGCCTTGCCGTCCGGGACGGCCTCGAGATCGTGTACGTGGCGATCGAGCGTGCGCAGCAGGATATCGGCATCCAGGGTCAGATCGGTGCGCGGCATCCGGCCAACGCGACCGCGCTCGGCAAAGTGCTGCTTGCCGACCTCGCACCCGACGACCTGCGAATGCTACTGGAGGGCCAGGAGTTGGTCCGCCTCACCCACCGAACGATCACGGCCCCTGATGCGCTTGTTCGTCACCTCGTCGGCGTGCGACGCGATGGGTACGCCCTCGACGACGAGGAACGCGGCATCGGCATCCGCTGTATCGCCGCACCCGTCCGTCAGGCGGACGGTCGCGTGATCGGTGGCGTCAGCGTGGCCGGCCCGATCTTCCACATGACCGAGGACGTGTTGCCGACGTACCGACGCCACCTGCTGGAGGCGACGGCGGCCATCTCCGCCCGCTTCGGTTGCACGCCCGCCACGCTGCCGGCCTGACCGCGACGTCGGCGTGGGGCCCGGTTGCCGCTCAAGCCTTGCGACCCGTACACTCCGAGTCACTGAAACCAGAGTTCAGTCAGGTGGTCGGCGAGTCCTTCGCGGCCGCATCGGAGGTCCGCCATGTCCAACACCACCATCCGTTCCGCGCTGCGTTGGTCGAAGGTCGAGTTGCCAGCCGAAGCCGCCGCCGGCACCGTCGACCTTCGCTACGCCGAGGTCGGTGAGCAGGGTCCGATCACGACGATCACGTGCGGCGTCCACGGCGACGAGGGCCCATGGAGCGCCTTGGCTGTTCAGCGCGTCCTGGAGAGACCGCTTGCCGACCTTCACGGTCGCCTACGGGTCGTGCTCGCTGCCAACCCGACCGCGGTCGCCGCAGACCGGCGCGGCTCGCCGCTCGACCATCTCGACCTGAACCGAACGTTCCCGGGCAGCACGACGGGATCTCACACCGAACGTCTCGGCGCGGTCCTCACCGAGATCGCCACTGGAAGTGACGCTCTGGTCGACCTCCATGGCGGCGGAAGTTGGTGCGTGAACGCGTTCACGTTCCGCTTCCCCGGTTCGGAGCCCCTCGCCGACGCGGTGGGCGCCCCGTTCGTCGTCGACATGCCCTTGCGAACCGCTCACTTGGCCGGCTACCTGGCCGAGCGCGGGGCCAAGGTCGTGGCCATCGAGATGGGAGGCCGTTCGGTGGCGGAGATGCGCTGGCGCGATCGGCTCGCCGACGGGGTCGACCGTGTCCTGGCCACGCTGGGCGTCCTGGTCCCGCGTTTGCCCGAACCCGAGCCCGCCACACCGGTCACCGACCTCACCGTGCTGCGACCCTCGCGCGGCGGCGTCCTCGTCCCCACGGTGCGTGAAGACGACATCGGCACGATCGTGCCCGAGGGGACCGAGCTGGGCGTCCTTCACGACCTCGGCACGATGGAGCCGGTCGAGCGGCTCCTCGCCCCGTACCCGCGCACCGCACTCCTCCTCATCCGGCCGCACGTCGCCGTGATCGAAGGCGGCGCCATGACCTACGTCGTCGGCCGTCCTGCCTGAGTCACGGGCGGCGCCGCGCCCGGGACCCCGTGGTAACCTTCCCGTCCACCAGCACCTCGCTCCAGGAGGGAGACCGCCGGCAGCGTGACCCGCAACGAGCGCACCACCTTGGCGAGGCGACCCACGACGCACGCGCGCGCACGGGTCTTTCAGGAGCACCCATGATGGAACTCGGCATCATCACCGACGAGGTCGACGACGACCTCGAGGTCGCCTGCCGCCACATCGCCGACTGGGGCGTCGAGCACGTCGAGCTCCGCATGCTGTGGGGTCGCAACGTGGTCGAGCTCGACGAGGCCGACGTGCTGCGGGCGCTGGCCCTGCTACGCCGGCACGACCTGCGGGTCACGGCGATCGCATCGCCGGTGTTCAAGTCGCCGCTCGACGAGCAGCCGCGGACGCAGAAGGCCGACTTCGCGCTCGAAGGCGTCGACACGATGGAGGCGCAGCTCGAACTGCTCGATCGCGCCTGCGCCTTGGCCAACCGCTTCGACGCGCCGATGGTGCGGGTGTTCACGTTCTGGCGCGAGGCGTGGGACGACGCGGTGACCGTCGACCTCGTGGGGAAGCTGCGCCAGGCCGCCGAGGTCGCACGCCGGCACGACGTCGTGCTCGCGATCGAGAACGAACCCGTCTGCATCGTGGGCACCGGCCAGGAGCTCGGCAGGCTGTGCGGCGCGCTCGACGACGGCGTGCCCGATGACCTCGCCCGCCACCTGGGCGCACTCTGGGACCCCGGCAACGCGTTGGCGGCCGGCGAGGACCCGCCCTACCCCGACGGCTACGAGGCGCTGGGTTCGGTACGGCTCGTGCACGTGCACCTCAAGGACCTGCGCTTCGACGACGCCGGAGCGCCCGTGTTCGTGCCCCTCGGCGAGGGCCGCGTCGACTACGAAGAGCAGTTGGCGCGCCTGCGTGCGGACGGGTACGTCGGCAAGCTGGTGCTGGAGCCCCACTACCGTCCGGCCGGCATGACGCGCGCGGAGGCGGCGCACGCCTGCGTCGTGGCGACGCAGCGGCTGCTCGCCCGACTCGACCCGGCCGTGCAGGCCTGAACCCCCGGTCTCCCGAGGAAGGAACCCCATGCGCACCCGAGCGATCGGCAACCTGCAGGCGTCCGTGGTCGGACTCGGCTGCAACAACTTCGGACGGCGCCTCGACGAGGCCGGCACGCGCCGCGTGGTCGACGCCGCCCTCGACGTCGGCATCAACCTCTTCGACACGGCCGACGTCTACGGTGGCAGCGACAGCGAGAGCTTCCTGGGGCGCGTCCTCGACGGCCGTCGCGACCAAGTCCTCCTCGCCACCAAGTTCGGCATGCCGATGGGCGAGGGCCGCGAGGGTGCCCACCCCACGTACGTCAAGCGCGCGCTGACCGACAGCCTCAAGCGACTGCGCGTCGACCACGTCGATCTCTACCAGCTCCATCGGCCCGACCCCGACGTGCCGATCGCCGACACGCTCGGCGCGCTCGGCGAGCTGGTCGAAGCCGGTTGGGTGCGCGAGATCGGCTGTTCGAACTTCAGTGCCGAGCAGCTCGCCGAGGCCGAGGCGGCGGTCGCCGCGGGCGCCCCCCGGTTCGTGAGCGTGCAGAACGAGTACAGCCTCGTCCACCGTGAGCCCGAGACCGACGTCCTGCCCGCGTGCGAACGCTTGGGCTTGGCGTTCTTGCCGTACTTCCCGCTGGCCAGCGGCTTGCTGACCGGCAAGTACCGGCAGGGGCAACCGCTCCCCGAGGGCGCCCGGATCCCGGGCAACCCGCGCTTCGAGCCGCTGCTGTCCGACGCCCATCTGGCGCTCGTGGAGGACCTGGTGGCGTACGCCGCCGAACGCGGCCACGAGAGTTCTCGACCTGGCGTTCGCCTACCTGCTGGCGCACCCAAGCGTGGCGAGCGTGATCGCGGGCGCGACCAAGCCCGAGCAGGTGCGCCGCAACGCGTCCACGGCCGATTGGGAGCTGAGCGAGGCCGAACTCGGCGACGTCGAGCGCATCCTGACCGAGCATCCGGACGCCGTGCGCGAGTAGGCGTGCGTGCGTGCGGGCGTTGCGTGCGAGGCACGCACGCCCGCCCGCACGCCCTCTCAACCCACGAACGCGACCTCGGTCCAGACCGACGCGAGCCCGGTCGGCCGCTCGTCGCCGCCCGGCACGTAGGCCGTGTGGCTTCCGGCAGGACCGTCCAGGCCAGCGTGCGTCCTCGTCAACGTGGGCGCGAAACCTCCGTCGCGGCCGCCGGCCGTCACGGACCAACGATCGAACGCTCCGCCCTCGAACGCGCGGGTCACCCCGTCCTCCCACACCAGCTCGCCGCGAACGTGACCCTCTCGGTCGGGGAAGCAGAGCCAACGGATCGGCGGTGGCGGCGCGTCGGCTCCGCCCGCGAGCCACGCGGGCACGACCTCGCCGGGCACGTGCTCGACGTGTGCCAACGGCAGCGCGTGGCCCTCGCGCAGCAGCCAGACCGGCCGCCCGAGGGGGGCGTCGAGGTCGGCCCACGCGTCGCCGTCATGGACGACGCCCGTCCCGAGCTCGAGCCAGCGGCCGGGCGGCAGGTGGGCGCGCCGCACCGTGGCCCCCGGTTCGAGCACGGGCGCGACGAGGAGCGCGTCGCCCAACAGGTGGACGAAGCTCTCGCGCCAACCCGGGCGCCAGCCCCCGAAGGCGTACACGAGCGGGCGCGTGAGCGGTGCGCCGGTGTGCACGGCGTCCCACATGAGGGTGGCGAGGTAGGGCACCAATGCCGTCCGTAGCGCCATGAGCCGGCGCACGTCGGGTAGCGCCGCAGGGTGACTCCACGGCTCGGTGGCGGTGCCGTCGTCGTTCCACGAGTGGATGGAGAACCGGGGCTGGCTGATGCCCGCTTCGATCCACCGGACGAGCAACTCGGCGTCCGGCGGCGGCCCCGCGAAGCCACCGACGTCGTGGCCGTGGTTGGCCCACCCGACGAGCGACATCGACAGCCCCATCGGCAGGTTGTAGGCGAGCGACTTCCAGCTCGTGCGGTTGTCGCCCGACCAGGTCTGGGCGTAGCGCTGCGTGCCCAAGCCCCCGGAGCGCGTGATCTGGTAGTCGCGCCGCTCCGGGTGGACGTCGCGTTGCGCGGCCCGACTGGCGTGGTTCATGAGCAGGCTCAGCGTCGGCCGCAGGTCGCCGGCCTCGCCCGCCGAGAGGCGCGCCGCGTCGTCTTGCACCCGGAACTCGTTGTTGTCGTTCCACGTGGCGTCGATCCCGACGTCCAGGATGCGCGACCGCACGCGCTCGCGCCACCAGGCGTACCCGGCGGGGTCGGTGAAGTCGACGTAGCCGGCCTCGCCGCCCCAGAAGCGGGCGCGGTAAGGGCCGTCGCCCTCGGCGGCGCGGACGAACGCGCCCGTCGCCGCCAGCTCGGCGTGGTCGGGATGCCGCGTCAGGAGCGCCGGCTTGAGGTTGGCCAGGGTGCGGATGCCCGCCTCGCGGAGCGGCGCCACCATCGCGGCCGGGTCGGGCACGCGACGTCGGTTCCACTCGAAGACGTACCGCAGCCCGTCGTCGGCCAGCGAGTAGCCGCTCGACAGGTGGAAGCCGCTGCACCCGATGCCGTGCGTCCGCAACGCGTCGACGAACCCCGCCAGCTCGGCCGTGGGGTCCTCGGCGTCGGTGTAGCGCATCGTCGAACCGAGGTACCCCAGCGACCAGCGCGGCGGCAGGGGCGCGTAGCCGGTGAGGTCCTGGACGCGGCGCACCAGGTCGGGCAGGGCGGGTCCGATCAGCACGTAGAGGTCGAGCTCGGTGGCCTGCACCTCGGCGTAGCGGTAGGGGCCCAGGTAGTGATCGATCTCGCTGCCCAGGTCGAACGTCGTCTCGGCGCCGGTGTCGTACAGGAGGCCGGTGGCGTGACCGCCCTGCGTGAGCGTGAAGACGACCGGCAGATGCTTGTAGAGCGGGTCCGAGAGCTCAGCGTCGTAGCCGAGCGCGTCCCCGGGGCGCAGCCGGTAGCGGCGACCGTGGCGGTCGATCGGCCCGCTCACCTCGCCCAGGCCCAGGACGACCTCGTCCGGATCGCGCCGCAATCGGTGGCGCAGGCCGCGCCCGCCGTCACTTGCGTGCTCGTAGGCGGCCTCGGGATGGTCCTCGAACAGCGGCACACCGTCCGCCAGCGACCAGCGCAACGCGAACGGGTGCAGGTCGGCGGTCAGCGTGAAGCGGCCGTTGGCGATCGTCACGGCGTCGACGGTCTCCTCGACCCGCGGCTCCGGGAGCGCGAACACGCTCAGGTCCTCCCGATCGCGACCCTCGGCACCGACGTCGCCCGCCCGGCCCACGATCGCCCACGTGCGGTCGACCCGTGCGACGCCGGCAGGCTGCACCTGCACCCGCACGACGTCCTCCTCGACGACCGTGATCACCACCCGCGCCGCGCCGCGGGTCGCGGCGAACACGAGACGCGGTCCCTCTCGGCCGGCGAACCGCATGGGGGGCAGGCTTTGCCAGGGATCAGCCATCGTGTTCGACCTCCAGGCCGTGCTCGGTGACGGTGACGCGCTCGGATCGCCCGTCCCGCCCGCGGCGACGCAGCACGCTCTGGCCCCACGGCGGGCGGCGCACGCCCCCGTCCGGGGTGAGACCGAAGCCGCCGGTCAGCATCGCCGCGGCCGGCATCGCGCTCCAGCCGTTCGAGAGCGAACCGACGCCGTACGGGGGTGAGACGTACTCGACGGGCGTGGCGCGGCCGTGGGCGAGACCGTGGGTCCAGGCGCGCGTGAGGGGGTAGCGCCAGCCCGGCAGACCGCGGCGCAGGCGTTCCTCGGCGTAGACGCCGTCCCACAGCGGCCAGTCGGCGCCGTTGTGGTACCGGTACGGGAACCGGCTCTTGCCGCGACGGCGGACCCACGCGGCGTACGGCGGGTCGACGTTCAGGACGCCCCAGTCGCCCCACGGTTGGCGATCGTTGTGGCGCGTCTCGAGCCGGTCGCGCGCGGCCGCGAGGGTGCGGTCGGCCTGCGCCTCGTCGGCGAGTCCGTACCGCAGGGCGGTGAGCGTGTCGATCGCCAGATGGTCCTCGACCCGACCGTCGAGGGTTCGGAACTCGACGAAGTGGCCGAGGTCGTCGCGCCAGAGCTCGCGCCCGGCGGCCGCCCTCAGGTCGCGCGCCCGCGCCCGGTACGTGGCCGCGCGGGCCGGGTCGTCGGCGGCCACGAGGTCGGCCGTCCGCACGAGCGCCCCGTGGTACAGCGCCACGTCGTAGGTCACGTAGCCGCTCCGGAACACGTTGTCGGCCCAGTCGCGGTCGTGGTCGGGTTTGACCGGCAAGCCCGACGCGTCCGCGGTGGCGTGCGCGTGGGCGAGCGCGGCCGTCACCCGCTCCCCGATCGTGCGTCCGTCGACGCGCGTGGCGAAGAGCCCACGGTCGCCGGTCCAGGCGGCCACCTCGCACGCCAACAGCACGTAGAAGAGCGGCGCGTCGGTGTGGTCGGCCCACCAGACGCCGTCGCGCGGATGGTCGGCGGCCAACGAGGGGTCCGCCGCGCGGCGCGCCCGCCACACGCGCTCGCCGACCTCGGACGCGACGATCACGCCGCTGGGCGCGCGCCCGTCGAGGCCGACCTCGCGCGACAGCAGCAGCAGCTGCTCGCGGGCCAGCTCCGGCCACAGGGGCAACAGCACCTGCAGGGTCCAGTAGGCGTCGCGGTAGTACGTGCGGGGCGGCAGGGCGTACCCCACGCCGGCGGCGAAGCCCGCGAAGCGACCGCCGGCGAGGGTCTTGCGCGCCGACCGGGCGGCGTGGAGGCCGTGGACGAAGAGGCTCCGCAGGGTCGGGTCGGCCACGTCGAGCGTGCTCACGAGCTCACGCTCGTAGGCGTCGAGCTCGGCCGTCGCGCCGTCGCCGGCGGCGAGGACCGCGGCGGCCGCGCGCTCCGCTTCCACCCCGTCGCCGCCCGCAGCCAGGACGATCCTCGTCGCCTCGCCCCAGGCGAGGCGCCCGCGCGGTCCCACGACGCCGCCTCGTGCTCGGAGGAGGAGCGCGGCACGGTCGCTCCGCGCGTCCCAGCCGTCGTCGCGCCGTTGCAAGCGGGCGGGCGCCGCGAACCCGGCGGGCACGGATCGGGGCGCCACGAGTCGCAGGGTGGGGAGTGCGCCCCGACCCTCCAGCACGAGCGCGGGTGTGGTCGGCAGCGCGGCGACGCTCAGGCGACCGAGGTCCCAGGTCCACACGATCCGGTTGGGGGTCACCCGCACCGATGCGTCCGACGGGAGGGGGGGCTCGAACCGGACGGCGCCGGCGACGCCGTTCCCCCACACCAGCACCTCGTCGATCCCGGTGGCGTCGACGACGGCTTGCAGACGGGCGGCCGTCAGCGGCAGACGTACCGGCCCGCGGCCGGCCAGGACGGCCCCGGCTTCGGGCGTCAGGACACCGTGCGGGACAGGGCTCATGACCCGCCCCTGACGCTACTTCCGTGGTCTCCTGCCTTTGACGACATGCCGCGCCCACCGTATACTCGGGCGTATCCATCCGCAAGGCGTGCCCGGGCGAACGTCGTGTCGGCTCCGGCGCGGACGCCGTCCCACACGCCACCACGGATGCCGCCCCGCCGCGCCGGGGGCGGACCCCGTTCCGGGGACGACGCACGGCGCCCGCCGCACGGTCCAGGAGGTCCGCATGTCGATCCGATCCCGTCTCCCCGCACTCCTCCTCACGTTCGCGCTCGTCCTCCTCGTCGGTAGCGTCTCCGCCCAGGTCGAACTGCGCATGACCTGGTACGACGACGGCAGCGAGGGGCAGGTCATGCGCGAGCTCCTCGACCGCTTCGAAGCCGAGAACCCCGACGTCACGGTCGTCATGGACACGGTCCCGTACTCCTCGGGCATCCTCGAGTCCCTGCCGCTGCAGCTCGCGGCCGGCGAGGGTCCCGACATGGCCCGCGTCACCAACCTGGGCGGCCTGTCCGAGTACTTCCTCGACCTGCGGCCGTACCTGGACGACCCCGCCTACTGGGAGACGAACTTCGGTCCCTTCCTGGACTGGATGCGCCCCCCGGGTTCGGACGCGATCCCCGGCTTCATGACGCAGCTCACCGTCACCGGCCCCTACATCAACCGCACCCTGTTCGAGCAGGCCGAGATCGACGTGCCCGAGGGTGACACCACGTGGCTCGAGTGGGCCGACGTCACGCGCCAGGTCGCCGAGGCCACCGGCACGCCGTACGCGATGGTCATGGACCGCACCGGTCACCGCCTCGCCGGCCCGGCGATCAGCCAGGGCGCGCAGTTCTTCGGCGAGGACGGCCACATCGTGGTCGACGACCCCGGCATGCGCGACATGATGCAGCTCATGATCGACTGGCACGCCGACGGCACCATGAACCCCGACGTCTGGATCGGCTCGGCTGGCTCGTACGCCGCGGGCAACGAGTTCTTCGTCAACGGCCAGGTCGTCTTGTACATGTCGGGCAGCTGGCAGATCGGCCAGTTCGCCAACCTCATCGGCGACGCCTTCGATTGGCAAGCCGTGCCCAACCCCTGCGGCCCGGCCGCGTGCACCGGGATGCCCGGCGGCGCCGGTGTGGTGGCGATCGACGATACCGACCACCCCGAAGAGGTCGCGCGCGTGATGGCGTTCCTGGCGCAAGAAGACGTGCTGGCCGAGTTCTACGGCCGCACGCTGTTCATCCCCGGCCACCTGGGGCTGGCGGAGTCGGGCATCGACTTCCAGACCGACAACGAGCAGGCGGCCGCCGCGCTGAACGTCTTCGCGTCGCAGGTGCCCAACCTGCACCCGATCGCCTACGCCATGCAGGCCTACCCCTACAACTTCGTCGTCTTCAACTCGATCCGCGACCGCCTGACGCAGGTCTACGTCGGCGAGCTCACCCTCGACCAGGCGCTGGAGCGCATCCAGGCCGACATCGACGAGACGCTGCGGAACGAGGGCGTGCGCTGAGCACCGTCTTCTGACGCGAGCGGGGCGGACGCCGCCCCTGCCACGGTCCCTGGGCGCTACCGGTACGATGCGGTAGCGCCCAACCCGTTGGATGTCCCGCGCGGGGCAACCACGCTTCAGGAGGCCCATGGCCGGTACCCCCACCGACCGCAGGCGCATGACCTCGATCGTCGGCCGCGGCGCCGAAGCGGTCTACGCCTTCGTCATGAACGCCGTCGGGCTGATCATGGAGCCCTTCCAGCGGCTGTTCGGCGTGCGCGGCATGGCGTACCTCTTTTTGCTCCCGAACCTGCTCGTGTTCGGGATCTTCATCCTCTTCCCCATGCTCCTGAACGTCCATTACGCGATGACGGCGGGCGGCAACCTCTACCCGCAGGACCGCCCCTTCGTCGGGCTCGACAACTTCGAGCGGCTCTACACGTGCACCGACTTCGGCGATCCGAACACCTGCCTCGAGGACCGCTTCTGGCGCGCGGCGCGCAACACCGGCGTCTTCGTGCTCTTCCAGGTCGGCGGGATGGTGGCGGTGTCGCTGCTCACGTCGCTGGTCCTGAACCGCAAGATCGTCGCGCGCGGCTTCTTCCGCAGCGTCTTCTTCTACCCGGTGCTGCTCTCGCCGGTGGTGGTGGCGCTCATCTGGAAGTGGATCCTGCAACGCGATGGGGTCCTCAACGCCATCCTCGTGGGGATCGGGCTCGAACCCGTCAACTTCATGCTGAACGCCACGTGGGCGATGACGTGGGTGATCCTGGTGAGCATCTGGGCCCACATGGGCTTCTACACGCTGATCTTGTTGGCCGGGCTGCAGAGCATCCCGCTCGAGCTCTACGACGCCGGCGCCATCGACGGCACGAACGACGTCCAGGCCTTCCGCCACATCACGCTGCCGCTGCTCATGCCCTCGATGATGGTGGTGCTGGTGCTGGCGCTGATCCGCGCCGTCCAGATGTTCGACGAGGTCTTCGTGCTCACCGGCGGCGGACCGGGGAGCGCCACGATGCTCCTGGTGCAGTACATCTACGCCACGGGCTTCGGCACCCAGAACCCGCGCTTCGGCATGGCGGCCGCCGCCAGCGTCACGCTCGGCGCCGTGCTGCTCGTGGCCACCCTCATCCAGCTCCGTCTGGGCCAGGGCAGCGAGAGGCACCTGGCATGAGCACCGCCATCCGCTTCCTCACGAGGCGCCAGAACGACGGCCGCCGACGCGCCCGCCGCTGGACGGTCACCGACGTGCTCTCGTACGCCTACCTGATCACCGGCGTGCTCATCATGTTCAGTCCTGTCGCGTGGCTGGTGCTCTCCTCGTTCAAGACGCCCGCCAACCTGCTCGAGTTCCCCCCCACGCTGCTGCCGCTGGCCCAGGACACGGTGGAGGTCGAGGGCTACGGCTCCTTGCCACTGTTCGACGTCGAGCTCGAGGACGGCGCGACCGTGCAGTGGGCCCAGGTGCGGCGGATCGGCCTGATGTCGCAGATGGTGGACCCTGCCGATCCCGCCGAGGTCGTCCAGGTGCCGATCGACCAGCGCACCCCCGTGCGCAGCTTCCGTCTCGCCACCGAGAACTACACCGAGTCGTTCAACCGCTTCAACTTCGCCACCTACCTGCGCAACAGCGTCGTGGTGACCGTCGGTGCGACCCTGATCACGCTGCTCATCAACTCGATGGCGGCCTTCGCGCTGAGCAAGTACAAGTTCCGGGGCCGCAACCTGATCTTCGTGGTCATCATCGCCACGCTCATGATCCCGATCAGCGTGATCCTGGTGCCCGTCTACCTGGTCATTACCGAGGTGGGCTGGCTCAACAGCCTCTGGGGCGTCATCATCCCTGGGGCCGCGACGCCCACCGGCGTGTTCCTGCTGCGCCAGTACATGCTGACGATCCCCGACGAACTGCTCGACTCGGGCCGCATCGACGGCGCCTCCGAGTGGCGCATCTACTGGCAGATCGTGCTGCCGCTCTCGGCGCCGGCGCTGGCCGTGCTGGCGATCTTCTCGGTGATGTGGCGCTGGAACGACTTCCTGTGGCCGCTCATCGTGCTGACCCGCAGCGAGTTCTTCACCCTGCAGGTCGGGCTCAACGCCTTCCAGGGCGAGCTGAACGTGCAGTGGCACTACGTGCTGGCGATGACGGTGCTGACGCTGCTGCCGATCACGCTCGTGTTCTCGGTGCTGCAGCGGTTCATCACGACGGGGATCGCGGGGACGGGCGTCAAGGGCTGAGCGTCGGCGACCTCACCGCAGCGCCTCCTGCCCCACGAACGCCCGCCGCGGCGACCAAGCCGCAAGGACGTCGTCGTCCTCGGCGGTCGTCTCCTCCCGCACGAGCCGGCTCACGAGCTCGCCGACACCCGGACCGAGCATGAAGCCCTGGCCGCACAGCCCGGCCGCGTGAACCAGGCCCACGGCCCGCTCCGACGCGCCCACCAGCGGTGAGCCGTCGGGCGTCATGGGGTACACCCCGCGCCAGGTGCGACGCACCCGGACGTGCTGCAACCGCGGCATGAGCGCCAACAGGCGCTGGGCCACCTGCGGCAGGAACGCGCTCGTGGGCCGGAGGTCGTCGCCCCAGATCGGCGGGTCGGGCGTGAGGCAGAAGATGAGCTGACCCGTCTTGGCCTGGTAGAAGTACACGTTCGCCGAGCCGGGACCGGGCCGCACGTCCACCACGAGCGGCGCCAGGAACGGCGCCACGGGTTCGGTGATGGCGGCCTCGTGCAGGTCGGTGCGCACCGCGAGCTCGTCGCCCACCAGGGCGGCCACCCGCGCGGCGTCGCCGCCGGCCGCGTTCACGACCAGGGGGGCGACGATCTCGCCTCGGTCCGTGCGTACGCCCTGCACGCGCCCGTGCTCGACGCGCAGCCCCGTCACCCGTTCGCCGAAACGGAACGTCACGCCCGCACGCCGCGCGGCTTCCGCCAGCGCGTGGCTGGCGCGGAGCGTCGAGCAGTGACCGTCGCCGGGCGAGAAGGTGCCGCCCCGCAACCCGTCGGGCGCCAGGTCGGGCACGCGAGCCAGGAGCTCGTCGGCGTCCAGCCAGTCGATGTCGAGGCCGTGCCGATGCTGCACCTCGAGCAGGCGACGGAAGGCGGTCTCCTCCCGCTCGCGGTACGCCACGAAGGCGTAGCCGCCGGTCACCCACTCGATGTCGTCGCCGTGCTCGTCGCGCCAGCCCGCGAAGGTGGCCACGCTCTCGCGGCCGATGCGCACCTTGGCGGGGTCGGCGTGCGTGGCGCGGACGCCGCCGATGGCGGCCTTGTTGGCGCCCTGGCCGGCGCTGGCGCCCGCGTCGACGACGGTCGTGCGCAAACCGCTCTTGGCCAGCGCCCACGCGGTCGGCACGCCCACGCTGCCGGCACCGATGACGACCACGTCCGGGTGCGGCACGTCAACGCTCCTTCGCCGTGGCGCGCACCCCGCCCAGGACACCGAGCGGCACCTCGACGAACGGCGGGCGGCGCACGCCGGGCGTCACGTCGGCGGCCGCCACACCCTCGTCTCGGAACAGCCGATCGATGAGGGGCGCGCACGTCTTGGCGCCGCACGCGCCCATCTCGGCCCGCGCGATGGCCTTGATCTCGTTCACGTCGCGGTGGCCGGCGCGGATCAGCGCCCGCAGTTCGCCGGCGGTGACGCGCTCGCAGCGGCACACGACGGCGTCGTCCGCGAGCCTCGCCGCCCCGCCGGATCCGAGCGGTTCACCCACCGCGGGCGCCTGCACCCGCAGACCCGCCACCCGCGCGGCCCACGCCGCCGGCGCCCGCACCTGCACGAGGAGGGTGCCGTCGGCGCCGCCGGCGGCCGGCCCGGGCGAACCGGCCGCGCCGGCTCGCGCCCGCGGCACACCGCGCACCCGCACCACCTCGACCGGTCCCAGCGCGTCGCCGTGCACGTCGACCACGTCCACGCGGTCGCCCTCGCGCACCCGGTCGGCGGAGAACTCGAAGGGGATGGTGACGATGGGGAACGCGGCGTCGAGGCGACCGTCGACGAGCGTGATCGCCAGACCCGGGCAGATGCGCACGCACTTCTGGCAGCCGATGCAGGCGTCGGCCGCGTCGTCGCCGACGTACCGCGGCACGCCCCGGAGGTCGTCGGGGTCGATGTGGATGAGCGCCCGAGGGCAGACCGACGTGCACGGGTTGCAGGGGATCGGCTGGTCGCAATGGAACACCGGGTGCACGCCCTGCGTGGCCGGCGCCGGCCGCTCCGCGCCGACGGGACCGGGTTTCGAGCGCAGCAGGTCGGCCATGCGCGACCACTCGGCGGGGACCCCGCCGGCATCGGCGCCCAGCACGCCGGCGATCTCGCGCCCTCGGATCTTGCCCGCGAAGATGGCGGCCGAGGCCTCCGCGATCTGGTCGCAGTCGCCGGCGGCGAAGGTGCGCAGGCCGGCGGCGCGAGCCTGGCCGGTGAACTCGTCGACGGGATCGAGACCGACCGCCACGAGCACCGCGTCGCACGCGTAGAGGCGCTCGGTCCCCGCGATCGGCCGGAAGCGCTCGTCGACGCGCGCCAGGGTGACCTCCTCGACCCGCCCGTCGCCGGACGCCGCCACCACCGTGTGCGAGGTGTGCACCGGCACGCCCAGACGCACGAGCTTGTCGAGATGCACGCGGTACCCGCCGCACGCGGCGGCCGCCTCGGCCAGACCGACCACGTCGACGCCCGCCTGCAACGCGTGGTACGCGGTGATGAGGCCGACGTTGCCGCCGCCGATCACGAACAGGCGGTCGGCGATCCGCACGCCGTCGCGGTTCAGCAGCGTCTGGAAGGCGCCCGCACCCAGCACGCCCGGCAGCGTGTTGCCCGGGAAGGCGAGGGCTCGCTCGCGCGAACCGGCGGCGACGAGCAGGACCTGCGGACGCACCAGCACGTACTCGCTCGCGCCCCGCCAGATGCCCACCCAGCCGTCACCGAACACGGCCAGCACGGTCGAACCCGTCCACACCTCGGTCGTGTCGAACGTCAGCGCCTCGCGCGAGAGGCGTTCGCCGATGGCGATGCCGCGCGTTCCGGCGTGTACGGCGTCGATCGAGCCGAAGAAGCGGTGCGTCTGCAGCACCAACTTGCCGCCCAGCCGGTCCTTGTCGTCGACGAGCAGCACCGGCACGCCGTGGGCACCGAGCTCCGCCGCCGCCGACAGGCCCGCGGGTCCGCCGCCGACGATCAGCACGGGCACCTCGCGCCGTTCGGGCTCGTGAGCGGCGAGCAGGGAAGCGCCGGTCGGCAACACCGGCAGGGCGTCGAGCGGGCGGACGTCGAGACCGGGGGTCACGGGCGCCATGCAGGCCTTGACCGTCCGGCCGTCGGCCAGCACCAGGCATTGGGCGCACTGACCGTTGGCACAGTAGAGCCCTTGTGGGCTGCCGTCCTTGGGGTGGCGACCGAACGCCCGCACGCCGTGCGCCATCACGGCCGACGAGATGACCTCACCGACACGCGCCAGCATCGGCGCGCCGTCCCACGTGAACGACACGTCGGCGGGTGGCGCGATCGGCAGGATCGGATGCGCTTCGAGGCGGCTCGTTCCCATCGTCCCTCCGTCGAACCTTCGTCCCTCACTGTAGGAGGGCGAGGGCGGGACGCGGCGGCAGCCTCGGCACGGGCCGTTTCAGCCAGGGCTGTTTCAGCCCGTGCCGTTTCAGCCCAGCACGATCCGCACCGTCTGCACGCCCGCCTCCACGTCGACGTCGATCGTCTGCGGGCGCCGCTCGCGCTTCACCACGCTGACGTCGCCGCTGCGCTCGAGGCGAGCCTCGGCGACCTCGCTCAGGTCGTCGACGTGGGCTTGGGACCGCAACGACCCGCGCAGGTCGTTCTCGCTGAGGTGACTGGCGCGCATCGCGTCCCAGAGGATCTCGCCGTCGCGGACCACGACGCGCGGGTTCCCCTTGATCAGCTTGCCGAACCCGCTGAAGCGGAACTGGACCGCGGCGAAGAGACGGTGCGTCATGACCAGCACGACGCCGGCGACCAACGACGGGAAGAACGGCGCCGACCCCGTGATGGCACGGCTGACGACCGATCCCAGGATGATGGCCAGGATCACGTCGAAGGCCGAGACCTTGCCCAGGAACCGCCGGTCGCCCACGCGGGCCGTCGCGAGCGCCGTCACGTAGACGATCACCGCGCGCGCGGCCATGTGGCCGATCGTGAGGTCGTCCTGGGGCAACTCGATGCCCAGCGCCCACACGAAACCTCGCCACAACTCATCCATCGATCGCACCTCCTGCGTCGACCTTCACGGTAGCGCCAGGGGGTCGCCCCTCGTGGGACACCTGCACGCCCGCGCCCACGAAGCGCTCGGCCGCGGCGATCGCCTCCTCGGTCGTGGCGAAGACGTGGGCGCCGTCGTGCTCGAGGCGTTCGAGCACCCCCATCCGCTCGAGCAGTTGGCGCGGTTGCGGCCGGAGCCCCGACAGCAGCACGCGCACCCGGCGCCGCGAGAGACGGTCGACCAGCGCCTCGAGGGCGGCTGCGCCCGTGGCGTCCATCACCGGCACGCGCCGAAGACGCAGCACGACCACGCTGATGCCCCCGCCCGTCTTCAGGAGTTGGTCGAAGAAGCGGTTGGCGGCGCCGAAGAAGATCGGGCCGTCGATGCGGTAGGCGATCACCTTCTCACGCAGGAGGCGCCCCTCGGCAGCGGCGTCGGTCGCGGCGTCGCGAACGCCCGTCGCCAACCCACGCTCGCCGAGCAGGTCTTGCGGGTCGACCGAGAACATGCGGCTCATCCGCACGACGAACAGCACGCCCGCTGCGATCAGCCCCACCTCGAGCGCCAGGATGAGGTCGAAGGCGATCGTCGTCACGAGCGTGATCGCGAGGACGAAGGCGTCGGACTTCGTCGATCGCAGGATCGTCCGGAGCGCGTGGGTCTCCACCATCCGCGCCGCCACCACCACGAGGATCCCCGCCAGCGCCGCGAGCGGGATGCGCGCCGCCCAGGGAGCCGCCGCCGCGACGATCGCCGCCAACGACAACCCGTGGATCACGGCCGCCAGACGCGTGCGTGCGCCCGAGCGCACGTTCACCGCCGTGCGCGCCAACGCCGCCGTCGCCGGCACGCCGCCCACCAGCGCCACCGCCACGTTGGCGAGCCCCTGACCGAACAGTTCGCGGCCCGGGTCGTGGCGTTCGCCCACCGTCATACCGTCGGCGACGACCGCCGACAGCAGGCTCTCGAGCGCCGCCAGCACCGCGATCGCGAGCGCGGCGCGCACGAGGGTCGTGAGCTCCAGGTCGGGCCACGCCGGCCAGGCCGGGAACGGCAGCGCGGCCGGGATCGCGCCGATGCGCGGCACGCCATCGAAGAGCGGCAGGAGCGACAGCGCCGTCACGGTGAGGAGCGCGACGATCCCGCCCGGCACGGCGCGGGCGCGCGGCCAACGCGACCACGCGGTCATCACCACGATCGCCATGAGCCCCAGCGCCGGCGCCCGCCACGAGGGCGCCTGCACGAAGTCGGCCAGCGTCCGGGCGCTCGCCGGCAGGATCGAACCGTGGCCGCCCGACGCCTCGAGCCCGAGCAACCCAGGCAGTTGCTGCAGGGCGATGATCACGGCGATGCCGTTCGTGAACCCCGAGACCACCGGCCACGGGACGTACTGCACGTACTGGCCCAGACCGACGGCGGCGAACGCCAGCAGGAAGACGCCCGCCAGCAGGCCGATGAAGGGCAGCGCGCCCGGACCGTGGCTGGCGACGATGGGCAGGAGCACCACGGTCATGGCGCCGGTGGGGCCGCTCACCTGGAAGCTGGAACCGCCGAAGACGGCGGCGAGGGTGCCGGCCACGACGGCGGTGATCAGGCCCGCGGCGGCGCCCGCGCCGGACGCGACACCGAACCCGAGGGCCAGCGGCAACGCCACCACCGCGACCGTCAGGCCGGCGAGCAGGTCTTGGCGCCAGGCGCGTAGGTCGTAGTCGGAGCTTTTGGGCAGGAAGCGAACGACCGACCGCCACACGGTCGTCGAGGGATGGGGCACCGGAGCCTCCGGCGGCCGACGGGTCGACGCCGGCACGACGCCGCAGATCCTACGCCCGCTGCGCCGGGCGTGTGACCAAGTCGCCCTACCGCTCGATCATGGCGCCGCGGGCGTCCACCATCGCCTCGAGCTCGTCGGCGTCCACGTTCGGCAGGTCGCCGTACTGGCTCAGCGAGAGCGCCGCGCACAGGGCCCCGTACCGGAGGCCGCGGGCGAAGTCGCCGCGCAACCAGCCGTGCAGCACGCCGGCCACCATGGCGTCGCCGGCCCCGATCCGGTCGAGGATCACGACCTCGCGGGCGGGGACGTGGTGCACCTCGTCGGTCGTCCGGTCCCAACCGAGGAGACCGTCGCCCCCCATCGACATGACCAGGTGCCGGGCGGGCGTCACGTCGCCCAGCCCCCGCAGCACCGCGTCGGGCTCGCCGGGAGCGACGCCGAGCACGGTGACCGCGTCGTCGCGGCTGCAGCACAGGACGTCCACGTCGGCGACGAGCGGGGTCGCCACGCGGCGGGCCTCTTCGGGCGACCAGAGCCGGGCGCGGTAGTTCATGTCGAAGCTCACGGGGACGCCCGCCGCTCGCGCGCGTGCGACAGCCTCCAGGACGAGGTCCTGGGGACCCGGCAGCGCCAGCGTGATCCCGGTCAGGTGGAGCAGCCGTGTGTCGAGCAGGTAGGCCCAGTCCACGTCCGCCGACGTCATGCGGCTGAAGACGGAGTCGCGGCGGTCGAACCAGACCTGGATCGAACGCGGTGGGACGGCGTACTCGACGTAGTACGTGGCCAGGCGACCGTCGCGCCAGCGCACCGCGCTCAGGTCGACGCCGGAGAGCCGGTAGGCGCGCTCCACCCGACGGCCCAGGGGCGAGTCGGGCAGCGTGCTGGCCCACCCGGTGACCGCGCCGAGGCGGGCCAGGGTGCACGCGACGTTCCCTCGGTGCCCGAGACGTACACGTCGAGCCGGTCGACGGCTTCGAGCCGGCCGCCGGCCGGCACGCACAACCGCAGCTGGCCCTCTCCCAAGGTCGTCAGATCGAAGCGCGGCATGGGGCCCCTCACTCGTTCCGGCTGGCGTCCATCGTCCCATAGCGCGTGCTGTAGCGCTCGAAGTTGGCGGCGATCTCCTCGGGCGGCAACGGTTCGACCTCGCCGATCTGCAGCGCCAGCCACACCGTCTTGGCGACGTCCTCGACCATCACGGCCGCCTTGAGCGCCTTCTGGACGCTGCTGCCGATCGTGAACACGCCGTGCTGGCGCATGAGCACGGCCAGCGACGGGCCGATGTGCTCGACGATCGTCCGGCCGATCTCCTGACCGCCGATGCGGGCGTACGGGGCGCAGGGGATCTCGCACCCGAACTCGTCGGCGATGGCCGTGAGCACGACGGGGATGCCCCGGCCCACGGCCGCGAACGCGGTGGCGTAGCTCGAGTGGGTGTGCACCATCCCCATGACGTCGGGCCGGTGCCGGTAGACGTAGGCGTGCGAAGCCGTGTCGGACGACGGCCCGTGGTCGCCCTCGACGA
>CAVSJH010000022.1:0-12077 GCA_963728245.1 uncultured Trueperaceae bacterium
AGCGGATGCACGTAGAACCCGTTCGGGTCGTCCTCGTACGGCCCCAACACGACGCGCGGATCGCCCTCGCGGAGCACCCGCAACAGTTCGTCCCGCCCCGACCCGCGCCTCAGGCCCGAGCAGCCCCAACGTCCGCGGACACGGCTGCCCCTGCCGTCCGTCGGGCAGCACGCTCACCGAAAGCCCCTGGATGCCCCGCAACCCCTCCGCCACCCGCTCCGCCCGCGCCAGCAGCGCCGCGTACCGCGCGTCCTCGTCGGCGGCAACCGCCAGGCCGACGGCCGTGAGCACGCCGATCACGTCCTCCTTGGTCGACTTGAAGGCGCGCCCCACTCCGTGGATCGGCGCGTTGATCGCCTGGATGGTGGCCACGAGGTCCGGCACGACCGAGCACCACCCCGCTGTCCTGCGGACCCTGCAGGCCCTTCCCGCCGCTCACCACCACGAGGTCGGCGCCGCGTTCGGTGAAGCGCCACAGGTTCTCGGCGGGCGGCACCAGTGCGGCGGCGTCGACGATCACCGGCACGCCCTGCGCGTGCGCCAGTTCGACCACCCGCTCGAGCGGGATGCCGTCCCGTTCGTACGGGCGTCCCGCGGTGTAGAGCACGGCGACCGTGGGCGGCGTCAAAGCCACCGACAGATGCGCCTCGGGCGTCGCGTTCTGCGCGTAGCCCACCTCGAGCAGGTCGACGCCCGCCTGCCGAACGTTCTGGACGTAGGGGCTCATGTGCACGCGTTGCACCACGACCCGCGGCCGCGGACGGCCGGGGACCGCCGGTGCCGTCAGCTGCAGCACGAACGGAGGGTCGAAGCGCGCCGCGCACGCCACCGTCGCCAGCACCATGCCTGCCGACGCCCCGTTGGTCACCGCCGCCGCCTCGTTGCGCGTCAGTTCCGCCAGACGCCGCCCCACCCCCGCGTGCAGCTCCCGCAGGTCGACGAAGCCGTCGCGCGCCGCCGCCATCGCCTCCCACACCTGCGGATGGATGCGGGTGCCGCCGACGATGCTCACCGTCTCGTACGCGTTGATCACCCGCCGCACGCCCAGGCGCGCGTACACGTCCTCAGCGATCGACACGGTAGCGCTCCACCACCGCGGGTCGATCTCGATCCCGAGCCCGGGCCGGTCGGGCACCGGCACCCGCCCGTCGCGCACCGACGAAGCGTGACCGACGGGCTCGAACGCGAGCACGTCGCGCAGCGGGTTGGCCGGCACCGAGCACTCGTACGTCCAGAAGTTGGGCGCCGAGGCCGCCAGGTGGACCGAAGCCGCGGCGCAGAGCGCCCCCGAGCCGCCCACGTGCGGCGCGTAGCGCGCGTGGTACAGCGTCGCCAGCGCCCACAGCTTGCGCGTCTCGGTGATGCCCCCCGAGCGGCAGACGTCGGGCTGGATGACGTCGATCGCCTCGGTGCGCAACAGCTCGTGCATTCCCCAACGGGTGAACTCGCCTTCGCCGGCGGCGAGGGCGATCGACGTCGCCGCGCGCAGCTTCGCGTAGGAACCGCGGTACTCGGTCCGCACGGGCTCCTCGAACCAGGCGACGCCCGTCTCCTCGAGCATGGCGGCCACCCGCAGCGCCTCGGGGTACTCGTAGGCGCCGTTGGCGTCGACGTAGATCGCCACGTCGTCGCCCACCGCGTCGCGGATCGCGCGCAGCACGCTGCGCTCGGTGGCCACGTCGCGACCGATCTTCACCTTCAGCGACCGGAACCCCTGCTCCACGAACTCGGCCGCCCGCGCCGCCATCGTCGGCGTCTCGTCGACCGTCACCGACGAGGCGTAGGCGGCGACCTCACGGGCGGTGCCGCCCAGCAGGCGCGCCACGGGTTGCCCGACCGCCTTGCCCATCACGTCCCACAGCGCGATGTCGATCCCGCTCATCGCCTCGAGCAGGATGCCGCGCGAGTGCCCCGAGAACGAGCCCTGGCTGCGGTACAGCCGTTCCCAGATGGTCTCGACGTCGAAGGGATCGGCGCCCACCACCAGCGGCGCCAGCACGTCGTTGACCAGGTCGGACCAGGCGCGCGGCTGGTAGCGGGCCAGGCACTCGCCGTAGCCGACCACGCCGTCGTCGGTCTCGACCCGCACGAGCGCCGTGTAGAAGGCCGTGAACGTGGCCACGCCGGTCCGGAACGGCCGGTCCAGCGGGGCGAGCAGGGGGATCGCTTCGATGCGGGTGACCTTCATGGGACTACCCCTTCGTGGAGCCGATGGTCAGCCCCTTGACCAGGAAGCGCTGCACGAGCAGCACGAACACCAGGAGCGGCACCAGTTGCACCGTCGCGGCCGCCAGCAGCGGCCCCCACGCCACGCCGGTCACCGACCCGAGCATCTCGCTGATGATCGCGGGCGCGGTGCGCGCGTTCGACGTCGTGAACAGGAAGGCGAACAGGAACTCCTTCCACGCGTACACCACCACGAAGACGATGCTGGCGACGATGCCGTGACGGCTGAGCGGCAGGATGATCCAGAACAAGAGCTGCAGCACGTTGGCGCCGTCGAGCTTGGCGGACTCGTCGAGCTCGCGCGGCACCTCGTCGATGAACGACTTCATCACCCACGTCGAGAGGCTCACGAAGAAGGTGGCGTAGAGGACGATCAGCACGAAGTGCGTGTCCTGCAGGTTCAGCGCGCGCACCACCGGGTAGAGCGGCAGCGTGATCACGATCGGCGGGAACATGCGCACCGCCAGCATGCCGAACGCCGACCAGGTCAGCAGCCGCGAGCGGTAGCGCGAGTAGGCGTAGGCGGCGGGGATGCTCACGATCAGCGTCAGCGCCCCGGCGCCGAGCGTGACGATCGCGCTGTTGAGCAGCGTCGGCGCGAACTCGGGCCACTGCCGGAACAAGTTCACGTAGTGGTCGAAGGTCGGCGTGAAGAGGAGCGAGGGTGGGAACTCGAAGATCCGGTTGCTGGCCTTGAACGACGACACCACCACCAGCACGATCGGCGCCACCGACCAGAAGAGCACCAGGGCCAGCAGCGACCACCGCACGACGTTCCCGGGCGCACGCCTACCGAGCATCGCGCACCATCGTCCGGTAGAGGTTCCAGAGGTAGATCGACGCCAGCAGCGCCGTGACCGCCACCATGATCAGCGCCGTGGTCGCCGCGATGCCGAAGTCGTAGTAGCGGAAGCCGTTGCGGAAGAGGTAGATCGACAGGAGGTCGGTGGAGCCGAGCGGCCCCCCTTGCGTCATGATCCAGACCACCTCGAAGGTGCGGAACGCGAAGATGTAGCGGAACATCAGCGCCACGAGCACGGCCGGCATGATCGACGGCAGGGTGATGAAACGGAACAGGTCGATGCCGCGTGCGCCGTCGATGCGCGCCGCCTCGTAGAGCTCCTGCGAGACGCCCATCACGGCGGCGTAGAGGATCAGGAACGTGAACGGCGTGTTGAGCCACACCTCGAGCAGCACCACCACCGCGAACGCGTGCCAGGGGATCACCGTCCACAGGATCGGCTCGATGCCCACGAGCCCCAGCAGGTAGTTCACGAACCCCGTGTCGGGCTCCAGGATGAACTTCCACATCAGCACCGCGATGACGGCGCTGACCGCGTAGGGCGCGATGATGGCCGAGATCCACAGCTTCTGCAGCCGGAACTGGGTGGCGAGCAGCACCGCGATCGCCAGGCCGAGGAAGATCTCGAGGTAGACGACCACGTTGACGAAGAGGACGGTGTTCCACAGCGCGCCCCAGAAGCGGTAGTCGGCGAAGACGGTGCGGAAGTTCTCGAGCCCCACCCAGGTCGGGTCGAGCCCGAAGGACGACTGGAAGAACGCCAGGCCGGCGGCGCCGAGCGACGGGAACACGAGCACCACGAGCAGCAAGAGCTGCACCGGTGCGATCAGAAGATAGGGGACGAGCCGCGACCAGCGCTCGGACCGCTTCTCGCGCCGCTCGCGTTCGGGGGCGAGTACCGCCAAGGAAGACCCTCTCAGACGAAAGATGGGTCGGGGCCCGGAGGCGGGCCCCGACCGGGTGTGCGGCTCAGCCGCGGATGAGGGCCTCGAGCCGCGGGGCGAGTCGGTCCATCGCCGCTTGCGGCGTCGCGGCGCCCAGGATGGCGGACTGGACGGCCTCGGTGATGATGTCGGCCGCCTCGGTGGAGCGGTCGAACGCGGGGAGCGGCACGCGGGCGACGGCGAGCGCCTTCTTCTCGGCCTCGGCGTAAGGCAGGCTCGAGTTGAAGGTCGGCTCGTCGTAGGTCGAAGCGCGGGTGGGGCCGTTGCCGTTGAGCGCCATCGCCAGGTGCGCGTCCTTCGAGGAGAGCTGCTGGATGAAGCTCCAGGACAGGTCCTTCTGCTGCGACGCCTGGGGGATCACCATCGACCAGTACTCGGTCTTGACGGGCGCCACCTCGAACTGTCCGACCAGCTCTTCGGACACCGGGATCGCCATCGTCTGGACCTGGCCCGGGAACTGCGAGGCCTCGGCGTCGTTGTAGATGCGGTTGCGACCCATGCCGCCCACGCACATGGCGGCGCGACCGGTCTGCATCCACGTGTCGAGGTCGGTGTTGGCGATCGAGATGAGGCTCTGCGGCAGCACGCCTTCCTCGAACATCTCGCGCAGCATCGTGAGCGCCTTCACCATGGGCGGCTCGGCGCACACGACCTCGTAGTCGGTGGTCACGAAGTCGCCGTTCCAGGCGCGCGCGATGTCGGTGGTGTTGGCGTGCATCTGGCCCGAGCCCGGCAGCACGAAGCCGTAGACCGGCTGCCCGTCGGAGCGGGTGAACGTGAGCTGGCGGGCGATCTCGGCCATCTCCTCGATCGTCTGGGGCGGGCCGGAGACGCCGCGCTCGTCGAAGTAGGCCTGGTTCCAGTGGAGGCCCGAGGTCGAGTGGCGGACCGGCACGCCGTAGATCTGACCGTCGATCGTCAGGCTCTCGCGCATGCCCGGGAAGAAGTCCTCGAAGTCCTCGATCGGGTCGGACGCCAGGTACCCGTCGAGCGGCTCGAACAGGTTGGCGATGCGTGGGAACAACTGCGTGTTGAGGATGTAGCCGACGTCGAGGTTCGTCTGGTTGAGGCTGGCCTCGCGGAAGAGCGTCTCGTGCACTTGGGCGATGCCGGCCGTGCGCCAGTCGATGCTGTCGATGCCGTGCGCCTCCAGCCAGGGGGCCACGACGTCGCCGCCTTCGCCGGTGGTGGCCACGGTCTGGTGCACCGCGTGCGACACCACCACGAAGGTGCCGCCTTGCGCGAAGACGCGGAACGGCAGGCTGCCGGTGGCCGCGAGCAGCGCGGCGGTGCCGCCGAGCTTGAGGAACTGGCGTCGATCGATGATGTGGACGGGCTTCTTCATGGGGCGTCCTTTCGAGAGCGGGGGATCTGGGGGATGGGGCGCGGGCGCGTCGCTACGGTCGGGGCACCTCCTTCCGAAGGGGTGGCGCGGGCGATCTCGAGGGCGTCATGGGTCCGCCGCGTACCGACCGGCGGAGAGGGTGTTCCGGTAACCCAGGCGGGCGGAGATGCGTTCGGCCGCGTCGAGCAGCAGACCGGCGTACGTGTCGGCCTCGAGGTCGAGACGGATGGCGTCCTTGGGACCCGACAGGCTCATCGCGGCGACGGCCCGACCCTCGCGGGCACGGATGGGGACCGCGATGCAGCCGCGGCCCAACGCGAGCTCCTCGCGCTCGACGGCGTAGCCGCGGGCGCGGACCTCGGCGAGCTCGGCCCGCAGGCGAGCGGGGTCGGTGATCGTGTGGACGGTGTAGGCGGGGAGGGTGCGGTCGGCGAGCCACGCCTCGAGCGCCTCGGCCGACTCGCCCGACAGCAGCGCCTTGCCGAGCGCGGTGGCGTGCAGCGGTGCGTGCCGACCGACGAGCGTGTTGCCGCGCTTCATCTTGGGCCCGTCGAGGTGGAAGAGGTACATGAGCCGGTCGTCGTCGGGCACGGCCAGGTTGGCCCCCAGCAGGGTGGCCGCCATGAGCGCGTGCAGCTCGGCGTAGGCGTGGCGGAACTCCTCGTACTCGTTGATGGCGGCGCCCGCCAGCGACACGATCGTGGGACCGAGACGGTAGGTGCCGGTGTCGGCGTCGAAGCGCAGGAAGCCGGTCTCGACCAGGCTCGAGAGCGAGCGCGACAGCGCGCTGGGCGACAGCTCCAGCGCACGCGCCAGGTCGACCTGACGCCAGGTCGGCCGGTCTTCGCGGAAGCGCGTGAGGATGGCGTGGAGCTTGGACGCCATCTGCATGGACGGTCCTCCAGAACGCGCGCACGGGCCCTATGAGCGGCCCCGGGTGGATGCGCGCACGTTACACGATGGTTGCGATTCTCGCAAGCGTCGTGCATGATGCGGACACCATGATGCGCCCACCCGAGCCCAGGAACGCCTGAGCGCGATGCCCTTCGACCTGCTGGTCTCTGGCGGCATCGTGCTCGACCCCGACACCGGCGCACGTACCCGGGCCGACGTCGGCATCACGGACGGCCGCGTCGTGGCCATCGAGCCGAACCTCGAGGGCGCCGCCGAGCGCCTCGACGCCGCCGGCGCCCTCGTGATCCCCGGCCTCGTGGACGCCCACACCCACGTCTACCCGGGCGCGACGCCGCTCGGCGTCGATCCCGACGTGTTGGCGCCCGCCGCCGGCGTGACCACCTGGGTCGACGCCGGCTCCGCGGGCGCGGGCAACTTCGAGGGGCTCGTGCGCTTCGTGATCGAGCGCTCGCCGCTCACGATCCGCGCCTTCGTCCACCTGTCCTACGTCGGGCTGGTGCCCGTGGGCCACACCGAGCAGCGCTTCGGCGAGCTGTTCGACCTGCGGCTCGCCGACGTCCCCGCCTGCATCCGCACGATCGAGGCGTTCGCGCCGCTGACCCTGGGCGTGAAGGTGCGGCTGGGCGCCAACTCGACGGGTGCGCACGGCATGGACGCGCTCCGAGGGGGCCGCGCGGTGGCCGACGCCACCGGCACGCGCCTGATGGTGCACATCGCCGAGCCGCCGCCGCTGCTCGACGACGTCCTCCCCTACCTGAAGGAGGGCGACCTGGTGGCCCACTGCTTCACGGCCGGGCTGATGGGCATCTTCGACCGCCGCGGCACCCTGCGCGAGAGCGTCGTTCGCGCGCGCGACCGGGGCGTGCTGTTCGACGTGGGCCACGGCAACGGCTCGTTCTCGTTCCGCGTCGCCCGGCGCGCCCTCGAGCAGGGCTTCGCCCCCGACCTGATCAGCTCCGACCTTCACGCCTACAACGCCGACGGTCCGGTGTTCGACCTCGCCACCACGATCACCAAGTTCCTGGCGCTGGGGATGCCCTTCGAGGACGCGCTGCGGCGCGCCACCGTGCGTGCCGGGCGCGCTCGTCGGGCGACGGCGCCGGCACCCTGCGCGTGGGCGGGCGCGCCGACCTGGCCGTGGTCCGGCTGGCGCGCGAGAGCGTCACGCTGGGCGACTCGCGCGGCGAACTCGTCACCCACGACGAACGGCTCGTCGTCGACGCCACCGTGCTGGCCGGCCGCCGCCTGCACGCCGATCCGAACGCCCGACCCCAGGGTCGGCGCAAACCCGGGCTGCCACCCGTCGACGCGCGCCTCACGCGCCCGCCCGCCTAGAACGGGGCCGGGACTCAGGAGGTCCGATGCCCAGCCCCGCCTCGCCCCACCTCGCCCACCCGCGCCTGGCGCGCTTCGACCCGCTGGAACGGATCCTCTACTTCGACGACTTCGACGAGGGCACCCACGGTTGGACGGCCCACATCGGCAACTACGAGGGCAGCCTCGACACGCTGCTGACGCCGTACTCCGACCTGCGCCCCGCGCAGCTGTCGAACCTGACGATGTGGGACGTCGGCAGCATGGGGGCGATGGACGGCACGTACGCGCTCAAGCTCGCCACCCGGCCGACGCCCGGACACATGGCCATCCTGATCAAGCGGCAGACCTGGCGCGAGCTGGCCGACGTGCGCTTCGAGGCGTACCTGGCGTACAAGCCCGAGCCGCGCGAGCTGTCGCTGGGCGAGCTCGACGTGCGCGCCTTCGGCGTCGGTTTCGACCTGCAGGACGACACCACCCGCTGGATGCCGCAGTACCGCTTCCTGAACGCCGAGGGGGGCAAGCCCGCCGCCGGCGACACCACCGACCAGGCGAGCCGCAAGACGCCGCGCGGCAAGTGGCAGCAGCGCGACGAGACGAGCGCCTTCCACGCCATCGGCGGCTCGGGGCGCACCGTGTCGCACTGGCACCTGGCCGACGAGGGCTGGCACGACGTCCCCGGCGGCGCGCAGGTCATGTGCTACAACGAGATCCCCACCAAGGTGAACTGGTTCTACGTGCGCGTCGACCTCGACCTGAAGGGCCGGCGCGTCACGCGCCTGCAGTGCAACGACCTCGTGCTGGGCGAAGAGCCCCTCGAGTACATCGCCTTCCCCGCCATGCCCAACCTGCGCGGGATGCTCAACGCCTTCGTGTGGATCCAGACCGACACCGCCAAACGGGCGTTCCTGTACATGGACTCGGCCGTCCTGTCGACGGGGCGTGCGTCGTGATGCGGCAGAGCCACACCGCCGTGGTCGCGCGCAACGAACGGTGGTCGGGCCCCGTCGAGACCGAACCGTACGAAGCGGCGTGGGCGAGCGAGGCGATCTGGTTCCTGCGCGTGCTCGAGACCCCCGAGGGCCCGCCCGGCGGCAGCCTGCGCGTGCAGGTCTCGCCCGACGGCATGCACTGGTGCGACGAAGGCGGCACGCTCGACCTGCCGTCCGACCCCGACGTGCCCACGTTCGTGCGCGTGCGGCGCTTCGGCGGCTGGCTGCGGCTGGCGGGCACGCTGCCCGACGGCGTCGCCGCCACGGTCATCGCGTACCTGGTGCTCAAGGAGTGACGATGCGCATCACCGACGTGGAGGCCTTCGAGGTCGCGATCCCCTTCCGGGCGCCGATCCTGTCGTCGTTCGGCGTGAGCTACCCGGCGCGCGTGCGCACCTTCGTCCGCGTCCACACCGACGTAGGGCTCGTCGGCCTGGGCGAAGCCGGCCCCAGCGCCACCCACCCGTTCACGCTCGGCGCCCTGCCGCGCCGCTTCGAGACGGTCGTGAAGGACGCCATCGTCGGCGAATCGCCCGCCGACCACCGCTGGCTGGCCCGCAAGCTCTTCCACGGTCCCGAGGCGACCGCGATCGAGCTCGCCTGCTGGGACCTGCTCGCCCAAGCCGCGGGCGTGCCGCTCTACCGGCTGCTCGGGGGTCAGGGTCACGTGGACGCCGTGCCGGTGGCCGCGTACGCCTTCTTCCGGCTCGCCAACCGGGACGGTGAGGGGCGCGTGGATCTCGACGGCATGGTCGAACACTGCCGCCACCTGCACGAAGACCTCGGCTTCGGGGTCGTGAAGATCAAGCTCGGGCGCGCACGCACCGCACGACGAGCTCGAGGTGGTCGAACGGGTGCGCGCCACCCTCGGTCCGCGCGTCGGCTTGCGCGTCGACCCGAACGGCTCGTGGAGCCTGTCCACGGCGCTCCGCGCGCTACGACGGTTGGAGCCACTCGACCTGGAGTACGTCGAAGAGCCCGTCCGGGCGCAGGGCACCGGCGACGCCACCGTGTCCACCGACAGCCTGCGCCGCCTGCGCGCCGCGACGACCACCCCCATCGCGGCCGACCACTGCTACCGCCCCGACCTGTTGGCGCTCGTGATCCGCGCCGAAGCCGCCGACGTAGCGCTCGCCGACCTGTTCGGCGCCGGCGGTCTCACCGAAGCGAGGCACTACGCGCGGATGGCGGCGTCGTTCGGCCTCGGCGTGGCGCTGCATTCGGGCACCGAGCTCGGCGTGGGCCAGATGGCCAAGGCCCACCTGCAGGCGTCGCTGCCCGACGAGGTCCGCTTCGCGGGCGACGCCATCTACCCGGAGTACGTCGACGACGTGCTGGTGGGCGGGGCGCTGGCGATCGAGCGCGGGCGAGCTGAAGCTGCCGCAGACGCCGGGGCTGGGGCTGGCGCTCGACGAGGAGCGGCTGGCGAAGTGGGCGCTGACGGCCGAGCGGAAGGCGGACCTGGACGCGTACTGGGCGGAGCTCAAGGCGGAGATCGGGGTGGGGTACGCGAGTGCGGATCTGTTGGTGAGGCATTACTAGGGGGGCAGATGGCCAACCCCGTGTGCAGGAGGCCTGAATAAGCGAATCTACACCCAGCCCTCAGATCCTAACCGCAAATCCACGTCTATAATGGTCCATGACCCCGGACGGACGTTCAGGGAATGGATGGGCGCCTCGAACCGGCCGGTCACGCCTGGCTACGCGATCGTCTAGAACTACCGGTGCCGCCGCCCGCCCATGCGAGTTACGTCGGCGCGACGAGCCGCCGCACCGAGGTCCACGGGGACCGAACACACGAGTACTACCCCAACACCTACGCGATCCCCGACGATCCTGTGGCGCATGTCAAGTTTGCATTGCGCCACGAGCCGACGGACCTGACGATCCTCGTTGCCGCGCTCCGGACGATCCCTGCACGCAGCCTGGAGGACTGGGTGCGTCGCGAACCCACCGGCGCCTTCGCGCGTCGCGCCTGGTTCTTGTACGAGACCTTCGTCGGCCCGCGGCTCGACCTTCCAGACGCCATCGTCGGCAATTACGTGGCCGCGCTCGACCCTCGGCGGCACATCGTCGCCCCCCGGCGCAACAGCCCACGCCACCGCGTCGCCGACAACCTCCTCGGCGACGCGAGGATGTGCCCGACCGTCCGCAAGACGACCAGACTGGCCGAGGCCGTCGCGTGGGATCTCGACGCCCGCGCGCGCAGCGTGGTGCGAGCCGTCGACCCAGGCTTGTTGGCCAGGGCCGTCCGCTACCTGTACACGCGCGAGACCCGCTCGTCGTTCGCCATCGAGAGCGAGACGCCGACCTCGAACCGCGAGGAGCGCTTCGTCCAAGCGCTCGCTCACGCTCCAGAACTCGACCCCACCCATCGAGGCGAACTGGTGGAGCTCCAAGGGGAGATCGTCGATCGGCGCTTCGCGGCCACGGGATGGCGTACGGAGCAGAACTACGTGGGCCGTACGGTGGCCGGGTACCGAGAAGTGGTGGACTACGTCTGCCCACGCCCCGAGGACGTTCCGGACCTGATGGCAGGCTGGACGGCTGTGTACGAGCGTGTGATGACCGCAGAGGTGGAGCCCGTGACCGCAGCGGCCGTTCTCGCCTTCGGTTTCGTGTTTGCGCACCCCTTCCTCGATGGCAACGGACGGATCCACCGTCTCCTCCTCCACCACGTGCTGGCGAAGCGCGGCTTCGGCCCCCAGGACGTGATCCTCCCGGTCTCGTCCGCGATCCTGCGTGACCGGCGCGGCTACGACAAGGCCCTCGAGCGCTTCTCCCAGGCGATCGCGCCCTACGTCGACGCTCACATCGGAAGCGACCGGGACCTCATCGTCTCGAACGACACGGCCTACCTCTATCGAACGTGGGATGCCACGCACGTGGTCGAGTACACGTACGACCGCCTGCGCGAAGCGATCGACATCGATCTCGTGGACGAGCTCGGGTTCCTCGACGTCTTCGACCGGGCGCTCCGCGGGATCCAGAAGGTGGTGGACCTACCCGACCGGCGCGCACGCGAACTGGTCCAGTACGTACTTCAGAACGACGGTCGCCTCGCCGCACGCAAGCGCGACCGATTCGCCGAGTTGACCGACGACGAGGTCGACGCGTGCGAGGTGGCCATCAAGGAGGCTCGCGACGTCGCCCCCGCGAGGGCCCAGGAACATGAAGCTGGTCGGCGTCACATGGCACGTTCCGGCGTTGGGCGCCCAGCGGCCTTGTAAACATATTTCCACGCAACACGTCATTCGTAACCCCTACGCCACCTGCATAACAGTTTCTCTCCATGCGATGGAGGCACCGTCGCTCCTCGGACCGATGTGACCCCAATCCTTGACGTGCCCGTTCAGGCGGAGCCACAAACACCGTCCCGGCGGGCGTTCGAGGATCATGCCCGGGCCGCCTGGGCGAGCACCCAGCGGGACCTGGAGGCCTACGCCGCTAACGCCCGCATCGACGGGATCGAGAACGTCCTGCAGCCATCTCTCGAGGCCGTGACCACCTCATGGACCTCGCAGCGGGCGGGCGAAGCG
>CAVSJH010000023.1:0-26401 GCA_963728245.1 uncultured Trueperaceae bacterium
CCGATGGGGACCGCGAGCGCGAGCGCGATCGCCAAGCTCATCAGCGACAACTGCATCGTCACCGGGAAACGCAGGGCGAGATCGGTGGCCACCGACCGCCCCGTACGGAGCGAGCTGCCCAGGTCGCCTTGCAGCGCCGCGCCCAGCCACTGCCCGAACTGCACGTGGACGGGCAGGTCGAGGCCGAAGATGCGGCGCAGTTCGACCATGCGCTCCTCGCTGACGCCCTCGCCCAGGCCGATGAGCTGCGTGACCACGTCGCCGGGGATGGCGCGCATGAGCAGGAACACGACCAGGGCGACGCCGAAGAGCGCCGGGAGCGTGAGCAGGAGGCGACGACCCAGGTACGTGAGCATGAACCGCCGTGCATCATGTCACGGCGTCCCGTTGGCGCCACGATCCGGCGTTCGCCTGGCCTCAGAGCGCGACGAAGAGCGCCGAGACGAGCATCGGCGCGAGCACCAGCAGCGCCAGGAGCGGGGGCGCGCGGCGGGTGCGGTTCACGCGGTCCCACGCGAACAGGTAGACGGCCAGGGTCGTCGCCAGGACGGCCGTCGCCGCCAGCACCAACACGGACACCGTGGGATCGAACGCGGTGGGTTGGCCGTAGGCGAAGCCCATCAGCGCTTGCATGGCGTGGGCCGGCGGCAACAACGCCGCGACCGGGAGCATCGACGCCGGCAGCACGTCGAGCGGCATCATGAGCCCGCCGAGGAGCATCGACGGCAGGAACACGAGCTGCGACCAGAGCACCGTGGCGCGCGCGTCGGCCGAGACCACCCCGATGAGGGCGCCGATGGCGCCGAAGGTGATCATCGTCAGGACCGCGATCGCCACGAACGGGCCCCAGTGCAGCGGGACCGGTGCGCCGAACAGGGGGCCGGCGGTGACGGCGATGATCGTCGCCGCCAGGAGCGCGTGGATCACGGTCGCGAGGGTCGGCACGAGGAGGATCGAGAGGGCGGGGACACCGTTGATCTTGTACGTGCGGTAGATGCCGGCCTCGCGCGCCTCGACGAGCGGGGTGGGCAGGCCGAGCAGCGCGCTCGCCATCCCCGCGAAGATCACCATCGCCGGCAGCATCGTCTGCGTGAAGCCGGGGTTGATCTGCGTCATGACCAAGCCCATGAGCGCGTAGAAGGCGAGCGGGAAGAGGTAGTTCATCAGCAGGACCGACGAGTTGCGCAGGCCGAAGCGGAACTCGACCCCGAAGTGGTGGCCGAACGCGGTCATGACGCACCTCCGGCGGTGATCTCGAGGAAACGCTCCTCGAGCGACGGGCGCTCCACCCGCAGGTCGATCAGGTGGTCGCCGTGGGCGGCGATGGCGTCGAGGATGGCGGCCACGGTGGCGCTGGCGTCGACGCTGTAGAGCACGACGTAATCGTCGACCTGCAGGCGCTGCCGGACGGCGGGCAGGGCGCCGTCGGCCCGGAGGAGGCTGTCGTCCTCGGTGCGCACCGACACCTTGGTGAAACCGGCGCCCGTCGCGGTCAGGTCGCGCGGTTTGCCCTCGGCCACGACCCGGCCGCGCAGCAAGATGGTGACGCGGTCGGCCAGCTTCTCGGCCTCCGCCATGTCGTGCGTGGCGAGGATGATGGTCGTGTCGTCGTCCACCAGGTCGCGCATGAGGGCGTGGAGCTCGGTGCGGGAGGCGACGTCGAGGCCCGCGGTCGGTTCGTCCAGGATCACGAGCGCCGGGCGGTGGGCGATGGCGAGTGCGAGCGCCAGACGGCGCTGGAGGCCGGTGGAGAGGTGGCGGTACGCCACCGCCGTATGGCCGGCGAGACCGAGTCGATCGAGCAGGTCGGGACGCGGCGCGACCTCGTGGTAGGCGGCGAAGAAGCGCATCGCCTCTTCGACGCGCATGTCGCCGGGCAGGCTGCCGGTCTGGAGCTGCACGCCGATGCGGTGACGGAGGAGCCGGGGTTGGCGCGTCGGGTCGATCCCGAGGACGTCGATGCGGCCGCGGTCGGGCCGGCGCAGCCCCTCGAGGCATTCGAGCGTCGTCGTCTTGCCGGCGCCGTTCGGGCCCAGCAGACCGAGGATCTCGCCGCGATGGACGGTGAACGCGACCTCGTCGATCGCCACGTGGTCGCCGTAGCGTTTGCCCAGTCCTTGCACGCTCACCACGGCTTGCGCGGGCGCGGCCTTCGCTACCGCCCCGGGTCGTCGTGCTTCGACCTGCATGCCTGCCTCCTCGGGCCGGCGACCCACGATCGACGCCACGCTAGGGCCCGAAGCCGGGTCCCGCCACGGGCGCTTGTCCCCCGGCGGCGGCGCGGAGGCCGTCCCCCTCGGGACGGTGGCCCGGCGCGGCCACGGCACGGGGTCGGTACCATGTCGCTCGGCCGCTCCGCCGGCCATCGAGGGGGCAACGTGCTCGAGCTCTGGCTCATCCGACATGGCGAGACCGATTGGAACTACGACGGCCGGATCCAGGGCAGCGCCGACGTGCCGCTCAACGCCATCGGCGTGCGGCAGGCCGAACGCCTGGCCGCCCGGCTGCTCGACGTCCGCTTCGACGTCGTCTACAGCTCCGATCTCGTGCGCGCCCGGCTCACGGCCGAGACCGCGCTGCCCGGCGTCGAGCTCCGCTTCGACGCGCGCCTGCGCGAGCTCTCGTACGGCGTCTTCGAGGGCAAGACGTGGGAGGGCATGAACGCCGAGGAGGCCGCCCAGGCGCGGCACTGGAGCGAGGACCGCTACGGCCGCCGGATCCCGGGGGGCGAGTCGTACGGCGACCTGATGGACCGGGTGGCCGCCTTCCGCACCGACCTGCCGGCGAGCGGTCGCGTGGCCGTCTTCAGCCACGGCGGCACCATCCGCAGCGCGCTCTACGGCGTGCTGGGTCGGCCCCAGGTGAACTCCTGGCGCGTCGACATCGACAACACGAGCATCACGCGGCTTCGCTTCACGGAGCGCGGCGCCACCCTGGTGACCGTCAACGATCATGCGCACCTGGTGGGGCTGGACGAGGAACGCGCGGCCCAACTCGGTCCGCTGCCCGCCCCCAGCGCACCCGTCGTCACGTGACGCGCGCCACCGGCCGCCGAGGGTCGTGGCGGGTGCGCCACCCGCTCGTGGGGGTGAGGGTGTGAGCGTGTTCGAGGCCGCCGCCATCCTGGTGACGGCCACCGCCCTGTTCGCCTTCGTCAACGCGCGGTTCCTCAAGCTGCCCACGCCCATCGGCGTCACCTTGGCGGCGCTGAGCGTGTCGCTCGTCCTCGTCACCTTCGGGGGACCGGCGACCGCGGCCTGGGCCGATCAGTTCCTGCGCCTGCTCGACTTCAACCAGTTGGTCCTGCAGGGGATGCTGAGCTTCTTGCTGTTCGCCGGTGCGCTGTTCGTCGACCTGGACGACCTCGACCGCCAGAAGGGACCGATCCTGGCCCTCGCGACGGTGGGCATCCTGCTCTCGACGTTCATCGTGGGGACGTTGTCCTACGTGCTGGCGGGGTGGCTTGGGATCGACCTGCCGTTCGTGTACGCGCTCTTGTTCGGCGCGCTGATCTCACCGACCGACCCGATCGCGGTCTTGTCGATCCTCAAGCGTGTGGGCGTGGGCAAGGACACCGAGAGCCTCATCACGGGCGAGTCGCTGTTCAACGACGGCGTGGGCGTGGTCGTGTTCTCGATCCTGTTGAGCTTGGCGGGGGGCGCAGGCCATGGTGGAGGCGGGGTCGCCGACGTCGCGCTGCTGTTCCTGCAGGAGGCGGTGGGCGGCGTCGTGTTCGGGGTCGCCCTGGGCTACGTCGCCTACCGTCTCATGCGTCAGGTCGACGACTACACGACCGAGATCCTGCTGACGCTGGCCGTCGTCACCGGCGGCTACGCGGCGGCCACGGCGCTCCACACCTCCGGTCCGCTGGCGGTGGTGGTGGCTGGGCTGTTCATCGGCAATCGCGGCCGGCTCCTGGCGATGTCGCAGCGCACCCGCGAACACCTCGACACCTTCTGGGAACTGGTCGACGAGGTGGTCAACACCATCTTGTTCGTGCTCATCGGCATCGAGGTGCTGGTCCTCAAGTTCACCGCCCTCAGCATCGAGGCCGCCCTGGTCGCGATCCCGTTGGTGCTGCTCGCCCGCTTCCTCAGCGTCGGCGCGCCGATCGGCCTGCTGCGGTTGCGGCGCGACTTCGCCGCCTACACCACCCGGTTGCTCGTGTGGGGCGGCTTGCGCGGCGGCATCTCGATCGCCCTCGCGCTGGCGCTCCCGGCCGGCCCAGAGCGCGACCTGATCCTGACGATGACCTACGGCGTCGTCGTGTTCTCGATCCTGGTGCAGGGGCTGACCGTCGGCAGGTTGGCCCGCCGCAGTCGTCGTGCCGGTGGTGCCCGCGAGGCCTAGCGCAGTTCCACGAGCGCGTCTCGGCGCATCTCGGCCCGCTGCTAGGGCTGGTGAAGTCCCTCCAAGACGCGATCGAGGGCCGCGGCTTTGGCAGCCTCCCAGCGTCCGTCCGCAGACCCGTGCGTGGTGCCGGCGCGGTCGATCAGGCGGACGTGGATCTGATCTTCGCCCCTGATCCCGAGCGCTCGACGGAAAGCGACCTTGTCGAGGTAGAGCGTGATCGTGCGGGCGCGCACCGCCGGGTCGGCGATGGCGGCACGCATGCCGCCGTCGATGAACGGGCGGGCGACGCGGTACGTCGACGCCAACACCGGGAGCTCGTACGTGCGGACGTCGGGCCGGCGCGCCTCCAGGGCCTCCGCGTAGGGCGTCCACGTGTCCACGTCCGCCTGCTGGCCCTGCCGGAAGGCGATGAAGAGCAAGGCGAACGGCGCTCCGAGTCCGTCCGGGAGCCGAACGGTGGTGCCGGCGAGACTGGTCCCGACGACGGTGGGGAAGCGCGAGACGACGCCCATCGGTCGCGAGCATGACACGAAGCGTGCTCAGGTCGTTGCGCGCCGTCGGGCCCGCCGATGGGCGTCCGTCAGTGCGCCAGGACGGCCTTGAGGAACTCCTGCGTGCGCGGGTTCTGGGGGTCGGTGAAGATCATCTCCGGCGGACCCTCCTCGGCCACCTGACCGGCGTCGAAGAAGACCACCCGGTCGGCGACGTCGCGCGCGAATCCCATCTCGTGCGTGACGATCAGCATCGTCATGTCGCCCTCGTCGGCGATCTGACGCAGGATCGTCAGCACCTCGCCCACCAGTTCCGGGTCGAGGGCGCTCGTGACCTCGTCGAAGAGCATCACCTTCGGCTGCATCGCGAGCGCCCGGGCGATGGCCACCCGCTGCTTCTGCCCGCCCGAGAGTTGCGCGGGGAAGGCGTCGACCTTGTCGCCGAGGCCGACCTTCTCGAGCAGGCCCACCGCGCGCTCCTGGGCCTCTGCCTTGGACAGGCCGAGCACGTGGATGGGCGCCTCGGTGACGTTGCGCAGCACCTTCATGTGCGGGAAGAGGTTGAAGTGCTGGAACACCATGCCGATGTTCTGGCGCACCTTGTGCAGGTGGCGCTCGTCGGCGGGAACCACCCCGTCGCCCACCCGCTTGTGGAACAGGTACTCGCCGTCGACGGTGACCTTCCCCGAGTCGGGTTTCACGAGCGTCATGAGCACCCGCAGGATCGTGGTCTTGCCCGAACCCGAGGGGCCGATGATGGCGATCTTCTCGTTGGGGGCGACGTCGAAGTCGAGCGCCTTGAGCACGTGCACGTCGCCGAAGCTCTTCGACACCTTGTCGAAGTGCACGATCGGCTCGACGCCGGTGGCGCCGGCGGCGGTGCCGGCGCCCGGGTCTGCGAGGGGGTTAGCGATGTCGGGCAAGGCGGGCCTCCAATCGGTTGACGACCAGCGCCGAGGGGTAGCTCAGCAGCAGGAAGATCAGCCCGACGAGCGTGTAGGGCTCGACGTAGCTGAAGGTGCGGGCGCCGATGATCTTGGCGGTCTGCATCAGCTCGACCACCGTGATCGCCGAGAGCAGCGGCGTCTCCTTGAACATGACGATGAAGTAGTTGCCGAACGCCGGCACCATCGGCGGGATCGCCTGCGGCAGCACGATCGCGCGCCACACGTGCAGCGGCCGGAAGTTGAGCGCGGTCGCGGCCTCCCACTGCCCGACGGGCACCGACGCGATGCCGCCGCGGTAGACCTCCGAGAGGTAGGCGCCGTAGTGCAGACCGAGGCCGATGACGCCGGTGGTGAACGCCGGCAGCCCGAAGCCGTAGAGCGGCAGGACGAAGAAGAGGAAGTAGAGCTGGATCAGCAGCGGGGTGCTGCGCAGGAACTCGACCAGGAAGCCGGCGGGCCACGACACGAGTCGCGGGCCGCGGCGCAGCAGCGCGAACACCAGGCCGATGACGAGCGCGACCGCGAAACCGTAGACGGTGGCCTGGAGGGTGACGAGGGCGGCGCGCAGGAGCACCGGGAAGATCTCGAGCGCGAACTCGCCGTTCCAGCGGAAGGTGATGTCGTTGAACAGTCCGTCGAGCATGCTCACACCCCCCGGTAGGCGCTGGCGCGACGTTCGATCCAGCGCACGAAGAGGGTGAGGGGGTAGGCCAGCGCGAAGTAGATGACGAGCAGCCAGGTGAAGATCTCGACCGTCTGACCCGTCGTCTGCTGCAGCGTGACGCCGCGGAAGGTGACGTCGGGGAGCGTGATCAGCGACACGAGCGCGGTGGCCTTGAGCAGCTCGATGATGAGGTTGCCGAAGGGCGGCAGCATCAGCACGAACGCCTGCGGGAACACCACGCGCCGCATCCGCAGCGCGGGCGGCATGTTGAGCGCGATCGACGCCTCGATCTGGCCGACGGGCACCGAGCGGATGGCGCCGCGTACGACCTCGGCGCCGTACGCGCCGATGTTGAGCGACAGCGCCAGCACACCGGCGACGAACGCCGAGAGCGTGATCCCGAACAGCGGCAGCGCGAAGAAGAACCAGAAGAGCTGCACGAGCACCGACGTGCCGCGGAACACCTCGACGTACACGCCGGCGATCCAGCGGATGGGGGCGATGTGCGAGGTGCGGCCGAGCCCTGCGACGATGGCGATGACCAGCGACAGGGCGGCCGAGACGAGGGTCAGCTGCACGGTGAGGCCGACACCGCGAAGCAGGATGGGAAGCAGGTCGAGACCCATGGAGATCCTCCTAGGCGGGGCGGGACCGGCCGGGGGCCGCGGCACCTGTGGCGGCCGCCAAGGCGGCCTCGAGGTCGGCGATGAGGTCGTCGGGGTCCTCGATGCCGCACGAGTAGCGGACCAGCGTCTCCGGGATCCCGAGCGCGGCGCGCTGCTCGGCGGTGAGTTCGACGTGCGAACCGGTCGCCGGGGGCGCCACCACCGTCTCGACGGCGCCCAGGTTGGCGGCCCGGTGCGCCAGGCGCAAGCGCGGCAAGAAGCGCTTCAGCAATTCGAAGTCGCCATCGAGCTCGAACGACAGCAGCCCACCGAAGCCGCCGGGCATCTGCCGCACGGCCACGTCGTGGTTGGGGTGGTCGGGGAGGCCGGGGTAGTGCACCCGGGCGACGGCGGGATGGGCGGCCAGGTGGCGGGCGATCTTCAGGGCGGTGGCGTTCTGGCGTTCGACGCGCAGCGCCAGCGTCTTCATGCCGCGCAAGAGCAGGTAGGCGGCTTCGGGGCCGAGCGTGGCGCCATGGATCTCGCGGCGCCTGAACACCCGTTCGACCAGCTCGGCGTCGCCGGCCAGCACGCCGCCGAGCGCGTCCGCGTGGCCGCCCAGGAACTTGGTGGCGGAGTGGATGACCAGGTCGGCGCCCAGCTCCAGGGGGTGCTGGTTGATGGGCGTGGCGAAGGTGTTGTCGACCACGACCGTCGCACCGTGCTCCTTCGCACGGCGCGCCAGCCGCTCCAGGTCGAGCACCTTGCAGGTCGGGTTGGTCGGGCTCTCGAGGTAGAGGACCTGCAGGCCGCGGTCGATCTCGGCCTCGATCTCGTCGACGTCGTGGGTGTTGCAGAGCGCGACGTCGATGCCGAGAGGCGGCAGGAACTCGGCGAACAGCCGGTTGGTGCCGCCGTACGTGTCCTTGACCGACACGACGCGATCGCCGCGGCGGAGGAGCGTCAGGAGCGTGTCCGAGATCGCCGCCATGCCGGTGGCGAACGAGGTGGCGGCCGCGGCGTCCTCGAGGACGCGTAGCTTCTCTTCGAACACGGCCACGGTCGGGTTGGTGTTGCGGCCGTAGATGTGGCCCTCGGCCTCGCCCAGGGCGACGGCGCGCCAGGTGTCGACGTCGTCGTAGCCGAAGGAGACCGAATGCACCACCGGGACCTGCGTGGCGCGTTCCATGAACGACCGCTCCTCACCGGCCCAGACGGCGTCGGTGGCGCGGTGGCGGGGGCGTTTCGAGGGGGGCATCGGGGCCTCCTGGGGTCGTGGTGCCGGCTTCGGCGCCTGCGAGGGGGCAGATAGAGGATCGCGGAAGATAACGGGCGACCCGAACGGGTCGCCCGGATCGAGCGTTTACTGGTAGCTGTCGCCGCAGAACTCGGCGGACGTCATGTCGCCCGGGAGCTCGGTCTGGCCGAAGCCGAAGGGACCGATGATGTCGGCCAGCTCGCCCGACTCCTTGAGCGCGTTCAGTTCTTCGTTGAACGCGTCGCGGAACTCGGTGTCGGCCGGACGGAAGGCGGCGGCACCGTACGAGATGACCTGCTCGCCGTCGATGACCGGCTGCTCGAAGTCCTCGACGAACTCGACGCCGTCCGTGCGGTCGGCGATGTTGCGCATCGTGAGCGAGGTGCCCGTGAAGACGTCGATACGGTCGGCCTGGAGGCCCGCCATGCCGCTCGGCGCGTCGGGGAAGGTCACGATCTGGTCCTCGTTCACGCCCATCGAGATCATGTAGTCGTACTCGAGCCACCCGGCGCCGGTGCCGACGCGGATGTCGGAATCGTCGACGATGTCCTGGTAGGAGGTGATCTCCATCGGGTTGCCTTCGGGCACCACGATGCCTTCACCGATCTGGTACTCGGGATCGGCGAACGCCACCTGCTCGCAGCGGGACGGGGTCACGTACATGCCGGCGGTGATGACGTCGAAGCGGCCGGCCTGCAGGCCCGGGATCAGCGAGCCGAACTCGGTGAGCACGCCGTCCATCTCTTCGATGCCCAGGCGCTGGAAGACGGCGCGGGCGACCTCGACGGCTTCACCCGTCAGGGTGCCGTCCGGGTTGGCGTAGGCGTAGGGGACCTCGTTGGCGAAGCCGACGCGGATGTAGCCCTGCTCGCGGGCTTGCTCGAGGGTCGATTGCGCGAAGCCGGCGCCGATCAGACCGAACGCGGCGACGAGGAGGGCGATGGTGCCCAAGGTCTTGATGCGAAGGTTGTTCATGTGGGGTCCTCTCTCTCAGGGGAGAGTCGGGACGAAGGGTCGACGAGCGGGCGGGTGTGGACTAAGGGCGGATCACCCCCTCTCGCGGGAGGACGTCTAGATCGTCGCCCGCCAGGACGGAGTTCATGCGCTGCAAGACGGCGCGGAAGTGGCGCCGGCGGACGTCGGTGACGCGGCGCGTGTCGCGCTCGGTGAGCGCTTCGGTCACGCCCTCGAGTTCGTCGATCACGGCCGCCACCTCGGTGTCCCAATCCATCTCGGGCAACAACTGGAGCCACATCCGCGAGGTCTGGACGAAGTAGCGGTCCGAGATCTCACGCAGCGGCCGGTTGCCGATGAGCCGCAGCAACGTCTCGTGGAACTCGTGGTACACCTCCGCCAGCGCGATGGGCTCGGCGGACACGTCCCGGAGCGCCACGGCGCGCTCGCGCAGGGCGACGAGTCGCAGCCGGTCGGCCTCGGCCAGGGCGGGCACGGGATGCTCGCCGGTCAGATCGATGAGGCGCATGCGCAAGGCGTAGACCTGCTTGAGGTACCGCAGGTCGAGCGTCGTCACGAGCGTGCCCACGCCGGGCGAGATCTCCACCAGCCCTTCGAACTCGAGCGCCTGCAGGACCCGCCGGATGGGCGTCCGGCTGACCCCGAACTCCGCGGCCAGCTTGTTCTCGCTCAAGACGCTGCCGGGGACGTAGACGAGCAGGCTGATGCGGCGTCGCAACTCCCGGTAGATGCGGTCGAAGCTCGTGTCGCCGCGCAGGGGCGTCATCGGGGCGGGCGGTTCGTTGGAAGGTTCCATCCGTTCCATCTTCCCGAGGGCTGGAGGCGGCAAGGCGTGAGGCGGCGGCGCCGTACGAACGGCGGCGCCGAGTTGACGTCGGCGACGTCCACCACGTACGATCAACTTGGACGACGGTTGTATACAACCTGTCGACCAGTGCAGAGTGTAGTTCGGCTGCCGGGTCCTGTCAACCGCAGATGACCGGCCGACCTGCCGCCCCCACCGACGCCGCCGCTCGTGGCGGCCGTCTCGCGACCTCGAGGGAGGCACGATCCATGCGTCGACGCGACGATCTCAGCTTCACGATGGACGAGTACGAGGCGCGCCTCGAGGCGCTGCGGGCGCGGCTCTACGAGCGCCAGCTCGACGCCATGCTCGTCACCAGCCCGGAGAACGTCACGTACCTCACCGGCTTCGAGAGCCCCGGCCACTACTGGTTCCAGGGCCTGCTGGTGCCGGTGGCGGGGGAGCCGATCTGCATCTCGCGCGCGCTCGAGGGGCCCGGCGTGGACGCCTACAGCTGGATCGAGCACAACTGGACCTACCGCGACGAGGAAGAGCCGATGGTGCGCGTCACCGAGGCGATCGGTGAGTTGGGTCTCCACGGCGCCCGCATCGGCTACGAGCGCGACGGCTGGTTCTTCACGGCCTCCCAGCAGGACGCGCTGTTCGCGCTCGCGGGCGACGTCGTGTGGATCGACGCGTCGCTGGTGGTCGAGCAGGGTCGCCTCATCAAGTCCGACGCCGAGATCGCCCTCATGCGCGAGGCCGCCATCAGCACGGCGGCCGGGATGCAGGCCGGCATCGCGGCGGCGGGTGAGGGCGTGACCGAGGACGAGATCGCCGCCCAGATGCACCTCGCGATGATCCGCGCCGGCAGCGAGTGGCCCGCCATCGCGCCCTTCGTCGCGTCCGGCGAACGCGGCGCCATCGGCCACGCCACCTGGCGGGGGCGAACGTTGCGCCGCCGCGACCCCGTGTTCCTCGAGCTGGCGGGCTGTCGCCGGCGGTACCACGTCGCCATGCTGCGCACGGTGTTCGTGGGCGAGGCCGACGACGAGGCGCTGGCGGCGTTCGACCTCGTGCGCCGGGCCTTCGACGCGGCGATGGACGCGATCCGCCCGGGTGTGCCCGCGGGCGACGTCGACCAGGCGGCGCGCGACCTGATCGCCGCCTCGCCCTTCGGCGGGACCCACGCGTCGCGTTGCGCCTACTCGATCGGCATCGCGCTGCCGCCTGACTGGGGCGAGGGGCAGATCCTCTCGATGAAGCCGGGCGAGACACGCCCGCTCGCCGCCAACATGACCTTCCACCTGCTGCCCTGGGTGCAGCTACCGGGCCGCGGCGCGATCGGCTGCACGGAGACCATTCGCGTGACCGAGACGGGGGCCGAGGCGTTGACCTTCGGGGTGTCGCGGGAGCTCATCGTCGTGTGAGGCAGGGAGTCGGCCCTACCGGAATCCAGGCGTTCCGTTTCATGTAGGTCCGCCTGCACCCTATGGGCAGGAGGACGACCATGTACCAGCAGAACCCCTACCTGCCCGCCCGGATCGCCGAAACCTACGCCCACGAGCTGCGCGCCGCCGCCGCCCAGTACCGCAACGCCCGGGAAGCGCGCCGCGACACCTCGCTCCGGAAGGGTGGCCTGCGCCGCCTCGGCCGGTCCGTGCTGTCCGTCTTCGCGTCCATCGTCACCTTCTGAGCGCACCGTGCCCGCTCACGGTGCGCCGCCGCCCGCAGCGGTAGCCTGGGAGGCCATGGCCGACCCCCGAGCGCATCCCGAACCCCACCCCGATCGAGGCTGCCCGGTCCCCCACGGCCCGTCGCAACGCAAGACGGGCCGTGGCGAGCCGCAGGACGCCCCCGCGGTGGAGGAGCGCGACGGCACCTGGCACCTGCGCTCGTACGCCACCGTCCGGCAGGTGCTGCGCAACGCCGACGCCACCCGTCAAGCGGGTTTCAACTCGGAGCTCGTCGGCAAGACGGGTCTGCGACAGCCGGTGCTGTTCCAAGACGGCGCCGAGCACCTCGAGCAGCGGACCGCCATCGCCCGCTTCTTCACGCCCAAGACCGTCGACGACGCCTACCAGACGCTGATGGAAGAGCTGAGCGACGAGCTGATCGCCGACCTCCAGCGTGAGCGGCGCGCCGACCTCAGCGACCTCAGCCTGGCGCTGGCCGTCCAGGTCGCCGCTCGGGTGGTGGGTCTCACCGATTCGCGCGTGCCCGGCATGGCCCGGCGGCTCGAAGCGGTGCTGGGCTTGGAGCGGCTCGAGCGCCTGTCGCCGATGCGCCGAACGATCAGCATGGCGACGGCGCAGGTCCGTCTGCTGCGGTTCTACCTCCAGGACGTCCGGCCCGCCATCCGGGCGCGGCGCCGGGAGCCCCGCGAGGACGTCATCAGCCACCTCCTCGAGAAGGGCTACAAGCCCGCCGAGATCCTCATCGAGTGCATCACGTACGGTGCCGCCGGTATGGCGACCACGCGCGAGTTCATCGGCATCGCCGCCTGGCACCTGCTCGAGAACGAGCCGTTGCGCCGCGCGTACCTCGACGCCGACGAGGGCGAGCGTCATCGGATCCTGCACGAGATCCTGCGGCTGGAGCCGGTGGTAGGTCACCTCTACCGGCGCGCGGTGGCGGACGTGGTGGTCGAGCACGAGGGCGCGACGCTGACGATCCCGGCGGGTTCGCGCATCGACCTCGACGTGCGCGCCGCCAACGCCGACCCCGCGGCCGTCGGCGACGATCCGCTGCAGGTGTGCCCGCACCGGCACCTGGCCCCGCGCGTCCAGCCCCCCGTCCACGCCTTCGGCGACGGTGCGCACCGCTGCCCCGGCGCGTTCATCGCCATCAAGGAGAGCGACGTGTTCCTGCAGCGGCTGCTGCGCCTGCCGGTCCAGGTGAATACGCCGCCACGGATCGCCTGGAACGATCTCATCGAGAGCTACGAGGTCCGCGACTTCTTGGTCACGCTCGAGGCCTGAGCCGCGCCACGCCGGTCGCGCCGTGGCGCGCGCGGCGCTCGAGCTCGCCCGGTCGTCGCAGCCGGACCAGGCGAGGGTCTTGCTGGACGCCCTCGCCCACGATCCCCACGTGCCCGCACGGCGGCGGGCGGCGGCTGCGCGTCTTCGTGGCGGTGGGAGCGGCGCGCTCGCGACCACGCTCGAGGAGGCGCTGCGTGTGACGCTCGGGTGACGGTCGGCCGTGCATCCTGCGCGGGAAGGAGGTGCGAGATGGCGAAGATGTTGCGTTGTCGAGACGTGGGGTTCGATTGCGAGGCGGTGGTCCATGCCGACACCGACGCCGAGATCCTGGATCAGGTGGCGGTGCACGCGCGCGAGGTGCACGGCCTCACCGACGTCACGGACGACGTCGTGGCGAAGGTGCTGAGCGTGATCACGGTGGAGCCGACGGCGACCTGACCGACGGGGTTCGTACCGGCGCCGACGAGGCACCGGTAGCATGCCCGCATGTGGGATGAGGCTCGAGCCGCGGCCACCCTCGCCGGCGGCCGCGAGCGCTTCGACGAGCGTGCCTGGCGACAGGCCGTCGAAGCGTTCGCGGCGGTCGACGCGGAACGCGGTCTGGGCGCCGAAGACCTGGAACGCCTTGCGGTCGCCGCGTACATGTCGGGTCTCGACGACACGAGCACGGGCGCCATGGCGCGTGCGCACGACCACCACGTCGCGGGCGGAGCGCCCGCTCGGGCCGCCCGCTGCGCGTTCTGGCTCGGCATGTGGGCGTCCGATCGGGGTGAGCGGGCGCACGCCAACGGCTGGTTCGCTCGCGCCGAGCGCGTGCTCGCCGACGTCGACGGTTCGGTCGCCGAGCGCGGCCTGCTGCTCATGCCCGCCGCACTGCGCTTGGCCGGCGCAGGCGACGTCGCGGGCGCGTACGTGCGCTTCGAGGAAGCCGTACGCGCGGGCGAGGTGGCCGGTGACGACGACCTGACCACCCTGGCGTGCCAAGCGCAAGGTCGCGCGTTGCTCCACATGGGTCACGTGGCGCGCGGCATCGCCTACCTCGACGAGGCGATGCTGTCCGTCTCGCGTGCACGCGTGTCGCCCATGGTCGTGGGCATCGTCTACTGCAGCGTCCTCGACGCGTGTCGGGAGATCGGCGACGTCGGACGGGCGCGGGAATGGACGCATGAGCTCACCGTCTGGTGCGACCTGCAGCCGGACCTGGTGCCCTTCCGGGGCCCGTGCCTGGTCCACCGGTCCGAGGTCGCACGTCTGACCGGCGCCTGGGACGAGGCGCTCAGCGACGCCGACAGGGCGCGAGGACAGCTCGCAGGTCCGCCGCCTCGGCCCGGTGCGGGCGCGGCGCATGCGCAATGGGGCGACCTGTTGCGACTGCGGGGGCGGTTCGACGAAGCCGCCGACGCCTACGCTCGGGCGATCGAGGCGGGTTGGGCGCCGCAACCTGGCCTGGCGTTGCTCCACCTCGCCGTAGGCCGCCCCGTCGACGCCTACCGCGAACTCGAGCTCGTCCTGCTGGGCGTCCACGACCCCGTCCGGCGCGCGCGCTTGCTGCCGGCCCTCGTCGAGACGGCCTTGGCGGCCGGTGAGATGGACGCCGCCCGTGCGGCCAGCGGCGAGCTCATGGAACTGGCGGCGCGCCTGGACACGCCCATGCTGCAGGGGTTCGCGTGGCAGGCCGACGCGGCCGTGGCACTCGCCGACGGCGACCCTGCGGCAGGACTGCATGCTGCCCGTGAGGCCGGACGCGCGCTCGCTCAGCTCGAGCTTCCGTTCGAGACCGCCCGGGCGAGGGTCTTGGAGGCGCGCGCCCAGCGTGCGCTCGGGCGTGCCGACGCCGCCGCGGCGCTGCTCCGCGCGGCCAAGGACGTGTTCGACCGACTCGGCGCCGTGCCCGCCGCGCGCGAGCTCGCCGCCCTCGAGGTCGCATCCCCGGAGCGACGGCATGGTCTCACGGCGCGCGAGGTGGAGGTCGTGCGGCAGGTGGTGACCGGGGCCTCGAACAAGGCGATGGCCGCCCGTCTCGCCATCAGCGAGCGCACGGTCGAACGGCACCTGAGCAACGTCTTCGCGAAGCTGGGGGTCCGGACCCGCGCCGAGGTCTCCGCGTTCGCCGTTCGCCACGGCCTGGGTTGAGGCGACCCGTTGGCGGCGATCACGTACGGCGAGGGCGCGCGCCATGGGTGGACGCCCGGATGTGCCGCGGTGGACGACCGCTCTACGCTCGGCCCGAGCGGTCCCTTTCCGCCGCCCATCGGAGTCGACCTTGACCACCCATCGCGCCCCCAAGACCGCCGTCGCCCCGTCCGGAGCCGGGTTCGAACGTGTCGACACGCTGGTGATCGGCGCCGGCCAAGCCGGCTTGGCCGTCGGCTACGAACTGGCGCGGCGCGGCGTGTCGTTCACCATCGTCGACGGCAGCGCTCGCATCGGTGACGCCTGGCGTCAGCGCTGGTCGTCGCTGCGGCTGTTCACGCCCGCCCTGTACGACGGCCTGCCGGGCGCCCCCTTCCCGGCCCCCCGCTTCGCGATGCCGACCAAGGACGAGATGGCCGACTACCTCGAGGACTACGCGCAACGTTTCGCGCTCCCGGTGCGGCTGGGCGTGCGCATCGAGCGCCTGAACCGCGAGGACGGTGGCTTCGTCGCCGTGTCGGAGGGCACACGCTTCGTGGCCGACCACGTCGTCGTCGCCATGTCGGGGTTCCAGACGCCGCGGATCCCGGCGTTCGCCTCTCGGCTCGCGGCGGACGTCGTCCAACTCCACTCGCTCGCGTACCGCGACCCGAGCCAACTGCGCGACGGGCCCGTCCTGGTGGTCGGCGCCGGCAACTCGGGCGCAGAGATCGCCGTCGAGGTCGCCGCGACGCACCGCACCGCCCTGGCGGGACGCGCGACGGGGCACCTGCCCTTCAGCCCCTCGTCCTTCGTCGGTCGGCTGATGGGGCCCGTGGTGCTCGGCGGACTGTTCCACCGGGTGCTCACGACGGACACCCCGATGGGGCGCCGCGCCCAGCCGAGGTTCTTGTCGCATGGCGGGCCCCTCATCCGGTTGCGGCCGCGCGACCTGGTGGCCGCCGGCGTGGAACGCCTGCCGCGGGTGCAGGACGTGCGCGACGGCAAGCCGGTGCTCGCCGATGGTCGCACGCTCGACGTGGCCAACGTGATCTGGTGCACCGGCTTCGACGCCGCCCTCCCCTGGATCGACCTGCCCGTCTTCGATGGGGACGGTCGGCCGCGCCACGTGCGCGGGATCGCCACCGACGTGCCGGGCCTGGCGTTCGTGGGTCTCCCGTTCCTGTACGCGTTGTCGTCGACGATGATCTACGGTGCCGCTCGGGACGCCGCGTTCGTGGTCCACGCGATGCACGGCCCCGTGTCCGCCTCCGGCCGGGTGCGGCGGACCGTCCTCAACTGAGCGCGCTCGACGGGCCCTCCGGTGCCTTCGGGCCCGACGGTCGATCCGGCTCGTCACGCGGGCCGCGGCTTCGAGCGGCCCGAGCGCGCCGTCGAGTTCGAGCTTTACCTGCTCGTCGCCACGGTCCGGACGGGACGCTCGGCCGGCGGCTCGATCGCGGTCGTCGGCCGCGCCGTCCAGTAGGCCACGGCCAGCAGCACCGGCGCGAAGACGGGGGCGTCGAAGAACGTGACGTCCCACGTGTTGAGCAGCGCCAACGCCACCAGGAGCGGCGCCAGTCGCGTCCAGCCGGTGCGGTCGAGCATCGCCAGCAGCGCGACCACGAGCAGGGCCGCGCCCGCCAACCCCACCAGACCGTGGACCGCCGCGAACTGAATCAACCCGTGGTGGGCATACGTGACGGGATCGGGCGCCGTCCGCGACGCCATGGCCTCGCGCGACGGCCCGAGCCCCCACCCGAACCAGGGGCGTTCGCGCACGAGGTCGAGACCCGCCTCCCACGCTTCGATCCGGTTCTCGGGTAGGAACGTGATGCGCCGCAGGTCGTACCGGTTCACCATCGACTGCGGCACCCAAGCGGGACGCAGGTCGAGGAAGGGCGTGGCCTCCACGCCGCGTTCGTACTGCGCACCGAAGGCGTACACGTCGATCGCGCCGCCGTTCGTGGTCGCCTGCACGTGGATCTGCCGCTGGGCGTAGTCGTCGCCGAAGCCCACCGGCGTGACGCACCGGCGCCAGGTGGTGTCGACCGTGCACGTCACCCGCGCGAGGTGCGAGGTCAGCCGCACCTCTTGGGGCTCGTCGGACCGGAGGTAGATCGACGCGACGTAGGGCACGCCCATCTCCGAGCGGCCGATGCTCTGGTGGAGGATGTGGCGGCGGCCGGGTTCGGCCCGCCCGATCAGGCGCTGCGCCGTCGTGCCCTCGAACGGACCCGGCGACGCGTCCTCGACGATCTCCAGGCTCGCCGCCAGGCTCGGCCAGGCGGGGTCGGCGAAGTCGCTCGGTGCCGCCAACAGGTTGGGCGTCAGCTCCACCACCCCGCGCTGCCAGGCGAAGGCGGCCACGGCGATCACGGCGAGCAGGATCACGGGCGCGAGCAGCCAGCGACGCTGGTTGCGGACCGTCTGCGCCACCAGCCAGACCGCGCCTGCGGCCAGCAGCGCCCCACCCGACGTGCGCGAACCCGTGTTCAGCACCGCCAGCGCGACGAGCGGCCACGTCCACCACACCCACCGCCGCCGAGGTGCGAGCGCGGCCCAGGCGGCCACCGTCGCCACGAGGGCAGCCCCCAGGATGTTGGGGTTGCCGGTGAACAGCTGCACCCGGCCCGAGTCGCCAGCGCGAGACGCGGCGCCGAACCCAGCGGCGCCACCGATCAGCGTCGCCGCCGCGAGCCCCAAGCCGTAGACGCCGACCGCCACGACGCTGGCGAGGCGGAAGGGTCGCCAACGGGCGGCCAGGACCGCGGCCACGATCAGCGTCACGCTGCCCGCGGCGCGCACCACGTCCGTCGGTTCACCCGCGGCGAGTGCGCTGACCGACAGCAGCGCCCAGGCGACCGCTGCGGCCAGCACGAGCCGTGTCAGACGGCGGCGGCCGGGGTGGCGCGGAGCGCCTCGGACGTCCTCGTCCGGGAGTCGCGGACGAACGTGGGTCGAGGACGTGCTCATCGCCGGCGAGCCTAGCGTGCGGGCGTGGGGGGTGGGTGCGAGGTTTTGCCGAGGCGCCGAGCGCGTTCAGCGCGCCTCGTTCGCCGCCCTCCGCCGCTGCAGCAGGTCCGCGGGCTTCGCCGCGGGCGACACGACGAGCCCGGCCAGCAGGCGTTCGACCGCGGCGGTCACCTCGTCGACGGCGGCTTCGAAGACCGCGGCGTTGGTCGCCGAAGGCGTGCGGTAACCGCTCACCTTGCGCACGAACTGCAGCGCCGCGTCGCGGACCTCGTCGTGGCTCGCCGGCGGCTCGGCGCCCCTGAGTTGCTGGATGTTCCTGCACATGTTCGCCATCCTACGCAAGTCGTCGCACCCTCTCGCCCCACGGTGACCGCGTACCGTGGCGTAGGACCGAGGAGGCGCCGTGGTGGAACGGAAGGACGCGAAGTGAACCGAACGTCCGTGCCCGACACCATGCGGGCGGTCGTGGCGAGCGCCGCGGGTGGTCCGCTCACCGTGGTCGAGAGGCCGGTGCCGCGGCCGGGACCGGGCGAGGTGCTGATCCGCATCGCCGCCGCGCCGGTGAACCCGTCGGACCTGGGGCAGATCGACGACCGTTACACCGGCAAGGGCGTGTTCCCGATGGTGCCGGGCAACGAGGGCAGCGGCACCGTCGTCGCGGCAGGTGCCGGTCCGTGGCCGCGGGCGCTGATCGGCCGACGCGTCGCCTGCGCGGCGGAGCACGCCTCGTCATGGTGGGACGTGGGCCGAGTACGTCCTCACGCCGGCTTCGCGTTGCCTGCCGTTGCGGCGACACGTCGGTCTCGAGGAGGCCGCGACGCTCCTCGTCAACCCGCTCACCGCCATCGCGCTCGTGCGGATGGCGCGTGAGGGGCGCCACCGCGCGCTGGTGAGCACGGCGGCCGCCAGCGTCTTGGGGGGCATGATCTCGCGGTTGGCTCGGCGCGAGGGCGTGCCCGTGATCGGCGTCGTCCGACGCGCGGCGCAGCGCGACGAGGTGCTGGCCGCGGGTGCACGGCGCGTCCTCGTGAGCAGCGAAGGTGACTTCGACGAGCAGTTGCGCGCCACGTCCGTCGAGTTGGGCGCCACGCTCGTGCTGGACGCGGTGGCCGGCGACTTCACCGGACGTCTGCTCAACGCCGCGCCGCGCGGCAGCCGGGTCGTGGTGTACGGCGCGCTCTCCGGCGAAGCCGTCCGCGTCGATCCACGAGCGCTGTTCCTGGGCGACCGCCGCATCGAGGGTTTCTACCTGCCGACGTGGCTGCGATCGCGGGGGCCCGTGAACCTCGTCCGGACCGGGCTGCACGCGCAACGCCTCGTCGGCGACGAGCTCGCCACCCCCGTGCGCGAGCGCGTCGATCTCGCCGACGCGCCGGCGGCGGTGGCGCGCTACCGCGAGGGGATGAGCGGCGGGAAGGTGCTGCTCGTGCCCGGTGGGTGAGGGTGTTCACACCCGTGCTACCGTCCGACCGATGCCCACCGATCGCTCGAGCGACACGATCCTCGAACCCCTCGAGCACGTCGACGCGGCGGAGCTGCTGGCTTTCGAGTCCGAGAACCGGACGTTCTTCGAGACGGGGTTGCCGGGCGCCCCGCCGGCCTGAGCGCGGGGGAGGACCGTATGGACGAACCGAGTCAACCGGACGCCTGGTCGAGCCCCTCGTTCGTCGGGCCCACCCATGGACGGGCGCCCCAGATCGAGGCGCTGGCGTCGATGCTCACGAGCACCCGGCGGTTCACGGCGAGCGCCGTTCGCGACCTCGACGCCGCCGCGCTGGCGGCGCCGCCGCCCTACGGGGGCAACTCGATCGGCATGCTCCTGGTCCACGTGGCCGCCGCCGAGCGGATGTTCCAGAACATCACGGTTCGCGGCGTGCAGTTCGGCGAGGACGAGACGACCTTCGCACGCGCCTTCCGCTTCGAAGAGGACCCGTTGCGGGGCCGCGACCTCGAGGCGTACCTCGCCCACCTGGCGCAGGTTCGCTCCGCGACGCTGGCGCTCCTGGCCGAGCGCGACGACGCCTGGTTGGCCACCCCGCGCACCTTCGGCGGGCGACCCAGCAGCACGCACTACTACTGGCACCACCTGGTGCTCGACGAGGCGCGGCACACGGGCCAGATCGTCTTGCTGCGCAAGTACCTGATCGAGGGGGCGGACCCGACGTTCGACCCGTACGCCGGTCTGTGACCTCCCGGTCGCCGAGCCCTCACGCCTCCGAGGCGAGCGGGGCGCACGGCGGCTCGCCGCTGCAGACCAGGTAGGTCTTGCCCTTCATGGCGCCGCGCTTGCCGACGCGTTCGACCATCGGCTTGCCGCAGGTGGGGCAGGTGCCGAGGCGGGCGTACCGGTCGCGCTCGACGTTCACGGTCGGCGCGGAGCCCGTGGACGTCGAGGCGGGCACGGCGGCCGAGGGACCCGGCGCCGGCGCCCTGGAGGTGTCCTTCACCGTCGCCGCGATGGGCGGAACCACCGGCTCCGGTGCTGGGGTCGGGGCCTCTTCCTTCGGTGGCGCGCTTGCTGGCGCCGGGGCGGCCACCTCGGGCTGGTCGCGCGGCACGACCGCCGGCTCGACCGCGACGACGGCCGCCCGTGCACCGGTGGCGTCGCGCGAGCGCCCCTTGCCCTTGCCGGCCTTGGCGCGGCGGGCGCTCGGCGCCGGCGGCGGCACGGCCGGCATCACGGGTGCGAGCTTGTTGCGGACCTCGTCGACGGTGTAGGTCGGCCGGGCCGGGAACCGGATCACCGGGATGCCTGCCGATGCCAGCGCCCGGTCGACCCCGTCTTGGCGCTCCTTCGGCCCGTGGCCCGGGCGGCCGGGATCCTCGAGCTCGACGACTGCCAGGACGCGTAGGTCGGCCGGGTCGCAAAGCACGAAGTCGACGTGCTGCCGGTCGATCCCTCTCGCTGCGCCGCGTCGCTCGGCCTCGGGCACCGCCGCCGGGACAGAGAGCAGCTCGGCGAGCGGGACCTTGGCGAACGACCGGACCTGGTCGGTGGTCGCGCCATCGAGGGCGCCGAGGAAGGCGCGCTCGGTCTTCGTGAACAGGTGTCGGCGTTCGTACGCGACGGTGCCACCCCGCTCCAGCGCCGCTTGACGCCTGGAACGGTAGAGCAGCCCGGCGAGGACCACGAACGCGACGATCAGTGCGACGAGGAGTTCCATGTCCCATTGTCACTCAGGAGCCGCCGAAGACGATGAGGTGAGCATGGCGTCCGTCCAGTTCGCGGCCCGCCTCACCCGTCCCCCTTGCCTCGACCGGCCGCGGTGTCGCGCGTGCTCCCGGCGCGCCACAGGGCGTAGCGGATCGGCACGGCGAAGAGGACCCTGCCGATGACGTTCCTCAGCGTGGTCCACAGCAGCAAGGTCACCAGGCTGGCGAACGGGACCCCACCCAGCGACACCACGACCGACACCTCGATCGTGCCCGTGATCGCGTGGTGGAGATGGGCGAAGCCGATGGCGCCGCCGACGACGGGGGCCGCTGGATCGACCAGGGCGTGGGCGAACGCCGCCATCCGGTCGACGTCGATCACGCCGAGCCCGGGACCGATCGTGGCGATGGCCAAGGCCATGAGGCCACCCCCTGCGAGGTTGGCGACGTAGACGAGGACCCAGAAGTGCAGCAGCGCGCCGGGTTTCGCCGCGCCGCTGAGGGCGGGCAGCAGGGCGATCGTCGTGTACTCGGGCTCTCGCCCGGATGACAGCATGGGTCACGCCATGCGGCGCCACAGATGCCGCACCCCCTCGCCGTGCGCACGCGGCACACGACCACGGAGGCCAGGGCCGGGTGTAGCCTTCGCTGCAGCAGGACGCGTCGATGACGTCGCTTCCCAGCTTTGGTCCGTGTGGCTGTGCTGGACGTTTGTTCCTGGCACACCGCCGCTCTGCCTGATGCAATGGGTTGCCACGCCCCCAGGGGCGCGCCCGCACCGCGGCCGGGGGAGACCGAGCGCCCTTTGGCGGAAGAGGTCGGCATGCCCGAGGATCTCCAAGCCCTCATCGAACGCTTGCAGCGCGACGCCGTGGACGAGGGGCAGAGCCGGGCGCGCGCGATCGTGGCCGAAGCGGAGGCGCGTGCCGCCGCCCTGATCGCAGACGCGGAGGCGACCGCCGCCGAGCGCCTGGCCCGTGCCGAGCGCGACGCAGGGACCTTCGCCGAGCGCGGCGAGGTCGCCCTCGAACAAGCCGGCCGTGACCTCCTCATCGGCGTGCGGCAGGCGCTCGAGCGGCTGCTCGACGGCCTGATCCGCGAGTCGCTCGAAGACGAACTGCGCCCGGACCTGCTGGCCGAGATGTTGGTGAAGATGGCGGGCGCGTACGCCAGCCAGGGTGGACGCGAGCGGCGCATGGCCGTGCTGCTGAGCAGCGACGACCTCGACGAGATGGTGCGCCTGTACGCGCAGCGGTACCGGGAACGACTGGCCGGGGGCGTCGAGCTCCGCCTCGGGGCCGACGTCGAGCGAGGGTTCCGCGTGGTGATGGTCGACGACCACGTCGAGCACGACTTCACCATCGACGCCATCGCCGAGACCCTCAGCCAGCACCTGCGGCCGCACCTGGCCCGGATCCTGCCCCGCGTGGCCGCTCGCTTGCGCGCCGAGCCCGACGCGGCGGTCACCCCGGACGTGGCGGTACCGCGCGAATCGGAGCCCTCGCGGTGATCGCCTACCTCCTGGCCGGTCTGCCGACCCCGCGCCTGGGGGTGCCGCCCGATCTCGACCCCGACGCGTTCTTGGACCGCTGTCGCGGGTTCGTGAGCGAGCCCCGTTGGCACGACCTCGCCGCCGTCCTCGGGGAGGCGGCGCCTGACGGCGCGGCGTCCAGTCCGAGCGACCCGGCGTCGCGTGCCTGGGCCGACCTGAGCGCGCAAGTGGACGACGCCGTCGCGCGGCATCGGCGCGGGCGCGGCGGACACGATGGGCCGGCGCCGCGCTTGCGGCGGTCGACGGGCTTCCGCGTGGACGTCGTCCAGGCCGTCGCGCGTGCCTTCGACGCCGCCGACCCGGGCGCCCGTGAGCGGGTGCTCGACGAGCTGCGGTGGCGCCTGGCCGACGACGTGGCGCTCATGGGCGCCGACGGCTTCGCCGCCCTGCTGGCGCGCGCCGCCCAACTGCGCCTGGCCTGGCGTTGGGCGGGGTGGAGCGACGAGCCGGGCTGGACCGCCCTCGAGGCTGCGCTGCGGCGGATCGAGGAGGCGTACGTCCATGCCTAACGTCGGTCGGATCGTGGCCGTCAGCGGTCCCCTGATCACCGTCGCCTTCGACCAGCCGGTGGTGCAGAACGAGGTCGGGTACGCGATCCTCGACGACGTGCGGCTCAAGGCGGAGTTGATCCGGGTCCGGGGCGACTACGCCGATCTGCAGGTGTTCGAGGACACCACCGGCCTGTACGTAGGTGGTCGGGTCGCGTTCACGGGCGAGATGCTCGCGGCCGAGCTCGGTCCGGGGCTCCTGGGCCAGGTGGTCGACGGGCTCCAGAACCCGCTGTTCGAACTCGCTGCAGCAAGCGGCTACTTCCTGCCGCGCGGCGAGTACCTGACCCCGCTCGACCGCGAGCGGCGCTGGGCCTTCACGCCGAGCGCCCGGGTCGGCGCGTCGGTTCGGGCCGGCGACAGCCTCGGCAGCGTCCGCGAAGGCGAGTTCGAACACCACGTCCTGGTCCCCTTCGCCCTGACCGGCCCATGGACCGTGCGCTCGCTGGTCGGCGCGGGCGACCACGTCGTGACCGACGTCGTCGCGACGGTCGCCGACGAACGTGGACGCACGCACGACGTCACGATGCTGCAGCGCTGGCCAGTCAAGCTGCCGATCCGCGCCTACCGCGAACGTCTGCGCCCCGAAGAGCCGCTGATCACCAAGATCCGCCTGGTCGACACCCTGTTCCCGGTCGCCCGCGGGGGCACCTTCTGCATCCCCGGCCCCTTCGGTGCCGGCAAGACGGTGTTGCAGCAGCTCATGAGCCGGCACGCCGAGGTCGACGTCGTGGTGATCGCCGCCTGCGGCGAGCGGGCGGGCGAGGTGGTGGAGACGCTGCGCGAGTTCCCGGGTCTGGTCGACCCGCGCACGGGCCGAAGCCTCATGGAGCGCACGGTCATCGTGTGCAACACCAGCTCGATGCCGGTGGCGGCGCGAGAGGCGAGCGTCTACACGGCGGTCACGATCGCCGAGTACTACCGCCAGATGGGTCTCGACGTGCTGATGCTGGCGGACTCGACGAGCCGCTGGGCGCAGGCACTGCGCGAGGTCTCCGGGCGCCTCGAGGAGATCCCGGGCGAGGAGGCGTTCCCCGCCTACCTCGAGTCCGTGGTCGCCGCGTTCTACGAGCGCGGCGGCTTGGTGCGCCTGCGCGACGGGAGCACCGGTTCCGTGACCATCGGCGGCACGGTCAGCCCTGCCGGCGGCAACCTGGAGGAGCCCGTCACCCAGGCGACGCTGAAGGTGGTGGGGGCCTTCCACGGCCTGTCGCGCGCGCGCTCCGACGCCCGCCGCTACCCCGCCATCGACCCGTTGGAGAGCTGGAGCCACTACCCGGGGGTGGTGTCGCCGGAGGACGTCGCCTTCACGCGCGCCCTCCTGCGCGAGGGGCACGAGGTGGAGCAGATGATGAAGGTGGTGGGGGAGGAGGGGGCGACCCTCGACGACTTCGTCCGCTACCTCCAGGCCGAGTACGTCGACGCCGCCTACTTGCAGCAAGACGCCTTCGACCCCGTCGACGCCGCCACCGGCTCCGATCGCCAAGCGACGGTGTTCGGCGAGATCGTGGGTCTGCTTCGCAGACCTTTGCGTTTCGAGGGCAAGGACGCGGCGCGGCGCTTCTACCAACGGCTCACGCAGGCGACCAAGGACTGGAACCGCTGCGAATGGTCGACGCCGGCGTTCGATGCCGGTCGCGACGCGTTGCGGGGGCTGTTCGACGAGGTCGCCGCCGGGCACGACGCGGAGCAGGTGACGGCGCGTGCATAAGGCGTACACGAGGCTCGAACGGATCTCCGGCAACGTCGTCGCCGTCGAGGCGGGCGACGCCACCTACCGCGAGCTCGCGCTCCTGACCTGGCCGGGCGGCCGATCGACGGCGCAGGTCGTGCGGCTCGAGGGTGGACGTGCGTTCCTCCAGGTGTTCGCGGGTACCCGCGGGCTCCCGACCGACGCGCGCGTCGTCTTGCTCGGCCGTCCCATGCGGGTCTCCAGCTCGGACGACATGCTGGGGCGCGTCTTCGACGGCGCCGGTCGACCCCGTGACGGGGGTCCGATCATCGAGGACGACGAGATCGACATCGCCGGACCCTCGGTGAACCCCGCCAAGCGGGTCATCCCACGCACCATGGTGCGCACCGGCATCCCGATGATCGACGTGTTCAACACGCTCGTCGAGAGCCAGAAGCTGCCCATCTTCTCGGTGCCCGGCGAGCCGTACCACGAGCTCCTCGCGCGCATCGCGCTCCAGGCCGAGGTCGACCGCATCGTCTTGGGCGGCATGGGCCTCAAGCACGACGACTACCTCTACTTCCGCGACACGCTCCAAGCGGCCGGCGCCTTGGCGCGCACGGTGGCCTTCATCCACACCGCGGCGGATCCCACCGTCGAGTGCTTGCTGGTGCCCGACCTGGCGCTCGCCGTCGCCGAACGCTACGCGTTGCGCGGCAACCGCGTGCTGGTGCTGCTCACGGACATGACCAACTACGCCGACGCGCTCAAGGAGGTGGCCATCACGATGGAGCAGATCCCCTCCAACCGCGGCTACCCCGGCGACCTCTACAGCCAACTCGCCGCCCGCTACGAGAAGGCCGTCGACTTCGACGAAGCGGGCTCGATCACGATCCTGGCGGTCACGACGATGCCCGGCGACGACGTCACGCACCCCGTACCCGACAACACGGGCTACATCACCGAAGGGCAGCTCTACCTGCGTGGCGGTCGGATCGAACCGTTCGGCAGCCTCAGCCGGCTCAAGCAGCTCGTGAACGGCAAGACGCGCGACGACCACCGACCCCTCATGAACACGATGATCCAGCTCTACGCGGGGTACCGCGAGACGTTGGAGAAGCGCGCGATGGGGTTCCGGATGAGCGATTGGGACGAGCAACTGCTGCGTTACGGCGTGGCCTTCGAGGCCCGGCTCATGGACCTGGAGGTCGACCTGCCGCTCGAGGAGGCGCTCGACGTCGGCTGGCGCCTGCTGGCCGAGTGCTTCGAACCCGCCCAGACCGGCTTGACCACGGCGCTGCTCGAGCGCCATTGGCCGGCGGCACGATGA
>CAVSJH010000024.1:0-182534 GCA_963728245.1 uncultured Trueperaceae bacterium
GTACCTGGACGGTCGCCCGCTCCGCAACGTCTTCGAGATCGAGCGGCTCTACTAGGCCGCGCGACGAGGCCCGTTCGACGTGGCGCGCGGCTAGGCGTTGACGAGCGCGGCGGCTTGGCCGGGCAACCGGAGCCGGCGCCGCGCCGGTGTAGCCGAGCAGCCGCGAGACCTCGTCGGCGGTCGCGAGCAGGCGTCGGCGCAGGTCGGGGATCGCTTCGTCCGGCATGTGGAAGATCGGGCCGGCGACGCTGAGGGCCGCGACGACGCGGCCCGAGTGATCGCGCAGCGGGGCTGCGATGCAGCGGATGCCGATCCCGCGTTCCTCGTCGTCGAGCGCGAACCCGTCCACCCGAACCTGCACGAGGCGCTCCCGTAGGGTTCGCGGGTCGACGATCGTCCGGTGGGTGAGCCGCCGCAACTCGCGGCCCTCGAGGAGCGCGTCGAGGCGCGCTTCGGGCAGGTCGGCGAGCATGACCTTGCCCAGCCCGGTCGCGTGTGCGGGGTGGCGCCCGCCGACCTCGCCCTGGATACCGACCTCGCGCTGAGCGTGTTCGATGACGATGTAGACGACGTCGAACCCGTCGAGGATCGCCAGCGACACCGTTTGTCCGACCGCGGCGGCCAGCTCGGCCATCTTCGGCTGCGCCACCTCGTGCACCGAGAGGGTCGACAGGTAGACGCTCCCGAGCTCCAGGACCCTGGGATCCGAGCCGGTAGAGGTCGCCGCTCCGCACCAGGAAACGTTCGGCCTCGAGCGTCCGCAGGATGCGCAGGAGCGAGGTCTTGTTGAAGCCGAGGTCGACGGCGAGCTCGTCGAGCGAACGCTCGGGTTTCCGTTCGAGAACGCGAACAGGACGCCGATCGCCCGCGACAGGATCTGCAGGTGGTACTTCTCGCGGTTCGCGGAGTCCCTCCGCCACGCCCAAGATCTGTCCGCCGCGTCGCTCGTTCCGTCAAGCCGTTTCATTTCTCGCAGGCTAGCACGTACGGTCGGCCGCGGCGGACGGGTTCTCGCCGTGCTCAGAGCTTCAGCACGTTCAACAGGGCCTCGCCGCCCAGGTACCGCCGCAGGTTCTCGCAGAACAGGTCGGTGAGTCGCTCGTTCTCCTTGTCGACCGTGCTGGCCGAGTGGGCGGTGATGAAGACGTTCGGGAGGTCCCACAGGGGGCTGGCGTCCGGCAGCGGCTCCACGGTCGCCACGTCCAGCGCCGCGCCCCCCAGGTGGCCGGAGCGCAGCGCCGCGACGAGCGCGTCCTCGTTCACGAGGGCGCCGCGACCGACGTTGACGAGGATCGCGCCAGGCAGGGAGGGCGGCGAACTCGTTCGCGCCGATCATGCCTTCGGTCTCCGGGGTGTGCGGGCGCGATGAGGACGAGGGCGTCGGCGCGCGGGAGGACCTCGTGCAGCCGGTCGGGGGTCGTGGCCTCGTCGACGTGGACGCCGCGAGGTCGTCGACACGGACTCCGACGCACGCCGATCACGTGCAGCCCACCGCTCGGCACAGCCGCGCGACCTCGCGCCCGACGGCGCCAAGCCCGACCACGACCACCGTCTAGCCCGCGCAGTTCACGACCCGCGTAGCGCTCCCACACGTGCGCCCGTTGGTCGCGCCGGCGGGCGGGGACGTCCTTCACGAAGTACAACAGCGACAGCAGGGTGTGCTCCGCCAGGGGAACCGCGTGGATGCCGGCCGCGTTCGTGATCACGATGTCGGTCCGGTCGAGGCCCGCCTTCTTCACGAAGGGACCGATGCCCGACGACGTCGCCTGGATCCACTTGAGCTTCGGCGCCAGCGTCGGCAGCTGGGGGGCGAGCGCGCGATCGAAGTCGTAGTGCACCTCGGCGTCGGCGAGCATGGCGCGGAAGCGCGCTTCGCCCTCGGCCGTGCGGCGGAAGTCGGGGCGGCCGGTGTGGTCGGCGGCGAAACGCGGCGGGGCGAGCAGCGACGGGTCGTACGCCACGCGGATCTCGGGCGACACGGCCTCGATGCGGCGCACGTGCTCGGGTTCCAGATACGAGGCGATCGCGATCGACAGCGGCACGGTGGGTCCTCCTCGGCGGGCGCGAGCCGGCGCTAGGACCGGGCCAGGGCGTCGCTCCGGGTTGCGTCTCTTGCATCCTCATGCGTGGTGGCGGCGTTAGGGCGGGTGTACGCCGACCTCAGCATGCACCTTGTTACAGGGTCGATTGTCGACTATCGTAGCGCGTGGCCCAGACCATAGCGTCGGCCACGCGCACCGGTTGCGCGCGAGGCGGCATCCTGCCGTCCGTGACGGCTGAGCGAAAGGGGAACAACGAATGGTCCGAACCGCACAGAGACTCCGTACGGCGGCGCTCGGCGTCGTGTTGGCGGCCGCCACCCTCCGGGGGCTGCGTTCGCGCAGGGTGAGCCGGTCTACGGCGGCACCTTGTCGATCGCCTATACCTCGACCTCGCCGCACATCGACATCCAGGCCACCAACCAGGGCTCGCTCTCCGAGTCCGCCCACTACGTCTACGAGACGCTGTTCGACCGCAACGCCGAGGGCGAACTGGTCGGGCCTCCTGGCCACCGGCTTCGAGGTCAGCGACGACGGCCTCACGTACACCTTCTACGCTCCGCGCCGGGGTCACCTTCCACGACGGCACGCCGTTCGATGCGGCGGCGGTGAAGTACAACTTCGAGCGCAAGATCGAGCTTCCAGCTGCCGACGTGGAACTCGATCCCTTGGGACACGATCGAGGTCGTCGATCCGCTGACGCTCCGCGTCACGCTTGACGGCGCCCGCGCCCCACATCGTGCCCGTGCTGTCGGCCAAGACCTGGTCGATGTACTCGCCGACGTGGGCCGAGGCCGTCGGTCCAGGACGGCGTCAAGAGCGACGCGGTCGGCACCGGCGCCTTCATGGTCGAGGAGTTCCTGCCCAACGACACGCTGCGGCTGGTCAAGAACCCCGACTACTGGCAAGAGGGCCTGCCGTACCTCGACGAGGTCGTGTTCCGCGTCATCACCGACCCGAACACCCGCTCCGCGCTGCTCGAGTCGGGCGACGTCGACATGGCGATCGGCCTGCCGGTCCCCGTCACGGAGCGCCTCAAGAACGATCCGCGCTTCAACGTCCTGTCCGAGGTCAGCGCGCGCCAGTACTACATCACCATCAACAACTTCATCGAGCCGACCAACGACGTGCTCGTCCGCAAGGCGATCAACCACGCCGTCGACAAGGAAGGCATCATCCGCGCCGTGTTCCTGGGCGTCGGAGCCGAGGTGGCGGACGCGGTCTACATGACGCCCGTCGTCAACGGCTACACCCCCGCCGGCGTCTACGAGTACGATCCCGAACTCGCCGCCGAGCTCCTCGAAGAGGCCGGCTGGACGATGGGTCCGGACGGCGTGCGCATGAAGGACGGCGAGCGTCTCGAACTCGGCCTGTTCACGCGCCGCGGTTCGGTGACCGGTGACTTCGAGATCGCCGAGCTGGTGCAAGGCATGCTGGCCGAGGTCGGCATCGCCGTCGACCTGCAGGTGTTCGAGTCGGCGTCCTTCGTCCCGGCCGTGACGGTGCCCAAGGAAGATTCGACCTACCACATGGCCAACCTGACCTGGGGCACGGTCACCGGCGACGCCGAGTACGTGGTGTCGACGATCTACCGGACCGACTCGGCTGCGCCGACGCTCTACAACCGCGCCTACTACGGCAACCCCGAGGTCGATCGCCTGAGCGACCTGTCGCGTCAAGCGGCCACCCTCGAGGAGCGCAACGAGATCTACGCCCAGATCATCCCGATGGTGTTCGAGGACGCCCCCATCCTCCAGCTGTTCAACTCGGTCGAGTTCCTGGCCGTCAACTCGGACGTCCACGGCATCTACTTCGAGCCTGCCTTCAGCAACTGGGTCGGCAAGTACGCTTGGAAGTCCGAGTAAGACCGACGTCTCGGGCCCCTCGTCGGTCGGGACCTCACGGTCCGGCCCGACGAGGGGCTCCTATTTGACCTGAACATCGACCATCGACCGGTCCCGGCACGGGGAGGGCGGCCTTGGCACGCTACATCTTCAGACGGATCCTGATCGGGATCCCTATCTTGTTCTTCGTCGTGACGGCGGTGTTCTTCGCGTTCCGGCTCATCCCCGGCGACGCCGCGCGCATCATCGCCGGCGACGAAGCGCCGCAGGAGCGGGTGGAGCAGATCCGGCGCGATCTCGGGCTGGATCGTCCCGCCATCGTCCAGTACGGTGCGTACCTGGCCGACTTGGTCGCGCGGCGACCTGGGCACCTCGTTCTCGTCGCGGCGTCCCGTCGCCACCGAGATCGGCAGCCGCTACTGGAACACCTTCAGCCTGGCGCTCGCCGCCATCACGCTGGCCACGATCGTGGGCATCACGATGGGGGTGATCTCGGCGCTGTTCCGAGGCCAGGTGGCCGACCACGTCGTCACCCTGCTGGCGCTGCTGGGCATCTCGATCCCCGTGTTCTGGCTGGGGCTGCTGATGATGCAGCTCTTCTCGGTCGAGCTCGGTTGGCTGCCGGCGGCGGGCTACGGCACGTGGAAGCACTACGTCATGCCCACCATCACCCTGTCGGTCTTCTCGATCGCCTTCATCACCCGCATGACGCGCTCCTCGCTGCTCGAGACGATCCAACAGGATTACGTCCGCACCGCCCGCGCCAAGGGTGTTCGCGAGCGGCTTGGTGCTCCTCATGCACTCGCTGCGCAACGCCTTGCTGCCCGTGACGATCGTCGTCGGTCTGCGCTTCGGCTACATGGTGGGCGGCGCCGTCATCACCGAGCAGGTGTTCGCCTGGCCGGGGCTCGGGACGGCTGCTCATCCTGTCGGTGGGTCAGCGCGACATCCCGCTGGTGCAGGGCTTGCTGCTCGTCTTCGCCACGTCGTTCGTGGTCGTCAACCTGCTCGTCGACATCCTCTACGCGTTCCTCGACCCGAGGATCCGTCACCGGTGAGGACGGCTGCCGATGAACCTCCGATCCGCCTTCCGCAAGGTCGTCGCGTTCTCGCGCGCTCACAAGCTCGCGGCCTTCGGCGCCGTGTTGGTGATCCTGTTCGTGTTCACCGGCGTCTTCGCCGACCAGCTCGCGCCGAAGGACCCCAACCGCGTCTCGGTGAGCAACTCGCTCCAGCCGCCGAACGCCGAGTTCCCGCTCGGTGCCGACAACAACGGCCGCGACATCCTCAGCCGCATCATCCACGGCGCGCGCGTGTCGCTCTACATCTCGACCACCAGCGTGGCGCTGGCGGCGCTCGTGGGCGTGGCGCTCGGCATCATCGCCGCCTGGTACCGCTGGACGCGGGGTCCGATCATGCGCTTCATGGACGTCTTGCTGGCGTTCCCCGGCATCGTCATCGCGCTGACGATCATCGCCATCCTGGGTCGGGGGCTGGAGAACGTCATCATCGCGATCGCCATCTACCAGATGCCGCAGTTCGCGCGCCTCGCCCACGGCCTGGCGCTCTCGGCCCAGGAGCAGACGTACGTCGAGGCCGCCATCGCCGGCGGCGAGACGGACGGCGCCATCCTGGGTCGCTACGTGCTGCCCAACATCATCGCGCCGATCATCGTCCAGATCAGCCTGCTCGTGCCCGGCGCGATCATGACCGCCGCCGGCCTGAGCTTCATCGGGCTGGGGGTCGCGCCACCGACCGCCGAGTGGGGGGCGATGCTCCAGCTGAGCCTCACCTGGGGTCGGCTGGCGCCGCACATGACCATCTTCCCGGGCCTGGCGCTCATGCTCGTCGTGTTCGGCTTCAACGTGCTCGGCGACGGCCTGCGCGACGCGCTCGACCCGCGCTTGCAAGGGAGGTCCTGACCGTGGCGCTCCTCGAGGTCGAGAACCTCAAGACCCACTTCTTCGGTCGTCGCGGCGTGACGAAGGCCGTCGACGGCATCAGCTTCGAGCTCGAGCGCGGCGAGATCCTCGGCATCGTCGGCGAGAGCGGCTCGGGCAAGTCCGTCGCGTCGCTGTCGATCATGCGGCTCGTCGACCGGCCGGGCAAGATCGTCGACGGCGCGATCCGCTTCGAGGGCCGCGACCTGCTGAAGCTCGGGCGCGAGCAGATGCGGGCGCTCCGCGGTCGCAGCATGTCGATGGTGTTCCAGGAGCCGGGGACGTCGATGAACCCGGTGCTCAAGGTCGGCTTCCAGATCGCCGAGGCGATCCGGAGCCACGAGCGTGTCTCCGACCGGGAGGCGCGGGCGCGCACGATGGCGCTCATGGAGCTCGTCGGGATCCCGGACGCCAAGCGGCGCATCGACCAGTACCCGCACCAGTTCAGCGGCGGCATGCTGCAGCGGCTGATGATCGCGATGGGGTTGGCGCTGTCGCCCTCGCTGATCATCGCCGACGAGCCGGTGACCGCGCTCGACGTCACCATCCAGGCCCAGATCCTCGACCTGCTCCACGACCTGCGCGAGAAGACCGACGCCGCGGTGCTGCTGATCACCCACGACATGGGCGTGGTGGCCGAGACCTGCGACCGCGTGATCGTCATGTACCTCGGCAAGATCGTCGAGGAGGCGCCGGTGGCCGAGCTGTTCGATCACCCGAAACACCCCTACACCCAGGGCCTGCTCGGCTCGATCCCGAAGATCGACCAGAAGCAGGAGTGGCTCGACGCCATCCCGGGCACGATCCCCAACCCGCTCGAGGTGCCCTCGGGGTGCCGCTTCTCGAACCGGTGTCCGCACGTCATGGACGTGTGCCACCGGGTGAGCCCCGAGCTGCTGCGGTGGGACCCAAGCACCGGGCGGCCTGTCATCTCCACGATCCGGCCGTGATGGGGGAGGTCGCGCGCGATGCCTGAGGCGGTCATGCAGACCCGTGGGCTGGTCAAGCAGTTCCCGGTCGAGGGCTCGAAGGACGTCGTCCACGCCGTCTCGGGCGTCGACCTCCAGGTGTTGCGCGGCGAGACGCTCGGCCTGGTGGGCGAGTCCGGCTGCGGCAAGACGACGATGGGGCGACTCGTGCTGCGGCTGGTGGAGCCGACGTCGGGGCAGGTGCTCATCGAGGGCCGCGACCTGGCGGCGCTCTCGAAGCGCGACCTGCGGCGCGTGCGCTCCGAGCTCCAGATCATCTTCCAGAACCCCTTCGCGTCGCTCAACCCGCGCATGTCGGTCGAGGAGATCCTGCGCCGGCCGATGGAGATCCACCTGAAGATCTCGGCCGCCGAACGTGCCGAGCGCGTCGGTCGCTTGCTCGAGCAGGTGGGCTTGCGCGAGGAGCACCGCAACCGGCTACCCGCACGAGTTCTCGGGCGGCCAACGGCAGCGGATCGCGATCGCGCGGGCGCTGGCGGTCGAACCGAAGTTCCTGGTGCTCGACGAGCCGACCTCCGCGCTCGACGTGTCCGTCCAGGCGCAGATCCTCAACCTGCTCAAGCGCCTGCAGAAGCGAGCTCGGGCTCACCTACCTGTTCATCTCCCACGACCTGTCGGCCGTGCGCCACATGAGCGACCGCATCGCGGTGATGTACCTGGGCAAGGTCGTCGAGACAGCGCCTCGGAGACGCTGTTCGAGGCGCCGCAGCACCCCTACACGAAGGCGCTCGTGTCGGCCATCCCGGTGACGAACCCGCGTCTGCGGCGCGAGCGCATCAGGCTCATCGGCGACATCCCCAGCCCCATCCACCTGCCCAAGGGCTGCGCGTTCCACACGCGCTGTCCGTACGCGTTCGATCGCTGCCGTGTCGAGGAGCCGCAGCTCCTGCAGGCGGAGGGCACCGCCCCGCACCTGGTCGCCTGCCATCTGGTGGAGCCGACGTGAGCGACGATCGGTCGCGTCGCGGTGTGCGGCGCCGGTCACTCCGGCTTCGGTCTCGCCGGCGACCTGGCGCTGCGCGGGGTCCCGTGCACCTGTACGAGCACCCGGACTTCGAGGCGGCGATCGCCCCCGTGCGCGAGGCGGGCGGCATCGCCGTGCGCGGGGTGACCGGCGAGGGCGTCGCCCGGCCGGCCGCTCGTGACGACCGACGCCGCTGCGGCCCTCGAGGGGATGCGGCTCGTGTTCGTCGTCGTGCCCGCCTACGCCCACGACGCCATGGCGGCGGCCGTCGCCCCGCATCTCGGGCCCGACCACGTGGTCGTGCTGATGCCCGGCAACGCCGGCGGCGCCCTGGCGTTCCGGCGCGCGGTGACGGCGCTGGGCGGACCGGCGACCGTCGTCGCCGAGGCGGCCTCGTTCATCTTCGCGTGCAAGAAGGACGGTCCGGCCGGCGTGTGGATCCGCGGGGTCAAGCACGGGCTGCCGGTGGGCGTGTTGCCCGCCGAGCGGACCGACGAGGTGATGGCCCTGCTGCACCCGCTCTACCCGACCCTGGCGGCCGGTACCGACGTCCTCGAGACCAGCCTCAGCAACGCCAACCACGTCGCGCATCCGCCGGCGCTGCTCCTCAACGTGGCGCGCATCGAGGCGACGGGGGGCGACTTCAGCTTCTTCCACGAAGGGATGACGACCTGCCGTGGCGCGCCTCACCGACGCGATGGACGCGGAGCGCCTGGCGCTCGTGCGCGACCTTCGGCTACGAGCCCGTGTCGACCCTCGAGCAGCTCACACGCTTCTACGGCGACCAGGGTTTCGGCGGCGCCACGTACTACGACGCCGTCCACACCACCCCCGTCCATGGCGCGGCGCGCGCACCGGGCTCCATCGACCACCGCTACTTCACCGAGGACCTGCCGTTCGGGCTCGTGCCGCTCTGCCGAGATCGGCGCCGCACTCCGAACGTGCCCATGCCGGCCACACGCGGGCTCGTCGACGTGGTGAACGCGCTCTCGGGCGCCGACCACTGGGCGACGGGTCGCACGCTGGCGCAGTTGGGCCTCGCCGGGATGACGGCGGCGCAGATGCGCGCCTACGCGCGGACGGGGACGGCGTGAGCGCTTCGGCCGGCGCATCGGGCCGCCCGATCCCCCTCACCGACGTCGCCTGGCAGCACCGTCAGGTCTGGGACGAGGTCCAGGCGTCCTTCCGGACGCTGCTCGAGGACCCGACCTGCGACGGCGCCCACTTCACCCACGCCTTGGAGGCGGCCTTCGAGGCGTACTTCGGTCCGCCCTGGATCGCCGTCAGTGCCCAGTCGGGGGTGGCGGCGCAGGCGCTGCTTCTCCGCGCCCATGGGATCGGCCCCGGCGACGAGGTCATCACGGCGCCCAACAGCGACCTGGCCACCACCGCCGCGATCAGCCACGTGGGTGCGCGCTTCGTGCTCGCCGACGTCGCGCCCGGCACCTTCGGGCTCGACCCGGCGGCCGCCGAGCGCGCGATCACGCCCGCGCACGCGCGCCCTGTTGCCCGTGCACATGTACGGCCAACCGACGGCGACGGGCGAGCTGCGACGGCTCGCCGAGGCCCACGGTCTGCTGCTGCTCGAGGACGCCGCCCTCGCGCTCGGGGCGTCCGTCCACGGCGAACGCGCCGGCACGTTCGGCGACGGCGGCTTCTTCAGCTTCGCGCCGCGCAAGGTGATGGGGGGCGTCGGCAACGGCGGCATGGCGCTCGTGCGCGACGCCGACGTGGCGCGCCGCTTCCGGCTGCTGCGCGGTTACGGGCTCGACCCCGACCTCCAGGACCGGCCGGTCGCCGAACGCCACCTCCACGCCGGCCAGAGCCACCTGGCCGAGGGCTTCAACCTGAAGCTGGACGGGATCCAGGCGGCGATCGTGCACGCCAAGTTCCGCCACCTCGACACGTGGGGGGCGTTGCGACGCGCGGTCGCGGCGCGCTACGACGAGCGTCTCGCCGACGTGCCCGGGCTCGAGCGACCGCACGTGCCACCGGGCGTCGTCCCTGCCTGGCGCAACTACACCGTCTTGGTCGCACATCGCGAGGCGCTGCGCGCGCACCTGCGCGAGCGCGGGATCACGACCGGCGCCCTGTACACGCCGCCCGTGCACCTGCAACCCGTCTACGCCCATCTGGGGCTCGGCGCGGGCGCGTTCCCCGTCGCCGAGTCGCAAGCCGACCGGCTGCTCTGCCTGCCGATCTACCCCGGGATGACCGAGGACCAGGTCGACCGCGTCGCGCACGAGGTGAGGCGTCTTCCTCGCCGAGGCGGCTGGGTGAGCGAGCCCGCCCCGTTCGTGATCGTGATCGCCGACCCGAGCCGGCCGGCGTACGAGCGGGCGGCGCGTGAGGTCCTCGACGAACCGGGGTGGCAGGTGCACATCGCCAGCGGTTTCGACGACGCCGAGCTGATCGCCTGGGCGCCCGACGCCGACGTCCTGATCACGCGCCGACGCGCGATCCCGGACGCGTTCCTGGAACGCGCCGGGCGCCTCCGCTCGGTGCAGCACATCGGCGGCGTGCCGCGACCGGAGGTCGTGGCCTGGGCGCAAGGGCGCGGCGTGCCGGTCGACGTCACCCCGAGCCTCGGCAACCTGGCGGTGGCCGAGCAGGCGATGGCGCTGCTGCTCGCCGTCCTGCGGCGGATCGTGCGCGGACACGCGGCCACGGTCGACGGCGTCTACCGGGACCTCGGGCGGGAGCCGACGCGCACCTCGGAGGTGCTCCACGGGTTCCAGTGGGCGTCGCTGCCCGGCCTACGCACGCTCTACGGCGCCACCGTAGGCGTGATCGGCATGGGCGACATCGGCCGCGCCTTCGCGGCGCGCGTGCGCGCCTTCGGGACCACCGTGCTCTACCACCAACGCCACCGGCTCGACGCCGCCACCGAGGCCGACCTCGGCGTCGCCTACCGCGACCTCGAAGGGCTGATCGCCGAGGTCGACGTCCTCAGCCTGCACCTGCCCCACACGCCCGACACCGAGCGGATGCTCGACGAACGCCGCCTGCGGGCCATGAAACCCGGCGCCGTGCTGATCAACGTCTCGCGCGGTGGGCTGGTCGACGAGGAGGCCCTCGTCGCCGTCCTGCGCGAGGGCCACCTGGGCGGCGCGGGTCTCGACGTCTTCGCGTTCGAGCCGGTGCCCGTCGATCACCCCCTGCTCGCGCTCGAGAACGTGGTCGTGTCGCCGCACGTCGGCGCCGCGCCGGCACGTGGGCTCGGCGAGAGCTTGGCCCAGGTCAAGCCTCACGTCCTGCGCGTGGCCCGCACCATGAAGGAGTCCCAGCCATGAAACGAACCCTCACGATCGGTAGCGCGGCCGCCGCGCCCGGCAGCCGTGCCGACGGCCGCATCGACGTCTCCAAACGTCCCGGTGGCGGCGACCTGACGATGCCCGTCATCGTGCTCAACGGTGCCGAGGACGGCCCCGTCCTGTGGGTCAACGGCGGTATCCACGGCGACGAGCCCGAGGGGCCGCTCGCGGTCCAGATGCTGCTGGAGCGCGTCGACCCGGCCCGCTTGCGCGGCGCGCTCGTGTGCGTGCCCGTCGTGAACGTCGCCGCCTTCGAGGCGCAGCAGCGCGGCAACCCGGCCGACGGCTTCACCTACGACATGAACCGGATCTACCCCGGCAAACCCGACGGGTACCCGAGCGAACGTGTGGCGCACGCCCACTACCGCGCCATGATCGACGTCGCCGACCTCGAGATCTCGATCCACTCGGGCGGCGCGCACTCGTACCTGGCGCAGGCACTCTTCTTCGGGCACGCCGGGCCGTCGTTGGAGCTGGCGCAGGCCATGGGACCCGGCTGGGACCTGTTCCTCAAGGCCATGTCGACGAGCGGCTCGCCCATGGCGGCGATGGCGAACGCCGGCAAGGCGGCGCTGACGGTCGAGCTCGGCGGCATCTGCGCCACGCTGCCCGAGCCCTTCCTGGCCAACGGCCGCACCCTGGCCGACGCGCTCGAGAACGTCCTGCGGCATTACGACATGGTCGACGGCGAGGCGGTCTACGCCGAACGCTGGCACGTGGGCGTCCAGCGCACCGTGCTGTGCGGGGTGGGCGGCTTCTTCGTGCCCGAGGCGGGGGTCGCCTACCGCACCCCCGTCGCGAAGGGCACCAAGCTGGCCGAGATCCGCGACCTGTACGGCCACGTCCTCGAGGACGTCGTCGCGCCCGCCGACGGTCAGATCTTCGGGATGCGCACGATGCCGTGCTGTTTGCCCGGCGATTGGGCCTGTTTCTTCGGCGAGGTGCAGGAGACGACCACCGAACGGGCCGCGGCCCGTTGAGGGTCGACGGCGATCGGCTGTGGGCGCGGCTCCGGCGGCTCGCCCGCGTGGGCGCCGTGGCCGAGGCGGACGGGGGCGGGATCTTCCGCCCCGCGTACGGGGAGGCCCACGCGGAGGCGGCCGGCCTGGTGGCCGGCTGGATGCGCGAGGCTGGGCTCGACGTCGCCATCGACGCCACGGGCAACCTGATGGGGACGTGGGCCGGGCGCGAGCCCGACCTGCCGGCGATCGCGCCTGGGTTCCCACCTGGACAGCGTGCCCCAACGGCGGCGCCTTCGACGGCGCCTTGGGGGTGCTCGCGGCGCTCGAGGCGGTGCAGTCGCTGCGCGAGCGGGGTGAGCGCCCGCGTCGCTCCGTGGTCGTGCTGGCGTTCGCCGACGAGGAGGGCAACAACTTCGGCATCGGCGTCCTCTCGGCGCAGCTGTGGATCGGCGAGATCCCGCCCGAGCGGTACGGCACGATCCAGCGACCGGGAGGGCCGCGGTCTCGACGCCTACCTCGACGCGTTCGACGTGCCCGGCGTGCCGCCGGCGAGCGTCCGGCGTTGGCCGCCTACGTCGAAGCGCACGTGGAGCAGGGGCCCGTGCTCGACACCGAGGGCCGGCCCGCCGCGGCCGTCGAGAGCATCGTCGGGCTGAGCCGCAGCACGGTGACGTTCACCGGTCGAGCCAACCACGCGGGCACCACGCCCATGGCCCTGCGTCGCGACGCCCTGTGGGGCGGTGCGGAGCTGGCGCTCGCGGTGCGCGACCTGGCGGTCGCCGCCGAGGGGCGGGCGGTCGGCACCGTGGGCGTGTTCGAGGTGGGACCCGGTGCGACGAACGTCATCCCGGGCTCCGTCCGCATGCGCGTCGAGATCCGCTCGCCCGACGAGGACCGGTTGACGTCGCTGCGCGCCGAGGTCGAGCGAACGGCGCGCGCCTGCGCCGAACGCCACGGCCTGGACGTCCACCTCGACGCTTGGCACCACGCGCCCGCGGTCCCGATGGACCCGGTCGTCCGCCGCGCGACCGAGGACGCGTTGGAGGACGCGGGCCTGCCGCGTTTCACGATGCCCTCGTGGGCGGGCCACGACGCCAAGGTCCTGGCGCGCCGCCTGCCGGTCGGCATGGTGTTCGTGCCCAGCGTCGGCGGGGTGAGCCACGCGCCCGACGAGGAGACGTCGGCCGCCGACTGCGCGACCGCCGCCGAGCTGCTCTACCACGCGGTGCGGCGCCTCGACCGCGCGCTCGACGCGTCCCCTTCCGACCAGGAGGTCGACCCACGATGAACCCGCTCACGTACACCGATCCCGAGAACGCCCGCCGCTACGTCGACGTGGTCGCCAGCCTGAGCCAGATCGGCGAGCGACCCGAGTACCTGGGTCGCGAGATGCTGCTGTCGAACTACAGCGGTGTCGTGCCGTCGCTCTCCACGCTCGACGAGGTCGAGGCTGCGCTGGCGCAGGTGGAAAGGGCCGTGCAGCCGCTGACGGGTCATCCGGGCGCCTACATGCGGGCGCTCACGACCGGTTCGCGCGCGGTGCTGTCGATCCTCCGCAAGGAGGACCGCCCGTACCTCGACCTGGTGCGCGACATCATCCAGGTCGACTTCCAGCCCATCCCCACGTCGGAGGCCGACCGGTTGCGGGCGGAGCTGGCGGAGGGCCTGGGCGAGCTCGGTTACCGCGGCGCGACGCTGCGGGCCCAAGTGGACGCGTGGCTGGCCGAGACGAGCCTGACCGGCGACGCCGTGATCGCGTTCGGTCAAGGCGTCCTGGCGAAGGCGCGCGAGGACACGCTCGCGAAGGTGACGAAGCTGCCCGAGGGGGAGGGTGTCGACTCGTTCACGGGCGTGCGCGACGTGTTCTACAGCGGTCGGTCGGCCTACACCGGCGACTACCGGGGTTGGCTCCACTTCAACATCGACAAGGACTGGCAGCGCGACGTCTTCGTGCAGGTGCTCTGCCACGAGGCGTATCCCGGCCACCAGACCTTCTACACGCTGTGGGACGAGCTCTACCGGAACGGCAAGTGGCCCGTCGAGGCCGCGTTCTACACCCGCAACGCCCCGACCAACCCGATCTTCGAGGGGGGTCCCGAGGTCGCCATGCACCTCATCGGCTGGGACGTCGGGCCGAACCGCGGGGCGCTGGCGCTGCGGGTGGGGCAGACCTACAAGGACCTCGGCCGCATCGCCATGAACGACGCGTGCTTGGCCGTGAACACCGGGCAGATGACGCGCGCCGAGGCGGTCGAGCTGATGGTCGACCACCTGGTGCTGCGCGAGGACGCCGAACGCGCCTACGGCTTCTTCACGAACGCCGTGTCGCGCACGCACTACCCGCAGTACTACTACGGACGTCGGGTCGTGAACGAGGCGCTGAAGCGCATGGAGGGCGACGGCGGCGCTGCGCGAGCGTTTCATCGACATCCTCTACCGCACCCCGCACACCACGAGGACCTTCATCGACGCGGTCGCCGACGCCACCGGCGCGCCGTTCGATCCGTTCGCGTACCCGTGAGGCCGGGCGCCGACGTGGGGGCGGCAGAGTCCGCCGCGCCGTCGACGAGGCCTAGGCCGACGCGAGGGCGGGCACGACCTCGAGCTGCGCCAACACCTCGTCGGTGTCCTTGACCTTGCCGAACACCTCGTCGACCACCTGCTCCGAGTTCTCCTGCATGGCGGCCGACCACGTCGCGGTGGCGTCGGCGACCATGATCACGCCGTAGCCGAGGTCCTTGGCGTCCCGCACCGAGGACTCGACGCAGCCGCCGGTCATCATGCCGACGAACACCAGGTTCTCGATGCCGAGGTTGCCCAGCACGTAGTGGATGGTGGTCGAGTTGAAGACGCTGCCGCCGGTCTTGTCGAACACCAGTTCGTCGCCCACGGGGGCGAGCTCGTCGAGGATCATCGCTTCGCGGCTGCCGTCGGGCGAGTGGTTGGCCAGGTCCTTGTGGGCCTTGCTGCGGTCGCGCCCGTCCTTGGTCATGGCGCAGATGCGCGCGAACACGACCTCCATGCCGCGCTCGCGGAACGCCGCCTGCAGCCGCGCGATGTTGGGCACGATCCGCGCGGTGCGCTCGGCGATGTAGTCGACCGCCTCGCCGAAACCCTGGGCGCGCCGCTGGGCGTGCGTGCCGTGCTCGGCGCTGGCACAGGCGTACTGCATGTCGATGACGACGAGCGCGGTGTTGGACCGCGTCATGTCGAGCTCCGGCAGGCGCTGGCGCCAACCGACGTACGGGTCGAGGGGATCGATGACGCGTGCCACGGCAACCTCCACGGCCCGCCGCCGCCGGCTGCATGGTGACTTGCAGCACGTGTGCGTTGACGCAAGCGGGCTTGCTGGCTATCGTAGGGGCCTGCGTCGCCTACGTCAAACGTCCGGCCCCGCCACGAGCGCGGTGCACGGCTGCGACCGCCGAAGGGTGTGGGATTCGTGCGAACCGATCTGATCGTGGTGGGCGCTGGTCCCGCCGGACTGGCGGCGGCGGCCGCGGCGACCGCCGAGGGTCTCTCGACCGTCGTCGTCGACGAACGTCGGCGCGCGGGCGGCAGCGTGAACGGCGCCCTCGGCGTGTCGGCGCGCGACCCAGACGGCGCCTGGTTGATGCCGCCGCTCGCGCCGTCGCCCGCCGACCTGCAGGGGGTGGATCGCCTGCACGCTGCGGCCGCCGACGCCACCTTCGTGTTCGACGCGCTCGCCTGGGGTCTGTTCCCCGGTTTCAGACTCGCCGTCAGCCGAGCGGGCCGTGGCACCGAGCCCATCGACGCCGACGCGGTGATCCTGGCGACCGGCTCCTACGTCGCCCGGAGCCCGTTCCCGGGTCACGAGCTCGACGGCGTGGTGACGCCGCTCGGGCTCGTGCGTGCCCTGGACGAGGGATTGGTGGCGCCGGACGAACGGGTCGCGGTGTGGGGCGACGACGACGTGGCGGAGGCCGTCCTCGAGCGCCTGCAGGCCGCGGGCGTGCACGGCGTGGCGTGGCTCACCGACCGTCCGCGCCCCGCCGCCGGGACGGTCCACGTCCTGGGCGCCGCCCCGCGCGCAGAGGGCGACGCACGCGTCCGCCGCATCGCCTTGACGCTCGTCGACGGCGCCACCGCCACGATCGCGGCGGATTGGCTCGTCGTCGCTGGACCCCGGCAGGTGGCCGGGGAGCTCGCCGGACTCATCGGCTGCGAGTTCCGCTTCGACGGCTACGACCTCGGCTTCCGGCCGGTGGGCGCTCGGGACGGTTCGACGAACGTCGCCGGGGTGTTCGTCGCCGGCTCCGCCGCCGGGGCGCAGGACGCGGCCGCCACCGAGGCCAGCGGCCGGATCGCGGGGCTGGCGGCGGCGGTGCGTGCGGGGCGGGCGCCGGCGGCGCGGCTCGAGGAGCTCCTGGCGGCGGCCGCGCCACCGCGCCCGATCGTGCCCGCGCGCATTCCGCCCGTCTACCGAGACCTCGATCCCGCCTCGGCGGCGCCGGCGTGTGCCTGCACGGGCGCCACCTGCGCCGAGGTCACCGCCGCCATCCGAGCCGGCGCGCGCTCGGTGGACGACGTCAAGCGTCAGGCGAAGGCAGGCATGGGACCCTGCCAGGGGCGAGGTTGCCAGAAGGCCGTGGTGCGCTTGCTCGACCTCGTGGGCGGCATCGACGTCGCCACCCTGCGACCGATGCGCGCCCGCCCGCCCGTCCGCCCGGTGACCGCGCGCGCCATGTTCGAGGGCGAGGTGCCCGCATGAGTCGGACACCGCACGTGCACGACGTCGCCGTGATCGGCGGCGGCGTGCTCGGCAACTTCATCGCCTACGACCTGGCCCGCACCGGGCTCGACACCTGCCTGCTCGAACGCGGCTACACGGCCGGCGGTACGTCGGGCGCCACGCACGCATGGATCTACGTGTCGACCAAGACGCCGGGCTTCTACGGCCGCTTCAGCTACGACAGCTCCTTGCGGTACGAGGCCCTGGCACGCGAACACGGCGTCGACTTCCAGTACGAGCGCTCGGGCGGCCTCTCGATCCTGTGGACCGAGGCCCAGCTGGCCGAAGCCGAGCGCACCGTCGCCGACCAGAACGCCGCCGGCATCGAATGCCACCTGCTGACGCCCGAGGAGGTGGCGGAGCGGGAGCCGATCGTGTCGCCGAAGCACATCCTGGGCGCCATCTACGGACCGCTCGACGGCTGCGTGAACCCGTTCTCGGTGATGTACGCGATGAACGGGCTGGCGCGCGAGGCGGGCGCCGCCTTCCGCCCGTACACCGAGGTGGCCGCCGTCGGCCGCGAAGGCGACGCGTTCCGGCTGACGACCTCGACGGGCGACGTGTGGGCGCATCGCATCGTGCTCGCCGCGGGCGTGTGGAGCATCGAGCTCGCGCGGATGATCGGCTTCGAGCTGCCCGTCAAGCCGTCGCGCGGGCAGGTGATGGTGTCCGAGCCCATGCCCCCCACCGTGCACCACATCCTGGCGAACGGCAGCGTGCGGCAGCTCATCGAGCGTGGCATCATTCTCATGGGAAGGGTCATGGAGACGGACCAGACCGAGAACGTCAACACCTACGAGGGTCTGCAGAAGGCCCTGAAGGACGTCCTCGCCCTGGCGCCGTCGCTCGGCGACGTGCGGGTGGTGCGGTCGTACGCGGGCATCCGTCCGAAACCGTTCGACGACCTACCCATCCTCGGGCGAGGTGCCCGGCCAACCCGGTGTGTACACGGCGGTGACGCACAGCGGGGTCACGCTCGGACCGGTGATCGGCCTGAGCCTGGCCGAGATCATCGCCGGCCGTCCCACCACCTTCGACGTCACCCCCTACGGTTGGGACCGCGTGGCGGCCTCGCGCATGATCCGGACCCTGGTCGGCACGGTGGTGACGGGCGACGGTCGCACCGTCCTCGAACCCGGGCACGTCGTGATCGAGGGCGGCCGCATCGCCGCCGTCGGCGCCGGCTCCGGGCCCCGCCGACGGGCGCGAGGACCTGGGACGGCGCGTCGTCGCGCCCGGGCCTCGTCAACCTCCACGCGCACGGGCTCACGCTGGGTCCCGATCCACGCGACGGGGTCGCCGTCGCTCTCGGCCGCCCAGGTGACCGCCTTCAAGGACCGCCACCTGCACGGGGGCACGACCACGGCCATGTCGGTCGACGGGTTCCCGCTCTGGGAGGAGTCGCAAGCGCTGGCCGGCACGCATCCGCTGACCGTGATCAAGTGCACCGCCCACTCCCCGCGAACGTCCGGGCGGCCGAGCTCGCCGACGGCGCGGGGCTCACCGAGGCGCACAAGAAGGCCACGATGGCGCAGCTGCTCGCCCAGGGGGCTCGCTGCATCGGCGAGATCGGCGCCGGCGGCACCCTCGGTGGCGGGATGCAGGACTACGCCTACATCCCCGCGGCCGTCCTGGAGCGGAGCGGCGTCACGATCGAGGCGCCGGTCGCCCGAGCGCTGAAGGAAGCCGTGTTGGGGCGCGCCATCGACCCGGCGCAGCTCGACCGGTCGGCGCTGCGGGCGGCGATGGAGCGGGCGGGGCTGAAGGGCGTGCTGAGCGAGGACGACACGATCGAGGTCATCACCGCCTGCGTCATGCCTTCGATGGCGCACGCCTACGAGGGCATGCGCGAGGCCGCCCGCGCGTCGGCCGAGACCGGGCGCGCCGTTCATCGTCCACCATGCGGCTGCGTCCGCGGACGTGGTCGTCGAGGTCGCCAACGAGCGCACCATCGCCGGGCACTGCAACCACCCGAGCTTCCTGCCGGAGGAGGCGGTGCGGTACGCGCGCGAGTTGCGTCGCCGCGGCGCGACGCTCGAGCTCTCCGGCCTCGATCTGCTCTCCAAGGCGGTCGACCTGCCCGACGCGGCGCCCTTCCGGGCGCTGGTCCGCGCGGGCCTGGTCGACGTCGTGGGCACCGACTACGCGGGGAGCAAGTACGACCCGGTCTCGGTGCCCCTGTTCGCCATCCACCGCGAGGGCCTGCTCGGCCTGGCGGCCACCCTGGCGCTCGCCACCGGCAACGTGGCGCGCCGCTTCCCGGAGCTCACGGACGCGGGTCTGCTCGAGGTCGGCCGGCCGGCCGACCTCGCCGTGTTCGACGAGCGGTTCGAGACCGTCCTTTCGGTCACCAAGGACGGCGAGCGTGTGTTCGACGTCGCTTGACGCAGCACGCCGCGGCCGTGTCCACCTTTCAGGTGGACCATCCCGTGGAGAAGGTAGGCAGCCATGGCTCCGACCCCCGACCTCTTCGAACGCATCCGGAGCCGGCGCGCGGAGATGAGTCCGGGCCATGGGCGGGTGGCCGACTACCTGGTCGCCCACCACAAGGACGCGGCCTTCCTGCCGGCCGCGCGGGTGGCGTCGGCGGCCGGCGTGAGCGAGTCGCTCGTGGTCCGGTTCGCGGCCGCGCTCGGCTACGCCGGGTACCCGGGCCTCACCCGGGAACTGCAGGCGATGGTCAAGGCCGGTCTGTCGCTGCCGGAGCGGTTGCAGCAGCGGTCGTCGGACCTGACCGCGACGACGCCGATCGCCGACGTCTGGCGCACGGTGAGCGAGCAGGACCAGGCCAACATGGCGGCCACGGTGACCGATCGCTCGTCGTCGCCGCTCGAAGCGGTGCTCGAGGCGCTGTTGCGCGCGCGCACGATCTACCTGTTGGGGCTGCGCGGCCCCGCCCACCTCGCTGGGCTCTTCGGCGTCCTCCTGGACAAGGCGGGTGCCGACGTCCGGGTCGTGACGACCGGCGACGTGGTGCTGTTCGACCGGTTGCGGCACCTGGCGGCCGGTGACCTGCTGTTCGCCTTCACCTTCGCCCGCTACACCCGTCGCACCGTCGACGCGCTCCGCTTGGCACGGGCGCGCGGGGCGGCGACCGTGGTGATCACCGACTCGATGTCGGCGCCGCCGGCACGGGAAGCCGATCTGTCGGTCCACGTGAAGGTCGCGTCCGCCTCGTTCCAGCACTCCTACACGGCCGTGGTGAGCCTGATGAACGCGCTCGTGGTGGGCTGGACGCTGCGCGCCTCCGATCGCACCGTGCGCTCGCTCGAGGCGCTCGAGGCGGTGCTGCCGGCCGGCGAGTTCTTGACCTGACCCGAGCGCGCGGACGGTGGCGGCGTGCCGCGCGCGAGGCGACGTGCTGGAGGTTCCGATGCCCTACGCCCGCAGTACCGCCGGCCCGTTCGCCGCCAGCGACCTGGTCGCCGAGTTCCGCCACCAGCTCGTGGGGTGCCGACTGGCGCCCGACGAGGTGTGCCTCGTCCTGACCGACACGCTCCACGACCCCGTTGCCGCGATGGCGTGCCTGACGGCCGCCCTCGACCTGGGCGCCGAGGCCTTCGTGCTCACCGTACCGGCCACGCGACCCTTCCCGGGCGCGCTACGCCCGCCATGGCCCGTGCCGGGCTGGTCGTCGCCCTCACGCCCCATCCCGTCCACTACGATCCCCACCTCCGCGCCGCCCTCGACGGGGGTTCGCGCGCCCTCATGGCGGTGCAGCCGTTCCACGTCGCCCGGCGTCTCACCTTCGACCCCGTGGTCGTCGCGCGCACGCGTCGGGGGGCGGCTCGGCTGGCACGGGCTCGTGAGGTGCGGATCACCTCCGAGCACGGCACCGACGTGCGGATGGTCGTGGAAGGTCGGCCCGCGCTCGCTCACTGCGGTGTCGCCGACGCGCCGGGCCTGTTCGACTTCTGGGGCGGCGCGATGGTCGAGATCGCGCAACACGAGGGGACGCTCGAAGGCACCCTGGTGTTGCACCGGGGCGATCAGGTCTTCCATCTGGGACGCTACGTGGACGACGACGTGAGGATCCGCTTCGAGGCGGGTCGGGCGGTGGCCTTCGAGGGCGGTCTCGACGCCTGGCTCATCGAACGGCACCTCGCCTCCTACGCCGATCCCGCGGCGTTCATGGCGGGCCACGTCGCCTGGGGCACCGACCACCGTGCTTCGTGGACCGCGGGGCTGGTGCAGTTCCCCGAGGCGGGCGCGGGCAACGCCGACGCCGAGGCCTACGGGGGCGCCGTGCAGGTCGAGCTGGGCAGCAACGACGACCAGTACTTCCGCGGCGCCATCCGCAGCCGCGCCCACCTGGGGCTGGTGACGCTGGGGGCGAACGTCGACCTCGACGGCGAGCGGGTGATCGAAGGCGGACGGTTCGTGGGCGACCTGGCCGAAGCCGGAGACGAGGGCGGCCCGGGCTGAGGGCCCGTGGAACGCTCCCGACACGCGATCGGCCGCGGGCGAACGTGCACCCGCGGCCGAAGCGTTCTACCTCTCGACGGGTCGTCAGCCGCCGAGGACGACCTCGCGTTCGTGGCGGCCGGCCCGCTCGCTGGAGGCCACCACGGTGACCCGCGCGGACGCTGCGTCGGGCGCGCGCACCAACCACTCCGCGGCGCGGGTGGTGGGCGTCCACGTGGGTCCCCAGGGCGACCACGGGAACTCGCGCTCGTTGCGACCCGCCAGGTGACCGAGGTCGGCGCGCTGCGGGTTCATGACCAGCTCCGCACCCTGCAGCCGGAGGTCGACCACCACCGGCTTGGCCACCTTGCGCTGGATCGCGACGTCGCTCAGGTGGGTGGGCAGGTAGCCGTGGTTGGCCACGGTCGCTCGCACCTTGAAGAGGTCGTCGCTCAGGGCTTCGACGGTCACGTCTTCGACCCGTACGCGGGGCGCCGCCGCTGCGTGCTTGAGGTTGAACGCGACGTTCGCGCGGCACACGCTCTCCAGCAGGGCGGGCGGTGGGTTGCGGTAGGTCCAGATGTAGACCATGCCGCCCACCTCGACCGGACCGAGTTGCGGGTGGTCGAAGGCGCGCCAGGGCCGGAAGCCGTGCTCGCCGAGGTGCTCGAGCACCCACTCGAACACCTTCAGCTGCGCCTCTTCCGTGCGCGGGTGGAGGTTGTAGTAGGCGGTCTTCTCGACGCCGGCTTCGGTCTCGACGTCCCAGACCTCGGTGGCGAAGGAGGGGATGCCCATCTTCTCGTAGGTCCAGTCCATGAGGCCGCCGCGTCGCGGCTTGCTCTTGTCGGGCGTGAACTCCTCGTAGATCGAGATCGTGGGGTAGCCGGTGAGGGCGGTGCCCACCTTGCCCAGCGCCGAGTAGAGCGCCAGGTCCTTCGCCGACATGGCCGAGTCCGGCAGCGTCATCGACGGCCGCAAGATGATGCCGCCGTGCGTGTGGTAGCTGTTCATGCCGGCGATGTTGGGGTGGTCGAGGATGAAGCGCGCCACCGCGGCCGCCTCGGGCTCCGAGAGCGGCGCTTCGCCGGCGCCGTACTCCTCGGCGTCCCAGTTGGCGGGGAAGTTGCGGTTCATGTTGCCGTCGTGCGGCTTGTCGATCCGCACGTGCACGCCGTCGTAATCGTCGATGAGGCCCTCGGGGTAGAGGCGGTAGTACGTGCCGCCCTCTTCGCCGGGTTCGCGCTGGACCATCAGCCGCTCGTCGAGCGTGCTCTTCTTCCACTCGCCCAGCGGGTCGCGCACCCGCATCGACACCACGTAGCCGTCGCCGTCGACGTCGCACGTCTTGAGCCCGCCGAAACGGTCCTCCCCGGGTAGGAAGCGACCGTTGCCGCACCAGAGGTAGTAGGGGGGGACCAGCGACAGCTCGGCGCCGTCGGGGTTGATGCGCGGGATCACGTAGAACACCTGCTGATCGAGCGAGACGCGTGACCTCCTCGTCGTGGCCGTAGCCGGTGAGCAGCCGGTGGATGGCGTAGAGCGCCACCGCCGACGTGGCGTGCTCCTCGGCGTGGATCTGGGCGTCGAGGTAGTAGCCGGGTTTGGTCTCGCCGGCGCCGGTGGCCGGGTTGGTGATCTCCATGAGCCACACGTCGCGGCCCCCGAAGCTGCGGCCCAGCGAGCGGAGCGTGGCCAGCTCGGGGTAGGCGGCCGCCAGCGCGCGGAGCCTCTCGGTGAGCTCGTCGTAGGTGTAGTAGCGGTCGAAGCGGACGTCGACGACGTGGCGTCGGAACCGTCGTCATGCGCGGAGCCCCTCGAGCGCGGACGCGTCGACGCCCAAGCCGGGCTGCCAACGTGCGCAGCGTCTCGACGTCGGACGTGGGCAGCGGTACGCCGTGGGCGCGTTTCTCGGTCTCGCGACGATGCTCCAGCTCGCCGGGGACCAGCACCTCGGTGAAGCCGGGCCGCAGCTCACTGGACTTGATCTCGCCGATGAACGCCTGCATCCGTGCGTGGAACGCCTCGACGGGACCGAACCAACCCGGATCGAGCGCGATGAACGTGTGCGACACGTCGAGCTTGGCCGGGTCACGGTAGGGCGTGAGCCCGAAGGCGCCGCCGGCGATCACGCCCGTGAGCACGTCGGTCATGAACGACAGCCCGAAGCCCTTGTACTGGCCGATGCCGAGGAGCGCGCCCGCCATGGCGGCGCTCGGGTCGTCGGTCTCGTGCACCCTCGGGGGTGAGCGCCCAGTCGCGCGGCATCGTCTCGCCGCGGTCGGCCAGGAAGCGCATCATGCCCTTGCCGGCGGTCGTGAGCGCGATGTCGAGGACCACCGGGAAGTCGCCTCCGGTGGGCGCCGCGATGCCCCAGGGGTTCGTGCCCACCACCGGGGTGCGACCCCCCCAGGCCGCCATCTCGGGGCCCGCGTTCGTCATCGCCACGCCCACGTAGCCCCGTTCGAGCGCCGTGCGCGCGTGCACCGATGAGGAGCCGTAATGCGTGCTGCCGCGCACGACCACCGTGCCCACGCCGACCTCGGCCGCCATCTCGCACGCCAGCGCGCATCGCCTTGCGGCCGACGACGCTGCCGAGACCGTTGTGGGCGTCGACGAGGGCGAGGGCGGGACTCCGTTTGAGGACCTCGAAGGGCGCGTCGACGTCGACGCGTCCGGCGCGGATGCGTTCGTCGTAGCTCGCCAGCCGCCGTACGCCCTGGCCTTGGCCCGGGTGGTAGCGGAGCTCGCTCTGCATGAGCGCGTCGGCGCAGACCCGTGCGTCGTCCGCGGACACGCCCATCGCCTCGAAGAGCGGCGACCGCGAGACGCTCGAGCGCGCCGGCGTCGACCCGGACGACGTCGCCGTCCGCGCCGAGGCCCTGGGTGGGGAGCGGAGCCGCGGCGCTCAAGGCTCGAGGCCGAGCAGGTCGACCAGGTTGGTGCCGGGCGACCGTCACGGGCTCGATGCTGCCGTCGTGGGCCGTCATCAGCAGCGTCACGCCGGGGCCGTAGCCGGGCCGCGGGCTGTCGCCCTGGCCGATCACGCCGATGCCGACCGCGCCGCCGAAGTACCCGTGCGAGTAGCGGCTGTCGTAGTCCTGCAGCGCCACCACGTCACCCAGCCGCAGCCCGTCGAGTCCGGCCTCCGCCAGCGCCTTGCGGTCGACGGTCTGGATGTGGAGCGAGCCGCCCTCGGAGCGTCAGCCCGGCGCCGGCGCCGAGCAGGTGGGCGGGCGCGGTGGCGACGACCTTCACGCGCAGCTTGCCGCCCTCGCCGGTGCCGTCGACGATCTTCTCGAGCAGGTTGGGCGCGGCGCCCTTCACCTTGACGTTCGGGTGGTCGGGCAGCTTGAGGCCGACGCCGGCAGCGCGCACGAGCACCTTGTCGCCGATCGCCATCTTCGACCGCGCGGCCTTGGGGACGTGCACGATCACGTGTTCGGAGAAGCGCCCCGACTTGCCGGTGACGACGCCCTTGGTGCCCTTGGCGCCGCCCGACATGACGACGGCCTCGTTGCCGACGCACGACAGCACGTTCAGCCCCTGGTTGGCGGCGTCGTCCTTGAGGTGGATGCTCAGACCCGGATGCACGCAGTCGGCCAGCCAGCCGTAGGCGCTGTCGCCCACGGAGACGTTGTAGACGATGCCGCCGTACGAGGGGAGCAGGAAGGGGACGCCGTCGGCGTCGAGGCGGTAGGGCTCGGCGGGGAGGCCGGGCAGCGAGGGGCTGGCGATCTGGCCCATCACGGACACGTGGACGAGCTTGTCGGCGTTGGTGCGAAGCATCAGAGCGTCTCCCGGATCCCGAGGTAGCGGGCGATGTTGGCCTGCGGGTCGATGACCCATTCGATGTCGTCTTCGGTGCCGGTCATGATCGTCAGGATCCCGGGGCCGTGGCCCGTCATCACCGAGTCGCCGTGGATGCACAGGCAGATGGCGACGAAGCCCTCGCGGTAGGAGCGGCCGAAGCGGTGGTCGGTGTGGCGGATGGCGATGACGTCGCCGAGACGCATCTTGTCGATGCCCAGCTCGGCCATCAGGTTCCGGTCGACCGACGCCAGGTCCTGGTCGACGTACTCGGAGTTGAGCTCGGCGCCCGACGCCATGATGCGCACGGGCAGCTCCATGGCGACCGGCACGCGCAGCTTGCCGCCGCCCAGGTCCTCGAGACCCATCTTGCCGAGCAGTTCGGGGCTCATCTTCTTGAGCTCGACGCCGGGGTGGTCGAGCAGCTTCAGCCCGCGCCCTTTGGCGCGGATCTGGATCGTGTCGCCGACGCACAACTGTTCGGCCACGTCGGGTTCGAAGTCGACCAGGTTGCGGGCGTGTTCGCCGGTCACCACGCCGATCGCGCCCGCGGCCTCGCCGCTGGTGACGACGGCCTCGTTGCCGATGCACACCAGGTAGTGGAGCGCGTGGTGGATGCCGGCGTCGCCCGAGTCGATCGACGCGCCCGGCTCGACGTGGTCGCCCTGCCAGCCGAAGGCCGGGTCGCCCGTGCGGACGTTGTAGACGTAGCCGAACATGCCCGGTAGCACGACCGACAGGCCGTCGTTGTCGGGGATGAAGGGCCCGCGCTTGAAGGCCGGGGGCGTGATCGCGCCGGCGATGGCGATCTCGACGAGCTTGTCGGCGTTGGTCCGGATCATGCGGTGCACCTCTCGGGGCGGGGATGGATCATGGGCGAGCGGCCGCTTCGGCGGCGTGGCGCTGGACGACGGGCGTCATGCGCTCGAGCGCCGTGCGGAGGAGGTCGGTGGGCTGCAGCACCGTGATGCGCAGGTAGTCGTTCCAGCGGGCGCCGAAGGCGTTGCCGGGGAAGACCAGCACGTGGGCGTCGCGCAGGAGCAGGTACGAGAGCTCGAGCGCGCGCATGCCGGTGCTGGTCGCGTCCGCCCAGAAGAAGAAGCCGCCGCGCGGTTCGGGGAAGGTGAGCCCCATGGCGGTCAGGCCCTCGGCCATGAGCGCGCGCCGCTCGCCGTAGATCACGCGCGAGGCGGCGATGCAGTCGTCGGAGCCCTCGGCCGCCGCGAGCGCCGCCGCCTGGCTGACGCCCGCCACCGGACCCGTGGTGGCCGCCTTGACGGCCGCCATCCCGCGGATCGTCGCGGGGGGCGCGATCACGTAGCCGACGCGGAAGCCCGTCATCGCCCAGGCCTTGCTGAAGCCCGAGAGCGTGATCGTGCGATCACGCATGCCCGGCAGCGAGCCGATGGAGACGTGCTCGAAGGGCTCCCAGACGAACTTGCCGTAGATCTCGTCGCTGATCACCACGAAGTCGTGCTTGCGGGCCAGGGCGGCGATCTTCTCGGCTTCGGCGCGGGTGATGATCCCGGCGGTGGGGTTGCTCGGGGTGACGAGCAGGAGCGCCTTGGTCTTGGGGGTGATGAGCGGCTCGATCGCCTCGGCGCGCACCTCGAAGGCCTCGTGCGGGTGCGTCGGGACCGACACGGCGACGGCGCCGCAGTGCTCGATCGCCTGGTCGTACGAGGTGTAGCGCGGGTCGGGGACGAGGATCTCGTCGCCCGGATCGAGCAGCGCCTGCATGACCAGGAAGAGACCCTCCTGGCCGCCGGTGGTGACCAGCACGTTCTCGGCGGTCACGGAGACGCTGTGGTCCGTCGCGGCGCGGCGGGCGATGGCGGCCCGCAGCTCGGGGGTGCCCTCGACCGGCGAGAGCCGATGCCGGGCCACGCGCGCGGCGGCGCGGGCGGCCTCGATCACGTGCGCCGGGGCGTCGAGGTCGGGGTCGCCGCGGCCGAGGGCGATCGCGTCGGGGATCTCCTTGGCCAGGTCCATCAGCGCGTAGCGCAGCTTGGTGCCGTCGAGCTTGCGGATCTCGTCGAGGTTCACGCCGCCTCTCCTTCCGAGCTCGGAGCGAGGCCGAGCGCCCCCCACTGCGACACGTTCGTCGAGCACAGGGTGAGCGCCAGCTTGAACTCGCGCAGCGGCCCGGCCTTGGCGATCGGTGCGGCCAGGAAACCGAGGCGCCACGAGGCCATGCCCTGCTCGAGGCCGAGGCTGCCGATCGTGATCGTCTGGTCGGCGAGACCGAGGGTGGCCGGGTGGCGGCCGCCGGCGTCGGCCTCGTACATGACGGGCCAACCTTCGGTCTTGGCGCGCTCGAGCCAAGCGTCGGCGACGTCGTGGGGGGTCTCGCCGTTGAGGTAGAGCGCGACCACGCCGCCGTCCTGGCGCGTCGGGCGGGCGTCGTCGGCGTCGACGAGCGTCACGTCACGCACGATGCAGGCGGCGGCGACGCGTTCGGGGTGCGACAGCGCGACGAGGGTGCCGCCGGTGGGCAGCAGCTGCTGGACCGCCACGAAGCGCGCCTCGGTGCCGCCGCACGTGATGACGACCCCACCCTTGGCGTCGACGTCGACGCCGAAGCGGGCCTTGACGTCGCGGGCCACCTGCTCGCGCAGCGGCAGGATGCCGGGGCGGTCGGTGTAGTGGGTCTCGCCGCGCGCGAGCGCCGCGTCGGCGGCGTCGCGCACGGCCTGCGGCACGTCGACGTCGGCGCCACGGGCGGTGGCGTCGCGCGCCTCGGGCGGGAGCGCCTGGAGCTTCGCGACGCGGGCGGCCAGGGGGACGACGAGCTCCATCAGATCCCCTGCACCGACTTGTACTCTTCGAGCTGCTCGGGCGTGTAGAGCTGCATGAACTCGATCTCGATGCCGCCGACGTCCTGCTCGAGGAACGCCACCCAGCCCTCGGGGTGCACGTGGCTGCCCTTGACCTTGCAGGCCGCGCACTCCTTGAGCGTCGCGCCGTTCGCCTGCGCTTCGGCGAGGGCCGCGTCGATGTCGTCGACCGCGTAGCAGATGTGGTGCAGGCCTTCGCCGCCGCGCTCGCGGATCCATTTGGAGAAGCGGCCGTCCGTCGTCCATCGACTGCGAGATCTGGTACTCGACGCCGCCGAGCCAGAACAGCGCGACGAGGTTGCGCGACTTCTCGAAGCGCGTGACCGTGACCGACGGGGTCGACGCCGAGCAGCGCCTTGTAGCCCTCGAGCGTCTTCTCGACGTCGCGAACGGCGAACGACATGTGCTGGACCTTCTTGACTTCGATGCTCATCGGGTTTCCTTCCGTGGTGCAGGGAGCGGGTTCGGGGTGGTGGAGCGGTGTGCGAGCAGCACACCACGGGGCTCGCGGGTAGGTGACCGTGACCGCGCGGCCTCTCGGGAGAACGCCGCGGAGGGTTCGCGCTCATGGCAGCACCGCCACGACCTCGACCTCGAGCCGCACCTCGGGACCGCCCAGTGCCGCGACCACGAGGCCGGTGTGGGGCGGGCGGTGGTCGCCGAAGAAGGCGAGACGCTCCGCCGTGGCGGCCGCGCCGTCCGCCGGGTCGACCAGGTACGTCGTCACCTTGACGACGTGTTCGGGTCGGGCGCCGGCGGCCGTCAGGACCGCGCCGAGGTTGGCGTACACCTGCCGGGCCTGCGCCACGGCGTCGTTCGGTCCGACGAGCGTGCCGTTTGCGTCCCGAGCCACCTGGCCGGCGACGTAGAGGGTGCGGCCCGCGGCCACCATGCCCATGGCGTAGGTCGCCGGCGCGTAGATGCCCGCCGGCTCGATCGGGGTGTGCGGGGTTTCGGCCACGGTTCAGACCTCCACGAGCCGGCCCGCGAGGTAGGTGCGCAGGCGCGAGCGGTCTTGTAGGACGCGGACGTCCTGGGTCGGGTCGCCCTCGACGAGGAGCAGGTCGGCGGGCGCGCCCACGCGGACGACGCCGCTCTCGAGACCGAGCAGGCGCGCACCGACGGAGGTGGCCGACTCGAGCGCCGCGAGCGGTGACAGTCCGCCCTGTACCAGCAGCTCGAGCTCGCGCGCGCTCATGGCGCCGTGGGGCAGCATGAAGCCGGCGTCGGTGCCCACGGCGATGGGCGCACCGGCGCGGCGAACGCGCTCGAGGCTCGCCCACTTGTCGGCGCGCGCCCGTTCGACCCAAGCCCAGCTCGCCGCCGAGCCGCCGAGCACGTCGCGGTCGATCTCGAAGTTGCGCTCGTTCACGAGCAGCGTCGGGACGTAGGTGCAGCCGCGCGCCGCCATCCCGTCGGCGGTCCGCTCGTCGATCCAGTGACCGTGCTCGACGCTGTCGAGGCCGGCCTCGACCGCCATCGCGACGCTCGGTCCGCCCGAGGTGTGGGCGGCGACCGGGCGTTCCCACCGGTGCGCCTCGTCGATGGCGGCGGCCACCTCGGCGTCGGTCATCTCCTGCAGGTACGGGTGCTCCGGGATCACGGACGGAGCCGCCGCAGAGGTTGATCTTGATGCAGTCGGCGCCGCGTTTGACCTGCTCGCGCACGCCGGCGCGGAAGGCCTCGGGACCGTTGCAGGCGGCGACGTGATCGTCGAGCCGCACGTGGTCGCCCCAGCCGCCCTTGTCCATGTGCCCGCCCGTCACGCTGAGCCCGCGCCCGCACGCGACCACGTGGGGCCCGACCGCCCAACCGGCACGGATCGCGTCGCGCAGGTCGATCACGACGCCGCCGGGGGCGTGCAGGTCGCGCACGGCGGTGAACCCCCAGCGCAGCGTCTCGGCCGCATGCGCGGCGGCGCGCAGCGCCAAGGCCGGGTAACTCAGGCCGACGTCGGCGAGGCGGTAGGCGCGCGGGTCGGAGGCGCCGTCGTACGCGAGGTGCACGTGGGCGTCGACCATCCCGGGCATCAGCGTGGCGCCGGGGGCTTCCACGACGTCGCGCGCATCGAGGGTCGGCGACGTCGTCGGCCGGTCCCACGTAGGCGATCCGCCCGTCCTCGACCACGACCACGACGCCCTGGCGGACCTCGCCGTCGGCCCCCACGACGACGCGCTCCGGGCGGAACACGACGCCCGCCGTCGGCGCGCGGGTCACGTGGGCGTCTCGCCCCGGCGCGCGAAGCCCGGCGGGGTCGGTTGCGGCGGGCGGTCGCTGGCGCCGAAGGCCGCCATGATCGCGGCGGCGTACTTGATGCCCTTCAGGTAGCTCTCGATCGTCACGTTCTCGTCCGGGGCGTGCATGTTGGCACCCGGGTTGGCGAAGCCGGTGAGCACGCAGGGGATCCAGACGTGCCGCAGGATCGTGCCCTCGGCGGAGACGCCGTTGACGATCGGCTTCTCGCCGTAGACGGCCATGCGCGGCTTCGACCACCGCCTCGGCCATCGGTTCCTTGGCCGAGATCTTGTACGGCGGTTCGGCCCGTTCCTCGCTGACGATCTCGACGTGGCCGAAGCCGTGCGCGTCGAGGTGCGCGCGCAGCTTGGCGAGCGCCTGGTCCTGGCGCATGCCGGGGATGAGCCGGAAGTCCATCTTGGCGCGCGCCTCGTTCGGGACGATGGTCTTCGAGCCCTTGCCGGTGTAGCCCGCCACCAGGCCGGCGATGTTGGCGGTCGGTTCGTACGTGCGCGCATGATGGGCGGCGACGCCGTCGCGACCGAGGGCGAACGCTTCGATGCCCCATTCGCGCTTCATCGCCTCGGTGTCGACCCGCTGGGCCTTCTCCTCGAGGTCGGCCCAGTCCTCGGGCTGCAGCTCGTAGATGCCGTCGGTCCAGCCGTCGATCAGGATCTGCGCTGTTCGTCCATGATCGTGTTCAGCGCGCGCACGAGGTCCCACACCGGCGTCGGCACGAGCGGGAAGTTGAGCGAGTGGATGTCGGCGTTGGCGCCGCGGACGACGAGTTCGACGAACAGCACCGACTTGAGGCCCAGGTCGACGTCGGGCAGCTCGGTGGCGGTGTCCACCGGACCGTCGAGGCAGTGCATGCCGTCGGCGTCGAGCAGGTCGGTGTGCTCGGCCACCCAGGGTCCCAGGTGGAGGCTGCCGATCTCCTCCTCGCCCTCGATGATGAACTTGAGACCGACGGGCAGCTCGCCGTGCACGGCCAGGAAGGCCTTGGCGGCTTTGTTGAAAGCGAGCACGCCGCTCTTGTTGTCCGTCGTGCCGCGGCCGTACATGACGCCGTCCACGATGGCCGCCGACCAGGGACCGCCGTGCGTCCATGCCTCGAGCGGTTCGGCCGGCTGCACGTCGTAGTGCGAGTAGCACAGCATCGTCTTGCTCGAGCGCGGGCTGGTCATGTGCCCGAACAGCACCGGTGGCCCGCCGTCGAGCGGGTACTGGCGCACGTCGAGGCCGTCGCGCTTCATCTGCGCCTCGACCAGGTCGGCGCAGGCCTGGAGGCCGATGCCCTGGGCCGAGACGCTCGGTTGCCGCACGAGTTCCTGTAGATCGGCGACGCACTCGTCGGCGTGGGCGTCGATCCAGTCGAACACGGCCTGCAGCTCGGGCGTCACGGGCGGGTCAGCGGCCATCCACCGCTCCCTGAGCGAGCTTCCACGCGTCGAGCCGCTCACCGTTGTGGCGCGCGTCGGGGAGGGCGCCCAGGTAGGTGAAGGCGGGCGCCAGCTCGCTGGGGTCGACCCACTTCGCCTTGGCCTCGGGCGGGTAGTTGCGTTCGGACATCGGCGTGTGCATGTACATGCCGGGCGTGATGGTCGAGACCGCCACGCCCGTGCCCTCGGCCTCCAGCGCCAGCGCCTTCATGAAGCCCTCGAGGCCGTGTTTGGCCGCGCAGTAGGGGGCCTCGGCGGCGAAACCGCGGATGCCCGACTGCGAGCTCACGAAGACGACGCGGCCGTGGCCGGCCGCCTTCATCCCGGCCCAGACCGCGTGGGTGAGCAGGTAGGCGGCCTGCAGCTGGACGTTCACCGTGGCGTTCCAGCGTGCGAAGGTGACGTCCTCGAAGCGCTCCTCGATCAGGATCGCGGCGTTGTGGACCAGGTAGGCGACGGGTCCGAGGTCGGCTTGCACGCCCTCGATGGCGCTGCGCGTGGCGTCGGCGTCGGCGAGATCGACCCGCATCGGCCGCACCCGCTCGCCGGCGACGTCCGTCAGCGAGGCCAGGCCGGCCGCCGTCGACGTCCATGGCGGCGACGCGCCAGCCGTCCTCGGCCAGCGCCCACGCGACCGCGCGGCCCAAGCCCTGGGCCGCGCCGGTCACGACCGCGACGCCCCGCTCAGGCATCGAGTTCGATCCAGCAGCGTTCGGTGCCGGAGCGCTTGACCGCGTCCAGCACGCGCTGGTTGCGCCAACCGTCCTCGAAGGTGGCACCCTCCCGTAGCGGCCGTCCCTCGGCGATGGCGCCGCAGAGCTCGCGCATGAGCGCCACGAACGAGACGTTCCAGATGCCCTTGCCGACGCCCTCGAGCTGCGCGTTCGGGTCGGTCACGCTCACGTCCTCGAAGTCGGCGCCCGGCTTGCCCAGCAGGAGCTTCTCGTCGGAGTTGGTCAGCAGGATCGTGCCCTCGCTGCCGTAGACCTGCGTGACGTTGTCCATGTTGTGGCGCGCGACGCCCGACAGGAAGACGTCGGCGATCGGGGCGCGTTCGAGCTCGAGGACCATGTGCACCACGTCGTCGGCTGTGGCGGTCCAGGGTTCGCCAGTGGTCTTGTCGCGGCGGTCGGGGATCATGGTGACGGCGCGCCCCATGACCGCTTTGGCTTCGCCGAACCACCAACGCAGCAGGTCGGTCTGATGCGAGCCGTTGGCGCCGAGACGTCCACCGCCGCGCTCCGCGAGCGACCACCAGTCGCCCTTGGGGCGCGAGGCCGGATCGGCCCAACCGGGCGTGACGTTGGCGATGTGGGCGTGGCGCATCTCGCCGATGGCACCCGAGGCGATCAGCTCGGCGACCTTGCGGCGGTTGGGGTTGAAGCGGAGCTCGTGACCCATCATCGAGACGCGCCCGAGTTCTGCGGCGCGGTCGCGCATCGCCTTGGCCTCGTCGGCGTCCATGGCGGTCGGCTTCTCGCACAGCACGTTCGCGCCGGCGTCGAGCGCGGCGAGGGTCATGGGCGCGTGGGTGTCGGTGGGGGTGGCGATGCACACCAGGTCGAAGTCGTGCTCGCGGAGCATCGCTGGCCAGTCGTCGTACGCATGCGGGACGCCGAACGTCTCGGCCGCGCTGCGAGCGCTCTCGAGGCGGGCGCTCGCCAGGGCGACCACCTCGGCGTCGGGGACGTGTCGGAGTGCGGGAAGGTAGGCGGCCTTCGCGAAGCTGGCGCCGATGATGCCGACTCGGATCGTCATGGGTGGTTCCTTTCTGGAGGAGGCGTGCGGGAGGCCGGAGGCTCAGCCGACGCCGCGCAGACGTGGATCGAGGAAGTCGCGGAGCCAGTCGCCGAGGATGTTGAACGCCAGGACGGTCAGCGCGATGGCGACGCCGGGGTAGACGGCCAACCACCAGCGGCCGGCGAGGAGCTGGTCGCGGCTCTCGGCGAGCATCCCGCCCCACGTCGGGGTGGTGGGGGGCACGCCGAGGCCCAGGAACGACAGGGCCGCTTCGGAGAGGATGACGCTGGCGACGTTGAACGAGGCGATCACGATCAGCGGCGCGAGGATGTTCGGCAGGATCGACTTGAACATCACCGAGGCGCCACTGCGCGCCCAGAGCGCGGGCGGCTTCGACGTACTCCTTCTCGCGTTGCGAGAGTGTCTGCGCCCTGGCGATCCTGGCGTACGTCACCCACTGACCGATGCCGAGGATGAGGATGAGGTTGAGGACCCCCGACCCCAGCACCACCAGGAACATGATCGCCAGCAGGATGAACGGGAAGGCGAGCTGGATGTCGGCGATCCGCATGATGAGCGCGTCGAGACGACCACCGAAGTAGCCGGCCAGGATCCCGAGCGCGGTGCCCATGGTGCCGCCGATCAGCACCGCCGTGAGGCCGACGAGGAGCGAGACGCGCGCCCCGTAGATCAGGCGCGAAAGCACGTCGCGCCCGAGCGCGTCGGTGCCGAGCGGGTACTGCACGACACCCGCCCGGTCGGCGACGCCCGGCGGCTGGAGCCGCGCGATGATGTTCTGCCGGTTCGGGTCCTTGGGCGCCAGGCTCGGTCCCGCGATCGCGGCGAGCGTCACCAGCAGCAACACGACGATCGCGAGGAGGGGCCAGACCTTGCGGACCAGGCTGCCCCAGGCGCGCGCGGCGGGGCTCGGTGCCGCCTTCACGACGGCGCTCCCGGTTCCGCCTTGCGGCGTGGAGGCGGTCACGAGAGCCTCACGCGCGGGTCGAGGCGCGCGTAGATGACATCGACGAACAGGTTGAGGAGCACGAACACGAAGGCGAAGATGACCACCGACGTCTGCACCAGCGGGATGTCGCGCTGGTTGATGGCGTTGAACACGAGCCGGCCGACGCCCGGCCAGGAGAAGACCGTCTCCACGACCACCACCCCCGAAAGAAGGAAGCCGAACTCCAGGCCGAGCATGGTGACCACGGGCATCCACGCGTTCCGCAGGGCGTGGTGCATGACGACGCCCCACTCCCTCAGGCCCTTCGCCCGGGCGGTGCGGACGTAGTCCTGCGAGAGGACCTCGAGCATCGAGGAGCGCACGAGTCGGGCGTTGCGGGAGAGCGAGAAGAGCGAGATCGTGAAGGCCGGCATGATCAGGTAGCGCAACGCTTGCGGCACGTTGCCGATGGCGGTGGCCACGTCACCCTGCAGCAGGGGTTCGAGCACGGGGACGTGTCCAGAGATCGGCAGCCAGGAGAGCCCGAGGCCGACCCCCAGGATGAGCATGATGCCGAGCCAGAAGCTTGGGATCGACTGCCCCACCATGGCGAGCGCCATGATGCCGCCGTCGACCGCGGTGCCACGGTTCAGTGCGGCGATGATCCCGAGCGGGATGGCGAACGTCACCGCGATGAGCATCGCCGTGAGGGTGAGCTCGATCGTGGCGGGCAGGCGCTCGAGGACGACGTCGAACGCTGGCAGGCGGTAGACGAGCGAGCGTCCGGTGTCGCCTTGGAGGAGCCCGCCGAGGAACGACAGGTACTGGACGTGGAGGGGTCGATCGAAGCCGAGGCGCTCGCGCACCATGGCGATCTCCTCGTCGGTGGCGCGGTCGCTGACGTAGAGATAGGTCGGGTCGCCCGACATCTGCAGCGTCAGGAAGGTGATCAACGTCACGGCGATCACGACGATGACGGCTTGGAACAGGCGACTGATGGTGTAGGACCACATAAGTGTCTCCGGTGGAAAATAGCGTGCCGCTCAGGGCGGCAGTGCCTCGGGGCCGGCCGAACGATCCGGCCGACCCCGAGGAAAGGCATGGTCTAGCGGAGGGTGGCGTCGCCGACGAGGACCTTCTCGTCACGACGGGCTTCCCAGTCGACCCGGTCGCTCACGCCGTAGAAATCGGGCTGGAAGTACATCATCAGCCAGGGCGCGTCGTCGTAGAAGACGGTGAGCATCTCGTCGATGATCGCGCGCTCCTCGGCGGCGTTCTGGGCCTCGGTGAGGCGATCCCAGCCGCTGTACCAGTCGGGGTTCGTCCAACCGGTGTAGTTGGTGCCGGCGTCGGGGCGCGAGAGGTCGGTCATGTCGATGCGGGCGTCGGCGATCGTGCCACCGGAGCCGAGCAGGAACAGCGGGCCGGCCGTGTTGCCGCCGGGAGCGACGATCAGCGGCACGTAGACGGACGCGAAGTCGAGCAGTTCGACCTCGGTCTGGACGCCGACGTCGGAGAGGTACTGGCCGACGGCCAGGGCCACGTTCGCGTCGTTGAGGTAGCGGTTGTTGGGCGACTGCAGCGTGATCTCGAAGCGCACGCCGTCTGCCCCGCGGGGGTAACCGGCTTCGTCGAGGAGCCGCTCGGCCGCTTCGGGGTCGTAGGCGTAGGGCTCGAGCGCCTGGTTGTCGTTCGGCGGGTTGACCAGGCCGTTGGCGCGCTCGCAGTCGGTGCCGAGCAACTGGGTGCAGATGGTGGGGACGTCGACGGCGTGGTTGATCGCGCGGCGGACGAGGACGTTCTGGATCGCCTCGGCGCCTTCGCTGTCGCCGAAGAGCTCCTGGCGGAAGTTGAAGCCCACGTAGATGCGACGCGTGCCGGCGACGGCCTGCACGGTGGCGCGACCGCTGGCGTCGATGGTGCTGGCCTGGTCGGGCGAGACGTTGGCGACGATGTCGATGTTGCCGGCGATCAGCTCGGCCGCGCGGGTCGAGGCTTCGGGCACGACGCGCCAGACGATGGTCTCGAACGCACCTTCGGCGGCGAGCGGGTGACCTTCGACGAGTTCCATGACGATGCGGTCGTCGCGGACCCACTCGACGAAGCGGTAGGCGCCGGAACCGATCGGGGTGTTGGCGGCCTCGTCGGCCGTCATGCCTTCGTACGAGTCCTGGCAGTGGACGTAGACCTCACCGAGCAGGGCGGGGGCGACCGGGTTGCGGCGCTCCAGCACGATGGTGACGTCGAGGTCGCTGTCGGCGCGGGCTTCGACGAAGCCGACGCCGGGCAGCACGTAGCCCGGCGTGTTGCCGGTGAAGGCGTTGGCCGGGTCGGCGGCGCGGTTGAACGAGTACGCGGCGTCCGAGGCGGTGAGGGCTTCACCGTCGTGGCAGGTGAGGCCGCTGCGCAGGCGGTAGGTGATCTCGTCGCCCTCGGCGTTCGTGGTGTAGCTCTCGGCCAGGGCCGGGACGATCTCGCCGTCGCGGTTGACCGACGTGAGGGTGCCCCACAGGTGTGCGGCGACGTTGGCCTCGGGCCGCGAGCCGATGGCGGCCGGGTCGAGCTGGCTGGCGTCGACGCTCTGGGCGACGACGAGGGTGTTCGCGTCGGGCGCTTGGGCGAAGGCGGCGGAAGCCAGACCCACGACCAGGGCGAGTGCGAGGCGTTGAACGTTCTTCATGCGTTCCTCCTGAAGATCTTGCGGACGAGCGGGACGATCACGTCGGGGCGGACATCCGTGCTACGTCATGTCCGACCCCGCTTCCTCGAGCAGCGCGGGCACGGACACGGCCTCGCGACTCGCGCTCGAACGAACGCAGGCTTCGATCATGGCGAGCGAGCGGAGATGATCTTCGGCGCTGCACGCCAGCGGCGCGTCGTCGCGCAGGTGCGACACGAAGTCAGCGAGCACGCCGGCGGTGTCGGTCACCCAGGTCTCGTGGGGGGCCAGCGGCACCGGGGTGAGCGCCTCGTCCTCGCGCTTGGCGTACGCCAGGTCACCGAACTGGTCGCGCTGGACGACGACGCCGCGGCTGCACTCGGTGCGCCATTCGAAGCCCGGCACGACGTGGTTCGCTTGCCACGTCCCCTGGTAGTTCACGACGCGACCGCTCGCGAACGAGAAGATCGCGCTCACGTTCGTGTCCCCGGCGTACATGCTCCAACTCGGGTTGAACGCGCGGGCGTAGACGTCGGTGGGTTCGTCGTCGTAGACGAAGCGGAGCAGATCGACGTGATGGATCGACTGCTCCCACAACATCGGGTGCACCATCGTGAGCGGGTAGCGGTTGATGCCGGGTCGGTGGCCGTCGCGCCACCGTTCGTAGGTGAACCGCGCGAACTCCGCACGACCCAGTTCGCCGGACGCCAGCAGGCGCTTCGTCTGACGGGTGACGTCGAGGTAGCGGAAGTTCAGACCCACCATCAGCGGGATGCCGGCGTCCTGCGCTTGGCGAACGAAGCGCGCGGCCTCGGCCAGGTCGAGCGACAGGGGCTTTTCGACCAGCACGGGCAGGTGCGCCTCGCACGCGAGGTCGAGGTGGGGACCGCGCGTGTCGGGCGGCGTGGCGAGCACCAGCGCGTCGGGGTCGACCGCGGCCACCGCCTCGGCCAGGGTGGCGAAGCAGGGCACACCGGGCGCGGCCGCGGCGGCGTCCTCGCGGGCCGCCGGCGACGGGTCGACGAAGGCGACCGCCTCGGTGCGCGGCTCGCGTTCGATCACGGTCCGCCAGTACCGGCCGCGGGCGCCGAGGCCGGCCAGCACGAGCCTCAGGGGCACGCTCACGCGCCCGCGGCCCAGTCGTCGAGGATGAGCTGCGCGCCCGAGTCGATGTGGGCGGTGACGAGCTGCAGGCTCGTCTCGAGCTCGCGCGCCGCAAGGGCTGCGACGATCGTGCGGTGGTTGCCCGCGACCCGGTGGAGGTCGCCGACCTGGCCGTTGCGCAGGGCCATGGCGTGCCGTGCGCGCAGGCCGATGAGCGTCCACATGCCGAGCAACATCTCGTTCTGGGCGAGTTCGATGAGCGACCGGTGGAAGCGTTCGTCGGCGTCGCTGAGACCCTTGATGTCGGCGGCCGTGGCCGCCGCCTCCATGTCGGCGCAGGCGGCCTCGAGGGGCAGGAGGCGGTCGCCGGTGTCGTTCTCGAAGTACTGACGCACCGCGTAGCGTTCCAGGAGCCCGCGCATCGCGTACACCTCTTGGACGTCGCGCTGACTGAGGTGCCGCACGCGGCTCCCTTTGTAGGCGACGGATTCGACGAGGCCTTCCTTCACCAGCATCCGGATGGCCTCGCGCACCGGAGCGCGACTGATCTCGAGGTCGTCGGCGATCGCCTTCTCGACCAGGGGAGCACCGGGCAACAGCTTCCCGTCCAAGATCGCGTCACGGATCACGCCTGCCACCCTCTGCCGCAGCGGTTCGTGGTTGAACCCCTCCGCGTACCGGGTGATGCGGGCGCTCGGGTCGGGCGTCTGCGTCACGTGGCCTCCAAGGGCGATGGGGTGGATCGGACGGGGGCCGGTCACCAGGGTGTGTCGCAGGTGCCGAGTATAGAACCGACTGTCGACAATCGACTTCCTGCTATTGTGGATGAATATACGTACGGCGCCCGGCCCTGTCAAGCGTGAACCCACGATGCCATGGCCACGGTCGCGCGCCGTGAAGGAGTGATGAGACCTCGTGACGTCTGGCCGCATGCCCTTCGATCAGGACGCGACCGCCGGGTCGCACCCGCGCCCCCTCGACGACGCCGACTTCGCCCGATTCAGGTCGCGTCTGCGCGACCACCTGGTCGCCCGCGATCTCGACGGCGCGCTGCTCCTGGAGCGGGAGAGCGTCGTCTGGGCCACCGGCTTCGTGCACTCGCCGTCCGAACGACCGATCGGTCTCCACGTGCCCGTCGACGGGGAGCCGACGCTCTTCGTGCCGCTCCTGGAGCGCGAACACGCCGAAGCGGACGGTGGCGGGGTGCGGGTCGAGACCTACGAGGAGTTCCCCGGTGAGGTCCCGGCGGTGCTGTGGATGCTCGAGCGCGTGCGGGACTTGCAGCCGCGACGGCCACGGGTCGCCGTCGACGGGCTCGACGCCGGTTGGTGGCCGGAGGCCCGCGAGCGCCTGCCTCGACTCGTCGTCGCGCCGGTCGCCGCCGAGGTACGGGCGGTCAAGGACGCCGCGGAACTGGCCCTGATCGTGGCCGCCGCGCGCTACGCCGACGCGTGCCTGGACGCCATCCTGAGTGGTGCCGCGACCGTGCTGGCGGCCGGCGGCACCGAACTCGACGTGCTCGAGCTCGGCGTCGGCGCCGCCCGGGCCCTGCAGGCGCGCGAGCTGGGCACGCGCTTCGGCGCCGCCAAGACCACGGTCGTCGGCACGGTGCACACCGGCCCGCGGGCGGCGCTGCCCCACGGCCGGACCATGGCCCGCACGCCGCGAGCCGGTGAGGTGATGATCGCCGGCATCGGCGCGGCGGTCGGCGGGTACCACGCCGAGAGCGGGGCCACGTTCGTGTTGGGCGAACCGAACGCCGACCAGCGCCACTGCCTCCGCGCCGCCGAGGCGTGCCACGACGCCGCGGTCGCCGCGTTGCGGGTGGGCGCCGCCTGCGCCGAGGTCAACGAGGCCGGGCTCGCCGAGCTGCGAGCGGCCGGCCTCGGCGACACGATCCGCCACCGGGTCGGTCACGGCATGGGGATCGCCGGGCACGAGGCGCCCTGGTTGGCGCCCGGCGACGCCACCCCGATCGTGGCAGGCATGGTCTTCTCGAACGAACCCGGCATCTACCGTCCCGGCACGGACGGCTACCGCACGATCGACTCCATGGTCGTGACCGGCACCGGCGTACGCATCCCCTCCACGTTCCAGGCGCGGGTCCCTTGGGACGCGCGCGTCATCCCACTCCCCTGAGGTACGCCATGACGACTACCCCGCCCGATCGCTTGCTCCGCGCCCTCGCCGGACGCATCCACGACGACGACGTCTCGATCCGCACCACCATGCTCGAAGCGGCGGCCGGTCTCGAGGACGTCATCGCGATGGGGCGTGGCGATCCCGACCTGCACACGCCGGCCCACATCGTCGAGGCCGCCAAGCGGGCGATCGACGCCCACGAGCACCACTACACGCATCCGACCGGCATGCCGCGCCTGCGCGAGGCGATCGCCGCCAACCTCGCCGCCGAGTACGGCCTCGACTACGACGCCGACGAGGTCGTGGTCACGGCCGGTGTCCAGGAGTCGGTGATGCTGTGCATGCTCGCGCTGGTCGAGGCCGGCGACGAGGTGCTCATCACCTCGCCGCGCTTCACGACCTACGACATGGCGGTGCGCCTGTGCGGCGGCGTGCCCGTACCGGTGCCCACCTACGAGAAGGACGACTTCGCGCTGCTGCCCGCCGAGATCGAGGCCCGCGTCACGAACCGCACCAAGGTGCTGGTCCTGGTGTCGCCCAACAACCCGACGGGCGCCGTCACGCCGCCGGCCATGATCCGCGCGATCGCGGCGCTCGCCCAGAAGCACGACCTGATCGTCATCGCCGACGAGATCTACGCCAAGCTCATCTACGAGGGCTCCGAGCACCTGTCGATCGCCACGCTGGACGGCATGAAGGCGCGCACGATCACGCTCAACGGTTTCAGCAAGTCGTACGCGATGACGGGTTGGCGCGTCGGTTACCTGGCCGCTCCGCGGGCCTTCGTGCGGGCGCTCACCGAACCGCGCCACACGCTCTCGATCAACACGGCGACCCCGTCGCAGTTCGCCGCCCTGGCGGCCCTCGAAGGACCGCAGGAGCCGGTCGCCGAGATGGTGGCCGAGTACGCGCGGCGGCGCGCCTTCCTGATGCCCGCCTTCGACCGGATCGGCCTGACCTACGGCCACCCGGGCGGCGCCTTCTACCTGTACGTGAACGTGACGGCCTCCGGGCTCGGCGCCAACGACTTCTGCCTCCGCCTGCTCCGCGAGGCGCGGGTGTTGGTGTTCCCAGGGGCTCTGTTCGGCGACGAGGCCGACACCTACATGCGGATCGGCTACCTGCAACCGATGGCGCGCATCGAGGAAGCCGTCGACCGCATCGACGCCTTCGTCGGATCGTTGAAGGCGACGGCGTGAGCCGCCCCTCGTTCGACCTGCTCGTCCACGGCGGCACCGTCGTCCTGACCGACCGCGAACTCCGCGCCGACGTGGGGGTTCGCGACGGGCGGGTGGCCGCGTTGTTGCAGCCTGGCGAAGCGGCCACCGCGACACGTCGCTTCGATGCCACGGGCCTGCACGTGTTGCCGGGCGCGATCGACATCCACTTCCACGTGCGCGCCCCGGCGTACCCGGAACGCGGCACCGTGGAGAGCGAGACGCGCGCCGCGGCGGCCGGGGGCGTCACGACCCTGTTCGAGATGCCCATCTCCAAGCCGTGCTGCGCCACACCCGACGTGTTCCGCGCCCGTCGCGAACACTTCGCCGAGCGGGCGCACGTGAACTTCGGCCTGTACGGTGCTCCCGGCCGACTCGACCCGGCCGAGGTCCAGGGTATGGCGGACGAGGGCGCCATCGGCTTCAAGATCTTCATGACGAGCGCCCCGAAGGGGCGCGACGACGAGTTCATCGGGTTGTGCCTCCCCGACACGCCCGGCCAGTACGAGGCGCTCAAGCTCGTGGCCGCCACCGGCCGGGTGCTCTCGGTGCACGCGGAGGACGACGCGCTCATCGTCCACCTGACGCAGGGGCTGGTGGCCGCGGGACGCAACGACGCGCCCGCCCACTTCGAGTCGCGCCCGCCCTTCGTCGAAGCGGCCGCGGTGGCGTCGCTGCTCGCCATCAACCGGGGTGTGGGGGCGCGCATGCACGTGGCGCACGTGACGAGCCGCCACGCCCTCGACGTCGTGCGGGCGTTCCAGGCGCTCGGCGAGGACGTCACCGCCGAGACCTGCCCGCAGTACCTGCGCTTCGACCAGTCGGCGCTGGCGCGGCACGGCGCGTACGCCAAGATCAACCCCCCGCTGCGCGACGCCGACGATATCGAGGCACTGTGGGAAGCGCTCCGCGACGGCGCGCTCGGCTTCGTCACCACCGACCACTCGCCGTTCACCGTCGCCGAGAAGGAGAAGGCCAAGACCGACCTGTGGGCGGCCCCGCCCGGCGCCCCCGGCGTCGAGGAGCTGGTGTTGGGCATGCTCGACGCGGTCGCCGAGGGTCGCGTCACGATCGTCGAGGCCGCGCGCCTGATCTCCACGAACGGCGCCGAGCGCTTCGGTCTCGCGCCCCGCAAGGGCGTGATCCAACCCGGCGCGGACGCCGACCTGACGATCGTGGACCTGAACGCCACGACCACGATCGACCGCCGCACGCTGCTGAGCGCCTCGCGCGACACCGACCTGCTCCACGACGGTCTGACGTTCCGCGGCCGGGTGGCCGCGACCGTGCTCGCCGGCGACGTCGTGTTCGACGGCCAACAGGTCCTCAACCGCCCCGGCGACGGGGCGTTCGTGCGCCCGGACTGAGCGGCGTGCGGCTGCTGCTGACCGGCGCCACCGGTTTCGTCGGCGCCAACGTGGCGGTGCGCGCCGCCGCCGGCGGCGCCGAGGTCGTCGCCGTCGACCTCGCCGAACCCCACGCGAGCGTGCTCGCCCGACTCGGCGCCGACGCGACGCGGGTGCGCTGGCACCGTGGGGACGTGACCGACCGTGCGGCCATGGACGCCGTGGTCCGGGACGCCGCGCCGGACGCCGTGGTCCACGCGGCCGCGATCACCCCGAGCGAGGCGGAGGAACGGACCGATCCTGCGCGCACCTTCGACGTGAACGCGGGCGGGACGCTGGCCCTGCTCGAGGCGTGCCGACGCCACGGCGTCGGCACGTTCGTGTTCCTGAGCTCCACCGGGCTCTACGGCGCCCGACCGGCGACGCCACCGCTCGACGAGGACGCGCCGGTCGATCCCACGAACCTCTACGCGGTGGCCAAGCTGGCCAGCGAAGGTCTGGTGCTGCGGTACGGGGAGCTGACCGGGTTGCACGCGCGGGTGGCCCGGGTGGCCACCGCCTACGGACCACTCGAGCGGGCCACGCCGGCCCGGCGCACCACCTCGTCGGTGCACCGGGCGGTCGCGGCCGCGCTGGAGGGACGCCCGTTCCGGGTCGCGGGCGCCGACGTGGCGCGCGACTTCGTCCACGTGGAGGACGTGGCGGACGCGCTGTGGTGGTTGGCGACGCTCGAGGGCCCGGCCGACGGTCGTTACCACGTGGGACCGCCACAGGCGGCGCCGCTCTCCATCGCGCTCGACGCGCTCGCCGAGACGGTGGACGGCTTCACCTGGACCGCCGTGTCCGCCGACGACCCGTCGGCCGACCTGCGGCAGGGTCCGGCGCATGCGCGCGCGGGCCTGCGGGTGGACCGTCTCGTGGCCGCCACGCCGTGGCGGCCACGCCATGACCTGCGGTCCGGTGCGCTCGCCACCCTGGCCTGGGCGTGCGCGGCCCCCGAAGGGGGCCGCGCCGTCAGAACAGGTCGAGCTCCTTGAGCGCAGAAGCCGCGCCGTCGAGGTTGGTCAGCTTCATGCTGGCGTAGTTGGGCGAGAACACCACGCCCTCGCCGCCGTTGCGGTAGGTGGCCAGCACGCTGTCGCGGACGATCTCGGGGGTGCAGACCGCTTGATCGGCCTGCGAGCGGGGCGCGTCGACACCGATGCCCATGTAGACCTTTGCCTTGCCGTTCACGCCGCGCACCGCGTCGGCGCACTGGCCACCCACGTACGTCTCGGGCTGCATGCCCTCCTGGACCACCCGGTCCCAGGGCGCCTCGTTGAGGCCGAGCAGCTTGTACATGATCGGCGTCATCTCGTCGGGCGTGAAGTCGCGCAGGATCGACCGGTGGAAGGTCTCCATCTCCTTGGCGTAGATGAGCCCCGACTGGTGCTGGTAGGTGATCGGCTTGACCCAGTCGGCATAGCGGGTCTGCTCCTCCCACGGCCACTGGGCCTTGCGGAACGGGTTGAAGTGGTTGCGGTTCCACACGTTGAGGCCGAACGAGACGTCCGGGTCGCACCACTTCACCAGGCCGTAGAGCTCGCGGTCGAGGTCCTTGTTGCGCTCCAGCCAGAAGCGCTCCCAGATGAGCACCTCGGGGTTCGCCAGCAGCACCCGTAGGAACTCGATGAAGGCCCCGTCGACGAACGTCTCGCCCGCGCGCGCTTTCTGGAAGTACGACCAGACCTCGAGCATCGCGATCCGCACGCGTTCGACGTCGATGCCGCGCTCCAGCGCCTCGCGCCGGGCGTGGGTCGAGAAGTCGCCGGGCGCCTGGCCGGCCATCATCTGGTCGAGCGGGCTGCGGCGCTCGTTGCACCACATGACGCCGTCGAGGTCGTAGTTGCGGACCTGGTCCTCGATCATCGAGTGGATCCACTGCCGGTACGCCGGATGGCTCGTGCTCGGTTCGCCCCCCATGCGACCGTAGACGTCGACCTCGAGCACCTGCGGCAGGTTGGGGATGGCGACGTTGTTCACCGAGCCGTGGCCCGCGTACTTGAAGAACGGCTCCATCAGCTCGATGAACACCTTCATCCCGCGCGCCTTGGCGGCGGGGAGGACGGTCTCGAGGATGTTCACGCCCTCCATCTCGACGTCCTTGGCCTTGTAGTCGTCGATGAAGGTGGTGCGGTAGTAGCGCGGGTCGGGGTCGAAGTAGGCGCCGCCCTTCATCGCGAAGGGCTCGGGCACGCCGTGGTCGGGCCAGCCGTCGAGCGCGTGGCTGATGCTGCGGCCGGCCTTCAGGCCGAGCCACGAGACGGTGCCCAGCATGAGCACGTTCACGCCCACGCGGTTCTGGAGCGTGTCGAGCACGGCGTCGACGCCCTCGTCGATGAAGCTGACGGGCGAGAGCTGGACGGCCACGAACTTCTCGTCGCGGTTGGGCTTGGGACCCTTCTCGGCCGCGGTCACGGCGCCACGTACCGCGGCACGCCGCCCACGAAGGTGAACGCGACGTTCGAGAGCGCGTCGAGGTCGTCGAGCGGGTTGCCGCGCACCACGACGACGTCGGCCAACTTGCCCGCCTCCAGGGTGCCGAGCTTGGCCTCGAGCCGGCTGAGTTCGGCCGCGCGCACCGTGGCGCTGCGGATCGCGGCGTAGGCGTCCTTCACGACGCCGACCTTGATCATGAACTTCAGTTCGGGTGCGACCACGTCGTGGCCGACGGCGGGACTGCCGGCGTCGGTGCCGAACACGATCGTGACGCCGGCCTCGGCCGCCTTCTTGAGCCCCGCGTAGCGGCTCGGATCCGCGATCGCTTTCTGGCGTTCGGCGATCTTCCACTCGGGGATGTTGAACTTGCGCGCGATCTCGGGCACGCTCTGCTGCACGAGCGGGGCGAACGTGGTCACGATCGGGATCTTCCTCTCGACGAGCAGCGCGATCGTCTCGTCGCTCATCGACCCGCCGTGCTCGATGACGTCGACGCCGAACTCGGCCATGCGCCGGATGCAGGCGTCGAACGTCGCGTGCGCCGTGATCGGGAGCCCGTTCCGGTGCGCCTCGTCGATCACGGCCGCCAGTTCCTCGTCGGTGAACTCGAGCTTGTCGTGGCAACCCATGATCTTGATCAGATCGGCGCCGCGGCGCACTTGCTCACGCACCGCGCGCCGCATCTCGTCGGCGCCGCTCGCCTCGCGGCAGCACCAGTACGTGTGGCCGCCGGTCTGGACGATCGCCTCGCCGGTCACCAGGACGCGCGGGCCGGGGAAGACGCCCTGCTCGATCGCTTGTTTGGTGAAGAGGTTGCTGGTGTTCATGCCCAGGTCGCGCACCATGGTCACGCCGGCACGGAGCGACTTGAGCATGTTGGCCGCGGACTTGAAGGCGCTGATCTCGGGCGCGTCGTCGAGCGACTGCCGGGCCAGGTCGTGGATCCCGTCCCAGGCCAGGTGGGCGTGGGAGTTGACGAGGCCGGGGAGGATGGTGACGTCGCCGAGGTCGTGGACGACCAGGTCGTCGGCCGGCGTGCCGAGGTCGGCCGCGCTGCCGACGCGGGCGACCTTGCCGTCGCGCAGCTCGACGAACCCGCGCTCGATCTCCTCGTCGCCGACGCAGGTGAGCACGCGGCCGAGGAGGAGCCGCGGTACGGCGGGGTCGTCGAAGATGGGGGCGATCTTCTTCTCGTATTGCCAGGCGGCGGGTTCGGGCATGCGCAACTCCTCGTGGAGGTGACGGACTCGACGGCTGGGAACCGCCGGACGTCGGATGGTGGGACTCGGGTTGGTTGACAAGGCGAAACGGCGGCGCCTATGCTCGTTTCGTCGATTGTCGACAATCTGCCTTCGAGGATAGGTGTCGCGGCGAGCGCGTGTCAAGGAGTGTGCGAGACGATGAGAGAACCAGCCAGACCGTCCAACACCCTCGGGGGCATCGAGACTCGACCGTTGCGGCAACAGATCGCCGATTCGCTCATCCGCGCGATCCTCGACGGCGAGATCATGCCGGGCGAATCGCTCGTGGAGATGGACATCGCCCAGCGGCTCGGCGTCAGCCGAGCGCCGGTGCGCGAGGCGATCCAGATCGTCGCCAACACACATCTCGTCGACACCGCCCCCTACCGCGGCACCACCGTGCGGCGCCTCACGGGTACCGACGTCGAAGAGGTGTACTCGTTGCGGACGGTGCTGGAGACCTACGCGCTCCGCCGCGCGATGGCGCTCGACCCCGTGGGTCTGGCGCAGGCACTGCACCCGATCTGTGACGACATGCAGACCATCGCCGCGCGCCGCGATTGGGCCGCTCTCGCCGCCGAGGACGCCCACTTCCACGAGGTCCTGATCGGCCAGGCCCGTCACGGTCTGCTGCTCGACATGTGGCGCGAGATCTACCTCCGCGTGCGCCAGATCATGGCGCTGCGCAACAAGCAGAACGCCGACAGCATGGAGGTCTTCTACCGACACCTACCGATCGTCGAGGCGGTCGAGGCGGGCGACGTCGAGACCGCGGTGCTGCGACTCGAACAGCACATCGCCTCGGCCGCCGACCTCGTCGTCGATCCTCCCGAACCGATCGAGGCGCACACCCCCGGCCGCGATGGCGTCGAAGAGACCGAGGGCGCCTCCGGCCACGACCACCGCTGACGCCGCCTTCGTCGACCGCCCCACCGACCCGACCTCACCCCATGCTCTGCGCGCCCGTCGCGCGCGCCCGCCGGGAGGCACCGCCATGTCCACGACCGCCGCCACCGCCCGCCCGTCCACGCGCGACCGCCTCTCGGCGCGCGCCCGCGCCATCGGCATCCAGCCGCAGACGTCGATCGACACCACGGGTCGCATCAACCTGGGCTCCGGCACGCCCGACTTCGAGGTCCCGTCGTTCATCACCGATCCGATGGTCGCCTCGATCGAGGCGCGTCGGCTCAGCTACACCGCCTGGGCCGGCCTGCCCGAGCTGCGCCGCGCGGTCGCGAAGAAGCTGAAGCGCGAGAACGGCCTCGAGGTGGACGCCGAGCGCGAGGTCCTCGTGACCGCCGGTGCGCAAGAGGCGCTCATGACCGTGCTCATGACGCTCCTCGACCCGGGCGACGAGGTCCTGATCAGCGACCCGCACTACGGCGTCTACACCCGTGCCGCGACCATCGCCGGTGCGGTCATGGTGCCCGTGGCGACGACGTTGGAGACCGCCTTCGTGCCGACGGTCGAGGCCGTCGCGGCGGCCGTGACGCCGCGGACGAAGGCGCTCATCCTGGTGTCGCCGAGCAACCCGACGGGGGCCGTGTTCGGGCGCGAGGTCCTCCAGGGGCTGGTGGACCTGGCCGTCGAGCACGATCTGGTCCTCATCTCCGACGAGATCTACGAGCACTACGTGTTCGACGGCGCCGAGCACGTCTCGGTCGCGGGGCTGCCGGGCGCACGCGACCGGACGGTCACGATCCAGAGCCTGTCGAAGGGGTACGCGCTGACGGGCGTCCGGGTGGGCTACGTGGTCGCCGCGCCCGAGCTGATCCAGGCGATGCTGCCCTTCCACCACGCCATGACCATCTGCGCGCCGATCACCTCGCAGATCGGCGCCACGGCCGCCCTCGAGAGCGACCGCGCCTGGTTCGAGCCGATCCTGGCCGAGTACGACCGGCGTCGTCTGGCGTGGTTGGCCACGCTGGACGCCATCGGCCTGCCGTACGCGCGACCGCGTGGCGCCTACTACGTCTTCTTCGACGTCCGTCCCACGGGGCTCGACGCCGGGACTTTCGCCCGGCGCGCGGGGTCCGAAGCCGGGATGACGCTGGGCACGGGCGGCGGGGGTGCGGGCACGGGCTTCATGCGGGGTTCGCTCATGCAGCGTTCGCCGCATCTGGAAGAGGGTTTGGAGCGCTTGGCGACGTTCGTCCGCGGTCTGTGACCGCCCCCGCCGGTGTCCCGAGATCGCCGTCGTCCCCGGTTGACAGCACGCCGTGCGCTCGGCATACTTGCCCCAACGGGCGTCGATTGTCGACAATCGACGGCGCCTCGCGACGCTGCCTGCGTTCGTGACGCCGCGAGCCACGTTCGGCCAATCGACCGGCCGATCGCACTCGACCACGACCCCGTCCAGGAGGCCCGTATGACCACGCTCCACCGCTGGAAGCGCAACACCTTCGCGCTGCTCGCCGCCGCAGCCGTCTTGCTGCCGAGCCTCGCGATGGCCCAACAGGAGGGCGGCGAACTCGTGTTCGGCGTCAACCGCGAGGCCGACATGCTCGACCTCCACGTCGGCTCGTCGCGCTACGACCTCGTGCCCGCCGCCCAGATCTACGACACCTACCTCTTCCTGACGCCCGAGGGCGAGTTCCTGCCCTGGCTGGCCGAAGAGGTCACCGTCAACGACGACGCCACGGAGTACACGATCCGCCTCCGTCCGGGCGTGACCTTCCACGACGGCACGCCGCTGGACGCCGAGGCGGTCAAGTTCAACTTCGACCGGATCGTCGACCCCGCCACGGCCAGCCGTGCGGCCGTGGGCGACATGGGCTCCTACGCGGGCTCCGAGGTCGTCGACGACCTGACGCTCGTGGTGCGCTTCGAGCAGCCCTTCCCAGCCTTCTTCTACGCCCTGTCCGACTGGCGCGCCGGCGGCCCGCACTCGCCGACCGCCATCCAGGCCGACCCCGAGGGCTACCGTTTCGCGCCCGTGGGTACCGGTCCCTTCCAGTTCGTCGAGTGGACGCAGGGCGACCGCATCGTGCTCGAGCGCAACCCCGATTACGCCTGGCCGCGCCCCGGCACGAAGCACGAAGGCGCCGCCTACCTCGATCGCGTCGTCTTCCGCACGATCGCCGAGGACCAGTCGCGGGTGGTGTCGCTGCGCAATGGCGAGATCGACGGCGCCCTGCGCGTGCCCCCGCAGGACGTCGCCGCCCTCAAGAGCGACCCGAACTTCACCGTCGTCGAGGCCACGCTGCCCGGTTCCGGCGTCCTCATCGTCGTGAACGCCAACAAGGCGCCCACGAACGACCTGGCCGTCCGTCAGGCGCTCTTGCACGTCACCTCGCCCGACCAGATCGCCCGCGTCGGCTACTTCAACGCCTGGCCCGCCCACCGTGGCTCGGTCCTCTCACCGCCCAACCCCGGGTTCGAAGACCTGAGCGACATGTACCCGTTCGACCCCGAGCGTGCCATCGAGCTGCTCGACGAGGCGGGCTGGGTCCCGGGCGCCGACGGCATCCGCGTCAAGGACGGCGTGCGCGCCGAGCTCGTCTACATCGGCTTCCCGAGCGCCGAGACCACCCGCACGCTCGAGCTGATCCAGGCGAACCTGCTGCCGCTGGGGATCGGCGTCGAGATCCGCGAGCTCGACTCCGGCGCCATCCAGGCCGCGCGCCAGGCCGGCGACCACCACATCGCGCACCTGACGTTCGTCTACAAGGACGCCGGCTTCCTGCGCACGCTGTTCCACTCCGAGAACATCGGCACCGGCTGGAACTTCGTCCACAAGCCCGACGCCGAGCTCGACGCCATGCTCGAGGCGATCCAGGTGACCGCCGACATGGACGCGCGCAACCAGCTGGTCGCCGACGTCCAGGCCCACATGCTCGAGCAGGGCTACGTGCTGCCGACCGTCTACCAGCACACCGTCAACGCCTTCGGCAGCGACGTCGTGGACGCCGAGGCCTTCCCGGTGTACGGCGAGGCCCCGTACTTCTACGACACCTACAAGGAGTGAGCGTGCTCGCGGTTCGGCGCCCATCGGCGCCGAACCGCGAACCTCTGGTGGCGACGGCCTAGGGGTCGTCGCCCGGCGCGCCGCTGCCCCGAAGGACACCCATGTGGTCGTACGTCACACGCCGACTGATCATCCTCGTGCCCGTCATCCTGGGCGTCTCGTTCCTCGTGTTCGCGGCGATGTACATCATCCCGGGCGACGCGGTGGACTCGATGCTGCAGGATCGCGGGGCTAGCGCCGAGGAACTCGCGCGCCTGCGCGACCAACTCGGTCTGGACGACCCGTTCCTGGTCCAGTACGGCCGCTTCCTGGCACGCCTCGCGTCCGGCGACCTCGGCACCTCGTTGGTGACGGGTCGTGACGTGACCAGCCAGATCGCCTCGCAACTGCCCGCCACGGTCCAACTCACCTTCGCGGCGCTGGCGATCGCGGTGCTGGTCGGCGTGCCGCTCGGCGTCATCTCGGCGATCAAGCGCGGCACCTGGATCGACTCCGGCTCGATGGTCTTCGCCCTGCTGGGCGTGTCGATGCCGAACTTCTGGCTCGGTCTGCTCCTTATCTTGACGTTCTCGCTCCAGCTCAACTGGTTCCCGGCGGCGGGCACGGGCGGGTGGCGCTACCTGGTCCTGCCGGCCATCACGCTCGGTTTCTCCGGGGTCGCCATCATCGCGCGCATCACCCGGTCGAGCCTGCTCGAGGTGATCCACGCCGACTACGTCCGCACCGCGCGCTCGAAGGGTCTGCGGCCCAGGACGGTGATCGCCAAGCACGCCATGCGCAACGCCATGGGTTCGGTCATGACGATCATCGGGCTCCAGTTCGGTGCCCTGTTGGGCGGTTCCGTCGTGGTCGAGACCGTGTTCGGTCGCCAAGGCATCGGCGCCCTGACCGTGGCCGGGGTCCAACGCGGCGACTTCCCGCTCGTCCAGGCGACCGTGATGCTGGCGGCGCTGGCGTTCGTGCTGGTCAACCTGCTCGTGGACGTGACCTATTCGCTCCTCGACCCTCGCATCCGGTACGGCTGAGCCGTGGAGGACACCGCCACCATGACCACCGTTTCCCCCCTCGGCGTCACGGCCGAGCGACCATCGCGGCGTGGCACCAAGACGCTGCGCCGCTTCCTCCGCCACCGCGGCGGCATGTTGGGCGGCGTCTTGCTGCTCGGGCTCATCGCCATCGCGGTCTTCGCGCCCTACCTCGCGCCTGCCGACCCGCTGGCCGTGAACCCGATCGACGCGCTGCTGCCGCCCTCGGGCGAGCATTGGATGGGCACCGACACGCTCGGACGTGACATGACCTCGCGCGTCATCTACGGCGCGCGCATCTCGCTGCGCCTCGGTCTGGTCTCGGTCAGCATCGCGCTCACGGTCGGCGTGCTGGTCGGCGTCCTGGCCGGCTACTTGGGCGGCCGGATCGACGGCGTGCTCATGCGCTTCGTCGACATCCTGCTCGCCTTCCCGCCGCTGGTGCTGGCCCTCGTGGCCGTGTTCGCGCTCGGACCGGGTCTGACGAACGCGATGATCGCGGTGGGCATCTCGTCGATCCCCGCCTACGCCCGCATCACGCGGGGCGAGGTGCTGTCGGCCAAGGAGAACCTCTACGTGCAATCGGCCCAGGCCCTCGGCGCCCCGACCTGGGTCGTCATGTTCCGCCACATCATGCCCAACATCATCGCGCCCAACATCGTCATGGCGGCGCTGGGCACCGGCAGCGCCATCCTGGCCGGCGCGGCGCTCAGCTTCCTCGGGCTCGGCGCCCAGGCTCCGCTGCCCGAATGGGGACTCATGCTCAGCCAGGGTCGCGGGTTCATGTCGCTCGCGTGGTGGCTCACCGTCTTCCCCGGCCTCGGGATCATGGTCACGGTGATGGCGATGAACCTGCTCGGCGACGGGCTGCGCGACGTGTTCGACCCGAGGCTCCAGTGAACGGCGCCGAGCGCACGGTGCGCATCCGCGGTGGCACCGTCGTCGCCTTCGACGCCGCGCGCGGCGGTCACACCCTGCTCGACGGCGGTGAGGTGGTCTTTCGCGGCGACCGCATCCTCCACGTCGGCGGCCGGTTCGACGGCCCCGTCGACGAGGAGGTCGACGCCCGGTCGCACCTGGTGATGCCCGGCCTCGTCGACGCGCACGCGCTCATGGACATCGGCATCCACCTGCTGCTGTGGGATCGTGTGCGCGACGCCGGCTACCGGCCGCGCTCGTTCGTCGAAGGCGACGAACCCGCGTTCACGCCCGACCAGGTCCGCACCGGGGCGGAAGCGATGCTCAGCCACCTGCTCCGGTCGGGGGTCACGACGTTCGCCGGCGTCAACGCGATGGTGTTCAAGCGTTGGCACGACGAGCCGTGGGAGCCGCCGCTCTACGCGGAGGTCGCCGACCGCTTGGGGTTGCGCGCCTACCTCAGCCACCACTTCCGCGACGACGTGCCGATCGTCGACGACGCCGAGACGGACCTGTGGGACGAGCGGCGCGGCTACGAGGGCCTGGAGCACGGCGTGGCCTTCGTGGAACGCTGTCGCCGCGGCGACTTCGGGCCCCGGACGCACGGCCTGCTGTTCCCGTACACGCAGGACACCGTGAGCACCGGCCTGCTGCAGGCCACGCGCAGCGCCGCCGACGCCTTGGGCGTGGGCTTCCGCATGCACTTCGCCCAGTCGCTACGGGAGGTCGAGGTCACCCTCGAGCGACACGGGCGCACGCCCGTCGAGCGGCTGGCCGACCTGGGCGTGCTCGGCCCCGACGTGATGCTGACGCATTGCCTGTACGGGCGCGGCCACGCGGGGGGGCCGTGGCTCTCCGACGACGAGCTGCGAATCCTCGCCGACACGGGCACGAACGTCGGTCACACCCCCTGGATCTACCTCTTCGGCGGACGGCTGCTGCACGCCTTCGGCCGCTACCGCCGCGCCGGGGTCAACGTGGCCCTCGGTACCGACACCTACCCGGGCGACATGATCCAGGAGATGCGGATCGCGGCCCTCATGGGCAAGGTGGCCGCCCATGCGGACGGTGCGGACACGGCCGAGGCGGCGCTCGCCGCGACGGCCGCCGACGCCTTCGACGCCGCCACGCTCGGCGGCGCGCGATTCCTGGGTCGCGAGGACCTGGGCCGGCTCGCGCCGGGCGCCAAGGCCGACGTCGTCTTGGTGCGCACCGACACGGCGACCTTCGCGCCGACGCTCGACCCGATCCGCAGCCTCGTCTACTACGCCTCGTTGCGCGACGTCGACACGGTGTACGTCGACGGACGCAAGGTGCTCGAGGACGGCCGCGTCCCGGGCGTCGACGAGCGCGAGCTCAACGCCCGCATGGGTGCCCTGCTCCACGACGTCACGGACGTCCTGGAGCGTTGGGACGCCAGGGGACGCAAGGGCGCCGAGCGCTGGTCGCCCTCCTACCCGCGGCGTTCGGTGGACGGCGGTTCATGAGCCGACACGGCCGCCACGACGGCGTCGGCGACCTCGTCGACCTGCAGCGGGCTCAGGAACGGGTGCGAGGGCAACGCCAGCATCTCGTCACAGAACGCCTCCGTTGCGGGCAGGTCGCCGCGACGGTAGCCGAGGGCACGGGTGCAGACGTCGAGGTGGTTGGCGGGGAGGTAGGGCAGCGTGACCTCGATGCCTCGTCGGCGCAACGTGGCGTAGACGACGTCGCGCTGCGGCACCCGCACGACCACCACGCGCCAGGCGGGCTCGGTGTGCTCGGGGGCGTGCTGCACCACCACCGGGGTGCCCTCGAAGCGGGCTGCGTAGCGCGCACGGTGCGCCCGCCGGACCTCGAGGTCCTCGCTCAGGCGCGCGAGCCGCACGAGGAGCACGGCGGCGTCGATCGTGTCCAGGCGCTCGTTGTAGCCGACCTCCACCGTCGACCCCGGCAGCTCGCCGACGTCGCGGGAAGGATCGGGGTACGCGCTGCGCTCGCGGCCGTAGTAGCGCAACCGAGCCAGCTTCGCGTACACGGCGTCGTCGTCCGTCGTCACGACGCCGCCGCTGCCGACCCCGCCCAACACCTTGCCGGGCGCCGTACTGAAGGCGGCCGCATCCCCCAGCGACCCCACCGCTCGGCCGCGGTAGGTCGCGCCGGTCGCGAGCGCGGCGTCCTCGAGCACCCTCAGGCCGTGCGTCCGGGCGATCGCTCCGATCGCGTCCATCTCGGCCGGCACGCCGTAGAGGTGGACGGGCAGCACGGCCTTCGTGCTCCCCGTGATGGCGGCCTCCAGCGCGGCGGGGTCGAGGTTGAAGGTGTGCGGGTCGACGTCCACGTACACCGGCCGGGCGCCGGCGTGGAGGATGGCCTGGGTGGTCGGGATGTCCGAGTTGGCGACCGTGATCACCTCGTCGCCGGGTCCGATGCCCAGGGCCTTCAGGCCCAGCAGCATCGCGGCGCTGCCCGACATCACGCCCACGGCGTGGCGCACCCCGCACCGCTCGGCGAACGCCGCTTCGAACGCGGCGACTTCGGGACCCATGATCGGCGTCCCGCGCGCGAGGACCTGGCCAATCGCGGCGTCGATGGCGGCGCGATCGCGCTGGTAACAGGCGACGTGGTCGAAGTGCAGGATGCGCATCGTCATGCTCGTCGAACTCCTCGGGTTCGGGCTGGATGCCGCCAGCCTACCCGAGCCATCCCACCCCCCCACCGCGCGCCGCAAGCCTGGCGCCCCGCGTCCCTCCGAGGAGTCTTCATGCCAACGTCCCCCCACGATCCCCGCGCGCCACGCTTCACGCCCGTGCCGACGGCACCTCGCCTCTCGGAGACCGAATGATCACGCGTCTGCAGGGAGGCTGGGTCGTCGGTTGGCGCGCCGACGGTGGTCATGAGGTCCTCGAGGGCGGGTGCGTGGTCCTCGACGGCGACCGCGTCCGCTTCGTCGGGTTCCCCGACGACCCCGCCTGCCCGCCGGCGGACACGACGCTCGAGCTGCCCGGCAGGCTCATCTCGCCGGGCCTGATCAACCTCCACGGCATCGCCAACGTCGACCTGCAGCCGCTGCGCATCGACGTGAACGGCGTGGGCTTCCCGAAGGGCCGGGCATGGTTCGACGCGAGCGAGCAGGTTCTCGACGACGAGCAGTTGGCCCTCTCCGCGCGGTTCTCCGTCGCGACCTTGCTGCGCAACGGCAGCACGACGTACGCGAACGTGACCACCATGGCCAGCAAGCGCTACGACGATCCGCAGGCGGAGCCGTTGGCGCTGGCACGGGCGTCGGCCGATCTCGGTGCGCGCGCCTACCTCGCGCACAACTTCCAGGACCACAGCCGGTTCGACGACGTCGACGGCAGCACCAAGATGGTGCCCGACGAGGCCAAGGGCCGCGCCGGCCTGGCGCGCGCGATCGAGCTCGTCGAACGGCTTGCGGGCGACGGGGACGAGCGGGTGCGCGGCTTCCTGTTCCCCTACACCACCGAGACCTGCTCGGATGACCTGCTCGTCGCCGCTCGCGACGCCGCGCGGGAGCTGGACGTCACGGTCCGCTCGCACTTCGCCCAGCACCTCGAGGAGGCGCTTGGCACGCTCGAGCGCGACGGCGTGAGCCCGGTGGAGCGTCTCGATCGTCTGGGCCTGCTCGGCCCGCGCACCACGCTGACGCATGCGATCTACCTGCGGGGCCATCCCGAGATCGGCCACGGCGACATGGCGAGCGACGTGAAGCTGCTCGCCGACAGCGGCACGAACGTCGCCCACTGCCCGGTCGTGTTCTCGCGGCGGGGTGTGGTGTTGCGCTCCTTCGACCGGTACCGGCGGGCGGGCATCAACATCGGCCTCGGGACCGACACGGCGCCGGCCGACATCGTGGGCGAGATGCGCATGGCGGCGACGTTGGCCAAGGTCGTCGACGAGGACCCGCTGGCGGGTCGGGCGGCCGACGTCTTCCACGCCGCCACCGTGGGTGGCGCCGTCGCGCTCGGTCGCGACGACCTCGGACGTCTGGCGCCCGGCGCCAAGGCCGACGTCAGCGTGTTCGACCTGCGCTCCTTGCAACTGGGCGTGATCGACTGCCCCATCAAGGCGCTCGTCCACTACGCCAGCGGCGCCGACGCCGAACACGTCTTCGTCGACGGCCGTCACGTGGTGCAGGGCCGCGACGTGGTGGGTATCGACGACGACGCCGTGTTGGCGGAGGCGCAGTCGTTGTGGGGCACCTACCGCAAGCGCCTGGCCGCGCGGGACCCGTTCGGACGGAGCGCCGAGACGCTCTACCCGCCGGCGCTGCCGCTGCGGCACCGCCGCACGGACCGGCGTACATGAGCGGCGCGAAACCGCTCGACCTGGCGTTCGTCGGCGGGACGGTGGTGACGGGAGCGGGCCGCTGGGCGCTGGACGTCGGCGTGCGGGACGGTCGGATCAGCGTGCTGGCGGAGCCGGGCACCCTGCCGGCCGCCGCTCGCAGCGTGGACGCGCACGGGCTGCTCGTGCTGCCCGGGATCGTCGACACCCACTTCCACTGCCGATCGCCCGATCATCCCGAGCGCGAGGACTTCGACTCAGGGACGGCGGCCGCGGCGGCGGGGGGCGTGACCACCATCCTGGAGATGCCCATCAGCACGCCCGCCTGCGCGACGCCCGAGGTGCTCGCGGCGCGGATGGCGTTGGCGGCGGCGGGGGCGCGGGTCGACGTCGGTTTCTACGCGGCGCCGGGCGACCTCGACGCCCCCCGCCTGCACGAGATGGCGGCCGCGGGCGCGGTGGCTTTCAAGGCGATGATGCACGGCGCCCCGCCGGGACGTGAGGCGTCGTTCGCCGGGCTCGCGATGCCCGACGACCACGACCTGTACCGCGCGCTCGAGCGGGTGGCGGAGACCGGCCTGGTGCTCGCCGTGCACGCCGAGCACCAGCGCCTCATCGACCTGTTCGAGGCGCGCGAGGCGGCCGACGAGCGGGCGCGACCGGGGCGCGACCCCATGCGCCACGCCCGCAGCCGACCCGACGTGGCCGAGGCCGCCGCGGTCGCCCGGCTCGGCGCCATGAACGAGGTGGTGGGGGCGCGCATCCACGTGGTGCACGTCAGCTCCACCCGTGCGATCGAGTACCTGCGCTGGTTCAGGTCGCGCGGTCAAGCGCTCACGGCCGAGACCACGCCCGCCTACCTGTTCGCGTCGGAGGACGACATCCGCGCCCACGGCCCCTACGTCAAGATCAACCCGCCGCTGCGGCCCGCGTCCGAGCAGGCCGGCCTATGGGCGGGCCTCGCCGACGGCACGCTCGACATGATCGTCTCCGACCACGCGCCCTTCCTGCCCGCGGAGAAGGAGATCGGCTGGGACGACATCTGGAACGTCGGGTCCGGCATCCCGGGGGTGGAACTGACCGGCCGGCTCCTCTGGGACCACGCCCTCACGGGCCGCGTCGCGCTCGAGGACGTGGTGCGCTGGACGTCCGAGGCGCCGGCGCGCGTGTTCGGACTCGACGATCGCAAGGGCTTCGTCCGTGTGGGTGGCGACGCCGACCTGGTGCTGCTCGACCCCGCGCGCGAGACCGAACTGACGCCCGAGACCTTCGCCAGCCGCAGCGCCGGCAGCCTGCGCCACGTGTTCGGTCGCCGCTGCCGCGGCCGGATCGTGTCGGTGTGGTCGCGGGGCCGACTGGCGGCCGAGGGCGGCCGCGTCGTCGCCGCGGCAGGCTCCGGATCCGTCCTCACGCCCACCCGTACCCCAGACACCGTCCTCACCGGAAGGGACCGACCATGACCACTGCCACGATCCTCGGCGGCACGCTGTTCGATGCGATCGAAGGCACGTTTCGACCCAACCCCGGGCTGCGCATCGAAGGGGGCGTCATCGCTCGCGTCGGGGTCACCGACCGGGTCGGCGACACCTTCGACGCCACGGGCAAGACCGTCCTGCCCGGGCTGGCCAACCTCCACGGCCACCTCGCCTGGGACGCCTTCTCCGACCTGGAGGGGCAGTGCCGGTACGACGGCCCCATGGGCTACCTCAAGGCCGCGCGCGGGCTCATCTCGGCCGTGGAGGCGGGGGTCACCACGTTCCGGGACCTCGCCTGCGTCCACGACACCGGCTTGATGGCCCGCCAGGCGCAGCGCGACGGTCTGCTACCCGGACCGAAGGTGGTGGCGTGCGGCCGCGCGGTCTGCCGGACCGGTGGTCACATCCACTTCGGCAACCGCGAGGCCGACGGCGTCGCCGAGGTGATCAAGGCCACCCGCGAGCAGATCAAGGCGGGCGCGGACTGGATCAAGCTCATGGCCCACGGCTACTCCAGCGACGAGCTGCACGCCTGCATCGATACCGCCCACGAGTTGGGCATCCCGGTGACCACGGACGCCGGCGCGTGGGCGGAGCGGGCCGTCGACGCCGGTGTGGATTGCATCGAGCACGGCGGAAACTACTCCGACGAGCTCATCGCCAAGATCGTCGAGCGGGGCGTCTGGATCGTACCCACGCTCTCGCCGGTGGTGCTGCAGGCCCGCGAGGGGCACGCCTGGGGCATGAAGCAGAGCGTCATCGACCGCAGACGGGGCCAGTTGGCCGACAAGGGTCGCCAGGAGGGCCTCGGACGCGCGCGACGTGCGGGCGCCAAGCTGGCGTTCGGCACCGACTCGGGGAGCCCGGTGGTTCCGCACGGGGCGGTGTTGGCCGAGATGCAGCAGCTGCTCGAGTTCGAGGTGTTCGACAACGAAGTGCAAGTGTTGCAGGCTGCAACGATTCGTGCCGCCGAGCTGCTCCGACGCGAAGCCACGTCGGGCAGCCTCGACGAGGGCAAGACCGCCGACGTCGTCATCGTCGACGGCGACCTCGCGGCCGACCTCGCGGCGATCGAGCGCGTCGAGACGGTCTTCGTCGACGGCCGCCTGACCGTGCACGGTGGCGGCGCACGCCTGCCCGACCCGCGCGACTTCCGAACGTTCAGCAACGTCGGAGCCTGAGCGTGTCCGCGTCGAGCCTCCGCTACGGCTTCGAGGTGCCGGAGAGCACCCGCGTGGCCATGTCGATCTACGAGGGCGCGCACCTGGGGCGATCGGCCGTCGCCGAAGCCGCCGGTCCTCTCCTGAACGTCGGATCGGGGGACCCGGGGTTCGTCACGCCCGCGCACGTCCGTGAGGCGGCGAAGGACGCCATCGACGCCGGCAAGACCCACTACGAGCGCAACGGCGACCTGCGCCAGGCCATCACCGCCAAGCTGGCGCGCGACCACGGGCTGACGGTGGACCCCGACGAGGGCCTGGTCGTGACGCCGGGCGCACACCTGGCGCTCTACGACGTCTTCCGAGCCTGGGTCGGCCCGGGCGACGAGGTCCTCATGGGCGACCCTGGCTCGTACTACGACGCCAACACCCGCGCCAACGGGGGCGTCCCCGTGCACGTGCCGCTGCGCCCGGAGCGTGGCTTCAAGCTCGATCCGGACGACGTCGAAGAGCGGCTCACGCCCCGCACGAAGGTGCTGGCGCTGACCAACCCCGAGGCGCCGTGCGCCAGCGTGCACGACCGCGCCGACCTCGAGCGCCTGGCCGACCTCGCCATCCGCCACGACCTGCTGGTGATCTCGGACGAGCTCTACGAGGCGATCACCTTCGAGCCGGGTGCCCACGTCAGCATCGGGTCGCTGCCCGGCATGCGGGAGCGCACGCTGACCGTCAACGGCTTCTCCAAGGCCTGGGCCATGACCGGTTGGCGCGTGGGCTACGTGGCCGGCGACCCGCGGATCATCGCGCCGGTGCGAGCGGTCAACCACCTGAACTGCATCTCGCTGAACTCGATCGCGCAGTTCGCCGCGCTGGCGGCGCTGACGGGTCCCCAGGACTTCCTGGCGGAAGCGCTGGCCACCTACCGCCGTCGACGCGACCTGGTGGTCGAGCGCGTGCGGGCGATCGACGGTCTCGAGTGCCAGGTCCCTGAAGGGAGCTACTACGTGTGGGTCGATCTTCGTGAGCTCCGTGCGTCCGACGTCCGGTTCCAGCGCTGGTGCGTGGCGCACGCCGGCATCACCTTCAACCCGGGGAGTGTGTTCGGTCCCGGTGGCGCCGGCTTCGCGCGCCTGTCGTGCTCGCCGAACGAGAGCGTGCTCGAGCCCGGTCTCGACCGCCTCGCTCGCGCCGTGACCGAGTTCCGGGACGCCCACGCGCGCCCGGCGCCCGCCGACGGCGCTGCGGCGAGTACGGGAGGGACACGGTGACGGCGAAGGGCAGTGGCTTCCGCATCGGTGTGATCGGCGCCGGCCAAGCCGGTGAACGGCAAGCGGTCGGGTTCGCCGCGCACCCCGACGCGCGGGTGGTCGGTGTCGCCGACCTCGACGAGACGCGGGCGACGGCGCTCGCGGCACGCTTCGGTGCCGACGCGGTCCGCGACTGGCGCGACCTGTTCGCGCTCGGTCTCGACGTCCTCGTCGTGGCCACACCGCACGACCTCCACGTGGCCCCGGCCGAAGAGGCGGCCTCGCACGGCGTCCACGTGATGATGGAGAAGCCGATCGCGACCACGCTCGCCGACGCCCAGCGGATCGTGGACGTGACCGAGGAGGCGGGGGTGACCCTCACCGTGAGCTTCGTCCACCGCTTCCGCGAGGAGGCGCGCCGCGCCAAGGCCTGGGTCGACGCGGCAGGGACGCTGCAGGTGGGCCGCGAGACCATGGCCACGCGCCGCACCCCGTCCCATCCGCGCTGGCTCACGAACGCCCGCGCCGCTGGCGGCGGGGTGCTGATGTACTCGGCCATCCATGGGGTCGACCGGCTGCGCTGGTGGTTCGCCGACGAGGTGGTCGAGGTGACGGCCCGCAGCCGGCGCTACACCGACGACAACACCGAGGTGGAGGACGGCATCGCGGTGCTGCTCGCGTTCGCGGGCGGCGGCACCGCCACGCTCACCGCCAACGCGCCCACCTACCCGGCGGACCCCGCCGTGTGGGAGACCGAGGTGCACGGGTCGCGCGCGATGGTGCGCATGCGGACGCGCGGTTTCGCGGAGACGTCCGGACGCGACGGGGCCGATCGCTACGTGGCCGGCCAGGACGAGGAGACGGCGCGACCGCACTACAACTTCGAGCGTCAGGCCGCCGACCTGCTCGCCGCGATCGCGGCGGGCCGGGCACCGGCGGTGTCCGGGACCGACGGGATCCGGGCGCTCGAGGTCTGCCTGGCGGCGTACCGTTCGGCCGAGACGGGGCGCCCGGTCGAGATCGAGGCGTTCCGGAAGGGGGGTCGCGGGTGAACGTCTACGTCTCGATCGACATGGAAGGCTGCGCGGGCATCGTCCACCGCGAGCAGACGAACCCCACCGGCGTCGACTACGAGCTCGGGCGCCAGGCGATGACCGACGAGGCCAACGCCGCTGTGGCGGGCGCGTTCGACGCCGGGGCCACCCGTGTGGTCGTGAGCGACTCGCACGGCGGAAACGGCATGCGCAACGTCCGGCCGCGCGATCTCGACCCGCGCGCCGAGCTCGTGACGGGGTCCCCACGACGTTTCGGTCAGCTCGAGTGCATCGACGACGGCTTCGACGCGCTGATGATGGTGGGGTACCACACGCGCCACGGTCGCTCCGGCGTGCTGAGCCACACGATGAACGGTCAGGCCGTCGCCGACCTGTGGGTCAACGACCGCGTCGTGGGCGAGCTCGGCATCAACGCCCTGCTGGCGGGCTCGTTCGGGGTCCCCACCGTGCTGGTGACCGGCGACGACCTGACGGTCGCGGAAGGCGAACGCGACTGCCCCGGGTGCGAGACCGTGACCGTCAAGTGGGCGCTCGGCCGCTACGCCGCCCGCAGCCTCCACCCCCAGGTGGCGTGCGACGCCATCCGGCGAGGGGCCGCCGCCGCGCTCCATCGCGCCGGCGACATCGCGCCGGTCACCACGTCCGCACCCGTCGAGATCCGGCTCCGCTTCAAGGAGACGGGTTCGGCGGAGTCGGCCGCGCGGCTGCCGGGCGCTCGCCTCGTCGACGACGACACCATCGCCCTGGCGGCCGAGACGATGGCCGACGCCCACGTCGCCTACTCGATCGCCGTCGAGAGTTGGCTGCCAGCGTGGGGGGCGTGGATCCGAGGGTGAGCCCATCGCCACGACGCTGACCGAACGTCTCGCCCGCCCACGCCTTTTCCATGGCTGGAAGATCGTGGGCGGTGCCGTGGCCATGCAGTCGCTGCAGTCGCTCCTGTTCTGGCAGGCGTTCGGCGCCTACGCAGCGCTGTGGATGGCCGACTTCGGCTGGAGCCGGACCACGATCGCGTGGGCGGCCTCGCTGCAACGCACCGAATCCGGGCTCCTGGGGCCCATCCACGGCTGGTTGCTCGATCGCACGTCGCCGCGGCGGGTGTTCGTGATCGGCGTCCTGATGATGTCGGGCGGGCTCGTCGGCTTGGCCTTCGTGCGCGACTTCCCGCAGTTCATGGTCGTCTACATCGTCGCCTCGATCGGCTCGAGCCTGTGCGGGATGCTCACGCTCATGACGGTGCTGGTGAACTGGTTCGACCGATTGCGCGCCCGGTCGATGGCGGCCCTGCAGCTCGGGATCAGCGCCGGCAGCCTGGCGCTGCCGCTCCTGGCGTGGGCGCTGGTCACGTTCGGCTGGCGGCCGGTGTCGATCGCCTCGGGTCTCATCGTCCTCGGGGTGGGCCTGCCGATCGCCCGGCTGCTGCACCGCGACCCCGAGACGCTCGGGTTGCGACCCGACGGGGACGCCGTCGACGCGGCGGTGCCGGTCGTCCCCGTCGCTCGACGGAGAGGCCGAGGGGCGCTGGCCGGCGGCGCGCTCCGGACCGGTGCCTTCTGGCTCATCTCGGCCGGCCACGCCGGCGCGCTGGCGATCATGTCGGCCGTCGGCGTGCACTTCGTCGTGTTCGTCAACGAGGTGCTGGGCCTGAGCCTGCCGACGGCGGCGACCCTGGTGGCGGTCATGACGGCGGCCTCCGTCGGGGGTCAACTGGCGGGCGGCGTCCTGGGCGATCGTGTCGAAAAGCGCCTGCTGGCCGGCGGCGCGATGCTGCTCCACGCGGCCGCGATGGCGGTGCTGGTGTTCGCCGGGAGCCTGCTCACCGTCACGCTGGCGGCCGTCCTGCACGGGTTCGCATGGGGCGTTCGCGGCCCGCTCATGGGGGCGATGCGCGCCGACTACTTCGGTCGGGCCGCTTTCGCGTCGGTGATGGGCTTCTCGTCGCTCGTCGTGATGGTGGGGTCGGTGGCCGGTCCGTTGGTCATCGGCCTGGTCGCCGACGCCACCGGCTCCTACGACGGCGCCTTCGCGGCCCTGGCCGTGATCGGCGTGGCCGGGGCGGTCGCGTTCTTCGCGCTGGGTCGACCGGCACAGGGCGTCGCGTGATCGACGCCGGGCACGGCGGGACCGGCCGGTTCGGCGGCCCGAGAACGGGGGACGGAACATGAACCTTCACGACGACGTGGCCCATCTGAGCGTGGGCGAACTGGGCGCCGCTTACGTGCGGGGCGACGTCTCGCCCGTCGAGGTGGTCGAGGCGTACCTCGCCCGCCTCGAGGCGTACGACGGAGCGCTGCGCAGCCACGTGAGCGTCGACCGGGAGGGGGCGCGCGCCGCCGCCCGGGCCGCCGAACGCGCGCTGCGCCACGGGGGTCCCGTCGGACCCCTCCACGGCATCCCGCTCTCGTACAAGGACAACCTGTGGACCCGCGGCTTGGCGCACCGGCTGCCATTCGCGCACCTCGTTCGACCACGTACCCGCCGAGGACGCCACCGCGGTGGCGCGGCTCGGCGCGGCGGGTGCCATCACCCTCGGCAAGACCAACACCACCGAGTTCGCATGCGGCGACCAGGACGTCCACGGCGACACCCCCAACCCCTGGGACCCGACCCTGCACAGCGGCGCCTCGTCGGCGGGATCGGCCAGCGCCGTGATCGCCGGGCTCACCGCAGCGGCGCTGGGGAGCGACACCGGCGGGTCGATCCGCGCCCCTGCGGCGCTCTGCGGGATCGTGGGCGTGAAGCCCACCTACGGACGCGTGAGCCGCTACGGCCTCGTCCCGTTGGCGTGGTCGATGGACCACGTCGGTCCGATGACGCGCCGCGTGGCCGACGCCGCGCTGATGCTCTCCGCTCATGGCGGGCGGGGACCCACGCGACCTCACCTCCGATCCCGCGCCCCGTGCCCGCCTACGTCGACGCCCTCACCGAACGCCTCGACGGCGTGCGCGTCGGGGTGCCCGTCGGGTACTGGTTCGAGGGGCTCGAGAGCGCCGTCGACGCGGCGGTGCGGACGGCCCTCGGGCGTGCTGGAAACGCTGGGCGCGCGCCTCGTGCCCGTCCACCTGCCGTCCGTCGGGCGACCTGGCCGCCGCGGGCAGCCTGTTGTCGATGTGGGAGGCGTTCACGTTGCACGCGGCGAGCCTGCGGAGCGAGGGCGCCGCGTACGGGCGCAAGGCGCGCGCACACATCGTCTCCGGCGGCTTCCACGGCTCCGCGGACGTGGCGCACGCGCTTGCAGGTCCAGGGCCGCCTGGGCGCGCGAGCTGTCGGTGGCGTTCGACGCCGTCGACGTGCTCGTGACGCCCACGCTGCCGTTCACGGCCGTGGGCCGCGACGCCTGGATCACGCGTCCGCCCGACACCTCGTGGTCGACGCGTGCCTTCAGCCTCAGCGGCCATCCCGGCCCTGACGCTGCCGTGTGGCGCCGACGATCGGGGCCTGCCCGTGGGCCTGCAGATCGCCGCCCATCGATTCGACGAGGCGCACGATGTTCCGCGTCGGCCACGCCTTCGAGAACGCCACCGAGTGGCATCGGCGCCGCCCCGACCCGTCATGGTGGCGCGACGTCGTACCGTCGTCGACGGCCGAGGCGCGCCTCGCGCCCGTCGCGGAGGACGCTCTGGCGGCCTTCGCGGGCGAGGCCGACCGGCTCGGCCTCGCCCTCGACGAGCGCGACCTGACCCGGATCCACGGGCTGGTGGCCGGCGTGCGCGCCGGGCTGGCGCCGCTGCGGCCCTCCGCCACGATCGATCTCGAACCCGACCTTCGCTTCTCACCCCCACCCCCTTAGGAGCTCCCCTTGACCCCCCTCACCTACACCGATCCGCACATCGGCACGCCGTGTCCTCGACGTCGCCCTGAGCCTCAGCGAGCTCGGCATGCCACACTTCGGGCGGCCGCTGGTGCTCGCCAACTACACCGACGTCACCGTCCCGACCCTGAAGAGCCTCGCCGCGGTCCTGGAGGCCGTCGACGAGATCGATGCGGCGGCTCAGCCGTCTCGAAGGCCATCCGCGCGCCTACCTCGGCGCGCTGGTCACGGCCTTCCGTACGCTCGCCGGCGTGATCCGAGGCGACGACCGCCCGTACGGCGAGCTCGTGCAGGGCATCCTGCGAGATCGACCACGTGCCCATCGCGGCGTCGGAGACGGTGCGTCTGCGCGGCGAGCTGCACGACCTGCTGGGCCGGCTCGGGTACGAGGGTCCGCTGGAGCGGCAGGTGCCCGCGTGGCTCGACGCCACGAGCCTCACCGGCGACGCCGTGATCGAGTTCGGCCAGGACATCCTGGACGATGCCCGCCAGGCGACCGAAGAGCGCGTCTTGAAGTTGCCGCCCGGCGAGGGCGTCGACTCGTTCACGGGCATCCGGAACGTGCACTACTCGGGCCGTTCGCAGTACACCGGCGACTTCCGCGGCTGGCTCCACTTCAACGTCGACAAGAGCTGGCAACGCGACTTGTTCGTCCACGTGCTCTGCCACGAGGCCTACCCGGGGCACCAGACGTTCTACGCGCTCTGGGACGAGCTGTACCAGCAGGGGCGTTGGCCGATCGAGGCCGCCTACTACCAGCTGAACGCGCCGACGAACGCCGTGTTCGAGGGTGGACCCGAGATGGCGATGCACTTCCTCGGTTGGGACGCGGGCGACGACCCGAAGGCGCTGGCGTTGCGCGCGGCGGTCGCCTACATGGACCTGGGTCGGATCGCGATGAACGACACCTGCCTGTGGGTCAACACCGGCGCGATGACGGGCGCCGAGGCGGTCGAGCGTATGGTCGAAAGCTTCGTGCTGCGCGACGACGCCGAGCGCGTGGTCCAGTTCTTCACCGATCCGCTCGCCCGCACCAACTACGCGCAGTACTATTACGGCCGCCGCATCGTCCGGCTCGCGTTCGAGCGCTTCGCCGGCTCCGACGCCGACCGGCAGCGGTTCTTCGACATCCTCTACCGGACGCCCCACAGCACCCGGACCTTCGTCGACGCGGTGGCCGAGGCCTCGGGGCGCCCGTTCGACCCGTTCGCGTTCGACTGAGCCGCAGATGCGTCAGGACCGGGGCGATCGCGCAGGGCGATCGCCCCATCGTCAGGTCGCGCGCGTCCCCGAACTTGCCGCGCAGGTAGGCCAGGTACGGCCCCGCGTCGAGCCGGCCACCGGTCACGCGCTCGATCAGGTCGACCGGATCGTACACGCGGCCGTGGCGATGCACGTTCTCGCGCGTCCAGGCGTACAACGTCGCGTACCGGCCGGCCTCGATCTCGGCCGGGATCTCGGGGTGCGCTCGGCACGCGGCCTCGTAGAACTGCACGCTGAGCACGTTGCCGATCGTGTAGCCCTGGAACGCGCCGCCGATCTCGCGCGAGAACCAGTGGACGTCTTGCAGCACGCCGTCGCGGTCGCTCTCCACCTCGACGCCGAGGGTCTCGGCGTAGGCCGCACGCCACGCCTCGGCCAGGTCGCGCACCGCCAGCCGTCCCTCCAGCAGCGCCAGCTCGAGCTCGAAGCGGACGATGACGTGCAGGTTGTACGTCAGCTCGTCGGCGGCGGTGCGGATGGGGGAGGGCCGGACGGCGTTGATGGCCGCCACGAAGGCGTCCCGTGGCACGCCCTGCAGCGTGTCGGGCAACGCCGCCTGCAGGTCGGCGTAGGCGCCGCGCCAGAAGCCGTGGCTGCGGCCGACCACGTTCTCCCACAGGCGCGATTGGCTCTCGTGGACCCCCGCCGAGGCGCCATCGGCCAGCGGCGTCCCCTCGAACCGCGGATCGAGTCCCTGGTGGTACATCCCATGGCCGCTCTCGTGGAAGGTGGTGAAGAGCGTCTCGCGCAGGTCGTCGGTCCGGCTGCGGATCGTGATCCGCACGTCGTCGACGCTGAACTCGATCGCGAAAGGGTGGGCGGTGGGATCGATGCGCCCCCGCCGCAGGTCGTAGCCGAACGCCGCGACGCGCTCTCGGGCGAAGGCGACCTGGGCCTCCACGGGGGTCGGACGGCGCAGGAACGCGTCGTCGACGGGGCTCGGGCTCGGTGGCCGCGCGTACGAGCGGGACCAGTGCTTCGCGCAGCTGGGCGAACAACGGCCGCAGCGTGGCCACCGTCATGCCGTGGTCGCTGCGAGCGATGAGCGGATCCGCCGGGTGCTCGGCGCCCGGTCCCTCGTAGGAGGAGAGCTCGCGGCTCAGGTCGAGCGTCGTCTCGAGCAGCGGCACCATCCCCGTCCAGTCATCGGCGGGGCGTGCCTCCGTCCAGGCTTGGTAGGTGGCGGCCGTGTGGGCGAAGAAGCGACGCGTGAAGGCGGCCGGCGTGGCGACCGCGCGATCGAAGTCGCGGCGCGCGACCCGGACGTACGCGGCCTCGAACGCGTCGTCGGGCAGGTGGGCGACCTCACGCTCCGCGCGCTCGAGGAGTCGCCCGACCTCCGCGTCGACGAAGCGTTCGTGGGCGATCGTCTTCAGGAGGGCCATCTGGCGCGCGCGGGCGGCGGCGCCCCCGGGCGGCATGTACGTGGCCTGGTCCCACTTGAGCAGGTACGACACGCCATGGAGGTCGACGACGTCGAACAGGCGCTCCTGCAGGCGTTCGAAGGCGGTGCGCTCAGCCATGACCGGGGTACCGCGCGAACCACTCGAGGATGGCGTCGAGGCGCTGGACGCGTCGGTCGGGGCGTCCCGAGCGCGACAGGTCGTGGCCCTCGTCGGGGAACCGGAGGAACTCGGTGGGTGCGCGCCCCAGCGTGCGCAGCGCCACGAACCACTGCTCGGCCTGTTCGATCGGGCAGCGGTGGTCGGCCTCGGCGTGGACGATCAGGATCGGCGTGGTGACCCGGTCGACATGTTTCATCGGGCTCTGGTCCCACAGCCGCGCCGGGTCGCCCCAGGGCACGTCGCCCACCTCGATCGACATCCACGAGAAGCCGACGTCGGACGTACCCCACATCGACGACCAGTTCGAGATCGAGCGTTGGGTGACGGCCGAGGCGAAGAGGTCGGTGACGCCCACCAACCAGTTCGTCATGAAGCCGCCGTACGAGCCGCCCGTCAGGTGGATGGGGGCGTCGGGGCGTTCGTGGCGGGCGCGGGCGTCGCGGGCGATCGCGAGCACGTCGTCGGCGTCGATCGTGCCGAGCCGACCGGAGATGGCGTCGGCGAAGGCGCGGCCGAACCCGGCGCCACCGCGCGGGTTGCCGAACACGACGGTGTAGCCGTGGGCCGCTTGGAGCTGCATCTCGAACGAGAAGCCGTGGCCGTACGTCGTGCGGGGCCCGCCGTGCACCTGGAGCACCAGCGCCCGGTCGTCGCGCGGTTCGTGCGGCGGTAGCGTCCAGTAGCCCAACTCGGCGGTGCCGTCGTCGGTCGGTACGCTTCGCAGTGGCGAGATCGACGCGAGCGCGTACCGATCCACGAAGCCGTCGTTGGCCCGGCTCACACGCTCGGCCGGCCCGTCGAGCCCTTGCCGGAACACCTCGCCGGGGCGGTTCGAACGTTCCTGGACGGTCGCGAGCGTGCCGGCGGCGTAGCTGAACGCGGTCGTGACGACGTCGGGATCGGGCAGCGGCGAACGGGTCCCCGTCGCCACGTCGACGCGCACCACGCCGGCCGCGCCGCGCTCACCCGCCAAGACCAGCAGCGTCGCGTCGTCGGTCCATGTCGGGGCGTGCGGGGTACGCCCGAAGCGCGCGTCGCCTCCGACCAACGGCACGGTGTCGACGTCGCCCGTGAGCAATCGGGGCGTGCCGCCGGTCAGCGGCACGACCCAGGCACCCGTCGGGCTGCTGATCGCAGCGGGATCGCAAGGTGCCAGGTAGGCGACCTGCGAGCCGTCGGGCGAGACGCTGGGCCAGGCGGCGATCAACGGGTTCGCCTGGTCGACGATCGCCTGCGGTTCGTCCGCGTCGGGGCCGAGGTGCCAGAGCTGGCGGAAGTAGTAGCCCTCGTCGTCGGGCGTGCGGGCGGCCGCGAACACGAGCGCGCCATCGGGCGCGGTGGTGAGCTGCGACGCCGACGTCGCGAGTTCGGTCCGGCAGCGTGGGGCGTCGTCGGTCAAGCCGAGCGTCCAGACCTGGGCCGGCCGCGTCGGCCGGAAGCCGGTGCCGTCCGCGCGGTAGTACGGGCCCGTGATCCGTCGTGCCAGGCCGCCCGTGTCCGGTTCCGCGTCGCCCCGGCTCACGAAGGCGAGACCGCTGGCGTCGGGTAACCACACGAACTCGAGGACGCCGGCGGGCAGGTCGGTGCAGCGGCGCGCCTCGCCGCCAGCCAGCCTCGCGACGTGGAGCTGCGGCTTGCCGCCGGCTCGGTCGGACAGGAACGCGAGGTGGACGCCGTCCGGCGAGACGCGCGGGTGGCTCGTCCTGGCCAGGGCCCTGCGTGAACGGTGCGTCCGCGCCGGTGTCGGTGTCGGTCAGGTGGACGCGGCTGGCGTACACGGGCGGCTCGCCGCGCACGGGTCGCGTGTGGACCGAGGCGATGCGGCGCCCGTCGGGGGAGACCTGCGGGTCGGAGACGAAGGTCAGGTCGTACAAGGCGTCGGACGTCAGGGGAACGGGGGTCGGGTCGGCGGGCATGGGGCCTCCGGCAAGGTGGTGGCGACGAGGGGTCGAGGACGAGGGGGTCGAGGCCGAGGGGATACGCGGGGTGTCAAGATAGCGCCGATCGGCCGGGGGCCGAGGTCCCCGCCGATCGGGTCAGCGCTCAGCGCAGTTGCGCGGGCGCGACCAGGATGCGCGCGTCGCGGCGCGGCTCCCAGTCGATGCGTTCGGACACGCCGTAGTACAGCGGCTGGAAGTAGAGCGTCAGCCACGGCGGATCGGCGTAGAACGTCTCGAGCATCTCGTTCACGATCGCCGTCTGTTCGGCGGGATCGCGGGTCGCGGCGAGTCGGTCCCAGCCACCGAACCAGTCGGGGTTGGTCCAGCTCACGTAGTTCGTGGCCCCGTCGGGCTCACGCAGGTCGGCCATGTCGTACTGGGCGTTCCAGATGGCGCCGCCCGAGGCGATCATGAACGCCGGTCCGGCCGTCTTGCCGATGAGCGCCGGGACGAACACCGAGCCGAAATCCTGGGTCTCGACGTCGGTCTCGACGCCGATGTCGCTGAAGGCTTGGGCGATCACGAAGGCGGGATCGGTGTACGGCCGGCCGCTGGGGACCTCGATGGTGAGGCGGAACCGCACGCCGTCCTCGCCGCGCGGGTACCCGGCTTCGTCGAGCAGCCGCTCGGCGGTCTCCGGGTCGTAGGGGTAGGGCTCGAGCGTGGGGTGGTCGTTGGGCGGGTTGACCATGCCGGTCGCGCGCTCACACTCGGTGTTGAGCAGGGTGGCGCAGATCGTGGGCACGTCGACCGCGTACTGCAGCGCCACGCGCACGTCCGTGTCGCGGATCGCTTGGGCGCCCCCCTCGACGTCGTCGAAGGCCGCACCCATGTTGAAGCCGAGGAACACGCGGCTGGTGCCCTGGACGGCGATCACCTCGGCGGTCGAGGAGGCGTTGACGGCGGCGACCTGGTCGGGTGCGATGGCGTCGGCGATGTCGACGTTGCCGGCGATGAGCTCGGCGGCGCGGGTGCTGGCCTCGGGGATGACGCGCCACACGATGCGATCGAAGCCCACTTCGCGCAGGTCGAACTCGGGGTTGCGCTCCATGACCAGACGGTCGTCGCGCGTCCACTCGGTGAGGCGGTACGGGCCCGACGCGACCGGCGAAGCCGCGGCCTCGTCGAGCGTCATCGCCTCGTAGGCGTCCTTGCAGTGGATCCGGACCTCCGCGATCAGGCCCGGCGCGATCGCCGAGTACTCATCGGTGAGCACGGTGAAGGTGAGCTCGTCGTCGACCCGGACGCCCTGGTAGCCGAGGCTGTTGAAGATGAAGCCGGGCGTGTTGCCGGTGAAGGCGTTGGCCGGGTCGGCGGCGCGTTCGAACGTGTAGGCCGCGTCCTCGGCGGTCAGCGGCTCGCCGCCTTCGCAGGTCAGGCCCTCACGCAGCGTGAAGGTGAGCTCGGTGCCGTCCTCGGAGACCGCGTAGCTCTCGGCGAGGTAGGGGACGATGTCGCCTTCCGGCGTGATCTCGAGGAGGCTGGCCCACAGGTGCTTGGCCAGGTTGTCGGCGGCGATCGAGGAGATGCTCGAGGGATCGAGCGATTGGGCGTCGCTCGCTTGAGCGATCACCAGGGTGTCGTCGTCGGGCGTCTGCGCCAAGGCGCCGCCCAGCAGCGTCAACGTCAACGAGAGCAGGAGGGTTCGTGTGAGGGTCATGCCACCACCTTCTCCGGGTCGCGGCCCGGACGAGAGGACACGGCGACGTCGAACCCCCGGTGGTTCGATCCAGGCCTCGCCGTGTCGCAACCCGGGAGTCTATCGCGGGCCCGCGTGTGGACCATGGGCGTCCCCGGAGGCCCCTCCGGGCAGCCGTTCACGCCCGCGCGGCGTGTGGTAGGCGCCTTGCGACGCGGCCGGGCGCACCCGCGGAGCGGCGCTGGGTGTGCGATAGCGTGGACCCCGATCGGCCCCGGCAGGGGCCCTCCGGGAGGTCACCACGATGTCGAGCACACCAGCAGGATGGTTCGAAGGGCGGGTGGCGCTCGTCACCGGGGCCGCCCACGGGATCGGGCGCGCCACCGCCCGACGCTTCGCGCTCGAAGGCGCCGCCATCGGTCTCGGCGACGTCGACGAGACGTCGCTCCGCGCCTTCGCCCAGGAGCTCGAGGCCGAGGGGCACCGGGTCCACGCGGTGCGCACCGACGTCGCGGTGGAGGCCGACGTCGAGCGCCTCGTCGCGGAGACGGTGGCGGCGTTCGGCCGGCTCGACACCGTGTTCAACAACGCCGGCATCGAGCAGCCGGTGACACCCTCGGTCGACGTCGACGAGGCGCTCTTCGACCGGGTGCTCGGCGTCAACCTCAAGGGCACCTTCTTCGGCTGCAAGCACGCCCTGCCCCACCTCGAGGCGAACGGCGGGACGATCGTCAACAACGCCTCGGTGAGCGCCTTCGCCAACGTCGGTGGCAACGTCTCGTACGCCGCGTCGAAGGGCGCGATCATGTCGCTCACGCGCGTGCTCGCGATCGAGTACGCCGCCCGCGGCGTCCGCGTCAACGCCATCTGCCCAGGTGTCATCGACACGGACATGAACCGGCGCAACCTCGACCTCGCGGCGGACCCCCGGCACGTCGAGGCCGGGTGGCGTGCCGCGACCCCGATCGGTCGGATGGGCACCCCGGACGAGGTCGCCTGGACGGTGCTCTACCTGGCGTCGGCGATGTCGTCGTTCACGACCGGCGTGGGGCTGTTGATCGACGGCGGTCGGGTGGCGACCTGAACGGCCGCCGGCGCGCTACGCGCCGGCGTGCCCGCGTGCGCCCGCTCGGTCGCCTTCGGCCGGCCCCATCCCCCGGTACAACCGCTCCACGTCCTCGCGCCGGCAGAGTTCGGTGCCCGGTGTGAGGACCGCCGCCGAGCCGGCCGCGACGCCGTACCGGATCGCCTCCACGAGCGGCCAACCGCGCGCCAGGCCGAACACGACGCCGCCCACCAGGCTGTCGCCGGCCCCCACGGCGCTCCGCGGCTTCACGGTCGGCGCCCGCACGTGCCAATGGTGGTCGCGGGTGGTGGCCATCACGCCGGCGGCGCCCAGCGACGTCACCACCACCTCCACGCGGCCCGTGTCGATGAGCCGTCGGGCGACGTCGCGGACCTGGTCCTCGCCTTCGAGCGGCACGCCTGCCAGCTCGCCGAGCTCGCGGAGGTTCGGCTTGATCAGGTAGACACCGGCGGTCAGGCCGTGCGCCAAGGCGGTCCCGTTCGTGTCGAGCACCACCCGGCACGCGCCAGGCGCCGCGCGCACGAAGCGGGCATAGAGGTCCTCGGCGGCGGACGCCGGCAGGCTGCCGCTCAGGACCAGGTAGGCGGGTGCGGGCACGGCCGTTCGCACCACCTCGAGGCAGGCCTCGATCTCGTCCTCTGCGAGCTGCGGTCCCGGGAACCCGAAGCGGAACTGGCGCCGGCTGCTCCGCTCGAAGACGATCAGGTGCTGGCGCGTGTCGCCCGCGATCGGGACGGCGCGATGGTCGAGGCCGGCCGCCTCGAGCAGCGCGGCGAGGCGCGTGCCGGCGGGCCCGCCGCGCGTCCAGCACGCGCTCGCCCGCCCCCCCAGTTCGACCACCACGCGCGCCACGTTGATGCCCCCGCCGCCGGGGTCGAAGGTCGGGGCTTCGCACCGTAGCTTGCGCTCGGCGACCACCTGGTCGACGGACGTGATCTCGTCGACGGTGGGGTTCAGGGTCACGGTGAGGACCGGTGCGGGCTCAGGGGATGACGCGATCGTCGGCCTCCTCGAGGTCGCGCAGCCCGGTCAGGACCTCCGGATGGGCGTGAGTCCAGGGCTCATCGGCGTCGATCGCCGCCTGGCAGGGACCGCACACGAGCCCGTACACCTCCGCGGGGCGCTCGTGGCACATCACGCACGCACCTTCTTCGATGGGGAACGCTCGTTCATCGGTCATGGCGCCTCCTCGGATCCAGGCTATGCGGTCGCGGGGTCGGGCGTGGGGCGCGCCGTACGTCGGCCCGCCGCGGCGTCGATCCGGTGCAGCAAAGCCCAGACGAACGCTTCGACGCGCGCGACCGCCTCCGGGTCGACCCGCTCCACGACGTCGTGCACCGTGTGCCAGTCGGGGATCACGCCAGCCGGCGTCAGTCCCACGAACGACAGCGAGCGCACCCCGGCGGCCATGAAGCACGTGGCGTCGGTGTGCAAGGTGGTGTAGGGACGCTCGTACGCGCCGAGGTCGGTGCGCTCCGCCGCCACGCCGCGGGCATGGGCGAGCAGGCCCCCATCGGGACGCAACGGCCACACCATGCCCTCGACGGTGGTGAAGCACGGTCCGGTCCCGCGGCCGCCGACGTTGTCGATCGAGACGACGCGGGCGTCGGCGAGCTCGCGGCGATGCTGGGCCACGAACGCCTGCGCACCGTAGGAGCCGACCTCCTCGGCGCCGCTCAGCACGACGGAGACCTCCGTGCGCGCCAGCGGGGCGTTCGCCAACCGGGTCGCCAGGCTCAACACGACGCCCACGCCGCTGGCGTTGTCGTTCGCGCCCGCGGTGTAGGGCGTCCGGTCCGTGGGCCACGTCAGGGCCAGGACCAACGCGTAGACCGGTGCGAGGGGCGCGGCCGTCCACCGCCACGCCCCCAGGTCGACCAGCGCACCGGCGACGAACAGCGCCGCGCCCAGCACGAACGACACGATGCCGACCGCCGTCGTCACGCGGAACAGCGTCAGCCGGGCGGGCGACCGGAAGGCCCACGGCGTGCGGTGCGTGTCGAGGTGTGCGACGAGCACGACCCGAGCGGCGGGCGCCTCGGCGGGACGCAGGCGCGTCCAGACGTTGCGGCTCTCGCAGCGGGGCACCAGGGCCCGCAGGGGGTTGGGTCGGAAGTACATCTCGAGAAAGACCGAGACGGTGGCGACGATGAGGACCGCGCCGCCGAGGGCGGCCCCGAGGCGGCCGCCGAACACGAACGCGGCGGTGGCCGCCAACGCCGTGGCGGCTGCGATCGCGAAGCCGCGCCAGCCCGAGGCGGGCGCCGCGAACGGCTCGACGTGGACGTCGAGGCCGAGGTCGGTCAGATGCCGGCGGGCGTGTTCGGCGGCCGCGCGCTCGCCCGCCGTGCCGGTGCCGCGCGGGCCGATCGATCCGGCCAAGTGGCGCACGTGGTCCATCGCCGTGCTGTCGTCGGGCATCGATGCATCCTACGGCTCGCGTCGCTCCGGCACGTCCGCCAGGTCCCGCAACGCCGCTCCGAACGCCGCTTCGGCGCGCTCGAGGTCCGCCGCGGTGGGCGCCGACGCGCGTCGGCCGATGAGCGTCGGGTCGCCGTGGTCGAGGTCGGCCAAGAGGGCGTCGCCGAGCGCGTGGACGTGGTCGTGGCGTTCGCCGAGCCGCACGAAGCCGGCGCTGTCGGCATAGCGGACCCGACCGCGCCCGCGGTACCAACGGCCGAAGCCGCAGCCGTCCCGACCGAGCGCCGCACGCGCGGCGGTCTCCGGATGCCGCAACTCCTCGCGAACGGCGTCGTACCAGGCCGCGTGCAGCGTGGCGGCGGTCCGTCGGGCGGTCGCTTCGAAGCCCGTGCCGTCCTCGTCGAGGGTCCGCCACGACGCCTCGCGGCGCCAACCGTCGAGCCAGGCGGGCACCGCGGCCGGCGCCAGCGGCGCCCCGATGGCGTTCCCTTGCGCGGCACGGCCACCCAGCCTGCGCCATAGCGCCGCGTGCTCCCGGCTCTCGACCCCCTCGGCGACGACCTCGCGGCCGAGCGCGAGGCCGAGCTGGAGCACGTTCTCGACGATGCTCAGGTCCTCGGGATCGGCGAGCATGCCGGTCACGAAGGTCTGGTCGATCTTGAGGCGATCGACCGGGAGCGCGCGGATGTTCACGAGCGTGGCGTACCCCGTCCCGAAGTCGTCGAGCGCGAAGCGCACCCCCAGCTCGCGGGAGTGCGCCATGACGGCCGCCAAGCGGCGGGCGTCGTCGATCGCCATCGACTCGACGATCTCGAGCTGCAAGCCGCCGGCGCCTCGGTCGGGGTGCTCCCCGAGCCGGGTACGGAGCCACGGCAGCAGTTCCTCGTCGTCGAGGAACGCCGTGGCCACGTTGACGGCGATCGTCACGCCCGGGCCGAACGTGACCCCTTCGTGCTGCCAGTGCTGCATCTGGCGCAGCGCGCCGTCGATCGACCACATGCCGAACGCGACGGCCAGCGGTCCGCGGAGCACGTGCGGCAGGAACTCGCTCGGTGCCAGCAGGCCGCGCTCGGGGTGCTGCCAGCGAGCCAAGGCCTCGAACCCCAGCAGTTCGCCCGTCCGCAGGTCGACCTGAGGTTGGTAGCGGAGCCGGAACTCGCCGGTCTCGAGCGCGTCGGCGACGCGCGACGCACGTTCGCGGAGGCGTCCCGTGGGTGGCTGCCCCTCGGGATCGAAGACCACGTAGCGGCCACGGCCGGTGGTCTTGGCCCGGTACATCATCTGATCGGCGTGCTTGAGCAGCGTCTCGCCATCGACGTCGTCGGCCGGGTAGAGCGTCAGTCCGACGCTCGCGCCCACGCGTAGGACGCGACCCTGGAGGTCGAGCGGACGTTCGAGCGCGCGCAACACGCGCTCGGCCAGACGCGCGCCCTCGTCCTGGCCCTCCAGGTCGCCGGCCAACAGGACGAACTCGTCGCCTCCGAGACGCGCCACCGTGTCTTCGGCGCGCACCACCCCCCGCAAGCGGCGCGCGATCTCGATGAGCAGTTCGTCGCCCACCTGGTGGCCGTACCGGTCGTTGACCGGCTTGAACTCGTCGAGATCGAGCATCAGCACGGCCAGCGGCCGACCCGTGCGGTCGGTGTGCGCGATCGCCTGGCGCAGGCGGTCGGCCAACAGACGCCGGTTGGGGACGCCCGTGAGCACGTCGTAGTGGGCGATGCGCGCCAGCCTGTCCTCGGCCACCCGACGATCGGTCACGTCCTGCATCAGGACGGCGTCGAGGGTGCCGATCGAGGCGGCGCGACACTCGACGACCCGCACCCGACCCTCACGACAGGTGACGACGACCTCGACCGGGTGGGCGGCCACCCCCGAGGCGCGGGTCTCCTCGAGCGCGGCGCGCAGGACCGTGCTCACGCCCTCGCGCTCGACGGGAGCGGAGGTCGTCCGCTCCACCCATGTGCTCAGGTCGGGGAGCTCGGCGGCGCCGTAGCCGAAGAGCTCCACGAAGGCCCGGTTGACGTACCGGATCCGGTCCCGCTCGTCGAGGAGGAGGATCCCCAGCGGCGCCGCTTCGGCGAAGGCGCGGAAGCGGCTCTCGCTCTCGCGCAGCTCGGTCGTGCGCGCCGCCACTTGCCGCTCGAGTTCCGCGCGCCGGTCGCGCGTGAGCCACAAGGTGGCGGCCAGCGAGGCGGTCACGAGGCTGCCCAGGAGCAGCGTCCACCAGGGCGTTCGACTGGCGTTGAGCGCCAGGAAGGCGGGGGTCGCCCGCGCGGTGGTCACGTAGCTCTGGCCGAACGCGAACATGGGGCGGCGGGTGACGAGCCGCGGTCGGTCGGTGGCGGGTGGGCCGCCGGCCGCCACCGGCTCGAGCGTCCCCTGCGGCGTCACGTGGGCCAACCCGAGCGTCGTCAGGACGGCGGCCGCGCTCTCGCGCCGCACGGCCGCCGACAGGAGCGCGTCGAACGGCAGGGCGAAGGCGACGAAGCCCTCGATGGGAGCCACCCCGATGCGCACGACGGGGCGTGCGACCAGGACGTGCGAGGTGCCGGCGGGGTCGTGGGGCAGCCGCAGCGGTTCGCTCGCGGTGGTGCGACCGGTGGCGGCGGCGGTCGTCAGCGCCGCCCGCGCGCGGGCTTCGGAGCCGAGGTCGAAGCCGTCCAGCGCGGCGTTACCCGCACGCGGCGCCACGTAGGTGACCGGGTAGTGGACGGGGCCAGGGATGACGGGCATCGGTTCGCCGTTCGCGTCGATCGACCACACGGCGGTGGTCTCGCGGATCGAGAGCGGACCGCTCGCCTCGGTCGGCCGCAGCGTCTGGACCCAGGTCCAGAGCGAGATGACCCCATCGTGGTCGGTTCCTTCGGCGAAGTCGAGGAACTCCTGGTAGGTGATGTCGTCGGTGAGCATGAAGAAGTGCGCCAGCGCCTCGAGCTCGCGTCGACCCAGCTCGGTGACGGTCCGCTGCACCTGCGTGAGGGGTTCGTCCGCCATGGCCCGGAACGCGGCCGCGGTCTGATCGCGTTCGCGGACGAACGCCACGTGGGTGGCGGCGACGGTGAGGGCCAGCGCGATCCAGACGGGGGCGGCGCCGAACGCGCTCCACAGCACGAGCAGCAGGGCGCCGGTCACCGCCACCGGCGGCCACACGGCGGCGAGGCGCGCGCCCTCGGCGTCGGGCGGCTCGGCGCTGACGGCGATCACACCCACCACCCCACCGTCCCGCGAGCGGAGGACCGGCGCCACCGTGAGCACCCCCTCGCGCCCGTGATCGAGGACCCGCAAGCCCGGCGTGCGGAACTGCCCTGCCACGGCGTCGCGTTCGAAGGGTGCCAGCGGTTGGGTCCCCGCCGAGCGCGCCGAGCGCACCTGCGCCAGCAGGATGGGCTCCACGCCGTCCCAACCGTAGAGCGCCACCGACCTCCAGCTCGGGTCGAGCAGCAGCGCCGTCGTGAGGTACCGGCGCCAGCGATCACCACCGGTCCCGCCGGCGGCGTCGGCGGTCAGGGCGTCCAGGTTCGTCTCGAGCGCAGCGGCGGTGGCGCGGACGGTGCGGGCGTGGTCGGCGACCCGTTGGCGGGCGTCGTGGTCGATCGACCAGGCGAGGTAGGCGCTGCCGGCCACGAGGACGGCCGCCAGCGACAGGGCCCGCCACGACCGACGGGCGGGTGACGGTCGTGGGCGTGCGCTGGGGGCATCCCGCTGCGCGCCGGCCATCGTGCGTCCACGATACGGCGCCGCGCGGTGGCCACGAGAAGCCGATGACCAGCGCCGCCGGGGACGCGTGACGCCCACTGCGGGGAGGCCGCCGGTTGCGGTCCCGGGGACCGAGGTCCCGATGCCCCGCTGCCCACGATGGCACCATGGAGCGCGTGACGACCACGGCCCGTGTCTCCATCCGAAAGATCGCCCTCCCCATCGAACACGGTGCGTGGGGCTTCCTGCTCGAGCCCGCGCTCCTGGGGTTGCTGCTGGCGCCGTCGGTCGCGGGCGTCGCCTTCGTCGTCGCGGCGCTCGCGGCGCTCCTCTTGCAAACCCCGCTCAGCTTGGCGCTCGCCGACGCGCGACGGGGCCGGCGGTACCCGCGGACCGTCATCGCCTGGCGTTGGGCTGCCGGTTACGGGGTCGTGCTCGGCGCCGCCGGGGCGCTCGCGCTGCTGTGGGCGGGGACGGTCAGCGTGTTGTGGCCGGTCTTGCTGGCGGTGCCCTGGGTGATCGTGCAGCTGGTCTACGACGCCCGGAACCAGGGTCGGCAGGTGGTGCCCGAGGTCGCCGGCGCGCTCGCGATGGGGGCGCTCGTCGCCAGCGTGGCCCTGGCGGGCGGCTGGACCCTCGTCCCCGCGCTCGTGCTGTGGGGGCTGCTGGCGGCGCGGACGGTCCCATCGATCCTTTACGTCCGCACGCGTCTGCGGCTCGAGCGGAAGCAGAACGCCGCGCGCGCCCCGGTGTGGATCAGCCATGCGGTCGCCCTCGTGGCGGTGGCGGGCGCCGTCGTCCTGGGGTGGGTGCCCGCCCTGGCGCTGGTCGCCTACGTCGTGCTGACGGGGCGTGCGCTGTGGGGCGTGTCCGAGCGTCGTGCGCCGCGTGCTGCCAAGGTCATCGGCTTCCGCGAGCTCGGCTTCGGCGTGTTCACGGTGCTCGCGATCGCGCTGGGCTACCTGGCCGGCGGCTAGGCTTCCTCCGCGACGGCGGCGGTCGGGGCGATCCCGCCGTGGCGCGCCTCGAACTCCTCGCGCAGGAGCCCGTACGCGAGCTCGTCGACGAAGGCGCCGCGGGTGAAGACGTGGCGGCGGATGCGGCCTTCGAGGACCGCTCCCAAGCGCGCCATGTGCCGCACCATGGCGTCGTTGTCGGCGGCGCAGCGCACCTCGTACTTCTGGTAGCGCAACTCGTGGAAGGCGTAGCGCAGCACGAGCAGCTTGGCTTCGAGGCCGTACCCACGACCCCGGAAGGCGCGGTAGATGCGCGACCCGGTCTGGAACGTGCCGTTCTTCAGGTCCATCGAGTGCAGGTTCATGCCGCCGACCAGGTCCGAGTCCAGCGTCTCGATCGAGAACATGAGGCGCTCGTCGCGGCTCCCGAAGTCGGCGTAGCGGTTCGCGAAGTCTTCGGCGTCGTGCCACGACTTCGGCAGGGGCATGCCGGCGTTCAGGAAGAACGTCGCCTCGGCGTCCTCCTGCTCCTCCTTCAGCCACAGCGTGACGTCGTCGCGATGCATGGGACGGAGCCGGATGCGCGGGCCTTGCCAGTAGGCGCCCGTCGGCGGCGTGGTCATGGAGAGACCTCCAGGGAGCGAACGCGCACGTCACGCACGTGCGACCTTGCGCCAGGTGACGGTAGGTGCCGCGCCTCCGCACCGTCAACGGTCGTGCGTCCCTGTCCCGCCCGCCGGACGGCGCAGCGGCTACCGCCGCGCCGTGGTCTGATCGACCAGGTGCGGCCACCGCCGCCGACACCGAGGAGGTCGACCATGAGCGATCCCCCTGGCACGAAGCCCGTGGGCACGACCGAGCCCACCGTCGCGACGGCGCTCCACGTCGTGCTCGGTACCGGTCCGGTGGGGTGTTGGACCGCGCGCACGCTGGTGGCCCGCGGCTCGCGCGTGCGCGCGGTGAACCGCAGCGGCCGCCGGCCCGCGCTGCTGCCGGAGGTGGTGCCGCTCGAGCGCGCCGACGTGAGCGACGAAGCGCAGGCGATCGCGGCCACGCGCGGCGCCGACGTCGTCTACAGCGTCGTCAACCCGCCCTACCATCGCTGGCACGAGCTGTTCCCGGCGCTGCAGGAGGGGGCGCTCGCCGCGGCGCGCGCCCATGGTGCCCGCTACGTCTCGGTCGAGAACCTCTACATGTACGACAGCAGCGGTCCCATCAGCGAGACGACCCGCATCGCTCCGGCGTCGAAGAAGGGCGAGCTGCGTCGCCGCCTGGCCGATCAGGTGCAGGCGGCGCATGCCGCCGGCCTCGTCGAGACCACCGCTCTGCGTTCCGGCGACTACTACGGTCCCGGCGTCACCGATTCCCTCTGGGGCGAGCGTCTGTTCGGTCCGCTGGTGTCCGGGCGACGCCCGCAGGTGGTCGGCGTCCTCGACGCACCGCACGCGCTCGCCTACGTCGAAGACGTGGGCCGGGCGCTGGTCGAACTCGGCGTCCGGCCCGAGGCGCCCGGCCAGGCCTGGATCGCGCCACACGCGCCGGCGCGGACCCAAGGGGAGATGCTGGCGGCGGCGGTCGCGCTCGTCCCCGGCGCCTCGACCCGACCGAGCCTGATGGGCCCCGGGATGCTGCGTCTGGGCGGGCTCTTCGTCCCCGCCGCCCGCGAGATGGTCGAGATGCGAGACCAGTTCATGCGGCCGTTCGTGGTCGACGGCGGCCGGTTCGAGCGGACGTTCGGCGTGGCCGCGACACCGCTCGACGTCGGCCTGGCCCGAACCGTCGCGTGGTACCGGGCACGCGCGGCCCGCTGAGCGCGGCTCTTTGAGCACGGACCGTGGAGCGCGGCGCGCTGAGCGCCGACCGCCGCGGGCGATCCTTACGTGGGCTCGTCGCCGGCGAACCACAACACGTCGCGTGAGCCGTTGCCGGCCGGGACGGTGCGGTCCACGCGGATCTCGACGAGCGTCGTGGTGAACGGGTAGAAGAAGCTGATGCGCGTGAGCGCGGCCAGGTCGATGGCGGCCGTCCAGGCGCGGGTCTCGGCCGGTGACTCGATGCCGGCGAGCATGGCGATCCCGTCACTCGAGTAGCCGCGGTAGTCGAGGCGGTGCGTCCCCGAGGAAGCGATCAGGCGCACCCCCAAGGTGGTGCCCGCTGCGAGCGTGAACGAGTCGAGGTTCACGTGGAAGCAGCGCAGGCTGGGGTCACGTGCGTAGGGGTGGACGTGCATCTCGACGTCGTCGAGATGGCGCCACTTGCGGGCACCGGCCGGGCGCTGGATGAAGTCGATGAAGTAGTCGCGCACGCCGTCGCCGCGCTCGTCCACCACCCGGAAGACGAACTGCTGCCAGGTACCGACGTCGGAGCGCGCGAGCGCAGCCGCGGAGCCCGCGGCGGCCGCCTCGTGCCAGTCGGCGTACGCCTGGGGGGACGCCACCGCCAACGCCGAGGTCACGCGCTCGACCAGGGATGCCGGGGGCGCGCTCAGGATCGACCCGTGGTTGACGCCGGCGACGGCGATCAGTGGGGCGTCCGGGGTCGACCAGTCGGCCGTGATCGTGCGCTCCTGGGCGCGTCCCCCGTCGACGTCGAGGGTCAGGTCGAGCGTGATCTTGCGCGAGTTCATGGCTGCGCCCGCGAGGCGGACGGCTCCATCGGTGCCGTTCTCGTGCGCGACCGAGGCGAGCCCGCGGTAGGGCTCCACGCCGCACAGGACGAAGGGGTAAGGGGTGCCGGGGCCGGCGCCGTAGCGCGGTTCGGCACCGATGAGGTCGGCGTGCGCCAGGTCCCAGGTGAAGCGACTGGCGAGCTCCAGCCCGTCGAGGACCTCGTCCCCCACGGCGAAGAAGTCCGGGCCGAGCTCCCGGTTGCCCTTCACCATCGCGCCCAGCCAGCCACGGCCCTTGTGGGCCAGGGGCGAGCCGAACGTCGCCGGCGCGAGCCCGACCAGGTGCGCCAGACGGCGACGGCGAGCCGGGTCTGCGGCCAGCCAGGCGCGCACGACCAGCATGCCGGTCGAGTGGACGATGGCGTCGAAGCTGCCGCCGCCGGCGAGCCGCGGGAGCGCGGCCAGGGCCCGGTCGAAGGCTTCGGCCAGGTCCTTGAGCGTGACCTCGTGGACGAGCGAGACGTAGCTGCACACGAGCAGGTCGTCCGGGTCGTGGCCCCGCGCCTCGAGGATGCGTCGCCACGTCCCGAAGGCGCGCCCGTCGGCCGAGTAGCCGTGGACGAAGACGATCGGGCGCCGGTTCACGGGGCGAGCAGGCGGCGCAGGAACAGCAGGCCTTCGCGCGCGATGGTGTCCTGGTCAGGGGCCACCGGGCGCCACAGGCAGACCGCGGCGGCGATGCTGGTGACCGCCGGCGTGAAGGACTCGATCACGACGTCGCCGTCGTAGCCGACGTCGCGCAGCGCCGTCGCCACCGAGTTCCAGGCGACTTGGCCGCGGCCGGGCACGCCGCGGTCGTTCTCGCACGCGTGGACGTGGAAGAGGCGCCCGGCCGCGGCGGCCTGTCGGACCGCGGCGCCGCTGTCGCGCTCCTCGAGGTGTTGGTGGAACGTGTCGAGGTGAAGGCCCACCGCCGGGTGGTCCACCTCCTCGCACAGCCGCACACCCTGTTCCACGGTATTGATGCGGTCGGTTTCGAAGCGGTTCAGGGGCTCGAGCGCCAACCGGACACCGTGGGCGGCGGCGTCTTCCGCGGCCTGCCGCAGCGACGCCACCACCCGTTCGCGCTCGGCGCGGCGTTCCGCTGCGGGCAGCGCCCGTGCCAGACCCACCGAGCCGTAGGCCGGTCCCGCCACGACGTCCGCTCCCAGCGCCTCGGCCAGCCGGACCAGCCGGGCGACGTAGGCGAGCGTCGATGCGCGCACGGCCGGGTCCGGGTCGCCCACGTCGCGACCCGGCCCGTAGGCGCCACACACGACGGGGTGGAGGCCGCGCCGGTGCAACGCCGCCGCCAGCGGGCGGGCCTCGACCAAGTCGGGGTCCTCCACCGCCAGCTCGAAGGTCTCCGCGCCGAGGTCGGCGGCCAGGTCGACGAGGTCCAGGTCGTGCTCGGTGCCGAACGGCGAGCGCCAGATGAACGTGTTGACGCCTAGGCGCACGGCGCTCACGCCGGCCGCAGCGACGAAGCGGCACGATCGAGGGCGGCGAAGCGCTCGGCGTCGAGCTCGAGATCGAACACCTCGGCCACGACCGAGCTCCAGCCGTGCACGAAGTAGACCCAGCCGTCTTCGATGGTCAGGTCGCGCCCGGCCGCCTGGCGCCGCGCCTGTTCCAGGAACACCAGATCGCCGCGGTAGTTGAGCTCCCACACGAGGCCATGCTCGGGGAAGACGCCCGCATCGGTGATGGGCGAGCCCGGGCTGTCCTTGCCCATGCCGGTCGCGTTGATGACCATCGACCCCGGCGGCATCCTCCGCATCCTCTCGTCGTTGGCCTCGGGGTCGTCATCGACCACGTAGCGGAAGGCGATGTCGGTGTCGAGGTTCGCATGGACGCTGCGCAGGTGCTCGAGTCGCTCCGCACCGCGGTTGACGAAGGTGATCGCGCGGGGTCGGTCGGCGGGACGTTCGAAGCCGGCCAAGGCCACGCTGATGGCCACCGCGGACCCACCGGCGCCGAGACAGAGGACCTCGGCCTCGCCCGCGAAATGGCCGCGCGGCACGAAGGCGCGCCACGCCGCGGCGGACGTGATCGGGTCCTTGGCGTGCCCGATGAGGCGGCGGTCGCGCTTCGAGAGGCACGACACCTCGCCGCAGATGCGCGCGTAGGGATCGAGCTCGTCGATGAGGTCCCGGCTGGCGTCCAGCAGGTCGATCTTGTGGCTGGTGACCAGTGCGCCGCGGGCCCACTGGTCCTCGCGCAGGTGACGGACGATCGTGCGGTACACATCGGCGGGCGCGTGGAGCGCAGCGTCGTAGCCACGGATGTCGGCGTCGATGCCCAGCACCTCGGCCCAGCGAGGGAACACCTGCATGATCGACGAGCGGGTGGTGCTGACGCCGATGAAGTAGAGGGTGGGACGTGTGCAGGCGGTGGGCGGGACGGTCTCCATGGGACTCCTAACCGGCGCCGCCGGGCGCGTACGAAGGGTTCGGAACGACGCGAGGACCGTCCGGACCGGCGACCACCCGCGCCGCGAAGCCGTCGCGGGCGATCGTGCCGTAGTCGTAGCCCGCGTCCGCCGGGTAGGTGGCCAGGAACACGAAGGTCGCGGGACCGGTGTTCACGGTTCGGTGGCCCCAGAACGGTGGCACGTAGGCGGCGGTCCCGGCCGTCATCGGCAGCGACTCGACGCGTCCCTCGGGTGTCTGCAGCAACAGCAGTCCCTCGCCCGAGAGCCCGTAGTAGAGCTCCGCACGGTCGGCGCGGGCGTGGAAGTGCCCCTTGGTCATGAAGTACTCGTTGCCCACACGACCCGGCTGGATCACGGTGGTGGAGAAGAGCAGGTGCCCGTCGCGCTTGGGGAGGTCGGCGGCGTCGTAGACCTGGTAGACGAGCGGGTCGTCGGCGAGCGCCGCCGCTTCCGCCTCGCGGTCGGCGAACAGGCCACGCAGGTCGCGCAGGTGGCGGACCTGGACGGCGTCGGCGTCGGGGATGGTGCCGTCGGAGAGTCGCACCTGGCGCGAGAGCGGTTCGACGTACGTCATCGGGACCTCCTGGCAGATGGTGCCGCCACCACGTCCGCCGCCCCGCGCCCCGTGAGGACGGCGAGGACGTTGTGGGCAGCCGCCATCCCCATGCGCTGAGCTGCCTCGGCGGTGGCGGCGCCGAGATGGGGCGTCGGGATGAAGTTGGGAAGCTCGAGGAGCGGGCTGCCTCGCGGCGGCTCGAGGTCGAAGGCGTCGCAGGCGGCGCCTGCCAACCGCCCGCCGGCCAACGCGCGTGCCAACGCCGCCTCGTCGACGAGTCCCCCACGCGACGTGTTGATCAGGACGGCGTGGGGGCGCAGGTGCGCCAGCACCGCCTCGTCGACCAGATGGTGCGTGGTGTCGTCGAGGCCGACGTGGAGGCTGATCACGTCCGCAGCCGACCAGAGTTCGTCCAGTGCGACCCGCTCGACGCCGGGGACGTCGGCCGCGTAGGGATCGTGGCCGATCACGCGCATCCCGAAGGCCGCCGCGCGCTCGGACACGGCCCGACCGATGCGCCCCAAGCCGACCAGGCCGAGCGTCTTGCCGGCCAGTTCCCAGCCGCGCCCCCGGTTCCAGCCGCCGCCCCGCACCGTCGCGATGGCGGCCGGCAGGTCGCGCGCCAAGCTCAGAGCGAGCGCGAGCGTGAGCTCCGCCACCGCCACCGTGTTCGCCCCAGGCGTGTTCGTGACGGTGACGCCGTGGCGGACGGCGGCCGCCAGGTCGACGCGGTCCACGCCGGCGCCGAAGCGTGAGACGACGCGCAGCCGCGGGGCGGCGGCGAACACGCTGGCGTCGCACTGGTCGAGCCCCAAGAGCAGGCCGTCGGCGTCGCTGGCGAGCGCGGCCAAAGCCGGCGCCGCGAGCGGGGCACTGCCGGCGGCCAGGACCAGGTCGATGCCGGCGTCGCGCAGCAGCGCCTGGTGGGGTCCGTCCGTGGCGCAGAAGGCGCGCGCCGTGGCCACGACCCGCCACCGCGTCCTCTCGGCCCCGGTGCCAGACGGGGGCGGCGCCCCACTCACGCCACACCCTCGTCCGGAGCATGCTGCGCGACGGCGGCCAGCAGCGACCGGTAGCCGTCCTGACGCCCGGCGTAGAGGGCGCTGCGCTCGGACTCGGGATCGGCCCCGGGCTCGACGCGGTTGAAGCGTGTGGCCGCCTCGGCGGCGTCGAGCAGTCCGACGGCCTGGCCGGCGAGCAGCGCGCACCCGAGCGCCCCGCCCTCCTGACGTGCCAGGGGCCGATAGGGGGCGGCCAGCGCGTCGGCTTTGATCTGGCCCCAAAGGGCCGACCTGGCGCCGCCGCCCACGGCGCGCACGGCGACGTTCCCCAGCGCCGGGTGCAGCGCTCGCACGCGCTGCAGATAGACGCCGTACTCGAACGCCACGGCTTCGAGCATCGCTCGGTAGAGGTGACCGCGTCCATGCGCCCAGCCGAAGCCGTGCCAGGCGCCCCGCTGGTGCGGATCGTGGGGCGTGACGCGTCCGCCGAGGTGGGGTGCGAAGCTCACCCCTTCCGCGCCCGCAGGCACCGCGGCCGCTTCCGCCTCGAGCGCGGCGAAGGCGTCGTCGTCACCGAGCGCCTGCAGGTCACGCGCGAACGCGTCTCGGAACCAGCGGAGGTTGAGGCCGCCGCCCTGCACGTACCCGAGCGCGTAGAAGCGTGCCGGCAGCGCGGTCCGGGCGGTGAGCACGGTCCGTTCCGCGACGTCAGGTCGGAACGCCGCCACGCAAACGGCCAGCACCGAGGCGCTGCCAGCCACGTCCAGCGCGGTGCCGACGTCGACCACTCCGGCGCCGAGGAGTCCGGCGGCGGTGTCCCCGCAACCCGCCGCCACGGGCGTGCCCGCACGCAGCCCGGTGGCCGTCGCGGCCGCCGCCGTCACTTCGCCCACCACCGTCGTCGGCTCGACGATGCGCGGCAGCAGCCGGTCGGGCGCGTCCAGCAGGTCGACCAGCTCGGGCGACCAGGCGCCGGCGGCGGTGTCGGCCAGGCACGAGAAGTGGAGGTAGGTGGGGTCGGCGTACGCGTCGTCGGCCGTGTGTCCGCAGAGACGACCGGCGAGGTAGGCGCTCGGCATCACCAGCGCGCGCGCCCGCGCGATCGCCTCGGGGCGTTCGCGCTGCCACCAGCCCAGTTTCGGTCCGGCCGAGAACGTGGGGAAGCCGCCACCCAGCGCCATGATGCGGTCGGTGTGCGGTCGCAGACGCGCGACGTCGGGGGCGCAACGGGTGTCGAGCCACGAGTCGTAGGTGCCGACCGCCACGCCCGCCTCGTCGATGAACATCACGCCCGCCATCTGGCCGTCGAAAGCCAAGGCCGCCACGTCGGCGCCCGTGGCCCCGGCCGCCGCGAGCGCCCCCCGGATCGCCTCGGCCGCCTCCGCCTCCATCTCGGCGGGGTCCTGCTCGACGCGGCCGCCGGGGCCGCGGTGCAAGCGGGTGGGCACCGTGGCGCTGCCGTGCAACGCTCCGCCCACGTCGTAGAGCGCGGCCTTCGTCGCGCCGGTGCCGAGGTCGACGCCGAGCAAGAGGTCGGCGCTCATGCGGTCCACTCCGGCATGGGCCGGAGCACCACACGGGCGTGTTCGCTCTTGCCCGCGTCCTCGAAGGCGCGCACCGCCTCGGACAGGGGACGAACCGCGCTCACGAGGCCGTCCAGGTTCAGCCGGCCGCGGTGCAGCAGCGCCAGGGTGCGCGCGAGCGTCGGTTTGGAGGCGCCGGTGGTGCCGAGGACCCGCAAGCCGCGGTAGTGGAGGGCGTTGGCGTCGAGCGGCAGCGGAGCCCCTTCGGCGCCGAAGCCGGCGAACAGGTTGAGACGCCCCTCGCGGGCCAGGGCCGCCACGGCGGTCGCGGCCGCCTTGGCGTCGCCGACCGTGACCGCGGCGACATCGACGCCCCGACCGTCGGTCGCGGTCTGCACGGCTTCGATCAGGTCGGCGTCGGCGCGCACCGCGACGTCGGCACCCAACGCAAGAGCATGCGCCAACCGGCCCTCGTTGCGGTCGACGACGACGATCGTGCCGGCGCCCAGCGCCCGACCGGCCACCACGTGCAGGCGCCCCATCACCCCGGCGGCGATCACGAGGAGCGATTCGCCGGGTCGCAGCCTGCTCGCCTCGAGCCCCTCGACGCAACAGGCCAGGGGTTCGAGCAGCGCGGCGTCGAGGTCGGCGAGATCGTCGGGGAGCCGCAGCAGGTGACCGGACTCGACACCCGACCGAGGCACGCGCACGAAGTCGGCCATGCCGCCATCGAGGTGGATGCCGACCGCGCGGTGATCGGGGCAGAGGTTGGTGGCGCCGCGCAAGCAGGCGGGGCACGCTCCCTCGCCGAGGTTGGGTGCGACGGCCACGCGGGTGCCCGGTGGCCACGCAGCGTGCCCGGCGGTGACGACCTCGCCGACGATCTCGTGGCCGAGGACCCGCACGGCGCCGTCCGGGGCCCCGCGCGCCGCGAGCTTCCGGTCGGTGGCGCACACGCCGGCGACGACCACCCGCACCAGCACGTCACCGTTCTCCAGCCTCGGCAACGGCACGCGCTCCACGCGCAGGTCGCCGGGTCCGTGGACGCGCACGGCCGTCATGGTGTCGGGGAGGCGGGAGACGCTCGGCATGGGTTTCCTTCGGGTCAGCTTTCGCGAACCAGGTCGACCTCGAGGACGCTGCGGTCGCCGCGGTGGCGCGCCTCGTAGTACTCGATGGCGCGGCCGTTTGCCAGGTAGGTCACGCTGCGAAGATAGAGGAGCGGTTCGCCCACCTCGACACCCAGCCTTTCGGCCACGTCCGCGGTGGCGGCGATCGATTCGAGCATGCGGCGCCCGTGGTCGATCTGCAGCCCGTAGCGTGCGAGCAGGGTGGCGTACAGCGAGCGGTCGACCAGGTCGACGGTCGCCAGACCCGGCACCAGGTCGTGCGGGAGGTAGGTGGTGACGTGCACGATCGTCTCGTCGTCGACCGAGCGCACGCGCTCGATCATCACGACGTCGCTGCCGCGTGCCACCTGCAGGTGCTCGGCCACCGTGCGGCCCGCCGGCATGACCCGCTGCTGCAGCACGCGCGTCCGCGGGGAGCGTCCCTGGGAACGCATGTCCTCGTGGAAGCCCGTGAGCGACTGCACCAGCCGGCCGCGGATCTTCGGCTCGGCCACGAAGGTGCCCAGGCCCTTGCGGCGGCGTAGCAGCCGTTCGTGCTCCAGGTCGCCGAGCGCGTGCCGCACGACGGTCCGGGAGACGTCCAGCGTGCGGCACAACTCGGGTTCCGAGGGGATGCGGGTGCCGGCGGGCCAGCGACCGCTCAGGATCTCGTCGCGGAGCAGCTCCTTGAGCTGGTGGTAGTACGGCACGGGGCTGGCACGATCGATCGTGCCCGACACCGACCTCGTCGCTGCCGAGGCCGCATCGATCGCGCCGGTGCCCGTGGACGTCTTCACGCCGGCTCCACGTCCGTCTGCCGACCGCTGGCAGCGGCGGCGAGCGCCGCTTCGAGCACCAGTGTCTCGCGCAGGCCGTCGGCGAAGTTCGGCCGCACCGGGGTGCCGTCCGTGATGGCTCGGACGAAATCGACGACCGCATGATGGAACGCGTGCTCGTAGCCGATCACGTGCCCGGGCGGCCACCAGGCGCTCACGAACGGGTGGACGCTCTCGGTGGCGAGCACCGTGCGGAAGCCGCGGATGTGCTCGGGATCGTGACGCGAGTAGACCTGCAGCTCGTTCATGCGCTCGAGATCGAAGGTGATGCTGCCGTCGCTGCCGTAGACCTCGAAGGTGTGGTGGTTCTTGCGACCGGGCGCGAAGCGCGAGGTCTCGATGCTGCCGAGGGCGCCGTTCTCGAACTGGGCGACCACGAACGCGGCGTCCTCGACGGTGACCGGTCCCGTCTCGCCGCCGCCGCCGCTGCCGGCGCTGAAGGTGGCGGCGCCGGCGCCCGGCAGAGGGCGCTCGCTGACGAACGACGAGGTCATGGCGCTCACGCGGACGATCTCGCCGACGAGGTACCGCGCCAGGTCGACCGCGTGGCTGCCGAGGTCGAAGTGCGGTCCGGCGCCCGCGTGCTCGCGCTGCAGGTGCCAGGTGAGCGGGAACTCGGGATCGACGATCCAGTCCTGCAGGTAGCTGCCGCGCCAGTGGAAGATGCGCCCGACGAAGCCCTCGTCGATGAGCCGCTTGGCCAGCATCACGGCCGGCGTGCGCCGGTAGTTGTGGTTCAGGTAGTGCACCACGCCGGCCTTCTCCGCCGCGGCGAGCATGCGCCGCGCCTCGCCCGAGTCCAGCGCGATCGGCTTCTCGCAGAACACGTGCTTGCCGGCTTCGGCGGCCGCGATGGCGATCTCGGCGTGCAGGTCGGTGGGGACGCTGATGTCCACGACGTCGACGTCGTCGCGCGTGACGACGTCGCGCCAGTCGCTCGGCGGTCTCCTCCCAGCCCCAGTTGTCGGCGTAGGCGCGGAGCGACGTCTGGTCGCGCCCCACGGCGACCTTCAGCACCGGTTCGGCTGCCAGGTCGAAGAAGCGCGGCGCCGTGCGCCAGGCGTGGGCGTGGGCCTTGCCCATGAACGCGTGGCCGATGATGGCGACGTTCAGCTTGCGCATGGGGCGCTCCTCCCGACGGTGTGCGGCGCCTTCACCCGATCTCCTGGACGATGCGGCGCAGGCCTTCGACGCTCTTGCGCGCGGCCGCATGCTCGTCCATGCCGTAATCCGGGTGCAGGAAGTCGGTCTCGACCGCCAGGAAGCCTCCGTACCCGGCCTCCTTCAGCATGCGGGCGAGCGCGACGTTGTCGATGAGGCCGTCGCCGACGGGGGTGCTCGAGAAGAAGTACCAGTCGTCGGGCGCGGCGTCGGGGTTGACCTTCAGGTCCTTGATGTGGGTGGCGAAGGTGTAGGGCGCGAGCTTCTGCATCCCCTTGATGGGGTCGTCGAGCAACCGCAGGAAGTTGCCGGTGTCGAAGTTGATGCCGAAGTTCGGGGATCCGACCGACTCGATGAGTCGCACCATCTCGTCGCCGGTGAAGTCGATGTGGTTCTCGACGGCCAGTTTGACGCCCGCGCGCCTCGGCGATCGGGACGGCGCGCCGGAACTGCTCGATGAGCGCTTCGACCTGCGGTCCGTGCGGTTCCTTGCGCCAGGTGAAGCTCGAGCCCACGACCCGCATCACGTCCGCGCCGATCGCGATCGCGTGATCGATGTGGCGCACCATGTCGTCGTACGCCTCGGCCTTCTGGCCGCGTTCCAGACCGTCCGGGTGGCCCCAGGCGTAAACGCGGTCGAACCCGTAGTCGTCGAGCTTGGCCTTGAGTTCGGCAAGATAGGGTCCATCGAAGCTCGGGAAGAAGCACGACTCGAGCGAGACGCCGTCCACGCCCAGCTCCTTCGCGAAGTCGAGGAAGTCGTCCATGCTCATCCCGAACGGGGGTGCGGGCTGCTGCGGGTAGACCTCGCCGAAGAAGCGGTGGAAGCAGTAGCTGTCGATGCCGATCTTCATCATGGTGGCTCCTCGGTGGGTGTGGGCCGCCCAACGGGCGGCCCACACACGATCTCACGTGCTCTAGCGGCCGCCCCAGCGCTCAGGGAAGCCGGGCATGTCTTCGCAACCGCACAGCGCGTAGTGCAGCGGCGGCATGTTGGGCTGGACGTAGCGGTCGAGCGTCTCCTGGGTCACGACCGGTTGCGGCAGCATCCATTCGGACGGGACGCTTTCGCCCGAGAGGATCATCGTCGCGGCGATGATCGGGGTGCGCCACTGGTAGGTCGGGAAGGTGGGCGCGACGGCGGTCAGGCCCTCTTCTTGCCACTTGACCAGGAAGTCCTGCTGGTCTTCACCGGTGATGATCGGGTAGGGCAGGCCGAAGTCCTCGAACGCCTCGAGCGCGGCGAGCGACGGTGGCGCCCGCGTCCATCCAGATCGCGTCGATCTCGCCGAAACGCTGGATGTAGTCCTCGACGATCGACTTGGTGTTGGCGGTGGAGCCCTCGGTGAACTCGGCGCCCACGACGGTCAGCCCGGCGTCGGCGAAGATGCGCGTCGGCGCCCGCCCAGCGGTGCTCGAGCACGTCGACGCCCGGCAGGATCCGCAGCGCCAGCACGTTGCCGCCGTCGGGCAGCTGGTCGACGATGAAGTTCGCGGCCGCGGCGCCGAACGCGTAACCGCCGATGGGCTGGATGAAGGTCACGGGGCAGTCGGTGTTGACGCCGCGGTCGAAGACGATGACCGGCAGTTGCTCGCAGGCCGTCTCGACGACGGGCGTGAGCGCGGCGGTGGTGTTGGGCGAGACGATGAGGATGTCGCAGTCGCCGTTGGCGAGCAGGCCGTTGATGTCGCTGATCTGCTTGTCGTCGCTGCCCTCGGCGTCGACGTGGATGAAGTTCGCGATGTCTTCGTGCAGGTCGACCTCGGCCTGCATCGTCGTGAAGCCGACGACGCGCCAGGGGTTGTTCACGCCGGCGTTCGAGAAGCAGACCGTCCACGGACCGGGCGTCGCGTACTCGGTGGTCTCGACGTACTCGGGTTCGATGGCCTGGATCCAGGGCTGGCCAGCTCGGGCCCTTCGGCCGCTTTTCCATCGCGGCGAGCTGGGTGGCGAGCTCTTCGGCGATCGAAGAACTCCGAGTCTTGGGCCAGCACCGCGGTGAAGGCGGCGATGGCGAACAGGGCGAGCACGAGACGGGTCAGGCGCAGCACGTGGGTCCTCCTTGGGATGGGGGTGGACGATGGCGGGCGGCGAGCGGCGTGACGACAGGGATGAGACCTCTAGGCACCCCTCTCCCGGCCGGCGCGCACCGCGCGCCAGGCGGCGTAACCCACCGCGCCGATGATGATGATCCCTTGGACGGTGACGCGCAGCGGCGATGGGAGCCCAAGGAAGTTCAGGAGCGTGAACAGGGCTTGCAGCGTCAGCGCGCCGGCGAGGGCGGCGGGCATGTGGCCGCGGCCGCCCAACAGGGCGGCGCCGCCGAGCACGACGGCTGAGATCGATTCGAGTTCGAGGCCGTCGCCGACGTTGATCGACACGCCCGAGAAGCCGCCCAGCATGATGCCGGCGGTGACGGCCGCGAGCGACGACAACACGAAGGCCACGATGCGCACGCGGTGGACGGGGACGCCGGCGAGCGCGGCGGCGCGCTGGTTGTCACCGACCGCGAGCGCGTGTTTGCCGAGCACCGTGTAGTGGAACAGGTAGATGGCCACGCCGCCGATGACCACGAGGACGATGACCGCCCATGGCAGCCGGCCGAGCACCGGCACGCCCTCGATGAAGGCGCGACCGAAGGCGCGGAAGTTCTCGGGCAAGGCGCCCCGAGGCGCCCCGCCGGTGATGAGCAGCGCCGCGCCCTTGAGGGTCAGCAGCATGCCGAGCGTGGTGATGAACGAGGGCACCCGCAGGAACGAGGTCACGGCGCCGTTGAACACGCCCACCAGCAAGCCGATGCCGTAGAGCAGCAGGATCACCCACCAGGTGTTGGCGGGATCGCCGAACGCCAGCAGCGCGCCCGCCAGGACCGTGAGCGTCACCAAGCGACCCTTGGGACAGGTCGAAGCCGCCGGTCACGACCACGAACAGTTGGCCGGCGGCCAGGATCATGAGCGGCGACGAGCGCCGCAAGAAGTTGAGGAAGAGCGTCGGTTCCAAGAAGCGTGGGTTGAGGATGGCGATCCAGACGATCAGGCCCAGCCAGCACCAGGAACACGGGCGCGACGCGTCCGACGGACGTCAGCGCCACCCGCCAGCGGGGCGGCGTGGACGCCCTCGACGAGCCCGTCATCCCACCACCTCACGCGACCGGAAGGCGTAGATGGCGACGGCGCCGATGATGATGAAGCCGCGCAACACCTGCTTGGTGTACGAGCCGATGCCAAGCTGGTTGAACATGACGTCGAGCGTGGCGAAGATGAGCACCCCCGCCAGCGTGCCGAGCACCCCGCCGCGACCGCCGGCCAGCACGGTGCCGCCGACCACGACGGCGGCGATCGACTCGAGGTCGTAGACGCCATCCGAACCGATCCACGGCGCGCCCGACCGGAGGCGGCTGGCCAGGTACAAGCCGGTGAGCACGGCGGTGAACGAGGCGACCACGTGCGCTCCGATCACCACGCGGTCGGCGCGGATGCCCGAGAGGCGGGCCGTGGCGCGATCGCCCCCCACGGCGTAGACGTGGGCCCCGAAACGGGTGTGTGCCAGGACGCCCGCCGCGATCGCCACGACCGCGCCGAACAGCAAGACGGGCACCGGGACGGGCCCAGGACGTCCATAGGCGAGGAACTGGAACGATTCGGGCACGGACCCCGCGAAGTTCTGGAAACTGGCGTTGAGGAGCCCGCGCAGGATCAGACCGACGCCCAGCGTGGCGATGAGCGGGTTGATGCGCGCTTTGGTGACGAGCAGCCCGTTGATCAGCCCGACCGTCAGGCCGATGAGGGTGACCACCGCCAGCGCCAGCGGCACGCGGCTTGGGTCGCCCTGCATGATGAACGACGCCATCACCGCCGTGACGCTGATCAGGTACGCCACCGACAGGTCGAGCGAGCCGACCAGGATGGCGAAGGTCTGACCCACCGCCACGATGCCGAGCGCGGTCGCGCGTTCGACGATGTTGTTGACGTTGCTCGGCGCGATGAAGTCGCCGCGGCCGTAGAGCGACACGAGCAGCCAGGCGATGCCGAAGGTGGCGATCAGCAACCACCAGATGATCGGCAGGCGCCAGCGGCGCTCGACGTTCGCGCCTGGGGAGCGGTGGCGGTGCTCACGCGGCCACCGCGGTCTCGCCGTGGGTGGCCAGGTGCATGATGTCGGGTTCGCTCGCGCCGGCCGGCAGCTCGCCGGCGATGCGGCCCTCGCGCATGACGACGATCCGGTCGCTCATGCCGATCACCTCGAGGAGTTCGGAGGAGATCATGATCACCGCCATCCCGCCGCGAGCGGCGTCCCGGATGAGGTGATGGATCGCCGCCTTGCCGTTCACGTCGATGCCGCGGGTCGGTTCGTCGAAGATGAGCAGGTCCTCGGCGGTGGCCAACCACTTGGCCAGCACGACCTTCTGCTGGTTGCCGCCCGAGAGGAACTGCGCCTCTTGGTACACGCTCTGGGCCCGCAGGTCGACCGACGCCACCAGGTCCGGCACGGACGGGCTGCCGCCGGCGCCGTCCCGGCCGAGCCGTCCCAGCAACGGGCGCATGGCGCGGTGAGGTGAGCACCACGTTGTCGGCGATCGGCTGCCGCAGCGACAGGCCCTCGCTCTTGCGGTCCTCGGTGATGAACCCCATGCGGCGGCGCACCGCGTCCCGCGGCGTGCGGATCTGGGCGCGCTCGCCGTGCAGCCAGACCTCGCCCTCGGTGAAGGGTTCGACGCCGAACAAGGCGCGCGCCAGCTCGGTGCGTCCCGCGCCCTGCAGCCCGGCGACGCCCAGCACCTCACCGGCGCGGACCTCCAGGTCGATGCCGCGCAGCGCCGCGTTGCCGCCGCCGCGCACGCGCACCACCACCTCGCCGAGGTCCTCGGGCCGCGCCCGCTCGGGGTAGTAGTCGGCCAGGTCGCGGCCCACCATGAGCCGCACCAGCTCGTCGGTCTCGAGACCCGCGCGCTCGCGGGTGGCGACCACGGCGCCGTCCTTGAGGACGGTGATGCGATCGGCGATCTCGAACACCTCGCGGAAGCGGTGCGAGATGTAGATCACGGTGACGCCGCGCGCCTTGAGGCGTCGGATGAGCGCGAACAGGACCTCGACCTCGGGGTTCGAGAGCGACGCGGTCGGCTCGTCCATGACGACCACGCGGGCGTCGAACGACATGGCCTTGGCGATCTCCACCATCTGTTGCTGGGCGACCGAGAGGTCGAGCACCATGGCGCTCGGGTCCACCAGGTGTTCGACGTGCAGGTCCTGCAGCAGCGCCTGCACCTGCCGGCGCAGGGCCCCGTGGTCGAGCACCCCGAACCGGTGCGGCTCGCGGCCGAGGAACACGTTCTGCGCCACGTTGCGATGCGGCAGCAGGTTGAACTCCTGGTGGATCACGCTGATGCCGGCGCGCTGGGCGTCGAGCGGGTGACCGAACTGGACGCGCCGACCGAAGAGGCGCACCTCGCCGGCGTCGGGTGCGTACGCGCCGCCCAGCACCTTCATGAGCGTCGACTTGCCGGCCCCGTTCTCGCCGACGAGCGCATGGACCTCGCCGACAAGGCACGTGAAGTCGACGCCGTCGAGCGCCTGGACGCTCCCGAAGCGTTTGGAGATGCCGTGCATCTCGAGCGCGGTGGACGTCGTGCCGTCGTGGGCGGGAGCGGGACGGATGGCGGGATCGCCGACGGGCACGTGGTTCTCCGTTCGAAGACGAGGTTCGACGGGACGCGCGCGGGGCCGGGGCCGCCGTCGCGCTGTTCATGTAATCTTGTCATGACAAGCTAGCGCGCGACGACGACGGTGTCAAGCAGACGAGGGGCGCCGCGTCGACCCCGAGGGAGGACGACATGGCGAACCTGAAGGTGTGTGCGATCGGTACGGGGCGCGCGGGCATGGTCCACGCCACCAACTTCCGCTGGCGGACGCCGCACGCGGAACTCGTCGCCGTGGTGGACGCGGACGGAGCACGCGCAGCGGAAGCCGCCGCCGAGCTCGACCTGCCCGAGCGGGGCTTCACCAAACTCTCCGACGCGCTCGCGGCGGTCGACGTCGACGCGGTCGTGATCACCACGCCCACCTTCACGCACGCGGCCCTCGTGCAGGAGGCTGCCGGGCACGGTCTGGCGATCCTGTGCGAGAAGCCCATGGCGCTGACGGTGGCCGAGTGCGACGCCATGATCGGCGCCTGCGAGCGCGCCGGTGTGACCCTGCAGCTCGCCTTCATGCGCCGCTTCGATCCTCCTTTCGTGGAGGCGAAACGCGATCTGGACGCGGGCGCGGTGGGCGACGTGCTGATGGTGCGCTCGCTGACGCGCGGTCCGGGACTGCCGCCGGCCTGGGCCAACGACGTGAAGACGAGCAACGGCATGCTGGCCGAGGTCAACAGCCACGACTTCGACGCGGTGCGCTGGCTCACCGGCGGCGAGTACGTCGAGATCCACGCCCGCGCCGCCGCCCGCAAACGCCCGGATCTGCTCGCCACCCTGCCGGACTTCTACGACGTGGCGGTGGTCAGCGCCTCGATGTCGAACGGTGCGTTCGGCATCATCGACGGGGTGTGCCCGTCGGAGTACGGCTACGACGCACGGGCCGAGATCACCGGCAGCCGCGGCGTCCTCTTCGCCGGCGACATCCGCAGCCCCGGCGTCCAGCGCGTGACCCGCGAAGGGGGCGCGGTGGGGCCGCACTTCACCTCCTGGCGCGAGCGCTTCGCCGAGGCGTACCGGGCCGAGGCGCTCCACTTCGTGGAGAGCGTGCGGGGCGGAACGGCGCCGCGGGTGGGCGGCGCCGATGGGCGGGCGGCGGTGGCGGCGGTGGTGGCCGCCAACCGGTCGTTGCGGGAGGGGAAAGCCATCCGTGTGATCGGATAGGGCCCCGGTCACGTGTGATCCGGCGGGGCCGGATCACCCGGAGTTGCTTCGCAACTCCCGTGGTGGACGGATAGGGTCCGCGGCGATCCTCGCCAGCCTCAGGCCACCGTCTCGATCGTCAGGTCGAACATCCGGCCCAACATCCGCAGCTCGGCGGGATGGTGCCCCTGCAGGAGGATCGCGTGGTGGCTCGGCAGCCGTTCCATGAGCGCGTGGCCGTTGGGCACGCGGAGGATGCCGCCGTTGAGGCAGTCCGACCCGGGATACTGGGCGTACCCGACGAGGTCGGCCTCGACCACGGTCAACGTCGCCATCGAGGGCGACAGCTTCGCCAGCGTGACCGGTCCTTCGGGCAAGCGGGCGTCGATGGCGCTGGCGTCGTCGTCGACGATGGCCAGCACCTTCTCGCGCATCGTCCACGTCTCGGCCATCGAGGTCGGCAGCACGCCCAGGTACCCGCAGTGGGCGACGAGCACGTGGTTCTCCGGCTCCGGCAGGTCGGGGAACGCCGGGATCCGTTCGTGCTTCAGGGCCGCTTGCCCCATGAGGAAGGGGTAGAGGTTGGTCATCATCAGCGGTGCGTGCAGCGACCGGTGCAGCAGAAGCTGCGTGAGCATCGAGACCGTGTCCGCCTCGCAGCCCCACGTGAGCCCACGCTCTTCGTAGAGCAGGTTCCAGGCGAGGCACGGCGTGCTGTCGGAGAAGAAGGACTCGTTGAGGCAGTTGATGCCCGCGCCCTGGATGGCGGGGTCGTCGCCGAGCGACGCCTTGAGCGCCAGGTAGAGCTTCAGCGCCGCACGGCGGTTCCGTTCGGGCAAGTCGGCGAGCCGGGTGCCGGCACGCACGCGCTCGTAGGCCGCGTCGGCATCGGCGTCACCGATCGCCTTGGCCTCCTGTCCCAGGGCCTGGAACGAGCGCTTCTCGATCGTGATCCCGAAACGGTCGAGGATCCGCTGCGTGCACTCGTCCTCCCACCAGTAGAAGCGCTTGAAGATGGGCGCTTGCATGCCGTCGCCGGGATCGTCCTGGAACACGACGAAACGGGTGCCGGCGAGCTCGCGCCGCAAGCCGAGCGCACGGCAGATCGTGCGGGTCTGCTCGAGGTCGTAGGGGGCGAGGGTCTCGACCCCGGCCTCGGCCAGGTAGCGGCCGATCTCCCAATCCCACATCGCCATCGTGCCGAACTCGGAGGTGAGCACGAGGCGTGGCACGTCGATCGCGCGCAGCGCCTCGACCGACCGGAACGCCTCCCCGAGCATCTGAGGGAACACGGCCGCCTCGCACGGCGGCAACGCGTCGCCGAGCGCGACGGGCGGGAGGAACTCGGCCACGTCCCCCAGGAGGCCCTGCAGACGCTCGAGTTGGACGTCGAACTCGGCGTCGGCCGTGTCGAAGCGGACGGGAACCAGGCGTGCGCGCATCGGGTCTCCTTCGGGCGCAAGCGCCCGCCAGGTCCCGCCGCGGGAGCCGGTGGCGCTTCGTGGGCGATGCCCGTATGCTAAGCCTGTCGGGTTGTCATCACAAGCGGGCCGTTCGCGGCCCCACGAGGGAGGCACCGTGGCCCGGTTCCGCATCGCCGTCAACATGGAGTTCGTCCGCTCGGCCGATCTCGACTTCCGCAAGGGCGTCGAGGTGGCAGCCCGGCTCGGCTACCGCTTCATCGAGCCGATGGTGCACACGGGCTGGGGGCTCCTCTCGGAGGTCGGCTACTTCCACTCCTGGTCGATGGAGGAGGACCCGCTGCTGATGAAGGAGATCTGCGATCGGCACGGCGTCGCGGTCGCCAGCCTCTCGGCCCACAGCCCGCTGATGAAGCCCGAAGCCGCCGTCGACCGGCTCACGCGCGCGATCGTGCTCGGTCACTTCGTCGGCACCCCCTTCATCAACACCGACGAGATGCTGCAGCCCGACTGGATGGACGACGACTTCGCCCACGACACGATGCGCTACACCCTCACCCGGATGGAGCACGTGGCGGCGCGCCATCGGGCCTACCTCTGCATCGAGCCGCACGGCGTGTTCACGAAGACCGCCGCCGGGCTCCTCAGGATCGTCGAGCTGGTGCCCTCGCCCTGGATCGCCGTCAACTGGGACACCGGCAACGCCTACCTGGCTGGCGTCGAGGACCCGTACGACGCGCTCGTGGCCGTCCGCGACCACGTGCGCCACGTCCACGCCAAGGACATCGACCTGGGCCACGCCGAGCGCGAACGCGGCAAGGTGACCGGCACGCCCGTCGGCTGCGCCTGCGGTGATGGCGTCGTCGACTGGGACCGCGTGATCGAGATCCTCGAGCCGCTCGACCGCGAGATCACGCTGTCGGTCGAGTGCGGCACGATCGACGAGGCCGAGCGGAGCCTGGCGTTCCTCGGGACGTTGCTGAAGGGGCGGTTGGCGGACTGACACCAGGGCACACGGCTCGTGCCTAGGGCCGAGCGGACGGTGCCGGCCGTGGGTGTGAGGATCGACCATGGGTGGACGCCGGTCTTGCGGGCTCGACGTGTTCGGCGTGGTGTACGCTGATGTGTATAGGGAGGTGTACCGTGCGCACGAACATCGACCTCGATGCAGCTCTGGTCGAAGAGGCCTTCCGGTACGCCGACGTGCGCACGAAGAAGGACCTCGTGCACCTGGCGCTCCGCGAGTTCATCCGACAGCGCCGGCGGCTCGACCCGCGCGATCTGCGCGGGAAGATCGCCTTCGCGCCCGACTACGACCACGAACGTTTGCGCGGCGACTCCGAGGACGCGTGATCCTGGTCGACACCTCGGTCTGGATCGGGTACCTGCGAGGCGACACCACGGCGGCGACCGACGCTTTGCAGCGCGGGCTCGATCGCGCCGTGCCGGTCGCCTTGACCAGCCTGATGGTGCAGGAGGTGCTCCAAGGCGTCCGCGACGATGCGGCTGCGGCCAACGTCGAGCGCTACCTGGCGAGCCAGTGGCGGCTCGAGTTCGCCGACGCCTGGCAGGGCGCGGTCGAGGCGGCGACCCTCTACCGACGCTGTCGCGCCGCCGGTGTCACGGTGCGCAGCACCATCGACTGCCAGATCGCGTGCATCGCGATCGAACACGACGCCGAGCTGCTGCACGACGACGTCGACTACGTGCGCATCGCCAGCGGTCGAGCCGCGCCTACGGCTGCTGTGAACGCCGGCGGGGTCGGAGGCCGTCACGGTCCCCGGCGCGTCGCCTCCAGCGTCATCCCCGGGACCTTGAGCGTCAGCCGGTCGATGCGATCGCCGTCGCGGACGAAGTCGAGGCGCTGGCGCTCGAAGCGGAAACCCACGACCTCGTCGCTCAGGGCGTAGGCCGCCAGCTCTGTCGGGCGTGCCGCCCGTCTCGGTGGCGAACACCTTGTCGCCCCTCACGCTGACCACGATCGACAGCCCCTCGATCGCCGTGTCGTAGGTGCCGGGCAGCGCCGAGAGCACCTCGGCCGGCAACACCAGCGGCCGACGACGGAACACCGTGTCCGCGACCTCGGGTTCGATGGGCGCCGCCAGCGAGCCGATGTCGCCCTGGTCGTCGGTCAGGAAACGCACGGCCATGCGGCTGTCGAAGCCGGTCAGGTCCCACTCGAAGACGTCGTAGTGGAGGTGGCGCAGGGGCGACCAGTCGAGGCTGCCGACCAGGCGCGCCTCGAGCTCGTCGCCCTGACGCCGCACCGCGACGTCGGGATAGCCGTCGACCGCGAAGGCGCCGGTGTACGCGTCGAGCGGGCGACTGGGCGGTGCGTCCGCGACGCGCTCACGGCTGGCGGTGGTCTTGCCTTGCGCCATGCCGCGGAAGGCCTCGTCGAACAGGCCGTGGAAGCGGGCGTTCCAGTCGCGGGGCGGCAGGTCGAGGGCGCGGTCGAGCGCTTCGTAGAACAGGGCGTCGCGCAGCGGCATGCCGGCGCCGTTGGTCAGCACCACGACCCCCGTCCGCTCGCGTGGCACGAAGCCGATCATCAGGCTGTGCCCCTCGACGTTGCCGCCGTGCTGGACGATCGTGTGCCCCCGGTAGGGTTCCAGGAACCAACCCATGCCGTAGGCCATGAGTTCGTTCCCCTTCAGCGCCGTCTGCGGGCCGCCCGCCGGCACCACCGTGACGGGCAGGTGCATCTGCGCGCAGGTCTCCGCCGCCACGAGGCGCGTGTCGCCCCAGCGGCCGCCGTTCGCGTTCAGCCCCAGCCAGCGGACCTGGTCGTCGAGCGTCGAGAACAGCGCGCCCGCGCTACCGGGCGAGAGCTCGGTGTGGGCCCCGAACGGCATGGGGATGAGCCCCTGGGCGTGGCCGTCGTCGTCGCGGTCGACGCGGTAGCCCCGCGCGTTCACGCCGTCCTCGTTCGGTGGCTCCGGCTCGAAGTTCGACGCCGTCATGCCGAGCGGCTCGAAGATCCGCTCCCGGACGAAGTCCTCCCACCGCTGGCCGGCCACCCGCTCCACGACGTGGGCGGTCAGGTAGTACATGAGGTTGTTGTACTGGAACTTCTCGCGGAAGCCGGCGCTGAGCGGCAGGTGCCGCAGGCGCTTGACGAACTCGGCGCGCGGAAGGTCGAGCCGCCAGGCAGCGAGGTCGTGGCGGGGCAGACCCGTGCGGTGGCTCAGCATGTCGCGCAGCGTGAGCCCGGCCGTCGCCGTCGCGTCGTGCAGGATGAGCTCCGGCACGACCTCGCGGACCGGCCGATCCCACGCGAGCTTGCCCTCGTCGACGAGCAGGGCGACGCTCATCGCGGTGAACGACTTCGTCACCGAGGCCATGGCGAACCGGGTGTCGGGCGTCATGGGTAGGTCGTGTTCGACGTCTCGCAGACCGTGGGCGGCGCGGTAGACCACGTCGTCACCGTGCACCACGGCGACGGCGACGCCCGGGCAATGCCAGGTCGGCAGCGCGTCGCGGACGTAGCGGTCGAAGTCGTTCCAGTCGGGCATGAGGGCCTCCTCGTCCGGGGCCCATCATGGCGTGTCGGAGGAGCGGGGGTCCGTGCGTTCGTGAGATCGGACGGCCGACCCATCCGTCAACCCTTGGCCCCCAACGCCTCCTCCAGAACGCCTGCGTGGGCCTGCTCGAACGCCACGAAGCGGACGAGGCGCACGACCTCGAGCGACGGCGCCAGGTCGACGGCGGCGTCCACCGCGATGCGCGCCGCGTCGGGCAGCGGGTACCCGAAGGCGCCGGCGGAGATCAACGGGAAGGCGATGCTCCGGACCTCGTTCGCCTCGGCCAAGACGAGCGCCTCGCGGTAGCACGAGACCAACAGCGGCTCGCCCGGCTCGTCGACGCCGTAGACCGGGCCGAGGCAGTGGATCACGAAGCGGTTGGGCAAGTCGAACGCCGGCGTGATCGCCGCTTCACCGGGCGACAACGGGGCGAAGGGTCGCGCCGCGCGCTCGAGCTCCGGCCCGGCCGCCGCGTGGAGGGCGCCGGCGACGCCGCCGCCAGGCTTCAGCTCGGCGTTCGCGGCGTTGACCACCGCGTCCACGTCCGGTTGGTCGGCGATGTCACCGCGCACGACCTCGATCGTGACGGGTCCGATGACGAGATTGCGACGCATGGCGACCTCCTCGCGATCAGCGTAGACGGGGGTCCCGGCCGCTCAGCGTGTGTTCCGCACGGTCGCTCGTTGGCAACGGGGTGGCGGCCCTGCCCGCGTCGCAAGATGGCGTCGTGGACCCCGCCGTCGCCCGCCTCATCCTCGTCAAGCACGCCTGGCCGATGATCGATCCCGCCCGACCGGCCGCCCACTGGCGCCTCTCGGAGCGCGGCTGCGCGGACGCCCTCCGCTTGGCCGCGGCGCTCGACGTCTACCGCCCGCACCGGGTGGTGGCCAATCTCGAGGCGAAGGCGGCCGAGACCGGTCGCCGCCGCCCTGGCGGAGTCGCCGGACCAGACGGTCGTCGTGGTCGCGCACGGGACCGTGGTGTCGCTCTACCTGGCTCGCCACGCCGGCCAGGACGCCCTCACGACCTGGCGACGTCTCGGCCTCCCCTCGTACGCCGTGCTCGACCGCGAGGGGGGAACGCTCGAGGCGCTCGTGACCGACCTCCCCGACGAACCGGTCGGAGCCTGATCGATCAGCCGGCGCCCGGCGCCTCGTCACGGGCCTGCCGCGCCGCCACCTCCCGCCGGACGACGGGCGCCACCTCGGTCCCGAGCAACTCGATCGAGCGCATGACCTGGGCGTGGGGCAGCGTGCCCAGCCCCATCTGGAACAGTGCGCGCTGGTGCCCGAAGAGCTCGAAATGCGCGACCAGCTTCTCCGCCACCTGCATCGGGTCTCCGACGAACAGCGACCCACGCGGCTCGCGCATCGCCTCGAACTGGGCGCGCGACATGGGCGGCCAGCCGCGCTCGCGGCCGATGCGGCTCATCACGGCCGCGTACGGCGGGAAGGCGACGTCGGCGGCCTCCTGCGAGGTCGGGGCGAGGAACGCGTGACCGGTGACGGCCAGCGGCACGTCCGCTGGGTCGTGGCCGGCCTCGCGCAACGCCTCGCGGTGCCAGTTCGCGAACGGCACGAACCGTTCGGGAAGACCTCCGATGATGGCGAGCGCCATCGGTAGCCCGAGCGTGCCCGCCCGCCAGGCCGATTCCGGTGTCCCGCCGACGCCGATCCAGACGGGTAGGGGGTCTTGCACCGGCCGCGGGTGCACCTCACGGTCGACGAGCGCCGGACGCGTGCTGCCCTCCCACGAGACCCGCGTCTGCGCGCGCACCGCCAGCAAGAGGTCGAGCTTCTCGGCGAAGAGCCGGTCGTAATCGCCGAGCTCGAACCCGAACAGCGGGAACGACTCGGTGAACGAGCCGCGTCCGGCAAGGATCTCGGCTCGCCCGCCCGAGAGCAGATCGAGCGTGGCGAAGCGCTGGAACACGCGCACGGGGTCGTCCGAGCTCAGCACCGTGACGGCCGACGTGAGGCGGACGCGTTCCGTCCGTGCGGCGATGGCGGCCAGCACCACCTCGGGCGCCGACACCAAGAAGTCGGCGCGATGGTGTTCGCCCACGCCGACGACGTCGAGGCCCACCTGATCGGCCAGCACCGCTTCCTCGACGACCTGACGCAAGCGCTCTTCGCGGCTGGGGGTGATGCCCGTGACCGGGTCGGGTCCATGGTCGCCGAACGTGAAGATGCCGATCTCGAAGGCCGGACCGTCCGCGCGACGGGGGCCTGCGGCGGGCTCGCGATCGGTGGGGCTCGACACGGTGTTCCTCCTGCGGAGGCCGGCGCGTGCGGCCCCGGCGCCGAGCCTACGCCGCCCTCCTGCAGGCTGCTGCTGGGCGGGCGACGGGCGACCCAGATGCGCGGCGCCCCGAAAATGCTCTGTGCTACACTTCACACCCAAGCGAGCGCCGCACGTCCACGCCCCATCCTGGATGGCTTCCAGCCCGCGGCGCCGCGGAACACAGGAGGAACCATGAAGAGAACGATCCTCATGCTGGCTGCGCTCGCCATGCTAGGCCTCGTGGCCGGGCAGACGCTGGTCTACGGCGTCTCCGGTCAACCGTCGAGCCTCGACTCCGTCGACTCGCAAGACGGCAACTCGCTCGTCGTCAGCAACCAGATCACCGAAACGCTGATCACCTTCGCGTCGGGCTCCACCGACCTCGTCCCGCGTCTGGCCACCGAGTGGTCCGCGAACGAGGACGGTTCGGTCTGGACCTTCGAACTGCGTGAAGGCGTCATGTTCCACGACGGCACGCCCTTCGACGCCGAGGCCGTGAAGTTCAACATCGACCGCTGGAACCTCCTCGACCACCCCTACTCCGGGCGCGACGAAGGCAAGACGTACGTGCCCTGGGGTTGGGTCTTCGGCGGGCCGCGCGGTGAGGGCGGCATCGTCGACGAGGTCGTCGTCGTCGACGAGAACACCATCGAGCTGCGGCTGACCCAGCCGACCCCGTTCCTGCCCGCGCTGCTGGCGGCCGTCTACTTCCAGATCGACAGCCCGCAAGCGGTCATGGAAGCCGGCGCCGACTACGGTACGCCGGGTGTCGGCACGGTCGGCACCGGTCCCTTCGAGTTCGAGTCCTGGACCGAGGGCCAACAGGTCGTCGTGACCGCCAACGAGGACTACTGGGGCGGCGCGCCCGAGGTCGACGAGGTCGTCTTCCGCGCCATCAGCGAGCCGACGGCCCGCCTGGCCGAGCTCCAGGCCGGCACGATCGACATCGCCGTGCTGCTCGCCGCCGACGATCTTGCCACGGTCGAGAACGACCCCGACCTGAAGGTCGTGAGCGCGGACACCGAGCTCAACGTCGGCTACCTCGCGATGCACCAGGCCAACGAGCCCTTCGACAACGAGCTCGTTCGCCAGGCCGTGGCGCACGCGATCAACCGGCAAGAGATCGTCGACGCCTTCTACGCCGGTCTCGGCGTCGTCGCCGACTACCACATGCCGCCCTCGTTCGCCGGCGACTTCCCGGCGTGGCCCTATGACTACGACCCCGAGCGCGCCCGCGAGCTCCTCGCCGAGGCCGGCTACCCTGACGGCTTCAGCACCGAGCTGTGGTACATGCCCGTCAGCCGCCCGTACTACCCGGCGCCGCAGCCCATCGCCGAGACCATGGCCACGTATCTCGCCGACGTGGGCATCGAGGTCGAACTGCTGACCGAGGACTGGACCACCTACCTGTCCGACTACCAGACCGGCAAGTTCCCCATGTACATGCTGGGCTGGAACGCCGATTACGCCGATCCTGACAACTTCCTGATGACGTTCTTCGGCCCGAGTGCGGTCACCGACCTCGGTTGGGACGCGCCGGAAGTCGTCGAGGCGCTGAACGCCGCGCGGCAGACGGCCGACACGGCCGAGCGCGAGCGGCTCTACGCCGAGGTCATCGGCGCCGTCGCCGGTCAGGCCACCTCGATTCCGATGGCCCACAACCGGACCCTCAACGCGACCGCAGCCAACATCGATGGCTTCGTCATGAGCCCGCTCGGTTACAGCTCCGTGTCGCTCGTCGACGTGACCAAGACCGAATAGGCTTCACCACGACCGGGCGCCCGCTAGGGCGCCCGCTATCTTGCACGTCCGGGCTCGTCCCGGCACCGTCTATCCGTTCGAACCGTCTTCACCGCTGCGTTCCTCCGGGGGAGAGGGGCGAGCCTATCGGGGGCACGTTTTGACGACCTACCTCTTGCGACGCGTCCTCGGGCTCATCCCCGTCTTGTTCGGGGTGTCGCTCCTGATCTTCGCGATCACCCGGATCATCCCCGGCGATCCTGCGGTCGCGCTGCTCGGTCAGCGCGCCGCCCCGGCCGCACTCGAGCAGTTGCGCGAGGACCTCGGCCTGTTCCTTCCGGTCTGGGTCAACTTCGAAGCCGTGGGCGAACGCGGTTTCGCCGGCCTGTTCGACTCGCAGTACTTCAACTACATGCGCGACCTGCTGAGCGGCGACCTGGGCCGCTCCATCTTCAGCCGCATCCCCGTCGCCCAGAGTCTGGTCACTCGCTTCCCGGCGACGCTCGAGCTGAGCCTGTTCGCGATGACGTTCGCGCTCGGCGTGGGCATCCCGGCCGGCGTCTGGGCCGCGCTCAACCGTGGGCGTCCCGCCGACACCGCGGTGATGGCGATCGCGGTGTCGGGCGTGTCGATGCCGGTGTTCTGGTTGGCCATCATCTTCATCTACGTGTTCGCGGTGACGCTCGGTTGGCTGCCCCCGTCCGGGCGGCTCAGCACCGGGGTCGACCTCGAACCGATCACCAACCTCTACCTGCTGGACGCGATCCTGCGCGGCAACCTCCCGGTCTTCGTCGACGTCCTCAAGCACCTCATCCTGCCGGCCGTCGCGCTCGGCACGATCCCGCTCGCCATCGTCGTCCGGATGACCCGCTCGGCCATGCTCGAGGTCCTGAGCCAGGACTACGTGCGCACGGCGCGTAGCAAGGGGCTCGACGAACGGGTCGTGGTGCGCAAGCACGCGCTTCGGAACGCGTTGCTGCCCGTCATCACGGTGGTCGGCCTCAGCTTCGGCGCGCTGCTGTCGGGCGCCATCCTGACCGAGACCGTCTTCAGCTGGCCGGGCATCGGACGTTGGGTCTACGACGCCATCGCCGCGCGCGACTACCCCATCATCCAGGGAGGCATCCTGTTCGTGGCCTTCGTCGTGACCCTCATCAACCTGTTCGTCGACCTGCTCTACGCGGTCGTCGACCCCCGGATCCAGTACTCGTGAGGGCAACCGCGTGAGCGACGCCACCACCACCGTCGTCCCCGAGGCTGCTGATCACGGCTCCCGCGCGGGCCCGCTGAAGCGCTTCTTCCGCCACACCACGGGTGTGACGGGCCTGGCCATCGTGGGCTTCTTCGTCTTGATCTCGCTGATCGCCCCCATCGCCAGCCCCTACGACCCGTCGCGCGACCGGGACCTGCGGGCGCGGCTCAACCCACCCTCGGCCGAGCACTGGTTCGGCACCGACGAGCTCGGCCGCGACATGTTCACGCGCGTCTGGCACGGTGGTCGGATCTCCTTGCGCGTCGGCCTCGTCGCGGTCGTGGTCGCCGTCGTGTTCGGGACCGTCCTCGGACTGCTCGCCGGCTACGTGGGCGGCTGGCTCGATACGGGGGTGGTGTGGCTGCTCGACATCCTGCTCGCGTTCCCCGGCATCTTGTTGGCGATCGCGATCGTCGCCACCCTAGGGCCTTCCATCGTGAACGCCATGATCGCGATCAGCGTCACGCAGATCCCGATCTACGCCCGCATCGTCCGGTCCGTCGTGCTCTCCTTGCGGGAGTCGGAGTACGTGCAGGCCGCGCGGGCGCTCGGCTCGAACCCGTTTCGCATCGTCTTCCGGCACGTGTTGCCCAACAGCCTCAGCCCGCTCGTCGTGCAGCTCACGCTCTCGATCGGGGTCGCGATCCTCGACGTCGCCGCGCTCGGGTTCCTCGGCCTGGGCGCGCAACCGCCGACGCCCGAATGGGGGCTCATGATCCGCGACGGCTTCGCGCAGTTCCTGCGCGCGCCGTGGATGTCGATCTTCCCGGGTCTGGCGATCTACCTCTCGGTGATCGGCTTCAACCTGCTCGGCGACGCGATCCGCGACGTGCTCGACCCGCGCTTGACGACGACCTGACGTCCACGGCGCGGCCCGTCAAAGAGGATGGGCCGCGCAACGCAACGAAACCATCTGGGCCGAACGGGACGGTCGTCAGCGCAGCTTCTTCCACAGCGCGCCGCAGAAGCCACCGAAGCCGGTCTCGTTGACGCCGCCCCACAGCGCGTCGATCGTGTTGAGGATGATGACGTTCGTCCAGTTCGTATCGGCCTCGACCAGGCTGCCCAAGGCCGCGTTGACCTGACCGCACACGAGGTTGAAGACGCACTCGGCCAGCTCGTCGCCGACGCCGGTGACGCCTTGGAGCGGCTGGGAGATGGCGAAGCCGAGACAGCGACCCATCGAGGCGTACTGGTGGAGCACCGAACGCAGCTGCAGCACGACGTTGGCGCGTTCGGCGTACCCCGTCATGGCCTGGCCCCAACCGCGATCGCCGACGCCGAGCGTGGCGCCGCTGGCCGGATCGATGCGCCACCAACCGACCGCGTCCTCGGCCGCGGTCGGCACGACGAGCACGAAGCCGGCGGCCAGGTCGAGGGTCGCGAGGGCGACGAGGTCGGCGGGCAGTGCGGACCCGGCCAACCCATCCGCGGTTCGCACCAGACGCCAGGAGGCCGGCTCCCGCTCGAAGGCTTCGGCCAGGGCGCGTCCCCCCGGACGGTCGTCGGAGGCCGTGAGCAGCGCCTCCAACACGGTGTCGGCGACGCCGGCGCGCAGGCGCGCTCGGAACGCGTCGTCGACGATCGCGTCGGCGCCCGGCGCGCTGGCGACGAGGTCGAAGCCCCCTTCCGTCGTGAGGTCGGGACGCAAACGCCGGTGATGGGCCACGACGGTGAGCGCGGTCGCCGGGCCGGCACCGTTCGCCGACGCGTGCGCCGCCCGCTCGAGCGCGAAGCGCTCGGTGGGGGTGCGCAGGGCTGAGAGCGCGTTCAGGCGCTCGTTCACCTCCGCCATCGGCAGGTCGGTGCCCTGCACGTAGAGCGCCTCCCAGGCCGCGCGCTCGTCGAGCAGGCGCTGGATCGTGAGGAGCGCGAAGAGATCGGCGGTCGGGGCAGCCGTCCACAGGGCCAGCTCCGTCTGGCCGGCGAGCGCCAGCGCACGCGACACCCGGGTCGCTTCGTCGGCAGCCGGTTCGACCACCGTGTCCGAGGACCGCTCGGCGGGGCCGACCAGGTCGAACACCACGCGCCGTTCGGTGGTCGGCGACTGGCCCGGCGTACGAACCTCGAACGTCCACCAGAACGCGCTGAAGCGTTCCGTCCCCTCTTCCGCGTCGTCGCTCCCACCGCCGCCGAAACCGCCGCCCAGACCGCCGAAACCCAGACCTCCCATGCCGCCGCCACCCGACGCGGCGCCGCCGGGCGTGTCGAGGACCTCGCCCTGGGCGGTCACGACACGGCCGATCACGATCTCCGAGCCGACCGCGAGGCGCGGCTGCCACTCGTCGCGTTCGGACATCGCCGCCAGGAGGGCGTCGGCGGGGGCCGCCACGGCGAAGGGTTCGAGGTCGTCGGGGCCGCCGTAGGCCGTCACCCCGAGCGTCACCGATCCGCCCAGCAGCTCGGCGGGGATCAGCTCGCGTTCGAGCAGGACGTGTTCGGTACGAGCGCCTTCCTCGGTGACCTCGGCCACCGCACGCACAAGCACGCTGTGGAGTCGATCGCCGCAGGTCAGGTCGGCGCAGGCGCCGTCCACGGCGGCGAGCTCGGCAAGCGAGCCGAAGTCGTACCGCGCGGTCGCGTCGGTCAGAAGGTCGCCCGGCTCGTGCTGGGGGAGGCTCGGGTCGAGCGCGAGCGGCTCGCCCGATGGCCGTGGCAGCTCCACCCACCAGTGGTCGGTGAGCGACGACGCGGACTCGGCGGCTCCGGGCGCCTCCAGCAGCGCGAGGAGCGCTTCGACCTGACGATCGGTGCGGAGCGAGAGGGTGCGCTGGCGGTCGGCCCGTGCGTTCGCGGCGCGCTCGAGCTCGGTGCGTACGCTCTCGGCGTCCAGCCCCAGCTCGGCGGCCGCGCGATCGGCGAGGGCGGCGCGTTCGGTGGCGGCCGCGTCGTCGGCGGCAGGGACCGGGCTCGCGGGCCGCGCGGCGCGGATGACCTGGGCCAGCGCTTCGGCGCCCTCCGGCGACAGCTCGCCGCGCGCCAACGACGACGCGTGCCCCGCTTCCTGCAGCAGGGCGCGCAGCAGCAGCGCCCGGTCGAGCGCGTTGCCCGCGCGGTCCAGGAGCGTGCCCGCGGCGCCCTTCAGCGCGCCGCGGTAGGCGATGGGACGCGTCTCGTCCCGCACCCACGCGAAGAGCGCCTCGGGGTCGGTGCCGACCCGGGCCACGACCGCGGCCGGATCGAAACCGTCGCGCGGGACCTCGGCGGCCGTCGACGCGAGCCTCGACCAGAGCGCTTCGGCGTCCCCCTGCGCCACGGCAGCGCCGAGCGATCCGACGACGAGCGCCACGCACCACATCGCCACGCGCCGTCGGGCTCTCCACGGAACGAACGCCCCGTCACCCATCATCCGTACCCACATCGACGACCTCCAGGCCCCCCTCGTCGGGTCGGGCGACGGATTCTATAGCCTGGCCTCGCCCGGAGCTAGCGGTACGCGTGGGGGACGCCGTTGCGCGCTGCAAGGAGGCGGGTGCGGGAGCCGCCCGCACGCCCGTCGATCGCACGTGCTACGGTTCGCGCACCCTCATGGTGCTGCCACCCGGGCTCGTAGCGCGGCGTGCGACCTCGTTTTCCTGCACCTCGGGGCGGAGGCAGCCATGGCCGGATCCTGGAAAGGAAACATCGCGCGCATCGGGCTCGTCGGAGCCCTGATCGTCCTCCTCGTCGCGTGCGGCGGCTCGCCCTCCACCGGTGTCGACGGCGTCGAGTTGTCGGGCACCTGGAGCGTCGCCGGTTCCAGCCCGACGTTCGGCGTCGACGGCGCGATGACGCTGGCGTTCACGGGCGACCGCAGCGGTACCGTGCGGTTCCTCGGCGTTTCGGAGGCGAGCGGCGTCACGACGTGCAGGACGTTCGTCTTCGCCCTGGTGGACGACGCGGTCCTCTTCGTCGAGTCGACCCAGCACGGCGCCGAGACGTTCGTCGTCGAAGCGGTCGACGCGGACACGTTGGCGCTGGCGTCGGACGCGTCGGACCTGACCCTCACCCGGGTCGCCGGAGCGCCTCCGATCGCCGACTGCGACGCCGTCGACGTCGTCACGGTCGCCACGCTGAACGGCGCGCCGTCGTTCTGGACGAACCTGGTGGGCGCGGGCGACACCCTCTACTTCAACCTCGGTACCGCCGGCGACCCGATCGTCGGCTACGACGTCGCGACGTCGTCGTTCGGGTCACCGCGGGCGTTCACCGTATCCGTGGGTGGCGGTACCGACCGGCTCCTCATGGCGGCGTTCGACGACGACGTCTTCTACGGTCAATGTGCGTGCGGCGGTAGCCAACGCGTCTCCCGGTTCGACGTCTCGACGAACACGCACCTCGTACAGGTCGACAGCGAGACCGACCTCGGCTTCGGCATCAGCATGCGCTACGGCACCTTCGACCCGGCGGCGGGGCTCGTGACGGTGGGCGGCCGCTCCCGCGACGACGCCACCCTCAACCGGCTCCTCGTGCTCGATCCCGTCACCCTCGCGCTGCAGTCCCAGCGTGCGGTGCTGCGGGGCCACACCATCACCGACCTGGCCCTGTCGAACGGTCGTCTGTACGCCCTCCTCGGCTCGGACCCCGCGATCGTCGAGATCGGCACCGACGGTAAGGCGATCGCCACCTGGGAGGTCCCCCGGACGTCCGTTCCCGGCGAGCTGCGTGGGATCGAAGCGCTCGGCGGCGTGATGTACCTGCTCGTCGAGGACGCCGTCCAGGGCGCGTCGGTGCTGCTCGAGGCGACCCTGCGGTGAGGGGCGCCCGGGGGCCCCTCGTCCCGATCAGGTCCGGCGGCCGTCGCGCCGTTCGTCCGCCCACTTCTGGGCGAGCAGACTGAGCTCCGCGGCCTTGAAGGCGTGCGACTGCGTCATGGCGTGCTCGGTCCGGTTCAGGGAGTCGAGGACGAGCTTCCCGAAGAAGGGGAAGCCCACCGTGCCGGCCGCGCGGACGTGGCGGACGCCGGCGCCGTCGACGAGGTAGAGGTGATCGCCCTCCTCCTCCCGGCCGAGGTCGAGGTACTTACGGAGCTCGATGGTGCCCTCGGTGCCCAAGACCATCGTGCGGCCGTCGCCCCAGGTGGGTAGGCCCGCGGGGGTGAGCCAGTCGACGCGGAAGAAGCTGGAGGCGCCGTTGTCGGCGACGAGGGAGGCCTCGCCGAAGTCCTCGAGCCCCGGCGCCGCGGCGTAGGCGACGTTGGCGACCCGCGCGCTCTGGACCTGCGCGTCGTGCGCCCCGCTGAAGGCGAGGAACTGCTCGAGCTGGTGGCAGCCGAGGTCGACCAAGATGCCGCCGTAGCGCGCCTTGTCGAAGAACCAGGCGGGCCGCGCGGCCGCGTTGAGACGGTGCGGGCCCAGTCCGATCACCTGCACGACCCGACCGATCGCACCCTCGTCGATGAGCTCGCCCGCCCGGACGGCGGCCTCGCTGTGCAGGCGTTCGCTGTAGTACACGAGGTACTTGCGTCCGGTCCGCCGCACGGCGTCCTTGGCGCGGTCCAACTGGTCGAGCGTCGTGAGCGGGGCCTTGTCGGTGAAGTAGTCCTTGCCCGCCTCCATGACCGCGATCCCCAGCGCACATCGTTCGGCGGGGACGGCGGCGGCCGCGACCAGGTGGACGCCGGGGTCGGCGAGGACCTCGTCGAGGCTGCGCGCCGCCGACGCGGAGGGGAAGGCCTCGACGAAGGCCGCGACACGCGCGGGGTCGGGATCGTAGACCCAGCGGACGTGGGCGCCGGCCTCGACGAGGCCGTTGCACATGCCGTAGATGTGACCGTGGTCGAGATGGACCGCCGCGATCACGAACTCGCCGGGCGCCACCACGGGTCGCGCCTGCCCCTTGGGGGCGTACGTCATGCCGTCGCTGCGGTCGGTGGCCATGGCCGTCCTCCTACGGTCCGTCGGGCCGGACGCCGGGGTCGGGTGTCCGGTCCCATCGAGCGGTGCGACGTCAGCATCGCACGACCGCCCGCGGTGCGGGCAGGTGCCTCTGGCCCGCGGCGGTCGGCCGAAGCGCTTGCCAGCGTGCGAGTAGAACGTTATCCTTCCCCGAAGCACACGCGTAGGTCGGGTCGCGATCGGCGATCGGAAGGTGGGGATCGTGAAGCGTATCGTCCTGGAGGCGCCCGGTCGGCTGGTCTCCCATGAGGTGAGCGAACCCGCGCCGCCGGGTCCGGGCGAGGCGCTGGTCTCCGTGCTCCGGGTCGGGATCTGTGGGACCGACCTCCACGCCTACCGCGGCACGCAGCCCTTCATCCGGTACCCGGTCGTCTTGGGCCACGAGCTCGCCGTGCAGGTCCTCGCGCTCGGGCCGGAGGCGGGGGCGCCGCTGGAGGTGGGGGTCGGCGACCGTTGCACCGTGTTCCCGTACATGGCCGACGGCACCTGCGTCGCCTGCCGGGCCGGCAAACCCAACTGCTGCGAGGCGCTCGAGCTGCTCGGCGTGCACGTCGACGGGGGCCTGCGCGAGCGCTTCGTCTTGCCGGCCGCACTGCTCGTCCCCGCGCACGACCTCGACCCCGAGGTGGCCGCCCTGGTCGAGATGCTCGCGGTCGGGGCGCACGCGGTGCGCCGAGGGGCGCCCACCGCCGACGAGAACGTGCTCGTGCTCGGTGCCGGTCCGATCGGGCTCAGCGTCGCCGCCTTCGCGAAGCGCGCGGCCGGCGCGGTGGCGCTCTTCGACCTCGATCCGGACCGCGCGGCGTTCGCACGCGGCCTCGGTCTCGGACGGGTCGTCTCGCCCGCGATGCCCGACGGGCTCGAGGACGCCGTGCGCGCGGCGCTGGACGGCGAGCTCCCGCACGTGGTGGTCGACGCCACCGGGCACCCGGCGTCGATGGAACGTGCGCCGCGCCTGGCCCGCCATGGCGGCCGTGTCGTCTTCGTCGGTCACACGGCCGGTGCGCTCACGTTCGACAACCCCACGCTCCATCGCCGCGAACTGACCCTCGTGTTCAGCCGGAACGCCCGCCGCGCCGATTTCGACGAGGTCTTGGCGGCGTTGCGCGGCGGCGAGATCGACGTCCGTCCGTGGATCACCACCCGCAGCTCGGCGACGGAACTCGTCGAGCGCCTGCCGGCCTGGACGGGCGGCGGCCAGGGCGTCGTCAAGGCCGTGGCGAGCTGGGGCGCGCCCCCGCCCGACCACCGATCTCGACCCGCTGGAGAGCAGGAGAGCCGATGAAGATCACCGCGATCAGCGCCATCCCCGTCCGGATCCCCGTCACGCACGCGCCCTACACGACCGAGGGGGCCGGATCGAAGTTCCACTGGGGCAAACGAGGGCGCATCACCCCCAAGCGTCCGACACCCTCGCTCGAGTACGTGCTCGTCAAGGTCGAGACGGACGAGGGCCTCGTCGGCTGGGGCGAGAGCCAGGTCGACGTCGGCTTCTTCGGGCACACCCTCGAGGACGTCTGGGCGGCGGTCACCGACTACCTGGGTCCGCACCTCGTCGGCCTCGACCCGTTCGACCGCGAGCACCTCATGGCGGTGATCGACTTCCGCGGGCACAGCTGCGCCAAGGCGGGCATCGACCTGGCGTTGCACGACCTGATGGGGCGCTCGCTCCGCACGCCCGTGGCGAACCTCATCGGCGGTCGCCACGAGGGCCGGGTGGGGGTGGCCATCGAGATCGCGGGCGGCGCTCCGGACGCGATGGCGGCCGAGTGTCGGCGCTTCATGGCGCTGGGCGTGGACGAGTTCAAGGCGAAGATCGGCGGCGATCCCGCCCGTGACGCCGATCGGCTGCGCGCCATGCGCGAGTCCGTGGGCGCCGACGTGCGCCTGCGGGCCGATGGCAACCAGGGCTACGACCCCAAGGAGGCGATCCGCTTCTGCCGGCTCGTCGAGCGGGCCGACCTCCGCGTGGAGCTGCTGGAGCAGCCCGTGATGGCCCACGACCTCGCCGGGATGGCGTTGGTCCGCTCGTCGGTCGAGACGCCGATCTGTGCGGACGAAGCCTGCTACTCGCCGCACGACGCCTTGCGGATCATCCAGTACGGGGCCGCCGACGTGCTGAACGTCAAGATCGGCAAGGCGGGCGGGCTGCTGCAGGCCAAGAAGATCGCCGCCCTGGCCGAGGCCGCCGGCCTCCGCTGCGTCCTCGGGACCGCGTTCGGCACGGGGTTGGAGATGGCGGCCAAGCTGCACCTGGCCGCCGCGACCGCATCGGTCGTCGACGCGGTCGAGTTCACGGAGCTCGGCCTGCACGACCCCCTGGTGACCGGCGAGGGTGCCGCGCTCCTCTCGCTCCCCCTCCAGGACCACGGTCTGGCGGTGCCTGCGGGTCCCGGTCTCGGCGTCGAGCTCGACATGGTGAAGGTCCGCGCGCACACCGTGGCGCCGCTCGTCCTGGCATGACGTCGGACCTCGAAGATCGCGCCCGCGGGGGTCCCCGCGGGCGCGGGGGGCCCGACGCTCGTGTCGCCCTCGGCCGGAGCGGGCTGACGGTGTCGCGGGTCGGCTTGGGCACGTCGGCGCTCGGCGGCGTGTTCGGCGAGGTGCGCGACGACGTGGGCGTCGCGACCGTCGAGGCGGCGCTCGCCGCCGGGATCACCCTCTTCGACACCGCCCCGGCGTACGGCGCCACCCGCTCCGAGCGCGTGCTCGGCGAGGCGCTCCGGGGCGTGCCGCGGTCGACCTTCGAGCTCTCGACCAAGGTCGGCAAGCGGACCGACTCGGACGGGCGGGATCACTTCGACTTCGGTGCGGACGGGATCCGACGTTCGGTCGACGCCAGCGCCGAGCGTCTCGGGGTCGGCGTCCTCGACATCGTCCACCTGCACGACTTCGACGTGCGGGGCGACGACGACGTCGAGGAAGCGCTCACCACTGGGTTCGTGACGCTCCAGGCGCTCAAGGCCGAGGGCCGCATCCGTGCGGTGGGCGTCGGCATCTACCGACTCGACGTGTGGAAGCGCGTCCTGACCGAGGTCGACCCCGACGTGGTCCTGCTCCACAACCACCACACCCTCTGCGACGTGCGCGCGTTCGAGCTGCTGCCGCTCCTCGAGGAGCTCGAGATCGGCGTCCTCAACGCCGCGCCGTTCGCGAGCGGCCTGCTCACCGGGGCGCCGCCGCCGGCCTGGCACCCGGCGCCACCCGAGGCGGTGGCCCGGTTCGCCCAGGCGGCACGGCTGAGCGAGGCGGCGGGGGTGCCGCTGGCGCGGCTGGCGCTGGCCTTCTCCGCGAGCGAGCCGCGGTTGCCCGTGACGCTCTTCAGCTGCGCCGATCCGGCCGTGCTGGAGCGCAACCTCACGTGGTGGGACGGCCCGGTCGATCGTCGGCTCGCCGCCCAGGTGCAGCGGGTGTTGGAGCCCGTCATGAACCGGCAGTGGGCGTACGGTCGGGCGGAGCCCGGTCGCGAGGCGACGTCGTGATCGACGCCCATCAGCACTTCTGGTCGTACGACCCCGCCGCACAGGACTGGATGACGAGCGACATGGACGTCTTGCGGCGCGACTTCCTGCCCGCCGACCTGGCGCCGCTCCTGCACGGCGCCGGCGTGTCGGGCACGGTGGCCGTCCAGGCGCGCCGCGCCGAGGTCGAGACGACGTGGTTGTGCGAGCTGGCCGACGAACACCCCTTCGTCCTCGGGGTGGTGGGTTGGGTCGACATGGCGGCGCCCGGGCTCGAGGCCCGGCTCGAGACGTTCGCCGCCCACCCGCGCCTGGCGGGGATGCGTGAGGTGCTCCACGATCTGCCCGATCCCGATCACGCGGCCACGCCCGCGCACGTCCGGGCGGTGGCGGCGATCGGCCGCGCCGGGCTGGTCTACGACCTGCTCGTGCGCACCGAGGAGCTCCCGGCCGCGACACGGTTGGTCGACGCGTGTCCCGACGGACGCTTCGTCGTCGATCACCTCGCGAAGCCGCCGCGCCGCGGGGAGCCCGTTCCCACGGCCGCGTCGCTGCGCGAAGGCGCCTGGGGTCGCCGGCTGCGGGCGTTGGCCGAACGACCGCACGTGGCCTGCAAGCTCTCGGGCCTCGTGACGGAGGTCGAGTGGACCGCGTGGCGCCGGCACGACGCGACCCCGTACCTCGACCTGGTCGTCGAGGCCTTCGGGCCCGAGCGCTGCATGATCGGCTCGGATTGGCCGGTCTGCACCCTGGCCGCGTCGTACGGCGAGGCGATCGGCCTGGTGGCCGGCTACGCGGCTCGGTTCAGCGACGACGAACGGCGCGCGATGGTCGAGACGACGGCACGCACCTGGTACGGCCTGGACCCACGAGAGGCGGGGACCGCATGATCAGCCACGACGAACGCCGTGCGCGACGCGAGCGCGTGTTCGAAACCCTTCGCTCCACCGAAGGCCGCCCGCCCGGGGTCGCCGTCTTGCAGGGCGCGCCGCAGCCGTCGGCCCACGCGCGTTTCCGTCAGGTCAACGACGTGATGTACCTGTGCGCCATCGAGACGCCGCACGCCTACCTCGTGCTCGACGGGCGCGACGAGACGACGCACCTGTTCCTGCCCTACCAGCCCCGCGAGCGCCGCCGCCGGGAGGGCGACCTGATCAACGTGGGCGATCCCGAGGAGGCCCTCGCGGCGACCGGCGTGGACGCCGTGCACGGCGTCGACGAGCTCGCCACGTACCTCGAGCGGGTGCGATCGTTGTGGACCCCGTTCCGCGCCGGCGAGGGCGCCGTGCAGAGCTGGGACACGCTCCAGCGAGCCGCCCAGGACCGGCTCTCGGACCCGTGGGACGGCCGCCTCGACCGCTACCGCGCCTTCTTGCGGCACCTGCGCGAGCGCTGCCCGGCCGCCACGCTCCACGACCTGGCACCGCGCCTCGACGAGCTCCGGCTGGTCAAGAGCGAAGCCGAGATCGGGCTGTTGCGGCGCAGCGGCGAGCTGGCCGCCCGCGGTCTCGTGGCCGCGATGGCGGCGACACGGCCAGGCGCATACGAGTACCAGCTCGACGCCGCGATGCGCTTCGTCTACTTGGACGCCGGTGCGCTGGACGTCGCCTACCGCTCGATCGTCGCCGGCGGCGACCACGCCTGGTACGGCCACTACGGCGCCAACGACGACGTCCTCGTCGACGGCGACCTGGTGCTCGTCGACGGCGGCCCCGACTACCACTACTACGCCAGCGACATCACCCGTATGTGGCCGGTGAACGGTCGCTACGACGCGGTCCAGCGCGAGCTCTACGGGTTCATGGTGGCGTACCACGAGGTGCTCCTGCGGCGGCTGCGGCCCGGCGTCACGCCGGAGCAGGTCCAGGCCGAGGCGGCGGAGGAGATGGCCGAGGTCGTCGAGCGGACGCGCTTCTCGAAGCCGATCTACGAGGCCGCCGCGCGGCGCAGCCTGGTGTTCCCCCACCACCTCTCGCACCCCGTCGGGATGGCGGTGCACGACGTGGGCCACTACCGCGGTCGGCCACTCGTCCCCGGCGTCGTGCTGACGGTCGATCCTCAGCTCATCATCCCGGAGGAGCGCCGCTACGTGCGCGTCGAAGACACCGTGGTCATCACCGCGGACGGCATCGAGAACTTCACCGCCGAGGCGCCGCTGGCGCTCGACGACGTGGAGGCGGTGATGGCCGGGCGCCCTGCGCTGAGGTGAGCGGGCGCTCGGTCGAGGCCCGCGCACAGGAGCGCGGGCCTCAACCGAGCGCGGGCGCTCATCCGAGCGCGCGGCAACTCTCCCGGATCACCAGCTCCGACTGGACCAAGCGCTCCTGGTCGGCGGCGTCCGGCGCGCTCCGCGGCTCGGTCAGCGACAGCAGGGTCTGCACCGCCATGCTGCCCATGCGGTCGCGTGGCGTGCGGATCGTCGTGAGGCCGGGCGAGAAGAACGCGGCCCAGGGCGGGTCGTCGAACGCGATCAGCGAGACGTCGTCGGGCACGCGTACGCGCCGTTCCTTGAGGCACTGGAGCGTCGCTCCGAGCATCGTCTCGTTGCCCACGACCAGCGCGGTGGGGGGGACGGCCAAGCCCATGAGCCGCTCGGTCTCCGCGAAGGCAGGGTCGAAGCGGTACTCGCCGGGGCCGATGAGCTCGCGCTCGGACGCGACGCCGTGGGCCGCGAGGGCGTCGAGGTGCCCGCGCAGCCGGTCGATCCCCGACGACAGCGTCTGGTCGCCCGCCACGACGCCGATGCGCCGGTGCCCGAGACCGATCAGGTACGAGGTCGCCTCGTAGGCGGCGCGGTGGTCGTCGATGTTGATCCGGGGCGTGTGGACGTCGGTCATCGCCGACTCGGTCAGGACGATCGGGAAGCCGGCCTCCACGAGCTCGCGGATGCGGGGCTCGTTCTCCCGCGTCGGGGTGATGATCAGACCGTCGACGTTGCGTTGGTAGAGGGCGCGGATGTGGTCGCGTTCGCGAGCCGCGTCGTCGCCGGTGTGGCCCAGGATCACCTGGTACCCCTGGCGACCCGCCGCGGCCTCCACCCCCCGCACGAAGGTGATCCAGTGGTAGCTGGCGATGTTGGCGACCACCACGCCGAGGGCCTTGGTCCGACCGACCCGCAACGACCGGGCGACCGCGTTCGGACGGTACGCGAGCTCCTTGGCGGCGGCGAGGACCTTGGCCTTCGTCCGCTCGCTGTAGGACCCGTAGTCGCCGAGCACGCGGCTGGCCATGCCCACCGACACCCCCGCCGACTGCGCAACGTCTTTCAACGTCGCGCGTCGGCCGTGCGCCATCACGTCCGTGCGTCCGTCGGGGCGAGCACCCGACGACGCCGTCGCTGCGACGTGGGACGGCGCAGGGTCCGGGGCCGAAGCATCTGCATCGATATACCACGCGCCTTCCGGGCGCCGTGGGGGACAGATGTTGACAACATCAGAGGTGGAGTATAACGTTCTCTCAATCGATTCGCCCGAAAGGAGCATCGCTCGGTTGGCACCGCGCGTGGCGATCACGTCGACCCCGTCGAACCCGGACTCCCGCGACACCGCATCCACCCGGAGGTACCCATGAGGATTCGCGCCCGACTGTACGTACTGCTCATCGCCCTGCTGGCCCTGACCGCTTCGGTCGGCGCCCAAGCGACGCTCGACGTCAGCCTCGACCAAGACCCGTACATCATCGATCCGACCGCCAACTGGCTCTACGACGTTCCCGCCAACATGTTCGTCACGCTGGTGGGCTACGACTTCGTCGAGGGCGAGGTCGTCCCGGCGGGCGCCGAGTCCTGGACGGTGTCCGAGGACGGCACCACGTACACCTTCACGCTGCGCGACGGTTGGACCTGGTCGGACGGCACGCCGGTCACCGCCGACGACTACGTCTACGCGTTCCAGCGCATCGTCGATCCGGCGACGGCGGCCCCGATGGCCTACCGTCTCTACGTGATCGAGGGCGCGCAGGCGATCAACCAGGGTGAGGTCACCGACCTGAGCACGCTCGGCGTGCGTGCGCTCGACGAGCGCACGGTCGAGATCGAGCTCATCGCGCCGGCCTCGTGGTTCCTCTCGTCGCTCGGCTCGATCGGGCACGCGGTGCCCAAGTGGGCCATCGACGCGCACGGCACCGACTGGACCCTGCCCGAGAACATCGTGGTGAACGGACCGTACAAGCTGACGCGGCTCGTGCCCGAGGACCTCGCGGTGCTCGAGAAGAACCCGACGTACTTCGCCGCCGACGAGGTCGAGTTCGACGTCGTGAACCTCTACGTCGTGGCCGAAGAGTCCACGGCCATGTCGCTCTACGAGAGCGGCGAGATCGACACCGTCAACGTGCCCGCCACCGACCTCGAACGCGTCCGCAACGACCCGACGTTGTCGGCCGAGTACTACAACGGGCCCAGGTACGTCCTCTACTACTACAACTTCAACGTGCTGCGTCCGCCGTTCGATGACGTGCGTGTGCGCCGTGCGTTCGCGATGGCGCTCGACAAGCAGTCCATCGTCGAGTTCATCACCCGCGGGGGCGAGGTCGCGGCCCCCACGCTGACCCCGCCCGGTTCGGTCGGCTACGTCGCTCCGAGCGCCGGCGTCGGCATCCCCTTCGACCCGGAGGGCGCCAAGGCGCTCCTCGCCGAGGCCGGCTTCGCGAACGGTGACGGACTGGCCCCGATCGTTCTCGCCTTCAACGCCAGCGAGACGCACAGCCGCATCGCCCAAGCGGTGCAGCAGATGTGGCAACAGACGCTCGGTGCGACCGTGGAGCTGCAACCCGTCGAGGGCCGCGCGTACTCGGAGTCGGCGGCCGAAGGCGCCTTCAACGTCTGGCGCATGGGTTGGGGCATGGACTACCCCGACGCGAACAACATCCACGCCGAGATCTTCACCTCCAACGTCGGCTCGCCCGCGCTCGTCCGGAACGCCGAGTACGACCGTCTGGTCGCCGAGGCCGCCGTCGAGTCCGATCCCGCCAAGCGGCTCGAGATGTACACCCAGGCCGAGCGCATCTTGGTCCAAGAGGAAGCCGGCACGATGCCCATCTACTGGTACGCGGAGAACATCCTCGTCAAGCCCGACGTCGACCGGGTCCGGGCACCGACCCTGAACCGCGAGTTCTGGAAGTGGGGCGTGCGCGACTGAGCGAACGGGCGTTCGGGTTCGGGGCCGCCGTGCGGCGGCCCCGAACCCGATCCACGTTCGATCGACGCGCCTAGAGCATCGTGCTGACCGCCGTCATCAGGCGCGTGCTGTCGCTCGTCCCCGTCTTGTTCGTCATCTCGATCGTCACGTTCGCGCTCATGACGTCCGTGCCGGGCAGTCCCTTCAGCACCGAGGACAAGCCGCTGCCGCCGCAGATCCGCGAGAACCTCGAAGCCTATTACCACCTCGACGAGACTCTCTTCAACCAGTATCTGATCTACATGGGCAACGCGCTGCGGGGCGACCTGGGCCCCTCCTACATGCAGCGCAACCGCACCGTGAACGGCATCATCGCCGACCACCTGCCCACGTCGGCCGTCCTGGGCGTGCTGGCATTGCTCGTTGCGGTGGGGATCGGCATCCCCGTGGGCGTGGTCTCGGCCCTGCGACAGAACGAGTGGGCCGACCACGTCGGGATGTTCTTCGCCATCGCCGGCGTCTCGATCCCCGCCATGACGCTCGGACCGCTGCTGATCTGGATCTTCGCGCTCGAGCTCGGTTGGTTGCCCGTCGCCCGCTGGGGGACGTGGCAGCAGGCCATCTTGCCGTCGGTCACGCTCGGTCTCGGCCACGCCGCCGTCATCGCGCGGCTCACGCGCGCCAGCATGCTCCAGGTGGTCCATCAGGACTTCATCCGGACGGCGCGGGCCAAGGGCCTGCCCGAGCGGCGCGTCGTCGTCAAGCACGCGCTCCGCAACGCGCTGATCCCCGTGGTCACGATCCTCGGACCGCTCTTCGCGGCCCTGGTCACGGGCTCGATGATCGTCGAGCAGATCTTCGCCGTGCCCGGTCTCGGTCGCTACTTCGTCGATAGCGTGGGCGCCCGCGACTACCCGGTCATCATGGGCACCACGCTCCTGTTCGCGGTGATCCTGGTGCTGGCCAACCTCGTCGTCGACCTGACCTACTCGATCATCGACCCCCGCATCGGCACCGAGGCGGACGCGTGAGCGTCCTCGCCGCCCCGGCCGGCACGCGCCGCACGGCCAGCGACACCCCCTCGCGACGTGCCTGGCGTCGTCTGCTCCGGAACCGACCGGCCGTGATCGGCGGCGTGACGCTCATCGTGCTGATCCTCATCGCGATCCTCGCGCCGGTGCTCGCCCCCTACCCCTACGACCAGGCCGACCTGTTCGCCACGTACGCCCCACCCGGCGAGCGATTCGCCCTCGGCGCCGACTTCCTGGGCCGCGACCTGCTGAGCCGCCTCATCTACGGCACGCGCATCTCGCTCTCGGTCGCGTTCCTCGGCGCCTTCTTCGCGCTCAGCGTCGGCCTCGTCTACGGCGTCATCTCCGGTTACTACGGCGGCACCCTCGACAACCTCATGATGCGCGTGGTCGACGTGCTCTACGCGTTCCCGGGCCTGCTGTTCATCATCTTGCTGATGGTCACCTTCAAGACCGGCTTCGGCGGCGGGGTCGTCGACCATCCCTGGCTTTCCTGGGTGCGCATCGTCGACATGCGCCTCGGCGGCATGTTCCTGATCGTCGTGGGCATCAGCCTCACGTCCTGGGTGGCCATCGCCCGGCTGACGCGCGGCATGACGCTCGGGTTGCGGCGCGCCGACTACGTGCAGGCCGCGGTCGCGCTCGGCGCCAACGACGCCCGCGTCGTGACGCGCCACCTGGTCCCCGGCATCGTCGGCCCGCTCATCGTGCGCGTGACGCTGCTCGTGCCCCAGTTCATCGCCACCGAAGCGTTCCTGAGCTTCATCGGCATCGGCGCCACGCCGCCCACGCCCAGCTGGGGGATGATGATCGCCGAAGGGTTCACCGCCATGCGCAGCTACCCCCATCTCGCCCTGTACCCGGGGATCGCCCTGGCCATCGTGATGCTGGCGTTCAACTTCCTCGGCGACGGCCTGCGCGACGCGTTCGACCCCCACACCCGATGAAGGCACGTTCCCCGGCGCACCCGACCACCCCGTCCCGCGCACGACCCCGCTCCGCTCCGTTCCGCCCCTAGGAGGCACGTCGATGAATCTCTTGGAACGCTTGTGCAACGTCCCTGGTGTCTCCGGCTTCGAGGGGGCGGTCCAGGCGATCGTCACCGAAGAGTTGCGCCCGGTCGTGGACGAGGTCTGGCGCGACCGCATGGGGAACGTGATCGCGGTCAAGCGCGCCGCCGACCGCTCGCGGCCGCCCCGGAAGCTGGTCTACGCCGCCCACGTCGACGAGATCGGCCTGATGGTGAGCCACGTCGACGACGAAGGCTTCGTGCGGGTCCGGGCCGTGGGCGGCCTCGACCCGCGCACGTTGCCGAGCGAGCGCGTCGTGGTGCACGGCACGAAGGCCGGCGAGGTGGCCCTGAAGGGGGTCATCGCGGTCCAGCCCGGCTGGTTGGGCGTGCCCGAGGACCGCGCGCGCGTGTTCCCGATCTCGGAGCTCTACCTCGACCTCGGGCGACCCGGCCCCGAGGTCCAGGCGGCCGTGCAGGTGGGCGACGTCGTGACCTTGGCGGCCGCGTTCGACGTTCTCAACGAACACGTGGTGGTCGGACGCAACTTCGACGACCGTATCGGCGTCTACTGCCTCATCGAGGCGATGAAGCGCATCGAGCGCCCCGACGTCGACGTCTTCGCGGTGGCGACGGTGCAGGAGGAGGTCGGCGTGCGCGGCATGCCCACCGCCGCCCACGCCATCGAGGCCGACATCGCCGTTGCCATCGACGGCAGCCTGCCGTCCGACACGCCGTACGCTCGACCCGAGCAGCGTCAGTGCGCCCTCGGGGCCGGCACCGGCATCTACCTGATGGACAACCGCACCATCGGCACCCCGGAACTCGTGCGCGGCCTCATCGACACGTGCGAGCGGCATGGGATCCCCTACCAGCGCAACCTGGGCGGCGGCACCGACGCGTCCGAGATCCAGCGCGCGGGGCACGGCGCCTGGGCCACCACGATCGGTGCCCCCACCCGCTACATGCACTCCACCGTGCAGCTGTGCCATCTCGACGACGTCGAGGCCACGATCGCCCTGTTGGCGGCGTTCCCGGCCGTGGCGGGGGGCTTGCTGCCCGCGGACTGGCGGTGAGCGCGTCGGACTCCCGCCCCAACGTCCTGTGGATCGTCGCCGACCAGCTGCGGTACGCGGCCCTGTCGTCGAGCGGCGACGGGAACGTGCCGACGCCCCACATCGACCGCCTGGTGGCCGAAGGCGTCCGCTGCACCGAGGCCGTCAGCCAGTACCCCGTCTGCGTGCCCTACCGCGCCAGCCTGGTCACCGGCAACTTCTCGCCCGCCAACGGCACCGAGCGCCACGGCGACTTCCTGCCGCCCGACCGCCGCACCGTCGCGCATGCGTTCGGCGCAGCCGGGTACGACACGTCGTACGTCGGCAAGTGGCACCTGGCGCCCGAGTCCGGCGCGGCGGCCGTCACGCCGGGCGGTTGGATCGGCCAGAGCTACTGGGTGCACCCCGCGTTCCGCGGCGGGTTCTCGCCGAATGGCACGGCTTCAACGTCTCGAACAACTACTTCGAGACCTACATCGCGACCGGCGAGAAGCTGGCGCCCGAGCGCCTGCCCGGGTACCAGACCGACGCGCTCACCGACCTCTCCATCGACGTGTTGCGGCGCCGGCCGACGGATGCGCCGTGGTTCCACGTCCTGGCGTACGAGTCGCCGCATCCGGGCGCCGGCGGCCAGCCGCGCTCGCCCGGCTACCCCGTCCCCGAGGCGTACGAGGACCTGGTGGACCCCGCCACCCTCGAACTCCGCGACAACGTCCCCGCCGGCCACCGCGACGCCGCACGCCTCCAGCTCGCCGGCTACTACCGCATGATCCGCAACCTCGACGACAACGTCGGTCGCATGCTGGCCTACTTCGACGACAGCGGCCTCGCTGCGAACACGCTGGTGGTGTTCCTGTCCGACCACGGCGAGATGGGCGGCAGCCATGGCGTGCGTCACAAACACGTCCCGTTCGACGAGTCCGTGCACGTGCCGCTCGTGTGGCGTCTCCCCGGCGTCCTGCCGGCGGGCGGCGAGCACGCGGCGCCGATCTGCGGCGTCGACGTCTATCCGACGACGGCGGGTCTGTGCGGCGTGCCGCTGGCCGCACCGGTCGCCGGCATCGACCACGCGACCGCGCTCGCGAACGCGTCCGGCGTGGGGGCCGGCACGCCGACCGTCGCGCCCCCCCGCGAAGACGTCCTGCTGCAGTGGGAGGTGCCGCGCTTCGACTTCGGCGACCATCCGTATCGCGGCGTGCGCACGGCGCGGCACACCTATACCGTCGGTCGTGACGCTCCGTTCTGCCTGCTCTTCGACCGCGTCGACGACCCGTTCGAGATGCGCAACCTCTTCGGCGAGACCGCGTCCCGGGAGCTCCGCAGCGCGTTGCACGAGCGGCTCGAGGCGCTGCTCCTGGAACACGAGGGTGCGTTGCCTGCCTACGTCGTCGCCGCCCGTCCGAGCGGAGGCTGAACGATGATCGCGCCGACGGCGCGGCGTCCCAACGTCGTCGTGGTCATCGCCGACGACCTCGGCGTGGGCGACGCGGGCAGCTACCACCCGGCGTCGAAGGTCCCCACGCCGAACCTCGACCGGCTCGCCGCCGAGGGCGTGCGCTTCACCGACGCCCACGCTGCGTCGGCCGTCTGCACCCCGTCGCGCTACGCCCTGCTGACGGGCGAGTACGGGTGGCGCACCCGCCTCCAGCGCGGCGTGCTGACCGGCTACGCGCCTGCCGCTCATCGCTCCCGACGTGCCGACCCTGCCGCGCCTGCTGCAGGCGTCCGGCTACGCGACCGCCTGCATCGGCAAGTGGCACCTGGGGATGGGTTTCTCGGCCCGCGCGGGCGCCGACCTCGACTTCGCGACGGCGTCCTACAGCGACCCCGCCTTCGAGGCGCAGGTCGACTTCGACGCGCCGCTCGTGGGTGGACCGTGCGACGTCGGGTTCGACCACTTCTTCGGCACGGCCGGGTGCCCCACCTGCCACGCGCCGTACGCCTTCATCGAGGACGACCGCTTCGCCGGTGCCGCCCACGCTCTACGACGACGATCCCGTCTACACGAGTCGTCCGGGCAGGATGGCGCCGGGGTGGTCGCACCGCGACGTCGACCCGATCGTTCGCCGACCGTGCGGTCGCCTGGATCGAGGCGCGGGCCGACCACGACGAGCCCTTCTTCTTGTACCTGGCCGCGTCCGCGCCGCACGAACCGTGCACCGACGACCTCGTACCGGCGTTCGCGCGGGGGCGGTCGCAGGCGGGCCCCCGCGGGGACCTGGCGTGGCTGTACGACTGGCTGGTCGGGCAGCGTGATGGACGCGCTCGAGCGCACCGGGCAAGCGGCCGACACGCTGCTCATCGTGACGAGCGACCACGGGGCGCTACCCGGCGACCGCGTGCTCGGCCCGGACGGGCGAGGTCCAGCTCGACGGGGACGGGGAAGAGGCGTACCGCACCTACGGCCACGACCCGTCGGGTGGATGGCGCGGCGCCAAGGGCCACATCTGGGAGGGCGGACATCGGGTGCCGTTGTGGGTCCGCTTCCCTGGAAGGGTGACGCCCGGCAGCGTCTCCGATCGGCTGGTGTCGCTCGTCGACGTCCTGCCCACCTGCGCCGACCTGCTCGGCCTCGAGGTCCCCGCCGGCTCCGCCGTCGACGGCGTCAGCTTCGCGGCGGCGTTGGGCGCTGCCTCGAGCGTGCCCGAGCGCGACGTGCTGGTCATGCACTCGGAGGCCGGGGTGTTCGCCCTGCGCGAGGGGGCGTGGAAGCTCATCGAGGGCACGAAGGGCTCGGGCGGCTGGCCGCCGCCGACGGGCGGTGGGCCTGTCCCCGGCGCACCGGGCCAGCTCTACGACCTCGCCGCCGACCCGCACGAGACGCGCGACCTGTTCGAGGCCCGACCCGACGTGGTGGCGCGCCTGGCGGCGCGGCTCGACCGGATCCGGGGACCGCGGCCGAGCTAGGGCGCCGAGCTAGGCGACGCCTGCCGAGCTCGATGGCGGCCGCCGGCCTGAGGCCTAGCTCGGGTCGCGCAACGCCGCGGCAGCAGCTCCTGGGGCACGTCCTGGTAGGCGACCAGGCGCGTGAACCGCTCCATGGCGCGGCCGCCCACCGAGGTCGAGCGTCCGTCGGACGTGGCCGGGTAGGGGCCACCGTGCACCATCGCCGGGCCGACCTCGACGCCGGTCGGGAAGCCGTTGACGAGCACCCGGCCCACCCGGTCGGCCAGCGCCTCGATGAGCGCGCCCTGGCGCCGCAGCTCGTCGGGCTCGCCGTGCACCGTGCCCGTCAGCTGCCCTTCGAGGCCGGCGATCGCGTCGACGAGCGACGGCCTCGTCGGCGTACCGCACGAGCAGCGTGCTCGGTCCGAAGACCTCGTGCAACAGCGCCGGCCGCTCCAGGACGTCCTCCAGGGCGACCTCCCACACGTGCGCGCTGGCGGCGTGGGGTCCCGGTCCGGAGCGGCCCACGGCCACCGACCGCGCGCCGGCGGACGCCAGGGCGTCGAGCCCGCGCAGCGTAGCCCGCCCCGACCCGTGGGTCGAGCAGGGTGCCGGCGTCCGTGTCCTCGGTGCGGCGGATCAGCTCGTCGCGCACGGCGTCGCCCGCGGGCCCGACCGGCAGGAAGACCACGCCGGGGTTGGTGCAGAACTGCCCCACCCCGAGGGTGAACGAGGCGTGCAAGCCGGCGGCGAGGTCGTTCCCGCGCGCCTGGGCCGCACCCGGCAACACGACGACCGGGTTGACGCTGCCCATCTCGGCGTACACGGGGATCGGCACCGGTCGCTCGGCCGCGGCGCGCGTCAGGGCGTCGCCGCCCGCGCGCGAGCCGGTGAAGGCGACCGCGCGGACCCGCGGGTCCCGCACGAGGGCGAGGCCGACCTCGTGGCCGTCGTCGAACAGCAGCGCGAACACGCCGGCCGGCAGACCGGCCGCGGCGACCGCGCCTTCGATGGCGCGCCCGACGAGCTCCGACGTGCCGGGATGGCTCGGGTGCGCCTTCACGATCACGGGACAGCCTGCGGCCAGCGCCGCCGCCGTGTCGCCGCCGGCGACGGAGAACGCCAGTGGGAAGTTGCTGGCGCCGAACACGGCGACCGGGCCGAGCGGCCGGCGCCATGAGCGGACGTCGGGCTTCGCGGATCGGTTGCCGCTCCGGGTCGCCCCCGTCGTGGCGCGGGTCGAACCAGGCCGGGTCGAGGATCAGGTCGGCGAACATCCGCAGCTGGCCGGTGGTCCGCACCAGCTCCCCGCGCAGACGGGCCTCGGGCAGGGCCGTCTCGGCCATGGCGCGCGCCACGATCGGGTCCCCGGCCGCGGTCAGGGCGTCGGCGATGGCGACGAGCAGGTCGCGGCGTGACCGGGGCGCGAGCGTCCCGAAGCGCGCGGCCGCGGCCGCGGCTTCGCGGCCCGCTGCTTCGACGTCCGCGGGGAGCGCGGCTCGGAACCCGGGCGCGAGGCGCTCGCCCGAGCGCGGGATCGATGGCGTGGAACGAACGGCCCGCGCTCGTGACCGCGCGACCGCCCACGCGTGAGAGGCCGCGGAGGTCGACGTCGGAGGCGGCGCTCACGACGTGGCCCGAGCGGTGTCTTCCGTGCGCCTCTCGGAGGTGGGCGGCACGTGGTGGGGGCGGCCCGCGGCGGGCCCGTACGGAACGTCGACGGCGCGCAGGGCGCCTTCCCAGCTGTCGGTCACGGTGTCTCCCATCGGATCGGACGAACGGTCGGCGGTCGGTCCCGCAGCATCGCACGCCGGGGCGCGGCCGACCGTGCCACCCCGTCAGCTCGGCAAGAACCCTTGCGTCTCGAGGTACCCCAGCACGTTCTGGGCGAACGCGCGGTGCTCCGCCGGCGGGTACTTGACGACCGTGTAGAGCTGCGCGAGGTTGTCGACGCCGGCCGCCTCGACGCGGGCGCGAAGCTCCGGGTTCGCCATGTAGCGCGCCCAGCCCGCCGTCTCGCGCGCCCGGTAGGTCTCGCGCAGGCCGTCGTCGTCGGGGTCGTCGTACGTCTCGAAGTGGACGAGGGCGTCGAGCGGCAGCCGGTCGCGCAACGGTGGGTCCTCCGCCGGCGTGCCCATCACGAAACCGGTGACGGGGACGACGTGGCGGGGCAGCCCCAGGATCGGTCCGATTTGGTCGCAGTTCGCCAGCGTGCTGCCCATGTAACAGATGCCCAGCCCTTCGGCCTCCGCCGCCAGCGCCACGTTCTGGGCCACCAAAGCGGCGTCGATCGCGCCGATCATGAACGCCATGAAATCGTCGAACGCGTCGGGCGCGTGCGATAGCGCCAGCCACCGACGCATGCGGTGGAAGTCGGCGCAGAACGTGAGCAGGACGGGCGCCTCGAGCAGCATCGCTTGGCGCATGTGTGGCTCGAACAGCCGTTGGCGCTGGGCGGCGTCGCGCGTCACCACGATGGAGTACGCCTGCATGTTGCCCGACGACGAAGCGCGAACGCCGGCCTCGAGGGTCCGCCGCAAGACGTCTTCGGGAACCGGGTCGGGTGCGTAGCGACGAACGGACCGATGGGACCGGAGGTAATCGATGAACGTCGGGGGCTCGGCGGGATCGGAGGGCACGGGCGCCACGGTACCGCCGACGGCGTCCCTTCACACCGCCCAGCGGGGGAGTAGACTCGTGAGGGAATGTCACAAGGCAGTGGGGCACCGTGCTCCTGCGCCATCGGCGCACTCCGGACGCGTGCTGCTTCCGCCTCACTGCGGATGGGAGGCTTCGAGAGGCGCCACGCCCCCTCGGCTCGCGCGCGACCCTTCCGAGCGCTGGAGCCGACGATCCATCACCGAACGTTCGTGAGGAGACATCCATGAAGCGCATCATCTTCGCCCTGGCGGCCCTGGCCCTCTTGAGCCTGTCGTCGGCCATCGCGCAGGACTACCCCTGGACCCCGGAGCGCCCCATCACGATCATCGTGCCGTGGGCGGCCGGCGGCTCCACCGACACCATCACCCGCGTCGTGGCCGGTGAGATCGAAGAGGCGCTGGGCCAGAGCGTCGTCGTCGTGAACCAGCCGGGTGCGTCGGGCTCGATCGGCACCCAGAGCGCGCTCCAAGCCGAACCCGACTGCTACACCTGGACCGCCGGCGCCGCCAGCGACCTGGGCACGTACGTCGTGCTCGACATGCTCGACACGCAGCTCTCGGACTGGCACCTGTTCCTGAACGTCGCCAACACCTCCGTGGTCGGCGTGAACGCGAACTCGCCCTACCAGACCTTCGACGACCTGCTCGAGGCCATGCGCGCCAACCCGGGTCAGGTCTCGGTGGCCACCGCCGGCCAGTCCTCGGCCGGCCACAACGCCATGGAGCTCATCGCGCAGGCGACCGGCGTCGAGTACCGCCACGTGACCTACGACGGCGGCAACCCGGCCGTCATCGCCACCGTCGGCGGCGAGACCGAGGTCACCACCCAGCTCGCGACCGAACAGGCCGAGATGATCCGCGGTGGGCGCATCCGTCCGCTGGCGGCCGTCAGCGAGACCCCGCTCGAGCTCGACGGCTACGGGACCATCCCCCCGATCACCGACTGGCTGCCCGACGTCGACGTCCCGACCAACTACTTCGGCATCTGGGTCCCGCGCGGCGCCCCCGCCGAGTGCATCGAGACCTTCGAGATGATCTGGGAGAACGAGATCGCCACGTCCGAAGCGGTCGAACGCTACGCCGCCGAGCGCGGCGCGCTCTTCACCCCGCTGTACGGCGAAGAGGCGCAGGAAGCCGCCATGGGCATGGTGCGCCAGAACGCCTGGATCCTCTTCGACGCCGGCAAGGCGCCCGTGAACCCCGGCGACGTGGGGATCGAGCGCCCCGAGTAACCTCCTCCGGCCTCGGCCGCCGAGCGGCCGAGGCCCTCCGACCCCTCCATGCGAGAAGAGGCGACCGTGACGAGCGAGGTGGCAAGGACACGTGCGTAGGGACTTCATCACCTCGCTCGTCCTGACCGCGTTGGGGTTGATCGTGCTCGTGGAGTCGTTGCGCATGCCGCGCTTCTCCCACCTGGGCATCAACCCCTACACCGTTCCGGGCATCGTGCCCGGCGTCCTGGGCGGCGTGATCGCCGTGTTCGGACTCCTCATGCTGGGCCGCACCCTGGTGGCGCGGCACCGCGGGCACGACGTGCCCACCACCGCCGCCGACCGCGAGCCCGGCAGCACCTCGCGCGTGCTGGTCACCCTCGCGCTCACGCTCGCGTACGGCGGCTTCCTGGTCGGCCGCATGCCGTTCTGGTTGGCGACGCTCGTGTTCGTCTGGGGGTTCCTGCTCGTCTTCGAGTGGCGCCCCTCCCTGCTCGCCCGACCGGACGCGCTGCCGGAGCGACGGGTCGACACCGGTGGGCTCGTGCGCTACGTGTCGACCTCGCTCTTGCAGGGCGTCCTGGTCGCCGCGGCCGTGACCTTCGTCTTCGAGCGACTCTTCTTGGTACGGCTCCCCTAGGATCCCCAGATGAGCGGAATCGGCTATTTCACCACCGCGATCTTCGACATGTTCTCGCTGGGCACGCTGTTCAACGTGGCATGGGCCACGCTGCTCGGGATCTCGATCGGCATGCTGCCCGGTCTCACCGCCACGCTCGGCCTGGCGCTGCTGACCACGTTGACCTTCAAGCTCGCCGCCGGCGACGCGATCATGATCCTCATCTGCATGTACGTCGGCGCCATCTACGGCGGCAGCCGCAGCGCCATCTTGCTCAACATCCCCGGCACCCCCGCCAACGCCGCGACCGCGCTCGACGGTTTCCCGCTCGCGCGCTCCGGTCGCGCCGGTGAAGCCATGGGCATCGCCACGGCCGGATCGTTCCTGGGGACCTTGGTGGGGATGCTGGCGCTCGCGATCTTCGCGCCGCTCCTGGCCGAGGCCGCGCTCCGGTTCCAGTCGTACGAGTTCTTCTGGCTGGCCGTGTTCGGCGTGGTCATCTCCGGCCGCCTCACCGGCATGGAGGACCCGCTGAAGGGCTGGATCTCCGGCTTCATCGGGCTGCTCGTGGCGATGGTGGGGCAGGAGGGGATCCACGCCTACGCACGGTTCTCGTACGGCGACACCAACCTGGCCGGCGGCTTCGGCCTGCTGCCGGTGCTGGTGGGCGTGTTCGGCTTCACCGAGATCTTGTGGGTGATGAAGAACCCCGCCTACGAGGCGGTCAAGGACGCCGCCGGTTCGGTGATCCCCAAGATCCGCGACGTGCTCAAGCACTGGGTGACCATCGTCCGGTCCGGCATCATCGGCACCTTCATGGGCTTGGTGCCCGGCGTCGGCGAGGACATGGGCGCCTGGGTCTCGTACGCGGTCGCCCGCAACGCCAGCCGCAAGAAAGAGGAGTACGGCACCGGTTCGGTGGAAGGCCTCATGAGCGCCGAGACGGGCAACAGCGCCGCCGTGCCGGGCGCCATCATCCCGGTGTTGACGCTGGCGATCCCCGGCTCGGCCCCGGCCGCCGTGCTGCTCGCGGCGCTCTTCATCCACGGTGTCCGGCCGGGACCGCTGATCATGATCGAGAACCCGGCGTTCGTCTTCGAGGTGGTGGCCATGGTGTTCTACGCCAGCGTCGCCATCCTGACGTTCGGGCTGCTCCTCACCAAGCCCTTGCTGCTGGTGCTGCGCGTCCCGCACATCCGGTTGATGCCGGTCATCTTCGTGCTCTGTACGGTGGGCGCGTTCGCGATCACGAGCCGCCTGTTCGACGTGTGGGTGATGTTGGCCTTCGGCGTGCTCGGTTTCGGCATGCGGCTGCTCGGCTTCCCGATGGCGCCGCTCGTGTTGGGTGTGGTGTTGGGCCCGATCCTCGACGTGAACCTGCGGCGCGGGCTGGTGCTCTCGGACGGCAGCCTGGCGCCGTTCTTCACGCGCCCCATCAGCCTGCTCCTGGTGGTCATCATCGGGATCACGTTCCTCCTGGGCAGCGAGTGGTTCATCAAGAGCTTCGCGCGCCTCACGCGGCGCCGCCCGCGCTCGGATGCGGGCCCGTGACGGCCGGTCCTCGGATGCCGTACCTGCTCTGCAACGAGGTCGTGCGCGACCTCGAGTTCGCCGCGCAGTGCGACCTGGCCGCTCGACTCGGTTTCGACGGGATCGAACTGGCCCCCTTCACCCTGGGACCGGAGCCGCATCGTTTGCCGCCCGAGCGTGTGGCCGCGGTGCGCCACGCGGTCGCCGACGCCGGCTTGCGGGTGGGTGCGCTGCACTGGTTGCTCGTCGCACCGGAGGGCTTGTCGATCACGTCCGCCGACGCCGGCGTCCGGCGCGCCACCCTGGACGTCATCGACGGCCTGGTGACCCTCGCGGCCGAGTTGGGCGCGCGGGTGCTGGTGCACGGTTCGCCCAAACAACGGACGTTGCCCACGGGCGACGAGCGCACCGGCGCGATCGAACGGGCCAAGGAGGCGTTCGCGCTCGCAGGGCGGGCGGCCGAAGGCGCCGGCGTGACCTACTGCATCGAGCCGCTCTCGGCCCAGGAGACCGAGTTCGTGACGGGCGTGGCGGAGGCCGTGGCGATCGTCGACGAGATCGGCAGCCCCGCGCTGCGCACGATGATCGACTGCCGCGCGGCGCGTCTGAGCGAGGTCGACGCGGTGGAGGACCTGATCGCGCGCTACGTGCCGAGCGGCCACGTGTGCCACGTCCACGTCAACGATCGGAACTCCGGGGCGCCCGGCGCGGGCGACGACGTCTTCACGCCGGTCGTGGCGGCGTTGCGCGCCGTCGGCTACCGCGGCGACGTGGGGGTGGAGCCGTTCGTCTACGAGCCCGACGGGCCCACCAGCGCGGCCCGCGCGATCGGCTACCTCAGAGGGATCGAGGAGGCGCTCGACCGGCGCTGACCGCGCGTCAGCCGAGGACGTGCGTGACGTAGCGCTCGCAGACGGTGGCGATCGTCTCGTCGGCGGGCGCGTCCCAGATCGCCTGGTTGAAGATCTCGACCTCGATGGGGCCCCGGTACCCGGCCCGGTCGGCGCTCCGACGGAGCCCACGCAGGTCGATCACGCCGTCGCCCATCATCCCGCGGCCCAGGAGCGGGTCCGGCAGCGGCACGATCCAGTCGTCGACGTGGAAGCCCAGGAGCCGTGCGCCCGCGCTCTCGATGCGCGCCTCCACGTCCTCCTCCCACCAGACGTGGTACGCGTCGACGACCACGCCCACCGCGGGCGAACCGATCCGCTCGGCCAGCGCCAGCGCCTGCGCGAGGCTGACGACCACCGACCGGTCGGCGGCGAACATGGGGTGCAACGGTTCGATCCCGAGCCGGACCCCGCGCTCGGCGGCGTAGGGGGCCAGTTCGGCGATCGCGCCCTCCACCATGGCGCGCGAACCGGCGAGGTCGTGGTCGACGACGCCACCGCAGACGAGCACCAGCAGGTCGGTCTCCAGCTCGGCGGCCTCGTCGACCGCGCGCAGGTTGTCGGCGAGCCGCTCGCGCCGCGCTGCCGCGGTCGGCGCCGGGAAGAAGCCGCCCCGGCACAGGCTCGAGACGCTCACCCCGGTCTCGCGCAGCCGGCGGCGGATCGCCGGCGCACCCGCGGCGGCCGCCTTCTCGCGCCACAGCCCGACGTGGCCGATGCCGTGGCGCGCACAGGCGTCGATCGTGGCCAGCGCGCCCAACCGCTGCACGGTCGCCCCGTTGAGGCCGAGGCGAGAGAGGTCGGTCACGCCACGCCCGCGAGGCGCAAGAACGCACGCATGCGCGCGGCCGCGTCCTCGGGGTCGTGGAACAGGCCGGCCTCGTCGGCCAGCACGAACGTCTCGACGAGGTGCGTCACCGAACGGGCGCTCTCGAGGCCCCCCACCATGCGGAAGTGGTCCTGGTGACCGTTCAGGTAGGCCAGGAACACCAGGCCGGTCTTGTAGTAGTAGGTGGGCGCGCCGAACACGTGCCGCGCCAGCGGCAGCGTGGGCGCGAGCGCCCGACGGAAGCGGTCGACGTCGCCCCCGTCGAGGGCGTGCACGGCGGTGGCGGCGGCGGGCGCGATGGCGTCGAAGATCCCGAGCAGGGCGTCGCTGTGGCCCTCCTCGTCGCCGAGGATCAGCTCGTCGTAATGGAAGTCGTCGCCCGTGTACATCCGCACGCCGGCGGGTAGCCGCCGCCGCAACTCGAGCTCGCGGCCGCGGTCGAGGAGCGACAGCTTGATGCCGTCGACCTTGGCCGCGTGGGCGTCGATGAGCTCGAGCACCACGTCCATCGCACGGGTGACGTCGTCGGCGCCCCAGTAGCCCCCCAGCGCGGGGTCGAACACGGCGCCCAACCAGTGGAGGATCACGGGGCCCTCGACCTCGGCAAGCACCGCGTCGTAGACGGTGCGATAGTCGTCCGCGCCGCGTGCGGCCGCCGCCAGATGGCGGCTCGCCATCAGGACGACGCGGGCGCCGTGCGCCTCGACGTGGTGCGCCTGCTCGAGGTAGGCGGCCGTGATCCGGCCGAGGGTGGCGGGCTCGCCCGCCGGCAGCTGGTCGGTGGCCACGCCGCACGCGAGCGCTCCGCCCACCGACGTCGCCTCGGCGGCGCTGCGCTCGACCAGTTCACGGGTGGCCGCGTACGGCAGACCCATCCCGCGCTGGGCCGTGTCCATCGCGTCGGCGACCCCGAGTCCCCAGCTCCAGAGGTGCCGGCGGTAGGCGATCGTCGCGTCCCAGTCGATGTCGGCACGCTCCACGCTGGTCGTGAGTGGGTCGGCCACCACGTGCGCGGCGGCGTAGAGACGCCGGCTCGCGAGCGGCGCCGGGGGTCGGACGTGGTCGGCGGCGGGTCCGGGTCGGTAGAGCGTCCGGCGGCCATCGGCGCGGGGCAGCGTCAGCTCGGGGGTCACGGCGTCAGCTCCGGCACGTCGACCCAGCAGCGCCGCCGCCACGATTCGAGCCCGAGCTCGGCGAGCTGGATCCCCTTGGCGCCCTCGAGGAGGGTATGGGGGAAGGGCTCGTCTTGGACGACGTGACGCAGGAACTGCTCCCACTGCACCCGGAAGGCGTTGTCGAAGGTGCCGTTGTCGGGCACGCGCGACCAGTCGGCCCGGAAGTCGAAGGGACTCTCGATGTCGGGGTTCCAGACGGGCCGGGGGGTCATGGTGCGGTGCTGGACGTGGCACTCGCGCAGCCCGGCGACGGCGCTCCCCTCGGTGCCGTCGACGTGGAACTCCACGAGCTCGTCGCGGTGGACGCGGACGGCCCACGACGAGTTGACGTGCGCCACGATCCCACCCTCGAGCTCGAAGGTGGCGTACGCGGCGTCCTCAGCCGTCGCGTCGTACGGTCGCCCGGCCTCGTCCCAGCGCCGCGGGATGTGGGTCGCACCGAGGCACGACACGGCCCGGACGGGGCCGAACAACCCGTCGAGCACGTACCGCCAGTGCGGCAGCATGTCGACGACGATGCCGCCGCCGTCCTCGCGACGGTAGTTCCACGAGGGGCGTTGCGCCGGCTGCCAATCGCCCTCGAACACCCAGTAGCCGAACTCGCCGCGGACCGCGAAGATCCGCCCCAGCATGCCGCTGTCGATGACCCGTTTGAGCTTGCGCAGGCCCGGCAGGAACAGCTTGTCCTGAACGACCCCGTGCTTCACGCCAGCGGCGTCGGCGAGTCGCACGAGCTCGAGCGCCTCGGCCACGGTCTCCGCGCTCGGTTTCTCGACGTACACGTGTTTCCCGGCTTCGATCGCGGCCCGGACGGCGGGCACCCGGGCGGACGTGATCTGGGCGTCGAAGTAGACCTCGTTCTCGGGTGCGGCCAACGCCTCGTCCAGGTCGACCGTCCACCTTTCGAGGCCCATCGACTCGGCCAAGGACCGGAGCCGCGCCTCGTTGCGGCCCACCAGGGTCGGTTCGGGCCACAGCACGTCGCCGTCGCCGAGGTCGAGGCCCCCGTCCTTGCGGATCGCCAGGATCGAGCGCTCGAGATGCTGGTTCTTGCCCATCCGGCCGGTCACGCCGTTCATCACGATGCCCAGGGTCCGTCTCGTCACGGTTGCGCCTCCGATACGCGTGGGACGACCAGCATACGGCTCCGGGAGGTCGGCCGCGGCGCGCGCCTATGGTGGTCACGGACGTGCACGACGGGTCCGGGCGCGCCGCGCGGTGGGCTACGATGAGCGGCGCCAAGAGTCGAGGAGCGTGATGATCCGAACCATCGCCGAACTGGAGCAGCGCCTGGCGCACCCGTCCGCCGCGCTCGTCGCCGACGTCGCCGCGCTCGAAGGCGATCTGCTCGTCCTGGGTGCGGGCGGCAAGATGGGGCCGAGCCTGGTCAAGCTGGCGTTGCGTGCGATCGAAGCGGCCGGCGTGAACAAGACGGTGACGGCGGTGTCGCGCTTCGGCGACGCGCGTCTGCGCAGCGACCTCGAGGCCGCCGGCGCGCGCACGCTGGCGGTCGACCTGCTCGAGCCGGGCGCGCTCGAGGGGCTGCCCGACGCCGAGAACCTCGTCTTCATGGTGGCGACCAAGTTCGGCACCTCGGGTCAGGAGCACCTCACGTGGGCCCAGAACGCCTTCCTGCCGGGGCTGGTCGGGAGGCGTTTCGCGGCCTCGCGCGTCGTGTCGTTCTCGACGGGCAACGTCTATCCGCTGGTGCCCGTCACCAGCGGCGGCGCGCATGAGAACGACCCCGTGGGGCCGATCGGCGAGTACGCCCAATCGGCGCTCGGTCGTGAGCGCCTGTTCGAGTACGCCGCCCACCGCTACGGCACGCGCTCGCTGCTGTTCCGGCTGAACTACGCGGCGGAGCTGCGCTACGGCATCCTCGTCGACCTGGCGGAGGCCGTTCGCGACGCCGTCCCCATCGACCTCTCGATGGGGCACTTCAACGTGATCTGGCAGGGCGACGCCAACGAGATGGCCCTGCGCAGCCTGGCCCTCGCCGACGCGCCGCCGGCGGTGCTCAACGTCACCGGTCCCGAGACCGTCTCGGTGCGCCGCGTGGCCGCGCACCTGGGTGAACGGCTCGGTCGCGAACCGATCCTGGTGGGCGAGGAGCAGCCGACGGCGCTGCTGTCGAACGCCGGCCGCGCGCACGCGCGCTTCGGGTACCCGAGCGTCCCGCTCGAGACGCTCGTCGACTGGGTCGCCGATTGGGTGGCCGCGGGCGGAGCGACGCACGGCAAACCGACCAAGTTCGGCGTCCGCAGCGGGCGGTTCTGATGGCCGCCGTCTTGCCCGACGACGTCCGGCGCCACCTGTTCGCCGGCACCGTCATCCCCGCACACCCGTTGGCGTTGACCGCCGATCGGCGTCTCGACGAACGGCGGCAGCGCGCGCTGACGCGCTACTACCTCGACGCCGGCGCCGGCGGCCTGGCCGTCGGGGTGCACACGACGCAGTTCGAGATCCGAGGGGCCGGCTTGTTGCGCCCGGTGTTGCAGCTCGCGGCCGAGGAGGCCGCCGACCGGGCCGGCGATCGTCCGTTGGCGCTCGTGGCCGGCGTGGTGGGACCCGTCGAGCAGGCGCTGCGCGAGGCCGAGGGGGCGCGCGAACTCGGCTACGATCTGGCGCTCCTCAGCCCCGGCGGCCTGGCCGACCACAGCGAGGCCGACCTGCTGGCACGTGCGCGCCGTGTCGCCGAGGTGCTGCCCGTCTTCGGTTTCTACCTGCAACCCGCCGTGGGGGGCAGGGTGTTGTCGTACGACTTCTGGCGCGACTTCGCCGAGATCCCCGGCGTCGTCGCGATCAAGATGGCGCCCTTCGATCGGTACCGCACCCTCGACGTCGTCCGGGCCGTGTGCGGCTCGAGCCGCGCCGGCGAGATCGCCCTGTACACGGGCAACGACGACGCCATCCTCGCCGACCTGTTGACACCCTTCGACGTCGTCGTCGACGACCGGCCGGTGCGGGCGTGGGTGGTCGGCGGCCTGCTGGGCCAGTGGGCGGTCTGGACGAAGACGATGGTCGACCTGTTGGAGCGGGTGAAGCGCGTGCGTGAGCACCCCGACGGAGCCGAGATCCAGGCGCTGCTGGCGCTGGGCGTGCGCCTCACCGACGCGAACGCCGCCATCTTCGACGCCGCCCACGGCTTCGCGGGCGTGATCGCCGGCGTGCACGAGGTGCTGCGCGGTCAGGGGCTGCTCGAGGGGACCTGGTGTCTGGACCCCGACGAGACGCTGTCGCCCGGCCAGCGTGAGGAGATCGAACGCGTGCGCCGCGACCACCCCGACCTCATCGACGACGACTTCGTGGCGGAACGGTTGGCCGGCTGGCTGGCCGATGCGCCCGCGCGCCCCGCCGGGCGCTAGGAGGAAGGTCCCATGCTCCGTTTCGGTCTCATCGGCGCCGGCAACATCGCCCGCACGCACGCTGCCGCTCTGGCGGCCAGCGATCGCGCGCGTCTGAGCGCGGTCGCCGGGGGCGACGCCGCGTCCGAACTGGCCGAGGCGGCGGGCGCCCGGCTCCACGAGGACCCCTTCGAACTGATCAAAGATCCCGACGTCGACGCCATCCTGGTCTGCACGCCCAGCGGCGTCCGCAGGGATTACACGGTCGCGGCGGCCGAAGCGGGCAAGCACGTGCTCGTGGAGAAGCCGATCGAGGTGAACGCCGAACGTGCGCGCGAGATGATCGAGGCCTGCGACCGGCACGGCGTCACGCTCGGCGTCGTCTACCAGTCGCGCTGGAAGCCCCACTGCCAGGCCGTACGCAAGGCGGTCGAGCGCGGCTCGCTGGGCGAACTGGTCCTGGCCAGCGTCGCGGTCAAGTGGCATCGGCCGCCCGAGTACTACGCCAGCGCCGATTGGCGCGGCACCTGGGCCTTCGACGGCGGCGGCGTCCTGATCAACCAGGCGATCCACAACGTCGACCTGCTGCTCTGGTTCGCCGGCGACGTCGCGCGCGTGCGGGCCCGGACGGCCAACCGCCTCCACCGCGACATCGAGGTCGAGGACACCGTCGTGGCGCAGCTCGAGTTCGCGAACGGTGCGTTGGGGGCGATCGAGGCGACCACGGCCGCCTACCCCGGTAGCGCCCGGCGCGTCGAGCTGCACGGGACCGAGGGCACGATCGTCCTGCTCGACGACGAGGTCGCCGAGTGGGAGCTGCGCGACGGCACGCCGGCCCCGGGTCGCGAAGTGTCGGCTGCGACGGCGGCCGCCCGCGCCACCCACGTGATGGCCGACCACCGCTGGCACCAGCGACAGATCGAGGCGTTCGCCGACGCCGTGAACGCCGGCCACACGCCCCTCGTCGACGGTCGTGAGGGGCTGCGCTCGCTCGAGCTGGTCTTGGCCGTGTACGCGTCGGCCCGGAAGGGGGCGGCCGTCGACGTCCCCCGAGGTGCTGGGTGACGTCGGCGGGCCGTCGAGCCCCGGCACGGCCTCGCCGGTGGGCGGTCCTCGTGGCGGCGTGTTGGGTCTGGGCGTCCGTCGCGTGGGCTTGGACGCCCCTGCCCAGCGACCTGCCCGAGCTGCGCCCCCACCCGCTGGAGGCTCGGCTGCTGGAGCTCACGAACGCCGAGCGTCGAGCGGCGGGGGTCGGCGAGCTGCTGCGGCACGCGGCGCTCGAGGGCGCCGCGCGCCATCACGCGGAGGAGATGATGCGGCTGGGGTACTTCAGCCACGTGAGCCCCACGGAGGGTCGGCGGACGGTCAGCGATCGGCTCGCGGCCGTCGGCTCGACGCTCGTCACCGTGGGCGAGAACCTGGCCGCGCTCTCGCCCAACGGACCGGACGTGCCCGAGCGCGTGATCGAGGGTTGGCTGGAGAGCGAGGGGCATCGCGAGAACCTGCTCGCCGAACGCTGGACCCATGTCGGCTTCGGCCTCGCGGAGTCGGACGACGGGCGTGTGGTCGCGGTGCAGGTGTTCGCGTTCGACCCCAACCCGATCGAGTTCGTCAACGCCATGCCGGGGGGCACGGAGAGCCTGTCGTTGCGGTGGGCGATCGGCGCCGACGAGGACGGCTGGGTGCAGATGACCTTGGCGGACGTCGCCGCGGAGCCCGTGCCCGTGGACGCGGGCGAGAGCGTGGACCTGGTGTTGGACGGCGTCCACGCGACGGATCCGACCCACGTGCTGCTCGGCTGGGCACCTGCGTCGGCCGCCGCCCTCGTGGGTCAGGCGAGCGGCTGGTTCGATCCGGTCGAGCGCACCTGGACGGTCGATTGGGTCAACGAGGAGGCCGTCGCCCGCGTGCTCGATTACGACGCCACGGACGTGGTGCGCGACGTCGCCGTGCATCTGGCGTTCGAAGCGCCGGCCGCGGACCTGGTCGTCTTCGTCGATCGGCGCGTCGCCCATACCGAGGTGACGGGCACGAACGTGCGCTTCCCGGTGTCGGGCCGCGAGGGCGTACGTCGCGTCGAGGTCGGGGTCCGACGCGACGCAGGTCGCGTGCAGACCGTGCACGCGTTCGAGGTGGTCGTCGCCCCCGACGGCGTGACGTTGCGGGGCGTGACGGGTCGCTAGCCGAACGGCGTCGGTCTCGTATCGTCGGTCCATGGACCCGGATCGAACGCCGCCCGACCCTCTCGAACCCGACACCGTCGTCGGCGTCTACCTGACCTTCCCCGACGTGGCGACGGCCGAGGCGATCGCCGGTGTATTGGTCGAGGGAGGCCACGCCGCCTGCGTCAACGTCTTCGCGCCCGGGACGTCGGTGTACCGCTGGGCCGGCCGGGTGCAGCGGGAGACCGAGGTCGTGGCCTGGGCCAAGAGCACCCGAGCGCGCCTGCCCGCTCTGACCGCCGCCGTCGAGTCCGCACACCCCTACGACGTGCCCTGCGTGGTCGCCTACCCCGCGGTGGGCGGCGCGAGCGCCTACCTGACGTGGGTGACGGCCGAGGTGGGCGACCCGACGCATCCGGGTGAGGCGGGCGGATGACCGCAGGTGCGCTGCGGGTCCTGGTGGTGGGTCTGGCGTGCTTGGCGCTCGGCGGCGCGCTGGGGCAACGCTCGCCGATCGGACCCGCCTACGGTCCGGTGCCGGTCTCCCTCGTCCGGGACGGCGACACCCTCGTCGTGGCGTCGAACGTCGGCCCCCGTACGGTCCGGTTGATCGGCGTGGACGCACCCGAGACGCACCACCCGGACGTCGGCCGCGAGCCGTTCGGCGCCGAAGCGGACGCGTTCCTGCAGGGTCTCCTGCCCGAGGGGACGCCGGTGTGGTTGGAGCTCGACCGGGGCCACGAGGACGACTTCGGGCGCCTGTTGGCGTACGTGTACGTCGAGGACGCCGAGGGTGGTTGGCAGGTCGACGGCGTCCGGGTGCGGCAGGTCAACCTGGCGTTGGCGGAGGCCGGCTACGCGCGCGTCATGACGATCGAGCCCAACGCGGTGTACGCCGACCTGTACCGAGAGGCGGTGGCGGCGGCCCGGGCCGCAGGACGCGGGATGTGGGCGGCGGCGGGTGGACCCCGGGTTCCCGTCGCGGGCCCGAGCGGGGACCCGACACCCGCCGACGCCGATCCTTCGCTTCCGCCCGGTCCCATCGTCATCGCCTGCGCGTTGTACGACCCTGCCACGCCGAACGACGAGGACGGCGAGTGGGTGGAACTGTTGATCCGCGAAGCGCTCGACACGCGCGGGTACTACGTATGGGACGAAGGTTCGCGCACCGGGTTCGCCCTCCCTGCCGGTGAGCAGCCGGCCGGCACGTTGCGGATCGGCAACCCCGACCAGGGCATCTGGAACAACGGCGGCGACACGATCTACCTCATGCGCGGGGACGTGGTCGTCGATGCGTGGGACTACCGCGACGCGCGGGGGCCGGAGGGGGCGGTGGTGTGTCGGGGCGGGCGTTGAGCGCTTCGTCGCGCCCTCATCCCACCTCCCGCCGCACCACCTGGAACATCCCCACCATCTCGTCGTGTCGCTCGAACCCATGGCGCCGGTAGAAGGCTTCGGTGCCGGCGACGGCGAACAGGGCGACGAAGGCCTCGCGCGTCACGCGGGTCCGCACGTGCGCCACGAGCCGCGCCACGATCGCTTCGCCGAGGCCGGCGTGCTGGTGCTCGGGTTCGACGGCGACGTCCTGCACGTAGAAGTACATCGCCCCGTCCCCGACGAGCCGTCCCATCCCGACGGTGCGCTCCCCGTCGACGGCGACCACCCCGAAGAGCGAGCGCGCCAACGACGCGGGCGCCGCTTCGAAGTCGATGATGTCGGCCCAGCCGACCGCGGTGCACAACGTGCGGTACTCCACCGGCGTCGGTACGCGGTCGATGAGGGTGGCGGGCATCGGGGGCCTCCTTCGGGGGGCGGAGCGAGCGTCGCCGCTCCGCCCCTATCATGTGGCGATGCGGTGTCGAGATGCGCTGACCTTGCCCGGCCTCTCGGTCGCGAGGCTCGTGGGCGGCGAGGCCTCGCTCGACCGGGAGGTGCGCTGGGTGCACGTGCTCGACAACCCGGACGCCGCTACGTGGGCCCGGCCCGGCCAGCTGGTGTTGACCACCGGGTACGCCTGGCCGCGCGAGGACGACGACCTGCGTCGTCTGTTCGGCGACCTAGCCGCAGCCGGGGTCGCGGCGGTGGGACTGGCGGTGCCCCAGTTCTTCGAGCGCTTCCCCCCGGTGGTCGTCCGAGAAGCGGACGCGCTGGGGTTGGTGCTGCTCGAGGTGCCGTGGGAGGTGCCGTTCGCGCAGATCACCGAGGAGGTGCACACCGCCATCCTGGGCGAGCAGGCGCGTGTCATCGAGCGGAGCGAAGCGATCCACCGGGCGCTGACCCGCGCGGCCACGCGGGCCGCGAGCCTCGACGCCCTCGTTCGCACGCTGGCGGCCGAGACGGGTCACGAGGTGGCGATCGTCGCCGGCGACGGCGACGTCCTCGCCTCGACCCTCGAGGGCGAGGCGCGCGATGGGCTGGCGTCCCTCGCACGCGACGACCGCCACGCCGCCGCGCCCGCCACGGCGCCCGGCTGCGTCGACCTCGCCGTCGTCCTCGACGGGTTCAGCTGGGGGCTCCCGGCGGAGGTCGTGGTCCAGGCCACGACGGTGGCCACCGTGTGGCTGTTGGGCCGCACGGGTGAGCCCGGCCGTGTCGAGCGGCGAGCGGTGGAGCACGCGGCGCTCGTGAGCGCGCTCCGGCTCGCGCACCAGCGCGAACTGGGGATGGTCGAGTCGCGTCTGCGCCGAAGCTTCGTCGACGACCTGCTCGACGGCCGGGTCGACGGGGCGGGGCTGGCGGCCGAACGGGCGCATGCGGCGGGCTTCTCGGGCCGGACCCGCTACCGCGTGGTCGTCGCGGAGTTGGACCTGGCCCTGCCGTTGACGCTCGACGGCTTCGCGCTGCGTGAGGCCGCCTTGGACCGGGTGCGCGCCGCGCTCCTGCGTGCGGGGGCGTCCGACCTGCTCACGACGAGCTCCAACCGGGTCTTCGCGCTCGTGCCCGACGGGGTCGACGTGCAGGACCTCTGGCACGCCCTCGGCGACGCCCGGGCGCGGCTCGCCGTCAGCCGCGGACACGTGGGCATGGACGGGGTCCGTCGGGCGTTCGACGAGGCCCGGGCGAGCGTGCGCCACGTCGAGGCCGGGGCCTGGGCCACGTTCGACGACCTGGTGCTGCCACGGGCGGTGCGGGGGGACGACGAGGCCCAGGCGGCGCTGATCGATCGCTTCGTCGCCCCGCTCGAGGGCGGACGCGCGGGGGAGGATCGGGTGACGACGCTCTTCGCGCTCGCGCGCCAGGACTTCGTCCTCAACGCCACGGCCGCCGCGCTCGGGATCCACATCTCGACGCTGCGCCATCGGCTCGAGCGCATCCAGGACCTGCTCGCGGTCGACCTGCACGACCCCGACGTGCGGTTGCGGCTGCGCATCGCCGCGTACCTGCGCGAGATCGAGCCACTCCGTCCTATCTGACGTAGGAAGTCAGCACTGGAACTCCTACTTCGTCGCCCTTCCCGGCGACGCGTCGGTCGGGTACGGTCTCTTCCATCAGCCGGTCTCGTAGGGCAAGGGGCGTTCGTCCCTGGCTCGGGCGAAGGGGAGGTCCGATGGCGACCACGATCTCGCGTTCTCGACCGTTGTTGGCGTCCCGCGTGGAGCACGTCCCGCGAGGGGTCGGCGTCGCGCACCCGATCGTGGTCGGCAGCGCGTCCGGCGCCACCGTCTGGGACGTGGACGGCCGCGCGTACGTCGATTTCATCGGCGGCATCGGTGTGCTGAACGTGGGGCACAACCACCCGAAGGTCACCCAGGCGGTGCGCGCCCAGCTCGAGCGGCTCAGCCACGTGGCGTTCCAGGTGGCCACCTACGAGCCGTACGTCGCGCTGGCGGAGGCGCTGAACCGGATCGCGCCCGTGCGGGGCGACGCGAAGACGCTGCTGGTGACCACCGGCGCCGAGGCGGTGGAGAACGCCGTGAAGATCGCACGCGTCGCCACCGGCCGTTCGGCCATCATCGCCTTCCACCACGGCTTCCATGGACGTACGTTGCTGGGGATGACGCTCACCGGCAAGGCGAAGGGCTACCGACAGACCTTCGGACCGTTCGCGCCGGAGGTGTACCAGTCTCCGTACCCCTACGCCTACCGGGGCTGGGACGAGGCGCGGGCGCTGGCCGCGTTCGACGACCTGCTGTTGGCCCAGGTGGCCGGCGACCGGGTCGCGGCGGTCCTGATCGAGCCCGTGTTGGGAGAAGGCGGCTTCGTGCCGGCGCCCGCGGGGTTCTTGGCCGGGCTGCGGGAGCGGGCCGATGCCCACGGGTTCTTGTTGATCGCCGACGAGATCCAGTCGGGTTTCGGTCGAACGGGCAGGATGTTCGCGCTGGAGCACACGGGGGTGGAGGCCGACCTCGTCACCATGGCGAAGAGCCTGGCGGGCGGTCTGCCCTTGGCGGCCGTCACCGGGACGGCGGCCCTGATGGACGCGCCCGACCCGGGTGGTCTCGGTGGCACGTACGGTGGCAACCCGCTCGCCTGCGCGGCCGCCCTCGCGGTGCTCGACGTCTTCGAGCGCGAAGACGTCCTCGGTCGGGCGGTGGCCTTGGGCGAGCGGCTCCGCGCCGTGTTGGACGAGGCAGCGGCGAGCTACGACGTCATCGGCGAGGTCCGCGGCCTCGGCCCGATGCTGGCGATCGAACTCGTCCACGACCGCACCACCTGCCGCCCGGCGCCCGATCTGGCCCAGCGCGTGATCGCGGCGGCCCGCGACCGGGGCTTGCTGCTGCTCAGCGCCGGGATGCACGGCAACGTCATCCGTTTCCTCGCCCCGCTGCTCATCGAGGACGACGTCCTCGAGCGTGGCCTCGATGCGCTCCGCGGCGCGCTCGAGGCGACGCTCGCGCCGGCCGCGACGGCCGACCCGCCATGAGTCGCGCAGCCCCGCACCCGATCCCACCCGCCCTCGCGACCCGACGCCCCAACTCCCTCCAGGAGGTCCCCATGCACGCCCTCACCCGTCCGCTCCTCACGCTCGCCACGGTCCTCACGCTGGCCTTCGCGTCCGCCCAAGGCACCGTCGGCATCGCGATCCAAGACGAGCCCTCGAGCCTGGACCCGGTCGAGACCATCCAGCTGACCGCCTACCAGGTGCTCAACTACCTGATGGAGTCGCTCGTCTACATCGGCCCCGACAGCAACCCGCACGGCTGGGTGGCCGAGTCCTGGACGACGAACGACGACGGCACCGTCATCGACTTCGTGATCCGCGAGGGGCGCACGTTCCACGACGGCACGCCGATCGACGCCGAAGCGGTGGCGTTCTCCTTCAACCGCCACCTCGACCCCGAGACGCCGTCGGCCAACCGGACCGGCCTCGGCACGCTCGAGACCGTCGAGGTCACCGGACCCGACACCGTCCGCTTCACCTACAGCGCCCCGTACGCGCCCGTGTGGACCTCGCTCGCCAGCCCGTTCTACGGCGTGGTGTCACCGACCGCCGTCGAGGCCCTGGGCGAGGACTTCGGCCGCAACGTGGTCGGATCGGGTCCCTTCATGCTCGAGTCGTGGACGCCCGCTACGGGCTTCGACCTGGTGAAGACGCCCGGCTACACGACGCCGCGCATCGACGTGGAGAACCAGGGCGAGATGATGATCGACCGGCTCGAGATCCGCATCCTGGCCGAGGAGGGCACCCGCGTGGCGGCCCTCGAGACGGGCTTGATCCACTTCGGTGATGCGCCGCGCGGTGAGATCGACCGCCTGCAAGACGACCCGCGCTTCTCCATCGTGGTCAACGAGCAGAACAACTCGTACACGATGATCGAGGTCAACCCCTTCCTGCCGCCGATGGACGACGTTCGGGTGCGCCAGGCCGTCGCCTACGCGCTCAACATCGACGACATCGCGTTCGTGGCCTACGAGGGGTACGCGACCGTCAACTACACGCCGGTGCCGCTCGGCAACACCGGCTACCGCGCGGAGATCGGCGAGGAGCACGGCTACCACCAGGACCTGGAGAAGAGCGCCGAGCTGCTCCGTGAGGCCGGGTACGAGAAGAACGCCGCGGGGACGTGGGCCAAGGACGGTCAGCCGCTCGAGCTCATCTTCTGGACCTACACGCTGCCCAACGGCATGAAGGGTGGCCAGATGATCCAGCAGCAGCTGCTCGAGGCCGGCTTCGCCGTCGACTTCCAGACGTTCGAGGTCGCGTCGATGATCGGCCAGCTCGCCGAGCGCCGCCACCACCTCAACTTCATGTGGTGGTCGGGCTGGGATCCGATCTTCCTGACCTACGTCTTCCGGACGCCGGGTTGGGCGGGCGGGTACCAGAACGAGGAGCTCGACCCGATCCTCGACCGGGCGGCCACCGAACTCGACCCCGAGGCGCGTCAGGCGATCGTCGAGGAAGCGCAGGTGTTCTTGCTCGAGGACGTCGGCGTGATCCCCATCGCCACCGACTGGAGCGTCTTCCTCACGCGGTCGGACCTGCTGCAGGGCATCAAGCTCGACGCGCTCGGGTTCGTGCTGCTCAACGACGCGACCGTCAGCAACTGACCGTCCGTCGCGGGTGGTGGCCCCAGGGCCGCCACCCGCGACCTTCGCCCGGGGAGGCGTTCCACCATCACGACCTATCTTCTGCGCCGTCTGCTCGTCACGGTTCCCGTGCTGCTCGTCATCACGGTGCTCGTCTTCTCCATGCAGGTCCTGTTGCCCGGCGACCCGGTCGACATGATGACCCTCGGCCAGCCCGTCGACCAGGCGACCAAGGAGGGGCTGCGCCGCGAGCTCGGTCTCCATCTTCCCGTCCACCAGCAGTACCTGGCCTACCTGGGCGGCGTGATGCGGGGCGACCTCGGCCGCTCGATCCGGACCCGCCAACCCGTCTCCCGCGAGATCGTGCAGCGCTACCCCAACACGCTGCGGCTGGCGGGGGCGGGCATGCTGGTCGCGATCGTCCTCGGCGTCCTCGCCGGCGTCATCGCCGCGGTGTACCGCGACACGGTGATCGACCTGGCGGTGTCGGTGCTCTCCACGCTCGGCCTCTCGGTCCCCGCGTTCTGGTTGGGGCTCATCCTGATCTTCCAGTTCGGCGTGAACCTGCAGTGGTTCCCGGTGCTGGGCTACGAATCGTGGCGTCATCTGGTGCTGCCCGCCGTCACGCTCGGCCTGATCCTCTCGGCCGCCATCGCCCGGATGGTGCGGTCGTCACTCTTGGACGTGCTGCACCTGGACTACGTCCGCACGGCCCGAGCCAAGGGTCTGGCGGCCTCGGTGGTGTTGTGGCGACACGCGATGGCGAACGCCCTGCTGCCCGTGATCACCGTCGTGGGTCTGCAAGCCGGCGCGCTGCTGGGCGGCGCGTTCATCATCGAGGTGGTGTTCGCCTTCCCCGGCATCGGCGAACTGGCCATCAAGGCGATCCAGTTCCGCGACTTCCCGCTCATCCAAGGGGTGACGCTCGTGGTGGCCGTGACCACGGTCGCGCTGAACCTGGTGGTCGACGTGCTGTACGGCGTCGTCAACCCGCAGGTGCAGTTCCAGTGACCACGACCACCGCCACCGTGCCGGCGCGGCGCCTCCGGAGCCAGAGCCTGGGCCGGTTGGCGCGCTCGCCGTCGTTCTGGCTCGGCGGCCTGCTCGTGGCCGCCCTGGTCCTCGTCGCGCTCGTGGGCCCGGTGCTGCTGCCCGGCGATCCGTACGCGATGAGCGTGCGCGATCGGCTGCAGCCGCCGGGCGAGGCGCACCTGTTGGGGACCGACGAGTTCGGACGCGACGTTCTGACGCGCCTCGTGCACGGTAGTCGCCTGACGCTGCAGATCGGCATCGTGTCCGTGGGCATCGCGCTCGTCGTCGGCGGCTTGCTCGGGCTCCTCGCGGGCTTCCTGGGCGGCTGGTTCGACGTGCTCGCGATGGGGCTCGTCGACGTGCTGCTGGCGTTCCCGGCGATCCTGCTGGCGCTGGCCATCATCGCGGTGCTGGGACCGGGGCTCACGAACACGATGATCGCGGTGGGCGTGGCCTCGGTGCCGGGCTTCGCCCGGGTGGTGCGCGCGGCCACGCTGGAGGTCAAGGAACGCGTCTACGTCGAGGCGGCGCGGGCGCTCGGCGGGTCGCCGGCCCACATCATGCTGCAGCACGTGGGCCGCAACATCGTCTCACCGCTCTTGGTGTTGGTGACGCTGCAGTTCCCCGTCGCGCTGCTGAGCAGCGCCGCCCTCGGGTTCGTGGGGCTGGGCGCGCAACCGCCCGAACCGGAGTGGGGGGCGATGCTCGTCGCCGCGCGCGAGTACCTGCGCCGCGCGCCTTGGCTCGTCAACGTGCCCGGGATCGCCATCGTGCTCACCGTGCTCGGCTTCAACCTACTGGGGAACGCGCTGCGCGACGCGTTCGATCCCACCCAGCGGGGCGCTTGAGGAGGACCGATGATCGTCGTCTACCAGGGGGCGGGCACGGGCGATCCGACCCGAGAAGGGATCGAAGCGTTCCTGACGCACGTCGGGCTCGCGTGGCGCGGGGTGGGGCCCGCGGACCTGACCGACGAGGCGCTGGCCGACGCCGACGCCGTCTACTGGCCGGGTGGCTGGGCCTGGCCCTACGTTCGCGACGTGCCGCCGGCCGGCAAGCGTGCGGTCCGAGCGCTCGTCGAGCGTGGGGGTGCCTACGTCGGCGTCTGCGCCGGCGCGTACTACGCCGCCGACCTCATCAAGTGGCAAGGGCGGTTCGTGGAGTACGACCTCGACCTGTTCCGGGGTGTGGCGGAGGGTCCGATCGACGCCATCGAACCGTGGAAGGGCTGGCGCCCCACCGAACTGCGCTTGCACGACCACCCCGTCCACGGTGGCGAACGCCGTCACGAGGCCGTGTACTGGGGCGGTCCCAGCTTCCGGCTGCACCCCGACCAGGGCGCGACGGTGCTGGCCTCGTACGCCGCGACGGAGGAGCCGGCGGCGGTCACGTTCGCCTTCGGACGCGGTCAGGTGCTCCTCATGGGCTGCCACCTGGAACTGGGGTGGGACGCGGAGGGAGCGCGGTGGGACCTGGCCGGCGGGCACGGCGCGCAGTGGGGGTGGCTCGAGCGCGCGGTGCGCTGGACGTTGGCGCAGGGGACGACGCGGTGACGGCGCGCATGCGGGTGGCGGTCACCGGGGGCGCGCGAGGCATCGGTCTCGCGGTCGCCCGAGCGTTCGCTTCGGGCGGCGCGCGCGTGGCCCTGTGCGACCTCGACGGCGAGCGGGTGGCGGCGGCCGCCGCCGACCTGCCCGCGGGGACGCTGGGGCGACGGGTCGACGTCACCGACGTTCACGCCGTGGACGCCTGGGCGACCGAGATCGAGGCCGCATGGGGCGGGGTCGACGTGGTCGTCAGCAACGCCGGCGTCTACCCGTCCGACGCCTTCCTCGACCTCACGCCCGAGCGCTGGGACGCCGTTCTGGACGTCAACCTGCGGGCCGCGTTCCTGGTGTGCCAACGCTTCGCACGGTCGATGGTGACGCGCGGGGAGGGCGGATCGATCGTGACGATCGCGTCGGGGACGGCGCGTTTCGCGCGGGTGGGCGCGGCGCACTACGGCGCCTCGAAGGCCGGGCTGGTGGCGCTCACCCGCACGATGGCGCTGGAACTGGCGCCGCACCGGATCCGCGTCAACGCCGTCTCGCCCGGTCTCGTCGACGTGCCCGACGGGCCGCCGCTGGCGCCCGCCTACCGCCGGGCGATGACGGCGATGGTGCCGTGGGGTCGGATGGGCACGCCCGACGACGTCGCGGCGGCGGTCGTGGCGCTCGCCGAACCGGGTCTGGCGTACGTCACCGGCCAGGAGCTGCGGGTGGACGGGGGCCTGTCGGCCGGACGCTTCGGGATCCCCGTGAGCGGACCCGCCGAGGAGACAGGGGCCAACGGAGCCACCGGAGGGGTGAACCCATGAAGACGATCGTGTGGAAGGGTGGCGCGCGCTGCGCCGTCTCGCTCGGCATCGATCTCGACGGCGAGACCTTGTGGCTGTCGCGCGACCCCGAGCACGCCCGACGGCCGGGCGTGCTGTCGCAGGGCGCCTACGGACCCAAGGTCGGCGCCCCGTTGCTGCTCGACCTGCTGGAACGATTCGCGATGCGCGCGACGTTCTTCGTGCCGGGTGCCATCGCCGAACGCCACCCGGACCTCGTCGCACGCATCCACCGCATGGGTCACGAGGTCGGCCACCACGGCTACGCGCACGAGTGGCCCGACCCCGACGCAGCCCGACGTCGAGGCCGCGCGCTTCGTCCAGGGCCTCGAGGCGCTCGAACGGGTGACGGGTGAACGCCCCGTCGGCTTCCGGTCGCCGGCGTGGGAGTTGACGCCGCGCACGCTACCGCTGCTGCGCGAGCACGGCTTCCTCTACTCGTCGAACCTCATGGACGACCTGGTGCCCTACGTGCACGACGAGGGCATCGTCGAGCTGCCGGTCCAGTGGCTGCTCGACGACGCGCCGTACTTCATGTTCCAGACCCGCATGCCCTCGCGGCCGATCTGGCCCGCCGAACAGGTCGAGCGCGCGTGGCTCGAGGAGTTCCGCGGCATCTACGCGCTCGGCGGGCACTTCAACCTGACCGTTCACCCCCAGTTCATCGGCAGACCGGGTCGTCTGCGGATGCTCGAGCGCGTGCTCGCCGAGATCTTCAGTTATCCCGACGTGTGGGCGGCGCCTCTGCGCGACGTGGCGCTCTACTGGCAGGAGACGCACGGGTGACGGCCGGCTCGGCCGACGGTGGGTCGCCGCCCGGCCCCGTCGCGGTGGTCACCGGCGCCGCGCGCGGCATCGGCCGTGCGACCGCGGAGCGGCTCGCCCGCGACGGCTGGCGCCTCGCGCTCGTCGACGTCGACGAGGCCGGTCTCGACGAGCTCGAGCGTGCCCTGACGCGGGACCGCGCGCCGGCGGTGGCCACCTTCGTCACCGACGTCGGCGACGAGACCGAGGTCGGCCGGTTGCGCGAGGGGGTGCGCGAAACGTTCGGCGGCGTCCGCGCCCTGGTCAACAACGCTGGCATCGGCGGCACCGGTACGAAGATCGAAGACCTCGACCTGGCGACCTGGACGGGCATGCTGCGCGTCGACCTCACCTCCGTGTTCCTCATGTGCCGCGCGTTCGCGCCCGACCTCAAGGCGGACGGTGCGGGTCGGGTGGTCAACCTCGGCTCGATCAGCGCCCGGATCGGCGTCGCCGGCAGCACGGCCTACACGGCCGCGAAGGGCGGCGTCGTGGCGTTCAGCAAGAGCCTGGCGCGCGAGTGGGCGCCCGATCGCGTCACCGTGAACGTCGTCGCGCCGGGGGTGATCGACACGGAGATGGCGCGCCGGCGCGGCCTCGACCACCAGCGACACCTCATCCCCTGGCACCGGATCGGCCAGCCGGAGGACGTCGCCGGCGCCGTCGCGTACTTGGTGTCGCCCGCCGCGGAGTTCATGACCGGTCAGGTGCTGCACCTCAACGGCGGAGCGGCGATGTGACCCGCCGGCCCGTCGACCCCAAGGAGTCCCGCATGCCCATCCCGTGTCCGGCCGACGTCCTGTTCGTCAACGGCACCGTGCTCACCGTGGACGACGCCCGGCCGCGCGCCGAGGCGGTCGCCGTCGCCCACGGCCGGATCCTGGCCGTGGGAAGCGACGCCGAGCTCGGTGGCCTGCGCGGTCCCGGCACGCGCGTGGTCGACCTGGCCGGCCGCACGCTGGTGCCGGGCTTCCACGACGCCCACGACCACATGATCGGCTTCGGTCTGCAGCTGCAGATGGTGGCGGTGGACGCCGCCGCGGCGCCCGACCTGGACGCGCTCGTCGCCGCGCTCGCCGAGCGGGCGGCGAACGTCCCGGCGGGGACCTGGATCAAGGGTGCCGGGTACGACGACAACAAGCTCGTCCCCGCGCGGCATCCCGATCGGTTCGACCTCGACCGCGCCACCCGCGACCACCCCGTCTACCTGCGCCACACCTCGGGTCACATGGCCGTCGTCAACGGCGCCGCGCTGGCGGCTCCTCGGCATCGATCGCCACACGCCCGACCCCGAGGGCGGTCGCGTCGTGCGCGACGCCGAGGGCGAGCCGACGGGGCTGCTGCTGGAGACCGCCATGGGCCTCGCCACGCGGGCCTTCCACCCCCACCCACTGGACGAACTGGTCGACGCGCTCGCGGCCGCCGACGAGGTCTACGTCCGCGAGGGCATCACCAGCCACACCGAGGCCGGGCTGGGGTACCTGAGCGACCTCGAGGGCGTGGCCTACCGCCGGGCCGTCGACGCCGGCCGCCTGCGGGTCCGGTCGACCCTGATGGTGCGCGCCGAGAGCCTCGCCGCGCTCGAGGGCGCGGCCGGCGAACACGGCTTCGCGCTGACGCTCGGTCTGGCGACCGGCTGGGGCGACGACCGCTTGCGCCTCGGCGCGGTGAAGATGTTCTCCGACGGATCGCTTGATCGGTCAGACGGCGGCGATGCGCGACGGGTACGTCGGCGACCCGGACAACCACGGCCTCTTCGCGACGCCGCGGGCGACCCTGCGCGACTGGATCCTGCGCGCGCACCGGAGCGGCTGGCAGTGCGCCGTGCACGCCATCGGCGACCTGGCCGTCGAGTTCATCCTCGACTGTTACGAGGAGGCGCTGAACGAGGTCCCGCGCGCCGACCACCGGCACCGCATCGAGCACTGCGGGCTCGTGTCGCCCGAGACGCTCGAGCGGATCGTGCGCCTGGGCGTGATCCCCGTTCCCCAACAGCGCTTCATCGGCGAGCTCGGCGACGGGTTCCTGCGGGTGCTCGGCCGCGATCGGGTGCGCGACCTCTACCGGCAACGTTCGTTCGTCGAACGAGGCGTCCGCCTGCCCGGCAGCTCCGACCGGTACGTCGTCCGCGGAGCGCCCTTGCTGGGGATGCACGACGCGGTGAACCAGCGCACGGACGGCGGCCAGCCGTTCGTGCCCGAGGAGGCGCTGACGCCGGCCCAGGCGCTCCGCGCGTTCACGCTCGACGCGGCGTACGCGAGCTTCGACGAGGGCCGCAAGGGATCGATCACGCCCGGCAAGCTGGCCGACCTCGTGGTGCTCGGCGCGAACCCGCTCGAGGTGGAACCGGCCGAGATCGCGCTAGGTGCCCGTCGTGGCGACGATGATCGACGGGGCTTTCGTGTACGGGGATCCTGGGTAGCGCGCCGCGCGCGACCATCTGCGAGGGCTGCGACCGATCCGGTTGGCCATCGACACCGGCGACGGTCATGATGAGACCATGGCCTCCTCGTCTTCGCCCGCGCCGGAGCCCGCTGCCCGTTCCAGAGTCTGCGTCTGGCGCGGTGGCCGACTGGTCCTCCCAGACCGCGTCGCCGACGACCTGGTCCTTTTCACCGACGGTGACCGGATCGAAGCCGTCTGTCGCGACGCCGACGTCGCCGTCGACGTTCCCCGTCGCGACCTGGCCGGCGCATACCTGCTCCCCGGCCTGATCGACGTCCACACCCACGGTGCGCTGGGCCGCTCGTTCCTCGAGGGCGAAGACGACGGCCTTCGAGACGATCCTCAGGAGCAGGCGCGCCGCGGCGTGACCGGGGTGCTGGCCACGACCTCCACCGCGCCGCTCCCCACGATCCTGAAGGCCTTGGCGACCACCCGGGCGTGGTCGGGGTCGGGTCCCGACCGGCGGCGACCGGGTGCGCGCGTGCTGGGCGCTCATGTCGAAGGACCGTATTTCGCCGCAGCGCAGAGCGGCGCGCAGGACCCCGCCCACCTGCGCACCCCCGACGACGGATCGGTCGACGCGATCCTCGCCTACGCCGACACGATCCGCCTGCTGAGCTACGCGCCCGAGCTTCCCGGTGCCGCCGAGCTGACCCGGCGCCTCGTGGCCGCGGGCATCGTGGCGGCTGCCGGCCATTCGAGCGCCACCGACGAAGACCTGGCGCGGGCCGAAGCTTGGGGGTTGCGCCACGTGATCCACCTCTGGAGCGGGCAGTCGACCACCGTGCGTGAGGGTGCGTGGCGCAAGCCCGGCTTGCTCGAAGCCTCGCTCGCGTCCAGGACGCTCACGGGCGAGATGATCGCCGACGGCAAGCACCTTCCGCGCACCCTCATGACGCTCGCTTGGAAGGCTTTCGGTCCCGACCGGCTGTGCCTGATCAGTGACGCCACCAGCGGTGCGGGTCTTCCCGAAGGATCCGCGTTCGCGATGGGCGAGATGACCTACGAGGTGGGCGACGGTGTGGGCATGATGCGGGATGGCAGCGCGTTCGCGGGCAGCACCACGCTGCTGGGCAGCATGCTCGCCGTGGTCGTGCGTCAGGTCGGCGTCCCGTTGCACGAGGCCGTGCGCGCCGCCAGCCTGACCCCCGCACGGTTGCTGGGCCTCGACCGGCAGGTCGGGAGCCTGACCCCGGGCAAGGACGCGGACCTCGCCGTCTTCAGCCCCGACCTCTCCCCGCTCGAGACCGTGATCGGCGGCCGAACCGTCGCACGTGGTCCGGAAGGAGCCACTCCGTGAACATCGACACGCCACCGCCCGTCCGCCGCCTTCAAGTCGAGCGTCTGCCCGTGCGCGTCTACGCCAGCGAGGCCGAGCTGGGGCAGGCGGCCGCCCTCGACATGGCGAGCGTCCTGCGCACGGCGCTCGACGAGCGGGGCGAGGCGAACGTCATCCTCGCGACCGGCAACTCGCAGCTCGCCTTCCTGGGCGCCTTGCGGTCGACCGAGAAGGTCGACTGGTCCCGGGTCCGGGTATTCCACATGGACGAGTACGTGGGGATCGATCCCGGGCACCGGGCCAGCTTCCCGCGCTTCTTGCGTGAGCACTTCCTCGATCACGTGGGCGAGGCGACGCTTCCTCCCGATCGATGGCGACCCCGAGCGGGTGAGCGCGACCTGCGCAGCGTACGAGGCGGCCTTGCGCGACCACCCTGCGGACGCGGTCGCCCTCGGCTTCGGCGAGAACGGTCATCTGGCCTTCAACGACCCGCCCTACGCCGATTTCGACGATCCCGCGTGGGTGAAGGCCGTCGCGCTCGACGAGGTGAGCCGCCGTCAACAGGTGGGGGAGGGTCACTTCGACGACCTGGGCGAGGTACCCACGCACGCGATCACGCTCACGATCCCGGCGTTGTTGGCCGCGCGGCACGTTCTCTGCATCGTTCCCGAGGCCCGCAAGGCGGCCGCCGTCCAGGCCTGCTTGAACGAACCCGTGTCGGAGGACCGGCCGGGTTCGGTGCTCCGGACCGTCGATCACGCGACGCTCTACCTCGATCCGGACTCGGCGGCGAAGGTTTAGCGGCAGGGCGTCGCCTGGACTGGGCGGTGTCGTGATGACGTCATCGAACGTCGTGGTGCCACGGGCCCGGTGGGACGCATGTCGTCGCCCGAGGTGGTCGAGCACGCGGAGCACCTCATTGCGGTCACCCTGGCCGTCGACCCGGTAGGGTCGTCGACCGCGTCGAAGGGGCTGCCCTTCCGTCACAATCGACCTGGACCGCATCGCCCGCCAGATCGAAGGTCGGCGGCCGCACGTTCTGGCTTGCGCCTGCCTGCGCGCCCTTGACGCGCTTCAGTTCCACCACGGCCATCAGGCTCACGATCACCAACAGCGACCACGACGACAGCTTGCTCAGGCTGACCACGCGCCAGCCGTCCCCCTGGTCGGGGTACTGCCACGCGCCGAAGAAGGTGGCGATGTTCTCGGCGAACCAGACGAAGACGCCGATGAGCAAGAACGCCAGCACCAGCGGCAGGGTCCGCTCCCGTGCCACCGGTGTGAACGCCACCCGCGTCCGTCCGAACACGAGCAGCACGGCCGCGATCAGGAGGTAACGGCCGTCGGGCAGGACGTGGTGGGTGAAGAAGTTCAGGTAGATCGCCACGCCCAGCGGGACGACGAGGACCGATGGCGGCCAGCGCAGGAAGCGCAGGCCGAACAGGCGCCAGGCCTGGATCATGAAGCTCGCCACGCTGGCGTACATGAAGCCGCTGTAGAGCGGCACGCCGGCCACCTTGGCGAACGCGGGCTCGGGGTACGACCACGACCCGGCGTGCACCTTGAACAGCTCCAGCCCCAACCCGAGCGCGTGGAACAGCGTGATGACCTTGAGCTCGTCGCGGGTCTCGAGCCCGGTGGCCAGCATGAGCGCCTGCATGCCGAGGCAGGCGACGAGCAGGAAGTCGTAGCGGGCGACGGGTAGGGGTACGAGCTGGGAGAGGGCCAGCATCGTGAAGATGAAGACGGGGAAGAGGCAGGCGCGGGCGTTCTTCAGGCCGAAGCCGAGCAGCTCCCGGGCGAAGGGGGCGACCCAGGTGCGGGCGCGGATGGTGGCGCTGACGGGGGTTCGCACGCGGACCTCCAGGTGATGTGTATGTTACACATCATCAGCATCATGTGCGTCCGATCGAGCTCCCGCGGGTCGAACCGCGGGTGCGTTCGCCGTCTCCCGCGCCATCCGACCGCTCACGAGACGGTCGGTCAGGGCTGGCGCGACCTGGGCCAGGACCGGCAAGACGCGCAACCAGGCGGGCACGAACACCCGCCGCCGACGGAGGTGGACGGCGTGCACCACGGCGCGCGTCAACGTGTCGACGTCGATCGCGCTGCGATCGCGGTGGGGGGCGCCCGCGCCGCGCGGGGCGCCGTCGGGTCCCAGCGCTCGGGCGCGCAGGTCGGTGCCGCGCACCCAGTGCGCCAGGACCGTGAGCACGTCGACACCGTCGTCGCGCAGCTCGATCCGGAGCGAGTCGCACAGCCCCTGGACCGCGTGTTTGGAGGCGGCGTACCCGCTGCGACCGGGCACGCCGACCACCCCTTGTACGGAGGAGATCGCCACGAGCAGCCCGCGGCTCGCCTTGAGGTGCGGCAGGGCCGGGAGGAACACGTTCGCCACGCCGTGGTAGTTCACGTCCATGAGGCGGCGGAGGACGTTTCCATCGGCGAGCTCGTCGAAACGCGCCCACATGCCGAGGCCGGCGGCGGCGACGACGGCATCGAGCTTGCCGAAGCGCTCGACCGTCCGCGCGACCGCCGCGACGCCGTCCCCGGGCACCGTGACGTCGCCCGGCAGCACCAGCGCGTCGCGCCCCGACGTCCGGCAGTCGTCGGCCACACGCTCGAGGTCGGCTTCCGACCGTGCGACGAGCGCGACGTCGGCACCGTCGGCGGCGAACGCTCGGGCCAGCGCCGCGCCGATCCCCGACGACGCCCCCGTCACCAGCACGACCCGCTCCGTGGACGTTCGCCCCGGCGGTCGCCCGGTCACCTCAGCGCGTCCCGTCGGCCACCGGTTCGCCCGCGTCGGCGGCGGGCCCGAAGGCGTGGTTGCCCGCGGCGAACACGTCGTTCGGATCGAGCGAACGTTTGACCGCTCGGACGGCCTCGATCGAGGCGTCGGAATGGACCCGCGGGACGAAGTCCTGGCGGATCTTGCCGACCCCGTGATGGTGCGACAGCGACCCGCCCTGCTCGAGCACGACCTCGCGCATGCGGTGTTCGATCGCGTGGAACGTGCCTTCGGCGTCCTCCAGACCGCGTCCGCAGAAACCCATCGTGAAGTAGATGCACACGCCGGTGCGGTAGCTCTGCGAGATCCGGTACGAGAGGTAGGGCGTGCCCGGCACGCCGTGGCGCTCGCACAGCTGCCACAGCTCCGCTCGAACGGCCTGGGTGATGTCGTGGACACGGCTCCAGGGGGCCGACGTCTCGAACGTCTCGCCCAGGATGCCGAGCTTGTTCAGGAAGTCGCGGATGTAGGCGATCGCGAACGTGAGCGTGTAGCCGCGCCGGCCGTTCTCGGGGCCGCCCGAGAGCCCGCCGTGTGCGCCCAGGTGGCTGAGCAGGCCCCGCGTCTGCTGCCGGACCTCGGTCGCCGAGCCCTCCATGAGCACGGTGCAGGCCACCATGCGCTCGGGGTCGAACCCCTTCACGCGGGTGACGTACGCCTTCGTGAGGGCTGCCGCGAGCGCCTTCCGGCCGCGCCGGGCGCGACCGAGCGCCTGGCCCAGCCGGAACTCGGTGTTGTTGGTGAGGCGGATGCTGGCCGGTTCGATGCCCGCGGAACGAACGGCGCGCAGGTACCGGACACCGGCCTCGAAATCGGGGAACACGAACGAGGCGTAGCGCTGGACCTCGGGCAGCGGTCGCACTTGGAGGGTCGCGCGGGTCACGATGCCGAGCCCGCCTTCGCTGCCGAACGCCAGCCGCTGGGTCTGGATGCCCGTCGAACTGCGTGGCACCACGGGCGTCGCGCGGACCTCGCCGCGCGGCGTCACGAGGACGGCGTCGAGCACGACGTCCTCGATGTTGCCGTAGCGGTTCTTCTTCATGCCGCTGGCGTGGGTGGCGATCCAGCCGCCGACCGTGGAGAGCTCGACGCTGTCGGGCACGTGCCCCGTGGTGAGCCCTTCGTCCTCGAGGCGCGCTTCGAGCTCCTGGCCGGTGATGCCCGCTTCGACGACGACCCAGCCGTTGGCCCGGTCGATCTCGAGGATCCGGTTCAGACCGCGCATGTCGACCGACACGATCGCCCGCCGCTCGTCGGGTGGGCAGGTGAGCGCGCCGGACACGTTGGTCCCGCCGCCGTAGGGGATCAGCACCACGTCGTGGCGGTCGGCCAGCCGGACGAGGGTGTGGACCTCCGCCTCGGTGCTGGGATGGACCACCAGGTCGACGACCCGTGCCGGGATGCGTCCGCCGAGCAAGCGGTAGATCTCGTCGACGCTGAGCTGGCCGTGGCTGTGGACGAGGCGTGCCGTGTCGCCGTCCTCGAGCCGCAGGTCGGAGGCCTCGGCGCGCAGGTCGGCGACGAACGCGGCGCACGGGACCGGCGTCGGCAGCGGTGGGGGCGGCACGGGTTCGCGCATCTCGTCGGGACCGACCGGGACACCGAGCAGCGTCTCCACGAACGGCATGAGGTGCGGCAGCGGTGCGCCCGCCAGCGGGTAACGCTCGCCGGTCAGCTGGACCGTCCGTGGGTCGAGGAACTCGAAGCGGGTGTCGTCGTAGCCCCACAGGTGCGCGTGGCGGCGGCCGGGCACCGGATCGTACGGACGCCCGGCGGCGCCGGCGGCTGGCGCACCGGTGTCGGGCCGTTCACGCTGGGTCATGGCTCGCCTCCTCTGGCGGAAGGGTACCGCTCGGTCGCAGACGCGCCACGGCCGCGTGGGCGTCGTGGGCGATCCGTCGCGCCACGCTGGCGACGCTCTCGTGGTCCAACCGCTGCAGGTAGGGCTCGATCGCGAGCGGCGGACCGAACCGGATGCGCACGGGCTGGTGGGCGATCCACAGGCGGCCCTTGGGGAGCGCTTCGGCGGCGCCCGTGATGGCCGCCGGGACGATCGGGGCGGCCGAACCGAGCGCCAACAACCCCACCGTGCTGCGGAAGGCGTGCAACGTGCCGTCGAGGCTGCGCGTCCCCTCGGGGAAGAAGATCAGCGAGTGACCGTTGCGCAGCACCTGCGCCGGGAGCGAGACGGCCCGAGCCACGTTGCGGCGCTGGCGGTCGAAGGGGATGCCGCCCAGGGTGGCGTGCAGCAGCCAGGCGACCGCCGGTCGCCGGAACCAGTAGTCGGCGGCGGCGGTCGGATGCGTGTGCTGGGCGAGCGGTCCGAGGGCGGCCAACAGGACGCCGGTGTCGACGTGGCTGGTGTGGTTGGCCACCACGATGAACGGCCCGCGCTCGGGGACCAGCTCGCGGCCCTCCCACGCCAGCTCGAGCCGGAGCCGGGCGGTCAGCCGGATCGCGCCGAGGCTCACGCGTCGGATCGCCCGCTTGTACGACGGGGTGGTCCAGGTCGTCGCCTCGGCCGGCCGGATCTCGTGGGTGAGCGCCAGGACCTGCGCCGCGCGGGGCCAGGTGGAGCGCCCGCTCGGGACGTCGTCGTGGAGCGGGTTCGGCGTCGGCGCGACGGGCGGCCGCTCGGGTGGTCCGACGGGGGCCGCGCGATCGGGACGTCGCAGCAAGAAGCGCTCCACGCCGGGTAGGTGCACCCGCTGGATGTAGTGGGGCCAGTCCAACGCGCGGACGTCGAACGGGAACGCCGTGCGGTCGCCTTCGCACAGGGCATGCCACGCTCGGTCCAGGTTGAAGGACATGAACCGCGACCGGCTCTCGGCGTAGGGGCCGTAGATCCTCGCCATCCGCAGGAGCCAGGTGAGCCGCGCCCGGCGGCCGCTCAGGAGCGCGCGACGGCGCCGGCCCGGCCCGGTGCGCTCGAAGGGTCGGTACGCGGCTTCGAGCGCCCGCACCGGCCACAGGTGCGCCACCTCGAGGCGACGCAGGAAGGCGCCGGTCTCGGAGAGCTTCAGCGGGGCCACGCCGTCGTCGCCCGCCGCACGCACCGGACGCAGCGGCGCGCGCCGGTAGTGGTCGTGCACGAGGTCGCAGAACGTCCTCATCGTCAGCGGATTGCTGGCGCCCGAGGCGACCTGGTAGACGTCGGGTCCGCCGCCGACGTGCGTGAACGGGATGGCCATCAGCAGCGCGTTCACGACCGTGTCGACGGGGACGACGTCGAGGGTGGCGTCCGGGTGCCCGGGGAACTCGGTGAGCTGCCGCCGCGCGTACCCGACGATGAGCGGATCCATCATCCGGTACCCATCGATCCACCCGGGCGCAGGGTGGCGCAGGGCGCTCTCGATGATCGACGGACGCAGGACGAGGGTCGGCACGTCGCCGCGATGGCGCTCGACCAGCTGCTCGCCCATCGCCTTCGTGAACGTGTACGTGTCGCGCCACCCGCGCCGGCGCGCCCAGCGCAGACCGTCGTCCACCAGGCGGCGTTCGACGTCGACGCCGTCGTTGCGCACGCGCGCCACGTGGGCCAGGAGGCGCTCGAGCTCGCGGTCGACATCGAACGGGTCGTCGGCGTCCGCGCCCGCCGGGGTCCAGTCGGCGGCCAGCGGCGACTCGAAGACCGGACCCGGCACGTTGCCCACGTAGCAGGTCGAGACGTGCGCCAGGAAGGGCCGGCGCGGGGCGCCGCGGGCGAGCGCGAGCAGCCGCTGCGGGCCCAGGGCGTTGGTCTGCAGGGCGTCGTCGAGCGGTGCGTCGAAGACGGCCAGGGCGCCGTTGCCGATGATCACGTCCACGTCGTCGCGGAGGCGCTCGTACGTGGCGTCGTCGAGTCCGAGGCGATCGCGCGTCAACTCGCCCTCGATGACGTGGATCTTGGAGCGCGCGAACGCGTCGAAGCCGTCGCCGTGGTGTTCGCGCAGCGCGTCGAACGCCGAAGAAGCCAAGACGTCGCGCAGCAACCGTTGCTCGACGCTCACGGGGCGACCGACCGCGTCGCTGCGCGGGCGGACGAGCAGGTAGAGACGCCGGATGTCGGGAAGCGTCCGCAGCACGGCTTCGATCAAGGCCTTGCCCACCAGGCCCGTCGCGCCCGTCACGAGGATGGCCTTGCCGGCGTAATACCCGCGACCCACGCTCACGTCTGCTTCCGCCATCGCCGTGCACTGTAGCGTACGGTCTCGACCGCGCATCGCCGAGACCGGGGCCGGTGCGTCGCTTCGATCCGAAGCGGTCCGAAGGGGGAGGTGCGACCGTGCCACGACGACCGGCCCGAGGGAACGGGATCCCCAGATCGCGGAGGACGGCGTGATCGAGCGGCTGCGGCAGGGTGAAGGCGCGCGCCTCCGCGCGATCCGGCTGAGGGCCCTGGCCGACGCCCCCGAGGCCTTCTCCGCCACGTTCGCGACGGCGGCGAAGCGCGACGCGGCGGCGTGGGAGGCCCAGGTCGTGGCGCTCCCGACGTTCGTCTGGCGCGAAGGCGACGCCGACCTCGGCATGGTGCGGGGCGCGATCGCCGACGAGGATCCCGCGTCGGCCTACCTCCTCTCGATGTGGGTGGCGCCCGAGGCGCGGGGACGTGGGATCGGCGCGGCGCTCGTGGACGAAGTCGTGGCGTGGGCGCGTGGACGCGGACTGCGACGCTTGCTGCTGGACGTGGGCGAGCACAACGTGGCGGCGCAGGGGCTCTACGAGCGCTGCGGCTTCGTCACGACCGGTCCGGCCGACGCGTCGCCGCCAGGCGTGGAGCGCGCGGGCGAGCTCGCGATGGCGATCGACCTGGCGCTCGCCCCTGCACGCGCCGTCGGAGCGCCCGCTCGACCTGACGCTCCTGCCCGATCGGTGGGCCGTGTGCCGCCTCCCCGCGGGGAGCGGTGCGCCGGGCTGGCTCGAGGCCGAGGCGTCCTTCGTGGCCCTCACCCGCACGGACGAGGAGACCTCCGTCGTCTGCCGCGAAGCGACGGTGCCCGAAGGCGTGCGCGCCGAGCCCGGCTGGCGCGCGATCCGCGTGGCAGGGCCGCTCGACTTCGCGCTCACCGGCGTCCTGCTCTCGCTGGTCCGGCCGCTGGCGGCCGCCCAGGTGGCCGTCTTCGTCGTCTCGACCTTCGACACGGACTACGTGCTCGTGAAGGAGGCGGCGCTCGAACGCGCGCTCGCGGCGCTGGCCGACGTGGGGCACAGGGTCGCCGCCACCGCGGGGTGGGGGCTAGGATGGCGCCCATGACGGTCCCGAAGCGCTCTTGGAGCTCGAGACGCTGGGCCGCGACGACGTGCGTGCGCGCAACGTCAAGCTCGGTGCGGGCGACGCTCAGTACGGCGTTCGGCTCGGCGACGTCCGCATGCTGGCCAAGCGGATCGGCAGCGATCATGAGCTCGGCCTCGCCCTCTGGGAGACGGGGAACCTCGACGCCCGCCTGCTTGCCGTCTTGGTCTTGAAGCCCAAGCGCCTGTCGACCGACGACGTCGACCGCCTCGTCCGGTCCGCCGACTTCGTCCAGGTCGCGGACTGGTTCAACGCGTACGTCGTCAAGGCCCATCCGGAGAAGGAGACGCTGCGACGGACGTGGATGGCGTCCGACGACCCATGGGCCGCGCGTGCCGGCTGGAACCTGACGGCGGGGCGGATCGCCCGCGATGCCGACGGGCTCGACCTCGCAGCCCTGCTCGACCGCATCGAGAACGAGCTCGCGGACGCCGCCGCGCCCGTCCAGTGGACGATGAACAACTGCCTCGCGGGCATCGGCATCCACCACGCCGAGCTGCGTGCACGTGCGCTGGCGATCGGCGAGCGCCTGGGCGTGTACCGCGATTACCCGGTCTCGCGCGGGTGTACCTCGCCGTTCGCGCCCCTCTGGATCGGCGAGATGGTGCGACGCCAAGGCTGAGGGGCGTTCGGTTGCAGGCCGAGCCTTCACGAGGAGGTGCTCCGATGACGAGATACGTGATCGGACCCGACGTCGCCTTGCGTCTGGCGCTCGAACGCGTCGACGTCGCCGGCGAACACGAGCTCCTGGCGCCGACGCTGATGCGCTCGCACCTGCTCGCGCGGCTGTTCGCCGCGGTCCAGCACGGCGAGATGACCCGGCGTGAGGCGGACGCCCATCTCGAGACCGTCCGCAAGCTGAAGGTCCGCCTGCTGGGCGACCGCGTCCTGCAGCGGGTGGCCTGGTCGACGGCGGAGGAGCTCGGTTGGACCGACACCTTCGACGCCGAGTACGTCGCGCTGACGAAGCTCCAGGGCGACGCGTTCGTCACGCTCGACGAACGCCTCGCCGCGGCCGTCGCGGGCGTGGTCCCGGTCGCACCGTTCTCGGCGCTCCTCGACCCGTAGCGCGCCGCGGTGGGAACCGTGGGTCACGCCCACGTCGGGCGCCGGTCCGACGGGTATCGTGCGGCGCGTGCCCGACGGTCGATCCGGACGCGGTCCGGCAGCATGTCGGAGAGGGGTACCACCATGTACGGTCTGATCGGCAAGATCCTCACCGTGCCCGGCGCACGCGACGACCTGGCGACCGTCTTGCTCGAGGGTGTCGGCGGCATGCCGGGCTGCCTGAGCTACGTCGTGGCGCAGGACGCCACCGATCCGGACGCCCTCTGGGTGACCGAGGTCTGGACGGACGCCGAGGCGCACCGGGCGTCGCTGTCGCTGCCCTCGGTCCAGGAAGCCATCGCGCGCGGGAGGCCGCTCATCGCCGGTTTCGGTGAGCGCTTCGAGACCCGTCCCGTGGGCGGTCACGGCATGGGTAGCGAAGCGTGAGGACGTCGGCGGCGGCGGCCGGACCCCGGCGTGGGCCGGGTCCCTCGCGCCGGTCACGCCTGCGGACGGTCGCGCTCGTCGCGGTCGCGGTCGTCGTCGCCCTCGTCGTGGGCTTCTACGCGTGGACGCGCGTGGCGCGGTACGCGGCGTTCCCCGAGGCGGTCGCGGTCGCCGAGTCCGCCCGGACGGCGCCGGGCTGGTACGTCTTCGAGCCGTCGGGAGAGCCGATCGCCGGTGTGGTCTTCTACCCCGGCGGCTTGGTCGACGCCGCGGCCTACGCGCCGCTCATGGCAGCGGCTGAGCGACGGTGGCGTGCTGGGCGTCATCACGCCGATGCCGCTCGAGCTCGCGGTGTTCGGCATCGGCCGGGCGAAGGACGTGATCGAAGCGTACCCACGGATCGACACCTGGGTGATCGCCGGACACTCCCTCGGCGGGTCCATGGCGGCGGAGTACGTGAAGGGGAACCCGGACCGAGGTCGACGGCCTGGCGCTGCTGGCGTCGTACCCGGCGGCCAACACCGACCTCTCGGCGCTGCCGATCGAGGCGGTGTCGACCTACGGGACCGAGAACGGGGTGACGTCGGCCGAAGGCTTCGAGGCCTCGATGGCGCGCCTGCCGCCGGGCAGCGAACTGGTGGTGATCGAAGGCGGCAACCACGCGCAGTTCGGTCACTACGGGCCCCAGGCGGGCGACGGCACGGCGACCATCGACCGCGAGGAGCAGCAGCGGCAGACGGCGGAGACGCTGCTCGCGTTCGTGGCCGGGCTGCGCCGCTGACGAGGCCACGCCGCCACCGCTGGTCTATCCTGGCGCCCATGCACCCCGCCGACGGCCACGACGTCATCCGCGTCTCCGGCGCCCGTGAGAACAACCTCCGCGACGTCAGCCTCGAGATCCCGAAGCGCCGGCTCACGGTGTTCACGGGCGTCTCCGGTTCGGGCAAGAGCTCCCTCGTGTTCGACACGATCGCGGCCGAGTCGCAGCGGCTGATCAACGAGACCTACAGCGCGTTCCTGCAGGGTTTCATGGCGACCCTGGCACGACCCGACGTGGACGTGCTCGAAGGGCTGACCACGGCGATCATCGTCGACCAGGAGCGGATGGGGGCCAACGTCCGGTCGACGGTGGGCACCGCGACCGACGCCAACGCGATGTTGCGCATCCTGTTCAGCCGACTGGGCCGGCCGCACGTGGGAAGCCCGAGCGCCTTCTCGTTCAACGTGCCGTCCGTACGGGGCAGCGGCGCGATCAGCGTCGAGCGGGGCGCCGGCGAGACCATCGAGAAGACCTACACCGTCACCGGCGGCATGTGCCCGCGTTGCGAAGGGATGGGCACGGTCTCCGACATCGACCTCACGCAACTCGTCGACGCCTCGAAGTCGCTCGCGCAGGGCGCGCTGACGATCCCCGGGTACAACCCCGACGGTTGGTCCGTGCGCCTGTTCAGCGAATCGGGTTTCCTCGACCCGGCCAAGCCCATCCGCGACTACACCGAGGCCGAACGGCACGATCTCCTGTACAAGGAGCCCACGAAGGTGAGGATCGCGGGGATCAACATGACGTACGAGGGGTTGGTCCCGCGGGTGCAGAAGTCGCTCCTGTCCAAGGACCCCGACGCGCTGCAGCCGCACCTGCGGGCGTTCGTGGAACGCGCCGTCACCTTCTCGCCCTGCCCCGACTGCGGTGGCACGCGCCTGAACGAGGTCGCACGGTCGTCGAAGGTGGCGGGGATCAGCATCGCCGACGCCTGCGCGATGCAGATCAGCGACCTGGCGCGGTGGGTCCAGGACGTCGAGGCGCCGTCGGTGGCCCCGCTCGTGGCCGCTCTGCGCCACACGCTCGAGTCGTTCGTGGAGATCGGCCTCGGGTACCTCAGCCTCGACCGCCCCTCGGGCACGCTCTCGGGCGGCGAGGCGCAGCGGACGAAGATGATCCGGCACCTCGGCTCCAGCCTCACCGACGTGTCGTACGTCTTCGACGAGCCGACGGTCGGTCTCCACCCGCACGACGTGCGGCGCATGAACGACCTCCTGTTGCGACTGCGCGACAAGGGCAACACGGTGCTCGTGGTCGAACACGATCCCGAGACGATCGCGATCGCCGACCACGTGGTCGACCTCGGCCCGCGGGCCGGCAGCGGTGGCGGCGAGGTCTGTTACGAGGGGACCGTGGCGGGGTTGCGCGCGAGCGGCACGCTCACCGGGCGGCATCTCGACGACCGGGCGGCGCTGAAAGCGGCGGTGAGGAGCCCGAACGGTCATCTCGAGATCCGCCACGCCACCCGCCACAACCTGCACGACGTCAGCGTCGACGTGCCGCTCGGCGTGCTCTGCGTCGTGACCGGCGTGGCCGGCTCGGGGAAGAGCTCCCTCATCCACGGCTCGATCCCGCGGGGTGTCGACGTCGTGTCGGTCGATCAGGCGGCGATCAAGGGCTCGCGCCGCAGCAACCCGGCCACCTACACGGGACTGCTCGATCCGATCCGCAAGGCGTTCGCCAAGGCGAACGGGGTGAAACCGGCCCTCTTCAGCGCCAACTCGGCGGGCGCCTGCCCCGCGTGCAACGGCGCGGGCGTCCTCTACGTGGACCTCGGCATGATGGCGGGGATCTCCACCGAGTGCGACGTGTGCGAGGGCAAGCGCTTCCAGGCCGAGGTGCTGGCGTACCGGCTGGGCGGCAAGGACATCAGCGAGGTGCTGGCGATGTCGGTGGCCGAAGCCCTCGACTTCTTCGCGCAGGGAGGGGCGAAGCTGCCGGCCGCACGCGCCATCCTGGAGCGGCTGGACGACGTCGGCCTCGGCTACGTCAGCTTGGGACAACCGCTCACCACGCTCTCGGGGGGCGAACGTCAGCGCCTCAAGCTGGCCATCCACATGGCCGAGAAGGGCGGGATCTACGTGCTCGACGAGCCCACCAGTGGGTTGCACCTGGCCGACGTGGCGCACCTCCTCGGTCTGCTCGACCGTCTCGTGGACGCGGGCAAGTCGGTCATCGTGATCGAGCACCACCAGGCGGTGATGGCGCACGCGGACTGGATCATCGACCTCGGCCCGGGTGCCGGCCACGACGGCGGCCGGGTCGTCTTCGAAGGGACGCCGGCGGCGTTGGTGGCGGCGCGTTCGACGTTGACGGGGCAGCACCTGGCCGAGTACGTCGACCGGGCGGCGTAGGTGCGGTTCCACAAGTACCAGGCCCTCGGCAACGACTACCTGGTGCTGGAGGGTTCCGGTCCGGACGGGCCGACCCCTGAGGACGTGCGCGCCGTCTGCGACCGCCACTACGGCGTGGGCGCCGACGGCGTCCTCGTCGGCGACCGGACGCCCGAGGGCGGCTTCGCCGTGCGGATCCACAACCCCGACGGCTCCGAAGCCGAGAAGAGCGGCAACGGGTTGCGGATCTTCGCGCGCTACCTGTGGGACCAGCGGCGCGTCGCCGTCGAGACCTTCGAGGTGTCGACCCAGGGCGGCGTCGTCCGCTGCCAGGTGCGCGACGCGGGCCGCGCCGTGTTCGTCGAGATGGGCGTCGCGAGCTTCGACAGCCTGGTCATCCCCGTGGCGGGGCCGCGGCGCGAGGTGGTCGACGAGCCGATCGAGGTCCTGGGCGAACGTCTGCGCTTCACGGCGGTGACCGTGGGCAACCCGCACTGCGTGGTCCACGTGGACGCGCTCTCGAGCGCGTCGACGCAGCGCTTGGGCCCGGCGCTCGAAGTGCACGCGTCGTTCCCCCGTCGCACCAACGTGCAGTTCGTCCACGTCGTCGACCGGCGGCGCCTCGAGATGGAGATCTGGGAGCGGGGCGCCGGCCGCACGTTGGCGTCCGGCAGCAGCGCCTGCGCGGCGGCCGCCGCGTCGGTGCGGCTCGGACGCTGCGACGCTCGGGTGACCGTGGTGATGCCGGGTGGTGCGCTCGAGGTCGAGGTCGGGGCGGACTTCGCGGTGACGATGCTCGGACCCGTCGGGAAGGTGGCGGAGGGGACCGTGTCCGACGAGGTCCTCGCGACGCCGACCGCTTGATCTCCGACCCGGCGTACCTCGCGTGGTGGATCGGCAGCGCGCCGGCCGCGGCCGCGGCGGTCCTGGGTGAGGACGTGATCGCGAACGCCGTCGCGGGGGCCTTCCGGCGCACGCTCGCGGAGCGGACCGACGGGGGATGGGCGGAGCGGTTCCGACGGTCGTGCCCGGTCGGCGCCGTGCCCGCGGACGCGTACCGACTGCGCGAGGTGCGGCTCGCGAACGGCCTGGGCGTGCTGGCGGGGATCCACTTCTACGGGGGCGACGTCGAGCGGCCCTTCGTCGGGATCTTCGCCCAGACCCGCGACGTGTCGGCGGCGGAGCGGCTGGGCGTCACGCCCGCGCTGTGCGACGCGTTCGCCCCCTTCGCGCCGGGCGCCACCTGGTGGTGGACCGCGGGCGACGGCGAGGGCGCCCGCGACGTCGACGGCGCGACCCCCGACCAACGCCTGCTGCTCGGCGCCATCCGCGACCTCGTGCGGACGCCCGTCGATCCGACGGGCGCGCCGTTCACGCTCCGCCGCGACCCGACCGGCTCGTCCTACGACGCGTACGACCGCGTCTTCGCGGCCTTCATGGCCGCCCACCCTGCCTGGGAGGGCCGGCTGGCGCGGACCTCACGGGACGACTACCGCGCCTGTGCGGAGGCGGGCGGGCTGTTCGTCGCGGAGGTCGACGGCGAGGTGGCGGGCGTCTTCGCGGCGCGGCCGGGCGAGGTCCGCGGGGTCCCGGGTTGGCTCGTCGAGGAGGAGCTGCTCGCCGACCGCTGGCGCGGCCGGGGCCTCGCCCCACTGCTCCAGCGGATGGCGCTGGCGCACCTCGACACGGCCACCCACCCCTTGGTCCTGGGCACGATCGACGCGGCCAACCAGCCCTCGCTCCGCACCGCACGGCGCGTGGGGCGCGTCGACGCCGGCGGTTGGACCTTCGTCGCCGATCCCCGACGGGAGGGCTGACGACGGCGTCCTCGGTCCCCGTCCCGCCGGCGTCGTCGCCCGGCCCGCTGCACCTGAGCGTCGACGACGTGACGGCCTGCCTGAGGGAACTCGGGCGAGAAGCGCACGCGACGCCCTGGACCCAGCCCACGTTCGCGTCGCTGCAGGCGCTCCACGAGCGCGCGGGCGTCGTGGTGAGCCTGTACGCCTTCCTCGAGGACGCCGGGTGGCGGCTCGAGGACGTGCCGACACGCCACCGCGCCTCGTTCGCGGCGTCGGCCGCGTGGCTGCGCTTCGGCTTCCACGGCCTACACGCGGGCGTCCACTACGGGGCGGACGGTCTCCCGGCGACGGACGCCGGCGAGCACTACGCACGTTTCGTAGAGGCCGCGACGGGTTTCGCCGGTCCCGCGGCGATCGACCGGCTGCCGCGCGTCCACCGGTTCCTGGGCGCGCGCGCCGCGGTGCGGGCTTGGCGCGACGCCGACTTCGGCGTCGTGGGGCTGTTGACGGCCGACGACGACCGACCGGAGGTCTACCACCTCGGCGCCGACCTGCGTGCGCGCGTGGCCGCCGGCGGCGCGGCGTTCGACGCGGCGGAGCGGCTGCACCTGGTCGCCAGCCTGCCGCGGCTCGAGTCGACGCCCGACGTGGCCGCCCGGCTGGACGGGGCGGCCGGATGGGGCACGACGGCCCCGCGGTGTCTCTTCACGCACGAGCCCGACCTCGCCGGCGACGTCGTACGCGCGCGCATCGAGGTCGCGATCCGCTGGGCCGCCGACCGCGACGCCGGCTGGGCGTTCCCGCAGGACGTCGTGGCCGCCGCCGCGGCGTCGGGTCAGTCGGTCGACGACCGCTCGTAGGCGGCGCGGGTGGCCTCGTCCATCGGGTACGTGCCCTCCACCGGTGCGCCCGCCAAGATGCGGCGCTCGATCCAGGCCTCCTCGCGCTCCTTGACCCAGGCCGCCTCGGCGACGTCCTCGGCCAGGTGGCGGGGCACGACGATCACGCTCTCGTCGTCGCCCACGACGACGTCGCCGGGGCGGACCTGGACGCCGCCGACGGTGACCGTCACGTCGAGGTCCTCGGGGTGGTGGGCGATCAGGTTGGTGTTGGCGTTCATGCCCGGCGCGTAGCTCGGGAAGTCGAGCCCGGCGATGAACGGCCCGTCGCGGAACGGACCGTCGGAGACGATGCCGGCGGCGCCGCGCACCATCATCCGCGCGACGAGCATGCCGCCCATCGTGCCGCAGCTCAGGTCCTCGCGGGCCTCGAGCATGAGGACCTCGCCCGGCTCGATCGCGTCCGCGACCCGGCGTTGTGGGTTGCTGGGACGCTTCCAGGCGGCGAGGGTGTCGAGGTCCTCGCGCATGGCCACGTACCGGAGCGTGCGGGCCACGCCCACCATCTTCGGTCCACCCGGGCGGAGCCGGCGCACGCCGCGCACGACGCGGGTGCGGAAGCCGCCGATGAACAGCACCGTGGCGAGCGTCGAGGTGGAGACCTCGCGCAGCCGCCCGGCGACCGCGGGTTCGAGCGGCGCCATGTCGCTCACCGTTCCACCTCGAGGTTACGGGCGCGTTCGGCGGCGAGCGCGGCGTCCAGGGTCGGAGCCGAGAGCGGGTAGGCATGCGCCGCGTAGTCGAACCCCTCGAGTTCGTTCGCCGCCCGCTCCGGGTCGCGCGGCGACGCGTAGTGGGCCCAGATCGCGTCGATCTTCCCGTCGGCGTCGAACGTGTACCACTCCGAGCCGCGGATGTGCTCGCCCACCTTCGGCTTCCAGTGGGTCCACTCGACGCAGATCCCTTCGCCGTCACATACGAGCCGGTCGATCGTCCAGGACGACCCCTTCTCGCGCACGAAGCGGATCCACAGGTCGGCGATCGCGTCGCGACCGACGTAGGGGCTGCCCGTCTCGGGTGGGAAGTAGTGGACGCACCCTTCGGCCAGGACCTGGCCGAAGCGTTCGCGACTGGCGGCGTTGCAGGCGGCGAAGTACGCGCGCACGGCGTCGATCATGGCGGCGCGCTGGCGTTCGTCGATCGGGTTCATGGTCGTACCTCCTGGTCGGAGCGGGTCGGTTCGGGCGCGGGACGGAGCCAGGCGGCCACCGTGTCGAGGTGCGTCAGCATGGCGTCGGCGGCGGCCGCCGCGTCGCCGGCCTCCACCGCAGCCAGGATGGCGGCGTGTTGGGCGGCGGCGGCCGGCGCGGCACCCGGGCGGCGCGCACCCTCGCGCCGCACACCGAGCAACGGTTCGACGAGCGGCACGAGCAGCACCTCGAACAGGGGGTTGCCGCTGGCCTCGGCGAGCTGCTGGTGGAACGTCAGGTCGGACCATGCGAAGCTCTCCAGCGCCTCCTCGCCGTCCGCGTCGTCCCGACCCGTGTGGTCCTCGACGGCGGACGCGAGGGCCTCGGCGGCGGTCACCGTCCGTCGTTGCGTCGACCGCAGCGCCGCCAGCTGCGCGTCCGACCGTCGCCGCGCCGCACTCGCGGCGATCTGGGGTTCGAGCGCCCGGCGCACGTCGAAGAGCTGGTCGAGGCCGACGCCGTGGCGACGGATGTAGAGGCTCAAGGGCTCGGTGACCACGCGCTCGGGCATCGCGGCCACGAACGCACCGACGCCCGGACGCACCTCGACGAGGCCGCGGGCCTGGAGCCTGCCGAGCGCTTCGCGCACGACGATGCGGCTGACCCCGAGCCGTTCGGCAAGCGCCCGCTCGCCCGGCAGACGGTCGCCGGAGGCGAGCTCGCCATCCAGGATTCGACCCGCCAGGCGATCGGCGACCGTGTCCGGCAGCGAGGCCCGCTCGATGGGCGGGTAGGCGGGGTCGGGATCGGTCCGCGGCGTCAACGTGGCTCCTTCCGGCGGGTGCGGTCAGGTGGTATGACCACCGTGCGCGAAGCGTACGTCCGGTCTCAGGTCGTGTCAACGTCGTCAACAGGAGCGGCGCTGCCAGACGCTTCGACGTACGGGGGAGGACCATGGATCGCGAACCTGAGCCCGCCGTTCGGGTGAAACCCGAGGTGCACCGCGTGCTCGTGACGGGGGCGGCTGGCCGCGTCGGTCGCGCGGTGCGTCCGTGGCTGCGCGAGCGTTTCGAGCTCCGCTTGTTCGACCGTGTCGCCGTCGACGACGCCGCCGCGAACGAGACGGTGGTCGTGGGTGACCTGGTCGATCGAGAGCTCGTCCGCGACGCGCTTCGAGGTGTCGACGCGGTGATCCATCTGGCTGCGGTGCACGGGCTGGACCTGGCCTTCGACGCTTCGGTCGACGCGAACTTTCGGGCGGTGGTCCACCTCCTCGAAGAGGCGCAGCGCGCCGACGTGGCCCGCTTCGTGTACGCCAGCAGCCACCACGTCCATGGGGCGCAGCGGCGGGCGGGCTTCGCGGGCGACGCGGCCGCGTTGGCGCCCGACGCCTACTACGGTCTCGGCAAGGCGTTCGGGGAAGTCGCCTGCGCGCTCTACGCCGCGCGCTTCGGCCTCCGGACGCTGGTCGTGCGCATCGGCAACGCCGACCCCCTCGTCGCCGACGACCGCACCCTGCGGTTGTGGACGAGCGCCCGCGACCTGGCCGCCTTGTTCGAGATCGGCCTCACCCATCCCGACGTCGGGCACGACGTGGTGTACGGCGTCTCCGACTGCCCCGACCCGCTCTACGACAACGCGCGCGCCCAGCAGCTCGGCTACCGACCCCGCGACCGGGCGCTCGATCACCTCGCCCCCGACTTCGTCCCCTACGCGGCCATGCCCGACCGTCTGGGCCGCGACTTCGTCGGCGGCGCCTACGCGGTGGCACCGCTGCCGAGCGCCGAGGAGCACCTGTGAAGATCCGTTCGGTGGAGACCTGGATCGTCGACATCCCGTTCGTGGACGGTGGCAAGGGGCTTGGCATCGGGCCCACCGTCTGGAACCAGCTCGAGATCGCGCTCGTCCGGATCGAGGACGAGGACGGCGTCGTCGGTTGGGGCGAAGGGTTCGGCTACTTCGTCACCGACGCCACGAAGGCCGTCGTCGACCGCATGATCGCACCCGTGCTCGTGGGCACCGAGGTGGACGACATCCCGGCCTGGAACCTGGCCACCCAGCGCCGGCTGCATCTCTTCGGACGCTACGGGATCACCATGTTCGCGATCTCCGGCGTCGACATGGCGCTTTGGGACATCGCCGCCAAGCGCGCCGGCGTGCCGCTCCACGTGCTCCTGGGTGGCACGACCGCGCCCGCCCCGGTGCCCTTCTACGGCAGCCTGGTGCGTTACGCCGATGACGCCGTGGCCCGGCGCGTGAGCGAGGAGGCCGTGGCGATGGGGTTTCGCGAGCTGAAGCTCCACGAGATCACGCTGCCCCACGTCCGCGCCTGTCGCGAGGCGGTGGGGGACGACATCCCGATGTCGGTCGACGTGAACGGCAACTGGAGCGAGGCGGGTGCCCGCGAGGCGGTCGCGCCGCTGGTCGACCTCGGCGTCTCGTGGCTCGAAGAACCGGTGTTCCCGCCCGAGGACTTCGCGGCGCTCGGCCGCTTGCGCGGTCACGGGCTCCCCATCGCGGCCGGCGAGAACTGGTGCACCCGCGTGCAGTTCGAGGGGGCGCTGGCGGCGGGGGCGATCGACATGGCTCAACCCAGCGTCACCAAGGTGGGCGGCGTGAGCGAGTTCTTGGCCGTCGCCGACGTCTGTGCTCGGGCCGGCGTCCCGCTCACCCCCCACTGCCCCTACTTCGGACCGGGCCTGCAGGCCACCATGCACCTGGCCGCCGCGCTGCCGGGCGTGCACCAGCTCGAGTACCTGTTCGTTCGGCCCGAGGCGTGGCTGGCCCCCCTCGGACCCCTCGGTCCGGGGGGAACCTTCGCGGTGCCGAACGGCGTCGGTCTCGGCTTCGAGCCGGATGGGGACGTGCTGGCGCGGTACCGGCGGGTGTGACGCAGGGCGTCGGATGCGCCGCCGCCCCATGGTCCTGCGATGATGGGCCCGAGGCAGACGTCGTCCACGCCGATCGCTCTCCGATCACCCTCCTCAGGAGTCGACCATGACCGCTCGCATCAAGTTGGGTTTCGGGTTCTACCACCACATGCTCACGCGCGAGAACTATCGCTTCGCGCGACAGTGCGGCGCCACCCACGCGGTCGTGCACTTGGTCGACTACTTCGGGCACGACAACGCGGACGCGAACCAGCCCGTGGGCGGCAGTGCCGGGTGGGGCCGGGCCGGCGGAAGCGACGAACGATGGACGCTACCCGCGCTGCGCCGTTTGAAATCGGACCTGGCCGAAGAGGGGCTGGAACTGACGGCCATCGAGAACTTCGACCCGGCCCACTGGCACGACGTCCTGCTCGACGGCCCGCGCAAGCGCGAGCAGCTCGAGCGGCTCAAGGGGATCGTGCGCGACGTCGGCGAAGCGGGCATCCCGGTGATCGGCTACAACTTCAGCCTCGCCGGCGTGGCCGGGCGGGTCAGCGGCCCGTTCGCCCGCGGCGGTGCGGAGTCCGTGGGGATGGACGGCGGCGACGACACCCCCATGCCGCTGGGCATGGTCTGGAACATGGTCTGGGACGCGGCCGCCCCCGCGGGCCACGTGGCGCCGATCAGCCACGACGAGCTCTGGGCGCGTCTCGACGGCTTCCTCCAGGAGATCCTCCCGGTGGCCGAAGAGGCCGGCGTACGGCTGGCCCTGCATCCCGACGACCCGCCCGCACCGTTCGTGCGCGGGCAGCCCCGCCTGGTGTACCAACCCCAGCACTACCGACGGCTGCTCGACCTCCACCCGAGCGCTGCGAACGCGCTCGAGTTCTGCCTCGGCTCGCTCGCCGAGATGACCGAGGGCGACGTCTACGTGGCCACCGAGGAACACGCGGCCGCTGGCCACATCGCGTACGTCCACTTCCGCAACGTCGTCGGGAAGGTGCCCCGGTACCACGAGGTGTTCATGGACGAGGGCGACGTCGACATGGCGCGGATCGTGCAGATCCTGCGACGCACCGGCTTCGATGGCGTGTTGATCCCCGACCACACCCCGCTGATGGCGGGACCGGCGGGCTGGCACTCGGGCATGGCGTACGCCATGGGCTACATGCAGGCGCTGCTGAAGACGGTCGAAGGGTCGAGGTCTTGAGACCGTAGGGCCGCCCCTCGCCGGGGTCGACGCCGCCGGCGTCGCATGTCAGCCCGTCGCCACCAGCGCGGGTTCCAGGAGCTGGTGCAACGTCGCTCGCCGCCGGCGCACGGCGTGCGCGCCCGCGGCGACGCAGGTCCGCAGGTGCTGGAAGTCCGTCGTGCCGATGGGGAAGGGGAAGTCGACGTCGATCTGGAGGTCGGCTTCGCCGAAGCGGGCGGCTGCCTGATGGTGGTATGCGATCTCGATCGACCTCTGCAGCACCTGCAGGCCGTTCCGGAGGGTCGGTTCGGGGACCCCGGCGGACGGGTTGATCGCCACCGTCACGCCGTCGGCGAGCGTGCGCGCGACGTCGACCGGAGCGACGTCGGCGTAGGCGCCGTCGGCCAGGAGCGAGCCGTCGTGGGCCGCCGGCGGCAGGATGCCCGCCAGGGCCGAGCTGGCGTAGACGGCCTGGGCCGCGTTGCCCTTCCGCAGCACCACCCGCTCACCGGAGCGCAGGTCGGTGGCGACCGCCGCGAACGGGAGCCGCGCCCGGTCGAGGTCCTGGTGGAGCGTGAGTTCGTCGAGTACCTCCATGATCGCGTCCACGGCCGGTGTCAGCGGGCCCCACCGCAGGAGCAGATGGCGGAGGTTGCGGCCGTCCTCGGCCAGCCGCACGAGCCGCGCCGTGGCACCGTTGCCGTGGTGGCGCGTCAAGCCTGGGATCCGGCTCAGGTCGGCGGACAGGTAGGCCCGGTACCAGTCGGGGTTGAGCGCGTACGTCGCGCCGACGATGGCCCCCATCGAGACCCCCACGATGGCGCTCGGGGCGAACCCCTCGTGTTCCAGTGCGCGGAGCACGCCGACGTGGGCGGCGCCACGCGCACCGCCGCCGGCGAGGACGAGGGTGAAGGGGCGGTGGGGTGGTCGTGGCAGGGGGTTCATGGCCGGATGCCGACCGAGTGAGGGTCGTCCTCGGTGCGCGTTCTCATGCTAGCGCCAGGGTTCGGGCTCGCGCGGTACGCCCGTCCCAACGGCGGCGGTGACGCTCGACGATGCTCCCGCGGTCGACGCCAGAAGCCTGCGACGGCACCAGGATCGCGGGCCGTTATCCTGGTCCCATGTGCACGCCGAACGGGGCCAGCCCAAGAGCGGCGTCCTGCCTGCGCGCTCGCCGGCCGACGCGACCCGTCGGCGGGCGAGAGCCTCAGGCGCGCGCCACCGTGACGCTGTTCGTCTTCGTGCTCGTCGTCGTGGCCGTCGTGTGGTGGTTCTCGCGGGGGCCGAGGCGACCGGCCGAGGATCTGCCGCCAGCCGGTCCCGATGCGACCGTGCTCGAACAGGTCGCGACCGCTGTCGACGACGTGTTCCGAGCCGGGGCGGGCATCGGCTACGAGATCGCCTGGCAGCAGCAGGTGGAAGCCGAGAACCTGCGGGTGGCGCGCTACCTCCGCCTCCGCCGACGCCGCATCATGATCCACGCGACCCTCGCACCGGTGGTCGGTGCGCCGCTTCTTCTCGTCGGCGCCGGGGTCTGGGAGAGCCTGCCCGCCTGGTGGCCCGGCTGGGTTCCCGCGGCCGGCGAACCAGCATGGTTCTTCGCGGCGGCTGCCGTCGCAGCGTTGTACCTGCTGTTGGCGCTGTTGCTCGGGCTGCCGTCGTACCGCGCCGTCCATCGTGAAGCCGCACGTGTCGACGCCGACCTGAAGGGGCTCCGCGCCGACGGCCTGAAGCTGTCGGCGGACGTCGCGGTCGCACGGCTCGAGGTCGCACGCCACGCGGCCCTGGTGGCCAATCGTCTGCAGTTCGAGTCGGGCTTGCGGCGCGGGCGACTCGAAGCACGCGAGAGCTCGTTCGCGGCCGGCGTGGCCGAGGGGCAACGCCAGGGGCGCGCTGCCGGCCGGGCCGAGGGGCAACAGGCCGTGGCCGGGCTGCACGTGCAGCGCTCCGCCGAACTCAACCAGGCGTACCTGCGCGGCAAGGCGGACGGGGAAGCGTCGCATCAGAGCGCATCGGCGGCGGCGATCGAAGCTGCCCGCGAGGCCGGACGGCGCGAAGGCTACAAGGCCGGGTTCGATCGAGGGCGCAGCGAGGGCGCCACGGCGGCGCCGCGGAGTTCGGCCGCGCGCGATCCCATGCAGGGCAAGCCCGCCACCCGGGACGACGCGCTGAGGATCTTGGACCTTGGTCCGTCCGCGACAGCCGCCGAGGTCGACGCCCGCTTCCGCAGCTTCCGCCGCGAGATGCATCCCGACAACTTCCCGGGCGCCAAGTACCCGCGCGCTCAGCGCGAGTTCGCCGAACTCGAGTTCAAGCGGCTCGTGGAAGCGCGCGACCTGCTGCTCGGGTCGGCGCAGCGGTAGGACGGACCGCCACCCCGCGGCTTGACCCGCCATTCTGGGGGTGCGGCTCCCCGACGCCGCGGCGCGCCGCCGCGCGGGCGCCCGTGCCGCTGCACGAGAAGGCCGCCCGGGTCTGGTCCGGGCGGCCTGGATCGAGCCTGCGTTCACGGTCGTGAGGCGGCGAGGTGCATCTCGGGCCGGTTCGGTCCGCTCGCCGAGACCGCTAAACGGCCCTCAGGGCGTTTCGATCTGCTCGCCGGTCGTGCTGACGAGGTACCAGGCGTCCGCCACGTCCTGACCGTTCGCCATGCCGGGTTCCTGGTCTTGCACGAAGGTGTAGAGCGGGTGACCGTTGTAGGTCACCTGCATCGTGCCGTCGGCACGTTCGATGGTGCCCACGAGCGAGGCGTCGAGGCCTTCGCCCACCATCGGCTCGCCGTCCTCGACGGTCAGGGGCGGCCAGTTCTGGGCGCAGTCGTCGGTGCAGTTGCTGGTGCCTTCGGTGTCGTTCAGGAACATGTACAGCGCGTGTCCTTCGGCGTCGACCAGGTGCTCGCCGTACATGTCGCTCGTGGCGACTTGGACGTCGGCAGCGGTAGCGGCGTCTTGCGCTTGGGAGATCAGGAAGAGCCCGCTCAGCAAGAGCAGGGCAGTGGCGATGAACAGGGGACGGGACTTGGTCATGGGTGGTCTCCTCGTGACATGCGGCGACGCGTCGGTCGCCCTCGGGCGGGGACGCCGTGGCGGCGTCCGATGGGGGCGAGTCCCCCCGGCCGTCGTCTTCAGGACTGGCTCCACGCGCCTTGCGCGGCCACCAGGGCGTGAGTGGCGTGGTCACGGCTTCGGGTGCAGGACTCGCGACCGGACCTGGGTGCTCCTCTCTCTCGGGTCTCGAGAGGGCGCGCGGGTGCGCGCTGGATGACGATCGGACGGCACTTCCCCCGCGACGCCCTCCGGACGTTCAAGCTAAAGGCGTCGCTGCCGGACGTGTGTGACGGTTGCGAAGCGTTCGCCGACTGCTGTGGGCGACGCCACGGACGCCGCCTTCACGCGACCGGCCGACCGCTCAGGACGCCTGCCGCACCGCTCGTCACGTCGGCGGTGAGGTCCCCGGGAGCCACCGTCGCCCGGTCCAGCCCGCCAAGGATCTGCGCGACCGTCTCGTCGGCCTCCGACGTCGACGTGTCGAGCCACAGGCCGAGGCGGGCGGTCTCATGGCGCAGGATGTGTTCGTCGTCGTCGGCGTTTCGTGCGCGTAGGCGTCCTTGTCGCGCTGCGCGTCCCGTTGCGCTGCGACATCCGGGTCGGTGTGCAGGACCACGACGTGAAGCGCGTGGTGCACGAGCGTGCGCGCGACCGCGGCGAGGGCCGGGCCGAGGATGACGTCCTGGTAGACCACCGTGAACCCGGCGCCGAGGTAGTGCTCGATCACGCTGGCGGCGATGCGGTAGCGCAGCAGCACCTGCCGCCACGCCTCGTCGCTGGGAGGCAGCGCGAACTCCGCGCGACCGTTGACGATCATCGTCCGGAACGTGTCGCCGCGCACGTGCGCGCTGTGAGGGAGCCGCTCGGCGAGGCGCTCGGCCACCGTCGACTTGCCCGACGCCATGATGCCGGTGACGAGGATGAGCCTGGGCGGATGCGGCATCGTCATGTCGCGACCTCCTATGTGTGAGCGTACAAGCGGCGTCGACGACGCCGCCGCTCAGCTGGCACGCGGGAGGTGATGAGGCCCGTGGGTGGAGACACACGGTCTGGACGTGCGCCGCCGTCCTGTCGCGGCTAGGCGCTGCGCCCAACCTCCAGCGCGCTCGCGAGCCCATCGACCCGTTTGATCGCTTCTTCCAAGATGCCTTCGGATGTCGACGGGAACGCCCGCCGCAACGCCGGTGCCGCCATCAGCCAGGCGAGCACCGGTTCGGGTCGCATCGGTACGCGTCGCAGCCGAGCGCCGCGAGCGTTTGCGTCACGCCGAGCGCCTCGATCCACCGGAGACGCGCCGACAGGGTGGCGTCGTCCTCGCCGATGAGGGCGAGCTGGACCAGCACGCCGAACGCCACGAGCTCGCCATGCAGCGACCGGTGGTGGTCGGGCAGC
>CAVSJH010000025.1:0-5870 GCA_963728245.1 uncultured Trueperaceae bacterium
CGCAGGGCCGCCGTCAACCCGCCGTCGCGCGACCGAGCTGCGCCGCACGACCGCGAACGCCGTCCTGGACGAGCCGCCCCACGAGGTAGACGGCCCACACGGTCGGCACCGCCATCAACAGGACGGCCGTCACGAACACGTCGAGCGTGAAACCCCGGAACCCGAACGGCAGGGGCATGCCCATCGCGGCGGTGACGCCGGGGATCGCCCACCACATGAAGCCCGCCACGGCGGCCGTGGCGATGATCCGGCCGACGTGCAGCGGGACGCTGCGAGGGCGGGCGGCGCCTCCGAACGCGCGCCAGGCGCGAACGATCACGACCACGAGGGACGCGGCCGCGCTGAGCGCAAGCGCCAGCAGCAGGAACCCCGTGGCCACCAGCGGGTCGCGACCGGTCGGCGTTGGCGTGTCGCCGAGCGCCAGGTCGAGCACGCCGTACCCGATCGCGCCCGGCAGACCGCTCGCCATGTTGGTGAAGACGACCACGCCGACGCCGGCATCGGTCGCCAGCGCCATGAAGGCCCCGGCGCCCTCCGTGCCGGCCGAGTGGTGGGCCACGGGGCGCCCGTTCCGCTCCATGCTGCGCCATCCGAGACCGTACGCCGGTTCGCCGTCGACCTCGACGCGGGGCGCGAGCGCCTCGGCGGCGACCCACGGGCTCACGACGGAGGTGGAGCCGGGCGTCAGCCAGGCGCGGACGTAGGCGGCGAAGTCGCCGGGGGTGGCGATCGCGATGCTGCCGGCGGGCCCGGCGAACGGCGCGATCGGACGGGTGGCGTAGGGGAGGAGGCCGAAGGTGAGGGCGTGGCCGGTGACGGTGCGGATGCCCTCGCGGCGATCCAGACCCGCGGCGCTCGACGTCATGCCGAGGGGCGTGAGGATGCGCTCCTCGAGGACGACGTCCCACGGCTGGCCGGTGACCGCTTCGAGCACGGCGCCGGCGGTGACGTAGTTCATGTTCGCGTAGGTGGGTCGGGGGGCGTCGGCTGGCTCGGACGCGAGTTCCCGCACGGCCTCCGGCACGGACCCGTCGATGCGGCCGACGTCGTGCCAGACCACGCCATGTCCGTTGGCGTGAAGGCCGCTCGTGTGCGTCAGGAGCTGCTCGAGGGTGATCGAGCGGGACGCCGCCTCGTCGGCGACGCGGAACCAGGGCAGGTAGCGCTGGACGGGGGCCGACAGGTCGACCCGTCCCTCCTCGGCGAGCTGGAGCACCGCGAGGGCGGTCAAGCTCTTGGTGAGCGAGCCGATCTCGAACGCGAAGCCGGGCGTCAACGGCACGCCGTCCCGCAACGCCGTGGTCCCCAGCGTCCGTTCGTAGACGACGCCCTCGGGGGTCACCACCGCGACCGCGACGGCGGGCAGGCCCGAGTCCTCGAAGGCGCGTCGTACGTAGTCGTCGATCGCCGCCGCGCGGTCGTCGGTCCAGACGGTCGGGACCGCGGCGGACGGGACGGCGGCGGGGGACGGGTCGACGGGGCCGGGCGCGGCCGTCGCCAGCGTGAGTGCGGCGACCGTCAGGGTGAGGAGGAGGGTCCGGATCGTGGCGGTCCGTGCGGTTCGATCGGCGGGTCGTGGGCACACCCCAGCGTCGTGGAGCGGCGGTCGTGCGAAGGCTCTTTCGATCATCCTCTTCCTCGTTCGGTGCGGGCTCGCGGGTACCGCGGCAGCCGCGCGGCGGGGACCCCGCCGGCGACCGAGAACTCTACGGTGGAGCCTGCCGGATGCGGATGAGCGAGCGACGCGGAAGCCGCCACGCGACACCGTGCTACCTTCCGTCCGTGCGCCTGACGCCGGCCGATCTCAACCGAGCGACGCTCGCTCGCCAACTGCTCCTCGAGCGCGAGAACGTTCCCGTCGTCGACGCCGTGCGCCGGATCGTGGCGCTCCAGGCGCAGGAGCCGGCCTCGCCCTACGTGGCGCTGTGGAACCGTGTGGTCGACTTCGACCCCGCCGAACTCGACGCGGCGTTCCGCTCCTTCGAGGTGGTCAAGGCGACGCTCCTGCGCATCACGTTGCACGCGGTGGCCGTCGACGATCGCGCCCCCTTCCACCGGGCCATGCGCCCGACCCTGCGCGCCGCCGGCCTGGACGACGAGCGCTTCCGCGTGACCGGGCTCGCGGGCGCCGACGCCGACGACCTGGTGCGGCACCTCCTCGGGTTCGCCGACCGCCCCAGGTCACGGACGGAGATCGAAGCGATGCTCGCCGAACGTCTCGGATCGGCCCCGGAGCCCGGTCTCTGGCGGGCGCTGCGCGCGATCGCGCCGCTCGTGCACGCGCCCACCGACGAACCTTGGACGTTCGGCCGGATGGCGTCGTACGTCGCCGCACCGGGCGTGGCGCTGGGGACCGACGGGGCGGTGGCCCCGTCCGCTGACGGCGCCGCGTCGCCCGACGGAGCCCCGTCGCCGGACGGGGAGGCCGCCCTCCGCGCTCTCGTGCTGCGCTACCTGGCCGCGTTCGGCCCGGCCTCGCGTCGGGACTTCGCGCAGTTCGCGCTTCTCCGCCAGACCGAAGTCCGGCCCGCCTTCGAGGCGCTCGCCGACGACCTCGTGACCGTGGAGGGGCCCGACGGTGCGACCCTGTACGACGTGCCCGACGCGCCGCGCCCGGACGGCGACGTCGTCGCCCCACCGCGCCTGCTGGCGATGTGGGACTCCGTCCTGCTCGCGTACGCGGACCGGAGCCGCGTGATCCCGCCCGCCTACCGACCGCACGTGATCCGACGCAACGGCGACGTCCTGCCCACCGTCCTCGTCGACGGGCTCGTGGTGGGCGTGTGGCGGCCCGTGGACGGCGGGATCGAGGTGACCGCCTTCCACGAGCTGCCCGACGCCGCGTGGGACGGGATCGCGCAGGAGGCGGAGGCCCTCGGTCGGTGGCTGGCCGGACGGGACGCCGCGCCGTACGGACGCTACGGGCACTGGTGGTCGCGGTTGCCGAGTGGGATGGACGTGCGCGTGCTGCCTCGCGAGGGGGACCCTGCGCACGACGCGACAAGGAGGTGCAGTCCCCATGGATGACGGGATCCCGACCCTCTACGTCGGCACGCGCGTGCCGCTCGTCATCCGGGGACGAGGTCGCGCCGAGCGACGGGTTCGTCGCCTGCACACCGACCCTGGACGCGGCGATCTGGGCGGCGGAACTCGCCGAGGGAGAGGGGCGACCGCGCGTCTACGAGGTGGCGGCGACGGGCGCGGTGGAGAACGTCGAGGGACGGCCCGGCGACGCTCCCTCACCGCATCCCGTGATGTCCTGGCGCTCCACCGAACCGTTGCACGTCCTTCGGGAGATCACGGACTGGACCCACTACCACGGCACGCGCGCCCGCTTCCGACCCGGCGACGTGATCGAACCCGGGCACACCGCCAACTACGGCGCGAGACCGCGCGTGGCGAACTTCGTCTACTTCACCCGCACGTTGGACGCCGCGATCTGGGCCGCCGAGCTCGCCGCCGGCGACGGCCCGGGCCGGATCTACGTCGTGGAACCGACGGGCGAGGTCGAGGACGATCCGAACGTCACGAACACGAGGTTCCGGGGCAACCCGACGAAGTCGTTCCGCTCACGTGCGCCCCTCCGTGTCCGGCGTGAGCTCGAGGCTTGGACCGGTCACGCCCCGGAGGCGGTCGGCGCGATGAGGGCGGGGCTCGCGAAGCTCGAGCGCGAAGGCGTCGAGCCGGAGGACACCTGAGCGGGTCGTGGGCTCGCCGCCTCGGCCGTCCCGCACGTCTCCGTTCGTCCACCCGTGAGGGGTTGATCGCATGCGCATCGCTCGTTCCGCCGTTTCGTTCATGGTCGGCGACCCAGCGGCCTCGAGCCGCTTCCTCGCCACCCACTTCGGCTTCCGCGAGACGATGGCGGCGGAAGGGTTCGTCGCTCTCGAACACGACGACCTTCCCACCGGCATCGTCTTCTTGCGTCAGGGCCTCGCGTGGCTTCCGGCCGGGCGGACCGACCCCGCGGTCGCGGGTGTGATCGTCTCCTTCGTGGTCGCGGACCTGGACGCGGAGGAGGCCCGACTCCGTCGCGAGGGCGTCGAGATCACGATCCCCATCTGGCAGCAGCCTTGGGGCGAACGACTGTTCCGGGTGACGGACCCGAACGGCGTCGCGGTCGAACTCGTGCAGGAGGCGGACGCGGCGCAGGGTACGTGACGATCGCGTCCGCCCGTCCGCCTCAGGACGCGCCGAACTGGACCTCACCCGCGTAGTCGACCATCCACCGCACGCCGAAGCGGTCGACGCAGGCGCCGAAGAGCTCGGACCAGGAGACCTTCTCGAGCGGCATCGAGACGGTGCCACCTTCCGCGAGCGCGTCGAACAGGCGGCGGGCCTCCGCAGCGTCGTCGGCCTCGACGTGGATCTCCACGTTCGTGCCGACCACGTGGTCGCCGACCCGGCTGCTGGCGACGTCCGAGCCCATCAGCATCACCCGACCGGCGACGTGCAACGCGACGTGCGCGACCAGGTCGCCGTCGGCGCCGTCCATGCCCATGTCGCGGTAGCGGATGGCGGGCGGGGTCTCGCCGCCGAACACGCTGCGGTAGAACGCGAAGGCCTCTTCGGTCCGTCCGGCGAAGTTGAGGTAGGGGGTGGCCTGTTTCATCGTCGTCTCCTTGCGCCCGACTCGGGCGGGGTGCGAGATCCGGCCTACAGAGCCGGGTACTCGTCTGGGTACGGCATCGTGGGGTTGCCCGCCTGCAGGGCGAGCCCGGTGGTCCGGCCCTTCGGTTCTTCCCACGGCTCCTGGCGGCCGAGGGCGGTGAGGTCGAGGAGGTCGCTGGAGCCGCCCACCTCGGCTCCGCGCGCGTACGTCGAGTACGTGTGGAACACCCGATCGCCCATGCGCAGGAAGCAACTGATGCCGGGGAGCTCGATCGGCTGCGTGCCCGACACGTAGCCTGCCGTGCCGGCCCGCTCGTGCTGCTCGGGCGTGCGGTAGTTGTACTGGATGGGGGCGACGCGCTCGTCGAGGGTGACGTGGAAGTCGAAGTTGAACGTGGAGCCGGCCGACGAGTACCAGGGCATCCGCCACCCCATCCGCTCCCGGAAGGCCGCCAGCTTCGGGTACGGGGCGCGCGACACCAGGACGAACGTCGTGGTCCGGGCGTTCAGGTGGTTCAGATGCCCGCGCGAGATCTCGTCGGCCGCAGCCGAGCAACTCCGGCAGGGAAGGTCCCAGTCGGGTCCGTACATCACGTGCTGGACGATGAGCTGGTGGCGGCCTTCGAACAGGTCGAGCAGGCCGACCTCCCCGTTCGGTCCGTCGAAACGGTAGTCGGTGGTCATCTCGACCATCGGGAGTCCGCGGCGGGCGGCGTTGACCGCGTCCCTCTCGCGCGTGAGGGCCTTCTCTCGCTCGAGCAGTGCGGTGCGCGCGTGCAGCCAGGTCTCGCGCGCGACGACCTCGGGTAGGTTCAGTCCCGCGAGGCCGTCCTCGGTTCGTGGTTCGTTCACGCTCGTCCCCCTTCTCCACGGCGGCGGGCGCCGTGGGCTCGCCCTACGTGCGGTCGTCGAGCCGGTCGAGAGCCTCCTTCCAGGCGGGGAGGGCGGCGTCCAACACGCGCCGTCCGGCCTCCGTGAGCGCGAGCGGTCGCTCGCGCGCGTCGTCCGTTCCCAGGGTCTCGATCCAACCGTGCCGCTCGAGGGTGGCGGCGCTGCGCGTGAGCGACGTCCGTTCGAGCCCGAGACCCTCCGCGAGTCGACCGCGGACGGTCGGGCCCCGCTGCGCCAGGGCTGCCAGGACCGAGAACTGGGTCGAGCGTAGACCGTGGCGGCGCAGGTGGGCATCGAAGTGGCGGGTGAGCGCGCGCGCGTGACGCCGGGCGGCGAGCACGGGGCACGACCGCGTCAGGGCGAGGTCG
>CAVSJH010000026.1:0-13783 GCA_963728245.1 uncultured Trueperaceae bacterium
GACGAAGGTTCAGAAGACCGGATCGCCCGGCATGGCGGCCGCCTGCTCGAGCCAGTCGCGCCACTGCTCTTCGTCGAGCGGTTCGTTCTCGTGGATGTGCAGGTAGCGCACGTTCGGATGCTTGGACTTCTCGGGCGGGGGCGGCTGCAGGGCCGTCCCTCGCAGGAACGTGACTTTGATGTACTTCGCGAAGCAGTGGAAGCTCAGGAACCAGCCCTCGTCGGGGATGCCGTAGAAGGGCGAGTTCCAGCGCACCGCCTTGCGGACGTTCGGGACCGTACGCTCGATGAGCGCGTCCAGGTCACGCCCCACGTCGCGTTTCCAACCGGGCATGGCGGCGATGTAGGCCTGCACGGGCGCGTCGCCGTCGCCCTTGGCGATCTGCGGGTTGCCGCCGGACAGCAAGACGGGCTCGGTGGCGTTCGACTGGGCGGGCGTCGTTCGCTTGGGCATGGCGGGCTCCCTTCGCCCTTCGTCAGGTGAGCGGGCTGAGGACGTAGCGGCCGTAAGCGACGAAGGCCGCGACGAGCCCCATCATGGCGGACCAGAGGAGCGGGTTGGACGCGGAGAGCGTACGCGAGGCGCGTGCGTAGATCAGGCTCAGGACGAGCGACTCGACGGCGACGGCGACGGCGGCGAGCGCGGTGAGGCTCGGCAGCCAACCCAGCGCCGCCGGGACGATCAACAGGATCCCGGCCACGATCTCGAACGCGCCGAACGCGGCCCAGGCGCCGCGCGAGAGCGCACGGACGTCCTTCGCGAGCTGCGCGCCGGACGAGACCTTGTACGCGCCGCCGGACAGGAGGAGCAGGGCTAGGACGCTCTGCAGGATCCACAGGAGGACGTTCATCGGTGCTCCTTCTCGGTGTCGCGGGTCACCGAGGGATCCGTGCCCCGCGCCAGCAGGTCGAACAGCCGCTCGCCCATCATCGTCCAGCCGTACCGCGCACCGCCGAACGCCTGTCCCTGGTCCGGCCGGAAGCCCGACTGCTGGAGCGACAAGCGCGTCCCCGACGGCGTGGGCGTGAGCGTGAAGGCCACCACCGTGTCGACCTCCCTGTCGCCGACGACCCACGTGTAGCGGAGCGTCCGGTGGGCGTCGGCCTCGAGGATCCGGCAGCGCACGGTGCCGTCCCAACCGGGTTGCGGCGGCGCCTGGAACGTGAAGGCGGCCCCCGGCTCGGTGGCGAGTCCGGCGACCGGTAGGAGCCACTCGGACACGAGCGTGGGATCGGTGAGCGCGCGCCAGACCTTCTCCGGCGGGTGCGGCAACTCGAGCTCGAGCGACAGGGACGTGCGTTGGCCACGTGGGCTCGTGTCGACCGGCTTCATCCGTCCATCCTCTCCAGCAGCTTCTCGAGCCGCTCCACGCGGTCGGTCCAGAAGACGCGGTAGTGGGCGATCCAGTCGACGAGCGGTCGCAACCCCTCGGGCTCGACGCGGTAGACCACGCGCCGCCCTTGGCTGCGGCCCTGCACCAGGCCGGCGTCCCTCAAGGCCGCGAGATGCTGCGAGACCGCGGGTTGGGAGATGGCGAAGCGGGCGGTGAGGTCCTTCACCGCCGCCTCGCCCTCTGCCAGGGACTCGAAGATCGCGCGACGGCTGGGGTCCGCGAGGGCCTTGAACACCTTGGTCTCGACCGCGACGGCGCTGTGCACGGCCTATGTATAAGTCATTCACTTATTGGTTGTCAAGCGCGCGGATCAGGTGTCGACCCCTCGCGCTCGAGCAGCGCCCGCTTGCGCTCGACGCCCCAGCGGTAGCCGCTCAGCGCGCCGTCGGCGCGGACCACGCGGTGACACGGGATCGCGACCGCCAGCGTGTTGGCAGCGCAGGCGCCCGCCACCGCCCGCGCGGCGTCGGGCCGACCGATGCGCGCGGCCAGCTCCGCGTAGCCGACGGTGGTGCCCGGCGGGACCCGTCGGAGCGCGTTCCACACGAGTTGCTGGAAGGCCGTGCCGCGGATGTCGAGCGGAAGGTCCAGGCCGTCGCGAGGGCGCCTCGACGAACGCGAGGACCTCCTCGACGAGGCCGGCGAAGTCCTCGCCGCCTTCCTCCACCCGTGCACGGGGAAAGCGCTCCTGAGCCGCGCGGGCCACGCTTCGGGATCGTCGCCGAACTCGATCGCGCAGACGCCCCGGTCGGTGGCGGCCACGAGGAGGGCGCCGAGCGAGCCGTCGACGACGCCGTAGCGGATCGTCAGCGCTTCGGCGCCCTGGCGGTACGCGGACGGGGCCATGCCGAGCTCCACCCCCTCGTACGCCCGGCTGCTGGAGCCGAAGCCGGCTTCATAGATGGCTTCGGTGACGCTCCCCGCGCGGCCGAGGCTCGTCCGGAAGCGCTCCGTACGGTAGGCGCGCTCGTACTGCTTGGGCGTCACACCGACGATCCGCTTGAACGTGCGCTGGAAGTGGGCGCGGCTCAAGCCCGCCTCCGCGGCGAGCGCCTCGAGGGAAGGCACGGGCTCCTCGCGCTCCAGGCGGCGACAGGCGCGTACCACCATGCGCTTCGAGTCGCTCGCGCGGCGCGCGCTCGCCGGGGGTACAGCGTCGGCAGCGGCGGAAGCCGGCGCGTTCGGCGTCGTCGAGCGTGTCGAAGAACGCGACGTGCTCGCGTTTCGGCGTGCGGGAGGCGCAGCCCGGCCGGCACACGATGCCGGTCGAGCGCACGCCGTAGAAGAAGGCACCGTCCGCGCTCGCGTCGCGCTCGACGACGGCTCGCCAGCGACTCTCGGGGGTTGCGAAGGGGGGGCGCGGCGTCATGGGACGCGTCGCGCGTGCGGGGAGGGGGTGCGGGTCGCGTTCGGACATGCGCGCAGGGTACGGCCGCTCCGGCGGACGCGCACTCCGGTTCGTGCGGTGCAATGTCGTGCGGTGCGATCCGGGGTCACGCTTGCGCAGAGGGCCGGTCGCCGCTAGCCTGGTCGTCACCTCGGTCGCACCGAGAGGAGGCGCGATGGCACCCACCCCCGACGTCCGCCCGGTCGGCGATCTCCCGAAGGAAATCGGCAAGCCTGCCACCCGTGCGCTCTCCGCCCACGGCGTCACCAGCCTCGCGCAGGTGGCCACCCACTCGAAGGGGGAGTTGCTGGCGCTCCACGGTGTGGGGCCCAAGGCGATCCGCATCCTGGATGAGGCGTTGGCGGCGAAGGGTTGGGCGTTCCGCGAACCCTGACGGGGTCTACGGAACGCCTCGCCGCCACGCGCGGCCGGTTCAGACTGCCAGAAGCCGCTCGAGTTTGCCGAACTGCTGCGTCCAACCGGTCTCGGCGTTGCCCGCCATCATCTCGGCGTAGGGGCCGTCGATCAGGACGACGCGGGTGCGGTCGGGGCCCTCGGCGTGCAACTCGATGCGGGTGATCGGTGCGCTCGACGAGCCCCATGTCCGGTTGGGGCTCGGAGGTCAGCACGAGGAGTTCCGGCGGCACGATCTCGAGCACCGTCGCGGCGTCCGGGAACGCCGAGCCGACCGGCATGCCCATGCCGGCGGCGATCGCCTCGCTCTCGAGGACCATCGTCTTGTGGTGGGCGCCGCCCGGCTGCGCCTCGACGGTCACGCCATCGGCCGGCGTGGCGAACCCGTCGGGCCCCCACCACTTCGCGATCAGCTCGGGTTCGACGAGGTGGCGGAACACGACCTCCCGCGGCGCATCGAAGGTGCGGGTGATCTCCAGGATGCGGCTGGCGCGGTCGGTGGGCTTCGGTCGGTTCATGTCGGTTCTCCCTCGGTGGACGGTTCGGGGTTCGGGGTGGAAGGCGCGGCGTGAGCGGTCTCACGACGGGTGGTGTCGGCCTGAACCAGCGCGCCCAGCCGATCGAGCCGCCCCTCCCAGAGCGCGCGTCGATCGGAGAGCCAACGCTCCGCCTCGAGCAGGGCGTCGGGCACGAGATGACACGTGCGAACGCGTCCCACCTTGTGCGTCGCGACGAGGCCACTGGTCTCCAGGACCTGCACGTGCTGGAGCACCGTCGCCAAGCTGACCGGCAGCGGCTCCGCGAGGTCGCTCACCGACGCCGGACCGCGACCGAGCTGCAGCACGATCGCGCGACGGGTGGCGTCACCGAGGGCGTGGAAGACGTGGTCGCTCGTGGCGCTGGACGGCGGCATACGGCGGACGATAGACGCTCACGCGCCCATAGTCAAGTGAGCGCCTTAGTATTCCGACCCCGGCCCTGGTCGATCAGTGACGCACCCGGTACCGCAGGTGAAGCACCCGCTGGCCCTGGATCGCCACGTCCGGATCCTCCAACAGGTGCTGCGCGTCGACCGACCCGAAGTAGCGCTTGCCCGATCCGAACACGACGGGGACGACGTCCATGCGCACCTCGTCGACCAGACCGGCGGCCAGCACCTGGCCCCCGACGTCGCCCGCGGCGACCTCGACGATGCGATCGCCGGCGAGCGCCCGCGCCTTGGCCACGGCCGCCTCGACGCCATCGACGAAGTGGAACGGGGCCTCGGGATGCCACCCCTCGGGCCTGCCCCGGTGCGTCACGACGACGACGTGGTCGATGCCGCTCGGGGGCGTCCCGTCCCAACCGTCCGTCATGTCGAAGACGTGGCGCCCGGCGATCGTCACCCCGATCTGGTCCCAGTACGGGCGGGTGTGGTCGTAGGACGCCTGCGACACCTTCAACACGCCGCTCGCGTCCAGCGGGACGTCACCGCCGAGCAGCCAGTCGAACAGCGGTCCGGGCTGGTCGTGCTCGTCCGCGATGAAACCGTCGACCGAGACCGAGGCGTTCATGACGACCTTGCTCACCAGGTGCTCCTTCGGTTTGGATGCCCAGAGGTTAGCGCTTGTGGACGACCGTGAACGACGCAGGGCGACACCCACGGACGTGGGCTCGCATCCGGCACGTCGCCCGGTACGGCGTTCAGCGCGCTACATCGATGAGACGCATCATCTCGTACTCGTCGTGCAGCACGCCGTCCACCCGCAGGTAGTCGGGCTCGGACCCATAGACCTCGAATCCGACGCCGCGGTACAGCGCAATCGCCGCGGCGTTCGCGGCGTTCACGCCGAGGTGTACCTGGCGGACACGGAGGTCACTCGCCGCATGCTCGAGCGCCCGCACCAAGAGGCGACGCCCCAGACCGCTCCGGCGAGCCTCCGGAGCCACGTACATCCCCCAGACGATCGCACGGTGGGCAAGCTTGGCCATGCGCTCCCGCTGAATGCCGATCACACCGCGCAGCGACGATCCCTCGAACCCACCGAAGACGGCTCCGTCCTCGACGGTCGCCAAACGCTCGGCGACGACGGCCAAGGGCGTGTCCGCCTCTTCCTCGAAACTCGACACGAACGCGGTCGGGCACTCGCGCAAACCGCGCAGCCGAAGGGCCTGAAACGGTTCGGCATCGCTGGGGGTGAGCCGTCGGACGGACATGTTCCAACCTACCAGACGGTCGTCGACCCCAGCCTCACCGCGGCCAAGTTCAGGGCGTGAGTCCCCGGACCCACGCCTCCGCCTCGGTGCGTGTCGGCACGAAGCGGATCGTGCCGTGGCGGGCGTGCTCGAACGCCAGGTCTCGCCAGCGCGGACCGTGCGCCGCCGGGTCGGGCAACACCAGCGCGAGACGCAGGCCGTAGTTGGTGACCTTCTGGAAGAGTTCGCCTGCGAGGCCGGTGTGCAGGTCGAAGAACGAGGGGTCGACGTCGTCGGCCGTCAGGACGATGCCGTCGGCGTCGTACGCGGCGCCGATCAGGTCCAACACGTCCTGGTGGTTGCGGACCTCGAGGCCCGCGTCCGCGGCGATGAGGACGTCGCTCGCACCACGGGGTTCGGTGTCTTCCATCGCGCGCCCTCCTCCGGCCTCGTGGGGCGACGGGAACGATACGACGTCGCCACGGCCCTCGCTAGCGCCGCGCGCGCAGCCAATCCACGGCCCAGTCGACCAAGGGACGCATCTCGAGGATCCGCACGTCGGCCCGACCGACCCGGCACGGCGCGAGCCCTCGCTCGGCCTCGTACGCCGCACCGAGCTCCGCGAAGTCGTCGGAGTCCCAGTCCAGATGGCGGAATCGCGTCCACGCGGTCGTCCCATCGCTCGCGACGGCCGCACCATCCTCGATCGTCGGGAGCAGACCGGGATCGAGCCTGGCCTCGGCGAGATGCAACGAGGTGTTGCGCCCGTGGTCGACGCCGAGCAGGAGGACGAGGGCGTCGAGGTCGTACAGGCGCCCCAACGGGGACGCGTCGCCGAGCATGTCGACCAGGTCGTGGTCGGCGACGACCCGCGGGGCATCGGGCCCATGGGCGGCGAAGGACACAGCAGGGTGGTCGCTCCGCACGACGCCTGGCCACGTGCGGAACAGCTCGGCCACGACGCCCATCCCGCGCGTCGGCGACCGGTGGCGATCGAACGGCGGCATCGACGCTCGGACGATCGGCCACCACGCCTCCGGCACCGGCGGGTTCTGCCAATGCGACGGCTCGCTGTTGCCCCCGGTGTGGGCCGGCATCACGAGCGTGCCTTCCGGCCCGACGGCGTCCACGAGCGCGTGCACCACCGCTTCCGCCCCGCCCACGACCCAGCCGAGCGACCGCAGCGACGTGTGCACGATGACGCAGCGCCCCGGCGGGAGCCCGCACCTGCGCAGCTCCTGCGCGAGCGCCTCCGACGTGAGGGGCGCCGCCGCCGGGTCGATCGCGTCGGCTTCAGCCACCCGTCACGGCTCGTCCGCGCTCGGCCCGTAGACCTGCGGCACCGTGGACCCCATGGGACGCAGATAGGTCGTGATCTGACCGCGGTGGTGGACGATGTCGAAGAGGAAGCTCCAGGCCAGCGCCGAGGCGGGACGCTCCCGGCCGCCCATGTCGATCGTGCCCGACCAGCGCTCGTCGGGCAGCGCGCGCCAGCGGTCGGCCAGGTCGGCGCTCTGGGCCTCGTACGTGCGGACGATCTCCTGCATGGACGCCGGCATCGGCACGGGTGCCCAGGCGAACGCGCCGTTCTCCAACGCTTCGACGATCATCCGCTCCTCGCCGACGATCTGCCACGCGATCTCCTGGGCCGTCCGCGACTTCGGGTCGGGTCGGTAGGTCGAGCCGTCGGGGATGCGGGCGAGCACGCGCGCGGTGGTCGCCGACTCCTTCGTCCAGAAGTTCGTGAACAGGCTCTTCTCGTCCATGGGTCCTCCTCGTGGAAACGACGCAGAATCACCGTGGCGCCGAGGTTCAATCCTTGCGGCCGTACACGAGTTCGTCGATCCTCTGACTCGAGGCAGCGTCGCCGGACTCGATGGATCCGGCGTACCGCATCCATGGCTTCGCTTCGTCGACGGGCAGCACGCTTCGTAGCGAACGGCGGAGGAGTTCTGTCAGGGAGATCCCGAGGCGGTGCGCTTCGCGCTTCGCCGCCTCGTACTCCTCCTTCGTCAGGCTGATCTTCGTCCGCACCATGGGATGCCAGCATACGCGCGTACGTGATGACGACGATTCCCGGGGAAATGCCTCGTCGCTCTCGGCAGTGTGAGGTGTCACCGCAACTTCAGTCTTCGTCCGCCAACTTGATCGCGAGTTCGATCTGCCATGCGCTCTTCCGTGGCTCGACGCGGTAGTCGGTCAGGTACGCCTCGTACCGACATGCGAACGCGTCACCCTCGGCGACGGCCGAGCGGTCGAAGCGCACGTCGTGTGCCTCGGCCCAGCCGATCAGCGCCTTGTTGGCTCGCATCGCGTACCGCGAGTAGGTGAGGTTCGCGTAACGTCCGCGCGGCAGGACGCCCGGCCGCACGCGATCGTCGCCTTCGAGGGCTTCCCTCACCACGAACGCGACCTCGACGTCCATCATGCCGGCCATGTCGATGACGTGGTACCGCAGGAGGAACGGTCCTTCGTCGGCGACGCCGCGGGCGTTCACCCACGCCCGCAGTTCCTTCAAGCCCTTGTCCACGTCTGCGAACATGCCGCGAAACGGTGTCTGGAACCGGATCCCGACCGTGGGCCGCTCGCCGCGCGCGTCGACCCGTACGCTTCCGATCTCGACCGTCTCGGCCGACATCTCAGCCACGACGCTCGCTCGACCCGAAGCCCGCGAGTGACCGGGCACAGACGCTCGACGCTCGGTGGGGGCCTTCGTCCAGCCGCTGGTCAACCGTGCCTCCGGGTCCATCGAACCTCCTCGTGGATGGGCGAACGGCGTGGATCGTCGACGACCAGGTCTCCGACGGCGCCCGCTAGAAGCCCTTCATCTTGCGCGAGCTCACCGCCAACTTCTCGACGAGATCGGCGGTGATCGGCCTGCGCACCGAGAACGTGACGCCGGTCTTGGTCGCCTTGAGCTTCGCAGAAGCGATCTCGTCTGCATGGGCGGCGATGGCGCCGGGGTCGACGTAGAGACCGCATTGCCGGCTGAACGCAGCGTATCCCGCGATGATCGTGTCTTCGATCTGGAACCCAGGCATCTCGTACTTGATGACCTCTCGGGCGTCCGGCAGTGCCGCGGACAGTCGTGAACGCAGGAGGCTCAACAGGGCGCGAAACTGCTCCGGCGCGGCGGCGATGTAAGCGTCATGGCCATCCTTCTCCGTCATGCTGCAGTATGCCCTTGGTTCGGTCCGCTCGGGGGCGACGGAACGCCCGCCAGCGCTGCTACCGTGGCCGAGAATGACGACTGCATCGGCGACGAGGATCGGCACCGACGCGTGCGGCACGTTCAGCCTCCACCGCCGGCCGCCCGCCCGGAATCCGGCGTCAGCATGAGCCCGGACACGTCCACCGCCTCGAAGTCGCTCCCCTGGAGTCGTCGCAGGTCGCGCAGCGCGTCGTTGTCCCACCGGTCGTCGGGCGCACCCGAGAGGTACCAAGGCGAGCCGTTGTCGGCGAGGATCATGCCGTAGGTCTGCAGGGCGCGGGCGATCACGAGCGCGTCCGCCGAGAAGCCGCTCAGGTCGGCGTCCGCGCGCAGTCGGAAGCGCTGACCCATGGGCGGCAGCGCCGGGTCGGTCGACGCGGACGCGAAGTGGCGGGCCGGCCACACGTAGGCGCGCCGGGTGCTCGGCGCCGTGAAGCGCAGGGCGTGGCGGATCTCGCCTGCGGCCACCTCGTCGTAGCGCACGAGACCCGGGAGGATGGGCAGCCCGGCGGCGTCCGCCGACGTCCAGCCGTCGGGCCGCAGGTCGTACCCGCTCAGGTCGAAGACGGCCCCCGAGCCCGCCGACCAGGAACCGTCGTCCCCGAGCTCAGCATCGAACAGCTCGTACAGCGTGCACGACCCGGTCTCGAGGATCAGGACGTGTCGGTCGCCATCCGCGACCGGCTGTCCGGGCCCCGGCGCGCCTTCGACGAAGGCATCGGGCGGGATCGGGTACGGGCCCGGATCGCTCTCGTCGGCGTAGCCGAAGCTCACGGGGACCGGGGCCTGCCCAGGTCCGACGACGTCGAACGGGATGCCGATCGCCCGCCCTTCCCACAGGCCGGCACCGAAGTCGGGGTGCATCGCCGCGTCCGCACCGATCGACGCGACGTACGCGTCGGAGGCGGGGTCGACGGGGAGCGCGTCCACCCGGACGTTCCAGACGTGGTCGACCGGGAACACGGGGCAGCCGGCGAGGACGGGGCCGTCGCCGACGGCGAGCCTGTGCTCCGGCGCACGCGGTCAGGAGGACGAGCGCCCACAGGGCTGGCGGGATTCGCTTCACGGTCGGGCGATGGTAGCAGGCGTCGGTTGTCGGCTCCGACCGGGCCCCCGCCGACCTCGACCGTCTACACTCCCCCATGACGCTTCAGCAGCTGAGGATCCTGGCGGCCGTGGCGCGGAACGGGAGCTTCTCGGGCGCGGCGCTCGAGCTCGACATCGGCCAGTCGACCGTGTCGTCGGCCGTCGCCGAGCTCGAGGAGGAGTTGAACGTGCGCCTCATGGACCGGGGTCGTACCGGCGCGACGCCGACGGCGGTGGGCGAGCGGGTCCTGGCGCATGCGCTACGAGCGCTCGCGGCGTCCGAGGCGATCCGGCAGGAGGCGTCGGCGGAGACGGGTCCGCTGCGGGGCCAGTTGCGGATCGCCGCGATCCGCTCGGCGGCGGCGCGCATCGCGCCGGCGATCGTGGCCGCCCTGCGCGCCGCGCATCCCGGCCTCACGGTGAGCCTCCACGAGCTGCGCGGGACGCCGGAGGCGCTCGCCGAGGCGCTCGACCGCGGCCACGTCGACGTGGCCATCGTCCAGGCCGACATGGCCGGCGAGACGCTGTTCTGGGCGATCCTCGAAGACCGTTACCAGGCCGTCCTGCCGCCCGGCTGGCAAGCGACGGAGCAGGTCTCGCTCGCTTCGCTGACGTCCCAGCCCTTCGTCGTGACCGGCAGCGACGACGCCTGCGCCCGGCCCGTGGTCCAGGCCATGCTCGACCTGGACCCCGCGTTCCGGCCCGCCTTCGAGGTGGGCGAGGACTCGACCGTGCTCAGCCTGGTCGGCCAGTCCCTGGGCGTGGCCGTCATGCCGTCGATGACGATCGACGCGGTGCCCCCCGGCGCACGCGTCGTCGACCTGGACGTTCCGATGACGCGGACGTTGGGCGTGGCGCTGTCGCCCTCGGCGCTCAAGACGCCGGCGGTGCGCGCGTTCCTCGGGGCCGTGCGCGACGCGCATCCGCAGAGCGAGGTACCGCCGCTGGCCCAGACCGCGCCATCAGGGCCACCGGCGCGCGCCACCACCGAGGCACCCCGGCCGCACGCCTGAGCGTCGAGCCACGACCGGCATCCATCGATCGTATCGATGGACGCTGCGACGACCATCGCTCGCGGCTTTTGTGCGCATGCCCCTCGCCGACCTAGTCTCGCCTCCTCGGCCGCCGCGAGGGCGGCCTGGAGGAGGTCCGCATGAGGCAGACGTTCATGGACACCATCCGCACGGCGGTTGCCGACTGGCGCGCGCGCCGAGCACGGGACCGCGCCCTCCGGACGGCGCTTGCCCGCTTCGCCGCCTTGCACCCCGACTGGTACGCGTCGTGCTTCGACGAGACCTTCGTGCGTCGGATCGGCCCCGACGCCTTGCTCACCGAGTCGCCCGTCGACGTCGCTCGGTCGTGGACGCTCCAGTTCCGGTACGCCGAGGAGCGGGCGCGTGAGCGCGACGTGCGCCAACTGGTCCCGGTGGGCGAGAGCTTCGTGACGCTCCTACGCGGTGCCCTCGACGAGATTCGACCGGCCACGCCGCGCAGCGCCGCGGACGGCACTCGCCGCGGCGACGGCCTCGCGACCGAAGGGTGCGCGTGACGGAGGGCAGCGCGTGGCCGGCCGACGAGAACCGTCTCGTCGGCTTCGTCGGCCTCGGCGTGATGGGGTTCCCGATGGCGTCGAACCTGGTGCGGGCCCGCACGCCGCTGGTCGTCTGGAACCGCACGCCGGCGCGGAGCGAGGCGCTCCGTGCGGCCGGGGCGCAGGTCGCGGCGAGCGCGGCCGATGTGTTCCGTCACGCAGGCGTGGTGATCGTGATGCTCGCCGACGAAGCCTCGACCGACGAGGTCCTGGTGCGAGGCACGCCCGCCTTCGCCGACCTGGTCCGGGAGCGGACGCTCGTCTCCATGGGCACGAACTCGCCCGACTACTCGCGTCGCCTCGAGACCGACGTTCGCGCGGCCGGAGGCGCCTACGTCGAAGCGCCCGTCTCCGGCTCCCGGGGACCGGCCGAGGCGGCGCAACTCGTGGCGATGCTCGCGGGCGACCCCGCCGCCGTCCGTCGAGTGCGACCGCTGCTGACGCCGATGTGCGCCGACACGTTCGAGTGCGGACCCGTGCCCCTCGCGCTGACCACGAAGCTGGCCGTGAACCTGTTCCTCATCAGCATGGTGACCGGCTTGGCCGAGGCGATGCACTTCGCGGAGCGCTCCGGCCTCGACCTGCAGCGGTTGCGGGCGGTGCTCGACGCCGGGCCGATGGCCAGCGCCGTGTCGCGATCGAAGGCCACGAAGCTCGCGACCCGCGACTTCGAGGTCCAGGCGTCCATCCGGGACGTCCTGAAGAACAACCGGCTCATCGCGGAAGCAGCGCGGGCGGCGGGCGTGGCGTCGCCGCTGCTCGACGCCTGCCACCGACTGTTCGCCGAAAGCGTCGACCTGGGCTACGGGCATGAGGACATGGCGGCGGTCGTGCGGGCGCTCGAAGAGCGGACGGGGCTAGCGTGCGGCGGGTTGCTCGCTCGACCGACCTGAACGTCACGACCTGGCTTGGGCCCGCTCCATCACGATCGTTCGAAGCTGCATCCCGAAGGCGTCCACCGTTCGCTCACCGACCTCGACGAACCCCTCCTTGACGTAGAACGCTCGACCCTTCGGGTTCTGCGCCTCCACCCCCCGGCCGAACGTACAACCGCGCGACCTCGACCGCCTCGGGGCGCAGGTGGGCGGTCACCATACCGACGATGCCGGACTCGTCCTCGGCGACCGCGGTGAACGTGGTCTCCCGGGCCAACTCGGCTGTCAACACGTCCGGCGCGTGCCACACCGCGGTGGTCGGCTCGATCGCTTCGAGCGGCACGAACGCGCTGTACGTGTCGCGCCAGGTGACCAGCAACACTTCGCGGATCGCGGCAACGTCCGCAACGGTCGCACTCCGGATCCGGCCCCCGAACGTCATGCGACGCACCCACGAGGGGCGCCGGCGGTGCAACCCCGGGCTCGGCATCGGACGTGCCGACGGGCCGTCCTGAGTGGCACCGGTACCGCTACCCGCCGATCCTCTGCCCGATCCGCACCAGGTTGCCATCCTCGTCGACGACGGCGAACTCGCGCATCCCCCACCGCTTGTCCTCGAGCGCGTCCATGCGCGGGATCCCCGTGCGCGGCAGGTGCGCCACCGCGAAGTCGCGGTACATGCCCTCGACGTCCGAGACGCGGAGGTAGCAGCCAGCGGACGATTCGGCGGGTACCAGGTCCTCATGCGTGAAGAAGTGCAGTTCGACGGCGCCGCGGTGCAGGATCGCGTAGCGCGCGTCGGACGCATGCCCGCCGCCGTCGAAGCCGAGGCGCCGGTAGAAGGCGACGGTGTTCGCGACCGACCGGCACGGCAGGACGGGGATGGCGAGATCGACGGGTTCTCGACGCGACGCCGCTTCGTCCTTCAATGGGAGCGACATGACGACCTCGATGCCGTCCATCTCCCCGGTGGGCCGGAAGCCGAACGACCGGTAGAACCCCTCCCCGGCTCCTCGTCGAGGTAGATCGCTCGGTACCAAGCCTCCGGTGCGAACAGGGCCTGCGCGAGCGACACCGCGTTGCTCGCCACGAACCGTTTCTGGTGCTCGGTGACCGAGAGGTTGATGACGGCGCGCACGGTCTCGGCCGTGATCTCCCGGAGCGTGACGCGATCCGCGAGGGTGGGCATCGTCCTCCTCAGCCGACGTTCGCCGGCTGGAGCTCCTGCGCCAGCCCGATGAGGATGCCTTCGGGGCCGCGGACGTAGCAGAGCCGGTACGCGTCGGCGTACCGGGCCACCTCGCCCACGAGCTCGGCGCCGCGCTCGAGGAGGCGGGCGAGCGTCTCGTCGATGTCCTCGACGGTGAACATGACCCGCAGGTAACCGAGCGCGTTCACGGGCGCGCGTCGGTGATCGGCGACCACGGCCGGCGCGAGGAAGCGCGACAACTCGAGCCGGCTGTGACCGTCCGGCGTCCGCAACATGGCGATCTCCACGCGCATGTCGCGCAACCCGGTGACACCGTCGGCCCAGGCGCCTTCGACGGGTGCGCGCCCCTCGAGCTCGAGACCGAGGGTCGTGAAGAACGCGATGGCCGCGTCGAGGTCCTCGACGACGATGCCGACGTTGTCCATCCGTTTGACCGTCATG
>CAVSJH010000027.1:0-38803 GCA_963728245.1 uncultured Trueperaceae bacterium
ACATGTCCTCGCCGCCCCCACCGGGCACGAAGTCGAAGCCACAGCGCGCCCAGTGCCACTTTCCGCTCTCGAGCCCGGCGTGCAGCACGATCATCTGCATCCCGAGGCGGTCGTAGAGCTCAAGCCCCTGGGTGAGAAGCGCCGGCCCGACTCCTGCTGCGCGATACGGGCGTTCGACCGCGAGCAGGTGATGCACCACGAGGCCCCGATCGAGGACCAGCTCCCGGTGCCAGGTTGCGACGAGGCGATCCCACCAGTGGAGCCGACCGGCCATCTGCACGGCGTGATTGTCGGGGGTGCACGAGCACCGCTCGGGAGCCATGACGAGGCGGAGGGGCGCGAGGGTGAAGGCATCGACGAACTCCGGGAAGGCGGCACGACGGGCGCGCGAATCCAGCTGGAGATCGCCGAGCCGGTCGATACGTGCGAGATAGTCCTGGCCGAGATCGGCTGCGGGCCCCTGGCGCCGCAACCGATCGAGGACAGCGGCGACCCGCGGGTCGCGACGGCGCTCTCGAAGTCGAGACAAGCGCTCCCCGTAACCAGCGAACGAGTTGTCGGCTCGGCCCACCTTGGTGAGGCCCGTGAGCGCGGACCTGAGAACGCCCGCGGCGACGCCGGGTTGAATCGACGGGCGCCTAGCCATCCCTGGCCGCCCGCGTCATCGCGGTCGCCACCGCAGCGCTAGTCACATGGAGGGTCGCCACTGCGATCGGCTCCTTGGCGTTCCGTCCGGAGCCGGTGCGACAGTGCCGTTTCAGCCTCGACACAAAGACACCGGACCACGGTCTGGACAACGGACGCCCGGTTGCCGCCGGGTGTCCGTGCGTTGAGAGATATGTCGGCTGCCCGTGAGCATCGGACGGGCCGAGATTACGTGCCGGGCCCGGACGGCCCCGCTCTGTTGCCGATCGCGTCGCGTCGGACGGTGGCGACGAATACGCGCTACAGGCCGCCGCCTGACATCGAGCGCCTCCTCGCCCGGCGCCGGCGCGGCAGACGCCAGCGTCCAGGCCCTATCGGGAGCTCACCTCGGCTGACGGGAGCAGAGTTCCGAAGAGTTTAGGCACTCCATTAGGCACTCTGGGCGGTTTCGCCGGCCCGCATCCCTCGGCGTCAACTCCCCGAGGCACGAAAAAAGGCCCTGATTTCCAGGCCCTTTCCGATGGCGAGACCCGGACTCGAACCGGGGACACCACGATTTTCAGTCGTGGTGTCCCGGCCCCCAGGACCTGTCCGCGGCGTCACGCGGCCCTGCGCGACGCGGGCAGCGCGTGGGTTCGCGGTGCGGCCTCCGGCGCGTCGCAGTAGAGCAGCGCCTTGAGGCGTTGGCGTTCGGCGGGGTCGCGGCGCATGACGTGGGTGTAGACGCGCAGCGTGAACTTGGGGTCGGTGTGCCCGAGCTGGGCCATGACGGAGGCGGGGTCCTCGCCGCAGGCGACGAGGATCGAGGCGAAGGTGTGGCGGAGCTTGTGCGGGGTCAGGCCCTTGGGCAGCGGCGTCTGCCCGCGCTGCTGGAGGAGCTGGTCGGCGCGGTCGACGGCGGCGGCGAGGATGCGGTTGCGCAGGTTGTCCTTGTCGCGGATGCCGCCGGTGCCGGTGGGGAAGACGAGGTCGTCGGGGCCGGAGCGGTAGGCGCGGGCCTTGTGGGCGGCGAGCTCGTCGCGCAGGATCGGCGAGCAGCGTGATCTCGCGTAGGCCGGCTTGGGTCTTGGAGCGGCCGATGTGGATGCGGCCGTTGGCGAGGTCGACGTCGCGCCAGAGCATGTGGCAGAGCTCGTGGGCGCGCGGGCCGGCGAAGATGAGGGTGGCGATGATCGCGCGGCGGTCGTTGGTGCGCCAGTAGGGGGCGCGGTCCATCTCGCCGCACGCGTCGAGCAGGGCGATGATCTGCTCGGCGGTGTCGAGGTGCACGGGCCGGCGCGGCGGGAGCTTGAGCCGGCGCCGCCGGCCGGCGGCGGGGTTGGTGGCGAGGTGCCCGTACTCGACGGCCATGGCGAGGATCCATTGCAGGACCTCGATGGTCTTGTTGATCGAGTTGGGCGCGAGGGGTCGCAGGACGCGGCCGTGGTCGTCGCGCAGGGGCTTGCGGCGTTCGATCGCGCGGCGGCGCAGGTCGGCTTGCTCGACCTTGTGGCGGCGGTAGGCGTCGACGGCCTCGATGTCGATCGCCTCGACCGGCCAGTCGGCGAAGTAGGGCAGCAGGTGGGTGAGCGCCCACTGCTTGGTAGCCGTGGGTGTTGGCGCTGACCTCGCCCTTGCGGGCGGCGACGAGGCCGCGGGCGAACGGCCCGAACAGCGGCGCGTCCCTCTGTGCTTGTCGTCGTGGCCGTTGCGGGCGCGGTGGTGCTTGTCGGGTGGGATCCAGATCCCGCGGCGGACGTCGGCGAGGATGTTCTGCAGCTCCTCCTCGGCGCGCGTGCGGCGTCCAGCCTTCGGTCTCCAGGCCGAGGGTGAGGTACTGGCGCTCGCCGTAGGCGGGGAAGCGCAGCGCGTAGCCGCGTCCGCTCTTCCACGTGCGCTCGAGGACCTGTCCCTGTGACCTAGCCGCCATCTGCGCTCACCTCCGTTGGTCGGGCGGCGAAGCGGTGGCCGGGCGGGCGCAGACACCCATCCCCGGTCCGGGATGCGCCCGGTCGCGGGGTAGGCTGGTCAGCGTGCCGAGGGCCACGTCTTCGGCGCCGTGGCCGGGGGCGTTGGCGCGCCGCCCGGCCGATCTTCTCTTGCCTGGCGACGATAGCTCTGGTCGCCGGTGCAAGCGAGTCGGATTGCGCGAATCGGGATGCATCGACGGCGATCGTCGGCGATCGCCCGGAGGGGGTGGCGTGGCCGAGGCGTTCGGCGACGTCGTCGGGGTCGAAGCGCAGGCGTGGGCGTGGGCCGGCGCCGAGGCGCCGGGCGCCGAGATCGTCGGCGTGGGCGTAGACCCAGGAGCGCTCGACGCCCCACCATTCGGAGACCTCGGCGGCGGTCAGCAGCCGCCGCGGCCCCGCACGGTTGGGATGGGGCGAGGAGTTCGGCGAGGCGGCGGGCGAGCGCCTCGACCGATTCCGGCGCAAGGCGCACCTCGCCGGCGTCGCGGGAGGTCACGGGGCGTCGCTCATGTCGGCTGGTCGAAAGGGACTCCGCGTGTCGTCCTCTGCTGGTTTGGGACCAGTGGGTGATGCGGGCGTTCGCGACGTTGGCGTGGTCGTGGTCGAGCTCGATGCCGAGGAAGCGTCGGTGCTCGAGGATGGCGGCGATGCCGGTGGTGCCCGACCCGCAGAAGGGGTCGAGCACGAGCCCGTCCTGCGGGGTGGCGAGGCGTATGAGCCAGCGCATGAGCTCGAGGGGCTTGACGGTCGGGTGCGCGTTGCGAACCCGTCTCGGTGGCGCGTGCCGGTCGCGGCGGGCGTTGGGGAAGAGGTCGAGGTCGCGGGCGGGGAGGTGCTGGCAGCCGGCGTCGCGTTCGCGGCGGCTGGCCTTGGCGCAATACAGAAACCGGCTCGCCCGCCCGAGGCCACGCGTGGTGGTTTGGTCGTCGAGTTGGCGCGGCCGGGCACGCGGCGGCGCACCGCTCGGGTCGGCAGCTGGGGGCGTGGGCGAGCACGAGGTTCGCCGGCCAGCGCCCTTCGTCACGGCGACACGGGCTCGTCGCCCCGTGCTCGACCGGCTGCGTCGTGGTGGCTGGCGAGTGGCGGGATGCGGCAGGCGTCGATGTTCAGCGCGCCGGTGCCGTGGCGGCGGACGTTGTCGGCGGCGGGGGCGGCGAGGGGGCGGCGCGCGAGGATGATCGGCTCGTAGGCGGGCTTGAGCGCGGTGCCCAGGCCGCCGGGGAGCCGCCGGGATTTGGGCATGCCTTGGCCGTGGAGCCACATGAGGACGTCGCGGATCTCGAGCCCGGCGTCCTCGAGGCCTGAGGTGAGGCGGTGGCTCATCCTCGGCGAGGCGAAGGCGAGCACGTGACCGCCGGGCTTGAGGATGCGGTGAAGCTCGGTGGCCCACATGGTCGTCCAGTGCTCGAAGGCCTGGCCCTTGCTCAGCCGCCGTCCGCGGCCGCTGGCCAGGGCGGCCTGGTGGATGTCGCGGCCGTCCCAGTGCTCGCCGTGGAAGGAGATGCCGTAGGGCGGGTCGGTGACCACGGCGTCGATCGACGCGTCGGGAAGCGTCGGGAGCAGGGTGAGCGTGTCGGCCTGGACGACCCGCCAGCGCTCGCGGCCGGTGGGCAGCGCGACGCGTGTCGCCTGGGCTCATGGGCGTGCTCCGAGCCAGTCGACGCCGACATCGGGATCTGTCGGGTGCGTGGAAGATCGCGGCGAACGGCCCGTGCCCGATCAGGTCGGTGAGGTGGGCGACGCGGAGGTGGACGTGTGGGTTGTCGGCGAGCTTGGGGTCGGCGGCGCAGAGGGCGAGCACCGTCCGCTCACGCCGCTTCAGGGCTTCTGGGCTGGTGGTGCCGGAGAGCAGGCACAGGACGAGCGGGAAGACGGGGTAGTGCTCGCGCCACGCCGGCTCCGACTGCCCTTTGGGGACGTAGGCGTGGAGGGCGGTGTAGCGGGCGAGCTTGGTGGCGAGCGCGTCGACGGGCTGGGTGGCGCGGTCGATCTCCAGGAAGGCGTAGTGGAAGGCGAGCCGGTCGTCCGTGGTGTGTTGGAGGTAGGTCAGGACGGCGTCGGCGATCACCGCGGGGCCGCCGTGCCGGGCGCGTGGCGGGCCGGTGGGGTGCGCGATCTCGTGGCGCCACGCCAAGGGGCCGCAGTCGTCGCCGCGCTGGCGCGGCGGCGGTCATGAACGCGATCCCGGCGTCGTTGACCTCACGGGTGTGGGCGTGCAGCGGGCCGGCCGCGCGGGCGGCGGTGATCAGCCGCCGGCGGGGTTCGGTGCGCGTGGGGATCAGCTCGACGGCGTCCGCGCCGGCGGCGGTGAGGTGATACAGCCGCGGGGCGCCGCGCCCGACGCGCACGAAGCCCACCAGCCGCGGCGTCGGCGAGGGCGGCCATGACGCGCTGCATCCACCGCAGCCCGGCGGCCGGGGCGTGCATGGCCCTGAGCTGGCGGGTGGACAGGACGCGGTGCTGGTACAGGCTCTCCAACACGGCGCCCGAGACCGGCGCGAGCGCTCGACCGCCGGCCGGTGAGGCGGCCGCGGTCATCGCTCGCTCCCCTTGCCCGACCGCGGGCGGGAGGTCGAGGGTGCGCGTCCCCGAACCTTGCGGCTGCTCGGTCGGCGGGCGCGGTGAGCCAGTCGCGCAGCCGCTGGTCGTGGGCGCCGGCCTCGGCCAGGGCCTGGTCGATGGGCGGTGCGTCCGGCGGTGTGGTCGATGGTCTGCTCGAGCGCGGCGACGCGGTCGGGGTGGTGGTGGTCGCGGTGAAGCTCGGCCGCGGGGACGCCGTGGACGAGGAACGGCCGGGTGACCTGTGCGCCGTGGGTGACGGAGGCCAGGTAGGTGTAGCGCTCAAGGCGGGTGAGGACGTCGGGGCCGGGCTTGGTGCCCCATTCGGCGGCGATCATCCGCGCGGCGCGGGCGTTGACGGTGGTGGAGGCGAGGTGTGAGCGGTTGGTGGAGACCGCGTTCCACGTCGCCGGGGTGAGGCGTTCGGGGTTCTGGTTGAACAGGAACGCCCGTCCCCCGTACTTGGCGGACTGCTCGAGCAGGGCGGGGAGGTTGGGGCCGTCGTAGGTCTGGAGCTCGTCGAGGAACACCCAGAACGGCGTGCGCGCCTGCGGTGGGAGGGTGGCGCGGGTGCGGCAGGCGTGCAGGACGTCGTAGACGAGCAGGTTGGCCAGCAGCCGGTCGCGCGTGGAGCCCGGGCCCGGGCAGGCCAGCACGATCAGGTTCTCCCTGAGGGCGCGGGCCGCGTCGAAGGTCGAGACGGGGCGACCGAGCAGCGCGGCGACGGGATGGGCGGCGTGGAGGCGGTCGATGAGGTTGGTGACCGCGGTGATCGCCTCGGCCGGCAACCTGGGGAAGCGCTGCTCGAAGAACTCCCTCGTTCCGGCATCGAGGTGCCGGAGGGCGGCGGTGCGCCAGTGCTCGTCTGAGAGCAGGGTCGGGACCTGGAAGATCGTCGGCGCCAGCGCCGGGTCGCCGGCGGTGACGGTGAGTTGGGTGAGGGCGGTGGCGGCCTGGGTGGCGAGGTTCAGCGCGCGGGTGTTGCGGTCATCCCACCCAAGGGTGGTGGCCAGGGCGTCGACGAATGCCTCCACCCTCCCTGCCGCCTCGGTTTGGGTGCCGGTGGGGACGGCGAAGAGGTTCCACGCCGGCTGGCGGGTGGCGCGGTCTGACGCGTCGATCTCCACCACCCGCCCCGCGGTGCCGGGGTCGGTGAGGTAGGTCTTGATCTCCGCGATGGCGTCGGCGTGGGGGTCGATGAACAGCCCGCCGTGGCCGGCCAGCGCGAGGGCGACGAACTGCCCGATGGCCGTCTCGGTCTTGCCGTAGCGCGAGCGCCCGGCGTGGTAGGAGAAGAACGTCTGCGCCGCCCGAACCCCGACGATGCGTTCGCCGCGTGCGGTCGCGGACGCGGCCGAGCGGGATCACATCCCCATCCGAGCTCGGATACGTCGGGAGACCCTTTGGCGGCTGCGGGATCGCTCCCGAGGCTGCGCGCGACGTTGTCGGCGGCGCAGTCCACGGTCGCCGGGGTCAGCAGCCCGGCGATCTCCGAGGCGGTGACGATGTTGCGCCGGCGCGGCGCGAAGCGCGCGGACGCGCAGCCGCCGGTCGAACCCCCTCGGCGCCACGGCAGGTCGGAGCCCAGGAACCCCAGGCCGCCGAGGCGCAGCCCGGCGACGCGCAGGTGGTTGTCGGCCGCCATCGCATCGAAGGCCGCAAGCAGCGAGCGCCATCACCGACACCGCGCTCGGCCGCGCTGGCGCGCCCGGACGGCGAGCAGGAGTTGGAACTCGAGCGAGGACCTCGGCGGGGTCGAGCTTGCGGGCCAGGCCGCGGGTGTCGTGGCGGCGCTCGACCGTTGCCGGCGTGCTCGCTCGCCCGTGAGCGCTGTCGCCCGTCGCAGCGTTGAGTCTGACGGGTGGGTGGGCGCGGCGAGCCATCCGGCGACGCAGCCTGCGGGCGCGGCCCGCTGAGGCGACCTGGACGTCCAGGGCGACAGTGGCATGCTCGCCGCCGTCCGCGTTCAGGCGGCTCATGGCGGCGGCGATCGGGCCATGCAGGTCGGCGAGCTGGTCCGCGTCGGCCAGCGGCTCGTGCGCGGGGCGCGCGAGCACCAGCTCGCAGCGCACCACGCGCAGCCCACGCCCGGCTGATTTGAGCGTTGGCGGTGGGTCGTGGAGCTCGACGTCGGGGTAGGCGGTGAGCGCCGCGTGCAGTGCCGGTCGTGAGCCGGCGGGGCCGCTGAGCAGGTAGCGCACCATTCCGTCGGCGTCGGGGGTGATCTCGATGCGCACGCCGCGCGCGGCGCGCGGCCGACCGGCGCGGTGCGCGCGTGCCAGGGCGGCGGCGAGCTGGCGCACCTGCTCGCGGCTGGGGTCGTGATCCTCGCTGGGGCGCACCTCGAGGCGATCGCGGTCGCGCAGCGCCCGCGCCACCAGCACCCGGCGGACCACGCAGCGCGGCGAGGGCGAGGATGAGTGCCGGCCAGGCTCGCGGCAGGGTCCGGAGGACGGAGCGCAGGGTCGAGGGGGGATCCGCCTCGAGCGCCGGCGGGGCGAGGTGCGCGATGGCCAGGCCGGCGGCGAGCGCGCCGAGCGCGAGCGCGGCGGCGCGGTCGGAGGGGCGGTCACGCCCCACGGCGGCCCCCCGGGCGGGGAAGGTTGATGGTGATGGAGATCTCGCCGCCCGACACGCGGGCGCTTCGCCCGTGGCGATCGGCGATCTGCGCGCGGTCGCATGCGGATCGCGAAGCGACCCGCAGAGCGACCGCAAGAGCGAAGGCGAGAGCGACCCGGCAAGCGAACCAATGCGCGAACCGCCTAGCCGACCGCAGGCCATGCTCGAGCGGCCGCGGCGGCTCATGGCGCGTCTCCCAGGACGTCCGTGGTGAAGACGTCGATCCAGCTCGCCGCGAAGTACGAGCTGCGCAGACGGTTCTCCGGCTGGCCTTGCGGAGGCCGACGTCTGCCAGGACAGGTGCAGATGAGCGCCGGCGCCGCAGCCGCAGTGGGCGGGGTCGCCGTGCCCGGGGTAGCCGTTGTAGCCGATAAACCGAAACGGCGGGCGGGCGCAGCCCGGGGCGACGCCCGAGCGCGGCGCAGTCCGGGTGCCAGCCGGCGGCGCGCGCGAGCGCCTCGGTCGTGTCCTCCCACGAGCGGCCCGGCTGCAGGGACGAGGTCGGTCGGCGGCACCGAGCGGGTGCTCACCGGCCGGCGAATGGATCGCGTAGCACGCCGTCACCCGCACGTGGAAGCGTCGTGCCAGCCAGATGACGTCGTCGACGATCCGCGCATCGCAGCGCACCGGCCGCCCGGTGGTGATGTCGTCGGGCAGCGCCGCCAGCTGTCGCGGCGCGCGCAGCCGCACGACCGCGCCGAACCCACCGTCAGCCACCGGGAGCGCCGATCCCAGCAGCGCGCCGCAGCCGTCGTCCGAGCCGCGTTGCGTGGCGTTGGATGTGCGGCCGAGGCCGTAGGCGATGGCGCGGGCCATGACCTCGTCGGCGTAGTGGGCGACTGGGTCTGAGCAGGCGCCGTAGTAGTTGCACGCCGCGCGGCGATAGGCGGCGCGCGACCCGCCGACGGCTGGGGCGCCCTTGGCCTCGCGCAGGATCCGTGCGGCGGTGAAGATCGCATCGGCCGGGTCGTCGATGTCGCGCGCGCCCGTCGCCGTCGCCGTCAACCGCGTAGCGCTCCCACAGGTCGGTCCCTCGCCGGGGCTGCATGGGCTGTGGCGGCGGTAGGCGATCTGCATCGGCCCGGCGCACCCCGAGCCGTTGTCGCCCGCGCACGACCCGTGCCGGCACTCCTGCGCGCCGATCGCGGCCAGGAACGCCCAGTCGAGGTCAAAGCGACGGCCCGCCGCGCGATACAGCACCAGCCGCGACGGTGGGGATCTCGGCGCTGCGCGACCCGCGACGCGCCAGTGCCGCCATCCGCGCCGCCGGGCTCGCGGCAGGCAAGGCCGGCGCCGGTGATCGCCATCACCGCTCCCAGCACGGCCACGCACAGCACGCGCGCCGCCGCCGACGCCGGCGATCAGCGCCCGGCGTCCAGCGCGGCGGCGGTGGTCAGCGCTCGCTGACATCGACGACCTCCCATGTGCCGTCACGGCTCTCGAGCGACACGGCGACCCGGACGACCGCGGCGTGGCTGTCGGTGACGCGCGCGCACGCACGCGCGTGCAGGACCGTCGAGCTGGGTGTGCAGCTCGGCGATCCGTGCCTGGCGCCGGCGCACCGGCCACGCGGCGGCGCCGGTCGTCGCGGTGAGCGCTTGGCGCAGAGCCGGTGCGGCGCCGCGGATCCGCGATGCGGCCAGGCGGCCATCGCGGTGGCGGACGTAGTCCTCGACGAACGCGCGCGCCGCGGCGGCTGCGGCGTGAACGTCACAGGCGTGCGCTCCTGCCGCTTGCGCGTCGCGCGATGGCGGCAACGGCGGTGGCCGGCTCGGCGCGGCGCGCTCATCGCTGCGCCGTCCATCTCCGGCTTGTCCAGCGGTCGGCGATCGCGGCGCGCTGTCCGCGGTACCTGGCTCATCGGCTCGGATCGGCGGCGGGTTGGCGGTCAGGCTCGCGGCTGGTCGGCGCGCAGCTCGTCGGCCAGCGAGCGCTCGGTTGGCGCCGGCTCGACGGGTGGACGGTGGCTCGGCGGGTGGTGGCGCTGGCTCGGGCCGGTCCGGCGCGCCCGTGACCGTGGTCGTGGTCGCCGGCTCGGGGGCGGGTGGTCGGTCGTGGCCGTGACGGCGCCGAGGGTGCGGGGCTGCTGCGTCAGCGTCGGGGCGCGGGTCGGCGTCGGTGCGCGCGCTGGCGGCGCTGGCTGACCGGGTTGGTCGTCGGGCGCGCCGGCGACCCTCGCTCGCGTGTCGCCCGCAGTGCCCGCACGGTCCTCGTGGCGGCCGCGGTGCGTGCGGTGCGCGCGAAGATCGTGCGACGCGTCGCGCTCGGTGACGGGGCGGTCGCGCGGCACGCGTCGCGGCTGGCGGTCGCGATCGACGACCGGCTCTGCCGCCGGCTGCGCGACCGAGTCGGGGGCGGGCGGGGCGCCGGCGGCGATCGGCGGTGACGCAGGACCCGCGTGCTCGTCGCTGGGCGCCGTCGGGTCGGTCGGGGTCGTCTGGACGGTCGGCGTGATGCCGCGACGGGTCGGCGGCGGGCGGCGGGCGCGATCGTCCGGGCTGGCGTAGCGCAGGCCGAGCAGTCGTCGTAGCTGGGCGTCGCGCTCGGGCTGGTGGCCGGTGACGGTGCTGATGAGCTGGGCGGTGAGGGCGTGGCGTTGCAGGTAGACGGTCCACAGCAGCAGCGCCTGCAGCCCGAAGGACATCAGCCACCCCAGGTTGCTGGTCGCGTCCTGCAGCGCGGAGAGGACGGCGAGAATGACCGCGAGCACGAGCGAGTAGGCGGCCTTGCGCACCAGGTAGCTGGCCAATCGTGCCGCCCACGCCTTGAAGGCGTCGTGGCCGCGGCCGGGGACGACCGCCGCGACCAACGCGACCGGCGCGAAGCACGCCAGCAGCAGGACGATGACCTGCGAGAGCAGCACCGACACCGACAGCGCACCGAGCAGCATGAGTGCGCCGAGCTCGCCGGCGAGGATCACCAGCGAGAGGAGCAGGCGTTGGTCCTGGCCGCCCTTCTCCATCGCGTCGGTCACCGGCTTGTCGACGACCGCGGGGCGGTAGCTGCCGTCCGTCTTGCCCGGGTCGCTGTCGGGCAGCTGGGTCGGGTCTGCGTCGTTGAGCGCCTGGTACTCGGCGTCGCGGTCATCGGATCCGGGGGCGTAGCGGAGGAAGTGCCCGGGGTAGCGGCTCGTGTTCTCCACGCATGCCTTGCGCGGCGGTCGTGATCTGGCCGGTCGGTGTGCAGTTGGCGGCGCAGCCGGGCGTCCTGCGCGGGGTCTGGGCTGAGGGGGCGGACGGGCGAGCGAGATGGGGTCGTGGTCGCGATCGCCGGTGTCGGTGCGGATGCAGTGCTCGGTGCCGCCGAAGTTCAAGGCCACCCACGGGGTGTGGATGAGCAGCGCGAAGAGCTGGTCTGCGGCGCCGCGACGCGCCTGCGTCGCCGCCGGCCGGCTCGCCGCTGGGCGCTGACGGAGAGGAAGGCGGTGGAGAGCTGGTTGCTCAGTCGTGAGGCCTGCCCGATCGTCTGGTCGGGGTGGGTGACGATCGACCAGGGCGACGAGGCAGTAGATGAGGCTCATGGCCAGCGCGCCGGCGGTCTCTGTGTAGCGGCGCTGCACGAGGGCGTGCCACATCGCCCAGCACCCGGCAGGGCCGACGGCGAGCGACCATCCACGGCTGCCCGAACGTGTTCGCATACAGCCCGCGGATCGCGTCGGAGACCGGCGCCGAGCGCGCCGGCGCCGCCGGTCGCCTCAGAGCCGTTGAGGAGGTCCAGCGAGAACGCGAAGGCGAACAGCGCGATCACCGCGTTGGCGCAGAACGCGGTGATCTGCCAGATCACGTTGGCCAGGAAGAAGGCGATCATCGACGGGATGCCGGAGGCGTCGACGCCGCCGGTGAGGCTCGCCTTGACCGCGCTGAAGTGCTGATCGAGCGCGTAGTGGCCCAGCGGGTAGCGGTCGGCCAGCCCGCTCGACCGATCGCCCGGCCCGACGTTGCCGTACAGGTCGCTCGACGCCCCCGCAGGTCGCGCGACGACGACCACCAGCACCGCGGCGGCGAGGGCGGCCGAGCGTGACGCGCCGTCTGGTCATGCGGTCGCGCCCGCGGTCGCGGTTGGGGTGGTGTCGAACGCGCGCAGGATGCTCGGGGTCGGCGGGGTCGATCTGGATCTCGGCGACGCGGCCGTGGAGGTCGCGCATCAGGCAGCGGCCGGCGCGCGCCTGGCGCAGTCGGCCCACCCGGGCCGGAGTGGGTTCGACGCCGATGAGCTCGAGCGCGCGGGTCGCTTCGGCGTCTGAGTCCTGGCCGAACATCAGCCACGTTCCGACGAGATCGGAGATGCCTTCGACGTCGTCCAGGCGTTGGGTGACCAGCAGGACGGTCGCGTTGTAGGCGCGCCCGAGGCGCACGAGCCGGTTGACCAGCGCGCGGCCCTGCGCGGAGGCGAGCAGGAACCACGCCTCGTCGAGGATCACGACCTTGTGGCGCGGCGCTCCTCGGAGACCAGGCGCAACGCGAGTGCGGCACCAGCGACAAGGTGGCGACCGAGACGCGTTCCGCGCGCGTGTAGGTCTCGCGAGCGACGCCGGGCTCGGGCAACGTCAGCCCGGGCGCGCGGACCGTCGTCACCGCTTGACGTTGCCCGGCGAGAAGACTCGCCGTCGTCGGTGCCGTCGGCGAAGCCCAGCCGGGCGAGGCCGAGGTCGGCCATGACCTCCAGCGCGTCCGCCACCTCGCCGCCGGCGGCGCGTGTCGAGGGCGCGCAGGATGCTGATCACCTGCCGGCAGCCGCCGACCGTCGCGAGCGGCGTCGCGGACCGCGCGGGCGATCGCGTGCTCCCACGACGCGGGCGGATCGCGCAGCAGCTCCAGCAGGTAGGAGACGGCGAGCTCCTCCCGCAGGTCCGCCATCCCGATCGCCAGCGGGTCGAGCGCGCCTCGCTGGCCTTCGGCGCCGGTGAGCTCGATGACCTCGACCTGGCCGTCGAGGGCGGGGAGGTTGGTGAAGCCGTGGTCGGGCTTGGGGTCGAAGTCGACGACCACGCTGCCCGCCCGGGCGGCGTGGTAGGCGATCAGCTGCGCCGCCATCGTCTTGCCCGACCCGAGGGTGCCGGCCAAGAGCACGGCGCTGGCCCGCGACTCTCTCGGCGGCGCGGTGGGGTCGTAGCGCACGACGCGCCGCGGCCCGCCGTGGTGTGGCCCAGATCCGTGGCCGCCGCGGTCGCCGACGATGGTGGTGGCGGTCGGGACCATGGCGCCGAACTGCTGGGCGGTGAGCTGCTGGCGATAATCCGCGACGCGGCCGCCGTCCGCCCTGGGGAGGTGGTCGAGGAACAGCCGCTCCTGAAGGCCCCGGGGGCGGAAGAGCTCGACGTCGCCATAGGCGGCGCGCAGCGTCTGCACGCGGCGCTCGAGCTCGTCACGCGACCGGCGCCGAGCGCGAGCGAGATGGTGGCGTAGAGCATCGCCGGGCCGGCCGCTTGATTGCAGGACCTGCTCGTACTCGCGCGCGAGGGTGCGGTCGTCCTCGGCGCGCCAGCGCCGGGCCGTGGCGGGACTCGAGCTGGTCGCGGTAGACCTGCTCGGCGTCGACGATCCGCCGGCGCACCTGCCCCAGCGCGTCGCGGTTGGCCACCCACCGCGCATGCAGCGCCGCATCGACCGCGAACCCGACCGCCTCAAGCGGCGCGTGCAGCAGCTCCGCCGGACCCGGAAAGACGGCCTCGTCGGCCAGCGCCCCGAGGCACAGCATCGCCTGATAGCTGGTGGCCGTCCTCCGCCTCGACCTCGAGAGACGGCGGGCGTTCGGGATCCTCGCGCAACGGCGCGGCGGCCAGTCGCCACACGTCCCACCCCAGCGGCTCGTACCGCGCCTCACCCCGCCGTCGAGGATCAGCGCGTCGGGCTGCCAGAAGTGCTCCAGGTGCGGCTCGCCGACGCCGCGCAGCGGGGTGCGGCGCAGCAGCCACTCGAGCTCGCGCGTGCGCGCGCGGCGCAGCTCGACCACGGCGCGCAGCCGCTCGAACGCCTGCTCTTCGGCCTGCGCCATCGCCGCCAGCCCCGCGGCCGGTGATCACCGCGGGCGACCTGCCAAGGAGCGCGTCGAGCCGGGCTCGCATACGATCGCCGCTGGCTGCCAGCGTGGCCGCCAGCGCGTGTCGGGCGTGGGCCGCAGCGACACCGCGAGGTACGACCTCGGTGGTGTGGGAGCCTCGGCCGAGCTCCGGTGTCCGCGCCGCGGGTGACGCGCCAGAGCGAGAAGTCGGCACCGACGACCCGCGCCAGGCGTTCGAGGCGCTGCTGCACCAGCCACTTGTCGCCGACGGCGAGCAACGGGTAGTTGACGGTCGCCAGCCGGTACAGGCCGGCCACCTCACCGCCCGCGGCGAGCAGCACGTTCGCGCGCGCGTACCGCAACCCCACCTCGCGCGCCGCGCGCGGTCACGGCCGGACCTCCAGCCGCTCGCCCTCGGCCAGCTCGACGACATCCAAGACCAGGCCCGCGGGCCTGATGGGCGGAGCGGGCGCACCGACCGCCGCCGCCCGCGGCGCCGACGACGACCAGCGGGGTGGCGAAGCGCACGCGTCCGGGTCCAGTCACTCGCGCGCGCCGCAGCTGCGCGCCGTGGACGTCAGGCAGCACCCGCACGCTGCCACTCCGAGTGGGCGCGATCCGCCGCGCGCGGGCATCGCGCGGCCCAGCCGGCGGCGGCCCGCGACCCGCGCCCGCAGCCCACGAGATGGCGAAGCGGTGGGCGGGCCGGCCGTCGACCGACACCTGCGTCAACACGGTCGCCAGCGGCGGCGGGCACGACGATCAGCCGCAACGGCCACTCCAGGATCGCGAGCACGACACCTGCGATCGCCGCGCCGGCCGCGGTCGCGGCGCCCACGGCCAGCGCGAGGCGGCGCCGACCCAGCCGGCTGGCCCAGACCGCCCGCCGACGCCCCGGCGGCCATGCACGACCAGCGGGCTGATGGCGGCCAACGCGAGCACGACCAGCAAGCGAGGTCGGTGGCGGCGCCAGCCAGCGCAAGGGGACGCCGCCCGGAACGGGCAGCGTCCGGCCATCGACAGCGTAGATGCGCCGATCCGGCGCGAAGAGACGCTGATAGCTGCGCACAACCCCAGGGCGCTCAGACATGACCGAAGGACCGCGGCTAGAAGATCTGGTTGCCGATCGCGCGCGCGGCGTGCGCGACGTCATCGGGGCTGAAGACCAGCCACGCCACCACGACCGCGGCGAGCAGGAAGGTCGCAAGCTCCGCGTAGCGGCGGTTGATCAAGAACCCGAGGCTCACGACCGCGATCACCCCGGCGTACAGCTGCCCGGCGAAATGCCTGAGGACATGGGAGAGGTTCTCTCCCACGTCGTTGCCGCTCGCCGCCCACGCCGCCGCGGCGAAGAGCAGCTCTGCGGCCGCGGCCGACCATCAGCGCGAGAACCAGCACGCGGCCGGCTCGCAGGAGGTCGAGGCCTCATCGGGTCCTCCGCCCGTCGATGCGCTCATCGCTTGCGGTGTCGGCGGCTTGGAGGGCGAGGCGGTGCGCGAGCTGCTCGACCAGCCACAGGCTCGGCCAATCAGCCAGCGCATACGCCGCCGAGCCCTGAGTCGTCGGTGCGGCACACCACGCCACAGCCGCTGAGCAGCCGCAGGTGCGCGGCGACCGCGGCCGACGAGGCTCCGAGCTCTTCGGCAAGCTGCTCGGCGGTCGCGTGGCGACCGTCGAGCGAGCGCAGGATCCGCAGGCGCAGGGGATGGCCGAGCGTGCGCAGGCGGTGCGCGATGACCTCGACCCCGAGGTCGGTGAGAAGTCGGTTCGGCGGGCGGCGCGAGCGCAACGATGCGCCCGCGTGGCGCCATGAAGGAGCCGGCCTGACGGCCGATCGCGAAGAGATGCTCATGCCTTACCCCCTGGCAACAGTGGGCGGCGTGTTGTCCCGCGTCGCCCCAGCCAGGACTGGTCCACCGCCGGGCGAGCGGCAGGGTGGTCGTGGCGGCTAGAGGTCGCGGTAGCGGCGGTAGATCGCGGCGAACCCGGCGACGAGCCCGGCGAACCCGCCGAGCAGCGCCCCGGCGATGGTGGCGTCAACTCGACTGCCGATCGTTCCGCCGATCGCGGCCACGAGCGCGATGACCACGATCGAGGGTCAGGCCCGCCTCGCCCGCGCTCCCGACCGGCGGGCGGGAGGCTGCCGCGGGACGCGCGCGGGGGCGCGGAGCGGCGACCGCGATGCGCTCGCCTGCTGCTGCGCACGCTTTCCCGTCACCGTCCTGCTGCCTCGCGCTCATGGCGTCTCGAATCCGAACTCGCTCGCCGGCGACCCGCCGGCCGGAGGACCGCGAAGCCGAGGCGGCCGTGCCCGACGACGCGGCGTACTGGTAGCTCGACAGGCTGGAGGCTGGCGGCGGCGAGGGTGCCTTCGCCTCGCGCTGGGAGGTGCGCGCCGGGCGTTGCTTGTGCGACCGATGCGAGCGCGACGCGGGCTTTCCCGGTGGCCGGCTTGCTCGAGCGCTTCGCGCCCGACGGCGCTGGCGTCGAGGGACGGTCCACCGTCATGCTGCGTCACGAGCTGCGAGGGTGCCGGGCAGCGCGGCGATCGCCCCCACGGGCGGCTCGTCGGCCTTGAGCGAGAGCACGGCGTTGACGCCGACGCCGGCGCCCAGGAGCGCCGCGGTCGCGGCGAGCGCCTTGGCCGCCCCGGCCTGCCCGAGCAGCCCGGTGGCCGAGGGCGCCGCGGCGACCGCGGCGCCCTTGACCGTGGCCGGCTTGACCAGCACCCGGCCGCCGAGCACGAACGGCAAGGGCGCCAGCAGCTGGTGGGCCGCGGTGGTGAAGCGCTGCTGCTCGCGCACCAGCGCCTGGCAGCTGTGGCAGTGCGACAGATGACGACGCGCGAGGCGCCGCTCGCGCCCCGCGAGCTCGCCGGCGAGGTAGGCGTGAAGGCGGGCACGCTCCTCCTCGTCGATCTCCACGCCGATGGCGTGACGCACGACCCCGTAGAAGAGCTTGCGGGCATTGAACAGCGTCTCGCGCAGCCGGCCGAACTCGACGCCGAGACGGTCGGCGAGCTCGCGCTGCTCCCACCCCAACCGGTCCACCGCGATCAGCGCGACCGCCTCCTGCTCGCTCAGCGCCCGCAGCCCCGCCAGCAGCACGCCGCGATCAAGCAGCGCGCGGCGCTCGACGCCGCCGAGGTCGTCTGTGAGATCGCGGACCATCGCCCCCAGCACCGCGACGGTGAGCTCGCGCTCGCGCGGCTCAAGGCCCTCCCCGTCGGCCTCCAAGCGCGCCGAAGTCATAGGCCAGCACCCGCGGGCGACGCCGCCGCGCGTCGCGGCGGCCGTGCTCGCGGCGAAGCGCCTCGCCCGCCGCATCACGCAAGACACCGATACAACCGGCGCGCGCGCTCATCGCCCTCCGCGGCCTCGAGCTCACCCCACTCGCCGCAGGATGCGCAGCATCGCCTCCTGCAACGCATCAGCGACCCCCGCGCGGCCACCCCGCACGTCAGCCTCAGCCCCCAGTACGCCGGTCAGGAACCCTGCGAACTCGTCGGCGTGAGCGCGAAAGAACGCGTCATATCCATCGTCGACCAGCTCGGCACGCATCCCCCCTGTTCCTGGCGAACCCGGGCACTTTGTTGTCCCTCGCCCGTCAAGGCAACCAGGACGCGCGACGCTCCCGCCAAGCTCGATCATCACCTCAGTCCCTCCCGACTCTGACGCGACCGTGCCGACCGCTCGATCATTCCACTCACACCACCGCAGCGACAGCACCTTGTCGCGCGGCACGTACGACACGAGGCTGCCTCACCTAAAGGCTGCTAGGCGTGGCCCGTGACGTTCTCGTCCCCCGCACAACCCTGGGCCCTCGCGGCGACCGCGTCCGGGATCTCATGGCCCTGCTAGGCGAACGCGTATTCGAACTTCGTGCCGTCGCAGAAGCCGCGGAGCTTCGCCCCGAGCGCGGACCCGTGCGAGCGGTTCTCCTTGCTCGGAACGTAGGCGACGTCGGCCATCCACCCGGTCGGGTTGATCCCGCGCACCAGGCCGCGCTTGTCCCCGTTCGGCCGGCCTCTCCCGACGGCGGCGGGATACTCGTCCCTGTCCATGCCCGACCGGGTGGGGATGTCCTCCAGCAGGCGGTCGCGCCGTTCGTCGGCGCCCTTGCGGTTGAGCACCATCACCCTCGGCCACCCCTTCCCGAGCGCGTCCATCACGTGCTGGCGGATGTGCCGGTACTTGGTCTTGCTGAACACCAGACGCAGCGTGCCCGCGGGACGCACGCAGGACGCCTTCGGCTTGGGCTTGGTCGCCGGCGGCGAGCTCCCCCCACCTCCGCTGTCACCGCCAGGGGTCAGGCACGGGCACGGCAGGCTCTCGCAATAGATGCCGTCGCCGTCGGCGTCGCGCGTGTCCATCGCGCGCTGCGCCTCGGCCTGGTTTGAGTAGTCGTCGCACGTCGCCGCTGACGACGCGGACGGAAGCCAGCCGAGCGCGAGGACCACCGCTACACACGCCAAGCCCGTTCTCACCTGAACTCCCTCCCTGTCGTGAGCCACGCGTCGGCGCGCATGCTAAGCCGCAGTCCAGCGGAGGAACCGTCCGGTGACCCATCCGGGATTTCGCGTCCGAACTGGGTCGTGATGCTCGCCGCGAGCGTGGCGGCGGCCATGCAGCAGCTGAGAATCACTTGGTCGTCAGATTGCAGCGTGCGCCCGACATAGGATGTGGCCGTGGCGCGGTTCGTTGATCCCGATGGCAGCCGGAGCAGGATCGATGCCCTCGTCGAGGTGTGGAAGGAGCACTGCCTGATCGGGTCCGGTTCGCTGCTCTTCGACGATCGGAACCTGTGGACGCCCGCTCACCTCGAGGAGTTTCGAAAGCGGTTCCTCGACAACCCGCTCTACGGGTCTGAGGAGAACTTCGGCCAGAAGCTCGCCACGCAGCTGCAGACCGCCTCCGAGGACGTCCGGTGGCTCGTCGTCGAGTTGGTGGCCGTGTACTTCTTGTTCGCACGCGGCGCGATCGGCGGGCCGACCAAACGGGCGACGCTCGAGGCGATCTTTGCGCCGCTTGGCGCGGAGAAGCCTCCGCACTGGCAGCGCTTGGCGGAAACGATGGATGAGGGGATCGGCAACCCCGGCGTCGGCTACAACATCAACCGCGACATCCAGATCGGGTACCTGATCGATTTCTGCCTGCGTCTCAAGGCGATCGATGACGTCGCGGAACGTCGGGCGTTGCTGGAGGATCCGTGGGCGCTGCGCGATTTCGCTGATGCGGCGGGCGAGGGGATCTCGGTTCGCGAGATGCGACACATTTTGCTGCACCTGCTCCGGCCCGACGAGTTCGAGCGGATGTCTAGCCGGACGCACAAGCAGAACATCGTCGACGCCTTCGCCGACGAGCTGCTGACCGGCGACGACATCCCGGAAGACCTCGACGAGCAACTGCTGCTCATCCGCCACAAGCTCGTTGACCTCAACGCTCAGCCGAACGCCCACGGCGGGATCCTGGATTTCTATTACCCGCCGCTGCACGCGATCTGGGATCCGGGCTCAGACCGGTCAGACGGGGCGAGCGATCTCGATCTGCTGCTCTACAAGAAGCAGATCGTGCTCTACGGGCCGCCGGGGACCGGCAAGACGCACCGGACTCGCGAGCTGGCTGATCGCCTGATACGCCGCGTGGCACTGGAACGGTGGGGCACCGCGCGGTTCTTTGGTTCCCAAGCCGTCCTGGACCAGTACGTGGCCGACAACGTTCACTGGGTGCAGCTGCATCCAGGCTACGGCTACGAGGAGTTCGTCCGCGGGCTGCGTCTCGCAGCCGACGGGAGCACCGCCTACGTCGACGGGGTGCTCCCGCGCCTTGTGGCGCAGATGACCGCTGTGCCGGAGACCGATCGGCTTCCCGTCGTTCTGGTGCTCGATGAGATCAACCGGACCGACCTCAGCCGCCTCTTCGGCGAGGCGTTCAGCCTGCTGGAGAACCGCGAGGCTCCGGCGCTGCTGCCCGGCATCGACGCCGGCGATGACCCCGTCGAGCTCTCGCTGCCGGGCAACCTGTTCGTCATCGGGACGATGAACCTGATCGACCAGTCCGTCGAGGAGCTCGACTTCGCATTGCGCCGCCGCTTCTTCTGGCGCCCGGCCGGCTTCGATCCCAGCCCGATTCTGATCGTCAACCAGCACCGCTGGCCGGAGCATGCACCGAAGAGGTGGGGGTGGGACCGCGCCGTCGGCGACATGACGCTGCTGGCCCAGCGCGCCGCGCTGCTCAACCAGCAGATCGCGCTGTCACCACACCTCGGAGCACAGTACGAGCTCGGGCACACCTATTTCTTCGACGCCGCGTTCTTCGCCGGCCGATGGCTGCGCGGGCGCAAACAGCTCACCGGCGGCGTGCTGTGGAGCGCCCGCGGTAAGCCGCGGCCCTCGATCGAGGATCTGTGGACGTTCTCGCTCGAACCACTGCTCGCGCAGTACCTCGGCGGCCTTGACGCCGACACGGCAACCGGCGAGCTTCACCGGCTAAAGGACGTCCTGATGACCGGCACCGTCGCGTGAGCGAGCCCGTCGTCTTCGCCGACCTCTCCCCGCGAGCTGCCGCCGACGCCGCCGAAGACGCGTGGCTCGCGCGCCTGGCCGACCGCCTGCAGGACGACGATCACGTGCTGCGCCTGACCGGTGCCAACAGCCGCTCCGACGATGAGGACGACCCGGCGCTGGCGCGCGGACCGGACGGCAACTGGTGGGCCGGCCGCTTCATCGGCGAGTTGCGCTTCGAGGACCGCGAACTACGGATCGAGCCGCGGCTCGGGATCGACGTCATCGGCGCCTGGCTCGCGCACGCCCTCAACCTCAGCATCGTGCCCAAGGCCGCGACGACCGCATCGCAAGGCCCGCTGATCGTCCAACTCATCGACCGCGTCTGGTCGGCCGCGCTCGCGGATGCCGCTCGCCACGGTGGTCCCAGACTGCGGCGCACCTCACACCACGACCACGTCTTCGTCCGCGGCCGGCTCGACACGGCGGCCACCGTCCGTCACCGGGCCGCGAGACGGCCACTGGTCGCGACCACCCGCACCGAACGTGACCTCGACAACCCCGTGTCCCGAGTACTCGTGCTCGCCGACCGTGCCCTTCGATCACTGCTGCCAGCCAAGCCGACATGGCGCCCGAGCCTGACCGGGGACGTGCTCAGCCAGCTGCGGGGAACGGTCGGCGCCCAGCCCCAGCTGCCCGAGCTTGAGCAGCTGCGAGGGGTGCGCTACCCCCCGATAACCCGTCGCTTCGAGTTGGTCGCGCTGCTCTCCCACGAGATCGCGCGACGCCACGGCCACCTGACATCGTCCAGCCGCGCCGACGCCTCCGGTGTCCTGATCGATGTCGCCGAGCTCTGGGAGCTATTTCTCGTGCACTGCGCGCGCCGCGCATTCGGCGCCGGCCGTGTCGAGCACGGCACCGCCGAGCGCGAGGGAACGCACCTGCTTCACTCGCAAAGCCACCCCGGCGCACAGCTAGGTCGCCTTAAGCCGGACATCCTCATCCGAACGCCGACCGGCGCCTTGCAGGCCGTCATCGACGCCAAGTACAAGCGGCTACGCTCGTGGCAAGGAAGCCCCAGCGGTGTGGACCGCGGCGACCTCTACCAGCTCACCTCGTATCTCTCCGGCCACGACGTACCTCTCGGAGCCCTTGCGTACCCGCCGCACAAGACCGACCAGGCAGCCGCCGAGCAGCATGGCCCCTGGCTCACCCGCGAGGGCCAGCGAGCCGTGTTTGCACGGCTGCCCGCAACGGCGTCCGATACCGCGGAAGCGATCGAGAGCCTCATCGCGGAGTAGTGACCCGACGCCAGCGACCGGCCGAGACTGCGGGCTGCTCACCAGGGATTCCCGCGGGTCCGGTCTGCGCACGGGACTTCGTCGTCCACGCCGACCTAGCCGGGTGATGCCGACGTGGGGCGGTGAGACTGACGACCGCGAAGCGCTGGGTGTGCCGATGTCCACCCGTCGGCCCGAGATAGACGCGCGGGCGGATGGGAACGGACTCGGCTCGGCACGAGCGTGCCGGCGCGGCGGACGGACGCGAGGCTAGGCGGCTTTGTAGCCGCGCTTGGCCTTGACCGCCGCGCCGTCGCTGACGAGCTTGGTCAGCGTCGTCGAGACCGTGGGGCGGCCGATGCCCGTCTCCTTGGCGACCTCACCGGCGGTCTTCGGCTCGCTCTTGATCGCCTCGAGGATCAGTTGGCGGTTCTGCCCACGCGGCGCGCGGGCGGTCGGCGTGCGCGCCGCGCCGCGGCGTCCGGCGGCCCGGGCGCCGTTCGACGAGCGGCGTCGGCCGGCGCCGCTCGGCTCGATCGCCTCGAGGCGAGTGATCGCGGTGCGCAGCTGCTCCGCCTCCTCCGTCAGCGGCGCGATCTGCTTCTCGAGATCCCCCAGGCGCCGCTTCCAGGTGTCCACCGCGTCGGTGATGATCGTCATCTCCGCCTACCTCGCTCAGTGTGTGTCAAGTCGACCTGCCGTCGTGGCAAGCGGCCACCCTACCGGTTGGTTGCATGGGCAGACCGTCTGAACTGGTGCTGCGGCCCTGAGGGCCGTCAGCAGACGCATGCGTGATGCTCGCCCTCGTTGTCCCAGGCTGTCGGTGACGGCTGGCTGCTGGCGCTGGCACGAACGCGCCACCGCGCGCCGTGCCTCCAATTGAAAAGATCTGGGCGTGACGCGACGCATCTTGCAGATGGACGGAACCAATCTGAGCGTGTCCGTGGAGAGTCGGTTCGAAACCGAGCGCGAGCTCCACGCGGCGATCGCAGCGCATCCGGAGGTGCTGCCATCGGAGGATCTCGGGCTGGGGCCGCTGGTTGCGCTCGGGACGGACGTGGATTTCGGGTCGGGACCGATCGATCTCATCGCCACCGATCCCCAGGGTCGCGTGGCGATCATCGAGTTCAAACGCGGCACCGAGAACCCTGACGTCCGCAAGGTCGTCGCCCAAGTCCTGGATTACGGCGCGAGCCTCTGGCGCAAGAGCCTCGACGAGGTCGCGCGACGCTGTATGCGTGACGGCACCGTGACCGCAGCAGATCTCCAGACCATCGTGGCGGAACGCTGCGCACTGCTCGATGCGCCGTTCGACTCCGACGCCTTCCTGACCGGTGTCGACTCGGCGCTCGACACCGGGAACTTCGTCTTCCTCTACGTCGGACGTGACCTGGACGAGCGGACGCGGCGGATCATGACCTACCTCAGTGACGGGGCTCGGATGACGTTCTTCGCGGTCGAGGTCGACTACTTCCGCGCGGGCGACGGGCCATCCGCGGTGCTCGTGCCACGGACCGCCTTCGTCCCCTCGTGGATCGCCGAGCCGAGCTCGTCGTCGAGATCAGCCACGGCACCGCTGGCCGACGCGCCGGCCGAATTCCACCAGCTTCTCGAGCGCATGGACAGCTTCGCCGCCGAACATGGCTTGACGGTGAAGGCGGGCAGGACCGGCCGCAACTATCAACCACGCGAGCCGCTGGACGGCGTGACGTCCACGTCGGGTATCGGGATCTGGGCCAGTTCACGCGGTGCCGAGTTCAACCTCGCCGTTTTTCGCGAACTCGGTCGCGACGACCTGGTCGAGGAGATGCGCCGCCGCATTGCCGAGCTGACGGGCACGCCACCCTCTGCGGCGGTCTGGCCGGCGTTTCCATGGGAGGTTCTCGCGCGGGACTGGGACCGATCACGCTCGACAGTGATCGAGCCGTATTTCGACGCCCGCGCGAAGCTTCAGTAACGCTCAGGATCGCGCTGCCCGCCGTCGACGACGACGTCCGCGGCTCCTCCGGATGCAAAGCTCTTCGAGCCTCGAGCGGGGCGCTCGGTTGCGGCCCGGGTGGCGCCGGGACTGCAACCCTTGAGAGCTCGTCTGCGCCGAGGCCTCTCGTCGACAGGCTCGATGGTCGCTGACATGATGCTCGTGCCCGGCCTGATGTCATCGAGGCGCGAGAGAGATTGTGGCGTTCACGAGCAGAGGTCATCTGCACCATCACGACAGCAAACAGACTTGCCCGGAATGCGGACGGGTCTTCCTGACGCACTGCGTCGTCGCTGAGAACCCTGACGGCTATCTGGCGGTGGCGTTCAAGTCAAAGCAGACAGGGCGCTGGGGTGCAACACGGATTGCACTGGACCAAGTTGCGTGGGCAGACACTCATCGGGAGGCGTGGGACCTGCAGAAAGCCAGGGAGGGCCGATGAGCTGGAGCGGCGCATGAGACCCGTCGAGGCTGGTGTCGAGCTCGACGCTCAGTTCCACGCCGGCCTTGAAGACGGGCGGGCAACGCTGACCATCGAGTCCCGTGGCGGCGCCCGAGGCGCTCCCAACGAGCGCAACACGCAGTATGCCGACGGGCTGCGCGTCCTGTTGCGCCGCCTCGGCGCCCGCGGTGTGCGGATCACCGATGCGCAGGTGACGTCGAGCGCTGCGCTCAGGCTGTACCCCGATGCGGCTCAGCGCCGGTTGGAGGGTGACTTCACCTACGACATCCAAGTCGCCGCCCACGACCCCGATGAGCTGCGCCGTGCCTTCGGACGGGCGATGCGAAAGGCCGCTCGTGACCCTGATCTGTCCAGCAGCGGCAACAACAACAAACGGGTGACCTTCTGGTTGGCGGGCCCCGGCACGGAAGACCCCGTCGAGCTGGAGCGCTACCTCGCTGCCGACGACGTTGGCCGCGGCACGAGCAGCGACCGGGCGGGGAGGGTCAAGCCCCCGAGCAGCCCGCCACATCGCCAGGGTTACATGGCCGACGCCCGCGCCCGCAAGGCGATCGAGGATCGGGCGATGGAAGCGGCGACCGCCCACTGGGTCGCCCGGGGTTTCGAGGTTCAGGACGTCTCCGGCAACCACCCCTATGACCTACTCTGCCTCGCCGAGGACGGCGAAGAGGTCCACGTTGAGGTCAAGGGCACCACAGGGGCGGGTCGGACCATCCACCTGACCGTCGGCGAGGTCGGCCACGCCCGCGAGCACCGCGGGCGTGTCGCGCTGTACGTCCTGCACGGCATCGAGTTGTCCGACAGCCTCGAGTACCCACGCGCCAGCGGCGGGTCACCCGTCGTCGACGAGCATTGGGACGTCGACGCGGGAACGTTGCGCGCCACCGATTTCGACTGGTCGCCCCCGGCGCAATCTTGAGCTGCGGATCTGCGCTCGCAGGGGAAGGCTGCGTCATCGCCTGAACGTCGGTGCTAAAGCATCGACGCCGTGAGTGCCGAGGGGGTGGTTGGACGTTGCGACGTCTCTTACGATCATGAGCGCCATCACTGACGATTCTCTCCGGCCGACGCTCGACGACTTGGTCGGGTTGTCCGCTGCCGCTGTTCCGCGTCTCGGTGCTCCGTGCGATCGCTAGCAGCGGGCCGCTTGCAGACGACTTGGCTCATGCCCTCTGGGCGCGTGAAGACCTCTACGGTCGATCGCTCGAGGAACTGTTGCCGGGGCTGAGCGGTGCGCCCGAGCCGGGTCCGGCGTACCGAGTCAGCGTGCGAGCTCACAACGCGTTGCGACGTCATGGGCGAGCGACGTGGCCTGAGCTGGCGTCGGCGACGCCGCTCGTGATCTCCACCATCCCGAACTTGGGTGCCAAGACGTTCATCGAGATCATCCGGATGACCCTCGTCAGCTGGGCGCAGCTCGGACTCACGCCCGGCCTGCGGGCGGTGCCCGTGGAGCCTGCGAGCGAGTCCTCGTCAGACGAGCAGTCGATTCCCCACGAGAATGACGATCGGATCGATCGCGAGGCCGACGCTCGCCAAGCGCGTGCGCTCGCACTTCGTTCGGACATCCGCGGTGTATCCACGATGGCGTGGGAAGCGGGAGCGCGGACCCTGCGTGAGGCGCTGGAGATCCTCAGCGCCGGAGAGCTCTCCAGGCCGGCGCAAGATGCATTCGAGCGGCTCCTCGAGCTGGAGCTGGCGGACGTCGCGAACGTAAGCGAACCCGACGAGACGGCATGGGCGCACCTCCTCGCGCTGCCCCCTCGGGAGCGCGCGATCTTGGAGGGCCGGGTGTTCCCGGCCGATGGGCGACGACGCACGCTTGCCGAGCTCGCGAGCGAGTGGGAGATCACGCGGGAACGGGTCAGACAGCTCGAGACCCGGGCGCGGGAGCTCATTGAGAGCCGACTACACCAGGACAGCGGCCCGCCCATCCGACACTTGGCAGCAAGACTGGCACGCCAGATCGGGCACGTCGCAGAGCCCGGGCGCGCAACGTCACTCGCCGAAGAAGCCGCGCGGCAATCGAGTGATATCGGGCATCCCGACATCGCGTTCCGCGCGCGGATCCTCATGTCGCTCGCGGGACCCCATGTTGAGGTCGCCGGACTGCTGCTCGATCAGCGCGGCGAACAGGCGCTCGCCGTCGCGCAGAACGCGGTCACGGCGATGGAGCCGGGAACGGTCGTTCCTGCCGCGATGCTGGAGGGCCTCTGGGCGGACCTGGCCGCCCCACCGGAGACACGACCGCGCCTCATCGCCCATCTCAACCTGCGCATGCTCGACGACCAACACATCGTGTGGCGCGGATCGCTCAACGACAAGGCGGTCGCCGTTCTGTCGCTGCGAGGCGAACCGATGTCCCCCGAGGACCTACACGAAGCGGTCGGGTATGACGCCAATCCTCGTTCGTTGCTGAACGCCGTGCAGGCGGACCCGCGGATCATGCGACGAGGCAAGGAGCGCTACGGCCTGCGGATCTGGGGCGGCGAGGAGTACACCGGGATCCTTGAGGAGATCGAGCAGGCCATCGACCGCGCCGGGGGTCGCGTGAACCTCGAGGAACTCGTCGAGCGGTTCGTGGAGGAGTTCGGTGTCTCTGCGCAGTCGGTGCGTTCGTACGCCAGCGACCGTCGGTTCGTCCGTGAACCGTCGGGCTGGTTGAGGCTGCGCGGTCCGGATGATCCCGACGTCGTCTACGAGCGCCAGCAGCCACTCGACTCGTGCCCGGGAGTGTTTCTGCGTGACGGCTATTGGAACCTGCGCGTTCTCGTCGGATTCGAGGTGCTGCGCGGGTCCGGGAGGCCGCTGCGTCGTCCGATCGCCCACGCCGTCGGATTGGAGCCCGACCTGACGTTGGGCTTTGACTACGACGGGACCGTGGTCACGTTCTCCTGGTCGAGCCATCCAGCCGACTCTCGGTTCGCTGCGTGGCGTCGCCGTGGCCCATGGCTGCGGCGAGGGCGACCTGCTGTTCCTGCCCCTCGACGGCCCCGAGCCCCGCCATTGTCATGTCGTCCGCGCCGTCGACCGCCACCGCGAGACGGGCATCCGTCGCCTCGCACTGGACGTCGGCGCCGACCCGGACACCGTCGACGACGAGACGCCGTCCGCCGTCGCCGCCGCGCTCGGGCTGCCACGCGGCGCCGACTGGACCGACATCACCGACCGCCTCAACGAGCGCGGCGACCCCGATGTGGCGAACGTCCCGTCGACCTGGCGTTGACGTCGTCGGTCGCGACCTGATGCTGCTCGCCTCGCGATCCGCGCTGACACACCACTTCCTGAATAATCAACATCCGCATGAGCGTCGGTAGCGAGATGAGCGCGCCGTCCGAGGACGTGCCGCCCAATCCGGCGGCACTCATCGAGTCGATGCGCGCCTTCGGTTATGCGCTGCCGACGGCCATCGCCGACCTGATCGACAACAGCATCAGTGCGGGCGCCCACTCGATCGACGTCGTCTTCCATTGGGCCGGTGAGCGTTCGTTGATCGCGGTGATCGACGATGGGCGGGGCATGGATCCCGCGGCCCTGGTCGAGGCGATGAGGCTGGGCAGCCGCAGCCCGCTCGAGACTCGCGCCGCCGACGACCTCGGTCGCTTCGGGCTGGGCCTCAAGAGCGCCGCGTGGTCGCAGGGGCGGCGACTGACCGTCATCTCAAAGACCGCCGCGACCGAGACCGAGAGCAGGTGCTGGGACCTCGATCACGTCGCCGCCACGGGGCGTTGGTCGCTGCTGCACGGCGCGTCGAACGACGCCGCGGCGGCCCTCGGCGACCGGATGCCGGCGAGCCACGGCACGGCCGTCGTCATCGAGGGACTCGACCGCCTGGTCGGCGTCGCGAAGGAGGATGACCGTGGCGCCCAGACGCGATTTCTTGGCCATGCGCGTCTCGTGCATCAACACCTGGCGATGGTCTTTCACCGCTTCCTCAGCGGCCGCGATCGTCTCACGATCTCGGTCAGCGACTCGGTGGTCGAACCGTGGGATCCGTTCATGGAGCACAAGCCGAGCACGCTTCGGCTCCCCACCGAGCAGCTGCGCCTGTTGGGACGGAGCGTCGAGGTCGCGCCATACGTGCTGCCTCACGTCAGCAAGCTGAGCCCGGACGAGCATCGGATCGGGGCGGGAGCGGCGGGGTGGAACCAGCAGCAGGGCTTCTACGTGTACCGGGCGCGCCGGCTGCTCGTCGCCGGAGGCTGGCTGGGTCTCAAGCGCATGCAGCGCGAGGAGCACCACAAACTGGCGCGCATCCGAGTCGATCTGGACAACGCGATGGATGAGGCATGGCAGATCGACGTCCGAAAGGCCACGGCGCGCATACCCGGATCGCTCGAGGACGACCTGCGGCGCATCGCCGCGGCCACCCGCCAGCGGGCGGGCGACGCCTATCGCTTCCGCGGAAAGGCCATCGCACGATCGGCCACCCGAGACGCCACGCTGAGCTTCGTCTGGCAGGTGCACAGCGGACGCGACGGAGCCACGTCGTTCCGCGTCAATCGCCAGCACCCGGTGCTGCAGTCGTTGACGCGCATCGACGAGCAGGCGGCGCGCTCGGTGGAGGCCACCTTGCGGCTGGTCGAGGAGAACCTTCCGATCGAGACGATCGTGATGGAGAGCCGCGAGCATCCCGACGCGCGTCGACCCCGCCCCTTCGAAGGCGACCAGCCGATCGTCGCCGAGCTGCTGCGCGACGCACACCGGGCGATGGTCGCCGCGGGCTCCCCACCGGAGATCGCGCTGTCGGCGCTGGCGAACATCGAGCCTTTCGACAGCCACCCCGAGCTCGTGCAGGCGTTCCGCGAGGAGATCGCGGCGTGACCGACGACCCCCTGGAATCCGCCCGCCGACTCGCGGTCACCTATCTGTCGCAGTTCCGGGCGCCCACGCCCGAGGAGCTTCAGGTGGCCATGAACGTCGCGATCGCCGGCGTCCAGGCGCTCGGTGTCACCGTCGACCGCGAGCAGCTCCTCAGGCTGCTGCAGTCCGAGGTGAGCGTGTTCCAAGAGGACGCGTCGGTGCTCACCGATCCCGACGAGGATCACGAGCCGTGGCTGGACCGTCGGCGCCCGGACATCGATTGGTCGTTCTGGATGGCCTACCGCGACTGGAACATGACGCGGCTCCCAGGGGACGTCGTGCGGGGAATGGATCGCTTCACCGACGACATCCTCGACCTCATCGGGGACCCCGCCCGTCAGGGGTCGTGGGATCGTCGCGGGATGGTCGTCGGTCAGGTGCAGTCGGGCAAGACCTCGAACTACACGGGGCTGATCTGCAAGGCGGCCGACGCCGGGTATCGGTTCATCGTGGTGTTGGCCGGGCTGCACAACAGTCTGCGCAGCCAGACCCAGGGTCGTCTGGACGAGGGTTTCCTCGGTCTTGACTCCAGAACGACCGAGGCCTTCGCGAACACCAACCGCGCGATCGGCGTGGGCGCCGGGGGTCGAAATCACCCGCCGGCGATGACGCTGACCTCCAGTGAGGAGAGGGGTGACTTCTCACGGGCGGTGGCCAGCCGCGTGGCGATGCGCGTCGGCTCGGACCCCGTGATCCTGGTGGTCAAGAAGAACAAGACGATCCTCACCAACCTCATCGACTGGGTCACGTCCTCCAACGGCCAGCGCGATCCCGAGACGGGCCGGCGCGTGGTTCGCAGGTTCCCGCTGCTCGTCATCGATGACGAGGCCGACAACGCGAGCGTCAACACCAAGGAGATCGAGTTCGAACTCGACACCGACAGCAACGAGGTGCTGTCCGAGACCAACCCCAGCGAGATCAACCGCCTGATCCGGCTGCTGCTGTACTCGTTCGACCGCTCGTCGCTGGTCTCCTACACGGCGACGCCGTTCGCGAACATCTTCATCGACGAGGAGCAACGCAGCCCCCAATGGGGAGAAGATCTCTTCCCGCGGTCGTTCATCCTGCGGATGCCCCCACCATCGAACTACCTCGGGCCCGGCGAGGTGTTCGGCGTCGCCGGCGACCAGGCCGACGGCGACGAGCGACCCGGCCTGCCGGTCGTGCGGACCGTCCTGGACAGCGAGGACTGGCTGCGTACCGGGCATCGCAAGACCGAAATCCCAGGTGAACCGCCGGCCTCGCTCAAGGAGGCCCTGCGGGCGTTCGTGCTCGTCTGTGCGGCACGCGCCGCGCGCGGACAGACCAGCGTCCACAACAGCATGCTCGTCCACGTCACGCGCTTCGTCGACGTCCAGGCGCTGGTCTACGAGCAGGTCGTCGAGGAGATCGAGGGGATCACCGACGCGCTGCAATACGGCGGACCGGGTCACGCGATCCGGCGCGAGCTGCGCGAGCTGTGGGAGCAGGACTTCGTCGCGACGTCACGGCGCATGCCCGAGGCGCTGCGGGGCGAACCGCTCACGTGGCCGGCCGTCGACGCCGCGCTCGGCGCGTCGGCCGCGCGCGTGCGCGTCATCCAGATCAACGGGACCGCCGGCGACTCGCTCACCTACGCCGACCACCCCGACGGTGTCTCCGTCGTGGCGATCGGCGGGGACAAGCTCAGCCGCGGGCTCACCCTGGAGGGCCTGTCGGTCAGCTACTACCTGCGCGCGTCGAAGATGTACGACACGCTGATGCAGATGGGCCGCTGGTTCGGCTACCGCGGCGGCTACAACGACCTCGTACGGCTCTACACGACCGGTGACCTGCAGCTGTGGTACCGCGACATCACGGTCGCCAACGACGAGCTCAACAACAAGTTCGACGAGATGGCGGCGGTCCGATCAAATCCTCGCCAGTTCGCGCTCTTCGTCCGCAGGAGCCCCGCCGGCCTGCTCGTCACCGCCCGCGCGAAGATGCGCTCAGGTGTCAGCCTCGACATCTCCTTCTCGGGCGACATCGTGGAGACGATCACCTTCCGCCGCGACCGCGAACTCCAGGGTCGGAACACCGACGAGGTCGAAGGCTTCCTCGCGCGCCAGTCACAGGCCGGACTGCGATGCCAGCGAAAGACAGGACGGGCAACCGGATCTGGCGCGACGTTCCGGGCAGCGCGGTCGCCGACCTGCTGGAGGCATTGCACACCAGCGAGACCGCCACCAAGGCCAACGGACGGCTCCTCGCCACCTACGTGCGCGACCGGCTCTCCGCCAGCGAGCTCGCGCAGTGGACCGTCGCGCTGGTCAGCAACTCGCAGGCGGCGCAGGACAAGCAGATCGAATTCGCCGGACGAACAGCGATGTCGGGATGACCCTGCGCAACCCGCTGGAATCCGTGCGGGACCCCGACGTGTACGCGATCCGTCGCCTCGTGAGCCCCGCCGACGAGCGTCTCGACCTCGACGAAACCGGAGACCGAACGCGCCCAGACGCTGACCCGGATCGCGTTCGAGCGGGGCCTGACGCGAGCGAGCAAGCGCGCCCGGCCAGCCTCTCGGCCCCTACGTCCGCCGGGCCAGGCCGGTCGGACGCGGGCTGCTGATCCTCTACCCCCTCGACCCCAGCCCGGCGGACCTCGACACCGACCGGCCGCTGATCGGCTTCGCGATCAGCTTCCCCGAGAGTCCCGGCGCGCCGACGATCAGCTACGTCGTGCCGCGCCGCTACTGGGAGCGAGAATTCGCGTGAGTCTCGAGGCGCAGTGGGAGGCCCTCGAACGCCGCCTGCCCGACGACCGCAGCGGACGGATGATGCAGCGCATCCACCCGCAGGCCAGCGTCGACCTCTTCATCGCCGCCCAGCGCCGCGACCCCCATCGCACCATGGAGCTTCGCGTCGGCGCCGCGGCCTCACCGACCGATCTTCCCGACGGAACGCGTGGGATCGCGCTCGCCGCGCATCCCGTGCCCAGCGAGCCCGGGCGCATTGCGCTCACGCTCGAGCTGCGCGAGGCGGCGGGAACGGCGCTGTTCGCCACCGTCTGCACCGACATCGCCGACGTCCTGCGCCGCTGCGAGGACGAGGAGCACGCGGTCGCCGGGCTGCTCAACCGCTTCCTGCGCTGGACACGGCTGCTGCAACGCGCGCCCGAGGGCCTGTCGCCGCAGCGCCAGCGCGGCCTCTACGGGGAGCTGTGGTCCCTGCGCGACGTCCTCGCGCCGGCGATCGGTGTCCCCGCGGCCGTCGCCGCGTGGACCGGGCCCGACGACGCCCCCCGCGACTTCGAACACCACGGTGCGGGAGTGGAGACGAAGGTCAGCGCCGCCAACGAACCCCAAGTGGTGGTGATCAACGGAGAGCGCCAGCTCGACGACGCGGGACTGCGCAGCCTGCATCTCGTGCACCTCTCGCTCGAGATGCTGCACGGCAGCGGCGAGACCCTTCCCGACATCGTGCACGCAGTCCGCGGCCTCGCGGCCGGCGGCCCGGTCGAGGACCTGCTCGAGGACCTGCTCCTCGCCAGCGGCTACTCCGACGCCCACGCGTCGCGCTATCAACACGACGGCTACACGCTCCGCCGGCTGAGCGTCATGCGCGTGGCCGGCGACTTTCCACGATTGACCGAGGACGGGCTGCCCGACGGGGTCGGTTCGGTCCGCTACCGCCTGGCGATCGACGCATGCCGCGACCACGAAGTCCAGCCGTCGATGTTGACGGCAGCTCTCAAGGAGGGCACCGATGCCCCGCACTGACCAGGAACTCGATTCCTACGCCGTCGACCTGCAACAGTCGATCCTGCTCGAGGCCGACGTCGAGGGCTCCGAGCAATTCCGCTCTGAGGTGTTCACCCGGCACGTCGTGGACATCCTCATCGAGGCCGGCGAGCTCGAGGAGGCGGTGCCGTGTCACCTGCGCGACCGCGGCATCGAGGTGCACGGCTATGGGATCGAGGACGGCGACACCCTGAACCTCGTCTGCACCCTCTACCGCGGCGAGGCGCCGCCCGCGCTCGTGGCCCCGGTCGAGGTCAACACGGCATTTCGTCGGATGATGACGTTCTGGGAGCGCTGCCGTGACGCGCCCTACCACGAGCAGCTCGAGGAATCCTCGGACGCCCACGGCATGGCGCTGCACGTGCGTCAGCTCGCGGGCACGATCAGACAGATCCGGCTGTTCGTGCTCACCGACGCGACGAGCAGCGCGATCGGCCGCGAATTCGCCGAGGAGGACGGCCTGGAGGTGCGCCGCTCGGTCTGGGACGTACGTCGTCTGCAGCGCCTTGAGACCTCCGGGTCACCGCGCGAGCCGATCGCCGTCGACTTCGTCGAGCGGTTCGGCCGTCCGCTTCCGTGCCTGACGACCGGTACGCCGGACGCCGACTACGACGCGATGCTCGTCGTGTTCCCCGCCGCGTGGCTGGCCGACATCTACCACGAGTACGAGGCGCGGCTGCTCGAACTCAACGTCCGGTCGTTCCTGCAGGCGACGGGCAAGGTCAACCGCGGCATCCGCGACACCCTGCGCGACGAACCAGAGCGCTTCCTGGCCTACAACAACGGGATCTCGGCGACCGCGTCGGAGGTGTCGCTCGTCGACCTGCCCGGCGGCGGGCGCGGGATCGCCCGCATGCGCGACCTGCAGATCGTCAACGGAGGACAGACGACGGCATCGATCCATCGTGCCAGTCGCACCGGCGGTCGATCTCAGCGCCGTCGCCGTCCAGGGCAAGGTCACGGTCGTCGCCCCCGATCGCCTGGAGCACATCGTCCCGCTCATCTCACGCTACGCCAACAGCCAGAACAAGGTCAGCGAGGCCGACCTCTCCTCCAACGAGCCGTTCCACATCGAGATCGAGAACCTCTCGCGGACGGTGTGGACGCCACCGACCGGCGACTCCATGCGACAGACCCGATGGTTCTACGAGCGCGCCAGGGGCCAGTACGCCGACGCCCACCAGCGCGAGGGCACCCCGGCCCGGCAGAAGGCCTGGAAGACCACGCACCCACCGACGCAGAAGTTCACCAAGACCGACCTGGCGAAGTTCGCCAACGCCTGGGAGCAGCTGCCCCACGAGGTCTCCCGCGGCGCACAGAAGAACTTCACCGTCTTCATGGCCGACCTTCGTCAGCGACCCGTCAAGCCGACCATCACGTACTTCGAGCGCCTCGTCGCCAAGGCGATCCTGTGGAAGCGCACCGAGAAGCTGATCACCACCCTCCAATACGGCGGCTACCGGGCGAACCTCGTCGCCTACTCGATCGCCAAGCTCTCCCACGCGACCAGCCAGCGCGTCGACCTGTCGCGCATCTGGTCGCGCCAGGCACTGGACCCCGGGCTCGAGGACGCCATCGTCGACCTCTCGCGCCTGGCGTGGGCGGTGATCGTCGAGGAGGCGCCGCCAGGCGCCAACGTCGGTGAGTGGGCGAAACGCCCCGAATGCTGGCGGACGATGCGCGACAAGCCATGGAGCGCCCCGCCGGCGGTGGTCGAAGGGCTGCTCGCCCTCGGCCCCTCCACCAACGGCGCCGCCCGGGAGCCCGACGCGAGCGATCCGCTCATGGCCGAGCTCGCCGCGCTCAGCGGCGACGTCTGGTTCTCGCTGTCCAACTGGGCCAAGCAGACCTCAAACCTCAACCCGTGGGAGCGCAAGCTCGCCTATGACATCGGCGTGCGCGTCAGCCGCGGGCGCCCGCCCTCGCCCAAACAGGGGCCCCACGCCAAGCGCATCCTCGACGAGGCGCGCCGCCTGGGCTGGACGCCCTGACGCCCGCCCGCCGACGCCACCGGGAGGCATCGGCCGCGCACCCCCTCGCCGCACCCGCCGGTCTGCGTGCTGAGATCCGGCGCGAACGCTAAGTTGGACGGCGTGGGTCGCGAAGAGATCATGGAGGGTCGCGCCGACCCGCGCCGCCGCCCCCAGGTGGCCCACCACCGCGGGCTACCGGCCCGACCGGCACGCCACCCGCAGAGCCCCGAACCGGCCGACCTGGCGGCCGTGCACCGCTTCGTGCGAGACCGGCGGCGACCGACCGCCGTCGACCTCTTCTGCGGAGCCGGAGGGCTCTCGCTCGGCCTGCAGCGCGCCGGTTTCGACGTCATCGTCGGCGCCGACTCCGACGACTGGGCGGTCCGCACCCACGCCGCGAACCTCCCCGGGCTGTCCTGGTCAGGAGACCTGTCCGACCCCACCGAATTCCTCAACGCGCTGACCGCCTGGGGCATCGATTCGGTCGACCTCGTGGCCGGCGGCGTGCCCTGCCAGCCCTTCAGTCGGGCCGGCAGCTCGAAACTCCGCGACCTCGTGGCCTCCGGCATGCGTTCCGGCCACGACCCCCGCGCCGACCTGTGGGCCTCGTTCGTCGCGGTCGTCGAGCACCTCAACCCCGAGGCGGTGATGGTCGAGAACGTCCCCGACCTTCCCAGCTGGGACGACGGCGCCGTGCTCACCAGCCTCTACGAATCGCTGCGAGCCCTCGGCTACCGCGTCGAGGCGCGCGTACTGGACAGCTTCCGCTTCGGCGTCCCGCAACACCGTCAACGGCTGATCCTGCTCGGATTCCGCGGCTGGCGTCGCCCCCGCTGGCCCGAACCGATCGACGGTCTCGCGACGCTCCGCGACGCCATCGGGGATCTCCCGCCGATCCCCCGAGCCCAACGCGGCGAACGACTCTCCTACGACCCCGGGCGCATCACCTCCGCGCTGCAGCGACTGATGCGAGAGCACGTGAAGGCGCCCGACGACGAAGCGATCACCGAGCACATCTGTCGCGACGTGCGCCCCGACGATCTCGAAGCCTTTCGTCTCCTGGGGGAGGGACAGACCTACGTCGATCTCCCCGAACGGCTGCGCCGATATCGCTCAGACGTCTTCACCGACAAGTACAAGCGGCTGAACTGGGACGGCCTGTGTCGCAGCATCACCGCCCACATCGCCAAGGACGGCTACTGGTACATCCATCCCGAACAACACCGCACACTCTCCGTGCGCGAGGCGGCGAGAGTGCAGACCTTCCCGGACTCCTTCCAGTTCGCGGGAACCCAGACGCACCGCTACCGCCAGATCGGCAACGCGGTGCCCGTGCTGCTCGCCGAAGCGGTCGGACATGCGGTGATGCAGACCCTCGCCCAGCCACGCCGCGCACGCCCCGACAGCTCCGAACAGCATCTACGCGATCTCCTGACCACCTGGCACCAGCACGTGCGGACACGTGGACGCCGCCATGGAGGACCTCCGGCGACCCCTGGCAGGTGCTGGTCGGCGAACTGGCGCTGTCGCGCGCCCGCCCGCGCGACGCCGAACGCATCCACCGGGCGTTCACCGAGCTGGCGCCGACACCCACGGCGCTGGTCGAGCTCGAGGCTCCGGCCGAACGTCTCGCCGCGATCGGACTGGAAGGGCGCGCGACGCTGCTGGTCCAGATCGCCGACGACCTGGTCAGCTACTTCGATGGCGAGGTCCCGACCTCAGAGTCCGAGCTCATCCTTCTCCCGGGCGTCGGCGACTACGTCTGCCGGGCGGTCCTGACCTTCGCGTGCGGCAGACGACAGGTCCTCGTCGACCGCCCCACCGCACGCGTGGCGTCCCGCATCACGGGCCACACCGACGGCCGTCGATTCCAGCTGCGCCTGGACCTGCACCGCCTCTCAGGAGCGCAGGGTCCCGACAAGCCGTTCAACACGGCCCTCCTGGACCTGGCGAGATCGATCTGCACGCTCTCGCAGCCGCAGTGCGGCTCCTGCCCGCTGCGCTCGCGCTGCGTCACGGGCCGCACGCAGGACCGACGATGTGACGGCACCTCTCGCACCCCAACGAGCAGCGGCGTGAGCGAGCAGTTCGTCACCGTCCTGCCGTCCGCCGGGCGGCTGATGCAGAGCCTTCGCGACATCGGCTACGACCTTCCGACCGCGCTCGCCGATCTCATCGACAACAGCATCGACGCCAACGCACGCGAGATCGACGTGACGTTCCACCCCGACGGTCCCGCCTCCTGGGTGCGCGTGGCCGACGACGGCATCGGCATGACCCCGACGCAGCTCGACGAGGCGATGCGCTACGGCAGCGGCGTCGAGTACCAAGAACGCGCCCTCGGGCATTTCGGACTCGGACTCAAGACGGCGTCGTTGTCGCAATGTCGGCGACTGACGGTCGCGTCGCGCAACCGCGCCTCGCGAAGGACCACGATCCGCCGATGGGATCTCGACGAGGTCCTGCACCGTGATTCCTGGGACCTGGGCCGCATCCGAGCACGCGACGCCCCCACGCACCTGCTCGACGCGCTCCCCGACCAAGGGGGAACCGTGGTCCTGTGGGAGGCTCTCGACCGGGTCCTTCCCACCCGGCCCACACCCGGGATGACCGCCAAGGTCATGGCCACCGCACGTGACGAGGCCACCGATCACCTCGCCATGGTCTTCCACCGCTTCCTCAGCGGGGAGGCGTTCGCGGCCAAGGACCGTCTGCGCATCCGCGTCGACGGCCGCGCCCTGACGGAGTGGGACCCGTTCGCCCGCGACGAGACGCACACGCGCGCGTTGCCCGCGCAGACGCTGCAGTTCACCTCAGACCAGGCCGAACTCGAGCTGGCCGTGACGCCGTACGTCCTGCCGGCCCAGCATCTGTTCAGCTCCCCGGAGGCCCATCGCAGAAGCGCGGGACCGCATCGCTGGAACCGCCACCAGGGCTTCTACGTCTACCGACGCGACCGCCTGCTGCAGGCCGGCGGCTGGAATCGCCTGCGGACCCTCGATGAGCACGCCAAACTCGCGCGCATCGCCGTCGACCTCCCGATCGGGGAGGAGCATCGGTTCGGCGTCGACGTGGCGAAGATGCGCGTGCGCTTTCCCGAGGAGGTGCGTCCCGAGCTGCGAGCGATCGCGTCCGGAGCCGTCGCCGTCGCCCAGGAGCGCTACCGAGAGCATCTCGAGGTGTCCTCGGACGCAGGAGACCCGCGACTGGCTGCCACGCCCGACGCGATTCAGATCAGCCGAGACTGGCCCGCGATCCTACGCGTGGTCGACGAGGTGATCAGCGATGATCGTCAGCTGCGCGACCGACTCCTCGTGAGGCTCGCGAACGCCGACCCCGATGAGCAAACCGCCGACACCGCCGCCTGAACCGCGCCGCGGCCGCACGCCCCCTCCCTCCTCGCCGGGCGCCAGCGCCACGATGCGCGCCAACCGGTCGCGCGACACGGGCCCCGAACGCGCCATCCGCAGCGCACTGCACGCGCGCGGCCTCCGCTACCAACTGCATCGTCGCGCAGTCCGTGACGTGCGATCCGAGGCGGACCTCCTGTTCCCCAAGGAGCGCGTCGCCGTGTACGTCGACGGATGCTTCTGGCACAGCTGCCCCCAACACCGCGTCCTACCCAAGGCCAACGCAGCCTGGTGGAAATCCAAGCTCCAGGCCAACGTGGATCGAGACCGCCGCGTGGACACCGCGCTCGCAGGGCACGGCTGGACAGTCGTCAGGATCTGGGAACACGAGCCTCCCGAGCACGCAGCCGACTCGATCGAGGCCGCGGTCCGCGCACGACGCGCGCAGCTGACCAAGCCCAGTGCCACGCAACCCTGAACTGGCGCCTCGCCTGGCGTCGGCGCACTCAACGCTCGCCAGAAGGGTGCTACACCCGGACGACAGAGCATTCGGGGCGGCGCACCGGGCACAAAGACCCGGTGGCGCGACCCCACCGGCGAAGATCTGTAGCCGGCGCCTCCTCTAGGCCACACGCGGACGGGCTCGCCCCGGCGCTGTCGGCGGCCGATCAATCCTCTCTGCGCCTCGGTGTCGGCAGCCGGGCTCAGTCGCAGGTCAGCTCGCCGGCCGAGCGAGCTGCGTGAGCGCAGTGGCAACCGAGGGTGCTTCAAGTCGGCCTCCCCGAACCACTGCAAGCTCAGTTGGGTCTCGTCATCACGGGAGTCGTCGCTCCGCGCAGGACGCCTACTGACAGCGATTCGGTGC
>CAVSJH010000028.1:0-22698 GCA_963728245.1 uncultured Trueperaceae bacterium
TGAACACGATGATCCAGCTCTACGCCGCCTACCGCGAGACGTTGGAGAAACGCGCGATGGGTTTCCGTATGAGCGACTGGGACGAGCAACTGCTGCGCTACGGGGTGGCCTTCGAAGCGCAGCTCATGGACCTGGAGATCGACCTGCCGCTCGAGCCCGCCCTCGACGTCGGCTGGCGCTTGCTGGCCGAGTGCTTCGAACCGGCGCAGACCGGGCTGACCAGCGCGTTGCTCGACCGGCACTGGCCGGCAGCCCGATGAGCCGCGTCTCCGCCAGCAAGCACGAGCTCAAGGCGCAACGCGAGGCGCTGTCGCGCTACCAGCGCTACCTCCCCACCTTGCGGCTCAAGCAGCAGCAGTTGCAGCTCGAGCTGCGGCGGGTGGACGCCGCGGTGGAGGCGGCCGCCGCGGAGGAGGGTCGGCTGCGGCGCGCGCTGAGCCCCTGGATCGAGCTGTGGGCCGAGCCGCAACCGCTCGAGGCCTGGCTGGCCATCGAGCGGATCGACGCGGGCGAGGCGAGCGTGGCGGGCGTGAGCCTGCCGACCTTCGAGGGCGTGGCGTGGCAGCGGCGGGTGCCGCCGCCCGAGACCACGCCGCCGTGGGTGGACGACGCGCTGATCGTGCTGGAGAACCTGCTGGAGCTGCGGCTGCGTCGGCGTGTGCTGGCCGAGGGGCGCTCGCGTCTCGCCGACGAGCTGCGGCGCACCAGCCAGCGGGTGAACGTGTTCGAGAAGGTGAAGATCCCCGAGGCGCAGAGCAACTTGCGGTTCATCCGCATCGCGCTCGGCGACCAACAGGCGGCCGAAGTGGTGCGCGCCAAGATCGCCAAGGGCAAGAGCGTGGAACGCGAGCGTTCGCTGTGATCGTGCCGATGAAAGAGGTGCTCATCGTGGCCGCCCGCGGCGACCGCGCGATCACCGTCGAGCGGCTCCAGGACGTGGGTGTGATGCACGTGGCCGAGACCGCGTCGCGCCGCAACGACGACGTCGCGGCGCTGCGCGCACGCCTCGGCGTCATCCGGCACGCGGCCGAGGTGCTGTCGCAGGCCGATCGCGGGCACGAGCGCGCCCACGCGGCGGCGGGCGACACCGCCTCCGAACCCGCCGTGGCGCCCGTGGCCGGCTCGCCCGTCCCCGTCGCCGAGGTGGTCGACGAGGTCGAACGGCTCGCCGGCCGGCTCCACGACCTGCGCGTCACCCGCACCGAGCTCGAGCACCAGCGCGAGCGCTTGACGCCGTTCGGGTCGTTCGACCCAGCCGCCATCGACCGGCTGCGGGGCGACGGCATCGCCATCCGCCTGGTCCACCCACCGGCGCGGCGCGCGTTGCCCGACGTGGACGGCGCCACCTGGGTGCTCTTGGGCCGCCGGCGGCGCCAGCGCACCCTCGCGCTCGTGGGGCCGGCGGCCGTCGTCGACGCCGCCGAGATCCCCGACGAGGTGTCGATCCCGGAGACCTCGTTGGCCCACGTCGAAGCCGAGATCGCCGGCATCGAACGCTCGCTCGAGACCACGGTGGCGCGCATCGCCGCGCTCGCGGACGCCCGCGGCGCCGTCGAACACTCCTTGCGGCGCGCCGAAGAGGCGCTGCAGTTCGCCGAGGCACGGGCGGCCATGTCGACCCTGGGAGCCGTGGCCATGTTGCGCGGCTTCGTCCCCGAGGACGACGTCGAGCGGCTGCGGGCCCTGGCCGTCACGTGCGGTTGGGGCGTCTGGGTGTCCGACGTGCGCGACCCGGCCGAGGCGCCCACGCTCATCCGCAACCCGCGCTGGGCGCGGCCGATCGCGCCCCTGTTCTCGTTCCTGGGCGTGGTGCCCGCCTACGGGCAGGTCGACATCAGCGTGCCGTTCCTGATCTTCTTCAGCCTGTTCTTCGCCATGATCGTGGGCGACGCCGGCTACGGCGCGCTGTTCCTGGTCCTCACCGAGCTCGGACGCCTTCGCTACCCGTCCGCGCCCCGGCGCGTGATCGCGCTCATGCGGCTCCTGTCGGTGGTCACGATCGTCTGGGGCGTCGCCAGCGGCAGCGTCTTCGGTCTCCAGGCCCTGCCGCCGGTGCTCGCCGCGCTGCGGCTCGACTGGCTCACGCAGGAGCGCAACGTGATCGGCCTGGCGTTCGCCATCGGCGCGGTCCACCTGACGCTGGCCCACGTCTGGAACGTGGTGCGCTTCCTGAACACGACGCGCGCGCTGGCTGAGGTCGGCTGGGTGGCGACCACCTGGACCATGTACTTCCTGGCGCGTCAGCTGGTGCTGGGCGATCCGTTCCCGCGCCTCGTCTGGATCGCCTTCGCGGTGGGCGTCGTGCTGATCGCGCTGTTCACGACGCCATGGCGGCGCTTGCGTTCGGAGTGGTTCCAACACGCCGTCCTGCCGCTCTCGCTCGTCAACAACTTCGTCGACGTCGTCTCGTACGTGCGCCTGTTCGCGGTGGGCGCCGCGACGTACGCGGTGGCGGGCGCGTTCAACGAGTTGGCCACCAGCCTCGGTCTGACCGGACCCGTGGGCGGCGTCGTCACCGCGCTGGTGTTGTTCTTCGGCCACACGCTCAACGTGCTCTTGGCCGCGATGGGGGTGCTCGTGCACGGGGTCCGTCTCAACACGCTGGAGTTCGCCGGCCATCTGGGCTTGCCTTGGACCGGCCACCCCTACCGCCCGCTCGCCCGTTCCGCCCCTCGGGGCACGGAAGGAGATCCTTCATGGACCCCGAGATGATGCTGTCGCTCGGCCACGCCGGTGCCGCGGCCGTGATCGGCCTGGCCGCCATCGGTTCCGCGCTCGGCACCGGCAGCGCCGGGCTGGCCGCGGTGGGCGCCTGGAAGCGCTGCTACGCGCTCGAGAAGCCCGTGCCCTTCATCTTGGTGACGTTCGTGGGCGCGCCGCTGTCGCAGACGATCTACGGGATGATCCTCATGAACGCCATGGTGCGCGCCGCCGGGGAGCAGTTCGCCGCGGGCGAGCGTCGTCGGTTGGCCAGCGATGCTGGGCGGTCGGGCTCTTCGGGGGCGGCGCCATGGCGGCGTCCGCCTGGTTGCAGGGACGCGTGGGGGCCGCGGCTGCGGACGCGCTCGGCGAGACCGGTCAGGGGTTCGGCAACTACCTGATGGCCATCGGCGTGGTCGAGACGGTGGCGCTGTTCGTGCTGGTGTTCATCCAGGCGGCGTTGTAGGGGGGGTCGCGAGAGGGCGCGCGGCCGGGCCGGGCGCGCTTCGCCGCGGGTCGGGCGGTACCGTGACGGCACGCGAACGCCCGGAGGTACCCGTATGTCCGACCACCGCCCGCCCGACCGTCTTCGCTGGGGGATCCTCAGCACCGCCCGCATCGGCCTGTCCAAGGTGATCCCCGCGATGCAGAAGTCGCCGATCGTCGACGTCGTGGCGATCGGCTCGCGCAGCGCGGACGCCGCGCGCGCGGCCGCCGACCGGCTGCGCATCCCCCGCGCGCACGGCTCGTACGAAGCGCTGCTCGCCGACCCCGACGTCGACGCCGTCTACGTGCCGGTGCCCAACCACCTGCACGTCGACTGGTCGATCCGGGCGCTCGAGGCGGGCAAACACGTGCTTTGCGAGAAGCCGCTCGGCATGGACACGGCCGACGCGCAGCGCCTCGCCGACGCCGCCGCCGCCCATCCGCACCTCAAGGTCATGGAGGCGTTCATGTACCGCCTCCATCCCCAGTGGATGCTGGCGAAGCGGTGGGTGGACGAGGGCAAGCTCGGCCGGCTGCAGACGATCCACTCGCACTTCTCGTACTTCAAGCTCGACCCGGACAACATCCGCAACCAGCCCGAAGCTGGCGGCGGCGGGCTCATGGACATCGGCTCCTACGACGTCTCGCTGTCGCGCTTCCTGTTCGGCCACGAGCCCGGGCGGGTGGTGGCGATGGTGGACGTCGACCCCGACCTCGGCATCGATCGTCTGGTCAGCGCGCTGCTCGACTTCGGTAGCGGACGGACCGCCACCTTCACGTGCGGTACCCAACTGCAGGCCCACCAGACGGTGCAGGCCTACGGCAGCGAGGGGCGGCTGCAGCTCGAGATCCCCTTCAACGCCCCCCAGGACGGTCCGAGCAAGGCGTGGCTGGCGAACGGCACCGACGTGTTCGAGACCACCTTCGACCGGGTCGACCAGTACACGCTGCAGGCCGAGGCCTTCTCGCGTGCGGTGCTCGACGACACGCCGGTGCCGACGCCGCTGTCCGACGCGCTCGCCAACATGCGCGTCATCGACGCGATCTTCGAGAGCGGGCGGAGCGGGGACTGGGTGACCATCGGGCCCGGATGATCGCCCCGACGGCGGCGCCGCTCACCGCGCGTCGACGCGCCGGACCCGGTCCAGGCGCAGCCGACTGCGCTCGTCGAACAGCCTCGCAAAGGCCAGCAGTGTCACCCCGAACGCGCCCAGCGCGGTCGCCGAGGCGATCATGAACATGATCACCACCTGGTAACGCACCGCGTCGGTGGGGTCGGCGCCGGCCAGGATCTGGCCCGTCATCATGCCCGGCAGGCTCACGATCCCCATGACCATCATCGCGTTGATCGTGGGGATCATGCCGACGCGCAGCGCGTCGGCCACCAGGCCGTGGGCGGCCTCCCAGCGCGTCGCGCCGAGGCCCAGGCGCAGCTCGATCTGGTCGCGCCCCGTCGTCACCCCCTCCGTGAACCGTTCGAGCGCCAAGGAGATGCCGTTCAGGACGTTGCCGAGCACCATGCCGAGCAACGGGATCGCGTACTGGGCGTCGAACCACGGTTCGATCCGGAGGATGCCGAGGAGCGCGAAGCCCGTCACCAGGAAGGCCGCCGACGCCGTCGACACGAGGCTGTTCCAGTAGATTCCCACGAAGCGACGACGGGTCCGTTGGACGGCCGCGATGCTCGCCAGCGTCGTCATCACGAGCGCGATGGCGACGATCGGCAGGGGCCGTTCGAGCGCGAAGACCCAGCCGAGCACCAGCCCGATCAGGAGCAACTGCGCGGTCATGCGCGCCGAAGCGACGATCAGCGACCGCGTCAGCCCGAGCCGCAGCGCAAGCGACAGGCCGACGTTGATCGCCATCAGCGCGGCGGCGAGCGCCAGCTGCCCCAGACCGATCGGCACGTACGCGCCCCCGGTCACGGTGCCCTCAGCTCCATCCGTCGATCGACGACGCGTCCCAACTGAGCGACGTCGTGGCTGGTCCAGATGGTGGCTCGCCGGGGACCGGTCTCGAGCCACCAGTCCACCAGCGCCTCGATCGAGCGCGCGGTCGCCTCGTCGAGCGAGGCGGTCGGTTCGTCGAGGAGCAGGACGTTCGGGCTCGCCAGGAGCGTGCGGACGAGCGCGACGAGCTGTGCCTCGCCGCCCGACAAACGATCGGCGGGTTGTGCCAAGAACCGGGGCGAGCGGTCGAGGCGCTCGAGCATCGCCAGCGCCTCGCGCTCGGGGAAGGGGCGCGATCGGTGCAGCGCGAGTCCGAAGGGGAGGCGCAGGTTCGCTTCGACGGTGCCGTCGATCATGGCCGGTCGCTGGGGGAGCAGCCGCACCTGCGCGCGGTAACGCGGCATGGACCAGTCGTCCAGCGCCACGTCGTCGAAGCGGACGCTGCCCTCGTCGAAGACGTCGAGACCGGCCACCGAGCGCAGCAGCAGCGTCTTGCCGGCTCCGGTGGGCCCGGTGATCGCGAGCCGCTCGCCGGATGCGAGGGCGAAGCTCACGCCGCGCCAGATCCAACCGTCGCCGACCCGTCGACCCAGGTCGCGCACCGCCAGGAGGGTGCCGTGCGTCGCCGACGGTGCTGCCATCGAGCCCCCTCCCCGGTGCGCGCCGCCTGTCGTCGGTTGGCGGCTCGGTCCAGCTTACGGGCATCGCGGCGTCGCGGCGGGCGCATGCGCGAGCGCCTGTCGCCCCCTCATGCGGGTCACGTACGATGCCTTCCATGAGACGGAACGAGATGGCCGCGATCGTCGCCCTGGTGCTCACGTTCTTGGTCGCCTGCGCGCCGAGCGCCACGACGGCCGTGGTCGACGCGACCGCCTGCAGCACGCCCGACGCCGTACTGCGCTTCCCCGATCCCAACCTCGCCGCAGCGGTCCGGGCCGCCCTGGAGGTCGACGCGGGTGACGTCACGTGTGGCGACGTCGCGTCGCTGCGCCGGCTCACCGCCGAGGACGCCGGCATCCGCGACCTCACCGGTCTCGAGCACGCCGTGGGTCTCACGCGCTTGGACCTGGCCCAGAACGGGATCGTCGACCTCACGCCCATCGGCCGGCTGCCGCGGCTCGGGCGGCTCGGTCTGACGTCCAACGAGATCGGCGATCTCGCGCCGCTCCAGGGGTTGGGCACGCTCACGCGCCTGGACCTGCGCCGCAACCGACTGGTCGACGTGGGCCCGCTCGCCGCGCTCACCAGGCTGGTGCAGCTCGACCTGCGCGACAACGAGATCGAGGACATCGCACCACTGGGCGACCTCGCGGCGCTCCAGCGCCTCTCCTTGCAGAACAACCTGGTCGCCGACATCGCGCCGCTGGCGGCGTTGGGCGAGCTCGAGGTGCTGGGGCTGGACGGCAACCTCGTGGCCGACGCGACCCCCCTCGCCCGGCTCGACGCGCTGCGGACGCTCACGATGAGCGGGAACCTCCTGCTGGACACCAACTTCGCCTTCTTCCTGACCCGTCTCGAGAGCCTCGACCTGCGCAGCAACGAGCTGGGCGACATCGCTGCGATCGGCGGCCTGGACGCGCTTCGCAGCCTCCGCCTCGGGCGCAACCGCATCCAGGACGTGAGCGCGTTGTCCCAGAACGTCGCGCTCGAACGTCTCGACCTCGAACGCAACACCCTCCTGTCGATCGCGCCGCTGGCGGGGCTCACCGGCCTGGTCGATCTCACCTTGAACCGGACCGGCCTCGACGACGTGACGGTGTTGCGGGGCCTGAAGGGGCTGAGCCGGCTCGCCCTGGCCGAGAACGACCTCACCGACCTCACGCCGCTCGCCGACCTGACGGCTTTGACGAACCTCGACCTGGGTCGGAACCGGATCGACGACGTGCGCCCGCTGGCGGGGCTCACCGCGCTGAGCGTCCTCGACCTGGCCGACAACCTCGTGCGCGACGTCGATCCCCTGACCGGCCTGGTCGAGCTGACGACGCTGCGGCTGGAACGGAACTGTCTGGCGCTCGAAGGCGAGGCGCAGCCCCTCGCGCCGTTCGAGGCGCGCGGCGTGGAGCTGTTCGTCGATCCGCAGCGGGCCTGCGAGTAGTCGACCGTCACGGTCGCCACCGTGACGTCGCCCGCGGAACGTCCGCGCCCACGTGCGCTAACGTCAGCGCATGCGCACTTCGGCCCTGCTCGTCTGCGCGCTGTTCCTCACGGCCTGCGCCCCGCGCGTCGTCGACGTGCCGTACCCGGTCGTTCCCGTCGAACTGCCGCGCGATGACGCGGCCCACCTCGCACCGATCGAGTGGTGGTACTGGGTCGGTCACCTCCAGACCGACGACGGCCGGCGCTTCGGCTTCCAGCTCACGTTCTTCGAGGCGTACGTGCCGCCCGCGTACCGGGTCGGCGGTCTCGTGCCGATGCGGTACCTGATCGAGAAGGGGTTCGTCGCGCACGCGGCAGTCGTCGACCTGGACGCCGGGCAGCACGCCATGGGTCAGCGTTCGAACGACCTCTTCCGGGCGGACGCCTCGTACGACGACCTCGACGTCTTCGTCGGTGGCTGGCGCGCCGCTCGGGCCGACGACGGCGTCGGCCACGCGATCACCTTCGACGTGGGCGGGTACGCGCTCGACCTGGTGTTGCAGCCCACCAAGCCGGCGTCGCTGCACGGCGACCCGCCCGGGATCCAGTCGATGGGTCCGGGTGGGGTGAGCTACTACGTGTCGAACACCCGCATGGACGTGTCCGGGAGCCTGCGCGGCGCGTGCTCGCTGCCGCGCGCCTGCCCCGCCGCGGCCGTCCAGGGGCAAGCCTGGTTCGACCACCAGTGGGGCGACTTCCGCATCGACCTGTTCGGCGGCTGGGACTGGTTCGCGCTCCAGTTCGACGACGGCGCGGACCTGATGCTGTACCTGATCCGCGGCGAGGACGGCGCGGTCGCCTCGGCCGCCGGCTCGTACGTCACCGCCGACGGCCGCACGCTCCCCCTGGCCGAGGACGACTTCGTGCTGGAGCCGACCGGGGCCACCTGGACCAGCCCCGACGACCACCGCCACGTACCCCGCCGGCTGGCGCGTGCGGGTGCCGGCGCACGACGTCGAGGTCTTGGTGGTGCCGATGGTGGCCGACCAGGAGATGGACACCCGCGCCACCACCCGCATCGTCTACTGGGAAGGTGCCGTGGACGTGCGCGGCGAGCGGCCGGGCGTCGGCTTCGTGGAGCTGACCAACTACGATCGGGTGCCGATCGCGGCGACGCCGCGCTGAGCTACAGCCCGCCCATGAAGCGCACGGCGTCTTGCGCCCAGTGGAACCCTGCGGCGCTCTCCAGGTCGCGGCGCAGGGCCAGCACCGTCAGCGGAACGCCCCACACCACCGCCAGCACGGCGCCGAAGCCCAGGTAGGCGAGCGGTTGGGTCAGGAGCAGCTCGCCGTTGTGCGCGAACGTGTGCACGAGCAGGGCGAAGACGCCCGCCAGGGCGGCGGCGTGGCGACCCCAGTAGGGGCGCAACACCCACCAGACGACGCCCAGGAGCGCGAAGCGGTAGACGATCTCCTCGACCAAGCCCGGCTCGAGCGCCTCGACGAACGGGAACGCCGACGCCTGCCACACGAAGGGTCGGCCCTGCACGAGGACGTTGGCGAAGGCGTTCAAGGCCGCCAGCGGGAGCCCGACGAGCGCACCGAAGCCGAGGCCTCTCAAGGCGGAGCGCACGTCGCCCCCGGCGAGCCGCAGCCGGACGGGGCCCCCGCGCCGCGCGATCACGATGCCCGCGAGGAGGGCCACGAAGACACCCACGCCGTGGCCCAGGGCCGACCAAGCGCGCTCGATGCCGGGCGGCACCAGCCAGTCCAGCAGCGGGAAGAAGCCGGTGAACGGTACGAGCAGCCCCAACCCCAGCCCGGCGACCGCGGCCCACGTCACGTGGCGCCGCCGCAGCAGCCGGGCGCCGCTCGCCACGACGGCGATCGAGGCGGCCACGACGAGCGTGTCGAACACGCTCGAGAGCTGCACGTCGAGCGACGGCGCCACCGCGCGCCATCCCAGGATGACGGCGACCGGCACCGTCGTCACGCCCAGCAGCACCCACCAGCGGGTGGCCGACGACGTCGGCGCGATCGGCAGCGGGGGCGGCGGCGCGATCATCGGTCGGGGGCGGCGCCGCGAACGGCGCGCGGGAGCACGAGCGGGGCTCGGGGCATCGCACCAGCGTAGGCGCGCGCCGTGGACGTCGACAGGGACGTTATGACCGTTGACCTGGGTCGGACGCCCCTTCCGGTCTAGCGTGGGTGGGACCGGCGCGCACGGACGCGGCGCCCGAGAGGAACGCATGGAACGGCTCGACGAGTACCGCAAGAAGCGCGATTTCGACCGCACCGCGGAGCCGGCCGGCGCCCAGCCGAGCGCCGAAGGTCGGCGGCGGTACGTGATGCACAAACATGCTGCGAGCCGGCTCCACTACGACCTGCGCCTCGAACACGAAGGCGTCCTGCTCAGTTGGGCGCTGCCGAAGGGACCGAGCCTCGAGCCCGGTGAGAAGCGCCTGGCGGTCCACGTCGAGGACCACCCGCTCGAGTACGGCGACTTCGAGGGCACGATCCCCGCGGGCGAGTACGGCGGCGGAACGGTGATGCTCTGGGACCGCGGCCGCTGGGAACCGGTGGGGAAGGGCGTGCAGGACGACCGGATCGACTTCACCCTCGACGGCGAGAAGCTGCAGGGCACCTGGACGCTCACCAAGACCGGCGGGCGCGCCGGCCGCGACGAGGACGACTGGCTGCTGATCAAGCGCACCGACGCGGACGCACCGCCGCTCGAGCCCGGCGACGAGAGCGTCCTCACCGGCCGCACGATGGAGCAGATCGCCGAAGGCATCGAGGCGTCCGACGTCCTCCCGTCGAGCGAGACCGTCCCTCGATCGGCCGACGAGGCGCCGCCGGAGGCAGCGGAGCTCGAGGGCGCCCGGCGGCGCGCACCGCCCGAGGAGCCCGAACCGCAACTGGCCACGCTCACCGACGCGGCGCCGGCGGGCGAGGACTGGCTCCACGAGATCAAGTTCGACGGCTACCGGGTCCTGGCGTTCAAGGACGGCGCCACCGTGCGCCTCACCACCCGCAACGGCCACGACTGGACCGATCGTTTCCCGGAGATCGCCGAGGTGATCGCGCCAGGTCCCGGCACGCCGCGCGCTGCTCGACGGCGAGGTCGTGGCGCTGGGCGACGACGGCGTGAGCTCCTTCCGCGCGCTGCAGGAGGCGTTGAGCAGCGGCGAGACCGCGCGCCTGACGTACCAGGCCTTCGACCTGCTCCATCTCGACGACCACGACCTGCGCGACGTCGCGCAGCTCGGCGCGCAAACGGTCGCTGCAACGTCTGCTCGCGTCCGCCGGGATGCGGCGCTGGCCGGGCGGCGTGCGCTACACCGATCACGTGCAGGGGCCGCGGCGCCGACGTCTTCGAGCGCGCCTGCGCGATGGGGCTCGAGGGCATCATCGCCAAGCGGGTGGAGGCCCCCTACCGCGGGGGCCGTGGGCGCCGCTGGCTCAAGGTGAAGTGCGGCCACGCGGACGAGTTCGTGGTCGGCGGTTTCACCCCGCCGCAAGGGTCGCGCGCAGGGCTTCGGTTCGCTGCTGCTCGGAGCCTTCGCGGGGACCGAACTGGCGTACGCCGGCCGCGTCGGGACGGGTTTCGACGACCGTTCGCTGCGGCAGCTGCACGACCGTCTGCGGTCACAGGCGCGGTCGGACTCGCCGTTCCGGCGAGAAGGTGCCCGACGCGAAGGGCGTCACCTGGGTCGACCCCGAGCTGGTGGTCGACGTGGCGTTCACCGAACGGACCCGCGACGGCCGGCTGCGGCACCCGACCTTCCGCGGCGTCCGCGAGGACAAGGACGCCGGCCGAGGTCCGGGCGCAGGGCGGCGGACGCGACGACCGCGGCGTCGGGGGGTGGCGGTGGACGGCGACACCGAAGCCCAAGCCGGGCCCACGCCTGAGGAAGGGCGAGGCGGCGGTGGCCGGGGTCCGGCTGACGAACGCCGACCGGGTGCTCTACCCCGCGCAGGGCATCACCAAGCGCGACCTGGCCGAGTACTACGTCGACGTCGAGGAGCACGTGCTGCCCGGGCTGGTGGAGCGACCGTTGTCGCTCGTGCGCTGCCCGGAAGGGCCGCGCCAAGCAGTGCTTCTACCAGAAGCACCCCGGCGACAGCTTCCCGAGCGAGTTGCCGACCGTGCCGATCGAGGAGAGCCTCGGGCACGCGCGCAACTACGCCTACGTGCGCACGATCGCCGACCTGGTGGGTCTGGTCCAGGCCGGGGTGCTCGAGGTGCACGTGTGGGGGAGCCGCATCGACCAGCGTCGAGCGGCCGGACCTGATGGTCATCGACCTCGACCCGTCGCCCGACGTCGAGTGGGGCGTCACGCGCGCGGCCGCGCTGGACCTGCGCGACCGGCTGGACGAGCTGGGGCTGCAGGGGTTCCTGCGCACCACCGGCGGCAAGGGCCTGCACGTCGTGGTGCCGCTCGTGCGCCGTCACGGATGGGACGAGGTCAAGGCCTTCGCGCGCGCGCTGTGCGAGAGCGCAGGTCGCCGACGACCGCGAACCACCTCACGACCAACGCCTCGAAGGCGAAGCGAGCGCGGCAAGATCTTCCTCGACTACCTGCGCAACGGGCGCGGCGCCACCGCCATCGCCTCGTTCTCGACCCGGGCGCGCGAAGGGGCGCCGCCGTGGCGGTGCCGTTGCGCTGGGACGAGCTCGACGCCTCGCTGCGATCGGACACGGTACCGCGTCGACAACGTGCGGCGGCGGCTCGCGGCGCTGCGCGACGACCCTTGGGCCGGTTTCGACGAGGCCGCGCGCACCATCACGGTGGCGATGCGCGAGGCGGTGGGGCTGCGATGAGCGACGAGCGCCGCGCACGCCCTGGTGGCTGGAGACCGGCGACGAGGTCTGCGCCACCTGTCTGCAGGGCTTCCACCGCGAGATGCTGGTGCGCTGCGAGCGCTGTGACGCGCCCGTGTGCGTCACCTGTGTCGTCGAGGTGCGCGAGGAACGGGTGACGGTGGTGTGCGCCGCCTGCGCCGAGCGGCGGTGACTGATGGCGGCCCGCGCGATCTGGAAGGGCGTCGTCCGCTTCGAGGACGTGCGCACGCCCGTCAAGCTCTACTCGGCGGTCGAGGATCGGAGCGTGCGGTTCCGGCTGCTGGAACGGTCGACGCACACGCCCGTGACGCAGAAGCTGGTCGAGCCCGAGACCGACGAGGTCGTGCCGTACGACGCCACCCGGCGCGCGTTCGTCACCGGCGACGGCGACATGGTGATGCTCGAGCCCGAGGACCTCGACGACCTCGAGCCGGCGTCGTCGCGCGACATCGACGTGGTGCAGTTCGTGCCGCCCGAGGCGATCGACCACCGCTGGTACGTGCGCCCGTACTACCTCGGCCCGGACGGCGACGCCGCGCGGTACGCGGCGCTGGCGGCGGCGCTCGAGCGCACCGGGCGCGAGGGCGTGGCCCACTGGACGATGCGCAAGAAGGCCTACGTGGGCGCGCTGCGCCTGCATCTCGGGTACCCGGTGCTGGTCACGCTTCGCAACCTCGAGGAGGTCGTGCCGCTCGAGAGCGTCGAGCGTCCGAAGGCCAAGCCGATCGACGAGCGCCAGCTGCAGATGGCGCACCAACTCATCGAGATGCTGGCGGCGCCCGTTCGAACCCGAGGCGTACCGCGACGCGTACCGCGAACGCGTGCTGGAGCTCATCGAGGCGAAGCGCGAGGGCCAACGGCCGCAGCCTCCGAAGCCGCGCAAGCGGCGGCCGGTGGCCGACCTGGACCGCGCCCTGGAGCGCAGCCTGAGTGCCGGGTCGCGCGGTGCCTGAGGCCGCCACCACCCCCCGTCCGGCGCGACCGATGTGGTCGGGCACGGTGGCCTTCGGGCTGGTCACGCTGCCGGTGCGGCTCTACCCGGCGGTCCGCTCGTCGCACCTGTCGCTGAAGATGACGACCGCCGACGGGCAGCCGGTCCGTCGCCGCTACTTCTCGTCGGTCACGGACGAGCCGTTGAGCCGTGACGAGATCATCCGCGGCTACCCGGTCGGCGAGGACCGGTTCGTCGAGGTCGAGGACGAGGAGCTCGAGGGGCTGGCGCCCGAGAAGTCGCAGGAGATCGACCTGTCGCGTTTCGTCGAGTGGGACGAGGTCGACCCGATGTTCTACGAGCGTGGCTACTTCCTGGCGCCCGACCGGGGCGCGCTCAAGGCCTACCGTCTGCTGGCCAAGAGCATGGAGGACGAGGGCCGCATCGGCATCGCCACGTTCGTGATGCGCGACACCGAGTACCTGGTCGCGATCATCGCCGAGGACGGCGTGCTGCGCGCGCAGACGCTCCGCTTCCCCGACGAGCTGCGCACGCCCGACGACGTCGGGCTCCCGGACCTCGACGAGCCGCCCGCGAAGGTGCTCGACGAGACGGTCGCGGCGATCGGGGCGCTCGCCGCCGACGACCTCGATCGGTCGCTGCTGCGCGACCGGGAGAGCCGACGCCTCCGCGACCTGGTGGACGCCAAGCTGAAGGCGGGCGAGGGCGTGGTCGAGGCGTCGAGCGACGGGGACTCCGACGGTCGCGCGTCGGCGCCCGAGGACGTGGACCTGATGCAGGTGCTCAAGCAGAGCCTCGCCGCCGACGACGGCGACGGGACAGACGAGCAGCGGGGGTCCTCGAACGGCCAGCGGCGCGGCCAACGCACGAAGCCCGCGTCCCGCGAACGCCTCGAGGACGCCACCAAGACCGAGCTCTACGAGCGGGCGCAGGACCTCGACATCGAGGGACGCAGCACGATGACCAAGAAGGAACTCGTCGCCGCGATCCGGTCCGCGACGTAGCCCCGGGCGCGGAGCGCGTTCAAGCGTAGTCGCGGGGTTCGAAGTTGACGATGTGGAGCGTGCGGCCGTCGTCCGAGTCGTACTCGCCGTGCCGTCGGATGACCACCTCGAGGCTGACTTCCTTGGCCGCGTCCTCGTCCCGGGCTTCCACGAGCGTGCCGGCGAAGCGGGTGATGCTGTCCTCTGGGAACGTCGAGCGCAGTTCCTGGCGGCTTGCGGTTTCGTCCCCGGGCCGCCAGGTGCCGTCCGCGTGCGCCACCGTGCCGTCGGCGTTGCGGACCACCATGATCAGCCCGATCCCTTCGAGTCGGCCGAGCACGGCGGGCCGTAGCTCGGGCGTGTCGAGGTCGGGGTTCATGCGTTCCTGGCTCGGGTCGACGACGTCGTCGTCCGTGCCCGGCGCGTTGTCGACGTGGTCGACCGGCCGGGGGCCCAGCGGGCTCCCGCCGTACAGGCCGCCGTACGTGCCCGCCACGGGATCGAGCGGCACGTCGTCGCCGGTCGCGGGTTCGTCGGTCGACGGCCGCCGATCGCGTCGTGGGTCCTTCTTCACGGGGTACCTCCTACCCGTCGGGTGTCGCGAGACGGGCTCATGCACGCGCGTGGGGTCCGCCATCGCTTCGAACGCGCGCGTTGCGCACGTCCGGCTTCGGCGAACACGTGTGTCCTTACTATAGGAAGACGTTCGGCGTCCCTAGGTACGCGTGCCACGCGACCGTCGTCGGGCGGACGGGAGGACGTCATGGAGGATGTCACACGATCGTTGATCGCCGCTGCCCTCGATTGGGAACAGGCGCACGTCGGGTTCGATCGGGCCGTCGCCGACCTGCCCGAGGACGCGCGTGGACGCCGGCTCGATGGGTTCCCGCATTCGCCATGGGAGCTCGTGGAGCACATCCGCATCGCCCAGGCCGACTTCGTCGCCTACCTCGAGGATCCCGACTACACGGCGCTGAACTGGCCCGACGGCTATTGGCCGGCCACCGCCGGGCCGCCCTCGTCCGCCGTCTGGGACGAGAGCCTGGCAGCGGTACGGCGCGACCGCGAGCGCCTGCAGGCCCTTGCCACGCACCCCGACCTCGACCTCACCGCGGCCATCCCGTGGGGTGGGAAGCACACCTACCTGCGGACGCTGCTGCTGGCGATCGATCACACCGCCTATCACGTCGGCCAGATCGTGGCGGTGCGGCAGGTGTTGGGGGTGTGGGGGGGCGGGTGACGGGCGGCTCTTCTCCAAGTAGCATGGGGCCGCACGTCTCGGAGCATGGGCCCTTAGCTCAGTCGGTTAGAGCAGGCGACTCATAATCGCTTGGTCGTTGGTTCGAGTCCAACAGGGCCCACCAGCAACGAAGTCCGTGAAGAACCGAGGGATGCTCTTTCCTGGCGATGGGCTCGGTTTCGGGCTTGGGTCCGATCGTCGGTCCTCATCTGCTGCCTCCGTTTCGTCTGCCGATGCGAGGATGCAGGGGTGACGTTGTCGACCCGTTTCCGCACCGTTGCCGTGCGTGGACGACACTTTGGGTTGCGGGATCTCGAGAAGCTGCTTGCCATGCGCGGGCACGAACCGCAGCCAGGAACGCCCGGCGGTCGCGGGTGTACATGAACTCGTGCAGCCCGTGAGGGCCGAACGGCCCTTCCTTGCCGCTTGCCTCGCACCGCTCCGACCCGCCAGAGTGATGCATGGATCCCGCGTCGCTCCTGCTGGCCGAAGGCGGTCTCGAGACGTGGCTCGTCTACGGCGAGGGCGTGGCGTTACCGCACTTCGCGGCGTTCGACCTGCTGCGACGACCGGGAGGGCGGACGCTGCTCGAACGCCACTACCGCTCGTTCGCGGAGCTGGGCGCACGCGAGGGGGTGGGGGTGATCCTCGAGACCGCCACGTGGCGCGCCAGCGCCGACTGGGGCGAGCGGCTCGGTTACGACGCTCCGCAACTCGTGGCGCTCCACCATGAACTCGTCGAGTTGCTGCGGGGCGTTCGTGCGGCGTTCGAGCCGAGCCCGGCGCCCATCATCATCGCCGGCTGCATGGGGCCGCGGTCGGACGCGTACGTGCCCACCGTGCACATGACCGTCGACGAGGCTGCCGCGTACCACGGTGCGCAATTGGCCACCTTCGCCGCCATGCCCGTCGACCTGGTCGTGGCGTCGACGCTCGGTTACGTCGAGGAAGCACTGGGGTTGACCCTTGCGGCGCGGTCCTTGCCGGTGCCGCTGGTCCTCTCGTTCACGGTCGAGACGGACGGCCGCTTGCCGAGCGGCCAGGCGGTCGGCGAGGCGGTCGAGCAGGTCGACGAGGCGACCGGCGATCGCGTGGCCTACTACATGATCAACTGTGCCCACCCGAGCCATGTGGCACGAGCGATCGAGCCCGGTGCGCCCTGGCTGCACCGGCTGCGCGGTCTGCGGGCCAACGCGTCGGCCCGGAGCCACGCCGAGCTCGACGCGGCCACGACGTTGGACGCAGGTGACGTCGACGAGCTCGCGGCGGGCTTCGCCGCGCTGCGTGCGACGTGGCCCACCTTGAGCGTCGTCGGCGGCTGCTGCGGCACCGGCCCTCGGCACGCCGCCCGGATCGTCGAGGCCATGACCGGCTGAAGGGGCGGACGGTGTGGAGGTACGATCTGCGTCGCATCGTGCCGCCGTCGGTTCGCGTCTCGTTTCGCCCGTGACGTTCGAGGATGGCTGTGCGGCAACGTGCGACCGCGCTTCCCCGAGCGGGAATCGTCTTCACGGCGCACTGCGGAGTGGGAGGTCGGCGTGCTCAACGCGATTCTGGTCGGTTGCGGCGCCATGTCGCGCGCGTGGCTGGCCGCGGCGGGACGGATCGAGGACCTTTCGATCGTCGGTCTGGTCGACCTCGACGTCGAGCGGGCCCGCTCGAGGGCCACCGAGTTCGGCCTCCACACGGCCGAGATCGGCGCCTCGGTGATCGAGACGATCGACGCCCTCGAGCCCGACATCGTCTTCGACGTCGTCGTGCCCGCGGCCCGCGCCTCGATCGTCCTGCCGGCGTTGGCACGCGGCTGCCACGTGCTCACCGAGAAGCCGCTCGCGGCCTCGCTCGAGGACGCGCGCGCCATCGTCGCGGCGGCTGACGCAGCGGGGCGCGTCCACGCCGTCGTCCAGAACCGCCGGTACCTGGCGGCGGTCCGTCGCATCCGGCGCTTCCTCGACAGTGGCGTCATCGGCCGCCCGACGAGCGTCCACTGCGACTTCTTCCTCGCCCCGCACTTCGGCGGCTTTCGAGAGGAGATGGACCACGTCCTCCTCCTCGACATGGCGATCCACACCTTCGACGCGGCCCGGGCGATGACGGGCCTCGAGGCGAAGCGCGTCTACAGCCGAGAGTGGGAGCCTGCGAACTCGTGGTACCGCAGCGGCTCCTCGGCGGTCGCCCTCTTCGACATGGACGGCGGCGCCGTCTTCACCTACCGCGGCAGTTGGTGCGCCGACGGCGCTCCGACCAGTTGGGAGGCCGCCTGGCGCATCGTGGGGGAGCGCGGTTCGCTCGTCTGGGATGGGTTCGAGGACGTCCGCGCGCAGGCGCTCGTCGACGGGGGCCCGGGCGCACCCGTGGAGGTCGAGGTGCCGCCGGTCGATCCTCGACAACGCGTCGGCGGCCATCTCGGTGTCCTGCAGGACTTCATGGCGGCGGTCCGCGGGGGGCCACCGCCCGAGACGGCCGGCAGCGACAACCTGAAAAGCCTGGCCATGGTCTTCGGCGCCATCCGGAGCGTCGAGACGGGGAACCCCGTCGACATCGAGGCCTGAGGCGGAGGTCCACGCGGTCACGGGCGAGCCGGAGTTGCTGGTGGCGGTGCTGCGGCGCCGCCGATCAACCGGACGACACCTGCCGCCGCACCCGATGCACCCCGGTGGCCCCGTCGGGCCGCACGGAGGATGGTTCCACGACCTGCATCGCGCCGTCGCCGTCGGTGCATCGCACGGCGAACGTGTGCTCCCCCTCGGCGAACGGCCAGTCGAAGCGCCAGATGGTCCACGTCTGGCTCGAGAGCGGCTGACGCAGGCGCGCTTCTTGCCAGGGGCCGTCGTCGACCTGCACCTCGACCCGTGAGACGCCGCGGACCCCGGCGTGCGCGATGCCGCCGATCGGCACGAGCGTCTGACCGTCCCGTTCCACCAGGTTCTCGGTCGCCACCGTGTCGATGACCGAGGTGGCGTTCATGATCGCTTCGCGGCTCCACCCGCGCTCCACCCAGTACCCCGGCACCCAGTGGTCGAGCACCTCGATCGACTCGATCCACTTCGGCTGCTTCATGCCGTAGCGGTCGGGGATGTAGATGCGGAGCGGGAAGCCGTGCTCGCGTCGGAGCGGTAGGCCGTCCCAGGCGTACGCGAGCATCACACGCGCGTCGCGACGGACCTCGTCGAGCGCGACCGTCTCGAAGAAGCCGTCCGCGGCCCGGAGGAGGAGGTGCGACGCCTGGGGGGCGAGCCCCCACGCCGGCAGCAGGTCCTGGAGCGAGACCCCCGTCCAGCGTTGCGTGGAGATGAGGTCGCCGGCGACGCGGTTGGAGATGCAGGCCAGGGTGACGAACTGGTCGAGCGCGGGGAACGAGCGGAGGTCCTCGAGGGTGTACGTCTGCGGTGCGTCGACCAGCCCGTGCACCCGGAGTCGCCACGTGTCCCCGTCGATGTCGGGCGCGATCGTGTTGATGTCGATGCGGTAGTGGTCGTCGAGCGGCGTCAGCTCGGGTCGCGTGCCCGGCGCCGGTTCGAGGTCGGCGCCGGCGTTCGGTAGGCGGTGCGTGGCCGACCACGGTCGGGACGCGCCGCCTGCCGCCGCGGCGTCGGGATCTCCTCGTCGACCCGGCCGATCAGGGCGCCGACGCCGGCACCCGTCGCCGTGAGCACGGCCGTGGCGCTGCCGAGCCGTACGAGGAACCGACGCCGGTCGAGCCGGATCGCCTCCGCATCCCGCGCCGAGCCCGGCTCGGGTGCGGCGAGACGGCGCCAGCTCCAACCCACCGCGGCGCCCCAGCCGAGGAAGACCAGGAGCAGCCAGGCGGCACCCGCCAGCTTGGGCGCGAGGGAGACGTCGTCCGACCAAGCGAGGCCGGCGGCGCCGAGGCCCGCGAGGGCGCCGGCCGTGAGCGCCGTGCGCAGCGCCCAGCGGGGCCGAAGGCGCCCGATGCGCGAACACGGCGGCGCCGACCAGCGTCAGGAGCACGACGAAGATCGCCACCGCGAGCCCCTGCTCGGCGGGCTTGGCGAGTTCGGCGACGGAACCGGGCGCCACCCACCGCAGAACCGTCACCATGGCGTCGATGCCGAACGTGACGAGGGGCCCGGGCAGGACGCGTGCCATGCGATCGAAGAGGTCGAACGGCGTGAACGGCGTGGCGAGGGCGCGCCACGCCAGGAACAGGAGCGCCGTCAGGGGCGCGGCGGCGAGGAACCCGACGAGGGCTCCGACGATGATCCGTGGACGCGTCATGGGGACCTCCAGGGTCGGGGAGCGGCAACCCGGTGCGCGGCGCCGCGATCGAAATCGGTAACGCCGGCCGGGACGCCCCTCGTCGGGGGCGTCCGCGGCCGGCAGCAGGTGGACGGGTGCCCGCGCGGGGCGGTGTCCTTCGCCTACATCCCGCCGGTCGACTCGACCGTGACCGAGATCGCGGGGTTGGTCCAGTCGAGCGTTGCCGGGTCGAGATCGCCGATGCCGAGGATGCCCGTATCGAGTTCGATGGTCCCCTCGGCGCCGTCGGTGACCCGCACGCCTGGGTTCCCACAGGGCGGACCGGGGATGTGGGCGCAGGACTCGGTGTCGGCCTCGGAACCCGCGTCGAAGACCCGCGCGACGCCGTCGTAGATGGCGGGCGCCATGCCCATCATGTCGCCGCCCATGCCGTCCCATGCCGTCCATCATCGTCGCGGCGCCGACCTCGGAGCCCCAGAAGACGAAGGCGTCGTTCGTGGCCACCAGCATCCCGAGGACGGTCAGGTAGTGGAAGTCCTCGGTCACGCCGATGTCGAGGGTGACGCTCTCCCCGGGAGCGAGCGGGCCCGCCGCGGTCACGACCTCAAACACGCCCGTGTCCACCCGCGCCACCGTGGCCAGTTCCGAGGCGTCGCCGTCCTCGGCGAGCCGCCAGAGTGCGGGATCGGCAGCCTGTCCCGGGACGACCGGCTGGTAGTCGAGGGCGTGTGCGATGAGGACGGGGGGGCTGATCGGCTGGGGCGTGTGGTTCGTGATGGTGACCGCATAGGTGGACCCCATCTGGGCCGACGCGGCCCCCACGGCGAGCAGGAGGGCGAGGACGAAGAGCGTGCGGATTCGATCGGTGTACATGATGCATCTCCTTTCGCCGTGAGGTTAGGGGCGCCGCGATCACGGGGGCATCCTCAACGTTCACGAAAGGGTCACCGGCAGGCGGCGCAGGGTACGTCGGCGGGCGGCGCCTCGGCGGGCAGCGACGCCCGCAGCGTGGTGCACCGTGCGGCGCCGCCTTCCTCCGGCCGCTGCGAGCGAAGCGCGGGGATGGTACGACGGGTGGGTCATGACCGAATGGACCGCCGAGACCGCCGAGTGGTACGCGACGCACTATGGGGAGTACGCCACCAACCGTCTGGCCGTGGACGCCATCGAGGTGGCGCCGGACGCGATCGTCATCGACGTCGGGTGTGGGACGGGCTCGGCGTTGAGGCGCCTGGCGCCGCGGGTGCCGGACGGCAGGCTCATCGGCGTGGACCCGGTCCCGCGGATGCTGGTGATCGCGCGCGAGCGGGCGGCCGCCGACCCGAACGGTCATCGCATCGAGTTCGTGGAGGCCCCGGCGGAGAGGCTTCCGTTCGAGGACGACGTCGCCGACGTCGTCCTGGCGTTCGACTCGATCGACCACTGGGAGGACCGCGACGCCGGCCTGCTCGAGGTCGTGCGGGTGCTGCGACCTGGGGGCCGTCTCGCCGTCGTCAAGGATGGGGGCCTCCCTGGCGGCGACCGAGCCGTCCGCGCTTGGCGAGCGGCGCTGGGTCGAGCCGGGCTCACCGTGCAGCGGGAAGACGTCCTCGCGGAGGGCGACGTCGCCTGCACGCTGTGGATCTGTGGAGGCGTGGCGTGAGGGCTGCCTACGCCGACCGGTACGGCCCGCCCGACGTGGTCACGCTACGGGAGGTGCCGCGACCGGAACCCGGCGCCGGCGAGGTCCGCGTTCGGGTGCACGCGACGACGGTCAGCCGCACGGATGCTGGCAACCTGCGCGGCTCGCCGCGCGTGGCGCGCGTCGGCGACCGGCCTCCTCGGACCCAAGCACCCGATGCTGGGCGTGGACTTCGCCGGCGTCGTGGACGCGGTCGGCGAGCGGCGTCACGCGGTTCGCCGCCGGCGATCGCGTCTTCGGCCTCGCCCTCGCGCGGCGACGGCGCGCATGCGGACTACCTCTGCGTGCCCGCGGAAGGCATCGATCGCGCCGCTCGCGGGCAACGTTCGGTTCACCGAGGCCGTGGTCTGCGAGGGCGTCTGGTACGCGAAGACGTACCTCGACGCCTTCGCCCTGGGGCGAGGGCACCGCCTGATGGTCTACGGGGCGTCGGGCGCCATCGGTAGCGCGGCCGTGCAGCTCGCCAAGGCGCGGGGCGCCGAGGTGACGGCGGTGGTCGACACGAAGCACGTCGAGCTGGCGTGGTCCCTCGGGGCGGATCGGGTCGTCGACTACACGGCCGAGGACTACACGCGGGTGGACGACGGCTTGGACTTCGTGCTGGACGCCGTGGGGAAGGCCGAGTTCGGCGAGGCGCGCAAGCTCCTGAGGCCGGAGGGGATCTTCTCCGCGACCGATTTCGGGCCCCGAAACCAGAACCTCCTGCTGTGGCTCAGGTCGCCCCTGATGCGCTCGCGACGATTCATCTTCCCGCTACCCAAGGCGCCGCGAGCCGCGGTCGAGACGGCGGCGGCTCGACTCGAGAGCGGCGAGCTGCGCGCGGTCGTGGACCGCGTCCTCCCGCTCGAGGAGATCGTCGACGCCTACCGCTACGTCGAGACGGGGCAGAAGACGGGGATCGTCGTGATCGAGGTGGCGCCGGAGGACGCCTGATCGGCGCTCTGCCGGTGTCGGGCGTTCGCACGTACGCCCACCATGCATCTCGGATGCCCATGCCACACTCGTACGAGCACGTGGCCGTCGACACGCTTCCACGTCGGCCGGAGGAGGTCCATCCCGATGGCATGGAGCGCGCGCGACATCCCCGATCAGAGCGGCCGGGTGGCCGTGGTCACCGGTGGCAACGGCGGTCTCGGGCTCGAGACCGTTCGCGAACTGGCCCGCAAGGGCGCGCACGTCGTGATGGCGGCGCGCAACCCCGAGAAGGCGGCGCGCGCCCATGCGGAGGTCATGTCCGAGCTGCCCGCCGCGTCCGTGGTGGTGCGTGCGCTCGACCTCGGTTCGTTGGCGTCGGTCCGTGCGTTCGCCGACGAGGTCCTCCAGGCGCACGACACGATCGACCTGCTCTTCGCCAACGCCGGGGTCATGGCCAGCCCCGAAGGCACCACCGTCGACGGCTTCGAGACGCAGTTCGGCACCAACCACCTTGGCCACTTCGAGCTCACGCGCCTGTTGCTGCCCGCCCTGCACCGGTCCGGCGCCGGTCGCGTGGTGACGACGAGCTCGACGGCTCGGTTCGCGGCCGGTCCGTACGACCTCGACGACCCGCACCATCGCCGCCGGC
>CAVSJH010000029.1:0-126165 GCA_963728245.1 uncultured Trueperaceae bacterium
CTCCGGCGCCAGCGAGACGATGCGCATGAAACGCTTCTCGCGAAGTTCACGCGCCACGGGGCCGAACACGCGCGTGCCGCGCGGCTCGTTCTGGTTGTTGATCAACACCGCCGCGTTGGTGTCGAAACGGATCGACGACCCGTCGGCGCGGTTGATCTCCTTCTTCGTCCGGACGATGACCGCCTTGACCACGTCGCCCTTCTTGACGGCGGCGTGCGGGATCGCGTCCTTGACGGCGGCGACGATGATGTCGCCGACGCCGCCCACCCATTGCTGACCGGTCCCCAGGACACGGATGCACTGGATGCGACGCGCGCCGGAGTTGTCGGCCACCTCGAGGAAGGTCTCCTGTTGGATCATGACGTCAGGCCCGGGCCTTCTCGACGAGGCGCGTGACGACGAACCGCTTCTGCTTGCTCATGGGGCGCGCCGACGTGATCTCGACCACGTCGCCGGTCCCGTACTGGTTCGTCTCGTCGTGCGCGAGGTACTTCTTGGACACCGTGACGACCTTGCCGTAGAGCGGATGCTTGAAGCGTCGCTCCACGCGCACGGTCACGGTCTTGTCGGCCTTGTCGGACGTGACGCGGCCTTGCAGGACCTTCTTCACTTGCGCTGCTCCTTCTCGCGGGCCACGGTCAGCAGCCGGGCGATCTCACGCTTGGCGGCGCGGATCCGTCGGGGGTTGGTCGACTGACCGACCGCCGCCTGGAAACGAAGGTCGAGGAGCTCTTCGCGACGCTCGGCGACAGCCTCTTCGTTCTCTTCGGCGTTGAGGTTGCGCGCCTCATTGGGCTTCATCGTAGACCTCGCGCTTGACCATCTTGACTTCGATGGGCAGCTTGTGGGACGCGAGCCGGAAGGCCTCCTTGGCCTGATCCTCGGTCACGTTGGCCACCTCGAACAGGACCCGACCGGGCTTGACGACCGACACCCAGTACTCGACGGCGCCCTTGCCCTTACCCATGCGGACCTCTTGGGGCTTCTTGGTCACCGGCTTGTCGGGGAAGATGCGGATGTAGATCTTGCCCCCGCGGCGGAAGAAGCGGCTCATGGTGACACGGCACGCCTCGATCTGGTTCGACTTGATCCAGGCCGGTTCCATCGCGATGAGACCGTAGTCACCGAAGGCGACGTAGTCGCCACCCTTGGTGTCGCCCCTCATCCGGCCGCGCATCTGCTTGCGGTACTTGACGCGTTTGGGCAGCAGCATGGCTCAGCGATCCTTCCTGACGCGAGCACGCGCGCCACCCGGACCCGTGGGCTTGGCGCCGGGACCACCCGGTGCACCGTCACGGCGACGGCCAGCGGGACGACGACGGGCCTTCTTCTTGTCGTCCTCGACCCGCGGACGCGGCAGCACGGCGCGACCACGCGTGCGATCGCCGACGATCTCACCGTGGAACACCCACGCCTTGACGCCGATGATGCCGTAGGTGGTGCGCGCCATGGCGGTGCCGTAGTCGATGTCGGCGCGGAGCGTCTGCAACGGCACGCGGCCATCGGAGTACCACTCGGGCCGGGCTTGCTCGGTACCGCCGAGGCGACCGGAGCAGCGGATCTTGACCCCGCGGGCGCCCGACTCCATGGTGCGCTGGACGGCCTGCTTCATGGCCCGCCGGAAGGCGAAGCGGCGCTCGAGCTGCTCGGCGATCCGCTGGGCGACGAGGGCGGCGTTGATGTTGGGGTTGCCGATCTCCTGCACGTTCACGGCGACCGTGCCCGGGACGATGCTGTCGAGCTTCGTCCGCAGCGCCTTGATCGACTCGCCGCCACGGCCGATGACGACGCCCGGACGGGCGGTGTGGATGGTCACGTTGACGTTGTGGGCGGCGCGCTCGATGTCGATGCGGGAGATCCCCGCCCGGCCGACGTCTCCGGTGATCGCGGCGCGGATGGCCTCGTCCTCCTGGAGAAGCTGGGGGTACGTCTTCTTGCCGGCGTACCAGCGGGCGGAAGACGTCTTGTTGACGCCGAGGCGGAAGCCCAACGGGTTGATCTTGTTACCCACGGCGTTCCTCCAGGGTGATGTAGACGTTGCAGGTGCGCTTGCGCAGCAGGTCCGCGCGGCCGCGAGCCCGCGGCAGGAAGCGCTTGAGGGTGGGGCCGTCGCCGACCTGGATGGCCTGCACGAACAGCGAATCCTCGAACAGGTCGTGGTTGTTCACCGCGTTCGCCTTGGCGCTCTGCAGCAGCTTGAGCAGCGGCGCGGCCACCCGACGGTCGGTGAACTTGAGGATCGACTCGGCGTCGGCGACGTCCTTGCCGCGGATCAGGTCCGCGACCAGGCGCGTCTTGCGCGGGGTCGAACGCAGCATACGGAGCTGGGCGGTGGCCGGCACGATCAGCCCTTCCCGCCGTGCCCGCGGAAGCTGCGGGTAGGCGAGAACTCGCCGAGCTTGTGCCCGACCATGTTCTCCTGGACGAAGACCGGCACGTGCTGGCGGCCGTTGTAGACGCCGATCGTGTGCCCCACCATCTCGGGCACGACGGTGCTGCGGCGGCTCCAGGTCTTGATGACCTTGCGGTCGTTGGCGGCGTTGGCGGCGTCCACCTTCTTGAGGAGGTGGCCGTCGATGAACGGACCCTTCTTGAGGCTGCGTCCCATCAGGTCACTTCTCCTTCCGTCGGCGAACGATGAAGCGGCTCGAGACCTTCTTCTTGTCGCGGGTCTTGAGGCCCTTGGCCTGCTGGCCCCACGGGCTGACCGGCGGACGACCCCCGGAGGAGCGGCCTTCGCCACCGCCGTGCGGGTGGTCGACCGGGTTCATCGAACGACCGCGGTTGTGCGGCTTGCGTCCGAGCCAGCGCTTGCGGCCGGCCTTGCCCAGCACGATGTTCTTGTGCTCGGCGTTGCCGACGGTGCCCACCGTGGCGTAACACTCGCCGTGGACCCGCCGCGTCTCGCCGGAGGGCAGCTTGAGGGTGACGTAGTTGCCGTCGCGGCCCTGGATCTGGACGCCCGTGCCCGCCGAACGCGCCATCTGCGCGCCCTTGCCGGGGGTGAGCTCGATCGCGTGGACGACCGCGCCGACCGGCACGAAGCGCAGCGGCATGGCGTTGCCGACGACCGGTTCGGCCTCGGGGCCGCCACGATGCGGCTGCCGACCTCGAGCTTGTCGGGCGCCAGGATGTAGCGCTTCTCGCCGTCGAGGTAGTGCAGCAGGGCGAGCCGGGCGCTGCGGTTGGGGTCGTACTCGATCCCGGCGACCTTGGCGGGCACGCCCGCCTTGTCGCGGCGCACGAAGTCGATGATGCGGTAGCGGCGCTTGTGGCCGCCGCCGATGAAGCGCGAGGTGATGCGACCGCGGTTGTTGCGGCCGCCCGAGCGCGGCCGAGGGGCGAGGAGCGACTTCTCCGGCTTCGACTTCGTGACGTCGGCGAAGTCCGACGTCGTCATGAAGCGACGGGAGGGCGTGTACGGACGGTACTTCTTGGTGGCCATGTGCTCCCTCCCTTAGGTGAGGCCGTCGAGCTGTTGGATGCGTTGACCGGCGGCCAGGGTGACGAGCGCCTTGCGGCGCGCCGCCGTGCGCCCGGCGTACTTGCCCAAGCGCTTCTCCTTGCCGCGGACGTTCAGGACGTTCACGCGCACGACCTCGACATGGAAGACGCGCTCGACGGCGTCCTTGACCTGGGTGCGGCTGGCGTCCGGATGGACGAAGAAGGCGTACTTGCCGTTCTCGATCTCGCTGACGGCCTTCTCCGAGAGGACCGGGCGCAGGAGTACGTCATGCGGGCTCACGCTTCGGCCTCCTCTCCGAAGATCGCCGCGTCGGCGATCAGGCGCTCGTGGCGCAAGACGTCGTAGACGTTGAGTCCGCGCGAGGGCAGGGCGGTCACCCAGGGCAGGTTGCGGGCCGCGCGGCGCACCATCTCGTCGTCGGTGACGAGCAGGATGCGGTCGCTGCCGTCGAAACCGTTGTCCTTGGCCCAGGCGACGAACTGCTTGGTGCGGCCGTCGCTGACCCGAACGATTCGACCAGGGTGAGCATGCCGGCTTGGGCGCGTGCGGCGATGGCCATCTCGAGGCCCAGCCGCCGGACGCGCTTCGGGAGCGTGTACCCGTAATCGCGCGGCTGGGGGCCGAAGGCGCCTTGCCGCCACCCACGAAGATCGGCGCCTTGCGGCTGCCGTGGCGGGCGCGGCCGGTGCCCTTCTGGGGGTAGATCTTGGCCGTGCTGCCGGCGACTTCGGCCGCGGGTCTTCGTGGCCGCGGTGCCGCGCCGACGCTTGCTGAGCTGCCAGGCGACGACCTCGTGGAGGACGGCCTCCTTCGGCTCGGGCAGGTCGAGCACGACCTTGCGCCCGCTCCCGATGACGTCGATCGTGACCGCCATCAACTCACCTTCCTCTTCGAATCCTTGACGATGACGAGGCCACCGGTCGGGCCCGGAACGGCGCCCTTGATGAGCAGGAGGCCGTCGTCGGTGCGGACCTCGACGACCTCGAGGCCGACCGTGGTGACGCGCTCGGCGCCGTAGTGGCCCGCCATGCGCTTGCCCTTGTAGACGCGGCCGGGCGACTTGCGCTGCCCGATCGAGCCCGGCGAACGGTGCTTCTTCTTGACACCGTGCGAAGCGGGCATGCCCGAGAAGCCCCAGCGCTTGATGACGCCGGCGGTCCCGCGGCCCTTGCTGGTGCCGGTGACGTCGACCTTCTCGCCGGCCGTGAAGATGTCGACCGTGACGGCCTCGCCTTCGGGTGCGTAGTCGCGGAACTCCACCAGGTGGCGTTGCGGCTTCACCCCCGCCTTCTTGGCGTGGCCCACTTCGGGGCGGATGGCGGCCTTGGCCGTCTTCTCGACCCAGCCGAGCTGGACGGCCGAGTAGCCGTCGGTCTCGGGGGTCTTGCGCTGCACGACGGGGCAGGGACCGGCGAGGACGACGGTCACGGGGACCAGCTTGTCGCCCTGCCAGATCTGGGTCATCCCTACCTTCGTGCCCAGGATGCCTTTCACGTTTACCGGCCTCCGACCGTCTTGATCTCGATGTCGACCCCGGTGGGGAGCTCGAGATGCATGAGGCTGTCGATGGTCGACTTGGTGGGCGACTTGATGTCGATCAGCCGGTTGTGGGTGCGGATCTCGAAGTGCTCGCGGCTGTCCTTGTCCGAGAACGGACCGCGGAGCACGCAGAAGCGTCGGATGCGGGTGGGCAGCGGCACGGGGCCGGCCACCTTGGCGCCGGTGCGCCGCACGGTCTCGACGATCTTCGTCGCGGAGCTGTCGAGGCTGCGATGGTCGAACGCTTTGAGCTTGATGCGGATCTTGGGGGTGGCCATGGCGCTCACTTCGTGATGGACGTGACGACGCCAGCGCCGACCGTCCGACCACCCTCCCGAATCGCGAACCGCAACCCCTCCTCCATCGCGATCGGCTTGATCAACTCCACCGCCAACTCCACATTGTCCCCCGGCATCACCATCTCCACCCCATCCGGCAACGACACCACCCCCGTCACATCCGTCGTCCGAAAATAGAACTGCGGACGATACCCCCCAAAAAACGCCGAATGCCGCCCCCCCTCCTCCTTACGCAAGATGTACACCGAACCCAAAAACCCCGTATGCGGCGTAATCGAACCCGGCTTCGCCAACACCTGCCCCCGCTCGATATCATCCCGCCCCACACCCCGCAACAACACACCCACGTTATCCCCCGCCATCCCCGAATCCAACGTCTTCCGGTGCATCTCCACCCCCGTCACCACCGTCTTCCGCGTATCCACCAAACCCACAACCTCCACCTCATCGCCCGTCTTCACCACACCACGATCCACACGACCCGTCGCCACCGTCCCACGACCCGTAATCGTGAACACATCCTCCACCGGCATCAAAAACGCCTTATCCACCGCCCGCTCCGGCGTCGGAATGTACGAATCGATCGCATCCAACAACTCCCAAATCCGATCCACCCAATCATTCTCCCCCCGCTGCGTCGACGGATTCGCAATCAACGCATCCAACGCCTTCAACGCCGACCCCCGCACCACCGGCACATCATCCCCAGGAAACTCGTAACTCGACAACAAATCACGAACCTCCATCTCCACCAACTCCTGCAACTCCTCATCCTCCACCATGTCCACCTTGTTCATGAACACCACCAAAAACGGCACCCCCACCTGCCGCGCCAACAAAATGTGCTCACGCGTCTGCGGCATCGGACCATCCGCCGCCGACACCACCAACACCGCCCCATCCATCTGCGCCGCACCCGTAATCATGTTCTTCACGTAATCCGCATGCCCCGGACAATCCACATGCGAGTAATGCCGCGCCTTCGTCTGATACTCCACATGCGCCGTATTGATCGTGATCCCCCGCGCCTTCTCCTCCGGCGCCTTATCGATCTGGTCATACGACATCGTCGTCACCGAAGGATCCGCCGCAGCAGCAGCAAACGTCATCGCCGCCGTCAACGTCGTCTTCCCATGATCCACATGCCCAATCGTCCCCACATTCACATGAGGCTTCGTACGCTCGAACGTCGCTTTCGCCATGTTCACAATCTCCTGAGGTCGCGGCGCACGCCTCTCGGCGTGCCCCGGAAGGGGTCCCTTACTGCTTGACGAGCTGGTCTTGGATGTTCTTCGGCACCTGGGCGTAATGGTCGAGGAACATGGTGAAGGTGGCGCGCCCCTGGCTCATGCTGCGGAGGTCGGTGGCGTACCCGAACATCTCCGAGAGCGGGACGTGGGCGTTGATGACCTGTGCGTTGCCGCGCGGTTCCATGCCCTGGATCTGACCCCGGCGCGCGTTCAGGCTGCCGATGACGTCGCCCATGTAGTTCTCGGGCGTGACGGCCTCGACGCGCATGATCGGCTCGAGCACGGCGGCGCCGCCTTGCCGCATGACCTCTTTGACGGCCATGCTCGCGGCGATCTTGAACGCCATCTCCGACGAGTCGACCTCGTGGTACGAGCCGTCGTAGAGGCTGACCTTGACGTCGACGATCGGGAAGCCGAGGAGGGGACCGTTCTGCATCGCCTCTTCGACACCCTTGGCGATCGAGTTGATGAACTCCTTCGGGATGGTGCCCCCGACGACGACGTTCTCGAACTCGAAGCCTTGGCCGCGCTCGCGCGGTTCGGCCTTGACCTTGACGTGACCGTACTGGCCACGACCGCCGGTCTGACGGACGAACTTGCCCTCGACGTCCACGGCCCGCGTGATCGTCTCGCGGTAGGCCACCTGCGGCGCGCCGACCGTGGCGTTGACGTGGAACTCGCGCCGCAGGCGGTCGACGATGATCTCGAGGTGGAGCTCGCCCATGCCCGAGATCTTGGTCTGCCCGGTCTCGGCGTCGGTCTCGACGCGGAAGGTGGGGTCTTCCTCGGCCAGCTTGACCAGACCGTTGGACAGCTTGTCCTGGTCGGCCTTGGAGTTCGGTTCGATGGCGACGGTGATCACCGGCGCCGGGATCTCGATCGACTCGAGCACGATCGGGTGATCGGGGTCGGCCAGCGAGTCACCGGTGGTGGTGTCCTTGAGCCCGATGACGGCGCCCAGGTCGCCGGCGCCGATGCGCTCGACCTCTTCGCGGCTGTTGGCGTGCATCTTGAGCAGGCGTCCGATGCGCTCGCGCTTGCCCTTCGTCACGTTGAGCACGTAGGAGCCGGCCACCAGCACGCCCGAGTAGACGCGGACGAAGGTGAGACGCCCGACGTAGGGGTCGGTCATGATCTTGAACGCCAGCGCCGAGGACGGCTCGGACTCGGCCGGCACGCGCGTCAGCGGCTCGCCGTTGCTCGGGTCGAGACCGCGCATCGGCGGCACGTCGAGCGGGCTCGGCAGGTAGTCGGTGACACCGTCGAGCAGCCGCTGCACGCCCTTGTTCTTCAGCGCGGAGCCGGCGTACACCGGGAACACCTTCATGCTGATGGTGCCCTTGCGGATCGCGGCGCGCAGGACCTCGGCGGGCACGTCCTCGCCGTCGAGGAACAGCGTGGCGACCTCGTCGTCGACGTCGGCCAGACGCTCGACCATGAGGTTGTGCTTCTCGGCGGCGACCTCTTGGTACTCGGCCGGGATGGCGATCTCGTCGATCGCCGTGCCGAGGTCGTCGCCGTAGGTGAACGCCTTCATCTCGACCAGGTCGATCAGGCCCGAGAACTTGTCTTCGACGCCCATCGGCCACTGGACCGGGACGGCGTTGGCACCGAGGCGCTCGGCCATCGAGTCGAGCACCATCTGGAAGTCGGCGCCCGTCTTGTCCATCTTGTTCGCGAAGGCCAGCCGCGGCACGCGGTACTTGTCGGCCTGCCGCCAGACGGTCTCGCTCTGCGGTTCGACACCCTGGCTGGCGTCGAAGACGGCGATCGCACCGTCGAGGACACGCATGGAGCGCTCGACCTCGATCGTGAAGTCGACGTGCCCGGGCGTGTCGATGATGTTGATGCGGTGCTCGCGCCAGAACGCCTGCGTCACGGCCGACGTGATGGTGATGCCGCGCTCTTTCTCCTGCTCCATCCAGTCCATCTGCGAGGCGCCTTCGTGCGTCTCGCCCGTCTTCCGGATGCGACCCGTGTAGAAGAGGATGCGCTCGGTGAGCGTCGTCTTCCCGGCGTCGATGTGGGCGGCGATCCCGATGTTACGGGTCGTGTGGAGGTCGATCGATGGAGTCGTGGCCATGGGTTCCTTCGTTCCGGCGCCGGCGCTCACCAGCGGTAGTGGGCGTAGGCGCGGTTCGCCTCCGCCATGCGCTCGACGTCATCCTTCTTCTTGACGGCACCACCGCGGCCCGCCGCGGCGTCCAGGAGCTCGCCGGCGACACGCTCGACCGCCGTGCGCTCGGGGCGCGCGTTCGACGCGGCGACGAGCCAGCGGAGGCTGAGGCTGTGACCACGCCGGGGGCCGACCTCGATCGGCACCTGGTACGTCGCACCACCGACGCGGCGGCTCTTGACCTCGATGCGCGGCTTGACGTTGTCGACCGCTTGGCGGAACACCTTGAGGGGCTCCTGCCCGCTGCGGTCCTGGATCAGACGGCACGAGGCGTAGAAGATGCGGCTGGCGAGGTTCTTCTTGCCATCGCGCATGAGCTTGTTGACGAACGCCGTCACGGTCGTGTCGCTATAGACCAGGTCGGGATCGAGTTTGCGGACTTCGGCTCTACGTCGGCGGGCCATGATTTACCTCGTCACTTCGCCTTCGGCTTCTTGGTGCCGTACTTGGACCGGCCTTGGTTGCGCTGCACGTAACGGCCGACACCGACGCCTTGGGCGTCGAGCGTGCCACGAACGATGTGGTAGCGGACCCCGGGAAGGTCCTTGACACGCCCGCCGCGGATGAGCACCACCGAGTGCTCCTGGAGGTTGTGCTTCTCGCCGGGGATGTAGGCGGTGACCTCGTAGCCGGTCGAGAGGCGCACGCGGGCGATCTTCCGCAAGGCGGAGTTGGGCTTCTTCGGCGTCTGCGTCTTGACCGCCGTGCAGACGCCACGACGCTGCGGGCTCCCCTTGAGCGCCGGCACCTTGTTCTTCTTGCCGAGCTTGTTGCGCCCCTTCCGGAGCAGCTGGTTGACGGTAGGCAGAACGATCAACTCCTTCTTTCGTCCGGCGCCGAGGGGAGCTCGGAACCGGCTGAGATGTCCCCGCCAGGGGGGACCCGAACGGCCCGCCGGAGGATCGATGCCCTGCGGCGAGGCGGGACCTGCTCGCGGTGTAGGAGGGGCGCGGCGTCGACGGGCCCGGTGCTTGCCGGTACTACGTGCCCACGTGCGATCGCGCAGCCGAAGCGCAGCCGAAGAAGTCGGCAGCCGACTGAAGCCCCGGACCGATCGCTGCCGGTCTGGGGGTCCCAAACCTCGTGATGTTAGCGCATGAGGCGCCCTGGGCGCAAGTCTAGACGAGCCGGCCGCGTGTTCAGATCAACCACATCCGGTCGTAGGGCCGCAGCTGGACCCGACCCGAGCTCACGTCGACGAAGCGCTGCTCGAGCTGATCGAACGGCTGGGTGAGGCCGAGCGCCGCCAGGGGTGCGGCGTCGAGCGTCTGGCTCGACTCGGTCACGTTGTACAGACCCACCATCGGTCCCAAGGGGTGCCGGCGCAAGGTGGCGAACACCCGGGCGTGACCCAGGTCGAGGACCTCTTGCGCCGTCTGCGCGTGCAGGTGCGGCGTGCGCGCCCGCGCCCGCAAGACGGCCACGAGACCCTGGAACACGCGCGCCTCGACGGTGCCCGGTAGGTGGCGCCGATCGGCGGCCGTCCAGTCCATGTACGGACGGTGCATCCAGCGGTTGTCGGTGCGATGGTCGGGGTCCTGCAGGAAGCCGTGGTCGTTGCGCAGCGCGAGCTCGTCGCCCATGTAGACGAGCGGCACCCCGCCGAACCCCGCCGCCAGGGCGTAGGCCCAGAGCAGCCGTTCGATCGCGAGCGCCAGGGCGGCGTCGTCGCCGGCCTCGATGGCGCCTTCGATCCCCGTCAGGCTGGCCGTGGTCCCCGAGATGCGACGGTCGCCGGTGGTGGGGTTGTACTGGAACACGGCGCCCCGCGCGAAGGTGCCGGGGAACTGGCCGGAGTAGAAGTCGGACAGGAAGCTGCGGTGCGCGCCGCCCGACAGGCCGACGGCGGCGGCGTCCTCGTCGGTGATGGCCCAGCCGATGTCGTCGTGACCCCGCACGTACAGACCCCAGGCGATCGAGGGCGGCGTGGGCGGGAACGCGCCCAGCGCGCGGGTCATCAGACGAGCGTCGCGGCTCGCCAGGGCCGACCAGGTCTGCACCATGAGGCTGTTGTGGTAGGCGATGTTGGCGACCTTGCCGTAACGCCGGCCGGTGCCGAAGTAGTGGATCAGGTCGTGCGGCGAGACGATCGCCTCGGCTTTGTGCGCCACGGCCGGCGTGGCGATCTTCGAGCACGCGCGCAGTGCCTGCAGGAGGTCGTGGACCTCCGGTTGGTTCTGGCTGTCGGTGCCCAGCCGCTTCCACAAGAAGGCGACCGCGTCCATGCGGAAGACCTCGATGCCACGGTTGGCGAGCTCGCCCAGGATGCGGACGATCTCGACGAACACCTCGGGGTTCGACCAGGCGAGGTCCCATTGGTAGGCGTTGAACGTCGTCCACACCCAGCGACCCAGGTCGTCGTCCCACGTGAAGTTGCCGGGCGCGAAGTCCGGGAACACCTCGGGCAGGGTGCGCTCGAAGGCATCGGGCTCGGTGCGGTCCGGGTAGGTGTAGTAGTAGTCGCGGTAGCGCTCGTCGCCCGCCTTGGCCGCCAGCGCCCACGGATGGGTGTCGGCGGTGTGGTTGAGCACGAGGTCGATGCACGCGGCGATCCCGCGCGCGCGCAGGGCGGCGCACAGGTCGACGAGGTCGTCGATCGAGCCGAGCCGGGGGTCGACGTCGAGGTAGTCGGCGATGGCGTAGCCGCCGTCGTTCTCCCCTTCACGGGGTCGCAGCACGTACATGAGGTGGACGTAGGTGACCCCGAGCTCCTCGAGGTAGTCGAGGTGGTCGAGCACCCCCTTGAGCGTGCCGGCGAAGCGCTCGACGTAGAACACGTAGCCGACCATGCGCTCGCGCTGGAACCAGTCCGGGGCCAGGTCCCGCTCGATGTCGAGGCGCTTGAGGGGTTCGGGCCGCGCCACGCTCTGGTTCGCGAGCAGCCGCACGAGGCGTTCGAGGAAGTCTTCGTAGGTCTCGAGACGTCCGTACACCGCCGACAGGCCGTCGTCGAGGTGCTGGAACCAGCGCTCGAGCCGCAGCTCGAAGAGGTCGCGGTCGCGTGCCGGCAGCGGGGCCAAGACGTCCTCGACGGCCGCCAGGCAACGCTCGAACCGGGCGCGGGACTCGGAGGTCAGGTGGAGGACGTTCTGCATGGCGTCGGTGGGTCCGCCTCTCGGTTCATGGGGCCAGCGGGTCGCGGTGCGCTCGCTCGGCGGCCGCCCGCGCCTGGCGCACCAACGTCTCGGCGACGATGACATCGTCGGCGACGACGCTGAGGTGACCCATCTTACGTCCGGGACGGGGCGTCGCCTTGCCGTAGAGGTGGAGGCGCACGCCCGGCACCGACAGCGCCGCCGCCCAGTCCGGCTCCCCCGCCCCGGTCCAGACGTCGCCCAGCAGGTTCGCCATGGCGCCGGGGCGCACGAGCGCCGGGTCGCCCAGCGGCAGACCGCACACCGCGCGCACCTGCTGTTCGAACTGGTCGACGCGGCACGCCTCGATCGTGACGTGGCCCGAGTTGTGCGGTCGCGGTGCGACCTCGTTCACGAGCACGTCGCCACCGTGGGTGACGAAGAACTCGACGCACGCGAGCCCGACCAGGTCGAGTCCCAGGGCGACCTCGACCGCCAGCGCGGTGGCCCGTGCGGCCACCGGCTCGGCCACCCGCGCGGGCACCGTCGTGACGTCGAGGACGTGGTGTGCGTGACGGTTCTCGAACACGGGGAAGGTGGCGACCGCGCCGTCGGGCGAACGCGCGACCACGACGCTGACCTCGGTCGCCAGGTCGACGAACGCCTCCAGGACGCACGCCTCCGCCTCGCACAGGCTGCGCGCGGCATCGGGGACCGGGCCCGTCGCGGCGATGCGCACCTGGCCCTTGCCGTCGTACCCGAAACCCGCCGTCTTCAGGACCGAGGGTCGACCGACGGCCTCGAGCGCCGCGTCGAGGTCGGCCTCGTGCGGCACCGGCCGCCACGGCGCCAGCGGCACCCCGAGCGCCGCCAGCGCCCGCTTCTCGCGACCGCGGTGCTGGGTGGCCGCGACGACGTCGGGCGAGGGGCGCAGCGGTCGCCGGGCGTCGATCGCGCGGAGCGTGGCCGCGGGCAGGTTCTCGAACTCGACGGTCGCCACGTCGACGGCGGCGACGAAGCGCTCGAGCGCGGCGGGGTCGTCGTACGCCGCCACCACGGCCACGTCGGCCAAGGGTAGCGCCGGGGCCTCGGCCACGTCGCTCCAGACGGCGACGCCGTAGCCGAGGCGGCGGGCCGCCTGCGCCAGCATGCGACCGAGCTGTCCGCCGCCGACGATGCCCAGGCGTCCGCCCGGTGCGACCCGAAGGGGCGAGCCCGCGGCGGCGCTCACGGCTCGAAGCGGTGGTCGGTGTCGAGCGGTTCGGCCACGGCGCGCTGCGCCTGCGCCAGGCGGTAGGCGTCGAGACGGGCCGCCAGCGCGTCGTCGTGGAGCGCGAGCACCGCCGCCGCCAGCAGCGCGGCGTTGGTCGCCCCTGCCGTGCCGATCGCCAAGGTGCCGACCGGCACCCCTCGGGGCATCTGGACGATCGAGAGGAGCGAGTCCCAGCCGCTCAGGTGGCGCGAGGCGACGGGAACCCCGAACACCGGTACGCGCGTGTGCGCTGCGAGCATGCCTGGGAGATGGGCCGCCCCCCCTGCCCCGGCGACGATGACCTGGACGCCCCTCTCGGCCGCACGGCGGGCGACGTCGGTCAGCCGGTCGGGCGTTCGATGGGCGCTGACGATGGCGCAGCCATGGTCGACGCCGAGCTCGGCGAGGGTGGCGTCGGCGGCCTCCAGCGTCGCCCAGTCCGAGTGGCTGCCCATGAGCACCAGGACAGCGGGCCAGCGGTCGTCGTGCGACGGGTCGAAGGTTTCGGGGCTGGGGGCCTGCGGTGGGCGCTCGTCGTTCACGGTCCCTCCTCGGGGTCGTATTCGGGGTGCGTGGCGCGGGCCAACCGGTCGGCGACCGCTCGCCAGCCTGCCTCGTCGGGGACGTCCTCGACCCAGACGGCGTGGGCGTGGGCGGCGTCGAGCCCGCGGAGCAGCGCGTAGAGCTCACGGGCAGCGGCGTCGGGCGCGTCGGGCAGGACCGCCCAGGGGCCCGTCCGTCCGGCTGGCGCGGGTCTCCGCGCCAGGACGGCCACGTCGTCGGGGGCTGCGTCGCCGGCGCCCACGGCGACCGCTCGCGTCGGGGTCTGCGGGGCGTAGTGGCGCGCGAGGCTGCCGGGGACGCGGACGGCGGGCTCCACGGACCGCTCGGCTCGGGGCGCACGTTCCCTGCCGGCGCCCACCGCCACGTCCAACGGGTGGCCGAGCTCGAGGGCCAACGCTTCGGGCGTGACGGCGCCGAGCCGACGGACGAGCGGACGCGCGGCGCTGAGGTCGACGATCGTCGACTCGATGCCCACGTCGCACGGGCCGCCGTCGACGACGAGCAAGCCGTCGCCACCGGGCGCGTCCGCCAGCTCGGCGACGACGTGTTCGGCGCGGGTGGGGCTGAGGTGGCCGAAGCGGTTGGCCGATGGGGCCGCCACCCCGTCGTCGAAGGCCCGAAGCAACGCCAACGCCACCGGGTGGCCCGGGACCCGCAGGGCGACCGTGGGCTGGCCGCCGGTCACCTCCGCCGGCACGTCCTGGCGCCGCCGCAGCACGACGGTCAGCGGTCCGGGCCAGAAGGCGTGCGCGAGCCGCCAGGCGGTGTCCGGAACGGCCTCCGCCCACGCCGGCAGCTGCTCGGCGTCGGCGAGATGGACGATGAGCGGGTGGTCGGCCGGGCGTCCCTTGGCGCGGAAGACGTCGGCGACCGCCTCCCGGTCCCGCGCCGCCGCCCCCAGGCCGTAGACGGTCTCCGTCGGGAACGCCACCAGCCCGCCGGCTCGCCACGCCGCGGCCGCCTCGGCGGCGGCGGCGCGCAGCTCGTGGGGGGTGAGGGCCCGAACGGTTCTCGGCACGCCCCCGAGGTTATCGCGCGCGGCCGACGAGGACCACGCGGAGGTCGTTCACGTTCGTGCCCGTGGCGCCCGGCACGAAGAGGCTCCCCGCACGCTCGAACACCGTCGCGCTGTCGTTGTCGTGGAGCGCCGCCTCGGCCCAGCGCCGGTCGACGCGCCGCCACAGGTCGGGGTCCACGAACGCGCCGGCGTGGGGGCCCGTGCCGTCGATCCCGTCGCTGTCGGCCGCCAGGGACCAGATCGGGGCGCCTTCGGGCAGGGCGAGCGCGAAACCCAACGCCCACTCGCTGTTACGACCGCCGCGGCCACCGCCGCGCACCGTCACCGTCGTCTCGCCGCCCGTCACGAACGCGATCGGCGGCCGCCACGCCCCGTCGGCCGCGAGTGAGCCGAGCGCGATCCGAGCCAGGCAGGCACCGACCTCGCGCGCCTCGCCCTCCAGGTCGGGGGCGAGCACGTGGGTGGGCCACCCTGCGCGCCGGCAGTGGGCGGCGGTGGCGTCGAGTGCGCGCCGTGCGGACGCCACGACGGTCGTCCTCACGGCACGCCACAAGCCGTCGTCGGCGGGCGGGGCGGGCGCATCGGCGCCGGCGCGCAGGCGGGACCGGACGCCGGGCGCGACGATGTCGTACCGGTCGAGGACCGCGAGCGCGTCGGCGTCGGTCGTGGGGTCGGGGACGGTGGGACCGCTGGCGACGTCGGCGGGATCGTCGCCCACGACGTCCGACACCACGAGCGCCGTGACCGGTGCGGGGGCCGCGCGGGCGGCGAGACGACCGCCGGCGGCCGCACCGAGACGACGGCGCACCACGTTCATCTCGCGAACGTCCGCGCCGCTGCGCAGCAGCGCGGTCACGACGTCGCGCAGGTCGGACGGTTCGAGACCGGCCGGGGCGCCGAGGAGCGCGCTCCCGCCACCGGAGACGAGCACCAGGACGTGGTCGTCGCGGCCGGCCTCGTCGGCCAGCGCCAAGAGGCGCAAGGTCGCCCGGCGACCCGCCTCGTCGGGGACGGGGTGCGACGCCTCGAGGACCTCGACCCCGCGCAGCGACGGCGGGTCACCCTTCCCGTCCGAGCGAGGCACCACGACGGCGCCGACGACCGCCACGCCCCGATCGCGGTACGCGTCCTCGACCGCCCGCGCCATCGCGATCGCACCCTTGCCGGCGCCGAGGACGATGAGCCGCCCGGTGGGCGGCTCGGGCAGGTGGCGCAGCACGGCGGCGCCGGGATCGGCGGTGGCGACGCCGGCGGCGAACGCACCGCGCAAGAGGTGGCGTGGATCCTCGCGCACCGTTCCAGGGTACACTCGACGGCGTGTTCGCCATCTTCCGCCGCCAGGACCCGCGTTTCCGCGACGACGGCCAAGCCCTGTGGGCGCGGGTCCGGACCTCGCGCCATGGCGAGGTCATCCAGGTGCGTCTGTCGAAGATGAGCGAGATGAGCAGCGTGGGCGGCGGGTACTTCGTCCGCAAGGCGCTCGTGGGGTCGCGCACGCTCGATCAGGCGACGCTCGAGGTCACCACCACGCGCAACCACAAGGTGACGTTGGCCGTCGTCGAAGGCGGCGACCTCCTCCCCGTCCGCGAGTGGCGCGACGAGGACCTGTCCACCTGATACCATCGGCGTAGACCGATGGACAACGATCCGATCCTGACCTTCCGCGCACCCGCCCGAGAACCCGGGCGCGTCGACGCCATCGTCTCCCCCGTCCTGGAGTTGGCCTACGCCGCGTTCTACGTCGCGAAGCGTGGGCGGGCGCCGGCGGCGACGGCCTCGACCCCGGCCTGGTCGGTGCAGCTCGCACAGGACGCACCCGAGGTGATCGCGGCGCTCCTCGAGCTGGCCGGACCCGCAGGGGGCGGTGGGCCGAGCGTCGAGACCTTCCTGCTCGCCGCGCGCTACGGGTACGTTCGCGACACCGACCCGGAACGCTTCTTGCGCGAGGCCGGCGGGCTCGCGCAGCGCTACCTGGCCGAGGGCGTCAAGACCGAGGCGGTCGAGGACACCGCGACGATCGCGCGGGTGATCGAGCGCCTGGAGAGGTTGCGTGATCCGGCGTACGCCGCCGCGTGGGCCGACGCCCATCGCGGGCTGTGGCGCGCGTTGAGTCCACGGTGGGAGCGCGAGGGGCGGCCGGCGGCGACGGCGGCCGTCGAAGCCTTCGAGCGCAACTACGAGGCCACGGGCAGCGTCCACGCGGCGCTGCCGGCCCACCACTTCGTCCAGTTCGAGGCGGGCGCGCAATCGATCCGCAAGGCGGAGGCCGAAGGGCGTGTCCAGGTCGTCCCGCTCGGCTTGGCGGTCGCGGGCGGCTTCCACTTCGACATCGACGGCACCCTCTACGTCGGCTTCGGACTCCAGGCCGAGAGCGTGCACGAGCGCACGGCCGAACGGATGGGCGCGCTGGCGCAACGGATGAAGCCGTTCGCGGACCCGACGCGCGTGATGTTGCTCTCGCTCATCGGTCGTTTCGCGGGCCTCCAGCTGACGGTGGGTGACCTGGCCACGCAGCTGGGGGTGAGCCAGCCGACCGTGAGCGGCCACCTGCGGCTCCTGCGCGAGGCCGGTCTGGTGCAGCTCGAGAAGCGGGGGAACAAGGCCTTCCACCGGCTCGACGTCGAGGCACTGCACGACGTGTTGGCATCGTTCGAACGGGCGGTGGTCGAGGGCCCCGATCTCGACGGGACCTGATATCGGTCTCGACCGATGGAGGGTTGACAAGCATCGGCACCTTCCGATATAGTCTGCATCGGAGGTTCCCGATGTTCCAGGCACCAGGTCTCATCCGCATGCTGGCTGACGCACGTCTCGCCGAACTGCGGCGCCCCGCCCGCCCCCGCTGACGGCTCCGTTCCATCGGCCGTCTGCTATGCTCCGCGCATGATCTCCCCCGACACCGCCACGACCGTGCTCGGCGCCGCCCGCAAGGGTGGCGCCGACTTCGCCGAGATCTACGCCGAGCGCTGGCGTCGTCGCCGGCTCCGCAGCATCGATGGCCGCGTGGTCGACGCCACCAGCGGTATCCAGTTGGGCGTCGGTTTGAGGCTGTTCTTCGGCCACGACGTCGTCTACGCCTACACGAACGACCTCTCCGACGCGGCCCTCGCCGACCTGGTCGAGTCGCTCACGCGGCTTCGCGGCACCGGCGTCGCGCCGGGCGCCGGCGTCGCGCCGGGCGCCGGCGGCACGCCGGGCGCCGACGGCGCGCCCGACGCCGGGGGCCGAGGTGGCCTCGACCTCCGTCGCGCGGCACCGGGCGCCGACCCGCACGCGCCCGCCATCCCGTTCGACGCACAGTCGAAGGCGTGGCGGCTCGAACGCCTGCGCGAGCTCGACGCCGGCGCCCGCATCGACCCCGCCGTCCAACAGGTCGAAGGCCACCTGATCGAGTGGGAACAGGACGTCACCGTCGTCAACAGCGAGGGCCTGTGGGTCGACGACCGGCGGGTGCGGACGCGGCTGGTGGCCCAGGTCATCGCCAGCGACGGCGCCGAGACGCAAACGGGCATGGACGGTCCAGGCCTGTCGGTCGGTCTCGAGCTCCTCGATCGTTTCCCACCGGCCGACGTCGGCCGGCGTGCCGCCGAGCAGGCGCTCGTGAACCTGCGGGCCAAGAAGGCACCGGCGGGCACGATGCCCGTGGTCATCGGCAACGCCTTCGGGGGCGTGATCTTCCACGAAGCGCTCGGCCACCTGCTCGAGACGACGGCCGTGGCGCGCAACGCGTCGGCGTTGGGCGACAAGCTGGGCGAGCGCATCGCCAGCGAGGTCGTCACCTACGTCGACGACGGGACCACACCCCACGGTTGGGGTTCGTCGCGGTACGACGACGAGGGCGCGCCCACCGAACGCACGGTCCTCATCCGCGAGGGCGTGCTGGAGCGCTACATGGTCGACCGCTGGGGGGCGCTCGAGACGGGGTACCCCATCACCGGGTCCGGACGGCGCCAGGACTACACGTTCGCGCCGACGTCGCGCATGCGCAACACGTTCATCGAGCCCGGGACCACGCCGTTTGATGCGTTGTTCGAAGGGATCGGTCTCGGTCTCTACGCCAAGGCGTTGGGGGGCGGGCAGGTGAGGCCGGGTTCCGGCGAGTACAACTTCGCCGTCAACGAGGGGTACGTCATCCGAGACGGGCGCATCGAGGAGCCGGTTCGGGGCGCGATGCTGGTGGGCAAGGGTCCGGATACCTTGCGCAAGGTCGAAGCGGTCGGCGACGACCTCGCGACGGCGCCAGGCATGTGCGGGTCGATGTCGGGCTCGATCCCCACCGAGGTGGGCCAACCGCACGTGCGCGTGCGCGAGATCGTCGTGGGGGGCGAGGCATGACCGTCGACCAGGCCAAGCGCTGGCTGCTCGAGCGTGCGGAGCGACGCGGCGTGGACCTCGAGGTCCTCGCCACCACGGAGCGCAAGCTCGAGGTCGAGGCCCGCGACGGTCGGGTCTCCGACATCACGAACGCGACCCAAGGCGGCGTCGGCCTCCGGGTGGTCCACGGCGGCCGGACGGGGTACGCGTCCACCGAGGAGCTCAGCGAAGCGGCGCTCGACTGGGCGCTCGACGAAGCCATCGAAAACGCCGCGCTGTTGGAGCCCGACGAGGCGACGCTGCCGGCGGGGCGTGCGATGGGGCGCCACGACCTGGTGGGTGAGGGCCTCTCGGCGGGCGTCGACGCCAAGGGCGCGGCGGCCGTGACCTTCGAGACGTCCGTGCGCGGTGACCCACGGGTCCAGTCGATGCAGATCGCTCGCTACGCCGAGACCGAGATGGAGGTGGCCATCGGCTCCACCCACGGCGTCGACGGGGGGTACCGCAACGGGTACGCCGCGCTCATGGGCATCATCGTCATGCGGGACGGAGAGAGCGTGAAGCAGGGGTGGGAGATCGACGTGGGCAAGGAGTTCCACGCGCTCGAACCCGGCCGCACCTCCCAGGAACTGCTGCACAAGGTCGGCCGGCACCTCGGAGCGCGGCCGCTGCGGACCGGTCGCCGGCGCGCGGTCCTCGAACCCGAGGTGGTGGCCACGCTGCTCGGCCTGCTCACGTTCGCCCTGTCGGGCAAGTCGCTGGCGGAGGGCAAGAGCCGTCTGGCGGGCAAGATCGGTCAGCCCGTGGCGAGTGATCTCGTCACCCTCGTCGACGACGCCACCCGCGTCGACGGCCTGGGCAGCCGGCCGTTCGACGCCGAAGGCACCCCGGCCGAACGTGTGGTCCTCGTCGAACGCGGGGTCTTGCGGAGCTTCCTGCACAACACCGAGACGGCCCGACGGACCGGACAGACCACCACCGGCCACGCTTCGCGCACGTACGCGTCGACGCTGGGCGTGAGCGCGACGAACCTCGTGCTCGAACCCGGCCTCGGCGTCACGCCCGGTGACGGCGTGACGGTCACCGACCTCATGGGCGTGCACGCGGGTGCCAACCCGATCACGGGCGACGTCTCGGTCCAGGCGATGGGCCTCGAGACGCTCGGTGGCGAGACCGTGCCGGTCGACGACTTCGCCATCTCGTTCAACCTGTTCGACCTGCTCTTGCGGATCGAGGCGGTGGGCACCGATCTCACCTGGCTGCCCAAGTCGGCCATGATCGCCGCGCCGAGCGTCGTCGTGGCCGACGTCAGCTTCGCCGGCGCGTAGGGGCGCTACTGCGCGCTCGTGAGGTCCGGTCGCAGGCCCTTGGCGCCGCGCAGGTAGACGTGGACGATCTCGTCCTGGGTCTTGGTGGTGTTCAGCTGGAGCATCACCCGGACCGCCTTGCCCACCCGGTTGGGGACGGGGATCTCGGTGTTGCAGATGAGGGGCACGCGGTGCATGCCGAGCTCGCGCGCCGCCTCGGCCGGGAACGTCGACACCAGGTCGTGCGTCGTGGTGAAGAAGATCGCCGCGATCGGTTCGAAGCTGACGATGCCGTTCGCCTCGAGCATCGCCCCTAGGAGCTCGCGCGTCGCTTCGAGCACGAGTTCGGGACGGTCCTCGGCCACGGTGGTGGCGCCGCGGATCCCACGTACCCAGAAGCGTCGCGTCATGCGCGCGACTCTACCAACCGGCGACCGGGTGACCTCGCTCCGGACGCTCCGTTGCGACAACGCGGTGGCCACGGTCGCGACCGCGACCCGCGGCCTCGACGACCCCGGTGAGCGCACGCTCGACGAGGTCCGGGCCCGCGCCCGGCCGACCGGCGCCCTCGGTCAGGGTGCGCCGCCATGAGCGACCTCCCGGAACCCCGCGCATGAGGCCGATCAGGGGTTTGACCAGGGGCGGCAGCGGCGTGCCCGCGGCGAGCCGGACTTCGAGGTACGGCAGGTAGTCGGCGACGACCGAGGCGCGCGTCGGCGCCGCCGCGTCCTCGCCGAACACCGCCCTGTCGGCATCGGCGAAGAGGTACGGGTCGTCGTACGCCGCTCGCCCGATCATGACGCCGTCGACGACGCCCAGGTACCCCAGGGCGCCGGCCAGGTCGCGCACGCCGCCGTTCGTCTCGACGCGGAGGTCGCCGAAGGCGTCCTTCAGCGCGATCACGCGCTCGTGTTGCAGCGGGGGCACGGTGCGGTTCTGCTTCGGCGACAGCCCCTGGAGCCAAGCCTTGCGCGCGTGGACGATGACGCGGTCGACGCCGGCGTCGACGAGCGCCCCGACGAAGCCGTGGAGGTGAACGTCGTCGTCGAGTTCGTCGATGCCGAGCCGGTGCTTGACCGTGACGGGCACCGCGACGGCCTCCCGCAGGGCACGGACCGCGTCGGCCACGACCCCGGGCTCCGCCATCAGGCAGGCACCGAAGCGGCCGCGCTGGACGCGGTCGCTCGGGCAGCCGACGTTCAGGTTGACCTCGTCGTACCCGCGCTCGACGGCGATCCGCGCCGCCGCGGCGAGCGTGGCGGGGTCGTCGCCGCCGAGCTGCACCGCGACCGGGTGCTCGGCGGGATCGAACCCCAGCAGGCGTTCGACGTCGCCGTGCACGATCGCGTTGGCGGTGACCATCTCCGTGTACAGCAGCGTCCGTCGTGTGATCCCCCGCATGAACCGGCGGTAGTGCCGGTCGGTCCAATCCATCATCGGCGCCACCGACAGCGGACGGATGGGCCCCCGCGGCGGACGGCCGAGGGCGCCGCTCACGGCGAGGCCTCGAGCGGGGGTGGGGGCACGCGCTTGGGCTTGCGGAACTCGATGTCCTCCCACTCGCCCTCTTCGACCACCTGCAGGTCGGGGTTGCGTTCCCGGAACCAGGCGACGATCGCTTGCACGAGGTCGTCGGGCGTCGAAGCGGCCGAGGTGATCCCGACGCGCCGGACGCCCTCGAACCAGTCGGGGTCGAGGTCGGCGACCCCCTCGACGCGCAGCGCGCGACCGGTGAGCGAGGCCGCGAGCTCGAGCAGGCGCATGCCGTTCGACGACGTGGTGCTCGTGACCACGAGGAACGCGTCGACCTGGGGTGCGATCGCCTTCACGGCGTCCTGACGGTTCTTGGTGGCGTAGCACAGGTCGTCGCGCGAGGGCCGCACCAGCGCCGGGAAACGCGCGCGCAGGACCTCGATCGTGCGCTCGGTGTCGTCGACCGACAGGGTCGTCTGGGTGAGCACGACGACCTTGTTCGGGTCGGGGACGACCACCGTGTGCGGGTCGGCCAGGTCGGGATCCACATGGCGGTTGCCGATCACGCTGACGACCGTCGTCGCGTCCGGTGCCTCGCCGTACGTGCCGATCACCTCCTGGTGGCGCGTCGAGTCGCCGATGAGCAGGATGTGGAACCCTTCGCGCGCGTACTTCTTGGACTCCGAGTGCACCTTCGTGACGAGCGGGCACGTCGCGTCGAGCGTCGTGAGACGTCGCCGGGCCGCCTCGGCGCGGACCGCCGGGCTGACACCGTGGGCGCTGAAGACGACGACGTCGCCGATCTCGCGGCCCTCGTCGCCGGCCGCGCGACGCGCGTCGTCGAGGTCCGCGAGCGTCTCGACGAAGTGGACGCGGTGTTCGTCCGAGAGGCGGTCGACGACCGTCTGGTTGTGGACGATCGCGTGGTAGACGGCGACCTCACCCTCACCGCGTGCCGCGTTCTCGTGCGCCGCGGCGACGACCGCGTCGATCGCCATCACGACGCCGGCGCAGAACCCGCGCGGTTTCGCCAGATGTAGGGTCTCGACCATGAAGGGCATGCTACCCGGCGCGTTGACACCCCGAGAGCGCCACGGGTACACTTCCGTCCGGTCTTGGGCGATTAGCTCAGTCGGTTAGAGCGCGTCGCTGATAACGACGAGGTCGGTGGTTCGAATCCACCATCGCCCACCAACCCCAGGTCCCCCCCTGGGGCACCCCAGCCTCGGGACTCCACCCCTGAGGCCCGCCTCGGGTCCCCCCGATCCGAGGCAACCCCCTCGCCTCCTCCCCCAGGAGACGAGGGACCCCCTCGGCTCCTCCCCCAGGAGCCGAAGGGACCCCAGCGCCCCCCGATCCCCCATCGGGGGGCGCACCCGTTGGGGCAGGGTGAGGTCGCGCTACGGTTGGGTCGCGAAGACCGAGCGGCGCGCGCCCAGCTCGAGCTGGAGACGGAAGGTGGCGCCACCGCGCTGCACCGTCAGCTCCACGGTCTGTCCGATCCGCTTGCCACGCACCTCGGCCAGCAACGAGGCGAACGTCGGCGTCGCGGCGCCGTCCACGGCCACGATGACGTCCGCTTCGACGACGGTGCCGACGCGGCGGCCCTCGGCGTCGAGGATCGGTCGCTCCGTCAAGGACCGGAGACCGGCACGGTCCGCGGGGCCGCCGGGCGCGACCTGACCCACGACGGGACCTGGGCGGGGGCCGAACTCGCCCGACCCGACCTTGGGGTCGTAGTCGCTGCCCTGGCTCCACTGGAACCCGATCACCGGAACGTCCCGCTGTTCGCCGGCGACGACCGCCTCGACGAGCTCGGAACCGACGCCGACCGGCACCGCGTAGGACGCGAACTCGCGCGGGAGGGCCAGACCCATGAGGAACGGCGGGACGTACGCATCCGAGGTCATGCCCGTGGGGTTGAAGCTGATGTACGACACGACCCCGACCGCTTCGCCGCGGACGTTCACGACGGGGCCGCCCGAATCGCCCGGTGCGAGCGCGTTGGTGAGCTCGATCGTGTCATCGGCGAAGTCGGCGCGGCCGGCGCGCACGCCCAGCCGCGTCACCCGACCCGCACGTGCCTCCAGGAACGCCCCGCGCGAGTTGCCGATCGCGACGACGGGCGTCCCCGGTGTCGGCGCGCGTGCGGCCAGGGGGATGAACGGCACCTGGCCGGCCACCTTCGCCTTCAGCACCGCCAGGTCCATGTAGGCATCGAAACCCACGAGCTCGAGGTCGAACTCGCGCCGGTCGGGGTCCACGCCGACGTACTGCACGCGACACTCGCCGATGGAGCTGGCGGCGTCCACGACGTGGTACGCGGTCAGCACACCGCCGTCGGCATCGAAGAAGAAGCCCGTGCCGACGCCGAGCACCTGACGGCCGCCGAACGCGGTGACGCAGCGAGCCTCGAGCCGGAGCGTGGCAGGACGCGCGAGTTCGTACGCCTCCAGCAGATCGCCGGTGGGCGCCGTGATGGGCGGAGGGCCGGCCTGAGCGTGTTGGAGCTGCGGCTCCGGGCGCGTCAACCACGGCCATGCCACCCACACGAGCAGGACGAAGAGCAGCAGGGTCTGCACGCGGATACGGGGTCGACGTGGCTGCGTGGCGTTCGCCTGGGCCGCCCCTTCGTGTCGCCAAGGGTCGTTCATGAGGAACGATACGCAACCGCGGGCCGGCGGACCGCGACCTGTCCGACACACCGGTCGGCGGCAGGCGCTGGACGCGTCTGTTGATATCGTCGCCGGCATGGAACCTACCGAAACCGGCGCGACCCGCGTGGCACGCGCGCTCCTCGCCCACCCCGGCCCGATCCTCGTGCTGGCCCACGTCGACCCCGACGGCGACGCGGTCGGCAGCGTCCTCACGCTCGTCCGTGCGCTCCGCCGGGCGGGACGCGACGCCGTCGGTGCGATGACGCGTCCACCGCGTTTCCTACGCTTCCTCGTCGAGCCCGGGGAACTCCTCGAGCCGCTCGAGCGGCTTCCAGAGGGCACGCTGGTCGCCATCGTGGACACCAACCCCGAACGAACGGTCGGCGCACCGCTCGACGGTGCGGCGGCGGTCGTCAACGTCGATCACCACGGCACCAACCCCGGCAGCTCGGAGGTGGCCTGGGTGGCACCGGCCTACGCATCGTGCACGCTGATGGTGGCCGAGGTGGTCGACGCGCTCGGGATCGGCTGGGACGCCCACCTGGCGACCCCGTGCCTGGCAGGGCTGCTCACCGACACGGGCTTCTTGCGGTTCGGCAACACGGACCGCCGAGCGCTGGAGGCGGCCGGCCGGCTGATCGAGGCGGGCGTCGACTACGCGGACCTCACCGACCGGTTGCAGTGGCGTCATCCCGACTACTACGCGATGCTGGCGCGCGTCATGGACACGGTGCGCTTCCGACTCGACGGCCAGGTCGTGCTGATCGACCTGACCCAGGCGATGCGCGCGGCGACGAACGGCAGCGAGGACGATTCTGACGACTTCGTCCAGCAGGTGCGCTACGCCGAGGGCACGCGCGTGGCCGCCGTCCTGAAGGAACGCGACGGGGCCGTGAAGGTGAGCGTTCGCTCGCGCGACGGTGTCTCGGCCCAGCGCATCTGCGTCGCCCTCGGCGGCGGCGGGCACGTGGCGGCGGCGGGTGCCACGCTCGTCGGCGTCGACCTCACCGAGGCCGAGGCGCGTCTGCTGACGGCGATCGAGGTCGAGTTCGCGCTCGTGGCTGCGGAGAAGGCGGCGGCCGACGAGCGAACCGAGGCCGGGAAGATCGCCTAGCCTCGGCCGGCCTCGACCGTGCCCGCACGTGGGGCGGCGGTGGCGCGCGCTAGCATGGGCGCCGTGCTGTGCACGCTGGAGCTCCGTGACTTCGCCATCGCCGACGACGTGGTCGTCGAGCTCGCGCCGGGCCTGAACGTCCTCACCGGCGAGACGGGGGCCGGCAAGTCGCTGGTCGTCGATGCCCTGGCGTTGCTCGCCGGCGGTCGCGGCGACACCGGCGTGGTCCGCGCGGGGCGCGAGGCGGCGCTCGTGCAGGCGACGTGGGGTCCCGAACCCGTCACGACCTTCGGCCGCCGCGTCTCGCTCGAAGGGCGCAACGTCGCCCGCGTCGACGGCGAGGTCGTCACCGTCGCAGAGCTCCGGGCGGCCCTGGCGCCGCGCTTGGGCATCTTCGGTCAACACGCCTTCCGGACGCTCCTCGACGGCGCCGAACAGCGTGCACTCCTCGACCGGCACCTCGAGCCGGTCGCCCGTGAGGCCGCCGAGCGGTACCGCGCGGCCTGGCACGAACGCGAGACCGTTCGCGCCGAGCTCGACCGCTCGAGGGCCGAAGCCGACGACCGCGAACGCCGACTCGACCTCCTCGCGTACCAGGTCGACGAGATCGACGCGGCCGGTTTGCAGCCCGACGAGGACGTCGAGCTCGAGGCCCGCCTCCACGCCGCTCGCCACGTCGAGCGCGTGCGCGAAGGGCTCGTCGGGGCGCTGCAGGGGCTGGCGGACGAGGAATCGGGGGCCGCCGACCGCCTCGCCGAAGCCGTGCGAGCGCTCACGGGCGCCGCCCGCTTCGAGACCGCGCTCGACCGGCTCGTCGACGACCTCGCCACCGCCCAGGACGCGGTCCAGGCCGTGGTGGCCGAGCTCGAGCGCAGCCTCGACGAGCTCGACCTCGATCCCTCCGAGCTCGACCGTCTCGAGGCGCGGCGCCACGCCATCGACGACCTCTGCCGCAAGTACGGTCCCGACGTCGCCGCCGTGCTGGCCCGACGCCAGTCGCTGCAGGACGAACGCGACCGCCTGGCTCGTGCGGACGCCACCGACGCCGACCTCCGTGCACGCGACGCCGCCTTGAGCCGCCGCCTCGTCGCCGACGCGGGGGCGTGGGGGGCCGGACGACGGGCGGCGGCGGCGCGTCTGGCACCCGCGGTCGGCGAGGTCCTGCGTACGCTCGCGCTACCGCACGCTCGGTTCGAGATCGACCTGCCGGAACGTGACGCGCTGGGACCGTACGGGGCGGAAGGGCGTGGCGCTACGGTTCGGCGCCAACCGGGGCGAACCGACGGCGAGCCTGCTCGACGTCGCGTCCGGGGGCGAGCTCTCGCGCGTCATGCTGGCGCTCCACGCCGCCGCCGGTACCGACGTCCCCACGCTCGTGTTCGACGAGGTCGACGCAGGGCTCGGCGGACGCACCGGTCGCGCCGTGGGCGAGACCCTCCGCCGATTGGCGGCCGGCCGACAGGTCCTGGTGGTCACGCACCTGGCCCAGGTGGCGGCCTTCGCCGATCGTCACCTGCGGGTGGACAAGGTCGAACTCGAGGGTCGGACCGTCACGCGCGTGAGCCCGTTGGAGGGCGAGGAGCGCGTGCGTGAGCTGGCCCGCATGCTGGCGGGCGACGACGGCGCGGCGGCTCTCGAGCACGCGCGCTCGCTCCTGGACGATCCCGCCGCCGTCGAAGCCTGATCCGAGGCGCCCTCCGCCGGCGGGGTCCCGGCGCGATCGCTACAGGGCCGCGACCGCGGCGAGGAACGCATCGACGTCGCTCTCGTCCGTGTAGTGCAGCGCGCTCACGCGGACGGCGCCGCCCCGGGCGGCGAGGCCGAGCTCGGCGTGCACGAGGTCGTGCGCGTAGAAGTGTCCGGCCGCGACCGCCACGCCCGCACCTGCGAGGGCGAGGGCGACGTCGTCGGCCGCCCGCTCGGGGTGGTTGAACGCGACCGTGGCGGTCCGACCCTCGTCGGTCGGTAGGCCGTAGCGATCGACGCCGAGCCGGTCGAGACCGGCGAGCAAACGTCGGGTCAGTTCGGCCTCGTGCATCGTCGTGCGCCGGTACACCTCGGTCCAGCGCGTGCGCTCCGGGCCGGGCGGTACGTCCAGGGCGTCGGCCGCGTCCTCGAGGTGGTCGAGGGCCGCGCCCCAGCCGAGGATGGCCTCGTGCGACTGGGTGCCCGGTTCCCAGGCGACGGGATCCGAGGGGTCGTGGAACGCCAGCCGTGGCGGCGCGAGCCGCTCGCGCAGGGTGGGCGCCAGGTAGAGCACCCCGAGGTGGGGTGCGAACACCTTGTACGGGCTGAAGACGGCGCCGTCGACACCCCAGGACCGCACCTCGGGCAAGGCGTGCGGCGCGAGGTGCACCAGGTCCACGAACGACCAGGCGCCCACGGCGCGCGCCACGGCCGCCGCCTCGGCGATCGGCGTGAGCGTCCCGAGCGCGTTCGAGGCGCCGGTGAAGGCCACCAGTCGGGTGCGCGCGCCGACCAGCTCGGCCAGGTCGGCCACGTCGAGGGTGCCGAAGGGCGGCCGAGGGCGCCACGTGCGGACGACCACGCCGCGGGCGGCGAGCTGCCGCCACGGATCGACGTTGGCGTGGTGGTCGAGCGACGTGACCACGATCTCGTCACCTGCCGACAACGCGTCACCGACCGACCGCGCCAGCAGCGTGACCAGGGTGGTGGCGTTGGGCCCGAAGGCGATGTCGACGGGTCGTTCCGCGTCGAGGAAGGCGGCCGTTCGGGCCCGGACCGCCTCCTTGCGCGCGGTGACCCGGCGGCTCGGGGCGTAGGCGCCGCCCTTGTTCACCTGGAGGGTCACGAGGGCGTCGGTCACCGCTTCTACCACCCGATCGGGGACCTGGGCGCCGGAAGCGTTGTCGAGGTAGACCACCTCCGCGCGACGGAGGGCGGGGAAGCGCGCGCGGAGCGAAGCGACCGGGAAGGGCGTCATGGCTCAGCCTACCAAGCCCCTTCTCATCGGGCGTCGGCGTTAGGCTGGAGGCATGGTCGATGCCGAGGGTTACGACGACGGTCCCCCCTGCCCCGACTGCGGACGTGAACCGACGCACCGGTTCGCGTACGTCGAGGGCTTCGACGAGTACGAGTGCCCCGCCTGTGGCTGGCGTAGCGACGAGGCCGACCTGGCCGACCTCGGACGCGACGCCGGCGACCTCCTGGAGCGCGATCGAGAGACGCCGCGGCCGCCGGTCGGTCGTCCGCTGCGCGCGTGAGTTCACCCGACCGCCGGGTTCGTCCCGGCATGCCGCGCGCGAGCAACACCTAGACTGGTCTTGACCGGCCAGCGCCGCCGGTGGGAGGAGCCAACGCATGGAGGTACGGGTCGTGTTGAGTTCGGATGAGATCGTCCGGGGCCTCAAGCACTACCGCCGCATCGCCAAACAGGACGTCCTGCGTGCTGCCGAGACGCCGGATCCCGACGCCTCGCGTCGGCACGCCGAAGCGCGGCGCACCCTGTACGCCGAACTGGCGGAGATCGCCGAGCGGGCTGGGCCCCAAGACGTGGTCCATGCCGCGCTCACCACCTACGAGGGACTCCCCTTCGTCACGGGCAGCCTCGACCCGTCGCACGTCGAGATCCGCGCACGCGAGAACGCGCTCGAGAACTTCTTCCTCATGATCGGTCTGGAACCCAAGGTGCGTCGCGAAGCGCGCAACAAGCGTCCGCCGCAGGGCGCGGTCCCGGAGGCGCCCGCCTCCGACGGCGCCGAGAGCCGAGGTTCGACGACGTCGTGACGTTGGCCGACCTCGAGGTCCGCGCCGCCGAGCGGGTGCCCGCCCTGGCCGACCTGCTCGATCGGCTCGTGTTCGGCGACGGCGACCCCGACGCCGACCTCATGATCGTCGGCGAAGCGCCCGGCGAGGAGGAGCATCTCAGCGGGCGACCGTTCGTCGGTCGCGCAGGTCAGCTGCTCGACAAGGTGCTCGCCTCGGTCGACATCGATCGCGACGAGGTGTACATCACCAACCTGGTCAAGTTCCGCCCGCCGGGCAACCGCAACCCGCGCCCCGACGAGATCGCCGCCAGCGCACCGATCCTCGTCGAACAGATCCGCTTGGTGCGCCCCCAGGTGATCGTTCCCCTCGGCAACGTCCCGACCCAATGGTTCCTCGACACGCGCGAGGGCATCACCCGCCTGCGCGGGCGCTGGGCGGACTGGCATGGGGTCCGCGTGCTGCCGCTCTACCACCCGGCCTACCTCTTGCGGAACCCGAGCCGCGAGGTGGGCGGTCCCAAGTGGGAGACGTGGCAGGACATGCGGGCGCTCAAGGCCGTGCTCGACGAGCTGGGGCCCAAACGGGGCGCCTTCCACGTCGACACGGCGGCCCCGACTCCCCTGTTCTGACGGGCGGCCGCCAGGTGGGCGGACCCCGTCCGGGGCGACGTCTCCTGGAGGTACCCGTGCCCGATCCACGCTTCATCGGCCTCGTCCATTCGCTCCGCTCGTCGGCCGAAGCCGCCCTCGGCGACCTCGCCTCACCGCTCGTCACCCGCCTCGCGCGCGACGGCGCGCTCGACCGCAAGACCGCCGTTCGCAGCCTCGATCTGCTCGACATGCTGTACGACAAGACGCGCGGACAGCTCGACGCCACCGAACGCGAGGCGCTCGTCCGGGCGCGGGACGCGGTGCGAGCTGCGTTGGGAGCGGCGGACGTGGCGGTCGCGGGCGACGCGACCGGCGCCGACGCGGAGACGGCCGGGCGGCGGGTCAACTGAGTGCGCGCGCTCGTCCAACGCGTCCTCCACAGCGAGGTCAGGCTGGCCGACGAGGACGTGGCGGCGCCCCCCGTCGGCCGGATCGGACCGGGTCTGCTCGTGCTGCTCGGCATCACCCACGACGACGGCGACGCCGAGGTCGGGTGGATGGCGGACAAGATCGCCCGCTTGCGGGTGTTCGTCGACGACGCCGGCAAGATGAACCGGTCGCTCGTCGACGTGCGCGGCGAGGTCCTCTTGGTACCGCAGTTCACGCTCTATGCCGACGTCGACCGCGGACGACGACCGGGCTTCGCGGCCGCCGCCCAGCCAGACGTGGCCGAGCCGCTCGTCCGGGCGGTCGGTGCGAGCCTGCGTGACCACGGGCTGACCGTGGCCACGGGCGCGTTCGGTAGGGCGATGCACGTCGAACTCGTCAACGACGGTCCGGTGACGTTGTGGCTCGACACGGAGCCGCGCTAGAGACCGCCTCGGTTCGCCGCCGGCAACGCCGCCGCGCCCTCGAAGGCGTTGACCTCTTCGATGAAGCGTCGGAACAGGTAGCTGGCGTCGTGGGGTCCCGGGCTGGCCTCGGGGTGGTACTGGACACTGAACACCGGGTAACGCTGGTGGGCCATGCCCTCGAGCGTGCCGTCGTTGAGGTTGACGTGCGTGGGCACGAACTGCCGGCCTGGGATCGAGTCGATGTCGACGGCGTAGTTGTGGTTCTGGCTGGTGATCTCGACCTCGCCGGTGATGACGTTCTTCACCGGCGTGTTGGCCCCGTGATGACCGTGGGTGAGCTTGTACGTCCGGCCTCCCACCGCCAGGCCGAGCAGCTGGTGGCCCATGCAGATCCCGTAGGTGGGCAGCAGTCCGAGCAGTTGCCAGACGGTGTCGTGGGCGTAGCGCGGGCCACCCGGATCGCCCGGACCGTTCGACAGCACCAACCCGTACGGGTCGAGCGCCATGATCTGGGCCGGCGTGGTCTGGGCCGGCACCACGATGACCTCGGCGCCAGCCTGCTCGAGCTTGTAGACGATCGAGTGTTTGATCCCGAAGTCGACGACGACCACGCGCGGGTCCTCTTGGAAGGTCGGCCGCGCGTAGGGCAGCGGTGTGGTGACCTCGGGCGTCATGTCGCGGCCGTCGATGTCGGCGTGCGCAAGCGCTTCGGCGATCAGCTCGGCCTCGAGCGCGTCGTCGGTAGCGCCGTGGTGAATGACGCCCTTGACGACGCCGCCCGTGCGCAACCGGCGCGTGAGGGCGCGGGTGTCGATGCCCTCGATGCCGACGATCCGGTGTTGGTTCATGAACGACGGCAGGTCCTGGTTCGCACGGTGGTTCGACGACGTGCGCGAGAACTCGCGCACGATGAAGCCGCGCGCATACGGCCGGTTCGACTCCATGTCGTACACCGACACCCCGTAGTTGCCGATGTGGGGGTAGGTCATCGTGACGATCTGGCCGTGGTACGAGGGGTCGGTCAGGATCTCCTGGTACCCGGTCATGGACGTGTTGAAGACGATCTCGCCGACGGTGCGACCGGGATGCCCGAACGCGTAGCCGTAGTACACGGTGCCGTCCTCCAGGGCGAGCACGGCGGGCGGTTTGCGGAGCAGGGCCAAGGCGTTCCTCCGGCCGAAGAGCGTAGCACGGCCACCGCGCGCGGCCCGTCCACGGGCATCCAGGACGGACGCGCACGGCCTACGCTGCTAACCTGGTCCCTTGGGAGGCACGCATGGGTACCCCCGAGCCCGACACCGAGACCCCGATCACGCGCAGTGGTCTGTACGTCGTGATGCTGAGCGTCCACGGTCTGATCCGTGGTCGAGACCTGGAACTGGGACGTGACGCCGACACCGGCGGTCAGACGAAGTACGTCGTCGAGCTGGCCCGCGCCTTGGCCAAGCGGCCCGAGGTGGACGGCGTCGACCTCATCACCCGCCGCATCGACGACCCGAACGTGGACGACGACTACGACCGCGAACTCGAGGACCTGGGCGACGGCGCCCGCATCGTGCGTCTGCGCTTCGGCGGTTCGCGCTACCGACGCAAGGAAGCGTTGTGGCCCTTCCTCGATGAGCTCGTCGTGGCGGCGCTCCGCTTCTTCCGGGCGCAGGGTCGGGTGCCCGATCTCCTCCACGGTCACTACGCCGACGCCTCGGACGTGGCGCGCGAGCTCGCTGCTCGCCTCGATCGACCGCTCGTGGTCACGGGCCACAGCCTCGGACGCAACAAGCGCGACGTGCTCGCGGGCGGCGGCCTCGACGAGACGGCGATGGAAGACCGGTACCGGCTGCACCACCGGATCGAGGTCGAGGAACGCCTGCTGCGCGACGCCGACCTGGTCATCGCCAGCACCCGCCACGAGGTCGACCACGGCTACGAGCTCTACGAAACCTCGAAGACGGCGAAGTTCGAGGTCCTCGCCCCGGGTATCGACGTCGAACGCTTCTACCCCTACTACTACGACCTCGACGAGACGTTCGACCCCGGTGAGGACGTCCGTCGGGCGCGCGTCCGGATGCAGCGCGAGATCTCGCGCTTCCTGAACAAGCCGGACAAACCGCTCGTCCTGGCCATCAGTCGGCCCGATCGGCGCAAGAACATCGAGGGTCTCGTCACCGCGTACGGCGAGGACCCCGAACTGCAGCAGATCGCCAACCTGGCGATCTTCGCGGGCGTGCGCAAGGACATCCGCGAGATGAGCGACAACGAGCGCGAGGTCCTCACCGAACTGCTGCTCCTCATGGATCGGTACGACCTGTACGGCAAGCTGGCGCTGCCCAAACGTCATGAGCCCGACATCGACATCCCCGTGCTCTACCGGATGGCGGCCGCCAGCGGCGGTGTGTTCATCAACCCCGCGCTCGTCGAGAACTTCGGGATCACCCTCATCGAAGCCGCGTCGTCGGGGCTGCCGATCGTGTCGACGGGCCATGGCGGGCCCAAGGACATCGTCGGCGCCACGGACGCCGGCCTGCTCGTCGACGCGCGCGACAAGGGCGAGATCCAACGCGCCCTGCGGTCCCTGCTCGTCGACCGGGAGGCGTGGGAGCGTCACTCGCGCGGCGGCGTCGAGGGCGTCCGGCGTACCTTCGCTTGGGCCGCGCACGCCGAGCGCTACCTGGCCGCGGTCGCACCGCTGCTCGAGCACACCCCGGAGGCGCCCTGGCGTGGGGACGTGGCGGGTCGGCTCCGCGCAGATCGGCCCTGGCTGATCAGCGACGTCGACCACACGCTCGTGGACGACGAGGCGGACGGCGATCCCGAAGCGCTGGCCGCACTCGCGAGCGACATCGAGCGCCACGACCTGGTCTTCGGCCTGGCCACGGGCCGCTCGCTCGAGCTGCTCGAGGGCGCGCTGGCCGACCACGCGTTGCCGCCCCCGGTCTTGGTCATCACGGGTGTCGGGACGCAGATCCACTACGCGCGCCACGACGGCACCGGCGAGGGACCGCGCTGGATCCGGGAACGGGCCTGGGGTCGGCACATCCGCACCGGTTGGAACGGCGAGGCCGTTGCCGAGACGTTGGCGCGCGTGCGCGGGTTGCGGCCGCAAGCCGACGAGAACCGCACCGACGTCAAGCTCAGCTACGTCGCGGACGACGCCGACGCCATCGCCGAGCGGGTGGGCGCGGCGCTGCGCGAGGCAGGACAGAAGGCCCAGGTCATCGCGTCTCGCGGCATGCTGCTCGACGTCTTGCCGCCGCGAGCGTCGAAGGCGCTGGCGATCCGCTGGCTCGCACGGGTGTGGGGCGTGGCCGCCGAGCGGATCGCCGTCGCCGGCGACTCGGGCAACGACCTGGAGATGCTGACCGGCCCCTTCCGCGCCATCGTCGTGGGCAACCATGCGCCCGAGCTCGACGAGCTGCGGGGGCGTCGCGGTGCCTTCGTCGCCGACGGCACGTACGCCGCGGGCGTGCGCGAAGGCTTGCGCCACTGGCGCTTCGTGCCGGACGGCGACTGACGCCCGCCCCGTCGTTCAGTCGTCGGCCCCGAAGGTGCGACCGACGGCGACCGTGTGCGGGGGGACGCGGGCACCCCCGGCGACGTCGCACGCCGTCAGGTGCGCGTACGCGCCGACGCGAGCGGCCTCGCCCACCCGTGTCCCGCTCGCCAGGACGACACCGGGTTCGAGGGTCACGTCCACCGACAGCGCCACGTCGGCGTCGAGGAAGACGGTCGAGGGGTCGACCATCGTCACCCCCGCCAGGAGCCAGTGGCGCCGCAGCCGGTCGCGCAGTCGCCGGTCGGCCTGCGCCAGCTGGACCCTGTCGTTCACGCCCACGAGGTAGCGCGTCTCGTCGTCGCTGCGGACGGCTCGCACGCTCGCGCCCGCCTGCAGGTACGCCACGACGAGGTCGGTCAGGTAGAGCTCGCCGGCGGCGTTCTCGTCATGGAGCTTCGGCAACAGGTCCCACAGACGCGGGTCGAAGGCGTACGACCCCGGGTTGACCTCGTGGATGGCGAGCGTCGCCTCGTCGGCGTCCTTCTCCTCGACGATGGCGCGGACGCCACCGTCGCGACCGCGCACCACCCGGCCCAGACCCGTCGGGTCGTCGACGACGGCGGTGAGCAGCGTCATGCCGTCGCCACCGGCCGCCCCGTGCGCGTCGACGAGGCGCCGCAACGACACGCCCTCGACCAGGGGACCGTCGCCCGAGAGAACCACGATCGGTCCCGGATGACCGGCCAGGACGTCGGCGCAGGTCGCCACCGCGTCCCCGGTCCCGCGCTGCACCGCCTGCTCGACGAAGACCACGTCCGCGTCGGCGAAGCGCTCGCGGACGGCGTCGGCTCCATGTCCCACCACCACCACGAGCAGGTCGGGCGCGAGCGTCTCGGCCGCCGCCAGCACGTGCGCCAGCAGCGGGGCGCCGGCGGCCTCGTGGAGCACCTTGGGACGGCGCGAGCGCATGCGCGTCCCCTGTCCCGCGGCGAGGACGACGACCGCGGGCGCGCTCACGGCTTCGCCGAGCGGACGAACAGCGCGTACGCGGCGACGAGGACGATCGGGATGCTGACCAACTGCGTCAGCGTGAGCAGCCCCACGCCGCCGACCGGGTCGAGGTACACGGGCCACGGGAGCGGGTTGTCGCGGAAAGGCTCCTCGAGGACGGAGCGCAGCACCGAGTACCAAAGGACCAGGTGCAGGAACACCGCGCCCGGCACCTTCAACCTCGCCAGCGCCCAGGCGACGATGCCCACGAGTAGCACGCCCACGACCGCGCCATAGATCGGCGTCAGGTGGACCACGCACGCCTCGCCGGGTGGCACCGTGCGGCACACGGGGGGCGCGTACTGCCACAGCGGCGAACCGAACACGACGCGTCCGAGCGCTCCGAACGTCTCCGTGCCAGGTTCGGGCCAGGCGAACCCGATCGCCCACTCCGTGAGTCGACCGCCCGTGTCGGTACCGTTCATGAGGTTGCCGATCCGACCGCCGATGATGCCGAACGCGGCCACCGGCGAGAGCACGTCGAGGTACTTCCAGACGTCGTAGCCTTTGCGCCGCGCCTGCCAAGCCAACACGAGGACGATGCCGGCGATCCCGCCATGGATGCTGATGCCCCCCTCCCACACCGCGAACGCCCGCAGCGGATCCCCACCGGGGCCGAAGTAGGCGCTGGGGCTGGTGAGGACGTAGACGAGACGGGCTCCGACGATGCCGGCGCCCACCATCCACGGGGCCATGTCGAGCAACCACGTCTCGTCGAGCCCGCGCGCACGCGCCGCCCTCAGCGCCCAAGCGGTACCGGCCACCACCCCGAGGGCGATGAGCAGGCCGTACCAGCGCAGGGCGAGCGGACCGATCGAGACGAAGATGGGATCCATGCGGTCTCCTCAAGGCGGCGCCCGGCCACGGTCGGCGCGGGTCGGGGCGAGCACGGCGGATGCTACCAGGCGCCGACCCGGCGCCGTCGTTCGACGTTCAACCCGTGATGAGCCGCCGCAGGACGACGAACGCGATGACGACGACGACGACGAGCTTGCCGCCCGTGCCCGCCAGGGCGCCGAGAAGTGCGCCCACGCCGGCGCGCCACGCTTCGGCCAACGGACGTCCGGTCAGGAGCTCCGCGACCGCCGCGCCCGCCAGCGCGCCGAGCAGGAACCCCCACGGAGGGAAGACGATCAGGCCCGCGAACGAGCCGATCGCCCCGCCCCACAGCCCGGCGCGGCCGGCACCGAAGCGGCGCGCGCCGATGAGGTTCCCGACCACGTCGAACCCTTGGGCGAGCGCGGTCAACACGGCCACCCAGATGATCAGGGTCGCGTCCAGCCGCTCGAAGCCGGTCATCCAGCCGGCCAGGACCACCGCGAGCAGCGCGATCGGCACGCCGGGCAAGACCGGTAGGATCACGCCCGCGCCGGCGACCACCAGGCCCACGAGCACCACGATCCAGGCACCGATGGTGGCCGCCACGGTCAAGCGTCGTCGTCCGTGGCGGGGTGGGCGGTGCGCCCCTGGATCTGGTCGATGGCGTGCTGCAGGACGCCGAGCACGGCGACGAGCGACGTGCGCGCGCCTGCCGGGGAGCCAGGCAGGTTGACGATGAGGCTGCCGCGGCGTACGCCCACGATCCCGCGCGAGAGCGCGGCGCGCGGGTCTTCGCCCACCCCCACCGACCGCATCCGTTCGGCGAGGCCGGGGATCACGCGTTCGACCACTTCGAGCGTCGCCTCGGGCGTGCGGTCGCGCGGCGCCAGGCCGGTGCCACCCGTGGTGAGCACGAGATCGACCGTGTCGTCCTCGGTCATGATCCGCAGCTTCGAGCGGATCATGGCCTGCTCGTCGGGCACCACCTGGTAGTCGACCTCGACGAAGGGGCCGGTGGCCAGGACCTCGCGGAGCGCCTGGACCGAGCGGTCCTCGCGTCGGCCGGCGGCGCTACGGTCGGAGACGGTCAAGAGCGCGGTGCGGATCATGGCGACATCCTAGCGTCCCCGTGGGCGCGCGCTCGCGTCGCCGCGGCGGGCATCCGCGTTGCGCCCAGGGCGGCCAGCGGGTAGCCTGGAGCGCTCGCGGGCGGTGGACGGCCGGGTCGCGCGACGCCCCGACCGTTCGCTATCCCGCTCGGGTCCGCCCGGACACCGTCGCCTGCCCGATCCCGTACGTCCCCCGACCCAGGAGGTCCGTCTTGAAGATCCACGAGTACCAGGCCAAGGCGCTGTTGGCCGCGCGCGGTATCCCGGTCCCCCACGGCCGCGTGGCCACGACCGTGGCCGAAGCCGTCGCCGCCGTGCGCCCGCTCGTCGACGCCACCCGCGTCCCCGTCGTCGTCGTCAAGTCGCAGATCCACGCCGGCGGCCGCGGCAAGGGGCGCTTCGAGGAACATCCAGACCTGGGCGGCGTCCAGGTGGTACTCGAGGGTCGTTCCGGCGATCTCGCCGCCGCAGAAGCGCGCGTGCACGACCTGGCCGAACGCATGCTCGGCGGCACGCTCGTCACCGTGCAGACCGGCCCCGAGGGCAAGCGCGTCGGGCGCCTGTACGTCGAAGCCGGCGTCGACATCGCCCGCGAGTTGTACGTGTCGGTCGTCCTCGACCGCACCACCGGTCGTAACGTCGTCATCGCGTCCACCGAGGGCGGCACCGAGATCGAAGAGGTCGCCGAGCACAGCCCCGAGAAGATCCTGCGCGAGAGCGTCGACCCTGCGGTCGGCCTGGCACCGTTCCAGGCGCGGCGGCTCGGTTTCGCGCTCGGCCTCTCCGGCGACACGCTGGCCAAGGCCAGCGCCTTCTTGATCGCGCTCGAACGCGCCGCCGTCGACCTCGACGCCGACCTGGTCGAGGTCAACCCGTTGGTGGTCACCGGCACCGGCGACGTGATCGCGCTCGACGGCAAGATGTCGATCGACCCGAACGCGCTCTACCGGCACCCCGACGTCGTGGCGCTGCGGGACCTGGCCGAGGAGGACCCGGCAGAGGTCGAGGCGTCGCGGTTCGGGCTCTCCTTCATCAAGCTCGACGGCACGATCGGCTGCCTGGTGAACGGCGCCGGCCTGGCCATGTCGACGATGGACATCATCCAGCACGAGGGCGGCAGCCCGGCCAACTTCCTCGACGTCGGGGGCGGCGCCACGACCGAGAACGTGACCGCGGCCTTCAAGATCATCACGCGCGACGAGAACGTGCGCGGCATCTTCGTCAACATCTTCGGCGGCATCATGCGCTGCGACACGATCGCCAACGGCGTCGTGCAGGCCGTGCGGGACGTCGGTCTGACCGTGCCGCTGGTCGTGCGGCTCGAGGGCACGAACGTCGAGCTGGGCCGTTCCATCATCGAGGACGCCGGGATCGAAGGTCTCCTCAGCGCCACCGACATGCGCGACGGCGCCCGCAAGATCGTGGAGGCCATCCGATGAGCCGTTTCGTCGACGCGAACACCAAGGTCCTCGTCCAGGGTCTGGGCAAGACGGGCCAGTTCCACACGGACCGAGCGATCGCGTACGGGACGCAGATGGTGGGCGCCGTCCATCCCGGGCGCGGCGGCACGACGCACCGTTTCGAAGGCGACACCGACCCCAGCGGCGTTCCCGGCCGCCCCGCCACGTACGCGGTGGACCTTCCCGTCTTCGACACCGTGCGCGACGCCGTGGCCGCGACGGGCGCCGACGTGAGCGTCGTCTACGTCCCCCCTGCCGGTGCCGCCGACGCCATCATGGAGGCGGCCGAGGCCGGCCTGCGGCTCACGATCTGCATCACCGAGGGCATCCCGATCCAGGACATGGTGCGAGCGAAGCGGTACCTCGAAGGCCGCGCGACACGCCTGATCGGACCGAACTGCCCGGGCGTCATCACCCCCCGTGCCTGCAAGATCGGCATCATGCCGGGCTACATCCACGAGGTGGGCCGCGTCGGCGTCGTCAGCCGCTCCGGCACGTTGACCTACGAGGCCGTCAAGCAGCTCACCGACGTCGGCCTCGGCCAGACGACGGCGGTCGGTATCGGTGGCGACCCGGTGAACGGCACCTCGTTCATCGACGTGCTCGCCGAGTTCGAGGCCGATCCGGACACCGAGGCCGTCATCCTGATCGGGGAGATCGGCGGCAGCGGCGAGGAAGACGCCGCGACGTGGATGCGCGACCACCTGACGAAGCCCGTGGCGGGGTTCATCGCGGGCACGACGGCCCCGCCCGGCAAGCGCATGGGACACGCGGGCGCCATCGTGAGCGGTGGCAAGGGCACGGCCGCCGACAAGATCGCCGCGCTCGAGGCGGCCGGCGTCGTGATCGCCGCCACGCCCACCGACATGGGCGCCGCGGTGCAGGAGGCCATGCGGCGCGCCGGCGTGCTGTGAGGTCGCCCGTTCGATGATCGACGCCCCGCTGCCGGGCCACGTGCGCGGTCGGTTCGCACCGTCCCCGACGGGCTCGCAGCATCTGGGGAACGCTCGCACCGCCCTCCTCGCCTGGGCTGCCGCCAGGGTTCAGGGGGGTACCTTCGTGCTGCGCGTCGAGGACATCGACGGCCCCCGGACGGTCGCCGAGTCGGTCGACGGCAACCTGGACGAGCTCCGTTGGCTCGGTCTCGACTGGGACGAAGGCCCGGACGTCGGCGGTCCGTTCGGGCCGTACCGACAGAGCGAGCGCGACGACCACTACCGTGCGGCGCTCGAGGCGCTCGACGCACGCGGCGCCCTCGCCGAGGACTGGCTCTCGCGCCGCGACGTCCGCGAGGGCTCGTCGGCACCCCATGGGCCGGCCGGACCCGTCTACGGCGACGCCGAACGAGCGCGCAGCGCGCGCCTGGCCGCCTCCCGTCGGGCCGCGGGCCGACCGCCCGCCCTGCGTGCGCGTCTGCCGGCCGGGCCGGTGACGGCCCGTGACGTCCGCCTGGGGTCGCGCACGTTCGACGTCGAGCGGGAGGTCGGCGACCCGGTCGTGCGACGCAGCGACGGTCTCTGGGCGTACGCGCTGGCGGTCGTCGTCGACGACGCCGCCATGGGCATCACCGACGTGGTGCGTGGCGACGACCTCTGGGACGCCACCGGCAGCCAGGTGGCGTTGGCGCGTGCGCTCGGGCTGCCCCCCGTGCGGTACGCCCACGTCCCGCTGCTGCAGGACGCCGACGGGGTGCGGTACGCCAAACGTCGCGGCGACGCCACCCTGGCCGCGTACCGCGCCGAGGGCATCGATCCGCGTCGGATCGTCGGCGCGCTGGGGGCCAGCGCCGGCCTGCTCAGCGACCCGCGACCGCTGACGCCCCACGAACTGCTGCGTGCGTTCGACCTGCGCCGCTTGGCGCCCGACCCCGCCCGTTGGTCGCCGGCACTCGAGGCTTGGGTCCGGCGCGGCTGACGCGGGCGTCCGCGGGCTCCGGAGCCCGCGCGGCTGCAGCGTGGGCGGCGTTCGGGTAGACTTCGCGCCATGCAGCCGCGCCCTCGGTTCCGGACGCCCCGCGCCTTCAAGGTGCACCACCAGTTCTGGTGGTCGGGCTCCGTGCCGCACGGTCGTCGGCGCCGCTGACGCGGCGCGGACCCGACCCGGCCCCATCCGCTCGGCGTGCGAGCGCCGCTCGCCTGCGAGCGACCCTCGCTTGCGAGCGACCCTCGCTTGCGAGCGACCCTTTGCCCTTCAAGCGATCCCGACCCTGGAGGACCCATGTTCCCCATGCCCGACGCCCGTGGGCGCTTCGGCCCCTACGGTGGACGCTACGTCCCCGAGACGCTGATCCCCGCCCTCGACGAGCTCGAAACCGCTTACCGCGACGCGATGGACGACGCGGCCTTCCGCCTCGACCTCGATCGCGTCCTGCGCGACGTCGTCGGCCGCCCGAGCCTGCTCACGCGGGCCGACCGACTCACCGAACACCTGGGCGGCGCCCGCATCTACCTCAAGCGTGAGGACCTGAACCACACGGGCGCCCACAAGATCAACAACACCGTCGGCCAAGCCCTCCTCGCGCGACGCATGGGCAAGAGGCGCGTGATCGCCGAGACCGGAGCCGGCCAACACGGCGTCGCAACGGCGACGGCCGCCGCGCTCTTCGGTCTCGAGTGCGTCGTGTACATGGGCGAGGAGGACGTCCGGCGCCAAGCGCTCAACGTGGTCCGCATGCGCCTGCTCGGGGCCGAGGTGCGTCCCGTGACGAGCGGCACCCGGACCCTCAAGGACGCCACCAACGAGGCCATCCGCGATTGGGTCACGAACGTCCGCGACACCTTCTACATCATCGGGTCGGTGGTCGGCCCCCACCCCTACCCGATGATCGTGCGTGACCTCCAGAGCGTCATCGGGCGCGAGACGATGGTGCAGCTCGAGGCCGCCGAGGGCCGCCGCACCCCCGACCTCGCCGTCGCCTGCGTCGGCGGTGGCTCCAACGCCATCGGTCTGTTCGCCCCCTACGCCTACCTGCCCGACGCCGAGCGGCCCAGGTTGGTGGGGGTCGAAGCGGCCGGTCACGGTGTGGCCAGCGGGGCCCACGCGGCCAGCATCACGGGCGGCCGCCGCGGCGTCCTCCACGGCGCCCTCATGTACCTTCTCTCGGACGACGACGGCCAGGTGTCGCCGGCGCACAGCGTCTCGGCTGGGCTCGATTACCCGGGCGTCGGACCGGAACATGCCTACTTCCACGACACCGGCCTCGCGACCTACGTCGCGGTGGACGACCGGCAAGCGCTCGCGGCGTTCAAGACGGTGTCGCGGCTCGAAGGCATCATCCCGGCGCTCGAGACCGCGCACGCGTTCGCGTACGTGCTCGAGGAAGCGCCACGCATGAGGGCCGACGAGGTCATCGTCGTGAACCTCTCCGGAAGGGGCGACAAGGACGTGAGCGAGGTCATGCGGATCGAGGACGACCTCCGGGACGCCGCGTCGACCGAGGTGGCGTCATGAGCGTGGAACGGGTTCGGAACGCGTTCGCGCGCGCGGACGCCGCCGGTCGTGCGGCCTTCGTCCCCTTCCTCACCGCCGGTTTCCCCGACGACGAGCGGTCGTGGGCGGCCGGCCGGACGCTCCTCCGCCACGCAGACCTGCTCGAGGTCGGCCTGCCCTACTCCGACCCACTCGGCGACGGGCCGACGATCCAACGGGCCTCGGAGGTCGCCCTCGCCGCCGGCGCGACCACGCGCGGAACCTTCGACCTGGTCCGGCGGCTGCGCGCGGAGCGTGACGTTCCCATCGCGGTCATGACGTACTACAACCCGATCTTCGCCTATCGGGGACCGGACGGCGACGGCGAGCGTGGCTTCGTGCACGCCGCCGCGGCCGCCGGCGTCGACGCGCTGATCCTGCCCGACCTACCGCCCGACGAGGGCGAGTCCCTGATCGCCGCGGCTCGCGCCGTCGACGTGGCGACCGTCTTCCTCGTGGCCCCGACGTCGACCGACGCGCGGTTGGCGACGGTCACGTCGGCCTGCCGCGGCTTCGTCTACGCGGTGTCGGTCACCGGCGTCACCGGCGCCCGCACCGGCGTCCCGGGCGAACTCGCCGGACTCGTCGACCGTACCCGGCGAGCGGGCGGCCTGCCCGTCGCCGTCGGCTTCGGTGTGGCGGACGCCGCCACGGCGGCCGGCGTCGCCGCCGTCGCCGACGGGGTGGTGGTCGGCTCGGCCCTGGTCGAACGGGTGGGGCGGATGGCGGACGCCGACGACGTCGCGGAACTCGACGCGTTCGCGGCCACGTTGGCGGCGGCGACGGAGCGCAAGGCGCCCGCGAGCCGTTGACGGCCCGTCAGTCGACGGCCACGCTCGCGACCGGTCCGAGCGCCAGGTAGAGCTCGGGCGCGACGTAGAGGTCGGCGCCCGTTCCCGCCTCGCCGGCCACGATCCGTACCATCACGCGCTCCGTCGAGCGGTCGGAGGCCAACAAGAGCAGTTGTCCCGGCACGTGCAGCCGCGAGCGCGCCTCGAAGCCGCGCAGGTCGGCGGCCACGGCGAGTCGCGCGTTCCCCGAGGTCTCGAGCACGTCGACCCGGACGTCGATGACGCCTCGGCCGATCGCACCGAGCCGCTCGGCGGCCGCCCGCGAGAGGTCGATCACCCGGCCGGGCGCGAACGGCCCACGGTCGTTGATGCGGACCTCGACGGACGCACCGGTGGCCAGGTCGGTGACGCGGACCCGCGTCCCGAACGGCAGCGAACGGTGGGCAGCGGTGAGGTCCGCGGGGTCGAACACGTCGCCGCTGGCGGTGCGCCTGCCGGCGAACCCCGGCCCGTACCACGAGGCCTCGCCCCGGAAACTCGTGGCCGACAGGGCGGCGTAGATCGGTTCGGTCGCTGCACCGGCGGGCGCGGTCGTCTGCGTCGGTGCACACGCCGCCAGGAAGGCGCCGATCAGCACGAGGGCGGTGAGCGTGCGGGAACGGAGCGGAACGCGCGTCATGGTGACCGCACCATGGCACCTCTGAACGCAGAAGAAGATGAGAACGCCCACCGCGCGGTCGACCGGGCGGTGGGCAGCGTGCGATGTCGCGATCTCGTCGGAGCGTGCGGAACCGGCCTCGCTCAGGCCGACCAGGTCCGGCGGACGATCTCCTTCTGGGCGAGGACGAAGGCCTCGTAGTCGCCGATCTCGGCCGTGCCGTCCGCGATCGCGCTCTCGCAACGCACCATGATGCGGTTCAGGTCCTCATCGCTGAGCGCTCGGAGCGGCTCGGGACGGTTGAAGCGTTCTTGATACACGGCGACACCTCCGGACGTGGGTCGTCGGGCGTCCGCGGAAGGCGGCTGGGCCGATCGACGCCATGAAGGTAGCGCGGCGACTCTGACGAGAACCTCACTCATGAGAGCGCACCGGTATGGTGGGGCGTGATCGACACCCACTGCCACCTCGACCGACTCGGCGACCCCACGACCGCTGCCGACGAGGACCTGAGCGCGCTCATCACCGTCGCGACGGGTCCCGACCGCATCGCCGCCGCCCTGGCGGCGACGGCGAACCCCCGTACCTTCGCCGTGGTCGGCGTGCACCCGAACGAGGCGAGCGTCGTGGACGACCCCGTCGGACGGGCCGCCGTCGAGGCCGCGCTCCAGCATCCGCGCGTGGTGGGCGTGGGCGAGACGGGCGTCGACCTGTACTGGGACCGGGTACCGTTGCCGACCCAGCTCGCGGCGTTCCGCTGGCAGGGGGCGCTGGCCCGCGACCACGACCTGCCGCTCGTGCTGCACGTGCGCGACGCGCAGGGAGCGTCGTGGGGCAACGGCGACGACGCGTCGCGCGCCACCGCCGACCTGATCGTCGAGTTGGCGCACCGGCGCGGGGTCCTGCACTGCACGAACGGCCACCCGGACCTGCTGGCCACGGCGCTCGACCACGGTTGGTACGTCAGCTTCGCCGGCAACCTGACCTACCCCAAAGCGGAGGCGATCCGCGAGGCCGCCACCGCCGTACCCGAAGACCGGCTCCTGGTCGAGACCGACGCCCCGTACCTGGCGCCGGTGCCCCACCGGGGCCGGGCCAACCGGCCCGCCTACGTGCGCCACACGGCGACGGAGCTCGCCCGTCTGCGCGGCGTCGACGCCGAAGCCCTCGAGCGGCGTCTCGACGCCAACGCGCGGCGCGCGTTCGGCCTCCCCGAAGCCTGAGACGGCCCCGGACGTCGAGCGCGCGTCAACCGCGCTCGCCGCGACCGCGAGGTCCGGTGGTGCGGGCGGCCGGCTCGGCCCGGTCGTGCCGGAGCAGCTCGGCGAGCCTCCGGCGCGAGATCACCCGATGCGGATCGCGAGGCACGAACGCCGTCACGACGTCGACCCACCGGGGACGATCGTAGGCGGCGACGACGTGCAGCGGTAGGCGCACGGCCGCGCTCACGGGCAACCAACCCAACACGAGCAGGCGATGGTCATCGAGGTAGCGCGCCAGCTCGCGCCCGTGGAGCAACGTCATCACGACGTCGCGCTCGTCGAACCCCTCGCTGTGGGCATGGCGCACGGCGTGCGGACCGAGGCGGTAGCGTCCGTCCCGGACGTGCGGGCGCAGGTCGTCGAGCGTGCGACGGGCGGGCCTACGGCGCGGTTCCGACCCCGGTGGACGCGTCATCGACGGACCTCCTCCGCCCGAGGCTACCAGAGCGCGCGGCGGCGCACCGTACCCGGCGTGCACGGTCGCGCGCCCTCGCGACGTCCTAGGATGCGGCCATGACGACGCCGCGACCGCCCGACCCGCAGCGCGAAGACCCCCACGGCGACCTCCGAGGCGATCCCCGCGAGATCCGCTTCTTCGAGCTCGCGAGCGCCGCGGGCCGCTCCGTGCTCGAGCCACTCGCCGACGCTTGGCGCGCCGCCGGCGCCCGCACCGACCTGCTCGCCTCGCTCGACCGCGCCGACCTCTGGCTGCTCGTCGTACGCGGGGGCCGTGAGGAGGTCGTGGACGCGCCCCACGATCCCGAGTTGCGGACGTGGCGCTTCCGCGAGGTGACGTCATGAGCGACGATCCGCCCGCCGGCGAGGCGTACCTCGACGATGTCGCCCACGTGATCGTCGACGGCGCCGACCTGTACGTCGAACAGGTCGGGCCCGCCGACGCGCCCGTCGTCTACACGCTCCACGGCGGTCCCGGCTACTCGTCGCACACGTTGCGCGAGCTGCTCGGCGACGAGATCGAGCGCTACCGCGTCGTATACGCCGACCAACGCGGCGGGGGTCGCTCCTACACCGACGCGCCGTTCGACCTCGACGTCCTCGCCGACGACGTCGCGGCGGTGCTCCGGGCCCTGTCGCTCGAGCGCGCCACCCTGCTCGGGCATGGGTTCGGCGCCGCGATCGCGGTCCGCGCGGCGCGCCGTCACCCGCGCCTCGTGCACGGCCTCGTGCTCGTGAACCCATGGACGTCGATGCCGCTGCTGGCGAGGACGCTGCAGCGAGAGGCGGCGCAACGCACGGATCGGCTCGAGGAGGCGCTCCCGCCCGAAGCCGCCCTCGCCGATGCAGAGGCCATCGATCCCCAAGACACGGTCGACGAGGCGTTCGGCTTCATGTCGGGCAAGGTGTTGTTCGACGCGCTCCTGTTTCCCACCGCGTCGAGCCGGCTGCGGCTCGAGCATGCGGATGCGACGGCGCTGCACGGCCCGACGGAGACGGTCGAGTTGGGCGAGCCGTGGCGCGTCGACGTCACGTCCGACCTCGCCGCGCTGCAGATGCCGGTCGCGGTCCTCGTCGCGACGGAAGACCGCAGCGCCTACCCGGATCAGGCCGAGCGCGTGCTCGAGGCGGTGCCGCACGCGGTGACGGCCCTCGTCGAGGGCGGTCACTACCCGTGGCTCGACGCGCCCGATACGTTCGTGCCGACGCTACACGAGGCGTTGGCCCACGCCGGCGCGCGGCCGTCGGCGTCGAACGAAGCGACGTGAAGAGCTTATCGGGCGGGGTCCGGAACGCGTGCTAGCATCGTCCGATGCTGAAGCCAGACCTCCACGTCGCGTCGGTGACGGACGTCACTTTGGACTGGCTGCGGTCGCGCCAGATCCAGGGGGTCCTGGTCGACGCGGACGACACGATCGTCACCCGCCAGGAGGGGCCGGTGGACCCGGCGTTCGTCACGTGGTTGCGCGGGTTGCGAGACGCAGGACTCCGGGTCGCCGTCCTCTCGAACGGTAACCGCCAACGCGTCGTCGCGCTTGGCGCCGAGCTCGGGCTCCCGGCCTTCGCGCTGTCGGGCAAACCGCTCAGGATCGCCTTCCGTCGCGGCGTGAAGGCCTTGGGGACCACGCCCGCCACCACCGCGATGGTGGGCGATCAGTTGTTCACCGACGTGCTCGGCGCCAAGTGGGCGGGGCTCGTCTCGGTGCTCGTCACCCCGCTCACGCCCGGCCGGCACGCGCACACGCGCGCGGCACGGCGGCTCGAACGATGGGTGTTGTCCGGAGGTGACCGTGGCCGTCCTGTCGATCGGTGACAAACGCCTCGGCGCCGTGCTGCTCGAGCGCGGCTACGTGAGCGACGATTCTTTGCAGCAAGCCATCGGCCGCCACACCGAGGTGGGCGGCCGGTTGGCCGACGTGCTCGTCCAGATCGGCGTCATCTCGGAGCAGCGCATCGCGCGCGCGGTCGAGGAGTCGATCGGCATCCCGCTCGTCATGCTGCCGCGCGTGGACGTGATGCCCGAGGCGCTCGCCAAGGTCGACGGCGACACCGCGTTCGAGGTGGGCGCGCTGCCGTTCGCGCTCGACGGCACGCGCCTGCGGGTGGCCTTCGAGGACCCGCTCGACGCCTTGGCGCTCGAGGAGATCGAGGACGCGTCGGGGTGCGTCGTCGAGCCCTACCAGGCGCTCCGCAAGGAGCTGCAGTGGGCGTTGGCGACCTATTACCCGGAGCTCGGGCTCACCCCGCCGGCCGACCTCCAGGTCGACACGAGCCAACGTCTGGGCGCGCTGGCCCTGGAGCGCGGCCTCCTCACCGAGGAGGAGCTCAAGGACGCGGTCGCCGAGCAGCACCGCACCGGCGGGCTGCTGGGACGCATCCTGGTCAAGCGCGGCCACCTCGACGAAGACGTGCTCGCCCAGTTGCTGGCCGAGCAGATGGGGCTCCCGTACGAGGCGTCGCTCGCCGGCGTACCGTTCGACGAGGCCCTCGCGAGCCACCTGCTGCGGCTCGACGCCGTCCAGTTCGCCGCCGTACCGGTGCGCATGGACGGCGACGCGCTCGTCGTGGCGATCGCCGACCCGCGCCGCATCGCCGACATCGAATCGATCGTGCAGGTGCCGACGACCTTCGTCGCGGCCCCCGAGAAGCAGGTCCGCCAGCGCATCGAGCTGATGTACGCCCAGGACAAGGGCCGCTTGGGCGAGACGCTCCTCATGAACAAGAAGCTCAAGCGCGAGCAGCTGCGCAAGGCGCTCGAGGAGCAGGCGAAGCTCGGCAAGGTCAAGCCGCTCGGCGAGATCCTGATCGACCTGGGGTACGTGACCCAACTCGACGTGGACGAGGCGCTCAACAAGCAGCGATCGGGCGGCGGCCGCCTCGAGGACACGCTCGTGCAGTCGGGCAAGATCTCGCCCGAGATGCTGGCCAAGAGCCTCGCGATGCAGCTCGGGTACGACTACGTCGACGAGGGCACGGTCAAGGTCGACCCCTACGTGATCACGTTGGTCCCCGAGCCGACCGTGCGTCGCTACCAGGCGATGCCGATCCGCGCGGAGGGCAACACGCTCGTGGTCGCCATGAAGGACCCACGCCACGTGTTCGCGCTCGACGACATCCGGCTGATCACCGGCAAGGAGATCCAGCCGGCGGTCGCGACCGAGGAGACGCTGTCGCACCTGATCAACCGCTTCTACCGCGACGGTGCGGACATGGACGAGTTGGCGCGCGCGGTGCTCGAGGAGGTCGGCGGCCAGACGGTGGTCGAGGAGGACACGTCCTCGATCGACGACAACGCGCTCGTGAAGGTCGTCAACAGCATCATCCGCGAAGCGCTGCTGAACGACATCTCCGACATCCACATCGAGCCGCGGCCCGACCGCGTGATCGTGCGGGTACGCAAGGACGGCAGCCTGCGCGAGTACATGACGATGCCGAAGGCGACGGCGGGCGCCCTTGCGGCGCGCATCAAGATCATGGGCGGGCTCAACATCGCCGAACGGCGCATGCCCCAGGACGGGCGGGTTCGGTACAAGGACAAGTCGGTCGAGGTCGACCTGCGTCTCTCGACGCTCCCCACGGTCTACGGCGAGAAGGCCGTGATGCGCCTCCTCAAGAAGGCGACCTCGATCCCCGAGATCGAACAGCTCGGCTTCGCGCCCCACAACTTCCAACGCTTCACCGACGTCATCCAGAAGCCGTACGGGATGTTCCTGATCACGGGGCCGACCGGCTCGGGCAAGTCGTTCACGACCTTCTCGATCCTCAAACGGGTGGCCACGCCCGACGTCAACGTCTCCACCATCGAGGACCCGGTCGAGTACGAGATCCCGGGCATCAACCAGACGCAGGTCAACATCAAGGCGGGTCTCGACTTCGCGCGCGCGCTCCGGGCCTTCTTGCGCCAAGACCCCGACATCATCATGGTCGGCGAGATCCGTGACCACGAGACCGCCAAGATCTCGATGGAAGCCGCGCTCACGGGCCACCTGCTCATCGCCACGCTGCACACGAACGACGCCGCGGGCGCCGTCGTCCGCCTCAGCGAGATGGGCATCGAACCGTTCAACGTCTCGGCCTCGCTGATCGGTGTCTTGGCGCAACGGTTGGTCCGTAAGGTGTGCAAGGATTGTCGGGTCGAGTACACGCCCGAGCCCGACATCCTGCGCCGCCTCGGGATCGACGTCGGCGACGTCAAGAGCAAGAAGCTCTTCCGCGGCGTCGGATGTGAGAAATGCGGTGGCAGCGGCTACAACGGTCGTTACGCTATTCACGAACTGCTCGTCGTCGACGACGAGCTCTCGACGGGCATCGTCAAGGAGGCGTCCGCGCTCGAGCTCAAGGAGATGGCGATGAAGAACGGCATGCGAACCCTGCGCGAGGACGGCGTCATGAAAGCCTTCGAGGGCATCACCACCCTCGAAGAGGTCCTGGCGCGAACCGCCGAATGATCGACGCTCACGGAACGAGCGACGCTCGCATCCCAAGGAGGAGGCCCTGATGGCCGACCAGATCCGCGCGACACAGACCCAGGTCGACATCGTCGACCTCCTCAAGCTCGCCGTCGAACGAGGCGCCTCGGACCTCGTCCTCACGGTCGGTTTGCCGCCCATGATCAAGATCCACGGCGAGTGGCGTCCCACGGAACACGACACACTGACGCCCAACATCACCCGGCGCCTCATGTACTCGATGATGGACGAGAAGAAGCAGCGCAACTTCGAGGAGTCCAAGGACCTCGATTTCTCGTTCAGCCTCTCGGGCCACGGCCGCTTCCGCGTGAACTGCTTCCAGCAGCGCAACTCCGTGGGCGGCGTGCTCCGGACGATCTCCGAGGACGTCATCAGCTTCGAGCAGCTCGGCTGCCCGTCGGAGCTGGCCGACATCGGGCGCCTCCCTCGCGGTCTGGTGCTCGTCACCGGACCGACCGGCTCGGGCAAGTCCACCACGCTCGCGACGATGGTGGACATGATCAACAACGAGTCGCAGAAGCACATCGTCACCGTCGAGGACCCGATCGAGTTCTTCCACAGCCACAAACGCTCGATCGTCAACCAGCGCGAGATCGGCGAGGACACGCGCAACTTCCACGCCGCGCTCCGCTCGGTGCTGCGCCAAGCGCCCGACGTCATCCTCGTCGGCGAGATGCGCGACCACGAGACGATCGGCGCTGCGGTGACCGCGGCCGAGACCGGTCACCTGGTCATGGGCACCCTGCACACCAACTCGGCGCCCGAGGCCATCGACCGCATCATCGACGTCTTCCCCGAAGCGCAGCAGGAGCAGGTTCGGGTCCAGCTGGCCAACAACTTGCAGGCGATCTTCACCCAGCAGCTGGTGCCCAAGGCCTCCGGCGACGGCCGCGTGTTGGCCTACGAGCTCCTCATCGCCACCCCGGCCGTGCGCAACCAGATCCGCGAGGGCAAGACGCACCAGATCCTCTCGTCGATCCAGACCGGTGGGCAGATCGGCATGATCACGATGGACGCGTGCCTGGCCGAGCTCCACCTGAAGCGCTTGATCTCGTTCGACGTCGGCCTGTCGCGCGCCGTCGACGCCAAGGAGTTCGAACGCCTGGTCGGCAGCGGCGGCATCGCGGGCGCCGCCGAAGGTGCCCCCAACCGGCCCCAGAACCGCGGGGTCGAGGCGCCCCCGCGCCCGAGCGGCCCGAGCGGCGGTCTGGGTCGCCCGAGCGGCGGGACCCCACCGGTCGGTCGAGGCGGTCGCAGCTGATCGTGCCCCGGAGAGCGCGCGCACGCGTTGACAGCGGGCGCCCGCTTCCGTACGCTCGTGGCATGTTGCCTTTCGCGCGCGTCCGTCGTCGGCTTCGCGTCATCCGCCGCCGCCGCACCCTGCCCCTACGGGGGTCCGGGGACCGCGCCATCGCGACGCCCTGAGGGTGTCCTGACGATCGCGTGTGCCCCCGGCCGGACCTCGGCCGGGGGCACACGTCTGGATCACGACCCGCACGAACGCCCGTACGACCCCGAGGAGAACCCGTGAACCGACCGCGCCACCTGTTCGACAAGGTCTGGGACGCCCACGCCGTGGGCACCCTGGGCAACGGCCAGACCCAGCTCCTGATCGGCACCCACCTCATCCACGAGGTGACCAGCCCGCAGGCCTTCGGGATGCTCGACGACCTGGGGCTCAGCGTGAGGATGCCCCACCGCACCTTCGCGACCGTCGACCACATCGTCCCCACCGATCAGCGCGAGGAACCGTTCGCCGACCCGCTCGCCGATGCCATGATCAAGGCGCTGAAGCGCAACTGCGATCGTCACGGCGTCACCTACTTCGACCTCGCATCGGGGCTGCAGGGGATCGTCCACATGGTGGGTCCCGAGCAGGGCATCACCCAGCCCGGCACGACCATCGCGTGCGGCGACTCGCACACCAGCACGCACGGCGCGTTCGGCGCCATCGCCTTCGGCATCGGCACGAGCCAGGTGCGCGACGTGCTGGCGACCCAGACGATCGCGATGTCGAAGCCGAAGGTCCGCCGCATCGAGGTGAACGGCGCGCTCGGGCCCGGTGTCTACGCGAAGGACGTCATCTTGCACGTCATCCGCACCCTCGGGGTCAACGGCGGCATCGGCTACGCCTACGAGTTCGCGGGCGACGTCTTCGACGCCATGACGCATGGAAGAGCGCATGACCGTGTGCAACATGTCGATCGAGGGCGGCGCGCGTTGCGGGTACGTGAACCCCGACGCGACCACGTTCGCGTACCTCGAGGGTCGTCCGTACGCGCCGAAGGGCGCGGCATGGGACGACGCCGTCGCGCGCTGGAGCGCGGTGGCGAGCGACGAGGGCTGCACGTACGACGACGTCGTCACCCTCGACGCCGCCGACATCGCGCCCACCGTCACCTGGGGCATCAACCCGGGCCAGGCGATCGCCGTCGACGAGCACGTGCCGCACCCGGAGAAGGTGCCGGCGTCCGAGCGCGCCTCGGTCCTCGAGGCCCTGACCCACATGCAGCTCGAGGGTGGCGCCCCGATCGCCGGCACGAAGGTGGACGTCGCGTTCCTCGGATCGTGCACCAACGGTCGTCTGAGCGACTTCCGCGAGGCTGCGGCGGTGCTTCGCGGACGGCGCGTGGCGCCCGGCGTCCACGCGATCGCGGTCCCGGGCTCGACGCTGGTCAAGGAAGCGTGTGAACGAGAGGGCATCGACGTCGTGTTCCGCGACGCCGGCTTCGAGTGGCGTGCCGCGGGCTGCTCGATGTGCCTCGCGATGAACCCCGACAAGCTCGTGGGACAACAGCTCTGCGCCAGCTCGAGCAACCGCAACTTCAAAGGGCGTCAGGGTTCGATCACGGGCCGCACGATCCTCATGAGCCCGGTGATGGTGATCGCCGCAGCGGTCACCGGCCGGATCGCCGACGCCCGCGAGGTGTTCGGCGCGGCGAAGGCGGTGGCTTGACATGGCGCTCGAACCGATCCGCACGGTGCGCGGCCGCGGCGTCGTCGTCCCCGGCGACGACATCGACACCGACCGCATCATCCCGGCTCGCTACATGAAGGTCGTCACGTTCGACGGTCTGGGCGAGTACCTCTTCCGTGACGTCCGCTACGGCGACGACGGCCGGTCGCTCGCGCACCCGCTCGACGAACCGGCACGGGCGCACGCGGGCGTCCTCGTGTCGGGCCGCAACTTCGGCTGCGGCAGCTCACGTGAGCACGCGCCGCAGGCCATCGTCCGCGCCGGCTTCCGAGCGGTCGTGGCCGAGTCCTTCGCGGAGATCTTCTTCGGCAACGCCACCACCCTCGGGCTCGTCTGCCTCGCCTTGGACGGCGACGACCTGGCCGCCGTCGCGGCCGCCGTCGACGCCGACCCCGAGGCCGAGATCACCATCGACGTGGCCGAGGAGCGTCTGACGGTCGCCGGTCGCGCGTACCGCGGCCGTCTGCCGGCCACCGCCCGCGACGTGCTCGTCACCGGACGCTACGATCCGCTCGCGGAACTGCTCGCGCACGCCGACGCCGTGGACGCCACAGCCGCGTCGCTGCCCTACGTCGCGGCTGAGGCGTCGTGACGCGACACCGCATCGCCGTCTTGGCCGGCGACTTCATCGGGCCGGAGGTCATCGACGCCACGCTGGAGACCCTCGAGGTCTTGGGACCCCGTGCCGGCTTGTCGTTCGAGTGGGACGCTCTCCCCTTCGGCGGCTGCGCGATCGACGCCCACGGCGCCCCGTTGCCGGACGTGACCAAGGCGGGCGCCGCCGCCGCCGACGCGGTGCTCATGGGTTCGGCCGGTGGACCCGTCGGCGACCATCCCTGGAACCGCCTTCCCCGCGCCCTGCGGGTCGAGACCGGCATCCTCGACCTGCGCCGGCACCTGGGCGTGTACGCCAATCTGCGTCCTGTGACGGTGGTCGCCGGCCTGGAGCACCTCTCGCCGCTCAAGGCGTCCGTCGCGCAGGGCACCGATCTGCTCATCGTGCGCGAGCTCACCGGCGGGATCTACTTCGGCAAACCTTCGCAGAACGGACCTGACCGCGGCATCTCGACCGACGTCTACGAACGCCACGAGGTCGAGCGCATCGCGCGCACCGCCTTCGAGGCCGCGCGGCTGCGTCGCGGCCGGGTCACGAGCGTCGACAAGGCCAACGTCCTCGACGTCTCGCAGTTCTGGCGCGACGTGGTCGTCGGCGTGCACCAGGCCGAGTTCGCCGACGTGACGCTCGACCACCTCTACGTCGACAACGCCGCCATGCAGTTGGTGCGCGACCCGCGCGCCTTCGACGTGATCGTGACCGCCAACCTCTTCGGCGACATCCTGTCGGACCTGGCGGCGGTGCTCCCGGGGTCGCTGGGTCTGTTGCCGTCGGCCAGCCTGGGCGGCTCGGTCGGTCTCTACGAACCCGTCCACGGCAGCGCCCCCGACATCGCGGGGCGCGACCTCGCCAACCCGACCGGCACGATGCTGTCCGCGGCCATGATGCTGCGCTTCTCGTTGGGCGCGACCGCCGCCGCCGACGCCCTCGAAACGGCGGTGCGCACGGCGTTGGCCGAAGGTCCGACGCGCGACCTCGGCGGCGAGCGTGGCACGAAGGCGTTCACGGCCGCCGTCATCGCCGCGCTGCCCGCCACGATCGAACCCACCGCCGCGGAGGTCGCCTCGGCGTGACCCGGCTCCCGCCGGACATGGGCGGGCTTCCGCCGGACCCCGGCGGGCTCCCGCCGGACCCCGGCGGGCTCCCGCCGGACCCTGGCGGGCTCCCGCGCGAACGTGGCGGGCCCACCCCTCGGCCCGCCCGGCGGCTGGATGGCGCTACGGAGACGGTGTTCGCCCGCTACGCGCGCCTCGCGGTACGCACCGGCGCCGTCAACCTCGGGCAAGGCTTCCCCGACGACCCGCCGGCGCCGATCGTCCTGGCGGCACTGGAGCGAGGCTCGGCGGGCGGTCACCAGTACGCGCCGCTGCCCGGCACGAGCGCGTTGCGCGAGGCGTTGGCGCGCAGCGAGGCCCCCCACCACGGCCGCACGCTCGATCCCGGCACCGACGTGCAGGTCACGGTCGGCGCCACCGAGGCCCTGTTCGCCGCCCTGCTGGGGCTCGTCGACCCCGGCGACGAGGTGATCCTGATCGAGCCCGTGTACGACGCGTACGCCGCGATGGTGCGCCTGGCGGGCGGCGTCCCCGTGGGGGTCGCGCTCGACCTCGACGCAACCGGCACGTGGTGGCTCGACCCACGACGCGTGGCGGACGCCGTCGGCCCGCGCAGTCGGGTGCTGCTCCTGAACGACCCGCACAACCCGACCGGCATGCTCCTCGACCCGGCGACCGCGATGGCCCTCGTGGACGTCGCCGTCCGAGCGAACCTCGTGCTCCTCGTGGACGGCGTGTACGCGCACGTCGCCTTCGGCCCCACCGTGTCGATCGCGGCCCTGGCGCCTGAGCGAACCCTCGTCGTCGGCAGCGCCGGCAAGACGTTCGGCGTCACCGGCTGGAAGGTGGGGTGGGTGACGGGTCCCTCTCCCCTCGTCGCGGCGGTTCGCGCCGTCCATCAATGGGTCACCTTCGCGGTCGCCACCCCGTTGCAGGCGGCGGTCGCGGAGCTCGTCGACGGGATCGGCCGAGGCGGCGCCGTCGACGCCCTCCTCGAGACGCAACGCCACGAGCTGTCCGAGCGACGCGACCTCCTCGCCGACGGTCTCCGTCGGGCGGGGATCGTTCCCACCTCGGCCGACGCCGGCTACTTCGTGCTCGCCGACGCCGCGACCTGGGCGCCGGGCGCGGCGTACGCCGACGACGTGGCCCTGTGCGACGCGCTGCCCGACATCGCCGGCGTCGTCGCCATCCCCGGCAGCGCCTTCCGCTGCACGACGACCGATCCCGCTCGCCGCTGGCTGCGCTTCGCGTTCTGCCGCGGCGAGGCCACCGTGACCGAGGGCGTCCGACGCCTCGCGGCCGCCGTTCCTTCCTGAAGCGGCGCCCCCACGCCCTTCTTCGCTCGTCGTCCGACGCTCGCGGGTACGATGGCGCGAGCACACCGCCTGGAGGCCCGCATGCCCGACGAACGACCCCTCAACCGCCGTAGCGCGATCGTCACCCAGGGCGACCATCGCGCGCCGAACCGCGCGATGTTGCGCGCCGTCGGTTTCGGCGACGACGATTTCCAGAAGCCCATCGTCGCGATCGCCAACGGTCACAGCACGATCACGCCGTGCAACGCCGGGCTCGGCCCACTCGCCGACGCGGCCGAGGACGCACTGCGCGCGGCGGGCGGCATGCCCCAGATGTTCGGCACGATCACCATCAGCGACGGCATCTCGATGGGCACCGAAGGCATGAAGTGCTCGCTGGTGTCGCGCGAGGTGATCGCCGACAGCATCGAGACGGTGGTGCGCGGCCAGTCGATGGACGGCTTGCTCGCGATCGGCGGGTGCGACAAGAACATGCCGGGCGCGATGATGGCGATCGCCCGGCTCAACGTGCCGGCGGTGTTCGTCTACGGCGGCACGATCAAGCCCGGCCACCACGACGGTCGCGACCTGACCGTCGTCTCGGTCTTCGAGGCGGTCGGCCAGTACGCGGCCGGCCGCATCCCGCTCGAGACCTTCCGCGCCATCGAACGCGAGGCCTGCCCCGGCAACGGCTCGTGCGGCGGGATGTTCACCGCCAACACGATGTCGTCGGCGATCGAGGCCCTCGGGTTGTCGCTGCCCTACTCGAGCACGATGTCGGCCATCGACGACGAGAAGCGCGCTTCGACCGTCGCGAGCGCCGACGCGTTGCTGCGACTCGTGGCCGACGACGTCCGACCGCGCGACCTGATGACGCGCGAGGCGTTCGAGAACGCCATCGCGGTGGTCATGGCCATCGGCGGCAGCACGAACGCGGTGCTCCACCTGCTGGCGATCGCCCGGGAAGCCGAGGTCGACCTCGACATCGACGACTTCGAGGCGATCCGACGGCGCGTGCCGCACCTGTGCGACCTCAAGCCGTCCGGCCGCTACGTCGCCACCGACCTGCACGCGGCCGGCGGCATCCCGTTGGTCATGAAGATGCTCCTCGAGGCGGGCCTGCTCCACGGTGACTGCCGCACGATCACGGGGCGCACCGTCGCCGAGAACCTGGCCGACGTCCCCTCGGCGCCGCCCGCGAACCAAGACGTCGTGCTCCCGTTCGATCGGCCCATGTACCCGCAGGGCCACCTCGTCATCCTGCGCGGCAACCTCGCGCCCGACGGCGCCGTCGCCAAGACCTCCGGGCTCGTGCACACGCGCATCACCGGTCCGGCGCGCGTCTTCGAGTCCGAGGAGGAGGCGATGTCGGCCATCCTCGAGGACCGCATCCAGGCCGGCGACGTCCTCGTCATCCGCAACGAGGGACCCGTCGGCGGACCCGGCATGCGCGAGATGCTCTCCCCGACGGGCGCCATCATCGGCAAGGGGCTGGGCGACGCCGTGGCCCTGATCACCGACGGGCGCTTCTCGGGCGGGACGTACGGTCTGGTCGTCGGCCACATCGCCCCGGAGGCGGCGGTCGGCGGACCGATCGGCCTCGTCCAGGAGGGCGACCTCGTGACGATCGACGCCGAGCGCAACCTGCTCGAGATGGCGGTCGACGAGGCCGAGTTGGCGGCGCGTCGGGCCGCGTGGACGCCCCTGGCACCCCGCTACAAGGTGGGCGTCCTGGCCAAGTACGCCAAGCTCGTGGGCAGCGCGTCCGAGGGCGCCATCACCGGCTGAAGACCCGGGGGCGGCGGTCCCCGCCGTCCCGCCGAGGGGCGGTAGACTTCTCGCCATGGACGCGCTCAGGGTCACCATCTGGAACGAGTACCTCCACGAGATCGAACACGAGGTCGTCGGCGCGATCTACCCCGACGGCATCCATGGCGCGCTCGAGAGCGCCATCCTCGAGCACCTACCGGACGCGGTCGTACGGACGGCGACGCTGCGCCAGACCGACCACGGCCTCTCGGACGAACTCCTCGCCGACACCGACGTCCTGCTGTGGTGGGGCCACAAGGCGCACGCGGAGGTGGCCGACGCCTGGGCGGAGAAGGTGCACCAGTCGGTGCTCGAGGGGATGGGGCTCGTCGTCCTGCACTCGGCGCACTTCTCCAAGCCGTTCAAACGTGTCCTCGGCACGAACGCGTCGCTGCTGTGGCGCGAGGCCGACGAGAAGGAGCGGTTGTGGAACCTGCAACCGTCCCACCCGATCCTGGAGGGTGTACCCGCCTTCTTCGAGCTCGAGCAGGAAGAGATGTACGGGGAACGCTTCGACGTCCCCGAGCCCGACGAGCTGCTCATGATCAGCTGGTTCCAGGGCGGCGAGGTGTTCCGCAGCCTCTGCACGTGGCGCCGCGGTCACGGCCAGGTCGTCTACTTCCGGCCCGGCCACGAGACCTTCCCCACCTACCACCACCCGCTCGTGCGGAGGATCGTCGCCAACGCCGCGCTCTGGGCGCGGCGCCGCGTTCAGTCGTCGACGCGCCTGTGCACGAACAGCACGGAGCTCGAACCCGTCCCGAACCCGACGAAGGTGCACTTCTGAGCCGGCCCCTGCGCGTTGGGATCATCGGGGTGGGTGGCATCGCCCAGGCCCACCGGGACGGCTACGTCGCCTCGGGGGCCGAGGTCGTGGCCCTCGCCGACGTCCATGCCCCCACCCTCCACGCGCGCGCCGCCGCCTGGGCCGTGCCCCACATCTACGGCGATTACCGTCAGATGCTGGCGGACACGGAACTCGACGTCGTCTCGATCTGCGCCCCCACGGCCGTGCACCATCCGGCCACCGTCGCGTGTGCCGAGGCGGGGGTGCACGTGCTCTGCGAGAAACCGATCGCGCTCGACCTGACCGAGGCGGCGGCCATGATCGCCACCTGCCGCGAGGCCGGCGTCGTGCTCATGGTGAACCACCAGTTCCGCTCGCACGGCGCCGCCACCCTCGCCAAGCGGATGCTCGACGACGGCTCGCTCGGCACGCTGGCCCACATCCGCTTGCGCCAAGCGCACGACTGGGCGGGCGCGCGCGAGGTCGGCCCGTCGTTCTCGACGAAGCTCGTGGCCGGCGGCGGGAGCCTGCTCGACAACGGCACCCACCTCATGGACTTCGCCCGCTTCATCGGCGGCAACGTCGACGAGGTGTTCGCGCGCATGGCGCACCGCAAGTTCGACATCGAGGTCGAGGACACTGGCCACGTGTCGATGGTGTTCGTCAGCGGCGCGCTCGGTACCGTCGAGGTCGCCTGGACCGCCACCGGCTGGGAAGAGGGCTGGTGGATCTACGGCACCGAGGGTGCCCTCGAGTACACGAACCGCTTGGGCGAACCCGTGCTGCGACACGTGCACCGGACGTCACCCGGCACCACGTGGGGCGAGACCGACGTCACCGAGCACCGTTTCGGTGGCGCCAAACCGCACGCGCGCCACGTACGGGCCTTCTTGCAGGCGGTCCGCGGCGAACGCGAGGTCGTCTGCACGGGCGAGGACGGCATGGAAGCCGTGCGCTTGATCCTGGCGAGCTACGAGAGCGCCGACCGGGGGATGCCGGTGCGCGTGGCGCAGGACTTCGCCTCGCTCTAGCCGTCGCCGACGTCGCCGTCCACGGTCGCATCCAGCGGGGCGACGGTGGCCGCTCGCACCCACCAACCCGGCCATCGGCTCCGCAACCTCGTGGCGACGCCCTCGGCGATCTCGCCATCGGCGACGACCACGTAACACGTCGACCCCGATCCGCTCATCGCCACCGGCCCCACGCCCAGCGCGCGGAGACCTTCGAGGGCCTCGGCCACCGGGGCGACCCGAGACGCGACGCCCGGTTCGAGCGCGTTGACGAGGGGCCAGCGGTCACCGCCCGCCCACGCCGCCAGACCCTCGTCCATCGCCGACGTGTCGACCGGCGCGGCCGCCCACCACCGGAAGGCGTCGGCGGCCGCGACCTGGACCGGTGGATGCACCAGGACCACCGGCAGTGGCGGCACGGTGAGCGGCGCGATCGTCTCGCCCCGCCCGCCGACCCGCGCGGCGCGGTGACCCCCCAAGCAGAACGGCACGTCGGACCCGAGGGCTTCTGCGATCGGCTCGAGGGGCACGGCGGCCGGTGCGAGCCTCGCGACCGCGCGCAGGGTCGCCGCGGCGTCCGCCGACCCGCCCCCCAAACCGGCCCCCCACGGGACGCGTTTGGTGAGGACCGCCTCCACCCCCGGCACCCGCATGGGCACGGCCACCCCTCGGTACGCCTCGACCGCCCGGCGCACGAGGTTGTCCCCGTCCAGCGCGAGGGGGCGGCCGTCGAGCCACGGATCGCCGGCAGGTTGTCGCGTGAGGCGGTCGCCCGGCGGCTCCGACGCTTGGCCCCGCACGCTCAGGGTGAGCTCGTCGGCCACGTCCAGGAGGGCGAACAGCGAGTCGAGCTCGTGGAAGCCGTCGGGGCGACGGCCGATCACCCGCAGGCCCAGGTTGAGCTTCGCCGGCGCACGTTCCCGTGCCACCGCCGACCGCCGGGTCGTCTCAGCCACCGCTCGACGTGCCCATCGACGCCGCCCAGGCCCGTGCCAACGCCAGGTCGGCCGCGGTGGTGACCTTGAACAGGTGGCTGTCGCCCGGCACCCACGCGACCGCGACCCCGAGGCGGCGGACCAGCCCGGCGTCGTCGGTCGCCACGAAGCCTTCGGCGTCCGCCTGCGCGTGGGCTCGTTCCAACAGGACGCGACGGAAGCCCTGCGGGGTCTGGACCGCCTTGAGCCGGGCGCGGTCGACGGGCGTCCCGTCGATCGCCTCGACCAGCGTATCGGCGACGTCGACCGCGACGCTGCACGCCCCGTGGGCGCGGGTGGCCGCCAGCACGGCGCGCACGGTGGCCGCGGGGAGGAAGGGGCGGGCAGCGTCGTGCACCAGCACCAGGTCGGCCGACGTCGCCGCGAGCAGGGTGCGGACCGTGGCCTGACGATCGGCGCCGCCCTCGATCACGCGGACGGAGGAGGTGACGGTGCTGCCCGTCAACGCGCGCTGCGCACGGTCGACGGCGTCGGCGGGCACGGCCACGATCACCTCGTCGACCCAGGGCGCGAGCGCCGCGACCGACCATGCGAGCAGCGAGCGTCCGCCCACCTCGACGAAGGCCTTGGGGCCGAGCCCCAACCGGTCCCCGCGACCGGCCGCCGGCACCAAAGCGGCGCTACGCTCCGTCATCGTCCTTCCAGCGGGGGGCATGGGCGTGCTCCAGACCGAGCAGATCGAGGGTCCGGGCGGTCACGGTGCGCACGAGGTCGTCGATCGTCGCGGGCCGGTGGTAGAAGCCCGGCGAGGCGGGCAACACGATCGCACCGGCATCGTGGGCGGCGAGCATGTTCACGAGCATGGGTCGCGAGTACGGGGCCTCCCGGACCGTGAGGACGACGGCGCGGCGCTCCTTCAGGCAGACGTGGGCGGTCCGGGACACCAGGTTGTCCGTGAAGCCTTGCGCGACCTTGGCCAGGGTGCCCGCGGAGCAGGGCACGACCACCATGCCGTGCATGCGGAAGCTGCCGCTGGCGATCGGCGCCCCGAGGTCGGCGTCCTTGTGGACGACCTCGGCCAAGGCTTCGAGACCGGCCAGACCCAGGTCGAGCTCGGTGGGCAGCACCGCCTTCGCGCCGGCGGTCACGATCAGATGACGTTCGACGCCCGCCACCCGGCCCAACGCCTGCAGGAGGTCGACGGCGTAGGCGAGGCCGGACCCGCCGCTCACGGCGACGACGACGCGCTTGGGCAACGACATGGACCGAAGCGTACCGTGGCGCGCCGCGACGAGAGCGCGACGCGCGCTATCGTGCAGCGATGGACGACGTATGGCACCGCGCGATCGAACGGTTCGAGTCGGAACGTTTCTGGGACGCCCACGAGGTGTTGGAACCGGCCTGGCTCGAAGCCAGCGGTCGCGAACGAGCGTGGTTGGCCGGCGTCATCCTACTGTGCGCCGCCCTGCACAAGGCGCGGGCGATGGGATCACCGCGCGGCGGACGGCGCAACTACGCGAAGGCCCTGCGCCACCTCGCGGTCGTGTCGGACACGTACGCCGGCGTCGACGTGCGCGAGCTCGAGGCGCGCGTGCACCGGGCGTTGCGCGATCCCACGCAACCCGTCTCGTGGCCCTGGACGCCGCGGGGGACGGCGTGACGCCCCACGAGTCGGGCGCCGAGCGCCACGACCCCCTCCTGCACGAGCAGCGTCGCGCCCGACGACCCGCCGGCGCCGACCGGCCGCTGCGTCGAGCCCGCCGCGGACGTCGGCTCGGCGGGGTCTGCGCCGGCATCGCCGGGTTCGTGGACGCGTCGCCCACGGCCGTCCGCGCGCTCTGGTTGGTCAGCCTGGTGCCGTCGCTCGGGGTGACGGCGTTGGCCTACCCGGTCGCCTGGTGGCTCATCCCGCTCGAGCCCATGCCGGCCGCGTCGACCTGAACGGGCCCTGTCGCCCTAGAGGAGCAGGCGCACCGGCGACTTGAGGGCTTCGGCCACCGCGGCCAAGGCGGCCACGGCCTCGGGTGGCACGTCGTCGCCCGACAGGGTGAGCCACGCGCCGTCCTGGGCCGCCCGACCGACCGCCAACAGCGGTACGTCCAGGTGCACGACCGCTTCGTCGAGATCGATCGACGCCAGGTCCGCGACGACCAAGGCAGCCGGTCCATCGGTGGGCGCCGTCTCGAGCGCCTCGGCGACCGCGACCGCATCGCGCAAGGACCCGTTGGAAGCGAGCGCATGCCGGCTCACGCCCTCCGGCGTCCACCGCCAGGCGTCGACGCCGGTCACCTTCCAGGCGGCGGCCGCCGCTCGAGCGAGCAGCACCTCGGCGACGCTCGCCGGCGACGCCTCGAGGGCATCGGCGACCTGCGACACCGTCGCCCGGAACGCCCGATCGTCGAAGCGCCGGCGCCAGAGCTGTCCGTGACGTACGAGCGCGACATGGCGGTTCGACACCGCTTCGACCCACGCGGTGTCACGCGACCGCGTCACGGCCGGGACGTCGCCCGGGACCTCGTCGGGTCGGTGCGCCGTGGACGCCGCTCCGGCGTCGACCTCGCGCTCCTCGGCGTCGGTGTGCCCGGCGTGGGCTTCGAAGCCCTCGGCGCCCGCCTCGCCGTTGCCGGTCGGACGTGCCCAGGCCGCCATGCGTCCGAACGAACCTTCCGACGGTTCGGTCGGCACGGTGGGACCGTCTTCGCGCGCCCACACGTCGTCGCTCGCACCGTCCGCGCGAGCGGTCTCGGCACCCCGGTCTTCCGGTACCCCGTCTCCCGTGAACGCGTCTTCGGCCTCGCCGTCCCAGGCCGCCCAAGGCTCTCGTGGGCGGGCGCTCGCCGTCCCCGGGCCGGCCGACGCGGGCGCGTCGACGTCGAGGGGATCGTCCAGGAACAGCATCTCGTCGTCCCGATCGCCCGCGCCGGCACCGGCGTCGGCGAACACGTCGGGCAGCGTCGCATCGTTCGACACGGTCGTCCTCGGCCGAACGGTCGGCGGCTCGTCGTCGAAGGTGAAGGCGTCGAGGTCGGGGGTCGTGATCTCGGGTTCGTCGACGTCGGCGGCTTCGTCTTCCACGAGCAACACGCCGTCGTCGTCGTCCTCGTCGAGACTCGCGAAGACACCGTGGCTCGGGTCCGACGCATGCTCGGCGCCCCGGTCGCCGTGATCCCCGTGGGCCGCCGGCGGCGTGTGGCTGCCCGCCGGCGCAGGTTCGTCGTCGAACAGGAACAGGTCGTCGTCGTCGAGCGTGGCCGTCGTCGAACGTTCGGCCATCGAGCCGCCGGGGGGTCCCGCGCGGTACGCGGCGACGTCATCGGCCGGCCAGGCCGCCATCCCGTCGGGTACGGGTTCGGGCGTGGGATCGAGGTCCTCCTCGCCCGCCATGACACGAGCCAGGAAGGTGAGGACGTCGCGTTCCACGACCCGCCCGCCCTCGCCGGATCCCGGCAGGCGACGCCAGTCCACGTTGTTCTCCTCGGCCAGTCGCCGCGCGAGCGGCGCGATGTCGGGTTCGTTCACGCGTCCTCCAACCGACGCGGCGCCCTGGGGCGGCGTCGTCCTGCGGATACCGTCGAGTCTACGCGCAATCGGAGGGCGTCACGCGCGAACGAACTCACGTGTGGCGGCCTACGGACGCCAAGCCTGGAAGAACGAGTCGTTGATGAACGTCTGCAGGAGCGGCTCGTCGCCGACCACGCGGACGCTCATCTCCACGCCCTCGCCCGCCGCCAGGTCCCGGTCCAGCACGGTGCGCTCGCCCTCGGCGTCGCTCAGGACGACGGTGAGCCGATACGGCTGACGGGTGAGGCTGGCCACGCCGACGTTGGCCGGATCGAAGCGGAAGGGGATGACACGAGCGCCATCGGCTTCCACACGCGACGTCCCGGGCGCCGGCACGTCGTCCTCGGGCGGCGGGGTCCCGACCACATCGAGGGAGGTCGGGTCCTGCCCAAGGTCGTCCCCGAACGGTCGGGGCCGATCGAGGGCGCCGATCCCGAAGTCGCCTGGCGTCGGGGCACCGTTCACGGTCAGGGCGATGGGCGAACCGGCGATCGTGTAGCCCGCCGGCACGGTCTCGACCACGCCGTCGGGCAGGGTCGCGTCTTCGACCCGGCGCACGGCGCCGACCTGCAGCTGGGCCGCCCTCAGCGCGAGCTGCGCACGCCACAGCGGTAGACCGGCCACGTCGGGGACCTGGACCACGCGCGCGCCTTCCAGGGCGTAGACGAGCGTGACGGGGGTGGACGGGAACACACTCGTGCCGGCCTCGGGTCGCTGCTGCGTGACGGAGAAGGGACGGTCGAAGCTCAGTTCGGCGGCGACGCGCTCGACGTGCCGCACGCCCAACGACGCCAGCTCGGCCTCCGCCTCGTCGACCGGCCGTCCCGCCAGGTCGGGGAGCACGATCGGCCCTTCCGCGACCCCTCGGCTCACGCTGAGCGCGAGGCTCTGACCCGGCGCCAACGCGGTTCCGGCCGGCGGCTCCTGGCGCACGACGGCGCCCGGGTCCCGGTCCGAGCCGACGTAGACGACCGAGTCGACCGCCACGCCGACCGCTTCCGCCCGCGCGACCGCCTCCGACTCGCGCAGGCCGACCAGCGTGGGGGCGACTCGGGCCTCGGCGAGGCCGTTCACACCCAACGCCACCTGTCGACCGGGACGCACCCGCTGACCCGCCGGCGGGGCCTGCGACACGACGGCGTTGGCAGCCGCCCGCGGATCGATCTCCGGGTACGCGCGTGGCTCGAGACCGAGCGACCGCAGTTCGGCGGCGGCGGCGTCGAAGCCGCGCCCCTCGACGTTCGGGAGCGTCACCTCGCCGGTCTGCAGGTAGCGTCCCAACACCCACATCGACACACCCACCAGGGCGGCCAGCACCACGCCGAGCACGACCACCTTGACGAAGCCTGCGCGGCCGTGACGGGTGGCGAGACGGGCGCGTGAGGCGTTCGGGCCGGTCGACCCAGGTCGTCGATCGGGGCGGATCGTCATCGAGGCGAGGCTATCACGCGATCCTGAGGGCTCCGTACGCCCTCGGCGACGACGCTCGGTAGACTGCGGCATGCCCGATCGTTCCCGTTCTTCGACGCCGACACCCGACGCGGAAGGCGCACTCGGTGAGGCGGCGGTGGCCGGCGACGGCGGGACCGAGCTCACCTGGCTGCGGCGGGCCGAGTCGCTCGGGGTGCCCATCGCACCGATGGTCGTCGTGGCAGCGCAGGTCGAGGCCGCCTATTACCACCTGAACCAGCTCGGACCACGCATCGACGCGCACTTCGCTCACGTGGAACCGTCGGATCCGGACGAGGACGACCTCGAGGAGCTCGCGCCCGACGTGGTCGACTGGGTTCTGGGCCACGCGCTGCTCGACGAGGTGGTCGAGGCGTTCTACGAGGCGCTCGTCGGCTTGCCCGCGCGGGTGACGGTCCGTCGAAGCGGCGCGCCCGGCATCGAGGCGCTGCGGGGCCGGCCGGCGCTGCTCGCGGTGAAGCGGGTCTGGTCGCGGGACTGGTCGTTCGAGGCGCTGACCGCGCGCCTCGCCGCCGGCGGAACGTTCGTGCCCGCCCCGTGCCCGGTGCTCGTCCACACCGCCGACGTCCACGTCGATGCGGAGGCAGCGGACGCCGCTCGGTCGGCCCTCGACCGCGACGTCGGTGCCTGGTGCGACCCTCAGGGTCGGCTGGTTCGGCTCACCCTGGGGTGATGCGGACGTGGCGGTGCACGTGCGCGGCCACGGCCGCGGCGCCGATCACGCCCGCGTCCCCGCCGAGCTCCGCCAACCGCACGACGGGCATCGCGTACCCCTCGAGCGCGTTCGCCAACGCCGCCCGCACCCGGTCGAGGTAGAAGGGCCCCACGGCGGTCATGCCTCCGCCCAACACGAAGCCCTGCGGGTCGATCGCCTTGACCAGGTTGCCGAGGCCGAGACCCGTGAACCGCGCCGCCTGGTCGACGATCGACAGCGCGCGCCGATCGCCCGCCCGCGCCAGTTCGAACGCCTCCTCGGTCGAGACCGGCCGCGAGAACACGTACGTCGCATCCCGCGCGATCGAGCGGCCGGCCGCCAACGCCTCCCACGTGCCCGGATGGCCGTCTCCCCCGGTCGGACCCCCCGGCAGCAACACCATGTGGCCGATCTCGCCCGCCAGACCGTGCGCCCCCCGCAGGACCTCGTTCCCGATGAACACGCCACCGCCGATCCCGGTCGACAGCGTCACGTAGACGCTCGTGGCCAGGTCGCGGGCGGCGCCGTACCGGTGCTCGGCGTACCCGGCTGCGTTGGCGTCGTTCTCGAGCACGACGTCCACACCCAGCCTTGCGCTCAGGGCCTCGACCAGCGGCGCGTCCTCCAGCCCGGCGATGTTGGGCGCGAAGCGCACGCGGCCCGCTTCGAAGTCGAGCGGTCCAGGGCAACCGATGCCGACCGCCTCGACCGTCTCGTCGAGCAACGGGACCGCGACGGCCACCAGGGCGTCCAGCACGTCCGCGAAGCCCGTCTGCGGGGTGGCCCGGCGCCCGCGCGCCACGACGACACCGTCCCGCACGGTCGCCGCCGCGATCTTCGTCCCGCCCAGGTCGAGTCCCAACGTGATCACGAAGCCCGCCTCCCGTCGTCCTCGGGCGACCTCCCGACCGCGGCGAGCGCGTCGGCCGCCATCACGCCCTCCTCGTCGGTCGCCACGACCAACACGGCGACGCCCGTCCCGCGATCGATCCGGAGCGCGTGCCGCGCGTTGGCCTCCTCGTCGATCTCGATGCCGAACGCCTCGAGACCGGTGAGGACGTCGCTTCGCATCGCGGCGTCGTGTTGGCCGATCCCACCGGTGAAGACGATGGCATCCAGACCGCCCATGGCGAAGGCGAGGCTGCCGACGGCGAGGCGCGCACGGTAGGCGAAGGCGCGCAGGGCCAACGCCGCCCGCTCGTCGCCGCCATCGGCTGCGGCGTGCAGGTCACGCACGTCGTTCGAGCGTCCCGAGAGCCCGAGGAGGCCGGATCGCCGGTTCAGGTCGCGGTCGAGATCGTCGGCCGTGTGGCCGAGCCGGAGCAGGTGCAGCAGCACGCCAGGATCCAGCGACCCCGACCGCGTGCCCATGATGAGCCCGTCAATCGGCGTGAAACCCATCGTGGTCTCCACCGACCGGCCGTACTGGACCGCCGCGGCGCTCGCGCCGTTGCCCAGGTGCAGCGAGACGATCCGGAGCGTCGCGCGGGGTCGGCCCAACGCCTCGGCCGCACGCTGGGTGACGCCATCGTGCGACGGGCCGTGGAAGCCGTACCGTCGGACCCCGTGGTCGCGGTACCACGCTTCCGGGACCGCGTAGCGGTAGGCGTGCGGCGCCATGGTCGCGTGGAACGCGGTGTCGAAGACGGCCACGTGAGGAACGTCGGGAAGTGCCGCACGCGCGGCCCGCAAGGCCGCCAGGTTGGCCGGGTTGTGCAGGGGCGCGAGCGGCACCAAGGCGTCGAGGTCGCGCAGGATCGCGTCGTCCACCACGGTCGGCGCCGTGTACGCCTCGCCGCCGTGGACCATGCGGTGCGCGACGACGACGACCTCATCGAGCGGCGCGGCGCCGGGCCGCTCGGTGAGCGCGGCGGCGGCGCGCTGCCAGGCTTCGACGTGGTCGGCCGCCTGACCGGGTTCACCGATCCGCTCGACGACGACCGCGTCCCCGGAGGGTCGGCGGCTCACCTTCAAGCTCGAGCTGCCGGCGTTGACGACGAGGACGTCGGGCGCGGGCTGGGGCATAGGGGGGTCTCCTGGGGGCGCGCGTTCGCGCGGCGCGGGTGCGCAGCGGGCTGAGGCGAGTCTACCAGCGGTCGGCGACGCCTTCGCCGACGCACTGCGCGACGTCCTCGCGGACCACCACCGGCCGGAAGCCGATGCGGTCCGCGGCGGCGAAGACCACGCGGGTACTCGGAAGGTCCGGTAGCGCGACCGGCGCGTCGCCATGGACGTGACCGAAGACCAGCGCGTGGGGTCGGGCGGCGGCGAGCACCTCGGTGAACCCCGAGGGATCGCCCCGGGCGTTCGTCGGTGGGAAATGGAGCATGACGACGCGGTAGCCCGGGCCGGCGGCCGCCATGGCGTCCAGCGAGAGCCGCAGCCGTCCGACCTCGCGCTCGTACACCTTGAGGTCGTGGTCGCCGAAACCGTGCGTGCCCGGACAGATCCACCCGCGTGTCCCGCCGACCACCACGTCCCCCACGCGGACCGCGTCGTTCTGCACGGCGTGCATGCTCGGCGGAAGGCCGGCGCGGAGCTTGCCGATGGACGGCCACCAGTAGTCGTGGTTCCCGCGCAGCAACACCTTCGTCCCCGGCAGACCCGCGATGGCGTCGAGGTCGACCTGGGCCTCCTCCCACCGCATCGCCCACGACACGTCGCCGGGGACGAGCACCAGGTCCTCGATACCCACCACGCTGCGCCAGCCCTCGAAGAAGGCAGCGGGGTGGTCGGCCCAGGCCGGCCCGAACACGGTCATGGGTTTGGGGTTGGCGCCGCTCAGGTGAGGGTCGCCGATGGCCAGGACACGCATCCCGCGAGTCTACCGCGCGCGCCGGCCGGTCTCGGACCCCGCGCCGTCGCTCACGCTCACCCTAGCGTCGCGCGGTGCGGCGCCACCCCAACGACCGCTTGCCACACGACGCGAGCGTGCGCCTCGGCCTGGCGAACGCCTGCGCGGTCACAGGCCTCGGCCCACGCCCCTACCGCCTTCGGGGGGACCTCGCGCCGGCCCGCCGGGGGCGCCTGGCTTCCACCGGCCCCGAACGGCCCTTCGGCCAGCGACCAGGTCGGGGCGACCTCGGCCCAGGGGACGAGGACGAACGCGCGCTCGTGGGCGCGCGGGTGCGGCAGCGCGGGCCGGCGCAGCCGAGCGCCTCGCCGCGGTGGCCGTCCCCCGCTCCAGTCGAGCAGGTCGAGGTCGATGCGGCGCGGCCCCCACGGTTCGCGGCGGAGGCGTCCAAGACCGGCCTCGATCGCAAGCAGCGCCGCCAGGGCTCGCTCGGGCGTGGCCCAGGCCGCGGCCGGACGCCACCCGACCACGGCGTTGAGGTAGGTCGGTTGGTCGGGTGGCCCGCCGACCGGGTCGGTGGCCCAGAGGTCCGACGCCCCGTCGATCCGGCCCAGGCGGCCGAGCGCGACGACGGCCGCCGCGAGGGCGACCGCGGGCTCACCGAGGTTGGCGCCCAGCGCGACGAACGCGACCGGTGGGCCCGCGGCGCCGGCCGTGGCGTCAGCGCTCGTGGCGCACCTCGACCACGACGTCGTCCACGGCGCCCGGCAGCGGCGCGTGCGGCTTGTGCACCCGAACCGTCACGGCCTCGACGAGCGGCTCGAAGGCCAGGACGTCGCGCGCCAACCGGTGGGCGAGCGCCTCGATCAGCCGGAAGCGCTGCTTGGTGACGACCTCCGCCACGCGGCCGTACACGCGCGCGTAGTCCACCGTCGCCGACAGGTCGTCGGTCTCGGGCAGATCGGCCTCGAGCACGAGGTCCACCACGAACGGCGCCCCGAAGCGCGCCTCCTCCTCGAACACACCGTGGTAGCCGTGGAAGCGCAACCCCTCCAACCGGATGCTAGCCATCGAGCCACCCCTGCACGCGCAGGGCCTGGACGTGACCGGCGACGTCGTGGACGCGCACCATGGCGGCACCTCGGACGGCGGCCGCGAGATGCAGCGCGATCGAGGCCGGATCGCGTCGTGCGGCGTCGGCTTCGCCGCCCACGTCACCCAAGAAGCGTTTCCTGGACGCACCGACCAGGAGCGGCGCCCCGAGCGCCGCCAGCCGCGCCGTCGCCAACACGAGCGCACGGTGGTGCGCGGCCGTCTTGCCGAAACCGATGCCGGGGTCGAGCATCACGTCGGGCACGCCCTCCGCGAGCGCCACCGCGCGGGCCTCGGCGAGTTCGGCGGCGACCTCCTCGACCACGTCCCCGAAGGACGCGTCGCGCTGCATCGTCGCCGGCTCGCCGCGCAAGTGCGAGGCGATGGCGGGCACCCCCGCCGCCTCGCACACGCGCCGCAGGGCGGGTTCGCGCAGGGTGCGCACGTCGTTGACGAGGTCGGCGCCGGCGCGCAGCGCCGCCTCGGCCACGCCGGGGTCCGACGTGTCGATCGACAAGCGGGCGCCGGGTTCGGCTGCGCGCAGGCCCCGAAGCACGGGAACGACCCTCGCCTCCTCGACGTCGGCAGCGACCGGCACGGCGCCGGGTCGCGTGGACGCACCTCCGACGTCGACGACCACCGCACCCGCCGCCCAGAGGCGTCGACCGGCATCGACGGCCGTGGTGACGTCGACGCGCCGCCCACCTGGGTCGTCGGCGGCCCCGAAGAAGGCGCCGCCGTCGGAGAAGCTGTCGGGCGTCACGTTGAGCACGCCCATGACCGCGCAGCCCGTCCACGTCCAGGTGTAGCCGTCGGGACCCCGCTCGGTGCCCGGGGCGGCGCGGCGCCAGGTGAGCGCGTGGCGCCGTTGGGGCCACGGCGGCATCCCTGTGGGTCCGGTCATCCTTCCGCGACCGCCTGCGCCGGCACACCGGGCCAGTCGTCGGGTCGCGGCCCCAGCCCCAGGCGCCAGGCGACCGCGGCGGCCACCCGCGCGCCGGCGTGTCCGTCGCCGAACGGGTTGGGCGCGGCTGCCATGCGCGCCAGCGCGGGCGCATCGCCGAGCAGTTCGACCAGGGCGTCGCCCACGCGCGTCGGTTCGTTGCCGAGGAGCCGCACGGCGCCCGCGCTCACACCTTCCGGTCGCTCCGTGACGTTCCGGACCACCACGACGGGGACGCCCAGCGAGGGTCCCTCCTCCTGGAGGCCGCCCGAATCGGTCACGATCAGCCGCGCCGCTCGCAGGAGCCCCAGCATGGCGAGGTAATCCCAGTCGTCGTCGAGCCACACGTTCGTGCGGCCGGTCAGGGCCGGTGTCAACGCCTCGCGGACGGCGGGGTTGCGGTGCATCGGGAGCACGAACAAGTGGTCGGGGTGGGCATCGGCCGCCCGCCCGAGCGCGGCCGCCAGGTCCGCCATGACCGGCAGGTTCTCGCGTCGGTGCAGGGTCACGGCCACGAGCGGTCGACCCGCGGCGCGATCGGCGACCGCCTCGGGCAGGACGGCCCGGCGGCTCGCCCAGCGCACGGCGTCCACGGCCGTGTTGCCCGTGACCACGATGCGGGCCGGGTCCTTGCCCTCGGCGAGCAGGTGGCGACGCGCGACGCCGGTAGGCGGCAGGTCGAGGTCGGTGAGAACGTCGGTGAGGCGCCGGTTGGCCTCTTCCGGGAACGGTTGTGCCAGGTCGAAGCTGCGCAGACCGGCCTCCACGTGGGCCACCGGCACGCCCTCGTAGAACGCCGCCAAGGCGACCGCGAAGGTGGTCGACGTGTCGCCGTGGACGAGGACGTACGCCGGCCGCGTCTCACGGAGGAACGAGGCCGCCGCCGGCACGATGCGCGCCATCAGGTCGGGCAGCGCCTGTCGCTCGGTCATGACGTCGAGATCGGCGTCGGGCTCGAGCTCGAAGATCTGCAGCATGCGGTCGAGCTGTCGTCGTTGCTGACCGGTGACCAGCAGGCTGGGACGCAGCGCCGGATGGGCCTGCAGCGCGTGCACCACCGGCGCCATCTTCGACGCCTCGGGGCGCGTCCCGAACGCCACGAGGACCGTGGCCGGCGACGCCGCACGACGATCTGCCGCGCCGCTCGACGCGCTCACGCGCCGGCGGTCGCCCGCTCCGCCTCGCGCCACCGCAACAGGCTGATGCCGGCGAGGAGCGCCACGCAGCCGACGATGGTGGCGATCACGAGCGGGACCGGCGTGGCAGAGAGAAGCATCCCGAGCACACCGCAGACGAGCGTCGCCCCCCACAGGAGGTAGACGGCGATGCGCGGGCTTCCCGCTCGCTCCCGCAACATGTCGTGCAGGTGGTCGTTGGCAGCCAGCGCCGGGTTCTGGCGCCGGCGCAGGCGCCGCAGCGTGACCTGCGTCAGGTTGACGACCGGCAGCGCCAGGATCAGGATCGGCGCCGCCACGGTCACCGCAGCGGTGACCTTGAGCGCACCGAGCACCGACACCGCCGCGAGCAGGTACCCGAGGAAGTAGGCGCCCGAGTCCCCCATCGTGATCGTCGCCGGGTTCGAGTTGTAGCGCAGGAAACCGAGTGCGCTGCCGGCGACGGCGGCCAACAACAGGACCGAGACGCCGCGGTCGGGGAACTGCAACGCCACCGCCAAGAGGCTGAGGCTGGCGATGGCGGCGATGCCCGACGACAGCCCGTCGAGGCCGTCGATGAAGTTGAAGGCGTTCGTGAAGCCGACGATCCACAGCAGCGTGACGAGCACGGCCAGCGTCTCGGGCAGGAACACGAAGCGCCCGTCGCCGAAATAGTTGGTGATGAAGTCGATGGTCACGCCGTTGACGACGAGGATGCCGGCCGCGGCGAACTGGGTGACCAGGCGCAGGCCGGGCGAGACCTCCCAGAGGTCGTCGACGAAGCCCACCAGGGTCATGAGGGCGCCGCCGAGGACCACCGCCAGCAACTGGACACGGTACGCGTCGAGCTGTGCGGGGGCCAAAATGCTGCCGACCAGCACGGCGGCCACGAAGCCGCCGAAGATGGCGATGCCGCCGATGTTGGGCACGCGACCGTGGTGCAGACGGACGCCGACGCCGTGGGTCGTGCCCCCCTCTTGGACCGCACCTACGCGCAGCGCGAACGCGCGGACCCGTGGCACCGCCCACACGACGACGAACGAGGCGACGAGGAACGTCACCAGGACCAAGGGGCCGTAGGCGATGAGGGAGGTCGGGGACACGCGTCAGTCTACCGAGTCGCTCTGGCTGACGATGAGGCGTGCGTCGCGTTCGGCCTCGGCGTCACCGCGTGCCGTAGATCCGGTCGCCGGCGTCGCCGAGCCCCGGGATGATGAAGCCGCGTTCGTCGAGGCGCTCGTCGAGGCCCGCCAGGATGATCTCGACGTCGGGGAACGCGGCTTGCACCGCCGCCACGCCCTCCGGCGCCGCCAGGATGCACAGCAGACGCGGCGACGCGACCTCGCGTTCGGCGAGCAACCGCAGCGCCGCGACCGCCGACCCGCCGGTGGCCAGCATCGGGTCGAGCACGAACACGTGGCGTTCCGAGATGTCGCTCGGGAGCTTGACGAAGTACTGGACGGGCTCGAGCGTGGCCTCGTCGCGGTACAGCCCGACGTGGCCGATGCGGGCGCCGGGCACGAGCCCGAGGATGCCGTCGGCCATGATCAACCCGGCGCGCAGGATGGCCACGAGGGCCAGCTTCTTCCCCGCCAACCGTCGCGCGAGGGCGGTCGCCACGGGGGTCTCGACCGTGACCTCCTCGAGCGGGAGGTCACGCATCGCCTCGAACGCCATCAGCATGCTGAGCTCGCTGCAGAGCGCACGGAAGTCGCGCACGCTGGTGGCACGGTCGCGCAGGACGGACAGCTTGTGCTGCACGAGTGGATGCTCCACGATCGTCACGGGCATGGGCGTCGACCTCCATGAGCACGCCCGGACCGCGTGGGCCCGGGCGATGTCTGGCGGAGAGGGTGGGATTCGAACCCACGGTACCGCATAGCGATACAACGGTTTTCGAGACCGTCCCGTTCAACCACTCCGGCACCTCTCCACGGTTCGGGCGGCGTCTGTCGCCGCCGGAGCCACGGGAGACTACCACGCGCGGTGGGGGCCGTCCACCGTTCGTCGGACATCCGGTTGACGACCTCTCGACGGAGCGCTAGATTGGTGGGTGCGCCCGTTGGCCCTTCGTCTAACGGCAGGACAAGCGGTTCTGGTCCGCTCGGTCGGGGTTCGAATCCCTGAGGGCCAGCCAACGCGCCGAACCGGACCCATCACGGGTCCGGTTCTCTTCTTTGGCGCTTCCCAGTTGCCCCGCGCGAGCGTCCGGAGCGTCCTCTCCCCCGGAGGCTCCTGAGCACACACGGAGTCCGGAGCGCCTTTGCTCCGGACTCCTGGTGCTTCCGGAGCGCCCTGTTCGCCGGAGCATCCTGAGCCTCCCGCACTTCCACTCGAGCGTCCGGAGCGCCTTCTGCTCCGGACTCCTGGTCTTCCCGAGCGCCCTATGCTCGGGAAGGACACGTTGACGGATCCCCGACCAGGTCCGTATCATGGCCCGCGTCGCGCTCGAAGCGTGCGCGATGGCCCTTCGTCTAATGGCAGGACAACTGGTTTTGGTCCAGTCGGTCGGGGTTCGAATCCCTGAGGGCCAGCCACGATCGGAAGCGCCCCGGTTCCCACCGGGGCGCTTCCGTTTCGTCGTGCCGTGCCAACCGGCGATCGGGGCCTCGCTGCGTCAGCCCTCCCGGGGCGGATAGACGTGGTATCCGCGACCGCTCTTGCGTCCGAGGTACCCGGCTTCGACGCGCTTGCGCAAGCCTTGCGGCGGCCGGAAGCGCTCGCCCAGGGCCGTCGTCAAGGAGTCGGCGATCGCCAGCATCACGTCGAGGCCGACGTAGTCGGCGAGCTCGAGGGGCCCCATCGGGTGGTTGAGACCGAGCTTGACGGCCGCGTCGACGTCGCTCGCCGAGGCGACGCCCTCCTCGTGCATGCGCATCGCTTCGATCAGCGTCGCCGCCAGCACGCGCGTCGTCACGAAGCCCTGTCGGTCGGCCACCTCGACGACCGTCTTGCCGCACGCCTCCGCCACCGATCGCACGATCGCCATCGTGGCGTCGCTCGTGGCCAGCCCGCGCACCGTCTCCACCAGCCGCATCCGTTCGGGCGGGTTGAACCAGTGCATGCCGGCCACCAGCGTCGGGCGCGCCGTCGTCGCGGCGAGCGCGGTCACGGAGAGCTGGCTCGTGTTCGTCGCGAGCACCGCACCCTCGGGGGCGGCGGCGTCGACGCGCCGGAACAGCTCCTGTTTGAGGGCCAGGGTCTCGGGGGCGGCTTCGATCACGAGATCCGCCTCGGCCACGGCCTCTTCGATCTCGGCGACGGCCGCCACGTCGGCGTCCGGCGCGCGTTTGGCCACGCGGGCGAGGGCACGTTCGCGGGCGTCGGGAGCGGGATCCGCGATCCGGACGACGAATCCGTGCTCGGCCAGCAGCGCGGCGATGCCGCTGCCCATGGTGCCGGCGCCGAGCACGGCGACGCGGCGAACGGCGGGGACGGAGGGGGATGGGGTCATGACGGAGCCTCCTGGGGGGGATAGATGTCGAACCGGGTGGTGCGACCCATGAGCGCGCCGCTCGGTGGACGACCGGCGATGGGGGGTGCGTGGAGCGGCCGCTTGACGACGACGCGGCGGCGTGCGGTGGTGCGCGCGACGTCGAGGAGCGACGCCTGATCGGCGTCGTCACCGACGAGCGCGCGTGCCAGATGCAAGCCCTCGCCCTTGCGGGCGCGTTTGCCGCGTTCCGGGTACATCGGATCGAGGAGGACGACGTCGGCCGTGAGGGTCGCGAGCACCTCGCGGGCATCGCCTTCGACGAGCTCGAGACGATCGGCCTCGGGCAGGCCCGCCGCACGCCACCGCTCGAGCGCGTCGCGGAGCAGCGCAGCCAGCACCGGATGGCGCTCGATCATGCGCACGTGGCGGCCGGCCGCGGCGAGCACGCCGGCGTCGACGCCCCAGCCGGCGGTGGCGTCGACGACGTCGAGCCAGGGACCGACGGCGCGCAGCAACGGTTCGCGCGCGCCTGCGCGTGTCTGCGGCGGTCGTGGCCGGACGGGGGCGGCGCCCTCGGACGCCGGGCCCCGCAGCGCCAGGCCGCCGTCGTCCACCCAGACGACGACCCTTCCACCGGCCCCTCGTTCCCACGCCGTTCGCTCGAGACGCGGTGCCCCCAACCGGTCGGCCCACTCGGCCGCACGAGCCTCGTCGGCGACGGTCGCCGCGATCACCGCCACCGCCACCGCGTCGAGCCGGGCGCCGGCGCCGGCGCTCGCCGAAGCGCTGACGAGGGTCGAGGCGACGAACGCGGCGCGGTCCACGCCCGCAGCGTACCGTCCGCGGCTCGGGCACGGCCGCCCGGCGCCAGGCCGCGGGCGTGGCGCCCGTCGGGCGTCCACCCGGAGGGGGACGATCGAGCCTCGACGTCGCCCGGCGCTTGCGTTTCGATGGTTCGAGGCCTCATACTCGAACGTAACGCAAGCCCGCAGCCCCAGAGACCGTCGGTCCGGAAGCGGGTCAGGAGGTCTTGATGAAGAGCCCCGAACTCGCCCGTCGCCGGCATGACGCGGTCGCCCGCGCCGCCTACTCCGTCCACCCCTTCTACCCCCAGCGGGCAGAGGGCAGCTACGTGTGGGACGCGGACGGCAAGCGCTACCTCGACTGGTCCGTCGGCATCGCGGTGATGAACGTAGGACACTCGCATCCGAAGGTCCTGGAAGCCGTCCGGCGCCAGTCGGCCGAGTTCCAGCACCTGTGCTTCGCCGTGGGGATGCACGAGTCGTACATCGAGGTGGCGGAGGCGCTCGGCCGCATCGCGCCCGGCCCGTCGCCCAAGAAGACCTTCCTGGTCAACTCGGGGGCGGAAGCCGTCGAGAACGCCGTCAAGATCGCTCGCGTCGCCACCGGTCGCCAGGGGATCGTGGCCTTCACGCACGCGTTCCACGGCCGAACCCACATGGCGCTGTCGTTGACGGGCAAGGCGAACCCCTACAAAGCCGGCTTCGCCCCCCGTGCCGCCGAGGTGTACCGAGCCGCGTTCCCTTACGTCTACCGCAACCCCTTCGGGCTGACCGACGAGGACGCGGTGGCGGACGCGTACCTGGCGCAACTCATCGACCAGGTGAAGACGACGATCGGCGAGAGCGAGGTCGCCGCCTTCCTGATCGAGCCGGTGGCCGGCGAAGGCGGCTTCATCCCGGTGCCCGAACGGTACCTGCGCGGCCTGCGCGCCTACGCCGATCGCATCGGCGCGCTATGGATCGACGACGAGGTCCAGTCCGGCATGGGACGCACCGGCCACTGGTGGGCGGTCGACCGCTTCGACCTGGAGCCGGACCTGGTGTGCACGGCCAAAGCGCTGTCGAGCGGTTTCCCGCTCTCCGCGGTCGTCGGCAAGGCCGAGGTCATGGACCGGATCGAGCCGGGCATGCTCGGGAGCACGTTCGGCGGGAACCCCACCGGGTGCGCCGCCGCCCTGGCGACGATCGCCGTCATCGAGGAAGAGGGGCTGCTGGCGCGGTCGCGGGCGATCGGCGAACGGGCGACCGAGCGCCTGCGCAAGCTGCAGGCGCGCGTGCCAGGTCTCGGGGACGTTCGCGGACCGGGCGCCATGATCGGCCTCGAGTTCGTGCGCGACGAAGCCAAGACGCCGGATCCCCAGACGGTCGAGGCCATCGTGACCCACGCGCGGGAGAGCGGTCTCATCTTGCTGCCCACCGGTACGTACGGCAACGTCATCCGACTCCTGCCCCCGCTCCGGATGAGCGACGCCGAACTCGAAGAGGGCCTGACGCTCCTCGAGGACGCGATCGTGGCCGTCAGCGAGGGGACGCTGGCCGTCGCCTGAGGCGACGCCTGCCGCGCAGGCGACGCCCGCCGCGCACGCGGTTCAGGCGCCCTGTTCGATCGGGGCGCCGACCATGTTGCCCCACTCGGTCCACGAGCCGTCGTAGTTGCGCACCCGCGGGAAGCCGAGCAGGTACTTCAGGACGAACCAGGTGTGGCTGCTGCGCTCGGCGATGCGGCAGTAGGCGACGACGTCCTTGTCGCCCGTGACCCCCATGGAGCCGTAGAGGTCGTGGAGCGCCGAAGCGCTCTGGAAGGTGCCGTCCTCGCGCACGGCCTTCGCCCACGGGACGCTCACCGCGCCCGGGATGTGACCGCCGCGTAGCGCCCCCTCCTGCGGGTACTCCGGCATGTGCAGCTTCTCGCCGCTGTACTCGCCCGGGCTGCGGACGTCGACGAGCGCGCCCGCGCCGTCCTTCACCCGCAACACGTGCTGCAGGACGTCCGAGGCGAACGCGCGGATCGACGCGTCGCGGTAGGGCACGCGATAGGTGCCTCGCGAGACATCCGGGACCTCGGTCGTGAGCGCTCGACCCTCCGCCACCCACTTCTGGCGACCACCGTTCATGAGGCGCACGTCGGCGTGGCCGTTGTACTTGAGGAACCAGAAGGCGTAGGCCGCCCACCAGTTCGACTTGTCACCGTACAGGACGACGATCGTGTCGTTCGAGATCCCCTTGCTCGCCATGAGGTCCGAGAAGGCGTCGGCGTCGATGAAGTCGCGCACGTCGGGTCGCTGCAACTCGGTGTGCCAGTCGAGCTTCAGGGCGCCCGGCACGTGGCCCTGGGCGTAGAGCAACACGTCCTCGTCGACCTCGAGTAGGCGCACCTCGGCGTCTTGGCCATGAGCCTCGACCCATGCGGTGTCGACGAGCGTCTCAGGATGGGCGTACTCGGTCATGGGCGCCTCCTATGGGGTGGACGAAGCCTACGGCATGACCTCCGCGATCACAAGCGCGGTGCTACGCTTCGGGCGTGAACGACGTGCTGCTCGCCCCTTCGCTGCTGGCCGCCGACCTCGGACGCCTCACCGACGCGGTGGTCGCCGTCGACGTGGCCGGCGCCGACTGGTTGCACGTGGACGTGATGGACGGCCACTTCGTCCCCAACCTGACGTTCGGCCCCGGCGTGGTCGGGGCGGTGCGCGCCGCCACCCGCAAGTTCGTCGACGTCCACCTGATGATCGAGACGCCCGAGCGCTGGATCGACGCGTACGCCGAAGCCGGCGCCGACGGGATCACGCTGCACCCGGAAGCGACGCCCCACGTCCACCGCGCGCTGGCGGCCGTGCGCGATCGCGGTCTGAAGGCAGGTCTGGCGGTGAACCCGGGCACCCCGTTGACGGTGGTCGAGGGCGTCCTGGACGACCTCGACCTGGTGCTGCTCATGTCCGTCGATCCTGGCTTCGGCGGGCAACGTTACCTGACGGGGGTCGAGGGGCGGCTCCGCACGGTCCGCGGCTGGCTCGACGAGCGCGGCTCGTCTGCGCGTCTGCAGGTGGACGGTGGCATCGACCCGACGACGGCGCCGCGCGCCGTCGCGGCCGGTGCGGACGTGCTGGTGGCGGGCAGCGCCGTGTTCGGTGCCGACGGCGGTCCTGCGTCCGGCTTGCGGCAGCTGCGTCAGGCCGTGACGGCGACCGTACGTCCCATGTGACGGAAGCGCTGACGCCGCTGCTCGAGGAGTTCGCCGGCGCTCAACGTGACGAGTTCGGCGAGCGCAGCCCGGACGGCGACCGCGGTCGCGTGGACGGCCGCTTGCGGGTCCTTGTGCGCACCCCCGAGCGGTTCGGCGATCACCTCGTCGACCACGCCCTGTTCGAGCAGGTCGGGGGCGGTGAGCCGCAGGGCATCGGCAGCCTTCGGGGCCTCGGCGGCGTCGCGCCAGCGGATGGCGGCGCACGATTCGGGGCTGATCACGCTGTAGACGGCGTTCTCGAGGATCAGGACACGGTTGGCGACACCGATGGCCAGCGCACCCCCCGAGCCGCCCTCGCCCACGACGACCGCCACGGCCGGGACCCGCAAGCGGCTCATCCTGCGGATGCTCTCGGCGATGACCCACGCCTGGCCCTGCTCTTCGGCCGCGATGCCGGGGTACGCGCCGGGGGTGTCGATCAACGCGATCACGGGCAAGCGGAAGCGGTCGGCCAGGTCCATGAGCCGCATCGCCTTGCGATAACCGCTCGGGTGCGCCATCCCGAAGTTCCGGTGGATGTTCTCCTTCGTGTCGCGACCCTTCTGTTGCGCCAGCACGAGGACGCCATGTCCGCCCACGCGTCCCAAACCGCCCACGAGCGCAGGGTCGTCTCCCAGGGTCCGATCGCCGTGCAGTTCGACGAAACCCTCGACCATGCCGGCCAGGTGGTCCAGTGCAGTGGGCCGGCCGGGGGCGCGGGCGACCAGGACGCGTTGCCATCGGGTCAGCTGGGCGAAGGTCTCACGTTTGAGCCGCTCGAGGCGGGATTCCAGCAGCGCGATCTCCTCGGTGAGGTCGACGTCCTGCTCGGCGGCGTAGTCGCGCATCTCGCGGACCTTGACCTCCAGGTCCTCGATGGGTTTCTCGAACGGCAACGCCACGCTCAGGCCCTCCGGTCGTCGTCCGGGAGACCCGAGCGCAAGAGCCGCACGTAGGCGGCCACCCGCGCCTTGAGCGCCGACCGCGGCACGACGTCGTCCACCATGCCCTTGCGCAACAGGAACTCGGCCCGCTGGAACCCGGCCGGCAGGTCCTGCTTGATCGTCTGCTGGATCACCCGAGGGCCGGCGAAGCAGATGAGGGCGCCAGGTTCGGCGACGATCACGTCCCCAAGGGTCGCGAACGAGGCCGTCACCCCGCCCGTGGTCGGGTCGGTCAACACGCTCACGTACGGGAGTCGGCGCTCGGCGAGTCCCTCGAGCGCGACGGTCGTCTTGGCCATCTGCATCAGCGACAGCGCGCCCTCTTGCATCCGCGCGCCCCCGGACGCGGCCACGAGGACGAAGGCCCGGGACTCTTCGGTGGCCCGCTCCGCCGCGCGCGCGATCTCCTCGCCCACCACCGCGCCCATCGAACCCCCCAGGAACCTGAAATCCATGACCGCGAGCGCCACGTTCTCGCCGTCGAGTTGGGCGGCACCGGTGACGATCGCGTCCAGCCGGCCCGTCTTCTTCTGCATCGCCACGAGGCGCTCGCCGTACGATTCGACGTCGACGAAGCCGAGCGAATCCACGGGTGCGACCTCGCCCGACCAGACCTCGAACGTGTCTTCATCGGCCAGCATCGCGACGCGCGCCTCGACCGGCATGCGTTCGTGGAAGCCGCATTCCTTGCACACGTAGAGGTGGGCCACGAGGTCCTTGCGGTAGAGCTGCGCCTGGCACGATGGACACTTGAGCCACAGACCGGCGGGGCTCGGGTCGTCCTCGCCGCGCGTCGGTCGTTGCCGTCGGAACCAGCGCTCCAGGGCCATCGGTCCTCCTCGGGATCGGGTCACCCCGACCCGGCGGGCATGCTAACCCAGGCGACCGACGCTCGGGCGCGCGGGAGCGGGTGCGAATCGACGCGACCGCCGCCTCCGTCGTGCGCGCGCACCTTTCGTGTGGACCCCGGGGCGGGAGCGGTCGCCACGCACCGGTTCACACGAGACGCGTCGTATCATGCCGCCATGGAGCCGGCGAAGGTCGTGTTGGTCACGCACGTGGGTCAGGGGTTCGGCCGCGCCGTCGCCCTCGGGTACGGCCAGGCCGGCTACGACGTCGTGTGCGCCGATCGCGACGTCGACCTGGCCGCGCGGACGGCGGCCGAGGTCGAGGAGCTCGGCGGCCAGGCCATCCCGCTGCAGGCCGACCCGACCTCGGCCCTCGACGTGTCGAGCGCCTTCCGCAAGGTGCTCGAGATCTTCGGGGCGCTCAGCGGCGTGGTCCACGTCGTCGCCCACGACAGCGCGACGCCCTTCGAGCGCCTGGCCGAGACCGAACTGACCGAGCTGCTCGACGAGGTCGTCAAGAGCAGCGTGCTCGTCCTGCGCGCCATGCAGCGTGCCGCACCCGACGGCTGGGTGGTGCTGGTCGCGCCGCCGCCACGGCCGGGCCGACCGCACTTGGCTGCGGTGGGCGGTGCGTTGGCCCGACTGGCAGCCGCGTTCCCGGCGCCCGACCCCCTGGGCCCCGACCTCGACGAGGGGCCGGGCGAGGTACCCGCCGTCGGCCTGCGCGTGAACGTCGTGGTGCCCTCGCGACCGGCCGCGGACCCGCGCCACGACGTCGCGTTGGTGCAAGCCATCCGTCTGCTCGGCGGCCGCGCCGCGATCGGCGTCCACGGCACCGAGGTCGCCGTCCGCCTGCCCCCGCCGCCGCGCGTGATCGAGGCCCTCTTGCCCGAGGTCCAGGCCGCGCTCGACGACAGCGTGCGGCAGGACGACGAGCCCGAAGAGCCTGCCTACATGGACGACGAGTCCGAAGACCTGGTCGCCGACGATGGACTCGACGACGCTTCGCTGGAGACGGCCGAAGCGGCGCTGCACCGGTGGGCGATCGCCGAGAGCGCCGCCCTCGGGACCGACCCGTGAAGTGCCCGTACTGCTCGGCGTCCGACACACGCGTCGTCAACTCCCGCCCCTCGGACGAAGGCGCGTCGATCCGGCGCCGACGCGAGTGCGCCGTGTGCCACCGACGCTTCACCACCTACGAGCGCGCGCAGTTCGAGGCGCTCATGGTGCGCAAGCGGTCGGGGCGCACCGAGGCGTTCAACCCCGACAAGCTCCTCGACAAGCTGCGCATCGCCTGCAACAAGCGCCCGATCACCGAGAAGCAGTTGCGCGAGTTCGCGTACGGGTTCGAAGACGAGGTGCAGGTCCCCGAGGTCGCCTCGGAGGAGATCGGTCTGCGGACGCTCAAGTTCCTGCGTTCACTCGACGACGTGGCCTACATCCGCTTCTTGTCGGTCTACCGCGACTTCGACTCGGTGGACCGATTCGTCGAGGAGATCCAGCAGCTCGGCGACGACGGCCGGCGGGAGTAGGGGGTGTCGTGCGACGGGCGTCGATGGCACCGACGCCGTTCGCAAGACAGGCGGTTGCCGCACCGGCCCGACGCGTGCTAGCATCGCGTTTGGTTTCGCGCGCGTCGGCCCTGGCGAGTCTCCCCGCCACCCCCGATCACCCGGCCGCGCCCCGTTCTCCGGAGCGGATCTGAGAGGTGCGCAACGCATGAGCACGTACTTTCCCAAGGAGCCCACGCCGAGTTGGGTCATCGTCGACGCCGCGGGTCAGACCGTCGGTCGACTCGCCACCCAACTGGCCAGCGTGCTCAAAGGCAAGCACAAGCCCGAGTACACGCCCAACCAGCCCGGCGGTGATTTCGTCGTCGTCGTCAACGCCGAGAAGGTCGTCTTCACCGGCCGCAAGCTCGACCAGAAGCTCTACACCCGCTACACGGGGTACCAGGGTGGACTCAAGACCACCACCGCCCGCGTGATGCTCGACAAGCACCCGACCCGGGTGCTCGAGCACGCCGTGTGGGGCATGCTGCCGAAGAACCGCCTCGGCCGCAAGCTCATCCGCCGTCTCAAGGTCTACGCCGGCGAGGCGCACCCCCACGCCGCGCAACAGCCCACCCCCATGGAGATCCGTTGATGGAACAGTTCTACGGCACGGGCCGCCGCAAGGCAGCCGTCGCTCGCGTCTTCCTCCGCCCGGGGCAGGGCCGCATCACGGTCAACGGCAAGGAGTTCCAGGAGTACTTCCGCGGGATCCTCGTCGGCGTGCAGGCGCTCGAACCGCTCAAGGCCACGAACACCGCGGGCCGGTACGACGCGCTCATCACCGTCGCGGGTGGCGGGCCCAGCGGCCAGGCCGACGCGATCCGCCTCGGCGTCGCCCGGGCGCTGCTCAAGATCGACCCGAGCTTCCGCAACGCGCTGAAGTCGGGTGGCTACCTGACGCGCGACGCACGCGTGGTCGAGAGCAAGAAGTACGGTCTGCGCAAGGCGCGCCGCGCCCCGCAGTTCAGCAAGCGCTGACCCTCACGGACCGATCGCACTCGAACTCGGCGACCCACGCGGCCCGGCGACCTCCAGGTCCCCGGGCCGCGACGTTGGGTCGAACCCCGCCCGCGGATCGCGGCGCCCAGGAGCGTTAGGTGGACCTCCTCCAAGCCATCACCCTCGGCATCGTCCAGGGACTGACCGAGTTCCTGCCCGTGTCGAGTTCCGGCCACCTCGTGCTCGCCAACGCCTGGCTCGGATGGGGTGAGGACCTACCGTTGTACGTGGCCTACGCGACGAACACCGGCACGCTCCTCGCCGTACTCGTGTACCTGCGTCGCGACGTCGGCGTGGCCCTGGCCGGGTTCCTGGGCGGCCTGCGGTCGGCCGAGGCGCGGCGCGGTGAGGGCTGGCGTTGGTCGATGCTGGTCCTCGCCGGCAGCGTGCCCACGATGGCCATCGGGCTGACGATCCGCCCCGTGTTCGAGAACCTCAGTTCGGTGGTGCCGGTGTCGATCGCGCTCGCCGTGACGGGCGTCGTGCTGTGGTTGGTGCCGCGCAGCGGCCCGAAGGCGACGGTCTTCGACCTCACGATCGCCGACGCCCTCGTGGCCGGGGTCGCCCAGGGCGTGGCCGTGATCCCCGGCATCTCGCGGTCGGGGGCCACGATCGCGGCGCTCCTCGCGCGCGGCGCCTCGGCCGACCTGGCGCCACGGCTCTCGTTCCTGCTGTACCTGGTCGTCTCGGCCGGCGTGGCCGTCCTCGGGTTCGGCGAGATGAGGGACGCCGACCTGCGCTGGGGACCGCTCGTCGGCATGACCGTCGCGTCGTTCGTCGTCGGCTACGCTGCACTCGTCGTGCTGTTCGCGGTGCTCCGGCGCGGCCGGTTCCGCGTGTTCTCGCCCTATCTTTGGGCCGTGGCGCTCCTCACGCTGGTTCGCACCGCCCTGACCTGAGCGTCCTCGCACCGCCCCACGCCGGCCCCGACCGGCGGCGCCGCGGCCCGAACACCGCGGTACCATGCCCCCTCAAGGAGGCGTTTCCATGGCCGTCGTCACCCGAATCGCCCCGTCTCCCACCGGTGATCCCCACGTCGGCACCGCCTACGTGGGTCTCTTCAACTACGCGCTCGCGAGACGCCACGGTGGCCGGTTCGTGTTGCGCATCGAGGACACCGATCGCGCCCGGTACCTGCCCGAGGCCGAGACCCGGATCGTCGAGGCGCTCCGCTGGCTCGGGCTGGAACCCGACGAAGGTCCCGAGATCGGTGGGCCCCACGGGCCGTACCGGCAGAGCGAGCGCCTGGACCTCTACCGCGCCGAGGCCGATCGCCTGGTGGCCGCCGGCAAGGCGTACCGAGCGTTCGAGACGGCCGAGGAACTCGAAGTGATGCGCGTCGAGCACAAGCAGCGCGGCCTCGAACCCGGGTACGACGGCCGCGGACGTTCGGTGCCGGCCGCGGAGCGTGCGCGCCGTGCCGCCGCTGGTGAACCCCACGTCGTGCGGCTCGTCACACCCGACGAGGGCAGCACGACGTTCCACGACCTGTTGCGCGGCGAGGTCACGATCCCGAACGAGGAGATCCGCGACGCCGTCTTGCTCAAGAGCGACGGCTACCCGACGTACCACCTCGCCAACGTCGTCGACGACCACCACATGGGCGTCAGCCACGTGGTGCGGGCCGAGGAATGGGTGACCTCCACCCCCCTCCACGTGCTGCTCTACGAGGCCTTCGGGTGGGAGAAGCCGGTGTTCGCGCACCTGCCGCTGCTGCGGAACCCGGACGCCAACAAGACGAAGATCTCCAAGCGCAAGATGGACACGAGCGTCGACTCGTACCGCGCGCAAGGCATCTTGCCCGAAGCGTTGCTCAACTTCCTGGGCACCATGGGCTGGAGCATGCCCGACGGCCGCGAGGTCTTCACCCTCGACGAGATGGTGGCGGCGTTCGACCTGACGCGGGTGTCGTTGGGTGGGCCCGTGTTCGACCTCAAGCGCTTGCGCCACCTCAACGCCCGCTACCTGCGCGAGGTGCTGTCGCTCGACGCGCTCGCCGAGCGGATCACGCCATGGTTCGCCGAGCGCGGCTACGCGATCGACGACGCGGAATACCTGCTCGACGTCCTGGACGTGCTCCGTCCGCGCGCCGAGACGCTGCGCGACCTGGCCGACCAGGCCGACTACTTCTTCGCCGACCGCCTGACGTACGACGTCGACGCGCGACGCCGGTTGGCGGCCGGGCAGGCCTTCCTGGAGGACCTGGAGCGCGAGTTCTCGCGGCTCGAGTTCTTCGACGACGACGCCATCGACGACCTCCTGCACGACTACGTGCAGCGCCAGTCGGTGCGGCTGGGCGAGGTGCTGATGCCCTTGCGCGTCGCCTTGACGGGGACCTCGCAGGCGCCGAGCGTGGTCGACCTGGTGGCCATCCTGGGCCGGCAGCGCACGTTGGCGCGCCTCGGGCACGCCCTGCAGACCATCCAAGAGGGGCTGCCCGACGACGATCCAGAGCGCCTGAAGGCCGAAGCGGAAGCGGCGGCCAAGGCGGCCGAGGCCGGCAAAGGCAAGAAACGACCGCCGCTGACCGCCGAGCGAGGCTGACGTGGCCTGGTTCGATCGGCTCAAGCAGGGCCTGTCCAAGACGCGCGACCTGGTCACGCACGGCGTCGTCCGTCGCGGCGACGACTGGGAGATGGATTGGGACGACCTGGAGTTCGCTCTCGTGGGCGCCGACACCGGCGCACGCATCGCCCGCGAGGTGGTCACCGAAGCGAAGGCGAAGCGCGAGCGTGGCGCCACGTTCCGCGAAGCGCTCGAGGAGTCGCTCCTCGAACAACTCGAGGGCAACCGCATGCGCCAGAAGCTGCGCCGGGTGGGCTTCGACCTCGACGTGTCGCGGTCGATGGTGGAGCTGCGTGGCAAGGTCCTCGTGGTGGTCGGGGTGAACGGCGTGGGCAAGACGACCACGATCGCCAAGCTCGGGCGCTACTACCAGCGCTACGGCAAGCGCGTGCGGTTCGCCGCGGGCGATACGTTCCGCGCTGCCGGGAGCGCCCAGTTGGCGGTCTGGGGGGAACGCCTCGACATCCCCACCACCACGGGACCCGACGGCAGCGACCCCGCTTCGGTGGCGTTCGAGGGGGCGCGACAACGCCAGGCGAGCGGCGCCGACCTGCTCATCGTCGACACGGCGGGGCGACTGCACACGAAGCACAACCTGATGGAGGAGCTCAAGAAGGTCAAACGCGTGATCGACAAGGCCGACCCGGGCGAACCGCGCGAGACGTGGCTCGTGCTCGACGCGGTGACGGGCCAGAACGGCCTCGAGCAGGCGCGCCGGTTCCACGACGCGGTCGAGCTCACGGGCATCGTGGTGACCAAGCTCGACGGCACGGGCAAGGGGGGCATCCTGCTGCCCATCGCGCGCGAACTGGGCGTGCCGATCAAGTTCGTGGGGGTCGGCGAACAGGCCGACGACCTGCAGCCCTACGACGCCGCTGCGTACGTCAAGGCGCTCCTCGGTCTCGAGGCACCGGCCGCCGCGTGAGCCCGGTCGACGCCGATGGGGTCGGCCAGGACGCCATCGTCCGGGCGCACCCCGTCGACCCGGGCGACACCGTCGACCTGCTCGTGATCGGTGCGACCGAACTCGAGCTCGGGGGCGTGGTGGCGGGGCTCGAGCGTTCGCGAGCGACGCGGACCTCGTGGTCCCACGCGACCGCGGGATCGGTCGGCGCATGCCGCGTCGTGGTCCAGGCGTTGGGGCTCGGCAAGGCCAACACGGCCGCGGGCCTGGCGGTCGCGATCGTCGAACGCCGTCCTCGCGCCGTGCTCCAGGTGGGGGTCGGCGGCGCCTACGTCGGCAGCTTCCTGAGCATCGGCATGGCGATGCTGGCCGACGAGGACGTTCACCTCGACCTCGGCCTGCGCCGGGACGACGGGTGGGCCGACCTCGACGCGCTCGGGTTCCCGCTCGCGCCCGCTCGTGGCGACCGGCCCGCGCTCGGAGCGACGGTGCCGACCGATCCCGCCCTCACCACGGCCGTCGCGGCAGCCACCGGTCTCCCCCGCGGGCGGTTCGCCACCCTGGACGCCGTGACCCACGACGTCCACCTGGGGGCCGCCCTCCAGGCCCGGTTCGACGTGTCGATCGAGAGCATGGAGGGGGCGGCCGCGGCGCAGACGGCCGACCGGCTCGGTGTGCCCTTCGCCGAGCTACGAGCGGTCTCGAACGTGGTCGGGGAACGCGAGCGCGCCCGGTGGGACCTCGTGGGCGCGGTCCGGGTCGTCACCGAGGCGACGTCGGCAGCGCTCCGCGCACTGGCGGCCGACGAGCGCTGGTCGCGCGAACGCTGAGGTCGCGCGAACGCCGAACCGCGCGCCAAGGTCGTGCGACGCCGCCGGCAGGGCGTCTGGGACGGGTGTCATCGGGGCGCGTGGTAACCTCTGCCCATGCCCCTGGTCACCGGACTCGACATCCTCCGCGCCGCGCGCGACGGCCACTACGGCGTCGGCGCGTTCAACACGAACGACCTCGAGATCACCCAGGCGATCCTGGAAGCCGCCGAGGCCCAACGCAGCCCGGTGCTCGTCGCCCTGAGCGAAGGTGGGCTGAAGTACGGCGGCAAGCCGTTGGTCGACCTCGTCCGCGGCATGGCGCTCGAGGCGACCGTGCCGGTCGCCATCCACCTCGATCACGGTTCTTCGTACGAAAGCTGCTTGCGTGCGTTGCGCCTCGGTTTCACGTCCGTGATGATCGACAAGTCGCACGAGGACGAGGCCACCAACGTCGCCGAGACGCGCAGGGTCGTGCAAGCCGCCCACGCGGTCGGCGTGACGGTGGAGGCCGAGATCGGTCGCCTGGGGGGCGTCGAGGAGCACGTCGTCGTCGCCGAGGAAGACGCGATCCTCACGAAGCCCGACGAGGCCGAGCGGTTCATGCAGGAATCGGGCGCCGACTACCTCGCGGTCGCCATCGGCACGTCGCACGGCGCCTTCAAGGGCAAGGGCCGGCCGTTCATCGATCACGACCGCATCGAGGCGATCTCGAAGCGCGTGTCGGCGCCGCTCGTGATGCATGGCGCCTCGGGCGTGCCGACCGCCCTGGTCGAGCGTCTCAACGCCGCCGGCGGGACCATGAAGGACGCCATCGGGATCCACGAGGACGACGTGCGCCGCGCGGTCCAGCACGGGATCGCCAAGATCAACACCGACACCGACCTGCGCCTCGCCTTCACGGTCGCCGTGCGCGAGGTACTCGGCGCCAAACCGGCCGAGTTCGACCCGCGCAAGATCCTCGGGCCCGCCCGCGACCTCATGCGTCAGCTCGTGAGCGACCGCATGCAGGTCTTCGGGTCGGCCGGCAAGGCCTGACCGAACCCGTCCGATCGACGGCGCGGCCTCTTCAGGCCGCGCCGTCGATCTTGGCGCGGTGCCGCTGGAGCACGCCGTAGGCGATCATGGCGCCGGGCAGGAGCGACAGGAACGACAGCAGGATGGCGGGCTGCACGCCGATCGTCTCCTGGAGCGCCCCGATGCCGATGTAGAGCACGCCCGCCATGCCCCAGGTGAAGCCCATCATGAGGCCCGACGCGGCCCCGATCGCCTGCGGTGCGAGGTCTTGGGCCGCGACGATCATCAGCGGCAGACCGCCGTTGACGAGCGCGCCGGCGAGCGCCACGCAGGCGAAGAAGAGGCCGCCACCGGGGGCGACCACGAACAGCAGGCCCAGTGGGACGAGCGCGAGCAGCATGCTGCCCGTGATGAGGAACTGCCGTGGCACGCGCCGCTCCACCGCTCCGGACGCGATCCCGCCCAGCCCCGCACTGAGGCTGAAGACCGTGAGCGACCAGAACACCACCGGATCGTCGGCCGCGAAGCCGCGCGTGCCCACCAGCCACAGCGGCACCGCGTTCACGAAGGTCACGAACGAGATCGACCGCAAGATGCCCGCCAGCGCCAGCAGCCCCACCGGACCCCGGAGCAGCGACAGGTCGAGGAGCTTCGGCCGTTCGGCGCGAGGCGGCCGCGGCTGGGCGGGCACGAGCGCGTAGACGGCGACCGCGCCCACGAGCCCCGGCAGCATGAGCCACGGGCTCAGGTCGAGACGACCCGACACGGCAAGCGCGCCGATCACGAGGGGCCCGACCGCCAGGCCGAGCGTGCCGCCGGCGCTGAACACGCTGACGGCGAGGCCCTTGCGGCCCCCGCCCAGCCCACGGGCGAGCCCGGTGCCGGCCGGGTGGAAGGCGGCCGAGCCCAAGCCACCGACGAGCAGCAGGGCGAACAGCCAGATCGGCGACGGCGCCACCGCGATGAGGCTCAACAACACCGACGACGTCGCCACACCCACGGCAGCCAACACGCGGCGGCCGTACCGGTCGGCCACCCCGCCGAAGAGGGGCTGCGTGACCGACGAACTGAACGACAGGGTGGCGACGAGCAGCGCCAGCGCCGTCTCGGTGAGTCCGAAGCGGAGCTGGAGCGTCGGCAGCAGGGCCGCCAGCATCGCGGAGAAGGCATCGTTGGTGGCGTGGACGGCAACGAGGAGGCCGGAGAGGCCGACCGCGGTGCCGGCGGAGACGCGGGCAGCGGTCTGAGCCATGCCGGCGAGTCTACCCCCGCGTCCGTCCCGTTCGCGCCCCGCACGGCACGCGCGAGCGGCGGTCGCGCCTCAATCGACCTCGGAGCGCCGTCGTGGTTGCACCGCCAGCGTCCGCTGGTGCGCGTAGTGGACCGCGCCGGGCGGCATGCCCTTGACCTTCCAGACGTGTTTGCGGAGCGTGTGATCGACGAGCACGGTCGCCTCGTGGCCGACCTCGGCATGGCCGGCGGCCAGCTCGGCGGCGAAGCGGAGCGTGTCGGCGGGCAGCTCGCGGCCGCCGCTGCGCACGATCACGTGGGCGCCGGTGGCGCCCTGGACGTGCAACCAGACGTCGAGCGAGCGCCCCACCTTGAACGTGACCGCGTCGTTCTCGCGGGCGTTGCGGCCGATCACGACCTCGAAGCCGTGCGGCGCGTCGACGCGCAGGCCCACGGGTCGCTTCGCCAGCTTGGGGCGCGGCGGGTCGAGACGTTCGGCGAGCGCTCGCAGGTCGTCGTCGCTCAGGTCCGCGAGCGACGCCCGCTGCCGCTCGAGCTCGGTCGCCTCGCGCTCGACCGCAGCGTGTTGCGCTCGCGCCCGGGCCGCCCGAGCTTGGCGGCGTCGCGCCCCGTCGTAGCGGCGCTCGGCGTTCGCGGCCGCGCCGAGGGTGGGGTCGAGCGTCAACGCCACGTCCTCGCCGTCGAACCCCGGCAGCACGACGCTGGCGGCACCCTTCGGGACCCGGCGGGCGTGCGCCAGCAGGAGGTCGGCCTCGGCGCGCAGCCGGTCGGCGGCGCCCTCGGCCTCCGCCGCGCGGTCGGCGTCGTCGAGTCGCCTCGCCAGCAGGCTCGCACGCGCGTCGAGCGCCTTGACGACGCGCGCCTGCCACGTCGACCGGCGATCGGCGCGGCGCGCGCTCACCAGGTCGCCGGTCTCGTCGTCCGGGTCGGGGTCGGCCACCCACCGCGCCAGACCCTCGAGCGCCGCCGTCAGCGTCTCGCCCTCGAGCACGCTCTCGGGCTCGAGCCCGGCGAGCCGCGCCCAACCGCGGGTTCCACTCGGTCCGATGCCGTCCACGACACGATGCGCCTGGGCGAGGGTGCGACCGTGCAGGGCGGCGCTCAGCTCGGCGCGGTCGGCCGTTCGGGGATCGAGCTTCACGTAGGGCGGTGGCGGTACGTACGGCAGACCGGGGCGCACCTGCCGGTACCGGTTCACGTCGGCGCCGACGTCGCGCCAGGCCGTCAGGATCCGGCCGCCACCGTCGACCAGCACGGCGTTCGCGTGCCGACCCGTGAGCTCGACCTCGAGGTCGACCGCGTCGACCGGGACGAAGCCCTCCTCCGCCCCGAACCGGAGGGTCACGCGTCGGTCGAGGGCGGCCTGATCGGCGGCCAGGAGGGGGCCGACCGCGCGGGCGGCCAACGACGCTTGGAACGGCGTCACGGGCCCTCCTGGCGGGGGCGCGTCCTCGCGCCACGCCAGGCGCGGCGAGGGGAGCCGCAGGTCGATCCACAGCGCGCCGTGCGGAACGAGCGGGAGCACGATCGTCGCCGCGTCGGCGAAGCGCCACGGCAGGCGCGCGGCCGGCAGACGCGCCTCGAGCGGCGCGAGCGCGGCCGCCAGCCTCAGCCCTTCCACGGGTCAGCGCCGACGTTCGCGGATCGGCATCAGTTGAGCACCCGGTCGTGTCCACCGAGCAGGCTCCGGGCCCACAGCACGTGGCGCTCGAGCGGGATGCGCCATTCGCTGCCGGTGTCGGTGTGCTCGAGCGCGGCCGTGGCATGCCGCAGCACGCGCTCGGCGGCTCGATCGCCGCGCTGGGCGTGCACGTCGGCCAGCATCTGATGCGCTGCGAGCCACGACGGGTCCCCGGTCTGGCTCGCAGCGAGCGCCTGCTCGTACCACCGGACGGCTTCGTCGAGATGGAAGTACTCGAACGCCAGGCCACCGAGCACGAGACACGCAGGCGCCGTCGCCCCCAGTTCCAACGCCTGCTCCGCGTGCGCGAGGGCCTGGTCGAAGTCCCCCATGCGCAGGCGCACGTCGGCCAGGTCCGCCAGGGCCTCGCCCCGGTGCGGGTACTGCGGGTCCGAGACGACCTCGCCCAAGAGCGTCTCCGCCTCGTCGAAGCGGTCGGATTCGAGCAGCGCCACCGCGGCCTCGTGTTGGGCGAAGGCGCGGTGATCGGCGGGCGCGACCTCGATCGCTTCGCGGAGGGCGGCCACCGCCGCTTCGTAGCGCTGCAACGCGAACAGCGCTTGGCCGGTCGCATAGGCCAGCGAGAAGCTGGGAACGGGCTCGGGATCGAGCGCGCGCGCCTCGAGGAAGAGACCGAGCGCGCGGTTCGGGTTGCCGGCATCGAGATGGGCGCGTCCTTCGACGTACCGCAGCGTCGAGCGATCGGCGTCGTCGAGCGCCGCCTCGTCGACCTCCGCGATGACCGCCAGGACCTCGCCCGCCCGGCCCAGCTCGAGCAGACAACTCGCGTAGGCCAAGCGCTCGGGCTCGCGCTCGTCTTCGGGGGCGTGGGCGGCGGCCTCGGCGTACGCCTCGGCGGCGGCGGCCCAATCGCCCATCTCCTCTTGCGCTTGGCCGACCAGCGACGACCGGCGCCAACCGAGGTACGCGGGAAGGTCGGCGGCGCCGATGGTCTCGAGCCGTTTGAGCGCGCTCTTGGCGGCGCCCGCCGTCAGCAGGGCCGCCGCCGCGTGGTAGGCGGCGATGGGCGGCAGGTCGAGCGAAAGGGTCCGCAAGCCGCGTTTCACGTCGGACGCGGATCCACCCCGGTACGCCTCGAACTCCCAGAACAGCGCCTGATACAGAGGGTCGTCACCCAGGTTGGCGTCGGCGGCGATCGCGGCGCGTAGCGCCGGCACGCCGCCCTCGAGCCCGTCCTCGCCGTAGAGGGCGTAACAGGCCGCGAGGTGAAGCCAGTAGCGGGCGGCGGACGTGCGGCCGGCGTGCCGTCGGGCGGCGCCCTCGAGCAGCGCGAACGCGGTCTCGTACCGTCCCTCGGCCAACGCCACCTGGGCGGGCTCGAGCGCGGGCAAAGCGGTGCGCCGGAACATCACGGGGCACGCTATCACGCCCCTCCACACGGCTGCGGGTCAGGTGGGCCCGTGCCGCTCAGTTTGGCGCGCGCTCGCCCGACCGCACGTCGAACGTGAAGCCGCCGGCGCCGGGCTCGACGGTCACCGTGTCGCCGTCCTCGACCTCACCCGCCAGGATGCGCTTGGCCAACGGCGTCTCGAGCAGTTGCTGGAGCGCCCGCTTGAGCGGCCGCGCGCCGAACACGGGATCGAAGCCGACCCGCGCCAGGTGCAGGAGCGCGGCCGGGGTCACGTCGAGCACGATGCGACGGTCGGCCAAGCGTTTGCGCAGGCGATCGAGCTGCAGGTCGGCGATCTGGGCGACCTGCGTCTCCGTCAGGGCGTGGAAGACGATGACGTCGTCGATGCGGTTGAGGAACTCGGGTCGGAACTGCTGTTGGAGCAGCGTCAGGACCTCCGCCCGGACCTCGTCGACCGGCCGGCCGGCGCGCGTCGCCTCCAGGATGTGAGGGCTGCCGACGTTGCTGGTCATGATCACGACGACGTTGCGGAAGTCGACCGTGCGCCCGTGCGCGTCGGTCAGTCGACCGTCGTCCAGGAGCTGCAACAGGACGTTGAACACGTCCGGGTGGGCCTTCTCGATCTCGTCGAACAGCACGACCGCGTACGGTTGACGACGAACGGCCTCGGTGAGCTGGCCGCCCTCCTCGTAGCCGACGTACCCCGGGGGTGCACCGATGAGGCGCGCGACGGCGTGTTTCTCCATGTACTCGCTCATGTCGATGCGCACCATGCGCTCCTCGTCGTCGAAGAGCAAGGCGGCGAGGGCCTTGGCGGTCTCCGTCTTGCCGACGCCCGTGGGGCCCAGGAAGATGAACGAACCGACGGGACGCTGCGGGTCACCCAGGCCGGCGCGCGAACGCCGGATGGCGTCCGCCACCGCCGTCAGCGCCTCCTCCTGGCCGACGACGCGGCGATGCAGCTCCTCTTCGAGCCGCAACAGCTTCTCCCGCTCGCCCTCGACGAGCCGGGCGACCGGGATGCCGGTCGCGCGCGCCACGACCTCGGCGACCTCGTTCTCGCCCACCTCCAGTCGCACGTAGCGCGCGTCGTCGAGCGCGCTCGTCAGACGCTTGACCTCCGCCTCCAAGCGAGGCAGCTCGGCGTACCGCAGACGCGCGGCGTTTTCGAGGTCGTACTCTCGCTCGGCCGCCTCGATGCCCGTACGGGCCCGGTCGAGCTCCTCCTGGGCAGCGCGCAGTGCGTCGAGGTCACGTCGTTCCGCCTCCCAGGCGCTCGTCGCCTCGTCCATCGCGTCCTGCAGCGCCCGCAGCTCCTCCTCGATCCGCAGCGCACGCTGGCCCGACTCCGCGTCGCTCTCGCCCTTCAGCGCTTGGCGCTCGATCTCGAGCTGCAGCTTGCGACGGCGCAGGTCGTCGATCTCCTCGGGCAAGCTCTCGAGCTGGACCCGGATGCGGCTGGCGGCTTCGTCGACGAGGTCGATCGCCGAGTCCGGCAGCTTGCGGTCGGTCACGTACCGGTGCGCCAGGGTGGCGGCGGCGATGACCGCCGGATCGCTGATCGCGACCCCGTGGTGCACCTCGTACTTCTCCTTGAGACCGCGCAGGATGCTCACCGTCTCCTCCACCGACGGCTCGTCGACGAGGATCGGTTGGAAGCGGCGCTCCAGCGCCGCGTCCTTCTCGATCTGACGGTACTCGTCGAGGGTGGTGGCGCCGATCATCCTCAGCTCGCCCCGGGCCAAGGCCGGTTTGAGCATGTTGCCGGCGTCGACGGCGCCCTCGGCCTTGCCGGCCCCCACGATCGTGTGGAGCTCGTCGATGAACAAGACGACCTCGCCCGCGGAACGTGTGGTCTCCTCGACCACACCCTTGAGCCGCTCCTCGAACTCCCCGCGGTACTTCGCGCCCGCCAAAAGGCTGCCCATGTCGAGCTGCACGACCCGCTTACCCATGAGACCCTCGGGCACGTCCTTGTTGACGATCCGCTGGGCCAAGCCCTCGGCGATCGCCGTCTTCCCGACGCCGGGCTCACCGATGAGGACCGGGTTGTTCTTGGTCCTGCGCAACAGGATCTGGACGACACGCCGGATCTCCTCGTCTCGACCGATCACCGGATCGAGCTTGCCTTCGGCGGCGCGAGCGGTGAGGTCGATGCCGTACTTCTCCAGCGCCTCGAAGCTCGACTCGGCGGTGCGCGAGTCGACCGTGCGACCGGCGCGCACCTCACGGGCGGCGGACTCCAGGTCGGCGGCGGTGGGCAGGGCGTCGAGCGCCGCACCCGCGCTGCGTCGGACCGCGACCAGCAGAGCGTCGGCGGCGACGAAGGCGTCGCCCCAGGCGCGGGCGATGGCGTCGGCCTCCTCGAGCGCGCGGCCGACCTCGGGCGTTATAAACGTCTCCGCCGCGCCCGACACGGTCGGCAGGCGTTCTAGGGCCGCGTCGAGCGCGGCTTGCGCGGCGTTCAGGTCGCCGCCGGCACGCGTGAGAACGCGCGCCGGCGGTTGGTTGGCGTCGGCCAGCAGCGCCCTGGCCAGGTGGAGGGCGCCCACCTGCTGGTGGCGGCGGGTCTTCGCGATCTGCTGCGCGCTCGCCACGAGCTGCAGCGTGGTCTCGGTGAAGCGTTCGGCGTCCATGACGGTAGCCTAGGACTTGAGCGTCACCTTGTCAAGTTTCCTGATCACGCATCCTTGAACGCCGCCACCAACGCGACCATCGTCGCTTTCGCGTCACCGAAGATCATGCGCGTGGCGTCCTTCGTGAACAGCGCGTTGTCGACCCCCGAGAAGCCGGGGTTCATCGAACGTTTGAGCACGAACGTGGTCCTCGCACGGTCGACCTCGATGATGGGCATGCCGTACAGCGGGCTGGAAGGGTCGTCCTTCGCCGCGGGGTTCACGACGTCGTTGGCGCCGATCACGATCGCCACGTCCACCATCTCCATGGTGGGGTTCACGTCGTCGGGCTCCACGAGCTGCTCGTACGGGACGTTGGCCTCGGCCAACAACACGTTCATGTGGCCGGGCATGCGACCCGCCACCGGGTGGATCGCGTAGCGGACCTCGGCGCCGGCCTTGATGAGCTGGTCGGCGAGCTCCTTCACCGCGTGCTGGGCCTGGGCGACCGCCATGCCGTACCCCGGCACGACGACCACCGAGGAGGCCGCCTCGAGGATGAAGTAGGCGTCCTCGGGGGTGAGCGGCTTGACCTCGCCGGTCGTCACCGCACCCGAGCTCGTCGTCGCGGATCCGAAGCCGCTGAACAGGACGTTGGCCAGCGAGCGGTTCATGGCCTTGCACATGATCTGCGTCAGGATGAGACCCGAGGCGCCGACGAGCGAACCGGCGACGATCAGCACGTTGTTGCCGATCACGAAGCCGGCGGCGGCCGCGGCCACGCCCGAGTAGCTGTTGAGCAGCGAGACGACGATCGGCATGTCGGCGCCGCCGATCGGCAGGACGGCCATGACGCCGAGGGCCAACGCCACCACCAAGACGACGGCGAACGCGATCTCGGCCCCGGCCACCGTACCGACGGTGGCGGCGTCGAACACGACGATGGCGCCCGCCACCAGCGCGAGCGCGAGCAGGGCGCCGTTCACGATCTTCTGGCCCTGGAACAAGAACGGCTTGCCGTCGAGCTTGCCGCTCAGTTTGCCGAAGGCGATGACCGAACCGGTGGCCGCGAGGCCGCCGATGAGCACCGTCAGGACGATGGCGATGGCCGAGATCGGGTCGACGTCGGCGGTCCGGACGTGCTCCGCCCAACCCACGAGCAACGAGGCGAGGCCGCCCGAGCCGTTCAGCAGGGCCACCATCTCGGGCATCTCGGTCATCTGCACGCGCCGCGCGGCGATCAGTCCGATCGCGGTGCCGACGACCATCCCGACGAGGATCCAGGTGTAGTCGAGGCCGCCGGCGACGAGTGTCGCGACGACGGCGACCAGCATCCCCGCGGCCGAGACCTGGTTGCCGCGACGGGCCGTGTCGGCACGTCCCAGCATCTTGAGCCCGAGGATGAACAGGACCGAGGCGGCGATGTAGGCGAGGGTTTGCCAACCTTCCATCGCTCAGCCCTTCTTCCCGGGCTTGAACATGCCCAGCATCTTGTCGGTCACGAGGTAACCGCCGATCACGTTGATCATGGCGGCCGCGACCGCGATGGTGCCGAGCGTCGTGGCCAAGACCCCGCCCTCGCCGGCGGCGATGATCGCACCGACGATCGTGATGCCCGAGATCGCGTTCGACCCGGACATGAGCGGCGTGTGGAGCTGCGAGGGCACCTTGGTGATGAGCTCCAGGCCGAGGAACACGGCCAGGACGAAGATGAAGAGCAAGAGTACGATCACGCGGTCTCCTCCAGGCGGGCGCGTACGGCGTCGTGACGGACCTGCCCGTCGTCCGTGAGCAAGACGCCCGCCACGATCTCGTCCTCCGCGGGCGGCTTCAGGACGTCGTCCACCCAGGCATGGGAAACGAGATGGACGAGGTTGGCGGCGTACATGAGGCTGGCGTCCCGGGCCACGGACGCCGGCAGCGGGTGGAGGCCCAGCAAGCGCACACCCTCGGGCGTCTCGACCTCTTCGCCCGCCCGCGTGCCCTCGACGTTGCCACCCGTCGAGGCGGCGAGGTCGACGACCACGGACCCGGGCTTCATGCCGGCGACGGCGGCCGCCGACAGGAGCCGCGGCGCGGGGCGACCGAAGACCTGGGCGGTGGTGATCACGATGTCGCTCTGGGCGACGACCTTGGCCATCTGCTGCCGCTGACGCTCGAGCTGTTCGTCGGTGAGCGCCTGCGCGTAGCCCTGCGCGGTCTGGCCCCCCTCGCCGCCGAGGTCGAACTCCACGAACCGCGCGCCGAGCGAGCGGACCTGTTCCGCGACCACCGGGCGCGTGTCGTACGCGTCCACCCGAGCGCCGAGACGTTTGGCGGTCGCGATCGCCTGCAGCCCTGCCACGCCGACGCCGAGCACGAACACCCGCGCCGGCGCGATCGTGCCGGCAGGCGTCGACATCATGGGCAGGACCTTGTCGATCCGCTGCGCGGCGAGCACGACGGCCACGTACCCCGCCAGGCTGGCCTGCGACGACAGCGCATCCATCTTCTGCGCGTACGTCGTCCGGGGCATCAGCTCGACGCAGAGGGACTTCAGGCCGCGTTCCGCGAGGGCGCGCACGGTGGGCAGCGAGAAGAACGGGTCGAGGAACCCGGCCACGACCGTGCCCGGCCGCAGACCCTCGAGCGCCGCCGGCGCCGGCGGGGTCACCACGAGGGCCAGGTCGGCATGAGAAACCGCGTCCCGTTCGGACGCGATCTCGGCTCCTGCGCGGACGAGGTCCTCGTCCGAGAGGTGGAGCGGGCCTCCGTACCCCGCGGGCAACCGCACCTTGTGACCGAGCTTGACCAGCCGCTCGATCGCGACGGGCACGAGGGCGAGGCGCCGCTCAGGCGGCGGCGCAGGCAAGCATGTGATGATCATGTGAGCTATCGTTTCACACCTCGACCGGGACCATGGCCCCGCCCGCGGTGGGAGGGGGCAGGCACCGCTGCGACGGGCGGAACGCCCGGTGCCCTCTGATATCGTGGCGCCCGATGCATCACCTCGGTGTCCTCACCTCAGGCGGAGACGCGCCTGGCATGAACGCAGCCCTCCGAGCCGTCGTCCGCACCGCCATCCACGGCGGGTTGCGCGTCTCGGGGATCTACCGCGGCTACCAAGGCCTCATCGACGGCGACATCATCGAGATGGGCGCCAGGAGCGTTGCCAACATCATCCAGCGTGGCGGCACCATCTTGCGCACCGCGCGCTGCCAGGCGTTCTACGAGCCCGAGGGACGCGCCGAGGCAGCCGCCCAGCTGCGCGCCCACGACATCGACGCGCTCGTCGTCATCGGCGGCGACGGCACGTACCGTGGCGCCGCCAAGCTCTACGAGGAGCACGGGATCGCCGTGATCGGCATCCCGGGCACGATCGACAACGACATCTACGGCACCGACGTCTCGATCGGCTTCAACACCGCCATCAACGTGGCGCTCGACGCGGTCGACCGGGTGCGCGACACCGCCGCGAGCCACGACCGGCTCTTCCTGGTCGAGGTCATGGGACGCCACAGCGGCGCCATCGCCCTGTACGTCGGCGTGGCGGGCGGCGCCGAGGCGATCCTCATCCCCGAGGTCCAGATGAGCGTCGAGAAGATCGCCGACACGCTCGCCGCCGCGCACGCCCGCGGGAAGTCGTCCTCGGTGGTCGTCGTCGCGGAGGGGGCACTCGAAGGCGGCGCCATGGCGCTCCAGAAGGTGCTCGCGGAGCGTGCCGGCTACGAGGCGCGCACGTCGATCCTCGGCCACATCCAACGGGGCGGCACGCCGAGCACGCGCGACCGGGTGCTCGCCTCGCGGCTCGGCTTCAAGGCCGTCCGCACCCTCATGGACGGCGTGAGCGGCGTGATGGTGGGCGTCGACAAGCGCGGCACGACGACGGTGCCGCTCCAAGCGGTCTGGGAGAACAAGAAGGAGATCGACTGGGAGCTCTTCGAGATCGCGCAGGTGCTGGCGATCTAGCCGCCCGTCGGGGTCAGCCGCGCCAGACGATCCGCACGAACGTGTTCTTGCCGGCTTGGAACACGAACGAGCCGGCGCCCCGCACGTCGAGCGTCGCCGTCCGGTCCTCGAGCGGCACACCGTCGACCCGGAGGCCGCGGTTGTCGATCAGCCGTCGCGCCTCCCCCTTGCTCTTCGTGAACCCCACGGCGACCGCCAAGGCCGCTGCCTCGACGCGACCGTCGCTGCTCCCGGAGGCGTCGACCGGGTGCTCGGGCAACTCGTCGGGGACGCCGCCGCGTGCGACGTCGTCGTAGCGGCGCTCGGCGGCGGCGATGGGATCTTCGCCGTGGTAGAGGCGCACCAGCTCGCGCGCGAAGGTGCGGTGCGCGGCGACGGGGTCGGCCGCCCGTTCCGCCGCCAGGCGCGGCAGGTCGAGTTCGGTGCACGACGTCGCGTAGGCCTCGAGCAGCGCGTCGGGGACCTGCATCGCTTTGGTGAACATCACCTCGGGCGGCTCGGCGATCCCGATGTAGTTGCCGAGCGACTTCGACATCTTCTCGACGCCGTCGAGGCCGACGAGCAGCGGGACGGTCAACGCCACCTGGGGCGCTTGGCCGTAGGCGCGTTGCACGTCGCGCCCCACGAGCAGGTTGAAGAGCTGATCGGTGCCGCCCAGTTCGACGTCGGCCTGGACGGCGACCGAGTCGTAGGCCTGCGCGAGCGGGTAGAGGAACTCGTGGACGCCGATCGGCGTGCCGTCGCGGTACCGCTTGGTGAAGTCGTCGCGCTCGAGCATGCGCGCGACCGTGTAGGAGCTCGCCAGTCGCACCAACTCCCCGAAACCCAGGGGTTCGAGCCACGCCGAGTTGTGGCGGATCTCGAGCCGGGCCGGATCGGGATCGAGGACACGCACGGCCTGCGCCACGTAGGTCTCGCCGTGCTCGCGGGTCTGATCGAGCGTGAGCTGCGGACGCGTCTTCGACTTGCCCGACGGGTCGCCGATCGTGGCGGTGAAGTCGCCGATGATGAGCACCACCCGGTGACCGAGGTCCTGGAACTGGCGCAGCTTGCGCAGCACGACCGCGTGACCGACGTGCAGGTCGGCGGAGGACGGATCGACGCCGAGCTTCACCCGCAAGGGACGCCCATCGCTCGCCGACGTGCGCAGCTTCGACTCGAGCTCGCCGGCTGGAACGACGTGTTCGGCGCCGCGGGTGAGGCGCTCGAGCGCGGCGGGGACGGGATCGGGACTGGACACGGGGGCCTCCGGCAGGCGGCCGGGGGCCGCGCGACGGGCGCGAGCCTACCACGCACCTCACGGGCCGAGGCGCGCCACGCCGTGCCCGTCGACCGGGTGCTAGCGTCGTCCCATGGCCGCATCCCACCCGCCCCCCGCCACCGTCGTCATCTTCGGGATCACGGGCGACCTGGCCGCCCGCAAGCTGCTTCCGGCCCTCCACGCGCTGCTGCGCTCCGAGGCGATCCACCCCGAGACCACCCTCGTCGGCTTCGCGCGGTCGGACATCGACGAGGACGACCTGCGCCAGCGCCTCTCCGCGGCCGCCCGAGAGCACGTCGACGACATCGACGGCGAGGCCTGGCGACGGCTCGTGGGCGGACTCCGGTACGTGCGCGGCGGCTACGACGACCCGGACGCCTACGCGCGCCTCGCGCGCCTCCTCGCGGACCTCGAGCCGCGCGACCACGTCTACTACACGGCCACGCCGCCCGAGACCTACGCGCCGATCGTGGCCGGCCTCGCCGCCGCCGGGCTCGCCGACGAAAGCGACGGCTACCGACGCCTGGTCGTCGAGAAGCCGTTCGGCGCCGACCTGGCGAGCGCGCGCGAGCTCAACGCCTTCGTGCTCGAGCGCTTCAGCGAGGCCCAGGTCTACCGGATCGACCACTACCTGGCGAAGGAGACGGCGCAGAACCTGGCCGTCCTGCGCTTCGCCAACACCCTGTTCGAGCCGGTGTGGTCGAACCGTGCGATCGACCACGTGCAGATCACCATGGCCGAGCCGATCGGCACCGAGGGCCGGGGTGCGTTCTACGACGCCGCCGGCGTGGTTCGCGACGTCTTCCAGAACCACCTCCTGCAACTCCTCGCGCTCGTGGCGATGGAGCCGCCGACGCGGTACGACGCCGACTCGGTGCGCGACGAGAAGGTGAAGGTCTTTCGCTCCCTGACGTGCGCCGCTCCCGAGCGCGCGGTCTTGGGCCAGTACGTGGCCGGCGCCGGCCACCCCGGCTACCTCGAGGAAGAAGGGGTGGCCGCCGACTCCCGCACGCCGACGTTCGTGGCGGCGGCGTTCGAGGTCCGCAATTGGCGTTGGGCCGGCGTCCCCTTCTACCTGCGCACCGGCAAGCGCCTCGAGAAGAAGGCCTCGGAGATCGTGCTGCGCCTCAAGTCGCCCCCCTACGTGCCGTTCGACCTCCCCGTGCCGCCGAAGGCCGACCGGCTGGTCTTGCGGCTGGTGCCCGACGAGGGCATCACGCTGCTCTTCAACGCCAAGAAGCCGGGCCAGGGCATCGAGGTGGACCGGGTCCGCCTCGACTTCGCGTACCAGGGTCGCTACAAGCGTCCCAACCCCGACGCCTACGAGACCCTCATCCTCGACGTGATCGAGGGCGACCCGACCCTCTTCATGCGGGCCGACGAGGTGGAGGCGCAGTGGCAGGTCGTGGCCCCCCTGCTGGCCGCCTCCGACGCGGCCGAGCCGCTCCCCTACCCGGCGGGCTCCATGGGCCCGGAGGCGGCGCACACCCTGCTGGAGCGCGACGGTCGGCACTGGTACCGCCCGGGTCCGGAATGACGAGTTCCGTGCGCGACGCGCCGCTGGCCGCCCGCTTGCACGTCCTGGGGGTCCCCATGGACCTCGGCGCGGGTCGGCGCGGCGTCGACATGGGACCCTCCGCGCTCCGACTGGCGCGGCTCGGCGACGCCTTGACGGCGCTCGGCCACGAGGTGCACGACCACGGCAACGTGGAGGTGCCGATCGCCGAGGCGGCGCACCTGGCCCAGGGCGACGTGCGGGCCCGGTACGTCGACGCCATCGCCGACGTGATCGCGCGCCTGGCCACCGCGGTGGCCGAGGTGCCCGCCGACGCCATCCCGGTCGTGCTCGGCGGCGACCACGCGCTGTCGATGGGGTCGGTGGCGGGCGTCGTCCGGCGAGCCGGTGGGCGGCGCGTGGGCGTGTTGTGGGTGGACGCCCACGCCGACCTGAACACGCCGGCGAGCAGCCCGTCGGGCAACGTGCACGGGATGCCGCTCGCCCACCTCCTCGGTCACGGCGATCCGCGTCTGCTGGCCGCCATCGGCCGTAGCGAGGGGAGCGACGGTGGCGGCGTGTTGGCGCCCGGCGACCTGGCCTTCATCGGCCTGCGCTCGGTCGACCCGTCCGAGCGCGCGTTCATCCGGTCGCAGGGTCTCCACGCCACGACGATGAGCGACGTCGATCGGTTGGGGATCGCGGCGGTGGCCGAGGCCGCCTTGGCCACCCTCGCCCACGTCGATCACCTGCACGTCTCGATCGACGCCGACGTGCTCGATCCCGCGGTGGCGCCCGGGGTCGGTACGCCCGTCGCAGGCGGGCTCGCCTACCGGGAGGCGCACCTGTTGATGGAGTTGCTGGCCGCCAGCGGCCGGGTCGGCTCCGTCGACCTCGTCGAGGTCAACCCGATCCTCGACGAGCGCAACGCCAGCGCGAAGGTCTTGGTCGAACTCGCCGCCAGCCTGTTCGGGCGCGTGATCCTCTAGACGGCGACGGCCCTGGCGTGCGGGAACGGCGCCGAGCGGTCACCGACGCCCTCACCGACCGTCCCGACCGGCGCTCGCGCGACCGCCGCCGCCGCCGTCACCGCCCACCGCTCCAGCCAGGCACCGACGTCGGGCCATGCGCGTTCCATGGCGGTGTCGCCGGCCTCGATCGCCACCTGGGCCCGGTCGAACCGCAGCCAGTGGATGGGGGGCCGCGTCTGGACGTGCAGCGCCTCCCCGGTCCCGTCGGGGAGCGCGTCGGCGCTCTCGCTCCAGGCGTCGAGCGTCAGCGCCAGGGCGCGACCGAGCGTCGGGAACGGACCGACCACGGCCGCACGGACGGCGCCGGCCCGCAGGACCCGTCCCGCGAGCGTGCGCCGCGCCCACCGGCCCGGCACCGAACCGGCCGCCCGCCTGGCCGTGCGCAACGTCCTCGAGTCCCGCGCCTCGATCCCCGCGCCCACCCCGACCGCCAGGTCGACGTCGAAGCCCTCGAGGGTCGAGAGCGGTACGGGGGCGCCGATCCCGCCGTCGATGAGGCGCCGGCCGCCCCAGCGAACGGGAGCGAACAGACCAGGCAACGAAGCCGACGCCCGCAACGCCGTGGCCACCGAACCCTCCTGCAACACCACCCGTTCACCGGTGTCGACGTCGGTCGCCACGATCGCCAGCGTGCGCGGCAGGCTCTCGATCCGGACGTCGCCGACCAGGTCTCGGAAGTAGGCCTCGAGGCGGTCGCCGGCGAACAGCGCACCGCGCGTCAGCCCCAGGTCGACGATGCGCGGCAGGACGTCGCGTCGGCGCAGCGCCTCCGCATCTTCGCGCAGCCGGGCGGGGGTGTGACCCAAAGCGTACAGGGCGCCGATGACGGCGCCGAAGGAGGTACCGACCACGACGTCGGGCGTGAGCGAACGACGCTCCAACGACGCCAGCACACCGATGTGGGCGTAGCCACGCGCGCTGCCACCGCCCAGCGCCACGCCCACCCGCGGCCGACGTGCGGCGCTCGTGGCGGGTGCGAGGGGGTTCGGATCGGGATCGGGGTCGGTGGGTCTCACGAGGAGGGTTCGAGCGTACGACGGGTCGGTTCCAGGCACGCCGCACCTTACGCTCCACCGGCCGCCGGACGGGTGGGCGGCACATGAGAACCGAACGGACCGTAGCGACCTCCTGCGGTCGGCGCCCGCGTGGGGCCGGCGCCCGCGTGCCATGCTCGACGCGTGGAGGGTGCCGAACTCGAGGTCGTGGTGGTCCATCACCGCACGCCGACGCTCCTGGCGCAGGCGCTCGAGCGACTCGCGACCGCAGCGCCAGCGGTGGCCGTCCTGGTCGTCGACACCGCGTTCGACGCCAGCCTGCCGCGTCAGCTCGAGGGCGTGCACCCACGGTTGCGCTGGCAGCCCACGGTCAACCACTCGTACGCCCACGCGGTGAACACCGGCCTCAAGGCAACGCGCAGCCCGCTGGTGGCGCTCATGAACGCCGACGTCCTCGTCGGACCGCGTACCTTGCTCGACCTGGTCGCGCCCTTCGAGGACCCGGCGGTGGCCCTGGCGGGCCCCTTGGCGCGCACCCCGAGTGGCGTGCTGCAAGACCTCGGGCTGCCGTATCGACGCCACGCCGCACGCCTGCGTTGGCTCGGGAGCGACACCGGTCCCGGCGTCCGAACGCCTGCGGCGGTGCCCGTGCCGTGGTTGTCGGGCTGCCTCCTGGTGGCACGTCGTTCGGCGGTGGCCGACGTGGGTGGGATGGACGGCGGCCTGCGCTTCTGGAACGAGGACGTCGAGTGGGCGGGCCGCCTCCGAGGCGCCGGCTACCGCTGTCTGCTCGTCGCGACCGAGGTCGTTCACGTCGGCGGTGCGTCGACACCCTCCGACCCGAGGTTCCTCGTCGAGGGCCTGCGCGGCGGCTACGCCTTGACCCGCCGCACCCAGCCACGTGCGGTTCGTGCCGCGCATCGCTGGGCCGTCGCCGCCTACGCGGCGGTCGCCGCCCGCACCGCAGCCGACGACGCACGCCGCGTCCTCTGGCGTGAGGTCGCACGTCGGTTCGTCCACCACGACCTGGACGCGAGCGGGTTCGGGCCGACCTTGGGCTCCACCGCCGAGCCGCTCAGGCCGCCCGACGTTCGCTCGGCACCGTGACCCCGAACGCGTTGCCACCCTCCCAGCGCCGCCCCCACGCCACGCCGCCCCACCGCTCGGCGATCGAACGCACGACGTAGAGGCCCAAACCCGTCCCGCGTGCGTTCACACCGGCGCCGCGGGCATGGGGTGAGAACCAGCTCGCCATCTCCGCTTCGGGCACCTCTCGGCCCTCGTCGAGAACCTCGAGCCGCCACCAGCCGGGCATGCGCGCGTCGGGCTCGGCCACGCACCGCACCTCCGCGTCGGCGGGCCCGTGCAGCACCGCGTTCTCCACCAGGTTCAGCAGCACCTGGAGCAGCTTGTCCGGGTCCGCCCACACGTTCGCCGACGGGAGGTCGGACCGCAGCCGGATCGCGCGGTCGGCCACGGGCGCCGCGAGCAGCGTGGCCACCCGGCCGAAGACGTCGTGCCACGGGACGCTGCGTGCCCGAGGTGGGGCCACGTCCACGGTCAGGTCGTCGAGCAACCGCACCAGCCGCTCCGCCTCGGCTTCCGCGTGCGCCAGGAAGCGCTCGCGCTGGGGGGCCGGGACATCGTCGAGGCGCAAGGCCTCGAGCGCCGAGCGGATCGTGGTGACCGGCGTGCGAAGCTCGTGCGACAGCACGGCCAGCAGCTCGCGCCCGGTCTCGGCCGCCCGGCGCTCCGCGCTCACGTCGCGCAAGGTCAGACCCCCGACGAACGCGCGCACGGCCAAGTGCCGCCCACGGGTCACGAAGACCTGGACCCCGTCGCCTTCGACCAACCGCTCGATGCGGTGGTCGCGGACGACCGCGATGAGCGGCGCACCGACCGCGCGGGCGACGTCGACCTCGAGCAGCGCCGCGGCGGCCGGGTTGAGGTCCAGGACACGCCCGTCCAAGACGAGCACCACGCCCTCGTTCAAGGCTTCGAACCAGGCGGGTCGGTCCACGTCAGGCGGCGACGAAGCGGTAGCCTCGCCCTCGCACCGTCTCGATGCGGTCCGCGCCCAAGACCGCGCGCAGCTGCGCCACGTGCTGATCGACCGTCCGCTCCGTCCCCACGAAGTCCTCGCCCCACACACGGTCGAGCAGCTCCCCGCGGGAGAACGCCCGGTCGGGGTGTCCGGCCAGGCACACGATCAGGTCGAACTCGCGCCGCGTCAGCTCGACGTCGCGGCCGGCGACCGAGACCCGCGCCGCGGCGACGTCGACGGTCAGGTCACCGACGACGAACCGATCGGGGGGGCGGACGCGTCGCAACAGCGCCCGCAGCCGTGCCACGAGTTCGGCCGCGCTGAAGGGCTTCACCAGGTAGTCGTCGGCACCGGCCTCGAGCCCTTCGACGCGGTCGAACTCGGAGGCGCGCGCCGTCAGCATCAGCACGGGCAACTCGGCGAACTCGCCGCCGCGCAGGCCACGCAGCCAGGCGATCCCCGACTGGCCCGGCAGCATCGAGTCCAACACGACGACGTCCACCCCGTCGACCAGGCGGGTGGCGACCTCGGCGTCGGCCGCCTCGCGCACGACGAAGCCGGCGCGCGACAGGTGGAACACGACGAGCTCGCGCACGGCCTCGTCGTCCTCCACCACCAAGGCCCGGATCTCACGCACCTCGTCGAGACCCCCGCGCAGCCAGCGTCACGCACGCATCGTACCGAGCGCATCGTCAGGTCCACGTCAGGCCGGTCGACCGCTGCGGGGTGGCGCCTGACACGTTCCTGACGCCCGCGGTGGAGAGTGATCGACGTGGTACACCCAGGCATGAACGTGCTCGAGCAGGAGCTCCAAGAGGTCAACGCGGCGACCGTGCGGATGCTCAGCATGGTGCGAGAGGGACTCGGTCTCGCCAAGCGCGCGCTCATCGACGCCGAGTCCGCCGTCCTCGAGCGAGCCATCGCCGGCGATCGCGAGATCGATGGCGTGCAGCGCGAGCTCGAGCACCGCTGCCTCGCGATCATCGCGCGACGGCAACCGGCCGCCCGCGATCTCCGTTTCCTCGGCGCCATCGTCCAGTCGCTGGCCGACGTCGAGCGGGCGGGCGACTACGCCGTTCACGTCGCGCGCGCGGGGGCCGAGCTGGCGTCGGCGCCGCCCCTGAAGAAGTACCTCGACATGGCGCGCATCCTGACGATCCTCGACGAGATGCTCGAGGTGACGATGCGGGCGATGGCGGAAGGCGACGCCGCGGCCGCGCGCAGCGCCCTGGCGATGGACGAGGAGATCGACGAACTGTACGAGCAGCTCCAACGCGAACTGCTGACGTACATGATGGCCGACCCGCACACGATCTCGGCGGCCACCCGCTTGCTGGCGGTGGCGCGGTACCTCGAGCGCTGCGGCGACCACCTCGAGAACGTCAACGAACACGTGATCTTCTGGCTCACCGGCGAGCGCATCTAGCCGACCCACGTCCAGCACGAAGGGCGCGCCCGGCGCCGGCTTGGTACCATCCTCGTCGTGATCGAGCTCCCCACGACGACCGGCCGTCCCACGCCGAGGCGTCCCGATCGCGCCCCCGGCACCGTCCACGGCGGACGGCCGCCCCTCGGCGCCGACGTCCTCCGCTTGCCGGGGTTGCGGCGGTGGGCGCGCGGGCGCCACGCGCGCCTGCTGCTGCAGGTGCCGCTCCTGATCCTGGCCGTCCTCGTGATCGTCGACGGTTTCACGGGTCGCCAACTCGCCCCGCGCAACCTCGCCACGACCACGGTCTGGCTGCACTACCGCGGCCTCGTCGTGATCGCGCTGCTCGTGGTGGGCAACCTCTTCTGCGCCGCCTGCCCGCTGATGCTCACCCGCGGACCCACACGCTGGCTCAAGTCGCTCACGCGCGTCGAGCTGCGCTGGCCGCGCTGGCTGCGCTCGAAGGCCCTGGTCATCGGTTTGTTGTTGGCCTTCTTCTTGGCCTACGAGGTGTTCGACCTCTGGCAGAGCCCGTGGATCACGGCCTGGCTGGTGGTGGGTTACTTCTTGGCGGCGTTGGCCGTCGACGCCCTGTTCCCCGCGGGGACCTTCTGTCGCTACGTGTGCCCCCTCGGCAACTTCAACTTCGCGATCGCGGCCGTGGCACCGACCCAGATCGCCACCGTCGACCCCACCGTGTGCGACACGTGCGCCCACAAACCCTGCCTCCACGGCCGCATCACCGACACGGCCGAACGCGAAGCGCTGTGGCGCGCGCCGGACGGCACGCTGCGCGGCGCGGTGGACGGACCTCGACGCGCGAACTTCATCCCGCTCTCCGAGATCGTCGCGCCGAACGGCGTCGGGCGCTTCCCCGGGTGCGAGACCGGGATCTTCGTCCCGGCGGCGACCTCCACCATGGACTGCACGCTCTGCTTGAACTGCGTCCGCGCGTGTCCGTACGACAACGTGGCGCTCCGCATGCGGCCCCCTTGGACGGAGGTCGTCCGCGACGGTTGGCGCCACCGCGGTGGTCGTTGGACCCTGCTGTTGGGCGTCGCGCTCGCCTGGTGGGGCCTGCTCAACGCGTTCGCGATGGTGCCCCCCTTCTTCGGCGCGGCGGACGCCATCGCCTGGGCGCTCGACACGCGCTCGGAAGCGCTCGTGCTGGGCGTCTTGTACGCCGCCGTCACGGCGGCCGGCCTGATCGGGACCGCGGCGGCCGCCTGGCTGGCCGATCGCGCCGGCGGCGCCCAGGGCGGCGTCGGCGTCGCCTTCGACCGCTGGGCCATCGTCGTGGTGGTCCTGGGCGTCGGCTTCTGGGCCGCCCACTACCTGTTCCACTTCCTGACCGGAGCCGCCTCCATCGTGCCGGTCTTCCAACACTTCTTCGCGTACCGCGGTCTCGCCATCGACCCGAACTGGCGCCTGGCGCAGCTCGTGCCCACGCGCTGGCTCTTCCCCATCGGCGCCGGTCTGGTCTCGGCGGCCACCGCCCTGGCGCTCGGCGTCACGGTTAGGATCGCCCTGCGCGACTTCGGTCGCCGCGGCGCGTGGGCGATGTGGGTCATGGGTACCTTCGTGCTCGTCGTCGCCGCGCTGCAGGTCCTGTTGCTGGGCTTGCCCATGGAGATGCGAGGCACGCTGTTGGGACCGGCGTGACCTTCCGAGCCGCGATCGCCTTCCCCCGCCGCCTGCTCCTCGCGGCGGCCCTGGCCGTCGGTGCGATCGGACTCGGCCAAGGGGCGCCCATCCCACCGAGCCCGGCGGTGCCCGTCTGCGAGGTGGACGACCGGGTGGTCGCCGCGGACCCGCACGCCCACGCCGCCACGGTCCTGCTCGACCTCAGCTGGCGCCTCCCCCCGGGATGGGCACCGTCCGACCTGGTCGGTGTGGCGGAAGCCGGCTTCGAGAGCGATCTCTCCGTGCGGGCGGTCGTCGTCGACGACCTGCGGGCGCTGCGTGAGGCCGGGGCCGAGGCGGGCCTGGAGCTCGCGGTCCAGTCCGCGTATCGGAGCGAGGCCTACCAGGCGCGTGTGCACGACGGCTGGATCGACGTCCTCGGCGCCGAGCGGGCCGCGGCCGTGAGCGCGCGGCCGGGCCACAGCGAGCACCAGTTGGGCACGGCCGTCGACCTACGCAGCGCCGGTGGACCGCCGGCGTGGGACCAGGGCGACTGGGGCGAGACGCCGGAGGGCGCCTTCGTGGGCGCGAACGCTCACCGCCACGGGTTCGTGATCAGCTACCCGGAGGACGCCCGTGCGCTGTCGTGCTACGACCACGAACCGTGGCACCTGCGGTGGGTGGGTGTGGACGTCGCGACGGCCGTCCACGCCGCCGGGGTACCCTTTCGCGTGTGGCTCCTCCGCAACCATCCCCCCGCCGAGCGCGTGGCACCGTGACGCGCACCGGGCTGGCAGTCGGGCTGTTCGCCCTGCTGTTCGCCCTGCTGGGGTGGTCGGCGGCCCACGCCACCCTCGTGTTCGGCGAGCTGACGGTGAGCCCCGATCCGCCCGCGGCAGGCGCCCCGCTGCAGCTGACGGTGACGCTCGAAGACCCGAGCGTCACGCCCATCGAGGACGCGGTCGTGGCGCTCGAGTTCCGGCCGCTCGCGGACGTGGCCGCCGAGGCTCCCGCCGGATCCGACGCGTCGCCGCCGTTGCGCACGGTGGACCTGGTGGAGACGAGCCCCGCGGTCTACACCGCGGACGTGGCGCTGCCGGAACCCGGCTCGTACCAGGTCCGCGTTCGCGACCGTACCTTCGCCGCCGAGGAGGCCACCGCCGCCTTCGTGCTCGAGCTCGACGGTCGTCCGGTGGGCGACCTGCCGTTCATCTTGCCGCCCACCCAGGTCGGCCCCCAAGGGCTCGCCACGTGGCTGCTCTGGCTGATCGGGGTGCCGGTGGTCGCGGGCGTGGTCGTCACGGTGCTGGTGCTGAGCTCTCCGAAGCCCGCGCGGGACGACGACGCCCGTACCGACGAGGCCGCCTGACCCTGACCGCGCTCGACGATCGACGGTGCGGTGCTGAACGTCCTACCCCGGGCTAGGATGACGCCGATGCCGCACCTCGACGACGCCGAACTCGACCACCTCGCCGATCTGGCGCGACTCGACCTCGCCGGCGCGGACCGCGCCGCGCGGGTCGCCGACCTCGAGCGCGTGTTGGCCTACGTCGACCGTCTCGCCGCGGCCGACGACCCGACCCTCGAGCCCTTGCGTCACCCGGCCCACGACGGTGCGCCGCTGCGACCCGTCGACCTGCGGGCCGACGTCGCCGAACAAGGCCTGAGCCGCACCGACCTCGAAGCCCTCACGCCCCTCCGGGACGGACGCGTGGTGGTGCCACGCACCCTCGACGTCGACGCCTGAGGTCGTCGTCCGATTCACCCCCGGGGCAGGACGCCCGCAGCCGTCAGTCGAGCCAGGTCCGGCCGACGTAGGGCACGAGCACGTCGGGCAGACGCACGCGCCCGTCCTCGGTCTGGTGCGTCTCCAGCAGGGCGGCGATCGTCCGCGGGAAGGCCAGCGCGGACCCGTTGAGGGTGTGCACGTAACGCGTCCGGCCGGTGCCGCCGGCGCCGCCCGGCCGCGTCCGCGCGCCGAGGCGCACGGCCTGGAAGGACTCCAGGTTGGAGATCGACGAGACCTCGAGCCAGCGGTCCTGGCCGGGGCTCCACACCTCGAGGTCGTACTTCTTCGCCTGCGTGAAGCCCATGTCACCGCTGCACATCAGGAGCCGCCGGTACGCCAGACCCAGCTCGTCCAGCAGACCCTCCGCGAGGGCCGTCATCGCCTCGAGCGCGTCGTAGCTCTCCTCGGGCCGCGCGAACTGCACCATCTCGACCTTGTCGAACTGGTGCACCCGGTTCAGGCCGCGCACGTCCTTGCCGTAGCTGCCGGCCTCACGCCGGAAGCAGGGGGTGAAGGCGCAGTAGCGCAGCGGCAGCGCCCCCTCGTCCAGGATGTCGTCCCGATGCAGGTTGGTCACCGACACCTCGGACGTGGGGATCAGGTAGGCGCCGTCGGCCACCTGGTACATCTGCCCTTCCTTGTCGGGCAGCTGGCCGGTGGCGGTGGCCGAGGCCGCGTTCACCAGCAGCGGCGGCGCCACCTCGACGTAACCGGCCGCCCCCAGACGGTCGAGGAAGTAGCCGGCCAGGCCGCGCACCAAGCGGGCACCCTGACCCAAGAAGACGGGGAAGCCGGCGCCGGTGAGTCGGACGCCCGCGGCCAGGTCGAACCAACCACGCGCCTCGCCGAGCGTCCAATGCGGCTGCAGGTCGTCGCCCACACGCTTCTCGCCGCGCTCGTGGACGACCACGTTGTCGTGCTCCGTCGCGCCGAACGGCACCGACGGGTGCGGGACGTTGGGGATCTCGAGGAGCAACGCGTCGATCTGCGTCGTGAGGCTGCGGTCGCGTTCCTCGAGGGCCTTGACGTCGGTGGCGAGCTCCCCCACGTCGCGCATGAGCTCCTCGGCGCCCTCGCCACGTCGCTTGCGCTCGCCGATCTCGCGGCTACGGGCGTTGCGCTCGGCCTGCTTGGCCTCGAGGTCGACCCGCAACAGGCGCCGGCCCTCGTCCGCCAGGAGCAGCGCCTCGAGCTTGCCGACCGCGTCCGGGAACCCTTTGGCGCGGATGGCTTGGCGGACGGTCTCGGCGTGATCACGGACGTAGCGGAGTTCGAGCATGGAGCCGAGTCTACCCGCGTGGACGCCGGAGCGAACGAGGGGCGGGGTGGTACCGTGAGCGCCGCATGGTCGAAGCCCTCGCCTACCGCCTCACCCATCGCGGCCGCCCGGCCGGGCGGCTGCTCGTCCGCACCGGCGAACGGGGGCGCGTGGCGGTCGTCGAGGCCCGCCTCCAGCTCCAGGGCGCGCTCGGTCAAGCCACGATCACCCAGACCAGCCGCTGCCACGCCGAGCGGCACCACAGCCTCCGTTGGCGCGAGACCAGCGAGGGTCGCGGCGACGGTCGACCGTTCGACGTGACCTTCGACCTCGACGCCGGTCTCGTCACGGCCACCGTGGGCCGCCACGACACCGCCAGCGTGCCGTACCTGCTGCCATACCGCGACCCCCTGTCGCTCGTCCGCGAGCTGCGTGCCGTCACCGCCGAGACCGCTGCGCGCGGCCGGCCCGCGCCCTCGGCGCCGTGGCGCATCCCGCTCCTCGGCAAGGACGTCACCGTCGCCCGCGTCGTCGACCTCGAGGTCGAGGGGGCGGGGGGGCGGCGGGCGGGGCGAGGCTACGTCTTGCACCCCGGTGGCTCCTTCGTCGTGATCGACCTCGCGCCACCCCACGTCCCGCTCAAGCTCGTCCAGCGCCTCCCGGAGGGGGTTCTGGAAGCCCTCCTGATCGAGATCGCCGCCGAGGACTCCATGCCGGGGCTCGGGGACGACCGGGCCGAAGACGACACCGCCAAGTCGAGCACCGGTCGTCGTCGGCCGCGCCGGCGCCGGCGCGGTCGCGGGCGTGGCTGACCCGGCGTTCCCGGCGCACGACCCGGACGACCCTGCGTACCGCTCCGCCGTCGCCTGGCTGACCGAACGCCGCCGCGACGGCCGCGCGCGCGACCCGCGCGTCGCAGCCGAGGCGTTGGCACGGTGGGGGCGTCCGCTGCCGCCCGCCACCCTCCACGTCGTCGGCACCAACGGCAAGGGCACGGTGGCGTACGCCCTCGCCGCCATGGCCACCGCCCAGGGCCTCCGGACCGGCCGGTTCACCTCCCCCCACGTCGAGGACCTGCGCGAGCGGGTGGCCGTCGACGGCCAGCCGCCGTCGCGCGCCGACGTCGTGCGCTTCGTCGACCGGGCGCGTGCCCGCGCGGAAAGCGGCCTCGGCTTCTTCGAGTGGACGCTGCTCTGGGCGATCGACACCTTCGCGGACGCCGCGGTCGACGTGGCCGTCGTCGAGGCGGGCGTCGGCGCGCGTTTCGACGCCACCCTCGCCCTCCCGAACGTCGTGGGCACGGTCCTGACGAACGTCGACCTCGACCACGTCGACACGCTTGGGCCGAGCCTCGCCGACGTGGCACGGGACAAGGCGGCGGTGGCGCGAGCGGGTGTCCCGCTCGTCACCGCCGCTCGCGGCGAGGCGCTCGCCATCGTGCGGGCCGCCGCAGCGGCGATCGGTGCACCGCTGACGACCCTCGCCGACCGTCCCGACCTCGGCGCCTGGCCGGTCGGCGCACCCGCCGACGTGGGCACGTGGCCGGCCACGCGACGCGAGAACGCCCGGCTGGCGCTGGCGCTCGGACGCCGCCTCGGCTGGTCGGAGGGCGCCTTGGCGCGCGGCCTCGCGGCGCCGCCCCCGCCCGCGCGCTTCGAGCGGTTCGTGGTGGCCGGCCCGACCCGGCCGACCCTCGTGGTCCTCGACGGCGCCCACGACCCTGCGGCCGCCGCCCGTCTGGTGGCGGACGTGCCGCCCGGGTACGTCCTCGTGTTCGGCGCCTTGGGACGTAAGCAGGGCGCGGCGACATGGGCGCCGCTCCGGGCGGCGGCGGGCGCCGCGATCCTCACCCGCGCCGACCCCGTCGAGCCCTCGCTGGCCCGGTCCGACCTGCCGGCCGCCTCGCGCGCCGACGTCGCCGTCCACGACGACGTCGGCGACGCACTCCAGACGGCCGTCGCGCGCGCCGACGCGAGCGGGAGCTTCGTGCTCGTGGCCGGCTCGCTCTACCTCGCGGGACGCGCCCGTCCCTGGTTGCGCGCCCACGCGACGGCCGCCGAGGGCGTCTCCGCAGCCGAGCACGACACGGCCGCGCCGGACGCGGGTGCTATGCTCGGCGGCCGATGGGAAGCGTTGGATTCGTCAGCCTAGGATGCCCGAAGGCGCTCGTGGACAGCGAGCGCATCCTCACCGAACTCCGGGCCGAGGGCTACGACCTCGTCCGCACCTTCGAGGACGCCGACCTCGTGGTGGTGAACACGTGCGGCTTCATCACGCCTGCGGTCGAGGAGTCGCTCCACGCCATCGGCGAGGCGCTCGAGCGCAACGGGCGCGTGATCGTCACGGGCTGCCTCGGCGAGCGCCCCGAGGAGATCCTGGCCCGCCACCCGAGTGTGCTGGCGGTGACCGGCCAGGCCGACGTGGCCGGGGTGATGCGTGAGGTGCGCGCGGCGCTGCCGCTCGACGCGCGCCCCTTCACCGGCCTGCTGCCCGTCCTCGGCGACGGCGTCGGTGGCGCGATCGGACGCGGCGTCAAGCTCACGCCCCGTCACTACAGCTACCTCAAGGTCGCCGAGGGTTGCGATCACACCTGCAGCTTCTGCATCATCCCGCAGATGCGCGGCCGGCAGGCGAGCCGTGACGCCGCCGACGTGCTCTACGAGGCCACCCGGCTCGTCGCGACCGGCACCAAGGAGCTCGTGGTCATCGCCCAGGACACGAGCGCCTACGGCACCGACCTGCGCCACCGGTCCAGCGACTTCCAGGGTCGACCCGTGGACGCGCACCTCCTTCCGCTCGTGCGCGAGCTGGCCGGGCTCGGGGCGTGGGTGCGGTTGCACTACGTCTACCCCTACCCGCACGTACGCGAACTGATCCCGCTCATGGCCGAGGGCCAGCTATTGCCGTACCTCGACGTCCCCTTGCAGCACGCCTCGCCCAAGGTGCTGCGGGCGATGCGCCGACCGGGTGGGGCGAAGAGCCATCTGGCGACGATCAAGTCCTGGCGTGCGATCTGTCCGGAACTCGCCATCCGCTCGACCTTCATCCTCGGGTTCCCGGGCGAGACCGAGGAGGACGTCGACCTGCTCGTCGACTTCCTCGCCGAGGCGCGCCTCGACCGCGTCGGCGCCTTCACCTACTCCGAGGTGCCGGGTGCGGTCGCCAACGACCTGCCGGGCGCGGTGCCCGAGGAGGTGAAGCGCGCCCGCTTCGAGCGGGTGATGGGCGTCCAGCAGGCGATCGCGTCCGAGATCCAAGCGGCCAAGGTCGGTCGCACGCTGCAGGTGATCGTCGACGACGTCGGCGACCTGCCGGGCGACATGGTGGGCCGGACGCAAGCCGACGCGCCCGACGTCGACGGCCGTGTGCTGCTCGAGACGGACGGGACGGTGACCATCGGCGACGTCGTCGAGGCGCGCGTCACGGGCTCGGACGACTACGATCTCCACGCCGTCGCCGAACGCGTCCTTCCGTGGCGCCCGAACGTGCCGACCTGGACCACGGCGTCGGCACCCGTCGCCGGCGATTGAGCCCCCGGGCGTCTCAGCCGCGCACGGCGCCCCGGCTGAGCGACATCTTGCCGAACGCCACCGCGCTCTCGTCGTCGTGCTCGCCGCCCGAACGTTGCGTGATCATCAGGCGCAGCTCGTGGGGGCTGGTGGCGGCGTAGATCGCGTCGTCGAGGGTGATCGCGCCGCCCAGGTACAACTCGACCAGGTGCTGGTCGAACGTCTGCATCCCCCGTAGGTTGTCCTGCATGAGCGCGTCCTTGATGAGCGCCGTCTTCTCCTCGTCCTTGATGTAGTCGCGGATGAGCGGCGTGTTGATGAGCACCTCGGACGCCAGCTGGCGGCCGGGACCGTCGGCGCGCGGTAGCAGGCGCTGCGACAGGATGCCCAGGAGCGACTCGGCCAGCATGAGTCGGATCTGGTTGCGTTCGTGCGGGGGGAAGAAGTCGATGATCCGGTTGACGGAGCGGATGGCGTCGAGCGTGTGCAGGGTCGACAGCACGAGGTGACCGGTCTGCGCGGCCGTGAGCGCCGCCTCGACGGTCGCCTTGTCACGCATCTCGCCGACCATGATCACGTCGGGGTCTTGGCGCATGGCGTACTTCAACGCGTCGACGAAGTCCGACGTGTCGAGCCCGATCTCGCGCTGGATCACCAGCGACTGCTGGTTGCTGTGGAGGAACTCGATCGGGTCCTCGATCGTGATGACGTTCTTGGGGAAGCGGCGGTTGATGAAGTCGACCATCGCGGCGAGCGTCGTCGACTTGCCCGATCCGGTGGGTCCGGTGACGAGGACCAGGCCGCGCGGCTGGCTGGCGAGGTCGCTCACGACCGCCGGCGGCAGGCCGAGCGTCTCGAAGCTCGGGATGGCGTCCGCGACGATGCGCATGACCATCCCCACCGAGCCGCGCTGGCGGTAGACGTTGCAGCGGAAACGCGCCACGGCCGGGATCGTGAAGGCGAAATCGAGCTCGTGCCGGTGCATGAACAGCTCGCGTTGGTTCTCGTTCATCATCGCGAGCGCGATCTGCTCGGTCTGCTCGGGCGTCAGCGGCGGCACGCCCTCGTAGGGCAACAGGTCGCCGTCGATGCGCAGGTGCGGGGCCGCGCCGGCTTGGAGGTGAATGTCGGAGGCGCCGCGACCGACCATGCTCTTGAGCAGGTCGGCGATGCGGAGTCCCCTGGGGGTGCCGTCGCTCATCGCGGTGCCGCCCTTCCAGTTCGTTTCATGCGGCAGTGTAGTCCGGCCGTCGACACCCCGTTGTGAAGGTCCCCGCGCGGCGCGGGTGGCCCGCTCGCCGCGCTAGAGGATCTTGGACAGGAAGTCGCGCGTCCGGGCCTCCCGTGGGGCCTCGAAGAAGTGCTCGGGCGGTCCGACCTCGACGATCTGCCCGGCGTCCATGAAGACCACGCGGTCGCCCACCTCGCGGGCGAAACCCATCTCGTGCGTGACGACGATCATGGTCATGCCCTCCTTGGCGAGGTTGACCATCACCTCGAGCACCTCGCCGATGACCTCGGGATCGAGCGCGGAGGTCGGCTCGTCGAAAAGCATGACCTTGGGCCCCATCGTGAGCGCCCGCGCGATCGCGACGCGTTGCTGCTGGCCGCCGGAGAGCTGCCCTGGGAACTTCGCCGCCTGTTCGGGGATGCCCACCTTGTCGAGGAAGAAGCGCGCCCGCTCCTCGGCTTGGCTCTTCTTCCATTTGCGCACCCGGATGGGCGCCAGGGTGATGTTGTCCATCACGGTCAGGTGGGGGAACAGGTTGAACGACTGGAACACCATGCCCGTCTCACGGCGCACCTGATCGATGTTGCGGACGTCGTCGGTGAGCTCGGTGCCGTCGACGACGATGCGCCCCTGCTGGTGCTCCTCGAGATGGTTGATGCAGCGGATGAGGGTCGACTTGCCGGAGCCCGATGGGCCGATCACGACGACGACCTCGCCCTTGTTGACCGACATCGAGATGTCGCGCAGGACGTGGAACTCACCGAACCACTTGTTGAGCCCCTCGATCTCGATGATCCGGTCGCCCCCACCGGGGGCGTCGGCACGAACGGGAGCGGGGGCGGACGGGATGCTCATGCAGGACCTCCCACGGGGCCGACGGCTTCATCGTACGGCACGCTCATCGCGTGCCCACCCCGAGCTGCTTCTCGAGTTGTCGGCTCGCCGCCGACATCCGGTACGCGAAGAAGAAGTAGACCGCGGCGACGAACAGGTACACCTCGAGCTTGACGCCGCCGGTCACGAGCAGGGACGCGGGCTGCACGGAGACGAGTTCCGCCACCCGGAAGAAGTCGGCGAGGCCGACGATGAACACGAGCGACGTGTCCTTGAACAGGTTGATCGCCTGCCCGACGATCGCGGGGATCACGGCCCGCAACGCTTGCGGTAGGACGATGAGCCGCATCGTCTGCCAGCCGTTCAAGCCGAGCGCCCGGGCGGCCTCGCCCTGACCCCGCGAAACCGCCTGGAGGCCGCCACGAACGTTCTCGGCCATGTACGCCGACGAGAACAGCGTGATGGCCACGTACGCACGCAGGATCGAGGGCAGGTTGTTGGGGTCGGTGTTCAGCAGCAGCGGCAGCAAGAGCGACGCGATGAACAGCCACATGATGAGCGGTGCCCCGCGCACGACCTCGATGAAGACGATGCAGGTCGCCTTGATCGCCGGCAACCGGCTGCGCCGCCCGAGCGCCAGCGCCACGCCCAGCGGGAAGCTCGGGATGATGCCGGTGAACAGGATGAGCGTCAGCAGGAAGCCCCCCCACTCGCGAGCGGGGACGATGCGCAGGAGTCCGCTCCCGGGTTGGACGCCGTAGAGGACGAAGAACCCGAGCAGCAGCCAGAGTCCCCAGGCGAGCGGCAGGACACGCACGGCGACCCGCGGCGCCTGGCGGCCGAAGGCGAAGCCGACGGCCGCCGTCACGAGCACCATCGGCCACAGGAGCCGCACCGACGGCCAGAAGAGCACGGCGAGGATGGCGAGGACGGCCACGAAGCCCGAGATCCAGAAGAAGGCGCCGCGAGCGATCTTGTTGTCGGGCGACACACCCGCCATGGCGCCGAGCAGCCCCATCATCACGGCTGCGATCGAGAGGGGGCGCCACAGGAGTTCCGTCGGGTAGCGGTACACGCCGAAGAGTTTCAGGTTGCGCCACACCTGCGCCCAAGACGCGTCGAAGAAGATGAACGTGATCAGGTTCGCCAGGGCCACCACCAGCACGACCGACGTGACGACCGTCAGGAGGGTGTTGGCGGGCGAACTGAACAGGTTGGCGCGGAGCCAGCCCCGGACACCGAGCACGCCGGCAGGTGGAGGTCGGGAGGGGATCACTTCGAACACGTCAACGCTCCACGAGGGCCAGCCGGTCGTTCACGAGGTTCAGGACGAACGCGAACGCGAGGCTGATGGTGAGGTACGAGACCACCAGGAGCAGCGCCACCGGGATCGATGCGCCGGTCTGGTTGGCCACGATGCCCGACACGACGAAGAGCTCGGCGTAGCCGGCGAGGGGCGCCAGGGAGCTGTTCTTGGTCAGGTTCAGGAACTGGCTGATGATCGGCGGCAATACGATGCGCAGCGCCTGCGGGAAGACGACGAGCGTGAAGATCTGGTACCCCGAGAGACCCAGCGCCTGGGCGGCCTCGCGCTGGCCCTTCGCCACGGCTTGGATCCCGCCGCGGACGATCTCACCGATGAAGGCCGAGGTGTAGATGACCAGCGCCAGCAGCAGCGCCAGGTAGTTCACCGTGAACTGCAGGCCGCCCTCGTACGTCGTCACGGGGACGTGCACCGGCGACAGCACCAGCGGACCCGAGGGGACGAACTCGACCTGGGCGAGGAGGGGTTCGGCGGTCTCCTCCGCCTCGTCGGCGCCGCGCGCGGCGCCGAAGACGCTGAACGGGCGTGCCTCCTCCTCCTCGGCTCCGGCCTCGCCGACGGGAGCGAGCGCGTCGAACCCAGGTGTCCGCACCTGCCCCTCACGGTCGGCCACGATGCGGCGCGCGTAGTCCTCGAGGCGCATGACCAGTTCGATGCCGTTCAGGCCCAGGCCCGTCTCGGGGTCGCGCTGCTCACCGCGATCGTAGACGCCGTCGCCGTCCTGGTCGACGAACACCAGCCCCCGGCTCGGGTACGCGAAGAAGTGCAGCTCGTACCCCTCGGCCTCGGCCGTCGCCTCGTCGACGAAAGCCACCTCGATGTCGGCGGCGTCCCCCTCACGGATGAGCGGGAAGCGGAAGGTGGCGTCGACGTTCGAACGCGACTCGACCAGGTTCTGGGTCCTGGTGGTGAGCTGAGCCGTGGGCACCCGAACGATCGTGGCGATGTAGGGCGCCGGAGGTTCGTCGCGGTCGCGCACGCCGTCGCCGTCCTCGTCGTAGAAGACGATGCCGCGACCGCGATCGACGTTGAAGTCCACGGCCAGACCCTCGGGCAACCCTGCTCCCATGGAGGTGACGCCGTAGCCCACGACCGCGGTGAGCGCGAACGCGATGAGGGGGAAGGGCCAGATGCGACCGACCAGGTCGCGCCGCCTCAGGTGCCGGGCGCGCAGCACGCCGGCAGCGACGGCCAGCACGACGGCGACCCCGAGCCACGGCAGCCAGGCGTCGAAGCGGTAGCCGGGGTACGGGAATGGGAAGGCGAGGCCCACGTTGGAGAGCAACGCGCCACCGGGGAACTCGATCGGGTTGTTGATGCGAGGCGGCAACGGCAGCAGGATGGCCGTGTACCAGAACACGATGTGCACCGCGAGCGGAATGTTGCGGAGAAGCTCGATGTAGACCATCGCGAGCGTGCGCACCAACCAGTTCGCGGCCAGCCGCATGACGCCCACGAGCACGCCGATGATCGACGCGAGAACCACGCCGACCAGGGCCACCCGCAGCGTGTTCACGAACCCGACGAGCAGAGCCCGCCAGTACGGGTCGTTCACGTCGTACGGGATCGGGGTCTCGGCGATCGGGATCCCGGCGCGGTCGTCCAACCACGAGAAGTCGGCGGGCAGGTTGGCCCGCTGCAGCGCCGTCAACACGTTCGAGACCAGGATGAACGCGGCGCCCACGACGACGAGCGCGAAGACGATCTGCACGACGACGCCGATGGTCTTGACGTTGCGCCACAAGGGGATACGTGCTGGCGTGTCCGGCGACGTCATGCGAACGACCTCAAGGCCTCACCGTCCAAAGGTGGGATCGGGCCGCGGCCCGGTGGCGCTGGAGCGAAGACGTGCCGAGCGAGAGAAGATAGGCCCGAGGGCGGCTGATGGGCCGCCCTCGAGATGATGCCGGATCCGTCGCTTAGCGGAAGGGCAGCCCGTAGAGGACGCCACCGTCGTAGTACTGGGCGTTCAGGCCCCGTGGGATGTCGAAGATCGAGTCGCTGCCGATGTTGCGAGCGTAGATCTCGCCGTAGTTGCCGACGGCCAGGATCGCGTTGTAGAAGGCGTCCGCAGGCAGGCCGAAACCCTCGACGTTGGCCGGGTCGGTCCCCAACAAGCGCTGGACCTCGGGGTTCGGGTTCGTGCGCTGCTCGTCGACGTTCTCCATCGTGATGCCGAACTCCTCCGCGGCGATCAGCGCGTTGACCGTCCACTTGACGACGTCGAACCACTGGTCATCGCCGTGCAGGACGGCGGGCGCGAGCGGCTCCTTCGAGATCGTCGGCGCGAGGATCACGTGATCCGACGGCACCCGCAGGCTGGGTTGGTACGCGGCCAGACCCGACTTGTCGGTGGTCCAGCCGTCACACTGGCCGTCGTCGTACGCGGCGACGAGCTGCGGGGCCTGCTCGAAGATGACCGGCGTGTACTGGATGTCGAGGGCCGCCATCACGTCGGCCAGGTTGAGCTCGGTGGTCGTGCCGGACTGGACGCAGATCGCACGTCCCTCGAAGTCGGCAAGGGCCTGGATGCCCGAGTCGCGACGGGTCATGAAGCCCTGCCCGTCGTAGAAGTTCACCGGTGCGAAGTTGAGACCGACCGTGGTGTCGCGGCTGCTGGTCCACGTGGTGTTGCGGATGAGGACGTCGACCTCGCCCGACTGCACGGCGGTGAAGCGTTCGCCGGCGGTGAGCGGACGGAACTCGACGGCTTCGGCGTCGCCGAGGACGGCGGCGGCGATCGCTCTGCAGAAATCGACGTCGAAGCCCGAGAAATCGCCATTGGCGTCCACCGTGCCGAATCCGGGCACGGTTCCGTTGACGCCACACCGCAATGCGCCGCGTTCCTGGACCGCTTGCAGCACGCCTTGGGCGTGGACGACGCCGGCCGAGACGACGAGAACGAGAAGGGTCGTGAAGATCTTGCGCATGGAACCACCTTTCGTGGGTTGTGCATACGGCCTGTCATGGCCGCGTGGGGACGTCCGTCACTGTACACGGGTGGTCAAGGCCTGTCAAAGGCCCCTTCCCATCCGGACGCTCGTCGCAGACGAGATCGTTCAGTTCGTGCCGCACGTACCCGCAGGAGGATCAGCGGATCGGGGGTGGCGGCAGGCGCTGCGCGGCCGTCTCCACGGCTTCGCGGATGGCGTTGCGCAAGGAGGTGGCGACCAGCGACTGCCGCACGGTGCCCACGCGCAGCAACCTGAGCGCCTGCTGCACCGTGTCGACGCTGACCTCCGTGTCACGCGCCACGCCGCGCCCGGTCCCCAAGCCCTCGATCCGGCCGGTGGCCACGTCGACGAAGCGGAGCTCCACCTCGACGGCCACGGTGGTCACCGTCGCCCCGCCCAGGAAGCCAGGTACGACGGCGCTGGCGCGGTCGATCGAGAGTTCCGTCACGGCGCCGACCAGGATCAGATCGGCGCCGAGGAGACGGCCGACCGAGGCGGCCGTCGCGGGATCGAAACGCCCGCTCTGGCCCAGGTCCTGCTCGGCCAGGATGGCGGCGAGGTTGCGGCGCTCCACCAGGTCGAAGCGGTCGAGCTCGAACAGCTCGCGGGTGACGATGTCGCCGATGCCGCTCCCCAGGTCGGTGAACAGGCGCTCGTCGCGTTCACGGGCCGGCAAGAGGCTCACGTCGACGCGGGTGGGGTCGGTCTCGATGTCGTACACGGCGACGAGGTAGCGCTCGGACGGCGGGAGGGGTGGCAGGGTGAAGGCTCGGACGCCGGCGTTGGCCTCGACCGGCGCCACCGATGGCGCGCAGGCGGCGAGCAGGAGCAGCAGGGCCACGCCGAGCGGCGCGATGGAGCGGCAGGAGAACGGCATGGCGCATGCTACCCAAGCGACGCGCCGGCACCCGTTCAGGTGCCGGCGCGTCGTCGATGCCCTCGGTCGAGGGCCGTGCACGTCTCAGGCCGCTGCGGCGTCGGCCTCCGCTTCGGCTTCGTCGCGGGCCTCGAGTTTGGCCTTGATGCGCTTGAGCACCGTGACCTCCTCGAGCGCACGCTGGTCGAGCACGCTTCGGATGTCCTTGATCTGGCGGGCGATGTTGGGGATCACCAACTGTTCGAGCGCGTTGACGCGTCGGCTGGTCTTCTTGATCTCCTCACCGATGCGTCGCAGGCGCGTCTCGGTCGCCGCGACCCGCACGATCGCGGCCGTCAGCGCCTGGAACTCGGCCGCGGCCGCGAGCGTCCGGGCGCCCGCAGCCACCGGCGAGAACGGCAACTCGCCGCTCTCGAAGTCGGGCGCCTCGACCTGCGGCACCTTCACGCCGAAGAGGTTCTGTACGGTGATGTCGACCTCGAACGAACCCTGCTGCGCCAGCGAAAGGCTCTCGACGGCCTCGGGGCCGTCCCAGGCGTTGGCCAGGAACAGCGACAGGTACGCCTCTTGGCTCGCCTTCGTGAGCGACCGACGCGCCTCCAGCGCGACCTTGATGAGCTGGAAGAACTCGCCGATCAGCGCGTCGCGCTTGCGTTTGAGCAGGTCGGCCCCCCGGTTGGCCAGCTTGAGCTGATCGCGCCGCTGGAGCAGGTTCGAACGGGTGGGGGCGACGTTGTCGGCCATGTCTGCTCAGACCCGTCCGGACGCCGCGGAACCCCAGAGCTCGTCCATCTTGGCGCCGTAGTACTTGTCGATCTGGTCGTTGGCGAGGCGCGTGAGCTCGCTCTTGGGGAGCTTCGAGAGCGTCGCCCAGGCGATGTCGAGCGACTCGTCGATCGTCCGGTTGGCTTGACCCTGGTTCACGAACAGCCGCTCGAACTCGTCGGCGAACGCCAGGTAGAGCTTGTCGTTCTCGGAGAGCGCGTCCTCCCCGGTGATCGCCACGAGCCGGCGCAGGTCGAGCCCGTTGGCGTACGCGGCCTGCAACTGATCGGCCACGTTCTTGTGGTCGGCGCGCGTCTTGCCCTTGCCGATGCCGTTGTTCATGAGCCGCGAGAGCGACGGGCCCGGGTTGATCGGCGGGTAGAAGCCCTTGTTGTGCAGGTCGCGCGCCAGGTAGATCTGGCCCTCGGTGATGTAGCCGGTGAGGTCGGGGATCGGGTGGGTGACGTCGTCGTCGGGCATGGTCAGGATCGGCAGCTGGGTGACCGAACCCTTCTTGCCCTGCACGACCCCGGCGCGCTCGTAGATCGACGCCAGGTCCGTGTACATGTAGCCGGGGTACCCACGACGACCGGGGATCTCCTCGCGCGCACCGCCGATCTCGCGCAGCGCCTCGCAGTAGTTGGTCATGTCGGTCAGGATGACGAGCACGTGGTAGTCGTGCTCGAACGCCAGGTACTCGGCAGCGGTGAGCGCCATCTTGGGCGTGAGCAGGCGTTCGACCGCGGGGTCGTCGGCCTTGTTGAGGAACAGCACCGACCGCGCCAAGGCGCCGGTGCGCTCGAACTCCTGCGTGAAGAAGGTCAGCTCACGCTGCGTGACCCCCATGGCGGCGAACACCACCGCGAACTCGGAGTCCTCCCCCACCACGGTCGCCTGACGCGCGATCTGCGCAGCGAGCTGGTTGGCGGGCAGACCCGAGCCCGAGAAGATCGGCAGCTTCTGACCGCGCACGAGGCTGATCAGCGTGTCGATCGTGGAGATGCCCGTCTGGATGAACTCCTCGGGCTTCTGGCGGGCGACCGGGTTGATCGCCGCGCCACCGATCGGCAGGCGCTTCTCGGCCACGACCGGCGGCAGACCGTCGATCGGCTCGCCGACGCCGTTGAAGCGACGACCGATCATGTCCTTGGAGACGCCCAGACGGGCCACGTCCTCCACGAGGCTGACGGTCGTGCTGGAGAGGTCGATACCCGACGTCTCCTCGAACACCTGCAAGACGGTGTACGCCTTGGAGACCTCGATCACCTGACCGCCGCGCTCGCGCCCGGAGCCGTCCTTGATGCGGACGATGGCGTTGTAGGAGAGGTCGGGGGCGTTCTGGAGGTACAGCAGCGGGCCGGAGACGTAGCTGACCTCGCTGTACTCCTTCTTGAGCAGGTTCTTCGTCGTCTTGGTGGTCATGGTCGCTTCCCCCGCCTCAGGCGGCCACGGCGAAGGCGCCGTCGAGCTCTTGGAGGACGTCGTCACGGTAGGCGTCGAACTTGGCCTCCTCGACGTAGCGCGAGCGGTTGATCTTCTCGATCACCGGGTCCTTGAGGATGTCGTCGACCGTGGCGCCGGCTTCGAGCGCTGCGCGGGCCTGGTCGTAGAGCTTGAGCATCATCCGCAGCATGCCGGTCGCCTTCTCCATCGAGCAGGAGGCGTCGACCGGGTCGAAGCCGTTCTGCTGCAGGAAGTCCTGGCGCAGCACCCGGCCGACCTCGATGATCAGGCGCTCCTGGTCCTGCAGGGCGTCGGGACCGACGAGCTGCACGACCTCCTGCAGGTCGCTCTCGCGCTGCAGGAGCACGACGGCGCGTTCGACCAGCTCAGGGTAGTCCTCGGCCACGTTCTCGCGGTACCACGGCTCCAGGATCT
>CAVSJH010000030.1:0-69274 GCA_963728245.1 uncultured Trueperaceae bacterium
CTCGTCGTCTACCTGGTCAACGCCGGCCTGATCGCCACGGTCGTCTACTGGGGCCACGTGCTGGGCGTGAACATCGAGACCGACATGCGCGCCAAGGCGTTCGACCACCTGCAGAAGCTGTCGTTCGCCTACTTCGACGAGCAGAAGACCGGCCACCTGGTCGCCCGCCTCACCAAGGACCTCGAGGAGATCGGCGAGGTGGCCCACCACGGGCCCGAGGACGCCTTCATCGCGGTGATGACGCTCATCGGCGCGCTGGCGCTCATGTTCACGCTGCACGTGCCGCTGGCCGTGATCACCGCGCTGGTGCTACCCTTCAGCGTCTACCTCACCGGCCGCTACGGCGGGCGCCTCACCACCAACTGGCGCGTGCTCTTCCAACGCGTAGCCGACTTCAACCACCGCATCGAGGAGAACGTCGGCGGCATCCGGGTGGTGCAGGCGTTCGGCAACGAGGACTTCGAGCGCAGCCTCTTCGCGGTCGACAACCGCGCCTACCGCGCCACCAAGCTCCAGGCCTACGCCTACATGTCGGCCAGCATCTCGCTCGGTTACCTCGGCATGCGCCTCACCCACGTCGTCGTGCTCGTGGCGGGCGCCTACTTCGTGCTGAACGGCGAGCTCACGGCCGGCTCGTTCGTCGGCTTCCTGCTGCTGGTGAACGTCTTCTTCCGGCCGATCGAGAAGATCCAGTCGGTGCTCGAGGTCTACCCCAAGGGCATCGCCGGCTTCCGGCGCTACCTCGACTTCTTGGCGGTCGAGCCCGAGGTGGTCGACCGGCCCGGCGCCATCGAGACGCCGCCCCTGCGCGGCGAGGTGCGCTACGAGGCCGTGAGCTTCGGCTACGGCGACGGCCGACCGGTGCTCACCGACGTCGACCTGACGATCCGCGCCGGCGAGACGGTCGCCTTCGTCGGGCCCTCGGGCGCCGGCAAGACGACCCTCTGCTCGCTCCTCCCCCGCTTCTACGAACCGACGGGCGGCCGCATCACCGTCGACGGTGTCGACGTGCGCGACCTGACCCTCGTCTCGCTGCGGCGCCAGATCGGCATCGTGCAGCAAGACGTCTTCCTCTTCGCGGGCACGTTGCGCGACAACGTGCTCTACGGCCGGCTCGACGCGAACGAGGCCGACGTGCTCGAGGCGGTCCGGCGCGCGCGGCTCGACGACGTGGTCGCCGCCCTACCGCAGGGCCTCGACACGGTGATCGGCGAGCGCGGCGTCAAGCTCTCGGGCGGCCAGAAGCAGCGCCTCGCCATCGCCCGCATGTTCCTCAAGAACCCGCCCATCCTGATCCTCGACGAGGCGACGTCGGCGCTCGACTCCGAGACCGAGCGCGCCATCCAGCGCTCGCTCGCCGAGCTGGCCGTCGGCCGCACCACGCTGGTGATCGCACACCGCCTGGCCACCGTGATCCACGCCGACCGCATCGTGGTGGTCGACGAGAGCGGGATCGCCGAGCAGGGGCGGCACGCGGAGCTGCTCGCCAAGGGGGGCGCGTACGCGCGCCTGCACGGGGCGCAGTTCGAGCCTGCCTGATCCCGACGACGTCCGGCCGTCGGTGCGCGTGCACCGACGGCCGGACCCAGACGCGTGCGTGAACGCTTACTGCGTCGGGTCGAGGTACCCCCCGTACGGGTAGCGATCGGCAGCTCCGTCCCGGCCACGAGCCGGTCGGGGGCCACGTCGCCGTCGACGGTCGACGCATCGTCGAACACGGCGAAGCCGTCGACGGCACCGGTCAGCACGACCGCCAAGCGATCGTTCGCGGCGTCATAGCTGATCTGCGACGGGTCCTCGAGAGGGTTGACCGGGCCACCGATGACGCGCGAGGGCACCACCGTGCCGGTCTCGGTCGAGGCGTTCGAGATGACGTACACGGCGGCTCCGAACCGCTGGTCGCCGAGGTAGAGCTCGTCGCGGCCGGCGTCGTACGCCATGCCCCACAGGTACTCGAGGTCGGTGGTTTCCACCGTGAACTCGCGATCGGGCGCCACGTTCCCCGTGGCGGTGGACGCGTCGTCGTACACGGCGACCGAACCGCCGGGTTGGCTCAGGAAGAGCCGGTCCGCGTCCACGTCGAGCGCCACCCGCACGTCGGACTGGGTCGCGTAGATGCCGACGTTCGCGCCGGCCAGGACACGGTCGGGCGCCGATCCGTCGGCTGTCGTGCTGGCGTCGCCGAACGCGAGCACCCCACCGACCAGCCGCACGTACAGGATGTCGCGCAGCGCGTCGTAGGCGACCCCGGACGGATCGGAGAAGCCGTTGTCACCGAACGTGTCGTAATCGGTGACGACGCCGCTCGCCGTCGAGATCGAGGGCACGCGGAAGATCATGGGCGTCCCGGTCTGCGTCGTCAGGAAGCCGAGATCGTGCGCCGGTGCGACGGTCATGTCGAAGAACTCGCCCGCGACCCCCGAGAGCGTGAAACTGCGGTCGGCGGCGACGTCGCCATCGACCTCGTGCATGTCGCCGTAGACGTGGACCACTTCATCGAAGACGTACATGGTGCCGTTGGCGGTCACCGTGACGTCGGCGCTGGCGCTCCGGCCGGCGACCGCTGTGTCGGTGGCCGTCACCGTCACAGTCGGGTCGGTGGGCACACGATCGGGCGCGGTGAAGAGGCCGTCGTCCGAGACCGTGCCCGTGGCCGCCGACCCGCCGGCGGTACCGTCGACCGACCAGTCGACACCGTTCGGGATGGGGCTGGCGGAGAAGTCGACCGTCTCGCCAACGCCGAGCGTGAAGGGCCCCGTGGGGCTCAGTTCCAGCGCCTCGAGCGGCGGCGGCGCGCATGCCGCGAGGACCAGGGCCAACGCGGCCAGGCCGAGGAGACCCTTGCGATGGGCGTGATGCATGCCGACCTCCAGGAGGCCACCGGCATCGAGCGCACCGAACCGATCGGCGCTGGCCGTGCGGGGGCCCTGGTTCGCAGTATCCACACCGTGGGCGGCCACGGAGAAAACGGTCCTCACGCGCGGTACACATCGCGTGACCGGAACGACCCGCGGCCCGCGGTGCCATCCCTACACTCGACCCGCCCTACCACGGGGTACCTTGACGAGCAACCCAGGGAGGACGGTCACGTCATGGACGACCGAGCGCCGAGTTCACCGCCAGCGGGCGATCCCTCTGCCCCACAGCGCTCGAGCCGGGCATCGGCCGTCGACGAGGCCTTCTACCGAGCCGTCTTCGACACGGTCGAAGACGCGCTCTGCCTCATCGAGATGATGTTCGACGACCGCGGGCGGCCCGTGAACTACCGCTTCTTGGAGGTCAACGCCGCGTTCGAGCGCCACGCCGGCTTCGTTCCCACCCGCGGCAAGACCGCGTGGGACTTGGTCCCGGACCTCGAGGCTGGATGGTTCGAGACCTACGGACACGTCGCGGTCACCGGCGAGCCGGCCCGCTTCGTCGACGAGTCGCCCGCCATGGGCAAGTGGTTCGACGTGCACGCGTTCCGGTACGGCGACCCGCAACTGCGTCTCGTGGCCATCCACTTCACCGACATCACCACGCGCGTGCGCGTCGAGGAAGAGGTCCACCGGTTGGGCGAGCAGTTCCACACGCTCCTCGAACGCTCCCCGGGAGGGATGTTCCTGGTGGACGCCGACTTCCGCCTCGCCCAGGTCAACCGCGTGGCCGCAGGTGTGTTCGGCAACATCCCCGAGATCGTGGGTCGCGATTTCGCCGACGTGATGGAGATCTTGTGGCCGCCCGCCCAAGCCCAGGAGGTCGTGCGGATGTTCCGGCACACCTTGGCCACGGGCGAACCGTTCCACGTACCCGAATGGGCCGAGGTCCGTGCCGACCGGGAAGCGATCGAGTACTACGACTGGCGCATCGATCGCATCCCACTCCCCGACGGACGTGCCGGGGTCGTCTGCTACTTCTCCGACATCTCCGAGCAGGTGCGCGCGCGGCAGTTGAGCACCGAGTCCGAAGGGCGCTACCGCACGCTGTTCGAGTCGATCGACGAGGGCTTCTGCATCCTCGAGGTGATGTTCGACGAGGACGACCGGCCCATCGACTACCGCTACGTCGAGATCAACCCTGCGTTCGAGAAGCACACGGGTCTCGAGGACGCTCTGGGCAAGACCGTCACCGAACTGGTGCCCGACATCGAGCCGTTCTGGTTCGACCTCTACGGCGGGGTCGCGCTCACGGGTCGGCCCGTTCGGTACGCGGACCATGCCGAGTCGATGCACCGCTGGTTCGACGTCTACGCCTTCCGTGTGGGGGACCCCGACGAGCGCCGGGTGGCGGTGCTGTTCAACGACATCAGTGAGCGCAAGCACGCAGAGCTGGCATTGCTCGAGAGCGAGGCGCGGCTCCACCACCACGCGCATCACGACAACCTCACCGGGCTCCCCAACCGGCGACTGTTCGAGGACCGGCTGCAGCAAGCGATCGCGGCCGCCGCACGCCACGACCGGCTGCTGGCGATCCTGTTCGTCGACCTCGACGGCTTCAAACTGGTCAACGACACCCTGGGACATCAGGTCGGCGACCTGGTGCTCGAGCAGGCCGCGCGGCGCGCGCGGGCGGCGTTGCGCGAGACCGACACGCTCGCACGGCTGCATGGCGACGAGTTCGCCGCCTTGCTACCCGAGATCAGCGGACCGGAAGACGCGGAGCGGGTGGCACGTGTGTTGCTCGAGATCCTGGCGCAACCGGTCGACGTGGCGGGACGGACGGTGACGATCAGCGCTTCGATCGGGGTGAGTCTGTTCCCCCAGGACGGCGACGACGCGGCGACCTTGTTGCGCGCCGCCGACGCCGCCATGTACGGCGCCAAGACCGGTGGCAAGAACGACGTGCGCCGCTTCACGCACGCGATGGGTGAGCGCGTCCACGCCCGGGGCAACCTCGCCGAGCACCTCGAGGGTGCGCTGGTCCGCGGCGAGATCGCCTTGCGGTACCTCCCGCAATGGGACCAGCGCATCGGCGCCACCTCCACCTTCGAAGCGCAGCTGGTGTGGTCGCATCCCGAGCTGGGCGAGGTGTCCGCGCGCCAGTTCTTGCCGATCGCCGAGGAGCGTGGCTCGCTGGGCCCCATCCTCGCCTGGGGCCTCGAGGCCGGGGCCACGTTCGCGCGCCACGCGTCGCAGCGCAACGGCCTGCCGGTGCGGATCGCCTTCGACGTGAGCCCCGCGCGGCTGGCCCAGACCAGCTTCTCGGCGCTGCTCGAAGTGACCGTCGCCCAGCACCGGCTGGTGCCGCGGCAGCTCGAGCTGCAGCTGCGCGCGCCGCTCGACGCGCCCGACGCGCTGCGGCCGATCCTCGAAAGTCTCCGAGCGATGGGCGTGCGCGTGACGCTCGACGGGTTCGGCGTCGACGCCTTGGGCCCCGTGCTCGACCTGCCGCTGGACGGCGTGAAGCTCCACCCCACGCTGGCGCCGCGTGCCGACGAGGACGCGCGCCTCCGACGCGGCCTGGCGTCGATGATCCACCTGGCTCACGGCCTCGGCCTCGAGGTGACCGCCACCGGTATCGATACGGCCGCACAACGCGAGCTGATGCTCGAGCTGGGCTGCGAACGACTGCAAGGCGCCCTCATCGGCGGACCGATGCTGCGCGCCGAAGCCGAAGCGACGCTGCGCGGTCAGGACGCTTCGACGCTCTTCTAGGGGCCGCCTCTTCGGCCACGCGCCAGGCGCACCGGGTACGCTCGCCCATGCCCCGCGAGTCCCTCCGTGCCAAGCGCGTCCGCGCCGCTGCCGTCCTCGAGGGGTTGCGCGCCCTCTACCCCGACGCCAAGACCGAGCTCGACTTCGTCACGCCGTTCCAGCTGGTGATCGCCACGCTGCTCTCCGCCCAGGCGACCGACGTGAGCGTCAACGCCGCCACGCCGGCGCTGTTCGAGCGCTACCCGACGCCCGAGGCGCTGGCGGCCGCCACGCCCGAAGAGGTCGAACCCTTCATCCAGAGGATCGGGCTGTACCGCACCAAGGCCAAGAACGCGGTGGCGGCGGCGCGTCGACTGGTCGAAGCGTTCGACGGCGAGGTCCCACGCACGCTCGAAGAGCTCGTCACGCTACCGGGCGTGGGTCGCAAGACGGCCAACGTGGTGATGGCCAACGCCTTCGGCATCCCGGCGATCGCCGTGGACACCCACGTGGGCCGCCTGGCGCGCCGGCTGGCGTTCAGCAAGCACGCGGACCCCGACAAGGTCGAGGCCGACCTGACCAAGCTGTTCGACCCCGCGGACTGGACCTTCGTGCACCACGGGCTCATCCTGCACGGACGGCGCGTGTGCGTCGCGCGTAAGCCGCGGTGTGCCGAATGCGGCGTCCGGTCCCACTGCCCGAGTCGCTCGGACTGAAGGGTCGGATGTCGTCGGGACGACGGGCATGCGTGGGGTCGCCGGCAGCCGACCCATCACTGGCCTTCACGTTTCGAGCATCCCCCGGACCGCCGACCGCACGCGCTCGAGGGTCTCGGCGTCGACGCGACCGACAGGGCCCGCATGCGCCGCGTCGATCGTGGCGATCTTGCGACAGCGCACGACGGACGGTGACGGGTAGACCGGCGCGCGGGTCTTCGGCATCGATCGCCACGTCGTCGGGCCACGGCCGGTTGCGGGCGCTCGTGATCATCAAGACCCAGAGCAGACGCACGCCGCCGGTGGCCTCCGGCGCCGCCACGACCAGGGCCGGCCGGTGCTGTCGCACCGGTCGGTCGCTGTAGGGGAACGGCACCCGCACGACGATGCCAGGCTCCAGCACGCTTGGCTCAGAGTTCGGCATACGCTTCGCGGTCCTCCTCGCCGCCCCATTCGTCGAACACGGCGAAGGGGTCGTCGGTCGCCGGTGGCGGCGCGCGCTTCACGAGGACGCCGTCCTCGACGACCTCGTACACGAGGGTGTCACCCTCGACGAGCCCTAGGGCGACGCGTACGGCTTTCGGGACCGTGGTCTGGGCTTTGCTCGACAGTCGACTGGTGATCACGCTCGACCCCCTCGTCACCACGGTAAGGAAGTTCCTTACCCGAGTCAAGGCTGCGGGCGCGAGCTCATGACGTGAGGTCATGGCCCGCATGGTGCACCCCACGCAACCCGCCACCGCCGACGCCGCGGTCGGAGGACGAGACGTCCTCGGCATGTGCCCAGGCCGAACGACGGCCACCACCCGCCGCGTTACCCTCGGCCGATGGCCACCGTGCCCACCGACCCGCAGCACCCCTTCGACCTCGCCATCGTCGGCGCCGGCCCCATCGGCATCGAAGCGGCGATCCAGGCCAAGCGCGCGGGGCTGCGTGCCCTGCTGCTCGACCAGGGCGCGATCGTCCAGGCGATCGTCGGCTACCCCACCTACATGACGTTCTTCACCACGAGCGAGCGCCTCGAGGTGGGCGGCCACCCCTTCGTCACCGCCACCGACAAGCCGACCCGCAAGGAGGCACTCGACTACTACCGCAAGGTCGTGGCGAACGAAGGCCTCGAGGTGCGCACCTACGCGCGCGTCGCCTCGGTCCGACGCGTCCCCCACGGCTTCGAGTTGGACGTCGTGCCCGACGGCGACGAGGCCTACGTGCTGCGGGTCCCTGCGGTGGTGGTGGCGACGGGCTACTTCGACGACCCCAAGCCGCTCGACGTCCCAGGCGCCGACCTCCCCCACGTCTCCTACCGCTACCGGGAGGGTCACCTCGACTACGGGCGCGACGTCGTGATCGTCGGCGGCGGCAGCGGCGCGGCCGACGCGGCGCTCGATCTCTTCCGGCACGGTGCGCGCGTCACGATGGTCCACCGGGGTCCGGACTTCAAGCGCAGCCTCAAGTACTGGATCCGGCCGAACCTGGAGAACCGGGTGAAGGAAGGCTCGATCCGGGCACTGCTGCACGCGCGCGTCGAGCGCATCGAGCCAGGCCGCGTCCACGCCGTGCGCACGCCGCCGGACGCGCCCGAGGAGAGGCTGACCGTGCCCGCACAGCGGGTGCTCCTGCTGACCGGCTACCGGGCCGACCCCACCCTGTTCCGAGGGCTGGGCGCCCGCATCGATCCCACGAGCGAGGTCGTCGAGGTCGACGAAACGACGCGCCAAACGAGCGTCCCCGGCCTCTACGCCATCGGCTCCGCGGGCCAGGGCGGGCGCACCAGCGACGTCTTCATCGAGAACGGGCTACCCCACGCGCGCGCGGCGATCGAGCACTTGGCGGCGGTCGTCCGCCGACGCTCCTCGGACGCGACGGCCGCTTCCTGACGCCTCCGCACCTTCCCGCCGCCGATACCGCATGATGGGGACGCCCCCAGGGCTCAGCCCGGTGGCGGAGGTGGGTATGGATCGTCAACGCAACGCCGGGATCCTGTTGGTCGTGCTCGGCGCCTTCTTCCTGATCGCCCGCTACGCGGACACGGGCGCCTTCCTGTGGCCGCTGTTCGTGATCGGGCCCGGCATCGGTCTCCTCGCCTGGGCGTTCCTGGGGGGCAAGGGCTCGGCCGGGCTGGCCGTGCCCGGCAGCATCGTCACCATGGTGGGCCTCATCCTGTTCGTGCAGGCCGTCACGGGTCGCTTCGAGACCTGGGCCTACGCGTGGGGCCTGGTCGTCGCGTCCGTGGGGATCGGCACCTGGCTCTACGGCACGCTGGCCGACCGGGAGAAGGAGGTCCGCGAAGGCTGGCGCACCGCCACCGGCGGCCTCGTCATGTTCGCGGCCTTCGGGGTGTTCTTCGAGTTCATCATCGGCCTGGGCGGGCGCTCGAGCCTCCTCGGCTCGTGGCTCGTGCCGTTGCTGCTCATCGGCGCGGGTGTCTTCCTGCTCTGGCGGCGGCGGACGGTCTGACCTCCGGCGCCATCGGGCAGGCGGTACCCTGGGCGCATGCCCCTCGACACGACCCTCCTGAAGGCGCTCCTCGAAGCCCCCGGCCCGTCGGGTTTCGAAGGGCGCCCGGCCCACGTCTACGCCGAGGCCGCGCGCGCGTTCACCGAGCACGTCGAGGTCGACGCCTACGGCTCGGTGTACGCCGCGGTGCGTCCCGGCGGCCGCCCCCACGTGCTCCTGGCCGGCCACATCGACGAGATCGGGCTGCTCGTCACCTACGTCGACGAGCGGGGCTTCGTGTACTTCACCGGGCTGGGGGGCTGGGACCCGCTCCAGCTGATCGGTCAACGCGTCAAGGTGCTCGGCCGCGACGGCGACGTGGCCGGCGTGATCGGTCGCAAGCCCGTGCACGTGCTGAGCGAGGACGAGAAGCAGAAGCTGCCGAAGCTCAAGGACCTGTGGATCGACATCGGCGCGCGCGACGGGGCCGAGGCCGAGCGGTTCGTGCGCCCGGGCGACGCGGCCGTCCTCGACCAACCGGTGATCGAGCTGCTCAACGGCCGGATCGTCAGCAAGGCGCTCGACGACAGGATCGGCGCCTTCATCGCGCTCGAGGTGGCCCGTCGCAGCCGGGGGCCCGCGGGCGTGACCGCCGTCGCCACCGTCCAAGAGGAGATCGACGGGATGGGCGCGCGCGTCGCCGCCCACCGCGCCCGGCCCGACGTGGCCATCGCGCTCGACGTCACCCACGCCGTCGACACGCCGGGCATGGAGAAGAAGGAGCACGGCGTCACCGCGCTCGGCAGCGGCGTCGAACTGTCCGTGGGCTCCTACGCCCACCGTGGGCTGCTCGTGCGACTTGCGCGACCTGGCCGAGGCGCGCGGCGTCCCCGTCACCCTCGGTTTCACGCCGCGCAGCACAGGCACCGACGCCGACCACCTCGCCTACGCGGCGGGCGGGATCCCCACCGCGGTGGTCTCGATCCCCAACCGGTACATGCACTCGCCCAACGAGATGGTCGACCCGACTGACGTCGAGCACGTCATCGACCTGCTGGTGGCGTTCGTCGACGGGCTCGGCGCCGAGGACGTCGACACGCTCGGGGCGCTGCCGTGATCCGCCGCCGCCCGCCGGACGCTGAAGCCCGCACGTGCAGCTGGTCGTCACCCACGAGCAACCCGACTTCGACGCGCTGGGGAGCGTCGCGCTCGCGACCGTGCTCTACCCCGGCGCGGTGGGCGCGCTGGCCGGCCAGGTGAGCGGTGCGGTGGGCGAGCTGCTGCGGCTCTTCCGCGACCACGTGCCCCTGGTCGACCCCGACCTGGTCGACCTCGACGCCGTGTCGGCGCTCATCGTCGTCGACACCGCCGACCGCAACCGGTTGGGGCGTTTCGGCGCGCTCGTCGACCGCGTGCCGGTCACGGTGTTCGATCACCACCCCGAACCCACCGAACCGGTGCCCAGCGGGACGGGGTTGCGCGAGCCGATGGGGGCCACCGTCACGTTGCTCGCACGCCGGCTCGAGACCGAAGGCGTCCGGCTCCCACCCCCCCTCGCCAGCCTCGCCCTCCTCGGGCTGCACGAGGACACCGGCGACCTGACCTACGCGCACGTGCGCGCCGACGATCACCGCGCGGCCGCCTGGCTCCTCACGCAGGGCGCCAACCTCGACCTGGTGCGCCGCTTCCGCAGCGTCGACATGCCGCCCGAGCTGCAGACCGCGCGCGACCAGGTGCTGGCCGACGCCCAAGTGCACGCGATCCGTGGTCGACGCGTGGCGGTCGGACGGCTCGAGGGCGACACGTACCAGTACGGGGCGAGCGCGATCGCCGGCGAGCTGCTCGGCGCCATGGACGCCGACGCCGCGGTGGTCGTCGCACGCATGGAGGGCAAGACGATGGTGTTCGCCCGCTCCGGCTCGCGCGTCGACGTGGGAACGGCGCTGCAACGTGCGGTGGGCGGGGGCGGGCACGCACGCGCGGCGTTCGCCCGCACCACGATGTCGCCCGAGGCGGCGCTCGAACGCGTGCTGGCCGAGCTGCCCGCCTGCGTCACGCCCCCCATCCTGGCGCGCGACATCATGACGTCGCCGGTGGTGACCGTGTCGCAGGACGCGCGCGTGGTCGAGGCGCGGCAGACGCTCGCTCGCCACGCGCACAACGGCATGCCGGTGGTGGACGAAGCCGGCCGGCTGGTGGGCGTGATCAGCCGCCACGACCTCGAGCACGCCTTGCGCCACGACCTCGGCGACGCGTCGGTGTCGGGTTTCATGACCCGGCCCGCCCTGACCGCCGACGCGGACGCCACCCTCGCCCACCTCGAGAGCATCGTCTTGACGAACGACGTCGGCCGGGTACCCATCGTCGCGGACGGCGAACTGGTGGGCATCGTCACCCGCACCGACCTGGTGCGCGCCCGCCACCCGCAGACGGCGCCCCGCGCCCCCGCCGAGCGGGTGTGGGCGTCGCTGCCGAACGGCGCGCGCGAGGTGCTCGCGGTCGCCGCGGAGCTGGCCGGGAGCGCGAGGCTGTACCTGGTGGGTGGCACGGTGCGCGACGGGCTGCTGGGGGTCGGGTACCAGGATCTGGACGTGGTGGTGGAGGGGTCGGTGCCGACCGCCGACGGCGAGGGCCCGGCACGGGACGCGACCTCCCCCGCCGCCGCCCTGGCGACCGCGCTCCAGGCCCGCCTCGGCGGCACCGTCACGCGCCATGAGGCGTTCGGGACCGCCAGCCTCGCCCTGCCGCACGGTCTCGTGCTCGACCTGGCCAGCGCCCGCGCCGAGGACTACGACTACCCGGGCGCGCTGCCCGTGGTGCGCGAGGGCGACCTCGACGCCGACCTGGCGCGCCGCGACTTCACCGTCAACGCGCTCGCCGTGCGGGTGCATCCCAAGCCGCCCGAGCTGCGCGACCCGTACGGCGGTCTCGCCGACCTCGACGCACGCCGGCTGCGCGTCCTGCACCCGCTCTCGTTCGTCGAGGACCCGACGCGGCTGGTGCGCGGCGCCCGCCTGGCCGGCCGTCTGGGCCTGCGCTTCGGCGACGACGCGCTGGCCAAGGCGCGCGCCTCGCTGCGACCGGCGGTGGTCGCCAACGTCTCGGGCCAACGCCTGCGCGCCGAACTGGAGCTCACGCTGGCCGAGGCGCGGGTGACGCCCGCCTTGCGGCACCTCGAGGCGCTCGGCGCCCTGGCGGGCCTCTACGGCCTCGACTTCGACGAGGCGGCCTTCACGCGCCTCGACGAGGCGCGCGGCGAACGGGCGCGCCGCGGCGAGAAGGACCGTGCCGCGGCCGGCGAGGAGCCCGAGCCCAACGGCGACGACGTCGCCGCGCTCCTGGTGTTGCTGGCGTCGACGGCCGACGACCGGGCGGAGGCCGCCGTCGCGCGCTTCCACTGGCCGAAGCGTCTGGCGCAGCAGCGTGCCAAGCTTCGGGCCGCCAGGGCCACCCCACCCCCGCTCGGCGACGCGCTGCTCGGGGCGCTCGATCCGGCCGCCCGGCGTGCACTGTCGGCGCTCGCGCCCGCCCACGCCGCCGCCGTGAAAGCGTTCGAGCACGCACCGCCCGAGCCACGGCTGCGCGGGAGGGACGTGGTAGCCTTGGGGCTGACGCCCGGCCCAGCCGTGGGTGACGTGCTCGCGCACGTCGATCGTGCCCGCGCCGCCGGCGAGGTGAACGGTTTCGACGCCGAACTCGCGCTGGCGCGGCGCCTGGTGCAGGGTCAGGTCGACACCCAGCCAGACGCGCGCGACCCCTAGGGAACCCCATGCTGCTGAACTACTTCTCCGACCCCACCATCCTGATCGTCGCGACGTTGGTGATGGTGATGGCGCTGATCTTCCACAACATGTTCCAGACCTGGGTGGCCCGCCGGCTCGGCGACCTGACGCCCACCTACCAGGGCTTCGGGCAGTTCGACCCGAAGACGCACCTGGAGCCCATGGGCGTGTTCTTCCTGCTGCTCCTCGGCTTCGGTTGGACGCGACAGGTGCCCGTCAACTCGCGCAACTACCCTAATCGCGGGCGGCAAGAGGCGCTCGTCTGGTACGCCGGCCCCTTGGCGTTCTTGCTCGTGGCGACGGTGTCGTGGTTCCTGGCGGTGCTGTTCAACCGTCTCGGCGCCGGCACGTCGCTGGTGGGCGCCTTCGCCGTGGCCGGCAACGTGGCCGTCCTGCACGCGGTGATCCACCTGTTCCCGGTGTTCCCGCTCGACGGCGCCCGCGCGGCGCTCGCCTGGGGCAACCCGCAGGTGCGCCGCGTCGTCCAACAGCTCGCCCAGTACGGCGTGCTCGGTTTCGTCGTCGTGTTCTTCCTGCTGTCGTTCACGGGCGTCACGGGCGCCATCACGATCTTCTTCCGCAACCTGATCCTGGGCGGCATCGAGGCGCTGTTCCGGTTGTTCGGGGCCTGAGGGCGACCGCCCGGTCGCCGCTAGGCAGCGCGCTGGCGCCGCGAACTCACGCCTCGACCGCGACCGCCGTGCCGTTGGCGTCGACCAGCATGTGCACGATCGGCGCGTACGTCTCGATCGTGTCGACGAGCGGTCCGCCCGGCTCGAACTTCCGGATGAGGTGCCCGCCCCGGCGCGCCGCGTAGAGGTACCCGCGGTCGTCGGTGCCGAGGTCGAGCAGCGTGTCGGACGCCTCGCCCTGGAGCTTCTCGAAGGTGTACGCGGGCCCCAGCTTGCCGTCGGCGTGGACGCTGCGCACCTTGCCGGCGGTGGCGTCGCTCAGGTACAGCGTGCCCTCGCGGCTCACGTGGAAACCGTCGATCACGCGCATGCCCGGCTGGTCGGCGGAGAGGCGGAAACCCCACCGCGTCTCGTACGTGCCGTCGGCGGCCAGGCGCTGCACCTGCCGGTTGCCGTAGTCGAGGACGTAGACCTTGCCGTCGGGACCCACGGCGATCCCGCGCGGGTCGTTGAAGGTCCCCTGACCCGGTCCGCGTCCACCGAAACCGGACATGTAGTGACCCTCGCCCGTGAAGCGCTGCACCACGTGCCGCTCGGCGTCGAGCACCAGCACCGTGCCGTCCGGCGCGCAGGCGATCGCGGTCGGGTACAAGAACTCGCCCGGCTTCATGCCGTACCCGCCGAACGACAGGATCGGTGTGCCGTCGGGCGTCAGCTTCTGCAGCATCCGGTGGTGGGCCTGGTCGACCCGGTACTCGAACGAGGCCAGGTAGATGTGACCCATGGCGTCCGACGCCACGGCCACGGGCGCGGTCGAGAAGGCGCCGTCGCCCACGCCCAGGTCGCCCATCGAGTGGTGCAGGTTGCCCTCGACGTCGAGCACGCGCACCACGCCCTGGCGCGCGTTGACGGTCAGGACGATGTGGCTGTCGAGCGGCTCGTCGCCGCTGGCCCGGAGGTCGGTGGTGTCGAGCGTCGCCACGACGTCGGCGAGCGATGGCCGCTCGTCGGCCTCCTTGGCGATCATGCGCATCACCAGCTGATCGAGCGACTTCGGGACCGACAGGTTGAGCTGGCGCGGCGGCGCCGGCGTCTGGAAGATCTGCTGGTGGACGATCGCCTCGTACCCGCCCTTGAACGCCGTCTGCCCGGTCAGCATCTCGTAGAACACGAGGCCGAGCGAGTAGATGTCGGAGCGGTGGTCGATCTTGAGGCCGCGCGCCTGCTCGGGTGACATGTAGACCGGCGTGCCGACGCGGGCGCCCGTCATCGTGAGCCGGGAGAGCACCTTGCCGCCGGCGATGCCGAAATCCATCAACTTGACCGCGTCGTCGCGCACCTGCGGGCCCGCGCCCTCGTCGACCACGCCACCGCGCACGATCATGACGTTGGCCGGCTTGATGTCGCGGTGGATGATCCCCGCCTGGTGGATGTGCTGCAACGCCTCGGCCACGCGCCGCATCACCTGCACGCCCAGGTCGATCGTGAGCTCGCCGGACTCGATGTAGCCCTCGAGCGAGCGCCCGTCGACGAACTCCATGGCCATGAAGTGCTGCGTGCCCAGGCTGCCGTGCTCGAACGTGCGCACGATGTTGACGTGGTTGAGCCGCTGGGCCACCTCGGCCTCGCGGTGGAAACGACGGATGAACTTCGCGTCCGCCACGTACTGCTCCATGGGCACCTTGAGCGCCACCACCTGGCCGTCGTCGCGGCGCGCCCGGTAGACGGACGCCATGCCGCCCGAACCGACCTTCTCGAGGACCTCGTAGCCGGGGATCTCGAGCGACTCGCCTACGCCGGTCAGGACGACGCCGGCGCCGCCCTTGGTACTCGTGCGACGCTCGCGCTCGCCCTCGCGCGGTGGCCGGGCGCCCGGCGGCATGCGTCGACGGATCGACGGCGCCACCCGCGAGCTGCGCGCGATCGCCGTGCCGGCGGGGATCAACAGCCCCAGCGCCAGCGCGTACGCGATGAGTGGTCCGGTGGCGCGCTCCAGGCCACCGAAGAGCAGGCTGCCCGCCGCCAGCACCACCGACAACCCCAGCACCAGCAGGCTCACCCATTGCGGCAGCCGCGACAGCAGCAGGCCCAGCAGGGCGGCGACGCCGATCAGGAGCCAGGTCATGCGGGCATCTCCGCGACGACGAGGGTGATGTTGTCGGGTCCGCCGCGCTCGTTGGCGAGACCGATCAGGTACTCGACCGCGTGCTGGCGGTCGCGCGTGCGGCGCACCTCGGCCAGGATCTCCTCGGGCTTGACCAAACCGTGCAGGCCGTCGCTTGCGACGACGAGGACGTCGTTGGGCTGGATGTCGGTCTCCACGAGGTCGGGGACGACTTGAGCGCGGGTGCCGAGCACGCGGGTGATGAGGTTGCGCCAATCGTGCGTCTCGGCCTGCTCGGGCGTCAGCAGCCCCTTCTCGAGCTGCTCCTCGACCCACGAGTGGTCCTTGGTCAACTGGTAGATGGTGCCGCCGCGCACGAGGTAGGCGCGCGAGTCGCCGACGTGGCCCACGTACGCCTTGTTGTCGAGGACGGCCACGCACGTGAGCGTGGTCCCCATGCCACGGCGCTTCTCGGTCTGCGCGGCCTGGTGGATGCGCCGGTTGGCGAGCCGGATGGCCTTGTCGAGCAGCGTGCCCACGGCCACCACACGGGTGCCGTTGCCCATCTGGTCGGCGTAGCGACCGAAGGCGTCGTCGAGGACCTCGACCGCCATCTTGCTGGCGACCTCACCGGCCGCCGCGCCTCCCATGCCGTCCGCGACGGCATAGAGGTACAGGGCACCACGGGCGAGTGGGAACTGCCAGACCCGATGGTAGTCCTCGTTGAGGGGTCGCACCCGACCCGCGTCGGAACCGTGCCCCACCTTTGGTGTTCCTCGCACGGGACGAGTGTACCGCCTACGCGACCCGATGCGTTCGGTCAGTTCCGTTTCGGCCTGGGACGCCCCACCATCTCGACGTAGGGGAACTCCTCGAGCAGGCCCCGGTAGGCGCGGAACAACCGCACCGCCTCGGGCACGTCCACCGGCAGGTCGCGGACCCGCAGGTAGGCCACCGAACCGTCGCCGAAGAGGAACGTCGGCGTCCCGAAGACGTCGAAGGCGCTGGCGCCGAAATGTTCTTGCGCCAAGCACGTGCGCAACTCGGGGTCGCTCAGGTCGCGCTCGAAGCGCGCCAGGTGCAGGCCGACGTCCTCGGCCACACCGAGGATCGTGCCGAGCGTGAAAGGCGCGCCCTCGAGGTGACGGGCGCGCATGAGCCGCAAACGGAAACGATCGAAGGCCTCGGGGCCCTGCCTGCGGGCGGCGCAGGAGGCGAGGAAGGGGCGCAGGCCACGAGCCCCCATCGGGTCGTCGGGCTCGAGCCGCTCGTTCCAGAGCTGCCAGCCTTCGCGGACCGGGTAGTTCGCCTGGAACAGGCTGAAGTGGCGCCACTCGAACCGGAGGTCGAGCGCGTCGGCCACCTGATCGGCGACCTCGGCCCCGCGCCAGGCGTAGGGGCAGAGGTAATCGAAGTAGACGACGACGGGTTCCCGCATGAGCGCCATGAGACCACCGCCACCCGGCTGCGGGCGTCGCGCGGGGCACCAGGCTCAGTTCGTGACGTCGGGGCCGTCTTCGCTCGGCCGAGGCGGCAAGGGGCGTTCCGGGATGGCGCCGAAGCGCTTTTCAAAGCGCGACACGTTCTCGGCCAGCGTGCGCAGCAGCGCCTTGGCGTGTTGGGGGCTCGTGATGACGCGCGTCTGCACGCGCACGGGTTGCTGCGGGTAGGCCAGGGCCAAGTCGAGGAAGAAGGCGTCGTCGGTGTGGGTGACGATGGCGGCGTTGGCGTACACGCCGCGCGCGACGGCGGGATCGATCTCGAGCTTGAGCGTGCGTCGGGGGTCGGCGGCGCCGGCGGGTTTCGGGGGCGTCTTGGTGTCGTCGTCGGCCATGGTGGGCTCCTCTGGACGTCGGGGACGTCGGCGAGCGGGGCGGGGCGGGTCGTCGCGGCGCGTGCGGGTCGTCGCGGCGCATGCGGGCCGTCGGGGCGGGCGCGGGTCGTCGCGGCGGGCCGCGGCGTCAGGCGGGGTCGTCCGGCTCGTCGCCACCCTCCACGGTCGCGACGCCGCCCACGGCCGCAGCGGCCAGGAGGCGCGGCAGCTCGAACCGGGCGCGGCCCAGGTCGGCCAGCGTCCTCAGCCGCAGCACCACCACGCGCGGGTTCGACTCGGGCGCGAGCGCGGCGGGCTCGGTCTCCCCCGCGGGGTCGGTGTTCCCGTCGTCGGCCGCGCCCTCGGGTTCGGGCACGAACGCCAGCACCACCGGCCCGCTGCGGTACTCGAGCACGGCCTGGCTCAGGCCGCCGCCGAGCGGTTCGGACAACACGCGCGCGGCCGCCAGCGCGGCGGCCAGTTGGGGTCCGGCGTCCTCGAACCCGGGCGCCTCGGCGGTGGCGGTGGCGAGCAGGTCGCCGTCGCCGCTCATCAGGGCGGCCGCGGTGACGCCGGGAACGGCCAGGGCGGCCTCGAGCACGTCGTTCACGCTCCGGCCGTCCTCACGCGACCACCGCGGCCAGCGCCGCCGAGGCGGCCGCCAGCGCCGCGCGCGCGGTCGGCAGGTCGACGTCGACCTCGGCCCAGAGCAGCGAGAACCAGCCGTCGCCGACGGTGTGGCTCAGCGCCACGCCGGTGTCGGTCACGAGGACCAGTTCGACCGCCGCGCCGCCGCCGAGGTGCTCGGTCGACGCGCGGATCGCGGCGTTCCAGGCGTGGGTGAGCTCGACCACGGCGCCGTCGAGGTCGACCGCGTCCAGCGTGGCTGCCGGGGCGGCGGCTTCGTCGACCAGCAGACCGTCGAACCCCGCCAGTGCCGCGGCGCGGGCGCCCGGCGTGGCCGCGAGGGTGGCGAGCACGTCTTCGAGGCGTGGCATGCGCGAGTCTACAGCGACCGCCCGTACGGCGACGGCGGCGTATCCTGGCGCCGTGTCCCAGCTCCACGTCCACGCCCAGCCCGGCGACGTCGCCGACGTCGTCCTGCTCCCCGGCGATCCCAACCGGGCCCGCCGCATCGCCCACGAGTTCTTCGACGAACCGGTCCAGTACAACGAGCACCGACAGCTCCTCGGCTTCACCGGCCACTACCGCGGCCTGCGCGTGAGCGTCCAGACGACGGGCATGGGGTGTCCCAGCCTGGCGATCGTGGTCGAGGAGCTCGTCCGCCTCGGGGCCAAGACGCTGGTGCGGGTGGGGACGGCCGGCATCGTGAGCGACGCGGTCGCGCCCGGCGACCTGATCGTGGCGTCGTCGGCCGTGCCCAACGACGGCACCACCCGCCAGTACCTGGCCGGCGCCGCCTACGCGCCCACCGCCGACGCGGACGTCACCCGCGCGCTCGCGGACGCCGGGCGCGCGCTGGGCACGCCGCCGCACGTCGGCCTGATCCAGACCGAGGACGCCTTCTACGCCACGTCGCCCGACCACGTGCCCGCTCTGCGCGGCCGTGGCGTGCTGGCGATCGAGATGGAGGCCAGCGCGCTGTTCCTGATCGCCGCACTGCGCGGCGTGCGGGCGGGCTGCGCCCTGGTGGCGAGCAACCGCATCGGCGACACGGCCTTCGTGCCGCCCGAGGTCCTGCAAGACGGCGTGGCCCGCATGACGCGGATGACGCTCGACGCGGCCGTCGCCCTGGCGGGCGCCGAGGCCGACACGTGAACGATCGGCCCGAGGAGGGCACCATGGCTGAGAACCTCGACCAAGGCTTCGAGTTCGACCACCTGAGCATCTCCGTCGAGGACGGCGTCGCGGTGGTCACGATCGACCGCCCCGACGCCCTCAACGCGCTCAACGGCGAGCTGTTGTTCGAGCTCGCGGCGGCGTTCGACCTGGCCGAGAGCGACATGGCCGTCCGCGCCTTGGTGATCACCGGCGCGGGTCGGGCGTTCGTCGCCGGCGCCGACGTCGCCAACCTGGCCAACCTGTCGGACGCCTTCAGCGGTCGCGAGGCGTCGCTCAGCGGTCAGGACGTCATGAACCTGATCGCCGCCCTCCCCTTCCCCACGATCGCCGCGATCAACGGTTTCGCCTTGGGCGGCGGTCTCGAGCTGGCGCTGGCGTGCGACCTGCGGGTGGCGGCGAAGACCGCCAAGCTGGGCCTGCCCGAGGTGGGCTTGGGCCTGATTCCCGGCTACGGCGGCACGCAGCGTCTGCCGCGGCTGATCGGTGCGGGACGTGCGCTCGACCTCATCCTCACCGGCCGCCACGTCGGCGCCGACGAGGCCTTGGCCATGGGCCTCGTCAACCGCGTGGCCGACGACGCGCTCGAGGAAGCCGTGGCGCTCGCGCGGCTCATGCTGCGCAACGCGCCGATCGCGATCGGCCTGGCGAAGGAGGCCCTGGTGCGCGGCCTGGACGTCACCCTGCCGCAGGGCCTCGAGATCGAGGCCGACCTGTTCGGCCTGGCCTCCACGACCGACGACATGAAGGAGGGCACGAGCGCTTTCCTCGAGAAGCGCACGGCCGAGTTCGAAGGGCGCTAGCGGTTCGCGGTCCGGGTCGGACGCCCCTGGCGTCGGCGGCGTCTTGAGCGCACGCTCGCTGCGTGCCGGCCCCTCGACCCACGTCGACGCCCGCCGCGCTCCACTGGCGCGCCGAGATGGAGAGCGCGGCGCTCTACGCCGGACTGGCGGCGCTCGAGCCGCACGTCCGCCGGCGGCGCGTGTACCGCCGTCTCGCCGACACGGAGACGCGCCACGCCCGCGTGTGGGCCGACCGGCTCGCCGCCGCCGGCGCTCCCCCGGGGCCGTTCCGACCCGCCTGGCGCACGCGCGCGCTGCTCTGGTTCGCACGTCGCCTGGGGACCGCCGTCGTCCTGCCGCGCGTCGCCCGCCTCGAGCTCGCGGACGCCCAGGCCTACGAGGGCGCCGACGCGGCCTCCGACGTGGCGGGCGAGGAGCGTGCGAACGCTGCGCTGCTGGCGGAGTTCAGCCAGCGTGAGGTGGCGGAGTTCTTCAAGAAGGGCCTGCTCAGGGTGCGGGGCGCCGTCGTGCTGGTCGTCGGGGCCACGCTGTTCACGGTCTCGCTCGTCCTGGCGCGAAACGCCCAGCTCGAAGGCCTGTTCTTCGGCCTGCTGACCGGCGTCGTGGTGGGCCCCGTGGTGCACTACCTGCTCGGGAAACTGGTCGTGGCCGTGCCCTTCGGGCGCGTCTGGTGCGGCTGGGCCTGCTGGACGGCGGCCGTCATGGACCAGCTCCCCTACCGCAGCAGCGCCGGCTGGCTGCCCGCCCCGTACGGGCGCCTGCGCTACCTTCACTTCGGGCTCAGCCTGGCGCTCGTGGCCACGCTCGTGTGGGGGATCGGCTACCGCGGCGGCGCGGTGGGCGCGAACGCCGCGACGTGGTTCGTGGTCGGCAACGCCGTCTACTGGCTCGTCGCCGTCGTCTTGGCGGTGCGGCTGAAGGACAACCGGGCGTTCTGCAAGTACGTGTGCCCGGTCTCCGTCATCCTCAAGGTCACCGCCCGGCCGGCGCTGCTGAAGGTGTCGGGCGACGCCCAGGCGTGCCGCGACTGCACCTCACGCGCCTGCACGACCCTGTGCCCGATGGACATCGACATCCCCGCCTACGTCGGCGCCGGCACCCGCGTGCTCTCGAGCGAGTGCATCGTGTGTCAGCAGTGCATCGCGGTGTGCCCGCCCAACACCCTCACGCTGTCGTTCGGTCTGGACCTCTCGGGTGTGGATCGGCTGCAAGAGCGGCCTCCACCAGCCGCTCGAAATCGTTCACCCGTTCCGCGGTGACCGAGAGCGCGTCCGACCAGAACCCCACGTCCTCCACGTCGATCCCGAAGGCGCGACCGAGCTCGGCCACGCTCGCCTGGCCCGTGTTGGCGAGCAGGTCCTCGTAGCGGCGCGCGAAGCCGTCGGGCTCGGCGCGGTAGCGAGCGAACACGCCCAGGCCGAACAGGTACCCGAAGGTGTACGGGAAGTTGTAGAAGCTCCGCCGGGCCGAGTAGTAGTGGGGCTTCTGCGCCCACATGCGCGCGTGCCGGGCGGCCGGGTCGAGCGCGTCGCCGTACGTGGCGTCCTGCGCCGAGAGCATGAGGTCGTCGAGCTCCGCGACCGACAGCTCGCGGTCCGCGCGGCGCTCGAAGATCGCCCGCTCCAGGCGGAAGCGGCTGTCGATGTCGAGCGTCAGCTGCGCGGTCGAACGCAGGTCCTGCTCGAGCACCGCCAAGCGCGTGGCGTCGTCACTCTCGGCCAACAGCGCGTCGGTGACCAGCGTCTCGCAGAAGATCGAGGCGGTCTCGGCCAGCGTCATCGGCGTCACCGCCTGCAAGGGCCGGCGCCCAGCGCGGTACGACGCGTCGTTGTGGAAGGCGTGACCGAGCTCGTGCGCGAGGGTGAACACGTCGTCGAGGCCGCCGCCGAAGTTGAGCATCACGCGCGACTCGCGGACCCCGGGCGCCCCCATGCAGAAGGCTCCGTTGCGCTTGCCCACGCGCGGCAGCACGTCGATCCAGCCCTCGTCGACCGCGCGGACCGCCAGGGCCTCGAGCGCCGGCGCGAAAGCTGCGAAACGCGTCCGCACGAACGCCGTCGCTTCGGGCCACGTGAACGAACGCGGCTCGCCGGTCTGGACCGGGGCCAACAGGTCGTACCAGGCCAGCCGCTCGATGCCCAGGAAGCGCGCCTTCGCCCTGAGGTACCGGCGCAGGTCGGGGAACGCGGCCCGCACGGCGGTCTGCAGGGCATCGAGCGCCGGCTCACCGACGCCGTTCTGGAACAGCGCCGCCGCGAGCGGCGACGACCAACCGCGTCGCTCGGCGAGCGTGCCCACCTGCCCCTTGACGCCGTTCATCGCGGCGGCGAACGCCACCGCGTGGGTGTCGAGCAGGTCGAGCTCGGCGTGGTACGCGCGCGCCCGCACGGCGCGGTCGGCGTGCGCTTGGAGCACCCGTAGGCGCGCCAGCCCGGTCGGCTCGGGCTCGTCGGCGCCCGGCGGCGTGAACGGCACCGTCGCCCGGCCGGCCAGGTCGTCGTGCAGCTTGCCCCACGCGTCGCCGCCGCTGGGCAGCAGGGCGGAAGCCAGGTCCTCCTCGGCCTCACCCATCAGGTGCCGAGCGGCGACCTGGGTGCGGCGCAGGTAATGGGCGTAGGGCGCCAAGTCGTCGTCGGGGGCGTCCAGCAGGGCGTCCAGGTCGAGCCGGCCGATCCACGCCGTGATGCGGGCATCGATGGCGCCCAGCCGAGCGGTCAGCCGTCGCAGCGTCGACTGCTCTGCCTGGGCCGCGTCGTCGAACGCGTCCACGGCGACGTAGCCCGTCAGGAACACGCCCACGTCGCCGAGGCGCTCGGCCAGCGTGTCACGGGCGGAGAGCAGCCCGACCAGACGGGCACGGACGTCCCACGTGGAGGTGGGCGCCTCGTCCCCACCGGGACCGGCCTCCACCACCGACGTCGGCGGGGCGTCGAGCGCACCCTCCGCCAGCGTCGCCTCGAGCGCGTCGATGCGGTGCGCCAGGTCGGCACGCGCCGCGCGGTAGTCGGCCGCGTCGAGCCCGGCGAAGAGGCTGTCGAGGCGCCAGCGGACGTCGTCGCCGGCGGGTTCGGAGGTGCGTGCGTCGGTGGACATGGCGCAAGGTTAGCGCGCGGCCGCCGTCGACCTGCGACCGGTCAGCCGAACCGCGCCTCGAGGTGCGCCAAGACGGCGGGATCGATGCGGTCGTCGGGCTGCATCCGCTCCTCGAGGTTCTCCACGCCGGCCACGTCGTTCAAGGCCGCTCGTGCCTCGTCGCCCCACGCGCCGCCGGGGGTCCGACCCGCCGCACGCAGGACGGCGAGCAGGCGCGTCTCGACCTCGCCCTCGATGGGGAGCAGCTCGCGCTCGTCGGCGCGGTCGAAGTAGAGGCGTTGCAGCGCGAGGTGGGCGATCAGGCGCGGCACCGGGTCGGGGTCGTCGTCGACGCGCAGGTCGATGTAGCGATCGTTCTGACCGCCGTAGCCGCCGCGTTCGCGCACGACCAGCACGGCCGCCGATTGGCGACCACGCTTGTCGCCGCCGGCCCGGTCCGCGGCCAGCAGGCCGGCCAGCAACCGTTCCGGGAACCGGCCGGTGTCCGCCTCGAAACCCTCCACCAACGCGTCGATCACCTGCGGTCCCGCCAGCAGGTTGCCCTGCGCCGCCAACCCCGGTTTCGCCACGCCCCCCGCCCAGGGGTGGCAGCCGTCGCCCGTGAAGGTCACGCTGGCGCCGCTCGCGTCCACGAGCCCGTACTGACGCAGGGCGATGGCGTCGTCGGTGGTCCTCAACCCACGGTCGATCGCGTCGAGCGGCATGCCGGCGCGCCGGGCGTCGATCGTCCGCGGGCCGAAGCTCGTGTTGGCATGGCTCTGCGTGGCCACCGCGGCGACGCCGGCGACCGCGAAGGGGACCACGGCGCCCACGGCCAGGAACTTGGAGGCGGTGGCGACGCCCAGGTCGCCGGTGTCGGGGTCGCGTGCGACGATCGAGAAGGTGGTGATCGGGCGGGTCATGGGGCAGCCTACCAGCGGCGCGCGACGCCGCCCGCCGGCGGGCGCGTGGTGTGATGCACGCGTGCCGTTCCGTCTCAAGGTCTCCCTTTGGATCCTGGCCGTCCTGCTCGCCACGGTCCTCGTCGGTCCGCTCGTGTTCCCCGTCCCGCCGCTCGAAGGCACGGTCCCCGTGCGCGACCTGGCCTGGCCGGAGTCGGTCTGGCTGCCCGCGCACGGTCTCGACGTCCACGTCGAGGTGAGGCAGGGCGGCGTGCCGGTGGTCGACCTCACGGGCCTCGACGCCGCCACCGGACCGGCGGTCGTGCTGTTGCACGGCTTCGGCGCCAGCACGCGCTCGTGGGCGTCGACGTTGCCGTGGATCACCGACCCCGCCGTCGCCGCGCCCTGGGGGGTGGCCTTCGACCGACCCGGCTTCGGCCTCACCGAACGTCCGCTCGGCCGCTGGCCCGCCGACGAGAACCCGTACGGTCCCGAGGCCCAGGTCGCCACCACGATCGCCCTCCTCGACGCCCTCGGTGCCGAGCGCGCCGTGCTGGTGGGTCACTCCGCCGGCGGCGCCATCGCGCTCGAGGTGGCGCTCGCGCACCCCGAGCGGGTGGCCGGCTTGATCCTGGTGGCGCCCGCGGTCTACGAGGGCGGCGGCGCGCCCGCCTGGAGCAAACCGCTGCTGCGAACCCCGCAGGCCGACCGCGTCGGGCCGCTCCTGATGCGCCAGTTGGGCGGCTCGTCGGGCGAGGACTTCCTGCGCGCCTCTTGGTTCGATCCCGAAGCGATCGACGAGACCACGTGGGAGGCCTACCGGCGTCCCTTGATGGCCAACGACTGGGACCGGGCGCTGTGGGAACTGGTGAAGGCGAGCCGTGAACCGCAGCTCGTCGAACGCCTCGGAGAGGTCCGGGTCCCCGTGCTGGTGGTGACCGGCGCACAAGACAGGGTGGTCCCGGCGACCTCGAGCCGCGACCTCCGAGACGACCTGACGGGCGTCCCCGGCGGCGCGGCCTTCGCCATGCTCGAGGGCTGCGGCCACCTCCCCCACGAGGAGTGCCCGGACGCGTTCGAGGCCGCCGTGACCGATTGGTGGTCCGACCGCCTGCGCGAATGAGGGCCCGCGTCGCCGCGAGCCCGTCGTGCACCGACGGAGCGCCTCCGTGCGCGGATCCAGGGCGCGTTCGGCCCGTACGGGGTCGATGCTAGACTGCCGCCGTGGTCATCGGCATCCTTTCGGACGTGCACGCCAACGTGGTGGCGCTCGAGGCCGCGCTGCGCTCGATGCGTGAGGCGGGGGCCGGCACGGTGATCTGCCTCGGTGACCTGGTGGGCTACGGGCCCGCGCCCAACGAGACCCTCGACCTCCTGCAGAAGGCCAACGTCCAGTGCTGCCTCGGGGACGCCGACGAGCGGATCGCCTTCGACTTCGCCAAGCGGGCGGGGCGCGCGGGCGTCGCCGACGCCACGCTCGAATGGACGCGCGGGGTGATCGAGCCTCGCCACGTCGAGTGGTTGCGCACGCTGCCGGTCCAACGCCGGGTCGACACACCGGTGGGCCGCCTGCGCGCCTTCCACGGCAGCGCCGACGACCCCGGCGCCCGCACCAACCTGCACCAAGACCCCATCAGCCTCACCCGTCTCCTCCAGCGTCACCGCTGCACGGTGCTCACCGCCGGCGGTAGCCACGTCCCCTACCTGCGCAAGGTGGCGGGCGCGGGCTGGGTGGTCAACCCGGGTTCGGTGGGGCTGTCGCTCAACGGCGAACCCGGGGCCGACGTCTGCTTCCTCACGATCGACGACGACGGCATCGACATCCGCATGGACAAGATCGAGTACGACTTCGCCGCCGTGGCGTTCGACATCGTGGCGTGGGGTCTGCCCAAGGTGGTGGCCGACGCCGTGCAGCGCGGCCGCATGCCCGAAGGCGACGTGGCGCGGCCGTAAGGCGGCCGCGACCTCAGACCCGCTCGACCGCCAACGCCAACGCCTCGCCGCCGCCGATGCAGATCGCCGCGACGCCGCGACGCCCGTCCACGGTGTCGAGCGCGTTGAGGAGGGTCACGACGATGCGGGCGCCCGAGGCGCCGATCGGGTGCCCCAGCGCGACCGCGCCGCCCAACACGTTCACGCGCGCCTCGTCGAGGTCGAAGGTCCGCGCGGCCGCCATGGGCACCACCGCGAACGCCTCGTTGATCTCGTAGACGTCGACGTCCCCGGGCGCCCAGCCGGTCTTGTCGAACAGCGCCCGCAGCGCACCGATGGGCGCCGTCGTGAAGTCCTCGGGCGCCTGGGCGTGGACCGTGTAGGCCACCACCCGCGCCCGCACCGGCGTCCCGCGCCGCTCGGCCTCGTCGGCGTCCAGGAGCACCAGCGCCGCGGCGCCGTCGTTGAGCGTCGACGCGTTGGCGGCCGTGACCGTGCCGCCCTTCTCGAACGCCGGCCGCAGCGTGGGGAGCTTGTCGAAGTCGACCTTGGCCGGACCCTCGTCGGTGTCGACGACGACGTCGCCCTTGCGGCCCGGCACCGTGACCGGCACGATCTCGCGGGCGGCGCGACCGTCGGCGGTGGACGCCTGGGCGCGGCGGTACGACCGCGTCGCGTAGGCGTCTTGCGCTTCGCGCGTGAGGTCGTGGTCGCGCGCGCAGATCTCCGCGCAGCTGCCCATGTGGCGACCGTCGTAGGCGTCGAGCAGACCGTCGCGCAGGATCGAATCGACCACCGCGCCGTCCCCCAGGCGCAAGCCCGCCCGCGCGCCCGGGAGCAGGTAGGGGGCCTGGCTCATCGACTCCTGACCGCCGGCCACCACCACGCGGGCGTCGCCCACCGCGATCGCCCGGATCGCCTGGACGATCGCCTCGAGACCGCTGCCGCACATCTTGTTGAGGGTCACGGCGGGCGTGCGATCGGGCAGGCCGGCGCCGCGGGCGGCCTGGCGCGCGGGGGCCTGACCGGCCCCGGCGGAGAGCACTTGGCCCATGAAGACCAGGTCGACGTCATCGGGTGCGAGACCCGCCCGCTCGACGGCCGAGCGGATCGCCGCGGTTCCCAGGGTCGGGGCGGCGACGGAGGCGAGGGCGCCCTGGAACGCGCCGATCGGGGTGCGGACGGCGCTGGCGATGACGACGGCCATGGTGGGACCTCCTGGGGGCGCGGGCGGCGGTGGGTGCCGCCGGCGGCACGCGCGCGCGGGGGACGATCGTGCCCGACCGCCATCGTACCGAGGTGCGGGTGCGCGGGCGTCCCGGGCAAGTGGACCACCTGCGACGCAAGCACGCGCGCCGCCCGCGCGCGCTGTTCACTGGGACGAGTTCAGTTCAGATCGTCGAAGGCCACGACGTCGGTCCTCGCGGACTCGACTAGATGCGCGCTGCCCTTCGGAGGGTTCTCATCGGCAGCAAGAGCCGCGCTGGGTAGACCTTGCCACATCTGAACGCTTCTCGATCGTGAACTCTTGAATCGAGAAGCGTGACTTGGAACTCACTTGTTTCCGCTGCCATGCAGCACACAGTCTACGGCTCAATCATCGGCCGTCATCAGGTCCCGGAGCTCCTCGTTGGGCGAGGGAGGATCGACCAACAACTCAGCTGCGCGAATGCTCTCTTGACGATCGAGCCGCATCACGACGGCCGTGCTGTTCAAGATCCGTCGCTCCGCCGCTTCGACGGCTGCGCCGATCACGAAGTCGGACGTGTTGACGCCTGTCATCTCTGCAGCACGCTCGAGAACACGTTTTGCCTCAACGGGAAGCCGCAGATCCAAGCGAGCGTCACGCCGAGTTCGTTTTCGAAGCACTTTGGGCGGCGTCGTCTTGGGCTTGTCTTTCACCGAAGGCATCGGCTCGCTCCTCTCCCGTCACAAAGACAACGTAGCACGAATGTACGGATATCAACCGTACGCAGCCGCTTGCTCAGGATGGCTTTGGCTTCACGGTGTGCGATTCGGTCCGGTGGTCTTGATGTCATCGGTGTTGGGTTCTGCCGGACTTCAAGCGCGAACTGCAGCAGACGGCCAGACACCTGGCTCAGCAGCTAAGGGGCGTACGCGTCGAGTTCAGCGGCGCAACGTCCAGGTACCGGAGGCGCCCGCCCAACGGAGCGTCAGCGGCCGGCGCACGTCCACGTCGGGCGGCAGGAACGCCACGGCGACCACGGGCGCCTCGGGCGTCACGTTCTCGGGGTCGCCGTCGAGCACCTGCACGGCGAAGGGTGCCGACAGCAACGTCTCGCGGCCGTCTTGCGTCACGAACACGGCCGGCTGCCAGGCCGCCTCGGCCACCGCCGTCACGATCAGGAGCAGCGCCTTGTCGTCGCCCAGGTCGCGCAACACCGCGTCGAGCGCCGCCTGTTGGTCCGGGAAGGCCAGGCCCACCAGACCGAGGTCGACGGCGAGCAAGCTCACGGCCGCCTCGCCGGCGACGCCCTCCGCGAAGAGACGCAGACCCTCCACGGCGGACCCCAGCGCCACGACCTGACCGGTGGCCGCCGCTTCGGTCGGCTCCCGCTCGAAGGCCAGTGACCGGAGCGAGCCGTCCGGCAGGCGCACCGCGTCGCCCTCGACCGCCACGCGGAGCACCGCCAGCAGGTCCTCGGGCAGGAACCAGCGGCCATCGCGGACCTGCACGGGCAGCGCCGTCCACACCGAGGTCGGCTCCGAGCTGCGCGCCGACTGCCAGAGCGCGTCCGGCTGGCCCTCGAACACGGTCAGCACCCCGGTCGGGAGGCGCAACGTGAGCGCGCCGTCCTGGGCGAAGGTCGTCGCGCCCAGCGCGCGGGCCAGGTCGTCGCCCGCGACGAGCGTCCAAGGGCCGTCCGCGCGCGCCGTCAGCGGCGCGCCTGCCGCGACGGGCGCCTGGGCCCCGGCGAAGGCCATCAGGAGCGCGCACAACGTCGCCATCAGCCGCCTCGATCGCGTCACCCGCGGAAACTACCACGTGCGCCAGGCACGTCGGCGCCGCGGCGGCGCGTGCTACCTTGACGCCATCGACAAGGTCCATGGCAAGCTCTCAGGCCTCAAGGCCAACCAGGTCAAGCGACTCTCCAACCTCTACCGACGCCGGGTGCCGCCCGAACGGGCGGTCACGCCGGAGCTCGCGCGTGCGATGGGCGAGCTGGCGCTCGAGATCGCCCGCCCGGTCTCGGTCCTCATCGACCGCCGTGGGCGTGTGCTCACCGTCGCGGCCGGCGACGCGGCCGACACCCCGTTGCCACCGACGGCGGGCGAGGCCGAGTCCCGGCTGCGTGGCCTGCGACTCGTCCACGTGCACCTCAAGCCGACCGGTCTCTCGAGCCCCGACCTCACCACGCTGTTCCTGCACCGGCTCGACATGATGGTGGCCGTCGACGTGGGCGCCAACGACCGCGGCGACGTCGTCCTGGGCGCCGCCCACGTGGCGATGGTGGCGCCGCCGACCTCCGACCAGGAGGACTGGCTCATCGACCCGCCCGTCGACATGCGCGAGCTCGAACGCGACGACGCCCTGCGGCGCATCGCGGCGCTCGAGGAGGAGCTGGCGCGCTCCTGGCAAGCGCGCGACGTGCGCCGCGGCTCCGAGGAGCGCGCCGTGCTGGTGGGTGTCGACACCGGCGAGGGGGAGGCCGAGGCGACCGCGCGGCTCGACGAGCTGGCCGAGCTGGTGCGGAGCGCCGGGGGCACGGTGGCCGCCCGCAGCCTGCAGCGGCGCCCGAACCCCGATCCGCGCACCCTGGTGGGCCGCGGCAAGCTCGACGAGTTGGTGTCGGCGGCGTACCACGAGAACGCCGACCTGCTGGTGTTCGACCGCGAGTTGACGCCGGCCCAGACGCGTGAACTCGACCGGTCGACCAGCCTGAAGGTGCTCGACCGGACCCAGGTGATCCTCGACATCTTCGCGCAGAACGCCAAGGGGCGCGAGGCGCAGGTGCAGGTCGAGCTGGCGCAGCTGCAGTACCAGCTGCCGCGGCTCGCGGGGCGTGGCAAGGCGATGTCGCGCCTCGGCGGCGGCATCGGCACGCGCGGACCCGGCGAGACGAAGCTCGAGGTCGACCGCCGCCGCATCCGCGCCCGCATCACGGCCCTCGAGGAGGCGGTGGACGCCATCTCCAAGCGCCGTACCGAGACCCGCAAGGGGCGCACCGCCGGCCCGGTGCCGACGATCGCGCTGGTCGGGTACACGAACGCCGGCAAGAGCACGCTGTTCAACGCGCTCGCCAAGAGCGACGTGCTCAGCCGCGACGCGCTGTTCGCCACGCTCCGCCCCACCAGCCGCGAGGGCTGGCTGCCGGGACTGGGTGCGTGGGGCGCCAAGGTGATCTACACCGACACCGTCGGCTTCATCCGCGACCTGCCCGATGAGCTGGTGAACGCCTTCCGCGCCACGCTCGAGGAGCTCCACGACGCCGACCTGCTGCTGCACGTGGTCGACGCGGCGGCGCCGGGGGCCCCCGACCGGGTGAGCGCCGTCGACCGGATCCTCGACGAGCTCGAGGTGACGCGCCCGCGGCGCGTCGTGCTCAACAAGGCCGACGCCGCCGACCCGCTCGTGCTGCGCGACCTGGTGACGCGCTACGACGACGCGCCGGTCGTGTCGGCGGTCACGGGCGCGGGCCTGGCCGCGCTCAAGGACGACTTGGCGCGGCTGGTGGGCCCGCTGGCGCCCGCCGACGACCCGCTGGCGGTCGCAGCGTTCGGCCACGGCTGATCCGGGCTCCTCTTCCGGCACGAAGGTGTCCAGAGCCCGTCATGGACCGCCGCTGCGTCGGTACCATGCGGGCATGCATGCCGACCTGCGACGCTTCCTGAGCTTCCTCGAGGCCAACGGTGAACTGGTGCGCGTGCCCGAGCGCGTCTCCGCCGACCTGGAGATCACCGCCCTCGCCGACCGCGCGGTCAAGTCCGGCGGTCCGGCGCTCCTGTTCGAGGACGTCGACGGGAAGGGGATCCCGGTGGTGATCGGGTTGTACGGCACCCGCCGCCGCATGGCGTGGGCGCTCGGGCTCGACGACCTCGACGACCTGACCGGCCGTCTGCGGGCGCTCCTGGACGTCCGGGTGGGCGGCGGGCTGATGGGGATGGCCAGCAACCTGCCCAAGCTGCGCGAACTGGCGGCGCTGCCGCCCAAACGCGTGCGGCGCGCACCCGTGCAAGAGGTCGTGTGGCGCGGCGACGAGGTCGACCTGGGCCGGCTGCCGGTGCTGAAGTGTTGGCCCCAAGACGGCGGGCCGTTCATCACCCTGCCGCTCGTGATCACCAAGGACCCCGACACGGCCGACGTCAACATCGGCATGTACCGCATGCAGGTGATGGGCCGCGACGTGACGGGCATGCACTGGCAGCGCCACAAGACGGGCGCGCGCCACCTCGAGGCGGCCAAGCGCCGTGGCGAGCGGCTCGAAGTGGCCGTGGCGCTCGGCGGAGATCCGGCCCTGACGTACGCCGCCACGGCCCCCATCCCGCCGGTGCCCGGCATCAACGAGTACAGCCTGACCGGCTACCTGCGCGGACGCGGCGTCGAGCTCGTCAAGGGGATCACCGTCGACCTCGAGGTGCCCGCCCAGGCGGAGATCGTGCTCGAGGGGTACGTCGACCCGAACGAGGACTGGGTGACCGAGGGGCCTTTCGGCGATCACACCGGCTTCTACACGCTCGAGGACCTCTACCCCGCGTTCCACGTCACCGCCATCACCATGCGCCAGAACGCCATCTACCCGGCCACGATCGTGGGCCGGCCGCCGATGGAGGACGCCTACCTGATCGAGGCCTCGGAGCGCCTCTTCTTGGTGCCCGCCCAGCTGATCCTGCCGGAGATCCTCGACTACCACATGCCGCCGGCCGGGATCGCCCACAACCTCGTCAACGTGACCATCCGCAAGTCGTATCCGGGGCAGGCGTACAAGGTCGCCAACGGTCTGCTCGGGTTGGGCCAGATGATGTTCGCCAAGGTGGTGCTGGTGACCGACGCCGACGTGGCGCCCCAGGACCACGTCGGCTTCTGGCGCACGATCCTGGCCAACGCGGTGCCCGGCCGCGACAGCGCCTTCGCGAAGGGTCCGATCGACGTGCTCGACCACGCCAGCCGCGCGTGGAGCTACGGCACCAAACTGCTGATCGACGGCACCGTCAAGCACCCCGAGGAGGTGGGCGGCACGCCGACCGAGTGGACGCCGGGTCCCGAGCGCGACGGTAAGGAGCTGCCGGCGCACGCCGAGGTGCTGGACCAACACCAGCCCGGCGGCGGCTTCTGGTTCCTGTCCACCCGCAAGACGCGCGCCGGCCAAGGACGGCACCTGGGCGAGTGGGCGGTGCGCCAGGCGGCCGCCGAGGGCGTGCGCTGGATCGCCGTCGTCGACGAGAGCACCGACCCGCGCGACTTCGAGGACGTCGTCTGGACGATGCTGAACAACATCGACCCCGAGCGCGACGTGCAGGTCATCGCCGGCCGCGATGGCCCCGCCTGGGTGGTCGACGCCACGCCCAAGACGGCCGCCGAGGGCTTCGGCCGCCCCTGGCCCGACAAGATCACCATGCCGCCCGAGCTCACCGACCGCGTCGCCCCCATCGCCGAGAAGCACGGTTTCTGAGCGCGCCACACACGCGTCGCCTTACTCTGGCGACACGATCTGCTGACGCACGAGGTTGCGTCCCGACCGTTTCGCCAGGTAGAGCGCCGCGTCGGCGCGGGCGATCAGGTCCGGTGTGCGATCGCCCCGGCGGAACGCAGCCACGCCGACGCTGACCGTGAGCCGATGGCCGTTCCCGAGCGTGTGCCGCGCCAGGTGGTCGCGGATCGCCTCGGCCAGGTGCACCGCGTCGGCCACGTCCGTCTCGGGCGCGAGGACGACGAACTCCTCGCCGCCCCAACGGCAGACGGTGTCGCTGCCCCGGATCAACGCGTCGAGCCGACGCGCCACGTCGGTGAGCACGTCGTCCCCGGCCGCACGGCCGAACTTCGCGTTCAGACGGTCGAACCGGTCGAGGTCGAGGAGCAGCACGGAGAACGAGCGGCCGTAGCGCTCGGCGCGCAGGAGCTCGCGCGCCATCAGCGCCTCGGCCTGCCGCCGGGTACCGAGGCCGGTGAGCGCGTCGGTGTGGGCGAGCTCGTCGAGCGACCGGGCCGCGCCCTCGAGCGCGGGCGCAGGTGCGCGCAAGTCGGTGTAGAAGCGCAGGCCGGCGATGATGACCAAATACGCGCCGAACGCTTGCACGATCACGAACGCCTCGTCGACCAGGCCGAGCGTCGAGCGCGCCAGGCCCGCCGGCAACGCGAGCGCCAGGGTCGCCAGCGCCAGCGCGCCCGACACGTAGGTCGCGGTGCGCCCGTCGAAGGCGATGAAGCTGAACGAGAACACGATCGGCACCCAGTACAGCGTGGTCAGCACACCGACCGGCACGCCCGGCGCGGCGGCGGGAGCGACACGCAGCGCGTACGCGAGCGCGCCGAGTAGGAGCGCCGACGCGACGCCCACGGCCAACCACTCGAACGTCGCCAGGGCCAACCGGCGGGCGCGCGCGACCCACGCCAACCCGGTGAGCACCACCACCGCCACCACCGTCGCGACCGCCACGCTCGGGTCGGCGACCTCGCGCGCCAGGTTGACGCTGAACGACAACAGCGCGCCGGCCGCGCCGAGCACCAGGAACGCGACGTACACGGCCCATTTGCGCTCGCCGGCGTCGGCGAGCGCCGCGCTGCGCACCAGGGCGGCGGCGTCGAGCGGACCGGACTCGCTTCGCATGAGGCAGTATCCCACGGATGGCGGGTCCCTCAGGACCCCTCGGACGAAGACCCGGCGTCAGCGGCGCGGGAAGATCGCCGCCATCACGAACACCGTCGCCTGCGTGAGGATGATGGCGCTCCCCGTCGGCACGTCGATCAGGAACGAGGCCAGCACGCCGGTCACCGTCGTGAGCGCGCCGATCGTCATCGCGCGCACGCTGGTGCCGGCGAGCGTGCGCGACCACAACCGCGCCGTGGCCGCCGGGATGACCAGGTACGCGGCCATGAGCACGATGCCCACCACCACCGCGCTCACCGACACGACCAGCGCGGCGACCGCGAAGAGCAGGTACTCGAGCGCACGCGTTCGCACGCCGTCGGTGCGCGCCAGCTCGTCGTCGAACGTGGCGTACGCCAGTCGCCCCCAGGTGGCGCCCAGGGTGGCGAGGACGAGGACGGCGGTCACCGCGATGGCGACGAGCTCGCTCTGCCGGACCGCAAGGATGGAGCCGAACAGCAGGTCGAGCACGTCGACGCCGAGGTCGGCGTCCGGCGGGATGCGCGAGAAGAAGAGCACCCCCAACGCCACCGACACGGCGAAGAACACACCGATGGCGGTGTCGCTGGAGAGCTGCGTACGGTCGCGCACGAACGCGATGCCGAGCGCGGCCACCACCGAGAACGGGATCGCCACCCACAGCGGGTCGCGCAAGAAGCCCGCCTCGAGCAGCCCCGCCGACACGACCACGAAAGCGCCCAGCCCCATCCCGCCGAACGCCGCATGCGCCAAGCCGTCGCCAAGGAACGACAGCCGCCGCTGGACCACGAACGTGCCGAGCAGACCCGCCATCAGGGCCACGAGGAGCCCGGCCGCCAACGCCCGCTGCATGAAGCCGAACGCGAGGACCTCGGCCAGCGCCTCCATCAGAACGCCACCGCGTGGAGGTGGCCCACGTGGCCGAACGCCTCCTTGAGGCACGGCTCGCACAAGACGTCCTCGGGCAAGCCGAACCCGTGCAGGCGGCGGTTGAGGACCAGGACGCGCGAGGCGTGGTAGCGCGCGGCCGCCAGGTCGTGCGTCACCATCGCGATCGTGGCACCGGTACGCGCCTGGTACCGCTCGAGCAGGTCGTAGAGGTCGTGTTCGGCCAGGAAGTCGACGCCCGTGGCCGGCTCGTCGAGCAGCACCAGGTCGGGTTCGCGCACCAGGGCGCGGGCCAGGTAGGCGCGCTGCAGCTCGCCACCGGAGAGACGGGCGAGCGCCCGGTCGGCCAGGCGCTCGGCGCCCACGTCCGCGAGCGCCGCGGTGGCGCGGGCCCGCTCGGCGTGCCGCACGCGGATCGGCCAGACCCGGCGCAGACCCGAGACCACCAGCTCCACCGCCGTGGCCGGGAACGACCGATCGAACGTCTTGAGCTGCGGCACGTACCCGATCCGCTCGGGCGCCACGCCGGCGTCGACGCCGAACACGGCGGTGTGCCCCTTCGACGGCGGCACCAGCCCGAGGATCACCTTGACGAGCGTCGACTTGCCGGCACCGTTCGGGCCGACGATGGCCAGGAAGTGGCCCGCGTCGACGTCGAAGCCGACGTCGTCCAGCACGGTCGCCTCGCCGAACCGTACCGTGACGCCGTGGACGTGCAGCGCGGGCACCGGCGCCTGCGCGGCGGCCCGGACGCGCCCCCCGGCTGGCGGTCGTTGGGTCACGGTGGTCGCGCTCATCGGGTGGACCGGGCCGTGATCGTCATCGCAGACCCTCGAGCAGGACGTCGGCGTTCCACCGCAACAGCTCGCCGTAGGTCTCGCGGCCGGCCACGCCGCCCAGCGGGTCGAGGGTGTGCAGCTCGACACCCGCCTCGTCGGCCACCACCTGGGCCGGCCGTCGGTCGAGTTGCGCCTCACCGAACACCGCGGTCGCACCGCTGTCGGCCACCAGACGGAGCGCTTCGGCCAGGTAGGCGGGGCTCGGTTCGCGGCCGGGGAACGGCTCGATCTCGACCACCAGGTCGAGACCGTAGCGCGCCGCGAAGTAGGGCCAGGCGTCGTGGAACGGCACGAAGGGGGCGCCCGCCACCGCGGCCAATCGCTCGGCCAGCTCCATGTCGAGCGCGAGCAGGTCGGCCACGAGCGCGCCGGCGCGGTCGGTGTAGCCCTGGGCGCCGTCCGGGTCGACGGCGGCGAGCGCCGCGGCGATCACGGGCACGGCCGCCGCCATCGTCCGAGGATCGAGCCAGACGTGCGAGTTCCAAGCCAGGAGCCCGGCATCCGCGTCGGGCACCAGCTCCGGGAAGTCCTCGGCCAGGCGCGTCCGGACTTCGTCCAAGCCGAGCAGCTCGAGCCGGAGCGCGTCCCCCTGGCTCGCGTCGAGCAGGTCGCGCAGCCACCGGTCGAGCCCGCCCACCGTCACGACCAGGTCGGCGTTCACCAGGCGGGCGACGTCGCGAGGCGTGGGGTCGAAGGTGTGCGGCGACGCACCCACCGGCAACAAGCGCTCGACGTCGGCCGCGTCCCCGGCGACCTGGCGGACGAGGTCGTACACGGGGTGGATCGACACGACGACCGAGGGGCGGGTCTGGGCGGCGCCCGAGGAACCGAAGACCACGACCGCGAGCACGAGGAGCGCCACGCGGCCGGGATGGAGGCGAGAATCGATTCTCATGACCCGCCAGGCTACACCCAGCGCCGCTGCGACCGCAAGGCGTGCGGCGACGGCGTCGACCGAAACGGACGCGTGGGTGCCGTCCGCGGTGGCCGTGGCGGTCGGGTCCCACACGAAGCGGACGCCCCACGAGGAGGCGTCCGCCAGGTCCTGCGTGCCGCCGAGCGGCAGCGCGCGCTTACTTGCTGGGGTTGACGAGCAGCGTGGGATCGAGCTGGCGCAGGGCCTTGGCGCTGATCCACACGCGCTGCGCCTTGCCGTCGACCCAGAGCGTCTTCTTGACGAGGTTGGGCTTGAAGGTGCGCTTGTGCACGCCGACCTGCTTCAGGCCGACCCCGCCCTTGCGCTTGGGCGAACCCTTGCGCTTGCTGGTCGTTTGGCTCATCGTCCTCTTGCCGGTGATCGCACAGACGCGCGGCATGGTGATCCTCCTGTGGGGCCCGGAACGTCCGGGGGGGTGCGGGTCGCGGCCGATCTTCGTGGACCGGACGACCCGTGCGGGCCGCGGGGCGGACCCTTCGCCGAACGGACCCCTCGAGGGTCCGCGCGAGTCAACCTTGGAACTCTAGCACGATTCGTCGGAAGACGGTGAAGGTGGGTGCGGCTCCGCATCCCGCGCCGGCAGCCGCCCGGGCGGCTGCTCGACCGCCCACGCCAGCTGGTACCAGAGGCCGCGCAGCAACGTGACCTCCTCCGCCGACGGCGCGGCCCGGCCGAACAGCGTCCGGTACTTGCGCAACACGGCCGTCTCGCGGGCGGCGTCGGTGTAGCCGACGCGTCGCAGGAGCACGCGCAACTGCTCGAACATCGCCTCCACCTGGGCGCGCTCCGGCGGCTCGCCGTAGCCGGCCGCCGCCGACGGCGCCGTGTGAGCGGGCGCCGCCGTGAGCGCGGCACCGGGCGACCGGTCGTCGTCGACCGTCGCCCGGTGCCAGACGTAGCCGAGCACCACCACCGTCTGCGCCAGGTTGATCGAGGCGGCGCCGGCGGTCGGCACGGTGACCACCGCCTGACAACGGTCGAGCGCGTCGTTGTCGAGTCCCGACTCCTCGGGTCCGAACACGAGCGCCGAGCGACGTCCCACGAGCGTGGGCAGCACCGCCTCGGGATCCGCCGCCGTGTGCCCGTGATGGCGCCGCCGCCGCGCCGAGGTGGCCACCGCCCAGTCGCGGTCGGCGAGCGCCTCGTCGAGCGTCGCCACCTCGACCGCCGCGTCCAGCACGCCTTCGGCGTGGGTGGCCAGGGCGTAGGCTTCCTTGTCGAGGCGGCACCGGGGTGCGACCAACCAGAGCGGCCCGAGGCCGAAGTTGGCGATCGCCCGCGCCGCCGCGCCCACGTTGGCGGCGTGCTTGGGCGAGACGAGCACGACGCGCGGCGCCGGAGCGTCGCGCGTCGATGGTGACGGACTGGACGTGGCGATCGACCCGGGCTCGATCAGCCCTGAGCGGCGTCGCCCTGCAGCGCCTTGATGCGCTTCGCGAGGCGCGACTTGCGCCGCGCTGCGGTGTTCTTGTGGAGCGTGGAGCCCTTGGCGGCCTTGTCGACCAGGCTCTGGACGACCTTCTCGAACTTGGCCGCGGTGCTCACGTCGCCACCCTCGGCCGCCGCGACGGCCTTCTTGGTGAACGTCCGGATGGTCGTCTTGCGGGCCTTGTTCGCCAGCCGACGCTTCTCCGACTGCTTGTGGTACTTCATCGCCGATGCGTTGCGCGCCATCGTTGTGTGCTCCTCGGTGGCCCTGGGGCCGGTGAACGTCTGCGGCGGGGCCGCTTGGGTGCGGCCGTGCCGCTCGGTAGCGTGACCGGATCGCGACCGGTCCAACCGCAAGACTCTAGCACACCGCTTCCCCCCGCTCAAGTTGAGCGCGACCGCGGGGCGCCCTTCCGGCGCCGCGCTAGCATGCGCCCATGGACCGACACGCCCTCGCGACCGCCGTGTACGCCCACGCCCACCTGACCGGCGAGTTCTTGCTGCGCTCCGGGGCGGTGAGCCACGAGTACTTCGACAAGTACCGCTTCGAGGCCGAACCGCACCTGCTGCGCGAGATCGCGTCGGCGCTGGCGCCGATGGTGCCCGAGGAGACCGAGGTCCTCGCCGGTCTCGAGCTCGGCGGCGTCCCGCTGGCGGTCATGCTCTCCCAGCTGACGGGGATCCCGACCGCGTTCGTGCGCAAGAGCGCGAAGCCGTACGGCACGCGCCGGCTCGCCGAGGGCGCCGAGGTCGACGGCAAGCGCGTCCTGGTGATCGAGGACGTGGTGACGTCGGGCGGGCAGGTGGTGCTCTCCACCGCCGACCTGCGCGAAGCCGGCGCCGAGGTCGACCACGCGTTGTGCGTGATCGACCGGCAGGCGGGCGGTGGCGACGCGTTGGCCGAGGCGGGCGTGGCGCTGCGGGCACTGTTCACGATGGCCGACCTCAAAGGGGCGACCGCCGCGGTCTGACGCTCGCGCCCGCGCGCTTCACGAGGGCGAGCGTGAGGCGGAGGTGTCGCATGGGGTCTCCTGAACGTGGAGGGACGCCCGATCTCGGCGTCACCAGTTGAGAATCGCATCTCATTCTCAACATGGCGCTCAGCCTACACGACCGGGTCGCGCCCGCGTCAAGCGGGAGACCCGCCGTCCCCGGGGGCGCTATGCTCGGTCATGGACACCGACACGCTCTTCCTCAAGATCGTCCGCGGTGAGATCCCCGCCGACGTCGTCTACCGCGACGAGCTGGTGACCGCCTTCCGGGACCTCCACCCGCAGGCGCCCGTCCACGTCCTGATCGTCCCCAACCACGTGATCCCCACGGCCGCCGACGTCACGTCCGACGACGAGGCCGCGCTCGGGCGGCTCTTCCTGGTGGCGCGGAAGGTCGCAGAGCAGGAGGGGATCGCCGAGGACGGCTTCCGCCTCATCGTGAACTGCAAGGCGCACGGTGGCCAGGAGGTCGACCACCTGCATCTGCACCTGCTCGGTGGCGAGCCGTTGGGGCCGATGCGCACGCGCCGCGGTTGAGGGCCCCCGGTCGAGAACGAGTTCTCGACGGAGACGGCCGCCGACCGCCACGGATGGTAGGCTCGGCCGCAGATGCGTCAGACCATCCAACGCCGCGCCATCCTGCAGGCCCTCGATGAGGCAGCCGGTCCGCTGACCCCACAAGAGGTCCTCGAGCACGCCGCGCGCCATCACGACACGCTCGGTCTCGCCACCGTCTACCGCAACCTGAACACCCTCGAGGCGCACGGCGAGGTCGTCGCCGTCCACCTGCCCAACGAGTCGACGCGCTTCGAACGGACCGGACGCGGCCATCACCACCACTTCCGGTGCGAAGCCTGCGGCCGGGTGTTCGAGCTGCACGCCACCTGTCCGGTCGCCGTGCTGCAGGGCGTGACCCTGCCCGGCGGTTTCGAGGTCCGCGATCACGCGCTCACGCTCTACGGGATGTGCCCCGAGTGCCGACCCGCGTAGGCGGACGCGGGTGGTCGGCGGTCCTCTTCGGCATCCTGGCGACGCTGGGGTCGCTGGCCGGAGCCCAGGACGACGCGACGGGGTACGTCGAGGGGCGCATCCTCGAGCTGGTCGAGCGGAGCCAACCACCGGCGGGCGCGCTGGTGCTCTTGCCCGACGGCCGCGTGATCGGCGCCGACCTTCCGCAACCCGACCCGAGCGGGACCTTCGAGCTGCCGCCGTACGAGGTCGGTGAACGCGTCGAGCTCTACTTCTCGCCCGGGCCGGGGGGCGACCGTGTCTACGTCGTGACCGACTGGGTGCGCCGCCCCGCGCTCGGATGGCTGGTGGCGCTGTTCGCGGTCGCGTCGTTCCTCGTGGCGGGGTTGAAGGGGCTGCGGGCCGTCGCCGCCACCGCCGTCAGCCTCGGGATCGTGGTCTCGTTCATCGTGCCGCGCATCCTCGACGGTTGGGACCCCGTCCTCGTGTCGATGCTGGGCGTGGGCGGCATCCTGCTCCTCGCGATCTACTTCGTCCACGGTGTGAGCTGGAGCACGACGGCGGCGTTGGCGGGCACGTACGCCGCGGTCGCGGTCACGATGGTCCTCGGGATCGGCTTCAGCGACGCCGCGCGTCTGACGGGCCTGGGCAACGAGGACGCGATGTTCTTGCTGTCGGCGGCGCCGCAGGTGGCGCTGCGCGGCCTGCTCCTCGCCGGGCTGTTGATCGGCGCGCTCGGCGCACTCACCGACATCACGATCGTGCAGGCGAGCGTCGTGCGGGAGCTCGCCCACACGGACCCCTCGCTGGGGCTGCGCGAGCTCTACCGCCGCGGCATGAACGTCGGCCGCGACCACGTCGGCTCGCTCGTCAACACGCTCGTGTTGGCGTACACCGGCTCCGGCCTCGCCCTGTTCATCTTGCTGAACCTGGGCGAGGTGCCGCTGGCGCGGGCGGTCAACCTGGAACTCGTCGCGAACGAGGTGGTGCACACGCTCGTCGGTTCGATCGGCCTGATCCTCGCGGTGCCCATCACCACCGGCTTGGCGGCCTGGTGGTTCCGCGGCGACCGCATCCCGCTGGCCAAGGGCGAGCTGCAGCACGGCCATCACCACTGAAGCCGTGAAGCGCGTGCAGGACGCGACGCAGGCGGGTGCTAGGGTAGTCGGGTGAGCCTCGTGGAGCTGATCGGCGGCGCCTTGGCCCTCGATCCGGACGCGTTCCGCGCGCTGGTGGTCGCCGACCCGACCCGGTTGCGCCTGGGGCTCTTCGTGGCGTTCCTCGCCGGTCTGTCGTTGGCGACCGGCCAGAGCGTGGCGCTGTTCGCGGTCGGCGTGGCGCCCCGGCGCTTCGCCGCGAGCCTGCTGCTCCAGGCGGCGCTGTTCGTCAGCGGTTTCCTGGTGTGGGCGACCTCGGTCTGGTGGTTGGGCGGGGTGGCGTTCGACGCGCCGCGGTCGTGGCGCGACGTCGTCGCGGCGACGGGCCTCGCGCACGCGCCGCAGCTGTTCGGTGTGCTCGTGCTCGCCCCGTACTTCGGCGCCGCACTGTACGTGGCGCTGTCGATCTGGACGCTCCTGGCGAGCCTCGTCGCCACCGCCACGCTGCTCGACCTGAGCTTCGCCGAGGCGGCCGTGTGCGCCGCGGGCGGCTGGCTCCTGGTCCAACTGCTGCAACGCACCATCGGCCGTCCGTTCACGACGATCGCCAAGCGCCTGCGCCGGCGCGTGGCCGGGACGCCCCAGGGCGAGAGCGCGGACGTGCACTGATGGGGATCGACCTGACCACCTTGGCCCTCGTCGCACTGGCGGCGGTGCTCGTCGCCGGCGCCCTGGCGCCGCTCGAGACGCTCGGCTGGTGGGCGGGCTGGTTCGGCGAGGGTGCCCGCGACCTCGAGCCCGAACTCGGCGACGACGCCGAGGACGACGCGACGTTGACGGCCACCACGGTCGACGAGCCGGCGGTGGCCGAGTCCGACCTGGTGCCGCCGTCCTCGGTCGACCCGTGGCTGGTCTTCTTGAGCGGCATCCACGCCGTGGGCCCGATGACCCACGCGCGCCGCGAGGCCCGCCTGGTGGCGGCGCTCCGGCGCGCGCTGCCGCAGAGCCGCGTGCTGGAGGTCTTCCCCTACTCGGTCACCAACCGGGCGCTCACGGGCGAGCGCGTCTTCGCCCGTGTCTGGCGTTGGGCGCTGCGAGGCAAACTGAGCAGCCGCCGCCTGGGACAGGTCGCAGGCTTCCTCATCAACGCGCGCAACTTCTGGCAGGTGCTCGTGTCCGTCGACCGCCGGTACGGTCCGTACTACAACCGGGGCAGCGCGGCGCTCGTGCTGCGCGCGCTCCGTCGGCGCGGCTACGGCGGCCGCGGCGGCCGGATCGTCCTGGTGGGGTACAGCGGGGGCGCCCAGGTGGCGCTCGGCACCGCGCCCTTCCTGAAGGAGGCGACGGGCGCCGAGGTGACCGTCCTCATGCTCGGCGGCGTGATGGCCGCCGATCCCGGTGTGCTCGAGGTGGACCATGCCGTGCACGTGTTCGGCGACCAGGACCGCATCCAACGCTGGGCGGCCTGGTTCTTCCCGGGGCGCTGGTCGCGGGTCGCGTGGTCGCCGTGGAACGTCGCGCGGGCGCGCGGGATCCTCGACGTCGTGGAGCTCGGGCCGTGCGACCACACCGGCGTGAACGGCTACCTGGACGAAGACGCGCACGTCGCCGACGGACGCTCGTACCTGGAACTGACCGTCGACGTGCTCGCGGCGCTGGCGCGGGGTCAGCGGACGGGGCTGCCGACCGCCTCCTGAGCGCGCGTCAGGGCCGGTGTTCGCCCCACACCTCGCGCAGCGCACCGCACACCTCGCCGAGGGTGGCATGGGCGCGGAACGCGTCGCGCAGCCCGTCCATCAGCGGCTCCGAACCGGCGGCGTCGCGCGCCAGCCGCGCGAGGGCGTCCGAGGCGGCGGCACCGTCGCGGCGGTCGCGCACCCGCCTCACCTCGGCCACCCGCTGCGCCTCGACGTCGGGATCGATCGCCTGCACCGGGACGTCGACGGTCGCGTCGTCGGTGAAGCGGTTGACGCCCACCACCACGCGCTCGCCGGACTCGATCGCCCGCTGGTGGGCGTAGGCGGCCTCCTCGATGGCGTGCTGGAGGTACCCATCCCGGATCGCGGCGACCGCGCCCCCGCGGGCCTCGACCTCGTCGAACCATCGTCGCGCCTCGGCCTCCAGCGCGTCGGTCAGGCGCTCCACGACGACGCTGCCGGCCAACGGGTCGACGTACGCCGGGACGCCGGTCTCGAACGCCAGCACCTGCTGCGTGCGCAGGGCCAGCGTCGCGCTCGCCTCGGTGGGCAAACCGAGCGCCTCGTCGTACGCGTTCGTGTGCAGGCTCTGGGTGCCGCCCAGCACCGCCGCCAGCGCTTGGTACGCGGTCCGCACGACGTTGGTGAGCGGCTGCTGCGCGGTCAGCGTCGAACCGCCGGTCTGGGTGTGGAAACGGAGCATCTGCGATCGAGGGTCGCGCGCGCCCAGCAGGTCGCGCGCCAGGTACGCCCACAGGCGCCGCGCCGCGCGGAACTTGGCCACCTCCTCGAACAGGTCGCCGTGGCAGGCGAAGAAGAACGACAGTCGCGGCGCGACCTCGTCGACGCCCAGCCCGGCGTCGGCGGCGGCGCGGACGTACGCGACGGCGTCGGCCAGCGTGAAGGCGATCTCCTGCGCCGCGGTGCTACCGGCTTCGCGCATGTGGTACCCGCTGACGCTGATCGTGTTCCACCGCGGCGTGTGCGCCGACGACCACCGCATCAAGTCGACCGTCAACCGCATCGACGGATCCGGCGGGAAGATGTACGTCCCACGCGCGACGTACTCCTTGAGGACGTCGTTCTGTACCGTGCCCGCGAGCGACGCCAGGGACACCCCCTGGCGCTCGGCTTCGAGCGTGAGGAGCGCCAGCAGCATGGCGGCCGGAGCGTTGATCGTCATCGAGGTGGTGACCTCGCCGAGCGGGATGCCCCCGAACAGCGTGGCCATGTCCTCCACGCTGGCGATCGACACCCCCACGCGACCCACCTCCCCACGCGCGCGCGCGTCGTCGGGGTCGAGACCGAGCTGCGTGGGCAGGTCGAAGGCCACCGACAGCCCGGTGACGCCCTGCGTCAAGAGGTGGCGGTAGCGGGCGTTGGTCGCTTCGGCGCTGCCGAACCCGGCGTACTGGCGCATGGTCCACGTGCGGCCGTCGGCGTACATGCGCTCGTGGACGCCGCGGGTGTACGGGAAGGCGCCGGGCGCCCCCAGTCGTTCGGCCAGGTCGGGCGGCAGGTCGACCGGACGGACGGCGTCGTCGTCGTTGGGCATGGCGCATCCTACCGACCCTCGAGGAACCACTTGCGGGGCCCTGCGGCCGAACGCTGCTCATGACCCTGCCCCTCGCGTTCTCGCTCGCCGCGCTCTTCGAGCGCACGATCGAGACCCTGTTCGAGCCCGATCCACCGGGTAGCGGAGCCTAGGGCACGATCTCGAAGGGCGAGCCGTCGAGCGAGCGCAGCACGTCGAAGTGCCGGTGGTCGAGCGTGAGGACCGTCCGCGTGGCGTAGCGATCGGCGAGCACGACGATCGACGCGTCGGTGACGCCGATCGCCTGGTCGACGTAGCGTTCCATCACGTCGCCGATGACGTGGAGATCGTCCTCGTCGATGGCAACCAACTCGTAGGCGCCACCGGCGAACTCGCGGACGACCGCGATCGCAGCGGCCGCACCGACGCGCGTGGCGATCAGATGATCGACCTCCGCGAGCACGAACGGCGAGACCACGAGGGGCCCACGGTCTGCGCGCAGCGCGTTCACGAGGGCGGCATGCCTCGGTTCGGCCCGGTTGAACAGCGCGATCAGACCGCTCGTGTCGGCGACGATCACCGTTCGCCGAACCCGACGAGCAACGCGTCGACCCGTTCGGCGAACGGCTCGGCCTCGAACAGGCCAAGCGTGGGTTCCGGGCGGACGACGGCGTCGCGCAACGCCGCCCGGATGACGTCGGCCTCGGACACGCCACGACGCGCGGCTTCCCGTTCCAGGGCCGCCTTCAGGTCACTCGGCAGGTAGACGCTCGTCTTGCGCATGCCGCACTCTACCCTACGTCGTGCCCTACCTCGTTGGACGCGCGTGGGTCGTCTTCGCTCCGGCCCGCCCGGTACCATGCAGGACGGAGGCAACCCTGATGATCTACCGCAGACTCGGCCGTGCCGGCATGAAGGTGAGCGCCATCAGCCTGGGCGCCTGGACCACCTACGGGGGTTCGGTACAGGACAAGCAACTCATCACCGACATCGTGGCGAAGGCGTTCGAGAAGGGCATCAACTTCTTCGACAACGCCGACGCCTACGCGCGCGGCGCCGGCGAGACCTTCATGGGCGAGGTCTTCGCCGACCTCGACCTCCCGCGCCACCAGCTCGTCTTGTCGACGAAGGTGTTCTGGCCGATGTCCGACGGCATCAACGACCGCGGGCTCTCGCGCAAGCACGTGCTCGAGTCGATCGACCGGTCGCTCGAGCGGCTGCAGACCGATTACGTCGACATCTACTTCGCCCACCGCTACGACCCCGAGACGCCGCTCGAGGAGATCGTCGAGGTCTTCAGCGACGTCGTGCGCAGCGGCCAGTCGCACTACTGGGGCACCAGCGAGTGGAGCCCGGCGCAGATCGCCGAGGCCCACGCCTACGCCACCTCGAACGGCCTGGTGGCGCCGGTGACCGAGCAGCCGCAGTACTCGATGCTGTACCGCGAGCGCGTCGAGGAGCAGATCCTGCCCACCACCGAACCGAAGGGCATCGGCCTGGTGGTCTGGAGCCCGCTCGCAATGGGCATGCTCACCGGCAAGTACGACGAGGGGGTCCCCGAAGGGTCGCGCTTCGCCGACAACGATGGCTTCCGCGAGCGCTTCCTCACGGACGAGAACGTGGCGCGCGTGAAGGCGCTGAAGGCCGTGGCCGACGACCTGGGCATCACGCGCGCCCAGCTCGCCTTGGCGTGGGTGCTGCGTCAGCCGGGCGTGGCCAGCGTGATCACCGGCGCCACGAAGGTCGCCCAGCTCGAAGACAACGTGGCGGCGGCGGACGTGGAACTCGACGACGCCACGCTCGCCCGCATCGACGAGGTGCTGGCCGGCTGAGGGTCGCTCGCCCCACGTAAAGTGGGGGGCCCCACGTAAAGTGGGGGGCCCCACGTAGAGTGGGGCATGCACCTCCTCCGCGCGCGCGACGTCGCGGCGCTCGACGCGGCCGCCGATCGGGCCGGCCTCCCCCCCGACCTGCTCATGGCGCGCGCGGGGCGCGCGGTGGCCGGCTTCGCCGTCCGCCAGGTGCCGGCTGCGCGCCACGTCGTCGTCCTCGCGGGACCCGGCAACAACGGCGGCGACGGGTACGTCGCGGCGGGCGAACTCGCGCGCCGTGGTCGCCGCGTCACCGTGTTCGAGGTCGACGAGACGCCCAAGACGGCGACGGCGAGGGGCGCACGCGCCGCCCTCCAGGACCTTCCGCCGGGCGCGTGCGCGCGCGTCGTCGTGCGCCTCGGCCCGCCCACGCCCGAGCTGTTGGCAGGCGCGGACCTGGTGATCGACGCGCTGCTGGGCGCGGGGCTCACGCGTCCGTTGGACGGGCCGCTCCTCGCTTGGCTCGAGGCGGTGCGACGAGCCGGACGACCGGTCTTGGCCGTCGACGTGCCGACCGGGCTCGGCGCCGACCGGGCGGTGGCGGCCGGTCCGGTCCTCGACGCGACCTGGACCCTGCAGTTGAGCGGCATGAAGCCGGCGTCGTGGCTGGCGCCCGCCCGCGAGCACTACGGCGCTTGGTCGCTCGACGACCTCGGCCTGCCCACGGACCTCGTGGCGGAGCACGCCTGCGGCCGCGTGTGGGACGACTTCCTGGCCGGCACCGCGCTGCCGCGCCGCGCGAGCGACGTGCACAAGTACCGCGCCGGTGCCGTGCTCGTGGTGGCCGGCTCGGCGCGCTACCCGGGCGCCGCCGAACTCGCCGCCCGCGGTGCGCTGCGCGCCGGCGCGGGCTACGTCACGTGCGCCACGACGGGGCGCGCGCCCCGGCTCGCCGAGGTGGTGAGCGTGCCATGGCAGACGACGCCGACGGGCGCCCGGACGCTGGCCGCGCAGGACGCCGCCGAACGGGCACGGGCGCTGGTCGTCGGACCGGGCCTCGAAGCCGACGGCGCCACCGTCGCGGCGCTGCTGGACGCTCTGCGTGTTCCCGTCGTGCTCGACGGCGGTGCGCTGCAGCCCGACCTCGAAGCCGCGGTGCGCGCCCACGGCGACGTCGTGCTCACGCCGCACGCGGGCGAGGCCGCGCGGTGGCTGGGCCGCTCCGCGGCCGACGTCGCCGCCGACCCGCTCGCCGCGGCCGCCGAGCTGGCGGCACGAACCGGCGCCGTCGTCGTCCTGAAAGGTCCCTCCAGCGTGATCGCGGCGCCGGACGGACGTCTCGGGCTCGTGCCCGGCGGTCCGGCGGCGTTGGCCACGGCGGGCGCCGGCGACGTGCTGGCGGGGGCGGTGGGCGCCGTGCTGGCGGCGGCCGCGGACGCCCACCGTGAAGAACCCTCGGGTCGACGCACGGACCGGCTCGATCTGGCGGCCGCTGCGGTCGCGCTCCATGCCGAGGCCGCCCGCCGAGCGCTCGCACGGTTCGCAGTGGAGGGCCACACACCCTCGGCCGGGATCGGCGCCGGCGACGTGGCCGACGCGCTACCGCAGGCGCGTGCGGTCCTGGAGCACGCTGCGGGCCGGGGCGCCTGAAGCCGCGCTCGGGTGGATGCTAGGCTCGGCCGGATGGCGACTTCGCCGCTCACCGTTCGCGTGCCCGCCACCAGCGCCAACCTCGGACCCGGTTTCGACTGTCTGGGCTTGGCGCTCGACCTGTGGCTCGAGGTGCGTGCGCGGCCCGCCGACCGCGACCGTTTCAGCTACCGAGGTGAGGGCAAGGTTCCCGAACGTGCCGACGGGCTCGTCCACACGGGGTTCCGCGCCGCCTTCGCGCAACTCGGCCGAACGGTGCCCACGGTGGCGTTCGAAGCGCAGAACCCGATCCCGCTCGCGCGCGGGCTCGGGTCGTCGTCGGCCGCGCTGGTGGCGGGTGCGGCCCTGGCCGACGCCTGGTGCGACGGCGCCCTGGGACGCGACGGCGTCTTCCAGCTGGCCGCCGAGCTCGAGGGCCACCCCGACAACGTCGCACCCGCCGTGTACGGCGGCTTCACGGTATCGGCGGCCCGCGCCGAGGGCGGGTACGCGACGGCCGTGCTCGCCGTCCCGCCCGCTTGGCGGCTCCTGTTCGGCGTGCCGACGTTCCACCTGCCGACCGCCAAGGCGCGCGCGGCGCTCCCGACGGCCGTCCACCGCGACGACGCGGTGCGCACGGCGTCGCGCGCGGCGCTGTGGGCGCTGGCCGTCGCCCGCGACGAGCCCGATCTCCTGCGCACCGCCTCGATCGACGTCCTCCACGAGCCCTACCGCGAACCGCTGGTGCCAGGCCTGCGCGACGCCCGCCAGGCTCTGCGCGGCGCGGGCGCCTACGCCGCCTTCCTCTCGGGCGCCGGCCCGACGATCGGCGTCGTGACCGCCGAAGGTACCGAGGCCGCCTGCCGCGCCGTCTTGGAACGCTTCGTCGGACCTCGCGGCCGCGTGCTCTCCCTGCACGTGGCGCCGGGGTACGAGGTGGGCGACCGGACGCCCGTCAGGGCGCGCGCCGCGCCCACAACACCTTGAACGTGCGCTCTTCCGCGGGTGTGGCGTCGCCCCAAGCCGCCCAGTCGGCCAGTTCCGCCTCGTAAGGGAGCGCCCGGTTCGCCACGAACCAGGCCTCGCCACCGGGCCGCAGCGCCACGTGGGCGGCGGCGACGAAGGCGCGCGACAGGTCGCCCACCACCTGCCGCCCCACGTGGAAGGGCGGGTTGCACCAGACGGCGTCGAACCCGAGCGGCCCCAGGCCGTCGAGCAGGTCCGCATGCACCACGCGGGCCCGGGGGTCGTCCTGCAACAGGCCCTCGGCGCTCCGCACCGCCGCCAGGTCGTCGTCGACGGCCACGACCTCGGCCGCGCCCGCCAGCAGCGCCCGGCGTGCCAGGAGACCGGTGCCGCAGCCGAGGTCGAGCACGCGCGCACCGGCCACCGCCGCCCCGTGCAGGGCGCGCAGCAGCACCGCCGTCCCCACGTCCTCCTTCTGCGCCGCGAACGTGCCCACCACGCCCGTCGCGCTCCCGTCGGCGGCGTCGAAGGTCGTGGTCACCGTCGGTGCGGCGCCCGGCCTCGGACCGCGCAGCGCCGCCAGGCGCCATCCGCCCACCCGCGCCACCACCTCCACGGCGTCGAAGCGCTCGAGGGCCGCGCGCTCGCCGCGCTTCGCGCCCTCGTCCTTGTGCTGGAGCGCCCAGACGGTGCCCTCCGCCGTCACGCGGTCGGCCACGGCCGCCAGCTCCGCGGCCACGCGGAGGGTGCCGCGATCGGCGGGCGGCCGCCACACGATCGTGTCGAAGCGACCGGCCACCTCCCACGGCAGAGCGGCCACGACCTCGACGTCCTCGAAGCCCGCGCCGGCCGCGGCTTCGAGCGAAGCCGCTGCTTCGAGTGAGGCCGCCGCCGCGCGCCGGGTCGCCGCGGACGGCGTCGCCACCGTCCAGGTCGCCGACACCCCGCTCAGGTGCGCCCAGATCGGCAGCGCCGCCGGTGCACCGGTGAGGTCGAGGGCGCGGCCGCGCACCGTCACCCGCCCGCGTCGCAGCGCGTCGGCGAGCGCCACGAGCGCGCCGTCGACGCCCGGGAAGCCGCGCACGCCGACCTTCGTCGCGAGCGGCACCTCGAGGTCGCCCACCCGCCAGACCACGGGTTGAGGCAGGGCGTGCCGCTCGAGGAGGCGCTTGCTGTCCACGGGGTCCAGCCTACCGGCTCGACACGGCGTATCGTGCCGCCGTGCACGTGCTCGGGATCGACACCTCCTGCGACGACACCGGCGTCGGGATCGTCCGTGGCACCCACGTGCTGGCGAACGTGGTGGCGTCGCAGGCCGCCGTCCACGCGCCCTTCGGCGGTGTCCTGCCCGAGAACGCCAGCCGCGAGCACCTGAGCGTGATCGACGCGGTCGTCCAGCAGGCGCTGACCGACGCCGGCCTGCGCGCGAAGGACGTGCACGCCGTCGCGGCCACCTACGGTCCCGGTCTGTCGGGCGCGCTGCTCGTGGGGCTGAGCTACGCCAAGGGGCTCGCCTGGGGTCTCGGGGTTCCCTTCGTCAAGGTGCACCATCTGGAGGGGCACGTGGCCGCCAGCTTGGCGTCGGGCGAGGTGGCGCCGCCGTTCTTGTGCCTCGTCGCGTCGGGCGGCCACACGGTGCTCTTCGACGTGCCCGCTTGGGGGACGTACCGAGCCTTGGGCCGCAGCCTCGACGACGCGGCCGGCGAAGCGTTCGACAAGGTGGCGCGACTCCTCGGTCTGCCCTACCCGGGGGGTCCGGCGCTGGCGGCGCTGGCGGCGACGGGCGACGCCACGGCCGTCGACCTGCCCGCACCGCTGGCCCACCGCGCCGGGTTCGACTTCAGCTTCAGCGGTCTCAAGACGGCGGTCGCCGTCCGCCTCGAGCGCGACCCGAGCCTCACCCCCGCGGACGTCGCGGCCGCGTTCGAAGTCCGTGCCGTCGAGCACCTGGTGGGTGTAGCAACGAGGGCCGCGCGGGAGACCGGTCGCGACCATCTGGTGGTGGCCGGCGGCGTCGCCGCCAACGCGCGCCTGCGCGAGGCGCTGGGACGCGGGGGGCTGCACGTGCACCTGCCCCCGCCCGGACTCGCGACCGACAACGGCGCCATGATCGCGCTCGCCGCCGCCCGTTCGCTCGAGCGAACGGGCGCGGACGCCGCCGACATGGACGCCGACGCGACGCCCTACCTGCCGTTGGCCATCGGTCTGGGTCGACCGCGCGACGGTACGCGCGGCTGAACGACGCCGCGCCTCAGCGCACGCGCCCCCACAGGCCGGCCAGGAAGGCCTCCTGCGTCACGACCCCGAGCACCTCGTCCCCGTCGACGACGACCACGAGCTGCTCGTGCGACAGCGGTCGACGCAGGTCGGTGACGGCGACGTCGCCCGCCACCTTCACCAGCTCGTCCCACGAGGTGATGCGCTCACGCCGGATGCCGCTCACACCGATCGACACGCCGGCCTCTTGGACGATGACCACGCGGTGGTCGGCGAGCGTCTGGAGCGCGCCCGCGGCGTCGACGAGCGGCACCCGCTCCGCGACGCGCCGAGCGGTGGGCGGTGCCAGGAGCCCGAACGAGAGCAGCGTGGGGCTGGGCAGCCGCAAGGCCGAGCGCTCCCACCCGAGCGCGGTGACGAACGCCGCCAGGAACACGATCCCCTCGACGATGCCGGCGAGGTTGAAGCTGGCGAAACCGAGACGCCCCTCGCGTCCGAACGCCAGGAAGGCGAGGAACGACATGAACAGGGCGAAGCCCACCGCCGCGCTGGCGGCGAAGAACGCTTGCGTGCGGAGCTGGTCGGGACGGCGCATCGTGAACGGGGCCTCCGGGGCGGTCAGGTACCCGCCAAGGGCGGCAGGTCGAGGGTCGCGGGCAGATGGTCGGGACCGTCGACGTCCGCGGCGATGGCCGCGTCGGACGACACGTACGCTCGCGCGCTCACGCCGAGGATGTGGCTCACGCGCGCTTCGAGCGTGGCGATCCGAGCGGTGCCGGTGAGCAGGCCGACGAGCGTGCGCCAGCCGACCATGCGGGCGAGATCGAAGGGCCGCTTGCGCGCCAGGTAGGCGGTCTCGATGCGTGGCAACAGCGCCGGGACGGCCTTGGGCGAGAGGAGCACCGCGTTGCCGCCGCTGTAGCGACCGCCCGCGAGACGCACGAAAGTACGCCGCTGGTCGGGGAAACGCGCGAGCGCCACCTCACGCTCCACGACCGGGTAGACGAGGTCGACGGCCGGCGCGCCGTTCACGAACTCGCGCACGCCCTCGGCCGTCCACCAGGGGACGTCCGCGGTGACCACGAGCAGACGCGCGCCCGGCGAGCGTCCCAGGGCGGCGCCCAGGCCGAGCGTCAACGAGTCGACCAGGCGGTTGCCGGCGGGCAACACCACGTCCACCAAGCGGCGCACGTGACCGTCGGCGGGACCCACCCACACCACGTCGGCGACCGCCCCGCTGTCGCGCAGGGCGGTCGCGACGTACGCACCCATCGGCACGTCCCTGAGAGGTACCAACGCTTTGCTGGCCGCTCCGACGGTGCGGGCGAGTCGATCGTCGCGGTCACCGCCGGCCAGGACGATGGCGACGATCCGATCCGGGTGTTCCATGTGCCCGCACGATACCGTGCGCCCGGCACGTTCGGCACGAGAAACGTGCCGAACGTGCCGGGCGCACTTCGGTCAGAACCGGGCCTGACGAAGCGTCACGGTCGTGCTGCGACCCCCGGAGATCGAGACGTCCTCGACCACCGTGCGGTAGCCGGGGGCGACGACGGTGATCTGGTAGGTGCCCGCTTCCAGGTCACGAACCGTCAACCGGCCCGTGCCGTTGGCGACCGAACCGACGTCGCGACCGTTCAGGAACACCCGCGCGCCGCCGACGTTGGCGGTCAGTTCGAGCGTGCCGGTGCGCCTGCGGAGCTCGGCCGAGACGCGCGTCTCACGGTCGGCCTGGACCTCGAAGGTCACGCGGCTGTTCTGGAAACCCTCGCGCCGGAACTCGGCCTCGTACCGGCCGACGTCGAAGGTCCTGGCAGGGAGGGGCGTCGTGCCCTCGAAGCGACCGGCGACGTAGACGTCGGCGCCGCTCGGCTCGCTGGTGAACCGGACCGAACCGGTGCGCACCCGCGGCTGGAGCGTGGCGAAGACGCTGGTGGTGCGGTCGGGTCGGACGTTGACGCGCTCCTCGTAGGTGCGGTCGTTGCCGACGATCTGCACGTCGTAGCTGCCCGGACGCAGGCCGTAGTCGACGGGCGTGAAGCCCACGAACGTACCGTCGACGTAGACCTCGCTGCGGCGCGGCTCACTGTCCACCGACAGCGTTCCGAAGGGCGCCTGGGTCGGCCGTTCGCCGACGAAGTAGAGCGCGGTGTCCGAAACCCAGTTCTCGTTCGGCAAGGGCTGCACGATGATGCGCAGCGCCCGGGCGAAGGCGTCCTCGCCGGCACTCGAGGTCGCGAAGTCCGCCTCGGTCCGGAAGTTGGCGAGCGTGGAAACGTCGAGCGGTTCGCGGCTGGCCACGCCGATCACCTTGGCGAGACCCCGCGGTGGGGCGACGTTGAAGGAGTACCGCGCGCCCTCCGGCGGGAAGGTCCGGGTGGAACCGCCGCGCACGAACGGGTCGCCGCCGGCGCCATCGAAACGGTTGGGCAGGACCTGGACGAGTTCGCCGTCGGCGGAGAAGCTGAAGAGGTAGATGTAGGCGTCGTCGGACGGCCGCACCGAGATGCGGACGTTCTCGCCGACGTCGTAGACCGGCGTCTCGGAGCCCGAGCGACCCTTGTCGACCCATACGTCCAGCTCGAAGCCGGGCACGGGGTTGACGACGATCGAACGTGGGCTGATGACCACGTCCTGCGCAGCGGCGTGACCGCCGAGCGCGACGAGGCCGATCGCCATCAGCGTGAGGAACGCGGGAACGATGCGGAATGAGGTTCGGAGCATGGGCGCCCCCTTTCGTCCGTCACCGTAGCACCGGCCCCCCTGCCCAGACGGTGCGGAGAACCTGAAGGCGCCTTCACCGTCGCGGTGTGGGGCACCTCATCGCGAAGGCGCGATACTGGGACCATGCACACCGCCATCGCCCGCATCCCCCGTGCCCGACCCCTCGCCGTGCTCGCCACCCTCGCCGTCCTGGTCGCCGCTCTGGGCGGGCCCGGCGTCGGGGCGCAGGCGCGCGACGTCGACGAGGTGCTCGCCGCGCTCGAGCGCAGCGCCGCGGACGTCGTCGACCTCTCGTTCACCCTCGAGGGCCAGCTCATCGACGCGGACGGGCAGATGTACGGGCTCGAGGTCGAGGTGCTCGCGCTGCCCGACGTGCCCGCCGCCAGCCTCTACATCCTCCAGCCGGACGCGATCGCCGACAACCAGGTCATCATCGAAGGGGACGAGGTCCGCAGCTACACCTACCTGACGAACCAGGTGAGCGTGTTCGACGTCGACGATCCGGACGCGTTCGGTGGGCTGATCGACGTGGAGGCGGGGGGCACGTTGCCGACGAGCCTCGATCTCGCGGCGGTCTTCGAGGCTTGGGACGCGTCGCTGGTCGAGGAGGCGGACACGGAGGCCGGGACCGTCGTGACGATCCGCTTCGACAACCGAGACCCGGACGCGCAGATCGCCTACGTGATCGTGCACGTGCTGGCGGAGACGTGGGACCCGGTCGGGCTGACCTTCTACCGGAGCGGCGACGAACTGTTCGCCGACCTCCACATCCGCGACCTGGTCCGCGACGGGGGCCTCACGCTCGAGGACGTGACGTACCTGCCCGAGGACGCGGAGGTGCTCGACCGGCGGCGACGCTGACGTGCGCCGCGGACGGGGGGCGCGCGAAGCGCGCCACCCCTGCGGCGCTTGCGGTCGCTGCGCGACCGCCCGTGGCGGAGGTCTAGCGGCCGAGCATCCTCTCGGGCACCACGGTGGCATCGAACTCGGCTTCGCTGAGGTAACCGAGATCGAGGGCGGCCGCCTTGAGGGTGGTGCCTTCGCGGTGGGCTTTCTGGGCGATCTCGGCCGCTTTGTAGTAGCCGATGGTGGCGTTGAGCGCGGTCACCAGCATCAGCGACTCGTCGAGGTGCTTGCGCGCCCGCTCGGGGTCGGCTTCGATGCCCACCACGCAGTGGTCGGTGAAGCTCTCGGCGGCGTCGCCCAGCAGGCGGATCGACTGCAATAGGGCGTGGATCATCACCGGTTTGAACACGTTGAGCTGGAAGTGGCCGTGGGTGCCCGCCACCGACACCGTCGTGTCGTTGCCGATCACCTGCGCGCACACCATCGTGAGCGCCTCCGCCTGCGTGGGGTTCACCTTGCCCGGCATGATCGACGAACCCGGCTCGTTCTCGGGCAGGCGGATCTCGCCGATGCCACAGCGCGGACCCGAGCCCAACAGGCGAACGTTGTTGCCGACGTGCATCAGGGCCACGGCGGTGCGCTTGAGCGCGCCGGAGGTCTCGACCACGGCGTCGTGGGCCGAGAGCGCCTCGAACTTGTTCTCGGCGGTCACGAACGGGTGCCCGGTGAGCTCGGCGATCCGCGCGGCCACGCCCTCGGCGAACCCCTTCGGGGCGTTCAGGCCGGTGCCGACCGCCGTGCCGCCCAGCGCCAACTCGGCGAGGTGGGGCAACGTGTGACGGACGGCCTCGATGCTCTTGGCGACCTGCGCCGCGTAGCCGGAGAACTCCTGACCGAGCGTGATGGGCGTCGCGTCCATCAGGTGGGTGCGACCGATCTTGACGACGTGGTCGAAGTCGCGCGCCTTCTCGTCGAGCGCCGCCTGGAGCCCCTCCAACCGTGGCAGTAGATGCTCGACCACCTGACCGTACGCCGCGATGTGCATCGCGGTGGGGAACGTGTCGTTCGACGACTGCGACTTGTTGACGTCGTCGTTCGGGTGGATCGGGTCCTTGCTCCCGAGGGTGCCGCCCACCTTCTCGATCGCGCGGTTGCTCACGACCTCGTTCACGTTCATGTTCGACTGCGTGCCCGAACCCGTCTGCCACACGACGAGCGGGAAGTGGTCGTCGAGCGCCCCGGTGGCGATCTCGTCGCACACCTCGGCGATCTGGGACGCCTTCTCGGCGCTGAGCACCCCCAGGTCGACGTTGGTGAGGGCCGCCGCCTTCTTCAGGACCGCGAAGGCGCGGATCACCGGCAGCGGCATGCGCTCGCCACCGATGCGGAAGTTCTCGAGCGAACGCTGCGTCTGCGCGCCCCAGTAGCGATCGTCGGCGACCCGGACCTCGCCCATCGTGTCCTTCTCGATGCGGTGGCTCATGGCGCGGATCGTACCGCGGGGCCCGGACGACGACCCCGCCTAGTCCGCCCCGTCGCCATGGGGCGTCGGCGGCAACGCCGCCGCCAAGGCCTCGGGCAGCCCGTCGCGCCAGCAGCGCCAGTTGTGGCCGGCCGCGCGCTCCGTCCAGACGACGTCGGCCCCGTGCCGCTCCAGCGCGTCTCGCACGCGGCGGTTGACGGTCGCGAGCCAATCGAGGCTACCCACGTCGAGCACCCAGCGCAGGCCGGCGCCTGCGCCCGCCTCGACCCGATCGGCCACCCAGGCGTGCTCGACCCCGTGATGGCGCGCGTCCTCCGGCGAACCCAGGAACGCTCCCCCTTGGGCGACCACGCCCGTCCAGGCCGTCGGATCGCGCAACGCGAGCGTGGCAGCCGCCAGCCCGCCCAGGCTCGCGCCCAGCGCCCACCACTCGCCCGTCACGCCGTAGCGCTCGCGCACCCACGACCGGACCTCGTCCTCGACGAACGCGAGATGACGCTCGTCCCAGGCGTACTCGACGACACGGTCGCCGGGCTCGACGAACACCAGCAGCGCCGGCCGCGCGCGCCCCAGCCGCACGAGCTCCGCCAGCACGTCGGCCGCCCGCGCCAACCGTTGGTAGGCCACGCCGTCGTGGAGCACGACGACCGGCCACGGTCCGTCGCCCTCGGACGGCACCGCGACGGTGACGCGGCGCGGCTCGCCGAACGCTCGCGCGTCCAGGCGATGACGGTCGGTTCGCCACGAGGCGCGCGGCGGGTCGGCCAACGGGTGCGGCGCGTACGCCGGCCCGCACACCTCGGTGACCTCGCGGTACCACGGGTTCTCCCCCGTCGCGCCGCGTTCCGGGTCGGCGCGCACCGTGCCACGCTCGTCGAGGAAGGCGTACTCGAAGCGCACGTCGTCCGGGAGGGTCAGGGTGAAGCTCGACACCTTCGCAGCGTCCACCGGGTGGGGCGACCGGTGCATGTCGGTGAGGTCGCTGATCACGGCTTGCGCCCAGGCTGGGACACGGACCTCGAGTCGCATGGCACGAGGGTACCAGCGCCTTCCAGCACGCCCGGTACCATGGGGCATGGCCATCGATCCTGCGCTCGCCTTCGACGCCGCCACCGAGACCGAGCTCCGCAACCGGCCCAGTGCCAAGTGGACCTACTACGACGCCGACGTGCTGCCCCTGTGGGTGGCCGACATGGACTTCGAGGTGGCTGCGCCCATCCGCGAGGCTCTCCGCCACTACGTCGACCACGGCAGCTACGGGTACCCGCCGCGCGGCGGCCTGCCCGGCCTGGTCCCCGCGGTGGCCGACCGCCTGGCCACGCGCTTCGGCTGGACCGTCGAGGACGAAGACGTCCACGTGGTGGCCGGCGTCCTGCCCGGCGTCGTCCTGGGGATCTTGGCGACGACGTCGCCCGACGACCACGTCATCCTCCAGCCGCCCGTGTACCCGCCCTTCTACAAGGCGATCGCCGAGACGAAGCGGCAGGTGCTCGAGAACCCGTTGGTGAACGGCGCCGACGGGTACGGCCTGGACATCGAGGGACTGAGGGCGGCGATCACGCCCACCACCCGCACGCTGCTCCTGTGCAACCCGCACAACCCGACCGGTCGGATGTTCACGCGCGCCGAGCTCGAAGCGCTCGCGGAAGTGGTCCTCGAGCACGACCTGTGGGTGATCAGCGACGAAGTGCACGCCGACCTCGCGCTCGAGGGCACGCACGTGCCGTTCGCGTCGCTCTCGCCCGAGGCCGCGCAGCGGACGCTCACCGTCTACGGCCCCACCAAGGCGTTCAGCCTGGCGGGCCTGGGCGTCAGCTTCGTGATCTCGCAGAACCCGGAGCTGCTGGCGCGCGCGCAGGCGCAACGCACCCACGCGACACCCGGTCCGAACGTCTTCGGCCAGGTCGCGGCGCTGGCCGCCTACCGACACGCCGACGCGTGGCGCGAGGCCGCCATCGAGTACATCCGAGCGAACCGCGACCACCTGCTGCAGCGCCTGCGCGACGAGGCACCGACCGTCAAGGCCCACCCCGCGCAGGGCACGTACCTCATGTGGCTCGACTTTCGCGACACGGGTCTGGACGACGACCCGGCGGCCGCGCTGCTCAGCCTCGGCCGCGTCGCGCTGAACCCTGGTCCGAGCTTCGGCACGGGTGGCGCCGGCTTCGCCCGACTCAACCTGGCGACGTCGCGCCGAACGCTCGACGCCGCGATCGACCGCATCATGCACGTCGTCGGGATCGGCTGAGGGTCCGCGCGCCGACCCTGAGATGAGATCTCCGTAAGAACGCCGTGAGAGGCGCCTGCTAGGCTCGGTGCACGAGGCGATGTCTCGTGAACGGACGCTGAGAAGCCTGACCTCGTATCTGGGCGCGTGAGGCAGGTGGAGCGAGTCGCGCAACCGGCCGTGGAGTCTCGTCCCCCTCGACATCCGGTACGGCGCCCAGAAGGTCCCCTCGTGGGGCCCGGCACGGCCCGAGTGGCTCGGGCACCGGCGCGAACCCGTCCGACCCGCACGCGGTCGTTCCGGGTGGACGCCGAGCATTGGACGCGATGAAGTCTGTCCTGTATCTGGGCGCTTGGGGCAGATGGAGCGAGTAGCGCAACCGGCCAATGGGGACGAACGTCGCGGGTCGAGCCCGTGCGGTAGCCGGTCGAGCGCCCCACCACCCCTCACGGGGCAAGGGGTTCCGGATGTCGGTGTACTTCTCGCGCGTGCACGCCCGATCGGTCTCTCGCACCGACGGGCGTCCGGGACGCCGATCCGGGCTGCGCGCACGTCTCCTCTGGAGCGCCCTCGCCATCACCCTCATCACCGCCTGTGCCAGCCTCGACGGCATGGTGGTGACCGCCGAGGCGGAGTCCGTCCCGCTCGCCGACCACGTGGCGTTCGGCGCGTTCACGTACGGCGGCGTGTGGCGCGGGATGGAGCCGGTCGTCCAGCTCGAGACGGAGCTCGGCCGACGGCTCGACGTCGTCCACTGGTTCATGAACTGGGACCACGTCTACGACCCGCGGATGGCGGCGGCGGTGGCGGCCGGCGGTCGCGTGCCCCTGATCAGCTGGCAACCGCTGCGCCAGGACGTCGGCGACATCGCGGCCGGCGTGTACGACGGCGTGCTGCGCAGCTGGGCTCGCGGCGTCCGGACCGCGGCACCCGATCTCGTCTACCTCCGTCCCTTCCCCGAGATGAACGGTGAGTGGGTGCCTTGGAACGGCGACCCCGTCGCGCTCCGGGCGGCCTGGCACCGCATGACGGCGGTCTTCGCGGAGGAGGGCGCCGACAACGTCCGCTGGGTGTGGAGCCCCAACGTCACCGATCAACCGCGCACCGAGGCCAACCGGATGGAGCACTACTACCCCGGCGACGACCAGGTCGACGTCCTGGGTCTATCGGGCTACAACTGGGGCGAGACCCGGCCCTACATCGGCTGGCGCACCTTCGAGACCGTCTTCGGTACGGGCTACGCGCGCATCACGGCCGTGGGGCCGCAGCCGCTGTGGTTGACCGAGCTGGCGAGCAGCGACGAAGGCGGCGACAAGTCGGGTTGGGTGCGGGACATGTTCGCGTCCACCGCCTTCCCCCGCATCGCCGCGCTGATCTGGTTCGACGAGCACAAGGAGGCCGACTGGCGCCTCCGCTCCGCGCCCGACGTGCTGCAGGCTTTCCAGGAAGCGCTCGGGGTGGCGCCCACCCAGGCCCTGCGTCCCTGAACCCGTACGCGCCACCGCGCCGCCCGGCGTCCGTTGCCGCACCCGTCGACGAGGTGGTAGAGCTGGGTTCGTGAAGCCCTGGACGATCCCTCCCTGGCGGGTGGCGCTCATGGCGTCGCTCGCGCTCGCCCAGCTCGCCTTGGGGCAGCCTTCCGCCGGCCTCTCCACGCCCGCGCGCCCCACCGATCGGAACCTCGCCGTCGAGGTCTGGCTCGACGGGCTCAACCTTCCGCTCTCGATCGCCCACGTGCCCGACCGGCCCGGCCACTGGCTCGTCGTCCAGATGGACGGGCACGCGCGCGCGGTCGCCGGCCGCGACGTCGCGCCCACGCCGTTCCTCGACCTCACCCTCCGCGTCACCGCGCTGGAGGGCGAGCAAGGGTTCTTCTCGGTCGCCGTGGAGCCGCTCGCCCGCGCCGCCGCCCTCGGCCGCGCCCGCCACGTCGTCGCCGCCTACACCGAACGCGACAGCGGCGACCTTTTGATCTCCGCGTTCCCGGTCGACGAGACGGCCTGGGTGGCGGACGCGACCGCCGAGATCGAGGTGCTCCGCATCGCCATGCCCGAGCCGTTCCATCACGGCGGCCAGGTCCGGTTCGGCCCCGACGGCTACCTGTACGTGAGCGTGGGCAACGGCGAGTCCTCCAACCACTTCCTCGACCAGCGGCCGTGGACGTCGGCGTCGCTCGGCACGCTGCGGGGTAAGGTCCTCCGCCTCGAGCTCCTGCCGACCGCGTCCGCGACACCGCCGTACCGCGTCCCGGCCGACAACCCCTTCGCGTCGACCCCGGACCCGGACGTCCGCCCGGAGATCTGGGCGCTCGGGTTCCGCAACCCTTGGAAGTTCACCTTCGGTCCCGCCACGGGGGAGCTCCTCGTCGCCGACGTCGGCAACGACCGGTGGGAAGAGGTGAACCGCGTCGTCGCGGGCGGCGACTACGGGTGGCCCACCCGCGAGGGGCGCGAGTGCCTGCGCTGGCCCGATCGGCCGGGCACGGTCGACCCCGAATGCGAGACGGCCGACCTCGAGGCGCCCTGGATCGCGTACGGCCATCTGGCGCTCGACCCGGACGGTGGCCAAGCGGTCACGGGAGGCGTCGTGGTGCGCGACCCGGACCTCCCCGAGCTCGTGGGCCGCTACGTGTTCGGGGACTTCGTCACGGGCGCCGTGTGGGCCTACGACCCGGTCGACGACGTGCGCGAACTGCTCCTGAACGCCGGACCGGGGATCACCGCCATCGACGCGGGCCCCGACGACGAGGTCCTGATCGTGCACATCGGCGGCACGATCGACCGCCTTCTCGCGCGCGAGTAGGCGTGCGCGCCGTCGGCGTCGGCGCCGAGGACGCGTGATACACCTGTTCGGATGAGAGATTCGTCACGTCGGACGCCGTGCGTGGGACGGGCGGCCGCCCCCCGGGACGATCGCCGTGGGAGCCCGCCGGTCCTCGCCGTCGTGGCCGTGTGCGTCCTGCTGGCGTCGTGCGGCGACCTGGGGACGCCGCCCCAGACCCCGACCGAAGGCGGCCTGCGCTGGGTGGGGGCGTTCGTGCCCGGCGGCGTCTGGCGTGAGCAGGAGGCCCTGCTGGACCTGGAGGCACGCGTCGGACGCCCGTTCGACGTGGCGCACTGGTTCACCTCGTGGGACCACGCCTTCGACGACGAACCCGTCCACGCGCTCCTCGCGGCCGGTCGGACCCCCCTGATCAGCTGGCAGCCGCACGGGTACGACGTGCGTGACATCGCCGCCGGTCGCCTCGACGCGTACCTGCGGAGTTGGGCCCACGGCGTGCGCGGGTCGCCCGGCCTGGTCTACCTGCGCCCGTTCCCCGAGATGAACGGAGACTGGGTCGACTGGAACGGCGATCCGGCCGGTCTGCGCGCCGCCTGGATCCACATGACGGCCCTCTTCGCCGCCGAGGGCGCCCTCAACGTGCGGTGGGTGTGGAGCCCCAACGTCAGCGACGAGCCCCGCACCGCGGCCAACCGCATGGAGAACTACTACCCGGGGGACGCTCACGTGGACGTCCTCGGCCTCTCCGGCTACAACTGGGGCGACACGCGCCCCTACATCGGCTGGCGCAGCTTCGCCGAGATCGTGGCGGCCCCGTACGAGCGCCTCACCGCGCTGGGCGACCACCCGATCTGGGTGACGGAGACGGCGTCGAGCGAGGAGGGTGGCGACAAGGCGGCATGGATCCGTGACATGTTCGCCACCGACGACTTCCCGCGGCTCGAGGCGATCGTGTGGTTCAACGAGGCCAAGGAAGCCGATTGGCGACTCGAGAGCTCCCAGGAGGCGCTCGCCGCCTTCGCGGCCGAGGTCGCCGAGCTCGACGACGACGCAGACGCTGCGTCGGTCCGCCGGACGGAAACCCGGCTTCGGAACCTGACCGAGTAGCCGCGAGCACGACCGAACGGGGCCGGCCGCGACGGGTCAGCGGTTCTGCGCCAGTTCGACCGGAGGCGGCCCCGCACGACCTCGGTCTTCCCCGTAGAGTCCGGTCACCACGCGCTCGTAGAAGCCCGGGTCGCGGATCCCGAGCGTCCCCACGAGCCCTGCCGTCCGGCGGTAGGCGACCTCGACACCGTCCGCGGCCTCCGCCGCCCGATGGTAGACGTCGAGCAGCTCCCGTTCCACCGGCGTCACGAGCATCGGGTCCGTCCGGTAGGCGGCGATGGCGCCGGCGAGGACCTCCGCCATCGGTCGCACCGCCACGAACGCGTCGACGAGCGGCCGGTGTCGATCGCTGACGCGGCCGTCCACCACGCCGTGCAACGGGTTGATGTAGCGCGCGTAGGCGATCTCGTCGTCGTCACCGTCGGGCAGGTGCCTGACCCACGCGAGCTTGGCGGCGCCGGCACAGATCGAGAAGTCCGGATCGAAGGCGCTGAAGGGGCGGGCGAACAGCGACGGGTTCTCGAAGCCCGAGCCGCGCGCGGTCGAGATCCTCCGGAGCAGCGATAGCGCGTCGGACGTGACCTGGGAGAGGCCGACGTCGTCCGTCGGCCCGACGGCGAGCGGGTCGAGGTACGACTCGTTGAGCAACAGCTGCAGGAGCAGCGAGGGCGCGACGTCGTAGGCCGTCGCCGCGCCCTCGACCAGGGCGCCGACCGGTGCGAGCCGCGCCAGCGTCAAGATCGCCCACGGGGACAACGGCTGGTAGACGGGTGCCGTCTCGTCGAAGCTGCGCGCGACGGGCGCGGCGCGTGCGACGACGGCAGGGTCGCAGTACGTCGAACCCGGTGCTGGCATCGCCCAGTCGGCGGCGAGCGCCGTGCCGACATGTACGTTCACGGGCCACGTCACCGGAACCGCGGCGACGGCCGCGGGCAAGACCGCGTACCGGGTCAGGTCGACGCGCGGGCCGGCGTGGAGGTCGCGCCACGCCGACGCGTCGACGGGCCGCGCGTCCGCGGCCACCTGCGCGGACACGAGGAAACCGGCCAACGCCAGCGTCGCCATGACCGTGCCGACGCCCGCCGTGCGGCTACGGAGGGTCTTGCGGATCGCGCGAGGGCGCTCCCACGTGACGCTGACGCTCGGTTCGGCCAGCGAGCGCACGACGAACCTCGGCACCACCCGCGTCGCCGCGGTGACGTACGCCACGGCGTTGAGCGGTCGCAACAGCAGCAGCGGTCCGATCCCGAGGCACCACCTGCGGAGCGCGACCGCGACCGCCACCGTCCGCCCGCGTCCTACCGCGCGCTCCTGCACGTACGCACCCAGGGCCACGAGCGTGCCCGTCAGGGTCACGTCCGCCAGCAGCCATGCGGCGACGCCGCGCGCCACGGCCTCGGGCCCCGCCCACGGCCACCACAGGCCGAGTGCGGCGGGCAGGGCCAGGAACAGGACCATCCCGAAGAGGTTCTCGAGCTGGGCGGCGAGGACGGTGAAGCGGACGTTGGGCGCCAGGCCGCGACGGCGCGTCGGATCGACCAGGCGCTTGAGACCGTTCTCGAGGCCGCCGCCGATCCAGCGTTCGATCTGGCCGACGTAGGCGTTCAGCCGCGGCGGGTCCTCGGTCCTCATCGTTGCGCCGGCCTCGAAGCGCGCCTGGCGGGTGGTGCGCCACTCGATGAGCGCGTCTTCGGTGAGGTCGCCGAGCGGTCGGGCGCGACCGTCGACGACCACACGGAAACCGCGCGCGTGCAACGAACCGACTTCGATCGTGCGCCGCGAGTCGACGCCGTCCTGGACGTGGAGCGTGAAGTCGTGGTCCTCGGTCATCGTGTCCGACGGGATCGGGAAGACGCCGCGACGGGCCACGAAACCGCAGCCGACCACGGTGTAGAGGCGCGACGCCCCGAACGTCGCTCCACGGCCCACTCGGGTGGCCTGACCACGTCGCATCGTCGTCGCGAAGGCGTACTCGGCGGACCGCGCCGCCGAGATCAGCTGCGCCGCGACCCCGCCGTCGGCGGGCCAGAGCGACGTGACCGCGCCGGACTGGATCGCGATGTCCTCGAGCACCCAACGTGCCGCGGCGCCGCGCCGCTCGCGTCGGAGCCGGTAGAACGCGTCGCGCATGGCGCCGACGAAGCCATCGTCCAGCACCGTGTCCCCGTCCATGACGAGCACCCGTTCGCTCGTCACGAGCCCACCGTCGACGACGAGGTTGATGCTGTCGGCTTTCGACACGGGGCGGGGATGGGCCAGGACGACGACGGGCGGTTGCACGCCGGCGCCGCGCCAGCGCCACCGCGGCACATCGGTGGGACCCCAGGTGTCGCCACCCTCGCAGACGTAGCCGGCGGCCGCCAGCGTCGCGGCCACCACCACGGCCGTCCGGTCGCGACCACCGTTGATGCTCACGACCACGGCGTCGACCGGGTCGCGCTGGCCGAGCAGCGACGTCAGCGCGCGTTCGGCGCCCAGCTCTTCGTCGAACATCGGCACGACCGCCGTCAGACGATCGGGGCCACGCACCGGAAGACTCCGGTCCGGGACGAGCCCGAGCGCGGCGTTGAGGAGGGTGGTGGGCATCGCGACGATCGCCGGAGGCTGAGGCACTGGCGGGAGCCTACCAACCCGCCCGATGAGGCGACCTCAGGTCGGCGGCCGGTACGATGGCTCAGCGTGCCGCCCGTCTTCGACCCCTACCCGCCCGACCTGGCCACCTGCCGCCGCTGCCCACGGCTCGCCGAGCATCGCGAGGCCGTCGGGCGCGCCAAACGACGTGCGTACGCCGAGGACGACTACTGGGCCGCGCCGGTCCCGGGTTTCGGCGACCCGGAGGCGCGCCTGCTGATCGTCGGCCTCGCCCCCGGGGCGCACGGCTCGAACCGCACCGGACGCATGTTCACGGGCGACGCGTCGGGCGACTTCCTCTACCCCGCGCTCCACCGCGCCGGCCTCGCCGACCGTCCGGTCTCCGTCGAACGCGACGACGGCCTACAGCTGCGTGGCGCCTGGATCACCGCCGTGGCCCGTTGCGCGCCACCCGGCAACCGTCCCACCCCGGCCGAGCTCGACGCCTGCCGACCCTGGTTCGCGTACGACGTCGACGGCCTGCCCCACGTTCGCGCCATCCTCGCCCTCGGGCGCATCGCCCACGACGGCATGCTGAAGCTGTGGCGGACGCGAGGCCTGGAGACGACGCTCGCCGCCCACCCCTTCGCGCACGGGGCCGTGCACGACATGGCGCGGTTGCCCGGCGCGGCCCGGGCCGGCGTGGCGCCGCTGGTCGACTCGTTCCACGTCTCGCGCCAGAACACGAACACGGGCCGGCTCACGGCGGGGATGTTCGACGCGGCGCTCGAGGAAGCGATGACGCTCGCGGGAATCCCAGCCCGAAACGTGTAACGCCTGCGTGACGCCTCGGTCCGTAGCCTCGGTCCATGGCAACGACGGTGCCGGCAGGAAGCTCACCTACCGCCACGGCGTGCCGATCGGCACCGACTGGACGCCGATCGTCGTGCCGCTCTCCCAGGCCGGCAGCGGCGACCGATGCCAGGAAGCCAATCAGCCCGTGGACGAGGCCACCCTGGCGGCGGTGCTCGGTGACGTGACCCGGCTCCGGATCCGCGGCGAGTACCGCACGGGTCCCGACACGGGCGGCCTCGGCTTCGTGTACCTGGGCTACCGCACGAACTGAGGCGCATGCCCGATCACTCATCCGCCACGAAGCCTTCGTCGAGTCGTGGCAAGTGGGGTGCATGACAGCGAGGGCGCCGGAGGCTCGGACCTGGGATGATGCCCCCATGGCCCTCCCCACCATCCGTCTCCCGTCGAACCTCGAGCGCCCCTTGGCGGCCGGCCATCCGTGGGTGTACCGCGACCACGTTCCGCGCGGTGTCGACGTCGAGGACGGCGGTTGGGTGCGGGTCGAGGCCGGACGGACGGCCGCCGTGGGTTTGTGGTCGGCGGAAGGGGCGATCGCCGTGCGCGCGTTCCGCCGCGGACCTGTGTCCGCGCCGCTGGCCCCGCCCGACCGCGCCTGGGTGACCGCGCTCGTCGAGCGGGCCGTGGACCAACGCACGACGCTCGAAGCCTCCGGAACCGACGCTTATCGCGTCCTGGCCGGCGAGGGCGACGGCTTCCCGGGTCTCACGGTCGACCGCTACGGCCGCTTCCTGGTGCTCAAGGTCTACGCCGACGCCTACCGCCGCGCCGGCAGCGCTGCGCACGGCCTGCGCGCCGACGTGGTGCGCGCCCTCGCCTCGGCGCTCGGCGTCAAGGGTGTCGTCGCCGCCCCGCACGAGGGGCAACCGCTCGAAGCGCTCTACGGCCAGGTCCCGCCCCCCGAAGTCACCGTGTACGAACACGGCCTCGCCTTCCTCGCCAACCTGCACGAGGGTCAGAAGACGGGTCTGTTCCTCGACCACCGCGACAACCGCGCCACCGTTCGCCGGTTCGCGCATGGACGACAGGTGGCGAACCTGTTCGCCTACAGCGGCGCCTTCTCGGTCCACGCGCTTGCCGGCGGCGCGAGCCGCGCGGTCGACGTCGACGTCGCGCCGGCCGCCCTGCGCGATGCCGAGCGCAACGTCGCCGCCAACGCCTCGGAGCTCGGCCCGGTGGGGGGGCGGCACGCCACGCTGGCCCTCGATCTGCTCTCCGACCCCGCCGCCGCCCTCCGGCATCCGCTCCTGGCGGGCAGCGACCTGATCGTCCTGGATCCGCCCTCGCTGGCGCGCCGCAAGGGCCAGCGGCACGCGGCCCTGCGCGCCTACCGTCGGCTCAACGCGGCCGCCATGGCCGCCTTGCCGGACGGCGGGCTGCTGGCCACCGCGTCGTGCACGGCGCAGGTGGGCGCCGACGCCTTCCGGGGTGCGCTGGCCGAGGCAGCGGCCGAAGCGGAGGTCGACGCGCGGGTCCTGCACGAGGCCGGCCACGCGCTCGACCATCCGGTCCCGCTGGCGTTCCCCGAAGGCCGCTACCTCAAGTTCGTCGTGCTCCGGATCGACCGGCCCCGCTGACGCCGCCAACGGCTTCTCGCTCCGACCGGGGCAGGCGCTCGTCGAGCCAGGCCAGCACATCGCCGAACACGCGGTCGCGCAGCGGGTCGTGGAACAGCTCGTGGGGCCCGTCGTCGTAGAGCAGCAGCGTGGCGTCGCGCTCGTGTAGCTTGCGCTGCAGCTCGCCCGACGCGCCCGGATCGGCCAACCGATCGTCCTTGCCATGGACGATGAGCAGCGGGGCCTGCACCCGTTCGGCCTCATCGAGCGCACGCCGGCCGTGCTCGGTCATCTCGGCCGCCAGGCGGGCCTTGACGGGCCCATGGAACACGGCCGGATCGTGGCGGTACGCGTCGACCTCCTCGGGGTCCCGCGAGAGCGCGCTCGGGTCGATCCGCACCGTCGGTAGCGCCGGGAACGGCTCGGCCAACGCCGCCAAGACGCGCCGCACCCAGCGGGGTACGGCCATCGCGTCGCGCAAGGACGGCGACGACAGCACGAGCAGGTCGGGGCGCACCGCACCGCTCTGGACGGCGCGGACGGCCACCAGGCCCCCCATCGAGTGACCGAACAGCACCAGCGGCACGTCCGGTTGCGACGCGCGCACGCTCGCGACCATGAGCACCAGGTCGTCGAGGAGCTGCTCGAAGCGGCGCACCTGGGCGCGGGCGCCCTGCGCGTACCCGTGGCCGCGCTGGTCGTAGCCGTGGACGGCGTAGCCGGCGCGCACGAACCGTGTGGCCAGCGCGTCGTACCGGCCGACGTGTTCGCCGAGCCCGTGCACGACCACGATCGCCGCACGGGGGTCGTCGTCGTCGGGCAACCACGAGCGCGTGGGCAGACGCACGCCGTCGTGGCTCAGGAGGTGGTCCGAAGCGGCGCGCACGTCAACCGACCGGAGCCGGCGCCACCTCGCTCAGCTCGAAGGTGGCGTCCTCCATGACGGGGTTCGAGAGCACGCGTTCGACGATCCGAGCGAGCTGGCCCTCGACCTCGTTTCGCTCGCCCGACAGCGTCAGCTCGATGCGCTTCCCCACCCGGAGGTCGGCGACGTTGGCGTGTCCCAGGCGCCGCAAGGTGGCCTCGACGGCGCGTCCCTGCGGATCGAGGATCGCGCGACGGAGCATGACGTGGACGACGGCATGGAAGTCAGGCATCGGATGCCTCCTCGGTCGTGCGCGGGTCGGCGGCGTTCGGGCCGCGACGGGCGTCGCCGGGGCCCGCATGGTGGTGATCGTGGTCGTGGTCGTGGTCGTGATCGTGGTCGTCGTCGTCGGTCAGGAGCTCGAGCGGCTGACCGACGGTGCTCTCCAGGCGTCGCCGGACCTCCTGGTACGCCTCCTCGACCCGCCCGAGGTCGCGCCGGAAGCGGTCCTTGTCGAGCTTGTCGCCGGTCTCGGCGTCCCACAGCCGACACGTGTCGGGGCTGATCTCGTCCGCCAGGACGAGATCGCCCTCGGCATCGACGCCGAACTCGAGCTTGAAGTCGACGAGGTCGAGCCCCGCCACGGCGAAACGTGCGGTCAAGAAGTCGTTCACGGCGGCCGCCAGGTCGAACAGTGTCTCGAGCTCGTCCTCGGTGGCGTGCCCGAGCGCCACGGCCGTCGCCGCGTTCATCGGCGGGTCGCCGAGCGCGTCGGACTTGAGGCAGAACTCGATCACCTTCGGGTCGAGCGGCAGACCCTCGTCGACGCCGTAGCGCTTGGCGAAGGTGCCGGCGGTGCGGTTGCGAACGATCACCTCGACAGGCACGATGCGCACGTGGCGCACGAGCTGCTCACGCGGTCCGAGGAGACGTACGAAATGGGTGGGCACGCCGAACGCCGCGAGCTCCTCGTAGAGGAGCGCCGTGACGGCGTTGTTCACCTCGCCCTTGCCGACCACCGTGCCGCGCTTCTGGGCGTTGAACGCCGTGGCGTCGTCCTTGTACCGGACGATGACCTGGTGCGGATCGTCGGTGGCGAAGACCTGCTTGGCCTTACCTTCGTAGAGCAGAGCGCGCGCGGCAGGCTGGTTCACGGGGGGAGGATACGCCACGGCGTCCCCGAACGGGTCCCACGGTAGGCACGCCCCGAGCCGGGTACCGGGATCAGAGACCGAAGCGAGCGTAGATCGCCTCGACGTGGCGTAGGTACCACCCGGGGTCGAACGCCGCCCCCAACGCCGCGTCCGTCAACGGACACGCCGGGTCCGCCGCCAACACCTCGCGCAACGGTCGGCCGGTGTCCCACGTGACGAGGCTGGCCCGCTGGACCACCTCGTAGGCCCCTTCCCGGCTCATCCCGTGCTCGATGAGTGCGTGCAACACGCGCTGGGAATACACCAGGCCGTGCAAGGCGTCCAGGTTCTGCTGCATGCGTTCGGGCCACACGACCAGGTCACGCAGCACGCGCGTGAGACGCCGCACCGCGTACGAGGCGAGCGTGGTGGCGTCCGGCAGGGCCACCCGTTCCACCGACGAGTGGCTGATGTCGCGCTCGTGCCACAGCGCGACGTTCTCGAGACCCGCGCCAGCGTAGGACCGCAACAGGCGCGCCAGACCGGTCAGGTTCTCGCTGGCGATCGGGTTCTTCTTGTGGGGCATCGAGGAGCTGCCGGTCTGGCCCTTGGCGAACCCCTCCTGCGCCTCGCGCACCTCGCTGCGCTGCAGGTGACGGATCTCCAGCGCGACGCGTTCGACGTTCGTCCCGACC
>CAVSJH010000031.1:0-105121 GCA_963728245.1 uncultured Trueperaceae bacterium
GCCTCGTACCGCAGCGCCACCGCCCCCGACGCGAACTCCTTCCGCCCCACGAGCTTCAGGTCGACGTACCGCGTGAGACCCGCGAACAGCGTCGGCCCGTGGCCCGCCAGCCTGGGGAGCACCACGAACTCGTACTCGTCGATCAAGCCGAGCTCCGCGAGCGCCCGCGGCAGCGTGACGCCCCCGACGGCGAGCCCCTCGCCCGGCGCACGCTTCAGGTCCTGAACGGCCTGGCCGAGGTCGCCTCGCAGGAGCTCCGCGTTCCAATCGACCCGGTCCAACGTGCTGGACACGACGTACTTCTTCGCCGCGTCGATCGTTCGAGCGAAGGGTTCCATCCAATCGTCCATCCACTCGGGTCGCGCGCCCGACGCCGAGAAGCGCCAGGCTCCTTCCATCAACTCGTACGTCGTCCGACCCAGGATGAGCGCGTCGGCCCGTGCGATGTTCTCGGCCCAGTACCGATGCAACTCCTCGTCCGGACTGCCCGCACGATGGTCGACGCAGCCGTCCAAGGTCACGTTGATGGCGTACCGAAGAGGTCGCATCGGGAGAGCATAGACGCCCGCGGAGCCGTCGTGTCAACGAGCGGGCGGCGCCACGGGGTCCTCCAGGGTCCAGACGCGGAAGCGCCCGACCGTGTCGTCGGCGATCAGCCGAACCCGCCACGGACCCTGCGGCACGTCGAGCTGCGGCTGACTGCGCGCCATCCCCATCGTCGTGCCGGCATCGAAGCGGGCGAGCCCGTGCTCGGCGCCGCTGGCGTCGGTCAGGACGATGCGGAACGGCCCGCCGACCACGTCCTCGAAGCCGAGGACGAGCCGCACCGGTGTCCCGTCCGAGACGCCCGAGCCGAAGCGGCCGTCGAAGGACGCGCCCGTCAGCGTCACGTCGGCGATCGGCGGGTACCCGGGCAGTTCGACCGCGTTCCGCGCCGGGTACGCCGCGTTCAGCCCGACGGCCAGCGCCACGCTCGCGACCAGGGCGGCCGCGGTGATCCATAGCGTCCGCTTCGGAACCGTGACGTCCTGCGACGCCCGCAGCTGGCGCCACGGTGTCCACAGGCCCCAGCGTCGCGCCAGCAGCACGACGCCGCCGACGATGCCGGCGAGCGCCAGGCCGGCGATGAGGGCGGGGGGCCAACCGCTCTTCTGCGCGAAGCGCACGACGTCGTCACCCGGTGCCGACGCGTGCAGGGCGGGCCACGGCAGCACGATCCACGGCGCGAGCCCCGCCAGGATCCCGAGCGACACGATGGAGCGCACCAGCGCCACCAGCGGCGGCAGCGTCCTGGGCGAGGCGACGACCGCCGCAGCCCACGCCGCCAGGGGCAACAACGTGCCGCCGGCGGACACGAAGGCTCGCTGACCGTCGGTCACGTCGTCGAGGTCGTACGAGGCGTGCGGCCGGGTCGACCAAGGACGCGCGTCGACGGTTCGCACCGTCCCCCCCACGGCGACGGCCGCGAGCGCATGGCCGCCCTCGTGCAGCAGAAGGTACACCTGTACGAAAGCCAGGACCGTCAGCACGAGCCACAGCACGATGGTGGCGGGGCGAGGTCGTGTGGCGGTCATGGGCCCAGGCTACCGAAGGCCGCACGGGACCGGCGCCCCGTTTAAGTCGAACTTACGCCCCACCCTCGTACCGTCCTCCCACGAGCCCCGAGGCTCCAACGGAGGGACCCCCATGAACGAGACGACCCTGCCCACTCACCGCACGCCGTCCGCCCACCCGGCGCGATCGCTCGCCCAGCGTGTGCTCGCCGCGGCCACCCTCGCGCTGGTCCTCACCGCTTGCGGCAGCGCGGGCGGCGGCCCCGGCGGGGGCGGGCCCCCGAAACCCGGCGACTTCGACGGCGCCACCTCGCAGTCGTGCGCGGGCGTGACCGGTGTTCCGGCGCTCTACTGGGACTTCATGGCCGGCGCGATCCGCGTCGATTACCCCGAGACCTACCGATTCTTGCCGTACGTGGGCGCCCCGTTCATCCACCCGCAGCAGCCGCTCTACTCGTTCACCTACCCGCCAGGGTGGAACGCCGTGATGCTCACCGATCCGAGCCTGCAGCTCACGGGCGCCAACGTGGTCCGGGGCGACGGCAACGCCGTCTGGCGACGCCTGAACTACACGGTCCGAGGCATCGTGGGCGTGAACACCTTCATCGCCGACGAGCTCAACGCGATGGTGAGCAACCTGGGGCTGAACGGTCCGTTCGACGTGCGCTGCACGGCCAACGTCACGGACCCGGGGACGGGCAGGGAGGCGGCCGGTCGTTTGGTGAACGTCGGCGGCTTCACCGCCAACCTGACCGTCCAGACGTTCCCGTCCAACCTTCTCGGTGGCAACACGTCGGTCTTCATCCAGCTCGCGGTCGCGCCCACGGCCGAGTACGACGCCACGACCGTGAACGTCTTCTTCCCGCTGTCGGGTCAACTCTTGTTCGGAGGGGGCTCCTCGCCCAACCAGTGCGAGGACGGCGAAGACAACGACGGCGATGGGCAGGTCGACTTCCCCAACGATCCAGGTTGCACGTCGCCGACGGACGATTCGGAAGCGGGCTGAGACAGGTGTCGGATGGGCCACGGTTCGTGCGCGTATCATCGCGCCCGTGGCCCACCGGACCCGAACGAAGACGACGGCCGCCGCGGCGCGTCGGGCGCCGAGCGGTGCCCGCGCGCCGCGGCCCCAGACCGTGCGCGTCACGGTAGCGGCCACCCCCGACGAGCGCGACGCGGCGGGGGCGGCCGGCGCCGCGATCGACCGTCTCAACCGGCGCTTGGCCCGCGAGGTCCGACTCGTCATCGACGAGGCCGATCCGCCCGAACCTGCCGACGTCGCCCTGCTGTTCGCCTGGAACGACGTCGACGACACCTTCGTCGCCGCGCTCGAACGCGCCAGCCACGCCAAGATCGCCGTCGTGGTGCGCCGGGCGACGCCGGCACCGGTCGACCTGAGCGACCGGGCCGCCGTGCTGGACAAGCTCGCGCAGCGAGAACGCCTCGACGCGGCGCTCGCCGCGCACGACGCCGTGCTCCGGGTGATCCCCGACGACGCCGACCCGGGCGCCGCCACCGAACGCGAGCTCGCCCGCGCGCTGGCCGTGCTGGGCGTCGGAGCGGGCACCGTCGACCTGAGGCTGCGCCTCGACCGCGGCTACCTGCCCCGGGAACGCCTCCTGCGCCTGCTTCCCGACGTCCCCGACCACGTGGTCGTCCTCGAGGCGCCGTTCGGCTCGGGCAAGAGCGTGTTGGCGGCGCAGTGGGCCGAAGGGCTCGAGGCCGACGGCTGCCGCATCGTGTGGGCGGCGCCCGACGACGGCCGCACGTCCGTGCTCGCGCGCCTGGCGACGGCGCTCGGGATCGCACCCGACACGCCGCCGGCGCTCGTCGCGGAGCGGCTGTGGGCGACGGGCCCGACCGCGGCGATCGTCGAGGACGTGGCCCCGGACGCCGAACTCGGCGACCTCCTCGAGGACCCGCGCGGCTACCTGCTGCTCGCGAGCCGGGCCCGGCTGGAGGACGCGGCCGTCGGCCGACTCGAAGGCGCGGGGCGACTGACGCGACTCGGGGCCGAGGAGCTGGCGTTCACGCCCGACGAGGCGACCGAGCTGACCGGCGACGCCGTGCGGGCGCGCGAACTGCACGCGACCACCCGCGGCTGGGCCCTACCGCTGCACGTCGCGGCGTTGACCGGCTCGCCGCCCGAACCGGAGGCGCTGCTCTCGGGCTTGCGCACGAGCCTCGCACCGTCCGCCTGGTCCGAGTTGGCCTTCCTGGCCGCCGTTCCCTACCTGCCGCTCACGGCGACCCGGCCCGAGACCGAAGCGCTCGTGTCGAGCGGCTTCGTGCAGGGATTGGGCAACGCCTACCGCCTGCACGGCTGGTACGCCGAACTGCTGCGTGCGCGCCACCACGCGGACGTGGCCAAGGCCGTCCGGGAACACGCGCGGCGTCTTCCGTTGGCCCTGCGCGGCGAGGCCTACGCCGCCGTGGACGATGCAGGCGGGGTCATCGACGTCCTTGCGGCCGCCGTCGACGCCGAGCTGTGGCATGCGCACGCCCACCGCATGGTGGCCTGGGCCGACGACGTGAGCGATGCGCCGCCGCGCGTGGCGTGGGCGCTCGGCGCTGCGGAACGCCTCCTCGGTCACCACGAAGCCGCCATCGTCCATCTGGAGCGCGCCCTCGCGGAGCCGTCGCTCACGGCCGACGACCGTCTCGGGATCGCCCGCGAGCTGTTCGTGCCCTACGCCATCACCGATCCGAACCGCGGACGCGACCTGATCGAACGCGCGGAAGCGTGGCTGGGCGACGCCGACGCCGAGGTCGGCGCGCGCTACCTGGCGAACGCAGCGCTGCTCCACGCGCTGACCGGCGCCTTCGACGACGCCGCGACGCTGGCCCGACGCGCGCTCGAGCGTTACCCGTCCGACAGCGCCAACCGGGTGGCCGCCGAGGTCAACCTGGCCCTGTTCGAATGGAACCTCACGGGCGACCTCGACGCGCGCATCCGCGCCCAGACGGAATCGCTCGAGCGCGTGAGCGCCACGTACCCGGTCCAGGCGCTCGGGCAGAGCCGCGACCTCGGCCTGCTGCACCTCTGGTTGAGCGACCCCATGGCGGCGCGCCCGTACTTGGAGCGTGCGGCCGCCGGAGAGGACGCCTATCCGGCGGCGGCGCTCGCCGCGCGCGCCGCGCTGGCCTTCATGGACGGAGACCGGGCGCAACTCGAGGCGCTGCGGCGTCGTGCGCGCCTGTTCGCGGACCCCGAGGCGTCCGACCTCACCGCCCTGTTCGCGATCGAGTTGGCGCTCGCCGACGACGACGTCGAGGCGGCTCGGTCGGTGTGGGACGAGAGCCCGGGGCGACCGTTCGCCGCGTCGGCGCACGCGCGCACGCTGGCGCGCGAGGGGCGCGTGGACGACGCGTTGGCCCTCCTCGCCGAACACGACGTGAGCGACCGCGTCTTGCAGCTCCACGTCACCGCCGCACGCTTCCGGATCACCGGCGACGTCACCGACCTGGCGGCGTTCTTGGAAACGACGACCGCGGGCCCGCGGCTGTTGCCGGCCTTCGTGCCGGCCGACGCGCTCCCCGACGACGGCACCTACGCCGGTGCCTACGCCCTCCGCGCGCTCCTGGTCGCGGGACGGCACCGGGACATCGCCGCGCGCGAACGGGAGCTGCCGCCCCTGCGACTCGAGCTGCTCGGTACGTACCGCGTGCTGCTGCTGGGCGAGCCCGTGGCGCTCACGCGCCGCCAACAGGAGATCCTTGCGTCGCTGTGGCTGGGTGCCACCCGCGAGCAACTGGCCGAAGAGGTGTGGCCGGACGTGGACGCGGCCAAGCAGCGCAACAACCTCAACGTCCAGCTGGCCCTGCTGCGCAAGGTCATCGAACCGTGGGGCTTCGCCACGTACTTGAGCGAAGGGGGACTCACCCGCACGGTGTCCGACCACGCGGAACTGCTCGCCGCGCTGGAGGCCGGCGACGCGACGGCCGTGTGGCAGCGGTACCGCGAACCGCTGGCCGCCGGGATCGACCTGCCCCGGATCGACGACGAGCGTGCACGTCTGCGCGAGGCGGTGGTGGCGACGCTGGTGGCGGCCAGCGACGAGACGCGCGCCTCGGAGGGCTACCTGCGGCGCGTCCTGGAGCTCGAACCGCTCCAGGAGGAGGCGCTGCAGCTGCTGCTCCGCGGTCTGCTGCGCCGCGGCCGTCGGCGCGAAGCGCGCGAACGCTACCGGCGGTTCGAGGTCCAACTCCGCACGGAGTTGGACCTCGAACCGCTCCCGGAGACGGCAGCGCTGCTCGGCTGATCCGGGTCGCAGGCCCCTTCAGCGGCTGGGCTGGAGCGGCGTCCAACCCCACGAGGTCCCGACCCGCCTAACCGGTCACCTGCAGCCTCTCCCCGTCGGGCCCGCGGAACGAGAACAGGCGGCGTCCGCTCGCCAGGGTCTGGACCGCGTCGTCGAGCAGGTCGACGCCCGCGTCGCGCAGGCGCGCGAACGCCGCCGGCACGTCCTCTTCGTGGAAGGCGAGGTGGTGGACGAGACCGTCGCCGACGAGGTGATCGGAGAGGCCGGCGATCAGTTCGAGCTGCGCGCCGCCGTCGGCCCGACCGAGGAACGCGATCGTCGCACCGTTGGGGAGCGTGGCGCGGTCGACCACCTGGAGACCGAAGTGGCGCTCGTAGAAGCCGACGGAGCGTTCGAGATCGGTGACGCGAACGGCGACGTGATGGATGGCAGAGGTCATGGCCCAGCCTACCCAGTGCGACGGCCCGCCGGCGGTGGGGCGTCTTCTCGTGTACGGCCACGGTCGTGGCGGACGGGCCGACGTAGGCTCCTGAACGCGATGGTCGCACCGCCGCACGCCACCCCGCCACGACGCGCCGCCCATGGGCTGCGGCGCGCGGCTCCCTGGCTCGCCCTCGCGGTCGCCGTGACGGCCACGATCGCGCTGGTCGTGGCGCGGCGGGAGGACCTCCGCGTCCTGGCGGACCTCGCGCCGGCGGCCGTCGCGTGGCTGGTCGTCCAACAGCTCGCGTACCTCGTGGCGCAGAGCGGTCGCTTCCACGTGGTGCTCGTGCGCTTCGCCGGGCGCCCCGTGGGCTTCGCACCGTGGCTGCGGCTGTTCGTCCTCGGCCGCTTCCTCAACCTGTTCGTCCCGCAAGGGGGCAACGTCTACCGCGCGGTGGAGCTCCGCCGGCGCTTCGACGTCACCTACGTGAACTTCGTCGCCGCGTTCGTCAACGCACCGTGGCTGGCGATGGTGCTCAACCTGGCGCTCGGCGCGGTGGCGGTGGCGGCGCTGCAACCCGCGGCGACCCTCGGCGGCTGGCCGTTGTGGCTCGTGCTGGCCCTCGCGACGCTCCTGGGCGCGATCGCACCGTTCATGGCGCTCGTGGCGCTGCGGCTCGTGCCGCGAGGTGCGCGGCCGCTGGCGTGGCTCCGCGCTCGCCTCGTCGAGATGGTGGACGCCACGCTCGCCAGCCTGGGCGACCGGCGCTACTTGATGCGCGTCTTCGTCTGGACGCTCGTCAGCTTCGTCCAGGCGAGCGCGATGCTCTGGTACGGCTTCGCCGCGCTCGGCAGCCCCGTGGGTGTGGCGGAGGCGATCGCCTTCTACGTGCTGCTCCAGCTGGCCACCTACTTCCCGGTGACGCCGGGCAACGTGGGCGTGCAGGAGCTGGCGTTCGGCGCGCTGGCGGCCGGCTTCGGCGCCACGGCCGTGGACGGCGTGGTGGTGTCGGGTCTCGTGCGGGTGACCGGCGTGGTGGCCCTCGTCCTGGCGGCGCTCCCCCTGGGCGGGATCGAGGCGGCGCGTGCGGCGCGGGCCGAGTCGGGACGCGCGCTGCACCGACCCCGTCCTGATCCTCGGTGGCCACGCACCCCGCACCCGGGTGCGGCAGGTCGCACGGCGGCTGCGCGAAGCGGCCGCACCCGCCTGACCTCCGACGTCGGTCGCGGTGGACCGTGGCCCTACGGGCGTCCCGCCAACCAGCGCGTCGCCACGTCCGCCAACAGGGCCGCGCCCAACGGCAAGGCGTCCTCGTCGAGGTCGAAGCGGGGGTGGTGGAGCGGATGGACGAACCCGCGCGCCTCGTTCCGGACGCCGAGGCGGACGATCATGGCCGGCACCCGTTGCGCGTAGTACGCGAAGTCCTCGGCGCCCATCGTGGGGGCCAAGACCGCGTGGTTCCCGTCGCCCATCACGGCCGCCGTCGCCGCCTCGAACTCGGGCAGCAACGCGGTGTCGTTCACGGTCGCGGGGTAGCCGAAGGTGTAGCCCACGTCGGCCGTCGCGCCGTGCGCGGCGACGACGCCCTGGACGACGCGCTCGATGAGCGCCGGCATGCGCTCGCGTAGGTCGGGGTCGAAGCTGCGGACCGTGCCCTGCATCTTCACCGACGGCGCGATGACGTTGCTCGCGAACCCGCCGTGGATCGTGCCGATCGTGAGGACCAGCGGCAGGAGCGGGTCGGCGTAGCGGCTGACGACGTGCTGCAGCGCGGTCACGACCTGCGCGGCCACCGCCACGGCGTCGACCGACAGGTGCGGGTAGGCGGCGTGACCACCGGCGCCCACCACCTCGATGTCGATCGTGTCGGCGGCCGCATGGGCCGGACCGAGGACGACGCCGGTGCGGCCGGCGGCGAAGCGTGGGTCGACGTGCAGCGCGTAGATCGCCTCGACCGTCGGACCTTCGAGCGCCCCGTCCTCGATCATGCGCGCCGCACCTGCGCCCCCCTCCTCGGCGGGCTGGAACAGCAGCTTCACGTGCCCACGCTCGGGCGGATGCCGGACCAACAACGACGCCGCCCCCAGGAGCATCGCCGTGTGGCCGTCGTGGCCGCACAGGTGCGCGACGCCCGGGCGCGTCGACACGTACGGCGTGTCCGACGCCTCCTCGATCGGCAGGGCGTCCATGTCGGCCCGCAACGCCACGGTCGGGCCGTCGCTCCGGCCGCGGATCAGGCAGGTGAGGCCGGTGCCGCCCGCCATGGGGGCGGAAGGCTCCAGACCGAGCGCGTGGAGCCGTTCGCGGACGAAGGCCGCCGTCTCCGTCTCCGCGTAGCTCAGCTCGGGGTGCATGTGGAGGTGGCGGCGCCAGGCGACGAGGTCGGACCGGAGGGCGCGCGCGTCGGGCACGAGATCGGTGGGCATGGCCGATGGTACGCTGCCGGCGCTGCCCGCCGACGGCGTGCCGGTGGAACGTCGCGTTCGGCGCACGACGGAGACCCCGATGCTCGAGCTCGACCTCACGTTCGTCCCTGTGCGACCCAGCGACCCAGAGGACGTCGCCGTCGTGGTCGACGTGCTGCGCATGACCACGACCGCCGCGGTCCTGTTCGCCCGAGGCCTCGACGAGCTCTTCGTGATCGCCGACGCCGACGAAGCGACACGCCACGCCCATCGGACGGGCGCCTTGCTCCTCGGCGAACGTGGCGGCCTCCCCCTGCCCGGCTTCGATGGAGGCAACTCGCCCGTCGAACGCCTGAACGACGACCTGAGCGGCCGGAGCGCCGTCCTGTGCACGACGAACGGCTCCCGCGCGGTCGAGGCGGTCGCCTCCGCCCGGCACGTGCTGTTGGGCGCCCTCGTGAACGCGACGGCGGTGGCCGATCGCGCGGTCGCGCTCGCCGAACGAAGGATCCTGCTCGTCTGCGCCGGCACCGGTGACGCACCGTCGCTCGACGACGTCCTAGGCGCCGGCAAGGTGATCGCGGCGATCGCCGACCGCATCCCGGCGGCGCGCCTGACGGACGCCGCGCGGATCGCCACGCGGATCGCCGCGGACGAACGGGGAGTGGCCGCCGTCCTCGGCGAGGCGCGGCACGCGCAGACCCTCACGGATCTCGGGTTCGAGCGTGACGTCGTGTTCGCCGCCCGACCCGACACGTTCGACTGCGTCGCCCAACGGGTGACCGGTAGCCCGAGCCGCTTTCGCCGTGCCGGGTGAGTTTCGGACGTTTCGGTCTTGACAGAAACATCCGACCGGACCTACGCTGATCGCGATCCGCGGAAGGGGTTCACCGTGGCCGACGACCGGTTCGCCGACGCCAAGCGCACGTACATCGAGGAGATGGGCGTGTTCATGGAGTCGCACGGGTTGACGCGTATGGATGGCCGCGTCTTGGGCGCGCTGCTCGTCGCGGAGCCCGCCGAGAAGACCGCCGAGGAACTCGCGTCGCTCCTGAAGGCCAGCCGGAGCTCCATCAGCGTGGCGCTGCGCCGGCTCGAAGGGTGGGGGTTCATCGACCGGGTGTCGAAGGCCGGCGAGCGCAAGGACTTCTTCCGAAACCGGCCCGACGCGTGGACCGAGCTGATGGAGCGCCGGCTCCGCGCCCTGACCGACTTCCAGCGGATGGCGGCGCGAGGGCTCGACCTGCTCGAGACCGACGATCCCGACGTGCGGCGCGGTCTGGTGGAGATGCTCGAGTTCTACACCTATTTCGAGCGTGAACAACCGAAGATCCTGCGGGGATGGCGTGCCTGGAAGGCTGCGCAGGCCCGAGACGCGGTGGCGAACACGGAGGGCGGGCGGTCTTCATGACGACGGCAACACGTCCCAACGGGGCTCGGCGAGGCCGATCCGCCCCCACCGGCCTGCTCTTCCGCTTGGCCTGGCGCAACCTTTGGCGCCAGCGGCGCCGAACGCTGCTGCTCATCGTGGTCGTCGCCTACGCCACCATGGCCACGATCTTCTACTGGGGCTTCGCCGACGGCATCACGCAGTCGATGCTCCGCAACCAGGCGCGCTACCTGAGCGCACCGGCGCTCATCACGACGCCCGCCTACCGCGACGACCCGGATCCCGCGAACGCGCTGCCCGACCTCGACTTCGTCGCCCGCGTCGAGGCCGACCCCGACGTCGGTGCGGCGGTGCCACGTCTCGAGTTCTTCGCCCTGCTGCGCTCGCCCTACACGTCGCGCGGCGCCCAGGTGCGCGGCGTGGTACCCGGTCTCGAGTCTCGCGTGAGCAACGTCCCCGGCGCCATCGTCGAGGGTCGCATGATCGAAGGGCCCGGCGAGGTGGTGCTCGGCCAGGACCTGGCCGCCGACCTCGACGTGCGGCTCGGCGAGCGCCTCGTGGTGGACGTCACCTCGGTGGCCGGACCGCAGGCCGCCGGCCTCGAGCTGGTGGGCTTGATCCGGTCGGGTTTGGCGTACATCGACGAGGGCAGTGTCCTCGTGAACCTCGAGGATGCCCGCCGTCTGACGGGCGTCGACACCGCCACGGGGGTGGCGCTCGACGTACCCCGGGGCCGCGAAGCCGCCGTCGCGAGGCGGGTCCAGGAGGGGTTGCCGGCCGGTCTGCGTGCCTACGACATCCTGGCGCTGCTCGGACCGATGGCGCAGCAGGTCGAGACCAGCCGGGCGGCGAGCCTGTGGTTGGGGCTCGTCTTCGGCCTCGTCGGCGCGCTGGCGGTGACGAGCACGGTGGTGGTGAGCGTGCTGGAGCGCCAGCGCGAGTTCGGGATGTTCGTCGCCATCGGCATGACGCCACCGAAACTGGCCCAGATGGTGGTGATCGAGGCCGCCGTCGCCGCCGCCTTGGGCTGGCTCGTCGGCCTGGCGCTGGGTTATGCCCTCACGACCACGTTCTCGTACTGGAACGCCTTCGGCGCGTTGTTCGGGCAGATGATGGCGGGCTTCGCCGAACTCGGCATCGGCGACGAGTTGTACACGAGGTCCTCGCCGATCTACGCGGCCTACGCTTCCGCGACGATCGGGTTCGCGATGCTCCTGGCGCTGCTCATCCCGGCGCGACGACTGCTGAAGCTCGATCCCGTGACCGCCATGCGCGCGGGCTGAGACCGTCTCGGAACGGAAGGAGTCCGCACATGATCTACCGACGCCTCACGCTCGTCTTGTCGATCCTCGCGGTCGTGGGCTCGGCGGGCGCTCAGGACCGTGGCGAAGCCATCCTCGACGCCATCCTCGACGCCCAGCGCGGCGGCCAGACCATGCGCGGCACGGTCACGATGACGGTCGCCCGACCCGACCAGGAACGCGTCTACCAGATCGAGATGGTGAGCGACGGAGACGAGCGCAGCCTCATCTCGGTCGTCGCGCCGAGCCGGGACGCGGGCCAGGCCTTCTTGCGCGACGGCGAGAACCTGTACCTCTACAGCCCCCGGCTGCGCCGCACGCTCCGGTTGCCACCGAGCGGGCAGACCGATTCGTTCCTGGGGTCCGACATCTCGTACAGCGACCTCTCGGGACGCGACCTCGCCACCGACTACACCGTGTCGATCACCGACGAGACGGCCGACACGATCGAGCTGACCCTCGTGCCCGAACCCGGAGCGCCGACCCCGTACGGCCAGGTGGTCCTGACCGCCGACGCCCAGACGCTCGCACCGCTCGCGTACGTCTTCTTCGATCAACGCGAGACGGCGGTGCGGCGCCTCGTCTTCGACGACTTCGTCGCGGTCGACGGCCTTCGCTTCCCAACCCGGACCGAGATCGAGAACCTGCTGCGCCCGGGCGAGCGCACGACGATGGTCATCGAGGACTACGAGTTCGGGATCGACGTACCGCCGGCGTGCTTCGAGCAGCGGGCCCTCGAACGGGGGTGCTGACGTGGGAGCGTTGGCCTGGCGCAACGTCTGGCGCAAGAAGGGGCGCAGCCTCCTGGCCATCGGCGCGGTGGCGACGGTGGTCTTGCTGACGCTGGTCTACTTCGCCTTCGGGGGCGCGGTCAGCAACGCCATGTACACGTCCTTGACGGACACGAGCGGACACCTGCAGGTCCACGTCGAAGGCTACCGGGACCAGCGCGAGTTCGCCGACCTGCTGCTCCACGACGCTGCCGCGGTCCGAGCGGCGCTCTCCGAGGTCGCGCCCGAGGGCCAAATCGTGTCGGTCCTCGAGGTCCCAGGGCTGCTCGAGGGCGACGGGCGTTCGCGCGGCATCGCGTTCCAAGGCGTCGAGCGACCCGAGGCGTTGCAGACGTCCTACGCCGACGACGTCCTGCTCGAGGGCTGGTTGCCCGCCTCGCCCGAGGAGATCGCGTTGAGCGCGGGTCTGGCGCGAGCCGTCGACGTGGCGCGGGGCGACACGGTGTACGCCTACGCACCCGGGACGGAAGGTTACGGCGCCGCCGCGTATACGGTCGTCGGTCTGCTCGACCTCCCCGCCGGGGTGCACATGGCGCAGTTGTCCCTCGCGGCGGCCCAAGAGCTCGCGGCCCCGGACGCCGCGACGCGCTTCGAGCTCCACCTGCCGGCCTTCGTTCGCAAGGAGGACGACGCGGCGCTGCCGGCGCTCACGGCCCGCTTGCGCGAGCGGCTCGGGGCCGGTTACGCGGTCGAGACGTGGGCCGCCGTGAACCCGGGGCTGGCGTCCTACATGGAGGTCTTGGTACCGCTCCAGACCGTTGCGACGGCCGTCTTCTTCGTGCTCGGCGGCCTGCTCGTCACGAACACGATCTACCTGAGCGTGATCGAACGGGTGCGGGAGTTCGGCGTCATCCAGGCGCTGGGCGCCAGCGGCCGCAGGGTCATGGGCATGGTGCTCGCGGAGAGCCTGGTGGTGTGCGCGGTGGGTGCGGTCGTCGGCACGGTCAGCGGCTTGCTCGTGGTCGCGAGGATGGCGCAGGGGTTCGGGTTCTCGGGCGATCTCGGCGTCTACATGGAGAGCTTCGGGATCCCCCGCGTCATGTACGCCAGCCTCACGGCCAACCACGTGCTCATCACGGTGGCGTTCACGGTCGCCACGGCTCTCCTCGCGGCCATCATCCCGGCCCGCACCGCCACCCACCTCGAGCCGATCGAGGCCATCCGCTTCACCGCGTGAGCCGCTTCGCCGGCCGCCACCGCCCCTCCTCCGGATCGGAGTCCTCGCCATGCCCGCCCTGATCACCGCTCGCGACCTCGAGAAGACCTACTCGACCGGCGACACGCTCACCTACGCGCTGCGCGGGGTCGATTTCGAACTCGAACACGGTGCCTTCATGGCCGTGGCCGGCCCGTCGGGGAGCGGCAAGAGCACCCTGCTGCACGTGCTGAGCGGTCTCGACCGGCCCACGAAGGGCGAGGTCTGGCTCGAGGACACCCGGATCGACGGGCTGACCACCTCGGAGCGCGCGCGTCTGCGCCTCGCGCACTTCGGCTTCGTGTTCCAGGCCTACAACCTCATCCCCGTGCTCAGCTCGCTGGAGAACGCCGGGTTCGTGCTGGAGTTGCAGGGCGTCCCCAAGAAGGAGCGTGAAGCGAAGGCGCTGGCGGCCCTCGAGGCGCTCGGCATGGCCGAGTACCGGGACCGGCGTCCCAACCAGCTCTCGGGCGGCCAACAGCAACGGGTGGCGGTCGCGCGAGCCTTGGCCTCGAACCCGAAGGTCATCCTGGCCGACGAACCGACCGCCAACCTCGACTCCAAGACCGGCGCCGCGCTGATCGAGCACATGCGGCGGCTGCACCGCGACGAGGGCGTGACGTTCCTGTTCAGCACCCACGACCCTCGGCTCCTCGAACACGTCGACACGATCGTCGAGATCGAGGACGGCCGCATCGCGACACCGGGCGTGCCGCAACCGGCATGAGGCGCGTGCTCTGGGCGCTGGTTCTGACCGCCGCCAGCGCCGCGCTCGCGCAGGTCGACGTCCGGGGCGACGTCGGGGTCTCGGCGGACGCACGGATGACCGACGCCTTCCCGGCTGCCGTCGGCTGGACGGTGGCCGCGCATCTCGACGCCGTGTACGACGTCGACGGCGTCTCGTTCCGCGTCGTTCTGGATCCGAGCGTGCGCGTGGCCTCGACGGTCACGTGGGAGCCCGGACTGACCGAAGCCTTCGTGTTGAGCTCGATCGGCGCGACCGACGTGAGCGGCGGGATCGAGCGCCTGCCGCTGGAGACGGCGCGGCTTGGCGTTCCGTTCGGTATCGAAGGCATCGACGCGCAGGGCGTGCGGCGCGGCGTTCCTGGGGTGCGGGTCGCCCATTACCGGGGCGACTGGCGCTGGCGCGCCGCCGTGTTCCTCGACCCCCGCAGCGACCGCGTGACACCAATCTTCAGCGCCCGGCGGACGTTCGAGGGGTTCGACGTCGAAGCGCACCTCCTCCTGCCCGGAGACCTCGTCGTCGGGGTCGGCGGCAGCGGGGTGGTGGGACGCCTCGTGGTCTACGGCGAAGCGTGGGTCCTTGGCGACGGTCCCGACGTTCGCGCGGTGGCGGGGGCGACGGGGACGTGGGCGGACGGTAGCTGGACCGTCGAGGGTGGCTACGCCCCGCCCGGTGGCGGCCTGGTCGTCGCCGTCGACGGCGTGGCCCTGCCCACGCCACCGTCGCGTCCCACCGTCACCGGCCAGGCGTCCTGGGCGCTCGACGCGTACGGCGACCGGAGCCTCGCGTGGACGGTGGGCGCGGACTACGACGTCGACGCGCGGGGGTTCAACGCTCGCACCGACGCCCTGTACGCCGTGACGGAGGGCAACCGCAGCGTGGTGACGCGCATCGGGGGCGCCGTCGGCTCGGACGGCACCACGGCGAGCTTGGCCGTGAGCGTGCGACGGTTCTTCTGAGGCGACATGGGCTCGAGCGAGGCGCGGTTTCGGTCTCGTCGGCCGTCACAGCGAGCGCCGCGGGACCTCGTCCCGACCCCCTAGAAGACCGCCGAGCGAAGCCGTACGATCCCGCCGTGCACACCCACCCGCCACGCCGCCCGGTGACCCGCGGCACGCACGGATCGCGGCCCGCCGCCCTCCTCCTCGTCACCGCACTCGTGACGCTGCTGCCCGGCATCGCCGCCGCGGGCGCCGGTCGCTTGGCCCCCGGTGACGCCCAACTGAACTCCGGTGAGTTCTACGACCGGGTGACCTTCGAGGGCGCCGCCGGCGACGAGGTCGTCATCGAACTGACCTCGACGGCGTTCGACCCCTACCTGATCGTGCTGGGGCCCGACGAAGGCGTCCTGATCGAAGAGGACGACAGCCCCGGTGCGGGCCTCGGGGTACGGGTCACGCTGCGCTTGCCGACGGCCGGCGGCTACACCGTCATCGTGACCAGCGCGTACGCCGACGAGACCGGCGCCTACCGGCTCACCATCGGCGCGCCCGACACCGCCGCGGCACCGCCGGTCGGCAAGACGCCGATCGCACCCCCGGCCGCGCACGCGCCGACGCGGACACCGTCGTCCCCGCCGTCTGCGGCCCCCGGCACCGTCACGGGCACCGTCGTCGACACCGCGGGCCGCCCCATCGCCGGCGCCCGGGTGTGGATCCAACCGGCGCTGACGACGGGTCTCGTGGAAGTACGCACCGACGCAGACGGCCGCTACGTCGCGTCGAGCCTCATCGACGTCCCCTACACGGCCAAGGCATGGGCCGAGGTCGAGTACGGGGGCCGGACGTTGTGCCTGCGCCTCGGGATGGAGAGCGCCGTCGATTACGACGCCTTCGTGCCGTTGCACGGTGTGGTGCGGAACTTCCGCTGGCAGCTCACGGGCCCGATCGAGGACCTGCGCGGGCTCGACGAGTACTTCGGCGGCATGCTCCGCGTCATGAACACGAACGCGTTCGCGGCTGCCGGACAGCGCATCGAGCTGAGCTTCACGCCCAGCGGCCCGCGCATCGACGGTTCGACGGTCGGCCCGTTCACCCGGTCGCTCGACCCATCGGCAGAGACCGACGTCCACGACCTGCCGGTCGGGCCGTACACGGTGACCGCCACCCTCGTGACGCCGGACGGCGCGCGGCATCCACTGCACCTCGGGCCCGACATCTTCGACACCGACCACGACGCGCTCGCGATCGACTGGACCGGCGACGGTTCGTGCACCAACTCGAACGGTCTCGACTGGGCGTACGCCTGGCTGCACGTTCCGGAGTGAGCGTGAGCAGGTGCGCTCCGGGTGACGCCGCCCCGCGAGCGTCGACCGCTCAGGACCGAAGCGTGCCGCCCGAGAACCGCTGGGCAGCGGCGTCCCGTCGGAAGTCGAAGATGCGCCCGAGCGTCCGGTCGACGAGCAGGCGGTGCGCGAGCGTGCCGAGCGGTCCGAACGGCATGGCGTAGTCGACGCGGTCGTGGATCAGCGTGCCGTCGCCGTCGGTTTCGAAGGTGTGGGTGTGGATCCAGGTCGCGTAGGGACCCGACTCCTGTTCGTCGACGAAGCCCACCCCGGGTTCCCAACGGGTGATGCGCGTACGCCAGCGGAAGGGGACCCCGAACAGCGACAACCCGTACTCGATCCGGGCCCCGACCTCCATCCGGACGGGCGTCGGCGTGAGGATGCGGAACCGCAGGAACGGCGGCGTCAAGGCGTCGAGGTTCTCGGCCTCGGCGAAGAAGGCGAACACGTCGTCGATCGGCGTGGGGACGCGCTGCGTGCGTACGAGTCGATGGGTGCGTGGCATGGTCGTCGCTCGCTTGCGAGAGGCGAGCGCACCTCCTGGACGCGATGGTGACGTAGGTTGGTGATGGCGACCGTGGGCGGGGCCACGGGCACGGGTCGGACCCACGTCGGGGGCGATGACACCGCGCCGCCGCCGGGTCAGGAGACCACGTGCCGCACACCGTCATCCGCTTCGACCACGTCGCCCTCACCGTCCGGGACCTCGAACGATCGATCGCGTTCTACCGGGACCTCCTCGACTTCGAGGTGGCGGGTCAGCTGCTGCTGAACGAGGACACGTTCAAGATCGTCTACCTTCGGTCCGGCGACGCCGTGGTCGAGCTCTTCGGGTTCCGCGACAGCCGACCCGACGACCTCGAGCCCGTCGCGGACGACGCCCTCGGTTTCAAGCACATCGCGCTGCGGGCGCCGGACGTGGACGCCGTCGCTGCGCGTCTACGCGACGCCGGTGTTCCGTTCACCGTCGAGCCCCAGGACGCCGTGGGCAACGTCCGATTGGCCTTCTTCCGCGACCCCGACGGCCACCTGCTCGAGCTCGTCTCGGGATTCCCCGACGTCGCCCCCTACCGTCCGGGTTGGGGCTGAGGGTCGACCCTCGGGTCCTCGCACGGTCGTAGGGTGTCGCCCATGGACCCACGAGGCACCGTCGCCACCGGGCCACTCGGGCGCACCGGTCTCCACGTCTCCCCCATCGGTCTCGGCCTCGCCGCCCTCGGCCGTCCGGGCTACCTCAACCTCGGCCACGGCGCCGACCTCGGCGACGAGCGGAGCGTCGCCGACCTGGAGGCGCGCGCCCACGAGGTGCTCGACGCGGCGTGGGACGCCGGCGTCCGGTACTACGACGCCGCGCGTTCGTACGGCGAGGCCGAATCGTTCCTGGCGAGCTGGCTCGCCGCGCGCGGGGTCGATCCCACGGAGGCCGTCGTCGGCTCCAAGTGGGGGTACACCTACACCGCGGAATGGCGTGTGGACGTGCCCGAGCACGAGGTCAAGGACCACGGCCTGGCGACCTTCGAGCGGCAGTGGGGCGAAACGCAGGCTCGCCTCGGCGCGCACCTCGACCTCTACCAGGTGCACTCGCTGACGCCCCAGAGCTCGGCGTTCGCGGACGGCCCGCTGCTCGCAGCGCTGGCCGAGCTCCGCGGCGACGGGGTCCGCTTGGGCTTCTCGACGAGCGGACCCGACCAGGCGGTCGCGATCGAGCGCGCCCTCGCCCTCCACGTCGACGGCGTACGCCTGTTCGACACGGTCCAGGCGACCTGGAACCTGCTGGAACCCTCGGCCGGGCCGGCGTTGGCAGCGGCCCACGACGCCGGCGTGGGCGTCATCGTCAAGGAGGCGCTCGCCAACGGTCGGCTGGTCGGCCGCGACGAGGGCTTCGTGCGGGCGCGGCGCCGCCTGCAGACGCAGGCCGAGCGGCTGGAGACGAGCCTCGACGCGCTGGCGCTCGCCGCGGTGCTCGCCCAGCCGTGGGCCGACGTGGTCCTGAGCGGCGCCGTGACGGTCGGGCAGCTCCGCGCCAACCTCCGCGCGGCCCACGTCCGCTGGGACGACGAGGCGCAGGGAGCGCTCGACGAGATCGCCGAGCCCCCCGAGTCGTACTGGCGACGCCGCGCCGCGATGTCCTGGACCTAACGAGCGCCCACGGACGGGCCCGCGTCACGGTCTCGCTCGAAGGTCTCCCGCGTCACGGCGTAGACCCGGGCAGGCGCCCCTTCGTCCGACGCGTCCAGCTCCCCCGTCCAGCACATCCCTGCGCTCGTGGCGACGCGCTGGGAGGCCACGTTGGCCGGATCGACGAGCGAGATCAAGCGCACGACGTCGAGCACGGTGAACGCGTGGTGGACGATGGCGCGTGCTGCTTCGCTGGCCAGGCCGCGGCCCCAGTACGCCCGGTCGAGGAGGTAGGCCACCTCGACCTCGGGGCGGCCTTCGATCGTCCAGGGCAGCAGACCGCAACGGCCGATGAAGGCCCCTGTCGCCTTGTCGATCGTGGCCCAGAGGCCGAGCCTCGGGTCACGCGGATGGCCGTTCAGGAACCAGGTCAGCTCCTCCTCGGTCTCCTCGCGGGTGCGGGTGCCGTCCGGGAAGTAACGCCGGATCTCAGGGTCTCGGTACAGGGCCGCGAGGGCGTCGAGATCGTCGGGCCGCAGCCGCCGCAAGACGAGCCGAACGGTCTCCATCACGATCAAGGTCGGACTCGGCGACGCGCGGCGAGCGGAGGGGGATGCATGGCCCATCATGCACGCGCGGGGGCCCCCCGCCGCGTCCGCCGGCGCTCCACCGCCTTCACGATCTCGACCACGGCCACGGGCGCCAGGGCGAAGCCGAGCACCAGGGCCCAATCGCGGGCGCCGAGCGGCACGGTCTGGAGCACCCGCTGCAACGGTGGCAGGTACACCGCCGCCAACTGCAGGGCGATGCAGAGGAGGACAGCGCCCCACAACCAGCGGTTGTCGAAGATGCGACGGGTGAACACGCTCTCGCGGGTCGAACGCGTGTTGAAGGCGTGGAACACCTGCGTCAGCGCCAGCGTCATGAAGGAGATCGTGACCGCGCGACTCGGCGCCGCCTCGGCGCCGTACCAGATCATGGCGACGGCGAAGGCGGCCAGGGTGACGCCGGCCAGGAGCAGACCCTGCCACACGATGAGCACGGCATAACGCCGGTCCATGAGCGGCTCCTTCGGGTCGCGCGGCGGGCGCTGCATGACGCCGTGGCGTGACGGCTCGAGCGCCAGCGCCAGCGCCGGGAAGACGTCGGTGATCATGTTGAGCCAGAGGATCTGCAAGGCCGCCAGCGGCAGGGGCCAACCGACCATGATCGCCACGAACACGGTCAGGATCTCCGAGAGGTTGCACGAGAACAGGTAGTGGATGAAGCGGCGGATGTTGGCGTAGATGACGCGACCGCCCTCCACGGCCTTGACGATCGTGCCGAAGTCGTCGTCGCGGATGATCATGGCCGCCGCCTCCTTGGCGACCGCCGTGCCCTTGATGCCCATGGCCACGCCGATGTCGGCCTTGCGCAGGGCAGGTGCATCGTTGACGCCATCGCCGGTCATGGCGACCACGTCACCGCCGGCCTGCAGCGCTTCGACGATCCGGAGCTTGTGCTCGGGCGACACGCGCGCGAAGACGGCGACGTCGCGCACCGACGCCTGCCAGTCACCCTCGTCCAGGTCCTGAAGGTCCACGCCCTGGCGCGTCGCCAGCTCGGACCCGTCCAGGCCGCGGTCGATGCCCAGACGGTGGGCGATGACGGCGGCCGTGCGTGGGTGGTCGCCCGTGATCATGACGGTGCGGATCCCCGCCGTGCGGCACCGGTCCACCGCCTGCGCCGCCTCCTCGCGCAAGGGGTCGAGCATGCCGATCAGACCGACGAAGGTCAGGTCCGCGTCCACCTCGCCGTCCCCGTCGCGCGACGGGCGGTAGGCGACCGCCAGGACGCGCAGCGCCTCACCCGCCAGCGCCTCGGCCTCGTCGCGCACCCGTTCGCGCTCGCGCTCACCGAACGGCGCCACACCGTCGTCGGTGACCATGTCCCGGCAGCGCGACACGATGGCCGTCGGCGCACCCTTGGCGTACACGGTGCACGACCCGTCGTCGCGCTCGTGCACGGTCACCATCCGACGCGACGTGGCGTCGAAGGGGATCTCGTCCACCCGCGGCTGCGCCGCCTGCAGCGCGTCCAGGTCCAGGCCGGCCTTCACGGCGGCGACGATCAACGCGCCTTCCGTCGGGTCGCCCAGCACCGTGTGCCGGCCGTCTTCCTCCACGAGGCGCGCGTCGTTGCAGAGCGCGGCCGCACGGAGCGCGAGCGACAGCGCGTCGTCCTGCGCCGGGTCGACGGTGCTGCCGCGGTGTTCGAACGTCCCCTCGGGTTCGTAGCCGGCGCCGCTCACGTCGATGCGACGCCCCGCCACGACGAGCGTCCGGACCGTCATCTCGTTGCGGGTGAGCGTGCCGGTCTTGTCGGTACAGATGACGGTGGTGGAGCCGAGCGTCTCCACCGCGGGAAGACGCCGCACCAGCGCGTTGGCGCGCGCCATGCGCTGCACGCCGAGCGCCAGCGTCATGGTCGCGACGGCGGGCAAGCCCTCGGGCACGGCGGCGATCGCGAGCGCGATGGCCACCTCGAGCATGTGGCGCAGGTCGTTGCCCCGGAGGAGGCCGGCGACCACGACGACCACGGCCACCCCCAACACGACGACGATGAGCACCCTGCCCAGGCCCTCGAGGCGCCGCTCGAGCGGGGTGTCGCGCTGCACGGTCTCCTCGAGCAGGACCCCGATCCGCCCCACCTCGGTGTCGGTGCCGATGCCGGTGACGACCATCCGGCCGCGACCGGCGCTGACCGTGGTGCCGAGGTAGGCCATCGTCCATCGCTCGGCGATCGGCGCCCGGGCGGCGACCTCGGCTTCGGCGTCCTTCTCGACGGACTGCGACTCACCCGTGAGGGCGGACTCCTGCAGTTGCAGCGCGGCGCTCTCGATCAGCCGGCCGTCCGCGGGGACCCGGTCCCCCTCCCCCAACAGGACGACGTCGCCGACGACGATGCGTTCGGCGTCGACGGTGCGCTCTTGCCCGTCCCGCACCACGCGGGCGGTGGGCGCCGCTTGCTGCCGCAGCGAGTCGATGGCCCCTTCGGCGCGGAGCTCGGTGAAGAAGCCGACGATGGCGTTGATGCCGATCACGACGAGGATGGCGAAGCCTTCGACGGTCTCGCCGAACGCGAAGGCGATGCCGGCGGCTGCGACGAGGAACAGCACGATGAGGCTCGCGAACTGCGCACCGAGGATGGCCCACACCGAGCGTCCGCCCGGACTGGGCAGACGGTTCGGGCCGTCGCGCTCGTGGCGACGCTCGGCTTCCTCGTCGGTCAGACCATCGTGGCGGTCGGTGTCGAGTTCGCGCTCGACGTCCTCCAGGGGCAGGGCGTGCCAGTCCTCGGTCGACGACCCGGTGCGCTCGGCGTCCGGGACGTCGGTGCGCGCTGGGTCGTGGTCTCGAATCATCCGAGCACTGCCCTTCGGGCGCGCTGGGCGCCGACGGGCTTCATCGTACCGGCCGACGACCCGGGCTCTCGGGACCGATGTCGTACGCGGCCGGGCCCGCTACGTCAGGGCGAGGCGGCGTCCAAGGACGGGGTCTCGATGGTCGCGCTCCGGTCGTCGGACGCCGGCGCGAAGTAGATGAGCGTCCATCCCCCGTTGGGCGCGAAGGGCCGTTCCGCCGAGTAGAGCCGGAACTCGCCGTCGGGCGAGACGCCGCCCAGCAGCGACCATCCTTGACCCAGCTCGCCCCAGCGCTCCTTGAGGGTCGAGAGGTCCTCGCCTTCCTCCAACTCGACCGACTGGATGGTCCAGCCGTCGTCGAGCCGCCCCTGGAGCGTGTCGAGGTCCGACGACTCGTCGAAGGCGATGTAACCGCGCTGCTGCAAGGTCATCTCGCGGTCCTCGTGGGTCGGTTCGTCGAGGATCGCCAACTGGAAGACGCGGTGGCGGCCGAAGGTCGGACCCCACGCCTTGCAGACGAGCGCGTTGTAGAAGTCGTTCTCGGTGGCGCACAGCATGTCGCTCAGGTGCTGCAGCTCCAGCTCGTCCTCGGCGTGCTCGGAGAGCATCTCGCCGAAGTAGGTCTCGATGCCGGCTCGCCGGGCGGGCTGCAAGCGGTGGTAGGCACCGTCGGCCAGGAGGACCTCGACCTCACACCGCCGCAACGCCTCCGACAGGGCCTGTGTCCACCGGTTGGAGCCGACCAGGAGCAGACCGTTGGCCCGCCCTGCCGCCAAGCCGAGTCGCCGCGTCAGGACCCCGATCGTGAAGCCGTGGGCCATGACCGTGGCGAGGATGACGAGGAAGACGGTGGGCAGGAGCATCTCGGCGTCCTGGTAACCAGCTTCGACGAGCGCCGGGCCGAAGATGCTGGCGGTGGCGGCGGCGACGATGCCGCGGGGGGCGATCCAGCCCAGGAGCAGCTTGTCCCTGCGGCGCATGTCGGCGCCGATCGTCGCGAACCCGATGGTGAGTGGCCGCACCACGAACAGGATGAGCACGACGAACACGGCCGACCGTACGTCGAGCAGCGTGATCTGGCTCAACTGGAGCTGCGACGGGATCACGATGAACAGCACCGACAGCAACACGACGGTGAGGTTCTCCTTGAAGTGGCGCAGCGACTCGCGCTCCACGAGCCGCATGTTGCCGATCACGAGGCCCATCACGGTGACGCTCAGCAGTCCGGCCTCGTGTTGCATGAGGTTGCTCGCCCAGTAGACGACCAGCACCAGGACCATGAGGACCGGCGGCTTGAGATGCTCCGGGACGTCACCGCGTCGGAACAGGGCGCCGGTGAGCCAACCTCCGCCGCCACCGAGCAGGGCGGCTGCGACCAGGGCGGCGCTCAGGCTCAGCAGCGTCTCGGTGAACGAGCCGCCGGCGCTCGTGAAGTACTGGAAGGTCAGGACGGCCAGCAACACCCCGACCGGATCGTTGACGATGCCCTCCCACTTGAGCAGCGACGCCGACTCCTTGTTGAGCCGGGCTTGGCGGATGAGGGGCAGGACGACCGTGGGTCCCGTCACCACCAGGATGGCGCCAAGCACCCACGAGACGGGCCAACTGAGACCGGCCCCGTAGTGCGCCGCGAGGCTGCCGGTGAGCCACGCGAGTGGTGGACCCAGGACGGTCAGACGACCGATCCCGTGGCCGACGCGCTGCAGGTCGCCCAGCTTGAGCACCATGCCACCCTCGAAGAGGATGATCGCGACGCCGAGCCCGATGAGCTCCGCGAGCCCTTCTTGGGACAGACCGAGGTCGATGACGCCGGTGATCGGTCCGAGCACGATGCCCGACGCGATCAGGACGACGATGGCCGGTAGACGGAAGCGCCACGCCAGCCACTGGCTGGCAAGCCCGACGGAGAGGATGAGCAGGATCAGGGTGGCGCCATGCATGAGGACCGACCCTACCGTAAGCGACGTGCGCCCGCCCGCCGTCTCGTACGTCCCCCTCCGCGGCCGCTACCGACGGGATGCAGGACCTCACGCCCGGCGGTATGGATCAGGTCCGCGCCTCGGCCTCCAGCGCCCGCCGCACCTGGGCGTCGTCGGCGGCTTGGGTGAACGCGGCGGCGACCTCGTCGGGGAGGGAGGTGTGGAAGAGGCGGCCGCCCCGGGTGTTCAGCTGGGCCACCAACTCGTCGACAGGTGTGTCGCGCACCAGCAGGAAGAGCGCCGAGTCGCCGGGCGTGAGCTCGTGGCTCACCCGCTCGATGAAGTCGTTGTCGATCCCGATGTCGAGGCGGCGCCCCAACAGCGCGGCGATCCCCATGCCGGCGAGCGCTCCGAGCAGCGGTCCACCCACCAGGAAGCCGATCAGCACGCCCCACAAGCCGCCGTAGGTGACCTGGGTGCCCTTCATCAGCGTCTCGAGCGTCTGCCGGACCTTGACCTTACCGTCCTCGCGGCGGACCGCGACGGCGGCGTCCTCGATGGCGATGAGTGGTTTGCGAACGTTCTCCTGCTTGAGGGTGGCGATCTCCTGCAATACTTCGCCGGCCCGATCGGGATGTTTGTACGAGAACACGACCAGTTCGCTCATCGACGCGCTCCTCTCGTCCGTACGACCCAGTATAGGAACGGCCTGAGAAGCGGCGGTGGTCGGATGACCTCTCATGCTCAACCCTCGCCGGGGACGACCCGCTGGCTTCGCCTGCGCTTGATCGTCTCGATCGTGACCACGCGCCGATGCATCGCCCACGCGAAGACCACGATCGCGGCGAGCTGCAGCACCCCGCTGGCCACCATGGCGGTCTGCCAAACGTCGGCGAACGTCGCGCGCCAGAACGGTTCGGCCACCACCCGCAGCGCCAGCCCGCCGTGGAGCGCGTAGAACGTGGCGGCCTCGAGCCGCTCCTGCCGGATGCCGCCGGGCCGGGGCATCATCCAGTACGCCACGCCCATGACCATCGACAGGAAGAAGCCGAGCACGCCCAGGTGGACGTGGGTGGTCCGGAAGAGACCGGCGACGCCGGGGGCCGTCATGAACACGACCCCCAGCGTCGCCGTCGTCACGAGCCACACGAGCGAGGCCCGTACGAGCAGGACCTGGTAGCGGCTCACGCCAGCCGGGGCGCCTTGATCATCGTGAGCAGCAGCACCAGCGGCGTGCGCGCGGTGACCGTGTGCGGCAGGTTCGCGTCCATGTGGGCCCAACTGCCGGCGCGGACGTCGACCACCTCGCCCCCCAGACCGAACGTGCCCTCGCCCGCGAGCACCTGCAAGATGGCGGGTTTGCTGGCGGTGTGCTCCGACAGCTCCTGGCCGGCGGCGAAACCGAAGAGGGTGACCTTCACGTGGTCGTCGTTCACGACCTGGCGGCTCACGATGCTGTCCGGCTGGATCGCGCCCACGAGGGACACCAGGTCGTGGTGCGCGCGGTACGTCGGTGTCGCGGCAGCTGGCGCGCCCGCGGCCTTGCGGCCGATGCGCACACGCCACGTGTCGGGTCCCTGCAGCAGGTACGTCCAGTCGAGCTGGCCGTCGCGTTCGGCGCGCAGCTGGTGGTAGAGCGGCTTCGGGTCGTGGTCGTTGACGAGCTCGAAGGCAGCGCCCGGTTCGAGCGCGTCGAAGGTTTCGAAGATGAGCGGGTGGCGATCGCGAGGCGCGATCGAGCGAACGTCGATGGTCTGCATGGGTTCCCTTTCGCTGGGTCGGTCGGGGTCCGCGTCGCGACGCGGGTCGAGGAGGGTGGGGTCGAGGGGAGCGTTGTGCGCCGTCGCGCCGCCCGACCAACGGATCGAGCCGGTGGGACACGCCGCCATGGCGTCGAGGGCGGCGTCGGACACCGCGACCTCGGCTCCGGGCGTCCGCAGTTCCGGGACGAGGTCGAAGCACGAGCCGCAGGCGACGCAGGTGTCCTCGTCGATGTGCAGGGCGGTCGGCCGGTTCACCCGGCGCCCCGGAGCCGAAGCACGCCCACGACCGCGAGCGCTTCTGGACCGGGCGTCATCCGTACCGGCACGCGAGCTGAGGCCGGACACGCGGTCGTCCGGGGCAGTGGGTCGTCATGCTCGAGAGCATCGCCCGAACGGCCGTGGCGTCGCCATGACCTGGGTCAAGGACGGGACGCGAACGACACGGCCGGTGGTCGGGCCACGAAGGCCGTCGAGGACGTCAAGCGTGGCTCTGCGTCGCGGGCGACGTTACTGGCTACCTACCTGCGTCGCGGGCGACGCTTCTGGCTACCTACCTGCGTCGCGGGCGACGCTTCTGGCTACCTACCTGCGTCGCGCGCCATGTCGCCCAGCGCGATGGCGTCCAAGATCTCCACCCGGCGTTGCCGCAGGCGGATCGCGCCCGCCTGATGCAAGCGCGCGAGGTTGCGGCTGACGAGCTCGGGCACCGTGCCGAGCTGCGCCGCGATGCTGGCGTTCGTCTCGAGTTCGATCGGTCCGTCGCCGGCGTGCGCCAAGAGGTGCGCGGCCAGGCGGTGCACGACCTCTTGGAACGAGATCTGCTCGACGAGGCTCACCAGGCGCCGCAGCCGACGTCCCAAGGCGCGCAGGAGGTGGCGCGCGATGGCGGGCCGCTCCAGGAGCAACCGGTCGAACGTCGCCTGCGGCAAGAACACCGTCCGCGTGTCCATGGTGGCGGTCGCGTGCGCGGGGTAGGGACCTCCGTCGAAGGAAGGTAGCTCGGCGACGGTCTGGAACGGCCCCTCCACCGTGAGGACGATCTCGCGACCGCTGCGTGGCGACGACACCGTCACCTTGACCTCGCCTTCGGCGACGACGTGCAGGCCGGCGGGTGCCTCGTGGGCGAAGAACAGCGTCTCCCCCGCTCGATAGCGTCGCTCGTGGGCGATGCGTGCGAGCGCCTCCACGTCGGCGTCCGCCAACTGGGCGAACAGCGGGCAGCGCGCGAGCACGTCGGCGGCGGGCAACGACATCCGGCGAGTCTAGCGCCTCGGCTCCGGCGCGCCTGCCGTCCGGACGGAGAGGCGCGAGACGGGACGGGCTCGCGCCGGATGATGGCGGTTTCATACCCGTATCGCGAAAGCAGGGGATGCAGCCCTGATGCCGATTCACGTGACCGACGTGCTGCACGCATTTCTCTTGGGTCTCGCCAGACGGACGTCTTGACACGACCGAACCTGGGTGCTACCTTGCATGAAACCGCTTTCATCAACCCGTCCAGCACGTCACCGCGGGTCCTGGATCGCACGACGCCGACGTTCTCGCAGCCGAAGGAGGAGGGCATGCCGACGATCAAGGAGGTCTCGAAGCTGGCACGGGTCTCCCCCGCCACCGTCTCGCGTGTCCTGAACGGGACCACGCCGGTGGCCTCCCCTACGCGGCAACGCGTGATCGAGGCAGTCGAGACGCTCGGCTACGTCCCGAACGCGTTCGCCCGTGGGCTCGCCACCAACCGGTCCGGTGGGCTCGGCATCACGCTCAACGAGATCTCGAGCCCGTTCTCGGGCGCGCTCGTCGCGGGCGTCGAAGAGGTGGCGCGAGCCGCCGGCCTCCACCTGATGGTGTCGAGCGGCTTCGCGGACGGAGATCTCGAGCGCTCGTCCATCGACTTCCTGCTCGAACGCCGGTGCGACGGCCTGGTCGTGCAGGCCGAAGGACTCGACGACGACACGCTGATCGACCTCGTCCGCAACGGTCCCGCACCCGTCGTCGTGTTCGGCCGCTACATCGCCGAGATCGCCGCGTCGTGCGTGACGATGGACAACGAACGCGGGGGCGAGCTCGGCACCCAGTACCTGCTCGACCACGGCCACACCCGCATCGGCCACATCACGGGGCCGCTGTCGTTCCCGGACGCGCGCGACCGCCTGCACGGCTACCGGCGCGCGCTCGAAGCGGCCGGCGTCGCCTTCGACGAGCGTTGGGTGGTCGAGGCCACCTTCCAGGAGGAGGGCGGCGGTCACGCTGCGCAGCGCCTCATGCAGCGCGTTCCCGACCTCACGGCGATCTTCGCCTCCAACGATCAGATGGCGGCCGGTGCCATGCGCGCCCTGCGCGAGCTCGGGCTCGAGATCCCCTCGGACGTCTCCGTCGTCGGGTACGACGACGTCTTCCTCGCCCGGTACCTGTCGCCCGCCTTGACCACCGTCCGCCAGCCGCTCGTCGAGATGGGACGCGCCGCCGGCCACGCTCTGCTCGCACGCCTGCGTGGAGAACGAAGGGAGGTGGTGCACCGCTTCGACCCGGAACTCGTGGAGCGTCAATCGGTCACGCACCTGAAGCGCTGATCGAAGCGCGCCCCACACGCCGTCGCCACCCCAGAGATCCGATCGTCGTCCACGATCGCCCTCCAGGCGAAGGCTCCGAGTCCCCACGTTCGTGCGTCGTCGAGCTGCTGAGGCCCCTGCGACGCCCGACCGCCACAACGGTCCGCCAGACGGCGGATCCACGGGCACCCACCTCCGGCGAGATTCTAGCCCCCAAGGGGCCGTGATTCCGACGAGCCTGGTGCCGAGAAAGGATCAGCATGCGCAAGCTCGCTGCAACCCTCGTCCTCCTCTCCATCCTCGCCTTGGCGATGGCCCAGACCGAGATCCGCTGGTACGTCGGACTCGGCGCCGGCACCGACGAGCCGACCATCGCCGCCCAACAAGCGCTGGTCGACGCCTACAACGCCTCGCAGAGCGACGTCGTGGTCACCCTCGAGATCGTCGACAACGACCAGGCGTACGACGTGCTCGCCACGCAGATCGCCGCCGGCAACGCCCCCGACATCGTCGGCCCCATGGGCATCCGCGGGCGCTCCGCCTTCCCCGGTGCGTGGCTCGACCTCAGCGACCTGATCGCCGCCAACGACTACGACCTGACCGACTTCGACCCGGCGCTGGTGGACTTCTACATCACCGAAGGTCAGGGCCAGCTCGGCATCCCGTTCGCGGTGTTCCCCTCCTACATCACCTACAACGTCGCGCTCTTCGACGAGGCCGGCCTTCCCTACCCGCCCGCCCGGTACGGTGAGCCGTACACGACGGTCGATGGCGAGACGGTGCCCTGGGATCTCGACGCCCTGCGCGACCTCGCGATGCTGCAGACGGTCGATGCCAACGGCAACGACGCCACCATGGACGGGTTCGACCCGACCCAGATCGTCCAGTGGGGCTTCGGCAGCATGTACACCGACATCCGCGGCCGCCTGACCATGTTCGGTGCCGGCAACTTCGTCGACGCGGACGGCAACGCCGTCATCCCCGAGGCGTGGGCGACGGGCGCCCAGTGGCTGCACGATGCGATGTGGGTCGACCACTTCCACCCGAACGGCCCGTACGGCAACTCGGCGCTCCTGGCCGCCGGCAACTGGTTCGAGTCGGGCAACCTGGCGATGGCGCACACCCACCTCTGGTACCAGGGTTGTTGCATGTTCGGGCTCGAAGACGAGTGGGCGTTGGCCGCCATGCCCGCCAGCCTCGACGGCACGCCGGTCGCCAAGCTGCACGGCGACACCTTCGCCATCACGGCCGCGAGCAAGAACCCCGAAGCGGCGTTCGACGTCCTCACGTACCTCCTGTCGCCCGAGGTCTCGGGTGGTCTGGCGGCCGTGTACGGCGGCATGCCTGCCCGTCTGAGCCTGCAGGGCGACTACCTCGAGGGCTTCTTCGCGGATAAGTTCCCCGAACGCGACATCGACTTCACGGTCGTGGGCGACAGCTTGGCCTTCCCCGACAACCCCAACCACGAAGAGGGCATGCCGGCGTTCCGCGAGGCCGAGGCGCTCTACAACGCCTTCATGCAGCGGTTCGAGAACGAACCCGACTTCGACGTCGCCGGCGAGCTCAACGGGCTCCGGGCCGAACTGCAACTCCTGTTCGACTCGGCTCGCTGAGTCGTCGCTCCAGCCCGCCCCGGCCGTCGGCCGGGGCGGGCCCATGAGGGTGAACCATGGACTTCGTCAGTGAGATCAAGGGATCGCTGGCCGGCGGCCGGACCCGGCGGGCGCGCCTCAGCCGCGCCGAACGCCGCGAAGCACGCTGGGGCTACGCCTTCATCGGGCTCTGGCTGATCGGCTTCTTCGCCTTCACCTTCGTGCCGATGCTGGCCTCGCTCGTCTTCTCGTTCCTCGACTTCGACCTGGTGAACCCGAGCGAAGCCACGTTCGTCGGGTTCGAGCACTGGCGACGCCTCTTCTTCGAAGACCCGCGGGTCTGGCAGGGCCTGCGCGTGACCTTCACCTTCGCCGCGATCTCGCTACCCATCGGGATGGCAACCGCGCTCTTCCTGGCGGTCGTGCTCAACAGCGAACACCTGATCGGCCGCAGCCTGTTCCGCACGCTCTTCTACGCCCCCACGATGGTGCCCGTGATCGCCGGCGTCCTCATCTGGAGCGGCGTGCTCAACCCCACCACCGGTTGGATCAACGAACTGATCGAAGGGGCGACCGGCTACAACGCGGCCAGCCCGAACGGCATCCGCTGGCTCGACGACGCCCGCCTCATCTATCTCTCGTACACCCTCATCGGCTTCTGGGGGATCGGGAACGCGATCCTCTACAACCTCGCCGCCCTCCAGGGCGTCCCGTCCGAGCTCTACGAGGCCGCCAAGATCGACGGTGCCACCTGGTACCGCCGGTTGTGGAGCATCACCTTCCCCATGATCTCGCCGATCATCTTCTACAACCTCATCTTGTCCGTCATCGGGCTCATGCAGTACTTCATCGTCCCGTACGTCCTCAACGGCGGTGACGGCTACCCCGAAGGCACCACGTACTTCTACCTGATCCACTTCTACCGCCAGACCTTCCAGTTCCTCGACCTGGGCTACGGCTCCGCCATCGCCTGGCTGCTCTTCGTCATCGCGCTGGCGCTCACCGGTGTCCTGTTCGCCACCTCGAGCCGCTGGGTGTACTACGCGGGAGGGAAGCGCTGATGGCCCGTCGCGATGAGATCGAAGCCGTGCTGGTGCCCGCCGCCGACCTGAACCGGCCCGTGACCTCCACGGCGGAAGTCGACCAGGGGCGGCGTCAGGCCGCCATGCGCAACTTGATCGTCAAGATGCTGATCACCGGCGTGGCGCTCGTGCTGCTGCTCATGTACTTGATGCCGCTCGGCTACTCGATCGTGACGTCGCTCATGACCAAGGGTCAGGTGTCCGACGTCCAGGCGCCGCTGCTGCCCTCGAGCCGCGCGACGTTCGAGTACGAGGGGCGTGCCGCGGACGTGCTCCGCGTCCCGTTCGACGGCGAGATGCGAGATCTGGCCCTGGTCCGCCCAGGACGCTCGTCGAGCACCTTCGTCGACCCCGCCGACCCCGATGCGGGCGAGATCGTCTGGGAAGGCAGCTGGCGCACGCTCGATCCGGTGTACGCGCTCGCCCCCCAGTGGAGCAACTACCCGCGCGCGTTCCAGTTCATCGACTTCCTGCAGCTCCTGCGCAACACGCTCCTGTACGCCGGCATCACGACGATCGCGGCGACCTTCTCGGCCGCCATCGTCGCCTACGGCTTCGCCCGCTTCAAGTTCCCGGGCAAGGGGCTCTTGTTCATGCTCCTCATCTCGACGATCTTCCTGCCGATGCAGGTGACGCTCGTGCCCACCTACGCGATCTTCTACCAGCTCGGCTGGGTCGGCACCTGGCTACCTCTGATCGTGCCGACCTTCTTCGCCAATGCCTACAACGTCTTCTTGCTGCGCCAGTACTTCCTGACGATCCCGACCGAGCTCGAGGAGGCCGCCCGCGTCGATGGTGCCGGCCCCATCCGCACCTTCGTCTCGATCATCCTGCCGCAGGCGGTGCCGGCGCTGATCGCGGTGTCGCTGTTCCACTTCTTCTTCGCCTGGAACGACTTCTTCGGTCCGCTCATCTACCTCGCCGGCAGCCAGGACCTGCAACCGATCTCGGTCGGCCTGTTCCGTTTCAACGGGCTCTACAGCTCCGAACCACAACTCATCCAAGCCGCATCGATCATGACGATGGCGCTCCCCCTGTTGATCTTCTTCTTCGCCCAACGCTTCTTCATACAGGGGGTCGTGATCACGGGCGTCGACAAGTAGACGCCTGGCGCCCGGCCCTCGCCGGAGTGGTGAGGGCCGGGCGCCAGCACGACGAACCCCGAACCCCTGACCTCCTCTCCGACTTCGCGAAGGGCCCCTCGGAACCATGTCTCACACGACCATCTCCAGCGGCAGCGTTCGTCCAAGGTCGACCGCCGAACCCCTCGATGATGATCACGTCGTCCTAGCCGGCGAGCGCTACCACCACATCCCCGACGTCGGCGCCGTGCCCCCCTTCCTCATGAGCCTCGTCGGCGCCTCGGACCTGTGGATGTTCGTGGCCAGCAACGGCGGCCTCACGGCCGGCCGGGTCGACGCCGACACGTCGCTGTTCCCGTACATCACGGTCGATCGTCTGTTGGAGAGCGGCGAACACACCGGTCCCAAGACGCTCCTGTGGGTGACGCGGGGCGATCGCCGCGCCCTGTGGGAGCCTTTCTCCGATCGCTCGGGCGGCGCGAGCCGTGTCCAGCGCAACCTCCACAAGAGCGTCCTCGGCGACGAGGTCCTCTTCGAAGAGGTCCGCCCTGACCTCGGGCTCGCCTTCCGCTACGGTTGGCGCGGCAGCGACGCCTTCGGCTTCGTCCGTACGGCCGAGCTGAGGGAGACGTCAGGCGAGCCGTGCACGGTCGAGCTCCTCGACGGCCTGCAGAACCTGCTGCCGTCGGGCGTGACCTCGGCGATGCAGAGCGGCATGAGCAACCTGGTGGACGCCTACAAGCGCAGCGAGCTCGACCCTGCCACGGGTCTCGGACTCTTCGCCCTGAGCTCGGTCCTGACCGACCAGGCCGAGCCGAGCGAGGCACTTCGGACGACCACGGCCTTCACACTGGGCCTGGATGCGAAGGGGCATCTGCTCTCCTCGACGCAACTGGACCGGTTCCGGCGCGGCGAGCCCCTGGCCCCGGAGCTCGACGTGCGCGGCCGGCGGGGCGCCTACTTCGTCCACGCCGACGTGACCCTCGCACCCGGCGCGTCGCGCCGTTGGCAACTGGTGGCGGACGTTGGGAAGGATCACGCCGAGGTCGCCGCGCTCGTCAACGGTTTGCGCACCGTCGGCACGTCCCGCGACGCCGAGACGCCCCTTGCGACACGCGTCGAGCACGACCTCCGGCGCAGCCGTGAGGCGCTGGCGGCGATCGTCGCGAGCGCCGACGGGTTCCAGTGGACCCGAGACGTGGCCGCCACCGACCACCACCTCGCCAGCGTGCTCTTCAACGTCATGCGCGGTGGGGTCTTCGTCGACGACGAGCGCATCGAACGCGCCGATCTCCGTGGGTTCGTGGGCACGCGCAACCCGGCCGTGCTGCGGGATCACGGCGCCTTCTTCGACGGCCTGCCCGAGACCCTCGCGTACCACGACCTGGTGGCGCGCGCGTCGGAGGCGGGAGATCCCGACCTGGAGCGGCTCTGCCGGGCGTACCTACCGCTCGCGTTCAGCCGCCGGCACGGCGATCCGAGCCGTCCCTGGAACCGCTTCACGATCAACGTCCGCCATCCCGACGGTCGTCTGCGGCTCGACTACCAGGGCAACTGGCGCGACATCTTCCAGAACTGGGAGGCCCTCGCGTACGCGTTCCCCGGCTTCCTCAACGGGATGATCGCCACCTTCCTCGGCGCCACCACCGCGGACGGCTACAACCCCTACCGGGTGACCCGCGACGGCGTCGAATGGGAGGTCCCCGACCGCGAACAGGCGTGGGCCAACATCGGGTACTGGAGCGATCACCAGGTCGTCTACCTCCAGCGTCTGCTGGAGGCCTCGGCACGCTTCGACCCCGTCGCGCTCCAGGCGTTGCTGCACCGGCGCGTCTTCAGCCATGCGAACGTGCCCTACCGCATCGCTCCCTACGCCGCCATGCTCGAGAACCCGTACGACACGATCGCGTTCGACTTCGACCTCGACCGACGCATCGCCGAGGCCGTCGCGACCGAAGGGACCGACGCGCGCCTCGTCAGGGGACCCGACGGCGCCACCCTCCACGTCTCCATGGTCGACAAGCTGTTCGTGCTGCTCCTGGTGAAGCTCGCCAACCTGGTGCCCGAGGGCGGCATCTGGATGAACACGCAGCGGCCCGAGTGGAACGACGCGAACAACGCGCTCGTCGGCAAGGGACTCTCCGTCGTCACGACCGCCTACCTCCACCGCACGGTCGTCTTCCTGCAGGAGCTCCTGGCCGGGCACGACGTGGAGGTGTCGCGGGAGACGCGCTCGTTCTTCGACGCCGTGGGCGAGGGCCTGCGCGCGCACGCGCCACGGCTCGACGGGTCCTTCGACGATCGTCAGCGCCGCGCCTTCATGGACGACCTGGGCGAGGCCGGCAGCGCCTACCGCCGCCGGCTCTACGAGCGCGGCCTCTCGGGTGAACGGGCGGCGATCGACGCGGCGACGTCGGCGGGCTTCCTGGAGCTGGCGCGGGCGTACCTCGCCCATACCCTGCGCGCCAGTCGGCGCAGCGACGCGCTCTACCACGCCTACAACGTGCTCGCCCTCCCGCCGGGCGAAGCCACCATCCGCCACCTCGACGAGATGCTCGAGGGACAAGTGGCCATCCTCTCGTCCGGTCTGCTGACCGCCGACGAAGCGCTGGCGCTGCTCGCCAGCCTGCGCCGCAGCCGTCTGTACCGCGCCGACCAACACAGCTACCTGCTGTACCCCGACCGCGCCCTGCCCGGCTTCCTCGACAAGAACCGGGTCCCCCCCGACCGCATCGCGGATTCGACGCTGCTGAGCGCCCTCCTCGAAGCGGGCGACACCCGGATCGTGGTCCGCGACGAGAACGGCGACGTGCACTTCCAGGGCGACTTCCGCAACGGCAAGAGCGTACGCGGCGCCCTCGCCCTCCTCGCGCAGGAGGAGCGCTGGGCGGGCCTCGCGTCGGCGGAGACCGACGCGACGGTGGCACTCTTCGAGGAGATCTTCGACCACGCTGCGTTCACCGGCCGGTCGGGCACGTTCTTCGCCTACGAGGGCCTGGGCAGCATCTACTGGCACATGGTCTCCAAGCTGCTGCTGGCGGTGCAGGAGGCGTACGGGGCCGCGCGTGCGGCGGGCGAACCGTCCGCGACGGTCCAAGCGCTGGCGGCCGCGTACGACGACGTGCGGGAGGGCCTGGGGTTCCACAAGACGGCGGCCGAGTTCGGCGCCTTCCCGACCGACCCGTACTCGCACACGCCCGCCCACGCGGGCGCGCAGCAACCCGGCATGACGGGGCAGGTCAAGGAGGACGTCTTGGCACGCTGGGGCGAGCTCGGCGTCGTGGTCGGCGACGGACGGTTGCGCTTCGAGCCGACGCTGCTGAAGCCGGACGAGTTCCTCGACGCGCCGGCCGCACCCGTCGCCCGAACCGTGGTCGGCGCCGTCCCCCTGCACCTGGAGCCTGGCACGCTGGCGTTCACGTTCTGCGGCGTACCCGTCGTCTACGCGCTCACCCACGGCGGAGCCCGCGCCGAGGTCGCCTGGCACGACGGCGCCGGAACGGTCTTCGACGGCGCCGCCCTCGACGCCGCCACCAGCCGTCACGTGTTCGAACGGCGCGGCACGGTGACGCGCATCGACGTGGCGGTGCCGGCTCCGGCCCTCGCGAAGGACCCCGCATGACCCGCTCCCTCGCGTCCCCCACCCACGTGCACGTCGAGGCCCTCCTCGAACGCATGACGCTGCGCGAGAAGATCGGCCAGATGACGCAGCCCGAGAAGAACAGCGTCACCCTCGACGAGGTGCGGCAGCACGCGCTCGGCTCCGTGCTTTCCGGCGGGGGCGGCAACCCGGAACCGAACACACCGGCCGCCTGGCGCGACATGGTGCTGGGCTACCGGCAGGCGGCGACCGAGAGCCGCCTGGGCATCCCGCTGATCTACGGCGTCGACGCCGTGCACGGCCACAACAACGTCGTTGGCGCGACCGTCTTCCCGCACAACATCGGCCTCGGCGCCGTCGGTGACGCCGACCTGGTGCGCCGGATCGGCCGCGCCACGGCCCGCGAGGTCGCGGCGACGGGGGTGCGCTGGACGTTCGCACCGGCCGTCAGCATCCCCGTCGACGTGCGCTGGGGTCGCACGTACGAGGGCTACGGCCAAGACCCCGAGCTGGTGGGCCGCTTGGCGGCCGCGCTGGTCGAGGGTCTTCTGGGGGACCGCGAAGACACGAACGATGCGGTCCTCCCCTCGGTCAAGCACTTCGTCGCCGACGGCGCCGCCCGGTACGGCACCTCGACGCGGATCGACCGCGACGCCCTGGCACGGCTTCCCGAAGACCCCACGCTGGCCCTCGCCCGCGTGGACGACGGCTTCCTCGCCTACCTCGAGCGCGGCGCGTGGACGATCGACCAAGGCGACGCCCGGATGGACGAAGCGCTGCTGCGTGACGTCTTCCTGGCGCCGTACCGCTCTGCGATCGACGCGGGCGCCCGGAACGTCATGGTGTCGTTCAGTTCCTGGAACGGGCTGCGCATGCACGGCCACCGCTACCTCATCACGGACGTCCTGAAGGGCGAGCTCGGCTTCGAGGGTTTCGTGGTCACCGATTGGGCCGGCATCGACCAGCTCGACGACGACTTCGCGGTCTGCGTCGAACGCTCGATCAACGCCGGTGTCGACATGGTGATGGTGCCTTTCGAACACCAGCGCTTCATGGACACGCTGGAGCGAGCGGTGCAGGGCGGTGCCGTGCCGATCGAGCGCGTGGACGACGCGGTCCGCCGCATCCTCCGCACCAAGGCGAGCCTGGGGCTCTTCGAGGACACCAGCCTCGTCCCGGACCTGGCGCTGGTCGGTCACGGCGACCATCGCCGGTTGGCCCAGGAAGCCGTCCGCCGCAGCCTCGTCCTGCTCCAGAACCGAAACGGCGCCTTGCCCCTCGCGCCCCACGTACCTCGCCTGCTGGTGGCCGGTCCCGCCGACGACGTCGGCCTCCAGTGCGGCGGTTGGACCGTCTCCTGGATGGGCGCGCCGGGCGACGTCACGCCGGGCACGACGCTGCTCGACGGACTGCGGCGCCTGCGTCCCGACGCCGACATCGTCGTCGATCCCGAAGGACTCGGCGACGAACGCGCACCGGTGGGCATCGTCGTCGTCGCGGAGGCGCCGTACGCCGAGGGCATGGGCGACCGGCACGACCTCGACCTCGGCGAAGCCGAGGGGGCGCGGATCGCGCGTGTGCGGTCGCGCGTCGAGACGCTCGTGCTGGTGGTCTACTCGGGCCGTCCCCTCGTGCTCGGTGCGGCGCTCGACCTGGCGGACGCCGTGGTGGCCGCCTGGCTGCCAGGAAGCGAGGGCGCGGCCGTGGCCGACCCGCTGCTCGGTGTCTCGGGCTTCGAGGGCACCTTGCGCTACCGTTGGCCGGCCGAGAGCGCGCACCTGCCCCTCCACCCGTTCGACGACGAGGCCCGCTCCCGTGTGGCCCGCTTCGAGATCGGCCACGGTCTCCGCACGAAACCCTCGTCGGTCTCCGACCGCTCGGAGGCACCATGATGCGCGCCCGACATCCCGGCCCGCAGGACCCCTCCGCCCGCGGGGTCCTCGCGCGATGGTCGCTCGTCGTCCTCGTGATCGTCCTGAGCACCGTCGCGACCGCGCAAGCGGACGAAGCGACCCTCGTCGTCAGCGACTTCGCGCTCGGGGCGCCGGCAGGTAGCGACGCCTTCGGGAACGGCATCGGCTACGTGACGTGGCAGGACGGCGGGGGGTCGCTCGACCTGTCGACGGTCGAGATCGCGCCCGGTGACCCCATGGCGCTACCCGAACAGACCGAAACCGAGAGCGTCTTCCGGGTCGACCACACGATCGCCACTTGGGGTGGTTTCACGCACGCCTTCGCCGACGAGGCGCTCACCCGTTGGGTGCCCCTCGACCTCTCGAGCTACGCCGGCCTGCGGTTCTGGTACGCGGGTGACGGCCGCGGCGGCCAGGTCCAGGTCGACCTGTTCGACGATCGCAACCCCGAAGCCACGGGCGACAGCGCGGAGCGTTGGTTCTACCGCTTCACCGACGACACCACCGATTGGAAGCTCGTCGAGATCCCGTTCTCGTCGTTCGCGCGTCGCACCGACTTCCAGCCGGGCGGCGCTCCCGACAACGGCCTCGGCTTGTCCCAGGTGTGGGGCTGGGCGCTCGGCTTCCCGCCGGGCGCGGGCACGAGCCACCTCGCGCGGATGGAGGCGTACGGGTCGGCGGGCACGGTGAGCGCCGGCGCGATCGCGGTCGCCTTCGCCGAGCCCATCGCGTACGTCGGCGAGGGCGAGGACACCTTCCTCCGCATCGTGCTCTCCGAAGCGAGCGCCGAGGCGGTCTCGGTGCGGGTCTTCGTGCGGGCCGACGAGGCGGAAGCCTTCCGAGACATGATCCCCGTCAACGAGCTCGTGGTGTTCCCGCCGGGCGTCACCGAAGCCCAGGTGCGCGTGCGCGGCCTGCAGGACGGACGACACGAGGGCGATGAGCGCGCCGACGCCGTGCTGGATGGTCCTCGCGGCGCCGAGCTCGGTTTCCAGCGTCGCGCCGTCGTCCTGATCCGGGACGACGATCCCTTCGACCCCCACCTCCTCGCCGAGTTCGGCGACGGTCTGGGCGGCTTCGAGAGCGACGCGGGCACGACGCTCCGTGTGCGTGAGCTGCTCGCCGACACGCCCGACGCCAGGCCCGGCGGCGACCCGTTCGAGCGCACCTTGGAACTGGCCTGGGACGACGTAGGTCGCGCTTCGGTCGACTTCCCGGACGCCGTGGACGCGTCCGACGCCGACGGCCTCGGCTTCTGGTACCGCGGCGACGGCTCTGGCCGCACGGTGAGCGTCGAGGTCCTCGACGACCGCGATCCCCAGCAGGCATGGGCGCTCTCGTGGTCCGACGAGTTCGACGGGCCGGGAGGCACGCCCCCCGATCCGGCGATCTGGACCCCCGAGATCGGCGACGGCACCGGTCACGGCAACCCCGGCTGGGGCAACGCCGAGCGACAGACCTACACGGACGATCCCAAGAACGTCGCCCTGGACGGTGAGGGGCACTTGGTGATCCGCGCCCTCGAGACCGGCGACGACGCCCCGACGTGCTACTACGACGCCCCCTGCGAGTACACGTCCGCACGGCTCGTCACGGCCGGCGACCTCGAGGTCACCTACGGCCGCATCGAGGCCCGGCTGAAGCTGCCGCGTGGCCAGGGCCTGTGGCCCGCCTTCTGGCTGCTCGGCAACGACCTGGCCGAGGTGTCGTGGCCCGCATCGGGCGAGATCGACATCATGGAGCACATCGGCCGCGAGCCGAACCTGGTGCACGGCACGATCCACGGCCCGGGCTACTCGGGCGCAGAGGGCATCGGGCGGGGCACGCCCCTACCCGGCGGCGAACCGTTCGCCGACGACTTCCACACGTTCGCCATCGACTGGGCGCCGGGTTCGATCACGTGGTCCGTCGACGGCGTGCCGTACTCGACGCTCACGCCCGACGACCTCCCGTTCGGGACCGAGTGGGTGTACGACCACCCGTTCTTCCTGATCCTGAACCTGGCGGTGGGCGGCTACTGGCCCGGCTACCCGGACGAGACGACGGTCTTCCCGCAGGAGCTCGTGGTCGATCACGTGCGCATCTACGGGGCGCCGGACACGTCCGAACGTTTCGGGACGAGCTTCCAGGACGACGTCGCGGGTTGGCGCTACGTCCGTCTCCCCTTCGACGCGTTCGAACGCTCCGAGGTCCAGCCCGAGGGCGCGCCCGACGACGGTTTCGGACGGACGGCCGTCTGGGGGCTCACGCTCACCGTCGACGGTGGTGCCGGGACGGCGCTGCTCGACGAGCTTGGGTGGTACGTGGGCGAATGAACGGCGGACGCTAGGCGCCGAGGTGGTCGGCGATCGCGGTCATGAAGTCGGCCACCTTGCGCTCCGACACCGGCGTCCACCACACGCCCTCTTCCTTGAGCGAGCTCGCCACGATGAGGCCGTCGACGACCTCGAGCAGCGCGCCGGCGTTCTCGGCCGTGACGCCGCTGCCGATCACGACCGGCAGGCTCGTGGCCGCCGCGATCGCGCGGACCTCGGTGAGATCGGCGGCGTCGCCCGTCCGTTGCCCCGTGGCGATGACGACGTCGGCGTCGAAGAACTCGACGTCGCGGGTCAGTTCGGCCAGGCTGCGGTCGGCGACGATCGCGTGCGCACCGTGCTTGACGTGGACGTCGGCGAAGACCTGGACGCCCGTGGCCCGCAACCAGGCGCGGTAGCGCGTCGCGGCCGCCGCTGGTCCCTCGATGAGTCCCTCGTTGGCGACGTAGGCGTTCGCCCACTGGTTGACGCGGATGAAGGCACCCCCGGCGGCGTGCGCCACCGCCAACGCCTGGATCGCCCCGTTGGCGAGCACGTTGACGCCCACGGGTAGGGCGACGGCGGCTCGGACGCGGTCGACGATCACCGCCATCATCGCCGCGGTCTCGGGGCCGAGCGCGTCGGGTTTGGCGAACGGGATGTCGCCGTGGTTCTCGACGATGAGCCCGTGCACGCCCCCACGTGCGTAGCGCTGGGCCTCCTCGACGGCGTGGGCGACGAGGTCCTCGGGCGCGCGACCTTCGTAGCCGGGCGAGCCCGGCAGCGGCAGGCAGTGGATGACGCCGATCACGGCCTTCGGGCGGCCGAACGTGCGCCGGATGGCGTGGGGTTTGGGGCGGAAGACGGCGTTCGAAGGCATGCGGCATCGTGACACTTCCGATCCGTCGCGGCGAGGGCGGCGCCCGTGCCACGCTGCGCGTACCTCTCGGGACGGACCTCGTTGACAGCCCGGCGGACAGGCCTTAGCATCGAGACACGGTTCGGTTAAACGTTTTACCGCTCGTGGCCGGGCGCAGCGGCCACCCCCCGATCGGGAGACGCGATGGCGAAGCTCAAGGACGTGGCGACGGCGGCGGGCGTGTCGACGGCGACCGTGTCGAACGTCCTGCGCGGTACCAAGGCCGCCTCGCCCGACGTCCGCGAGCGGGTGCTGCGGGCCGCCCTGGATCTCGGCTACGTGCCCAACCCCCACGCGCAGTCGCTCCGGACCGGGCAGAGCCGGACGCTCGGACTGGTCGTCCCCGACCTCACCAACCCGTACTTCCCCGCTCTCGCCCAGGCGATCGAGACCACCGCGCGCACCCACGGCTACGCGCTCCTGGTCATGGACGCCGGCAACGACACGCATCGGGACGAGGCGTCGCTGGCGCTCATGGCGACGTACCGGGTCGCGGGCGTGGTCTGGGTGCCGGTGATCGACGACAGCGCACCCGATCGGCCCTTCCCCATCGTCACCGTCGATCGACCGGTCTCCGGCTGCGACGCCGTGGTCGCCGACCACGCCCAGGGCGGCGCGCTGATCGCCCGCCACGCGATCGCGCTGGGGCACGAGCGGGTGGGCCTGCTGTCGGGTCCACGCGCTCTGCCGAGCGCGGCGAGCCGGCGGACGGGCTTCGTCGAGACCGCGGGCGGCGCCCTCACCATCGTCTGGGAACACGAGGTGCCCTTCTCGAGCGACCTGCCGGCGGAGGTCGTCGCGCGGCTCCGACAGCCCGACTGCACCTTGGTCGTGTGTGCCAACGACGCGGTCGCGGTCGCGGCCCTGCGCGTCTTGCGGGACGCCGGCATCGACGTGCCGGGCCAGGTCTCGGTCGTGGGCTTCGACGACGTGCCCTGGGCAGCGTTCGTCGAGCCGCCCCTCACGACGGTGCGCCAACCGCTCGCCGAGCTCGGGGCCGGCGCGGTCGACGTGTTGCTCGACCGCCTCGCCCACCCCACCGCACCGCTGCGGCGACGGACGCTGCCGGTCACGCTCGTCGCGCGCAGATCGACCGCCCACGCGCCATCGACAGGAAGAGGGTCTCCATGATCGTCGTCGTCGGCAGCCTCAACATGGACCTGGTGGTGCCGGTGCAGCGTTTCCCGGCCCCGGGCGAGACGCTCCTCGGCGGCGACTACGCCCGCCACCCCGGCGGCAAGGGTGCGAACCAGGCCGTCGCGGCGGCGCGGGCGGGCGGTCGCGTGTCGATGATCGGGCGCGTGGGCGAAGACGCGTTCGGCACCGCGCTCGTCGGCGCCCTGCGCCACGATGGGGTCATGACCGACGCCGTCGTCCGCCTGCAGGACGTGCCCACCGGCGTCGCCTTCATCAGCGTCGCCGCCGACGGTCAGAACGTGATCGTCGTGTCGCCGGGCGCCAACGCGCGGCTGAGACCCGACGACCTCGACCCGGACGACCTCGCCGACGCGGACGTGGTCTTGCTGCAGCTCGAGGTCCCGCTCGACACGACGCTCGCCGCCGCGAGCCTCGGGCGGGCGGCGGGCGCACGGGTGATCTTGAACCTGGCGCCGGCGCAGACGCTCGAACCCGCCGCGCTGGCCGACGTCGACGTGCTCCTTGTGAACGAGACCGAGGCGGCGGCGCTCACCGAACGCTCCGCGGACGAGGTCGCGCGCGCTCCCGAAGCCGCGGCCGCCGCGCTGGCCGAACGCGTCCCGGCCGTGGTGCTCACGCTCGGTGCGGCCGGGGCGGTGTGGGCGATCGCCGCGACCGACGGGGCCGGCTCGCGCGCCGGCACGAGCGGCGAAGCGACGCGCGGCCGCGTCGACGGGCACACCATCGAAGCGGTCGACACGACCGCCGCCGGCGACGCCTTCGCGGGCGCCCTCGCCGTGCGCCTCGCCGCCGACGTTCCCCTGGGTGAGGCCGTCCGCTTCGCCAACGCCGCCGGCGCCCTGGCGGCCACCCGCCCGGGCGCCCAGCCCTCGCTGCCGACCGCCGCCGAGATCGAGGCGTTCCTGGGCGAACGCACCGGATGGCGCTCCTCGAGATGACGGGGGTCTCGAAGAGCTCACGGACGTCAGCGAGGCAAAGGCCCACGGCGTCGTGACGGTGTACCAGGAGCGTGCGCTCGTGCCGAGCCTGTCGGTGGCCGAGAACCTATTCGTCGGCAAGCTGCCCAGGGTCGGGGTGACCGTCCCCACCTACGGGTGCAGGGTCACGGCGCAGGGAGCAGGCACGTCCTCCACCGAATCCTGACTCGCGTGAGGGACAATGCCGCCTGGGCAGACGTGTCACCGTCGCCGAGACTGAGGCGTGACCGAAGCCCCGTCCCCCTCCCGCCGCGGCGGCGCGAAGTCCCTCGACCTGCTGCTGCTCCACGCGCCGAGCGTCTACGACTTCCGCGAGAAGTCGATCCTCTACGGCCCCGTGAGCGACATGGTGCCGTCCTCGGTCATGTTCGAGCTCTACCCGATCGGCTTCCTGACGATGGCCGGCTACCTCGAGGAGCGCGGCCGGACGGTGCGCATCGCCAACCTGGCATTGCGCATGCTGCAGGACAAGCGCTTCGACGTGCCGCGCTTCCTCGCGAAGCAACGGCCGCGGCTCATCGGCATCGACCTTCACTGGATGCCGCACTGCCACGGCGCGATCGAGATCGCGCGCGTCGCCAAGCGCGTCCACCCGGACGTGCCCGTGATCCTGGGTGGGTTGTCGTCGACGTACTTCCACGAGGACCTGCTGCGCTCCTACCCCGAGGTCGATTTCGTGCTCCGCGGCGACAGCACCGAACCACCGCTCCACCAGCTGCTGCAGGCGCTCGAGGACGGCTCGCCGCTCGACGCCATCCCCAACCTCACCTGGCGGGACGCTGACGGGAACGTGCGCGTCAACCCGCTCACGTTCATTCCCGACACGCTCGACTACGTCGACGTGCGGCCCGAACTGCTCATCCAGATGGCGCTGCGCCACCGTGACCTCGCCAGCGTCCTGCCGTTCAACGGCTGGCTCCGGCACCCCACCACGATGGTGCTGCCGCTCAAGGGATGCGCGTACGAGTGCGTGACGTGCGGCAGTTCGGCCACGACGTGCGGCCACTTGACGTTGCGCAAGAAGCCCGTCTACCGCAGCCCCGAGAGCCTGGCGAAGAACCTCGCCGCCATCAGCCGGTTGTCGCGCGGCACGATCGTGATCCCGGGCGACCTCCTGCAAGGGGGCCGCAGGTACGCCACTGAGGTCATCGACGCGATCGCGGCGCAGGGCGTGCGGAACGACATCATGTTCGAGTTCTTCGACGTGCCGCCGATCGAGTTCCTCCGCCACATCGACCGCAAGCTCCCCACCTGGAGCTTCGAGGTGAGCCCCGAGAGCCACGACCGCACCGTGCGACACGCGATGGAGGGCCAAGCCGGGTACGAGAACGCCGAAATGGAGGAGCTGTTGCGCGGGGCGCTGGAGCTGCGCTGCACCCGCATCGACGTCTTCTACATGATCGGCCTGCAACACCAGACCTACACCTCGGTGATGGAGACGATCGACTACTGCGAGCGGCTCTTCTCGTTCGGCGACAAACGGCTGCAGGCGTTCATCTCGCCGATGGGTCCGTTCCTCGATCCCGGCAGCCAGATCTTCGAGGAGCCCGAGCGGTTCGGCTACCGCAAGTTCGCGCACACGGTGGAGGAGCACCGCCAGCTGCTCGTCCAGCCGAGCTGGGAACACATCCTGAACTACGAGACCGAGTGGATGACGCGCGCCGAGCTCGTCGACGCGACGTACGACGCGGCCGAGCGGCTCAACGCACTCAAACGCCGCTACGGCTACATCTCCCCGAAGCGCGCCGACGCGGTGGCGGCGGGGATCGCGGGCGCCCGTGCGCTGCGCGTTCGCCTCAACGCGGCGCTGGCGGAGGGCTCGGATTCGACCGCCGACCCCGAACTGCGCGGCGAGATCGCCCGCTTCAGCGAATCGACGGTGAGCGACAAGCAGGAGCTGTTCTGGCAACGACACCTGTTCAGCTTCCAGCTCGGGGCGATCGCCCGGGTGGCGTGGCGGTACCTCCGCCGAGGCGCCGCAAAAGGCCGCCGTGCGCCGGCCGGCGGTGTCGCGCCACGTCTGAACCGCAGCGACGGTCGACTCTAGGCTCCGCGCGAGGGCCGACGTCCCGTCCTTCCGGCGGCATCGTGGACGGCTCCTCGTGCGTGGATGGGGGCCCTGAAGGGCTTTCGTTTCACCGGCGCCAGCGGTCCCTGCCACGACGAGGGCCCGGGCGAATATCATCCACGCCGGAGTCGCGGCCGCCCGCGCGAAGCGCGTCGGCACCGGACCGAAAGGGGCCTGCGTGAGAGAGCGGTTGGAGCGCACGTTCGACCTGCGAGCGCTTGGCACGAGCGTGCGGGTGGAGGTCCTGGCGGGCCTCACGACCTTCTTGACGATGGCGTACATCATCGTCGTCAACCCGCTCGTGCTCGGAGACGCGGGCGTGCCGGTCGACGGCGCGCTGTTCGCGACGGTGCTGGTCGCCGGGCTGTCGAGCATTTTGATGGGCCTCTACGCCAACCTGCCGATCGCGCTCGCTCCGGGGATGGGCCTCAACGCGTACTTCGCCTACACGCTGGTGCTCGGCCAGGGTCTGTCGTGGCAAACGGCGTTGGCCGCCGTCTTCGTCTCGGGACTCGTGTTCGTGGCGCTCTCGTGGCCCGGTTGGAACGTGCGCGAGGCGATCGTCCGCGCCGTGCCCACCGGCGTCCGGATCGGTGTCGCGGCCGGCATCGGCCTGTTCCTGGCCCTCATCGGCATGATCAACGCCGGCGTGATCGTCGCGTCGCCGGCCACGGTCGTGGCGTTCGGCGGCTTCGGCCCTGGCTACGTGCTGTTCTTCGTGGGGCTCGTGCTCGCCGCCTTCCTCCTGATCCGCAAGGTGCCGGGCGCGCTGGTGATCTCGATCCTGGCCACGTCGGCGTTGGCGCTCGCGTTCCAGACGGCGGGCTGGGTCGAGGGCATGGTGTTCATCCCCGAGCGCGTCGTCTCCCTGCCCTCGCTGGGCACGTTCTTACAGCTCGACCTGACCGGTCTGCTCAGCGTCAGCCTCATCGCGCCCGTGTTCGCGCTCCTGTTCACCGACCTGTTCGATTCGATCTCCACCTTCGTCGGCGTGACCAAGGTGGCGGGTCTCGTCGACGCCGAAGGGCACCCGAAGAACGCCGGCCGCGCGCTGCTCGTCGACGGCCTCTCGACGACCGTCTCCGGCCTCTTCGGTTCGTCCCCCGGTACGGCGTACATCGAGTCCGCCGCGGGCGTCGAACAGGGCGGTCGGTCGGGGCTCACCGCGGTGGTGGCGGGCGCGCTGTTCTTGCCGTTCATGTTCATCTCGCCGCTGCTCGGCTTCATCCCCTCCGTGGCCACCGCCCCCGTGCTGGTGCTCGTGGGTCTGTTCATGATGAGCTCGTTGCGGGACGTCGACTGGGGCGACTTCGAGGTCGTCGTCCCCGCCTTCGTCGCGATGGTGGCCATCCCGTTCACGTACAGCATCACCGAGGGCATCGTCTTCGGCTTCCTGACCCACGTCGCCCTGCAAGTGCTCAACGGCAAGGCGGCGCGCGTCCCCGCCACCCTGTGGGTCGTCTTCGCGTTCTCGGTGGCGATGCTGGTGCTGTAGCGGAACCTCGCACCTGCCGGCGGGGCCCGCCACCCCCGACGTATCCTGGACACCGGTCCTCGATCATCGTCCCCATCGGAAGGAGCACCCCATGAGCGTCCCCACCAAGCGCCTCGGCAAGCACGGCGTCCTCGTCTCGGAACTGTGCCTGGGCACCATGAACTTCGGTTGGCACACGAACCAAGACGACGCCTTCGCGATCATGGATCGCGCGCTGGAGCTGGGCATCAACTTCTTCGACACCGCCGACGTGTACGGCTGGGGCGGCGAGCGCGGCGACACCGAGATCATCCTGGGCAACTGGTTCGCGCTCGGCGATGGTCGGCGCGACGCCGTGGTCCTCGCGACCAAGGTGTTCAACCCGGTCGACCGAAAGGGGCAGCGCGCCGAGCCCAACACGGACGGGCGGAGCCTGTCGGCGTACAAGATCCGCAAGCACTGCGAAGGCAGCCTGAAGCGGCTGCAGACCGACCACATCGACCTCTACCAGATGCACCACATCGATCGCGAGATCCCCTGGGACGAGACGTGGCAAGCGTTCGACGCGCTCGTGAGCCAGGGCAAGATCGTCTACGTCGGTTCGTCGAACTTCGCCGGTTGGGACATCGCCACCGCCTGCCAGGAAGCCGACCGCCGGGGGCGCATGGGGCTCGTGAGCGAGCAGAGCATCTACCACCTCGACAACCGCATGGTGGAGCTCGAGGTCATCCCCGCCTGCCGGCACTACGGGCTCGGTCTCATCCCCTGGAGCCCGCTGGGCGGCGGCCTGCTGGGCGGCGTGCTCGGCAAGCTCGAGGCTGGACGTCGGGTGTCGGACGAAGCGCAGAAGAAGATCGACGCCAAGCGCCCGCAGCTCGAACGCTACGAGGCGCTCTGCAAGGAGCTCGGCGAAGCGCCAGCCACCGTGGCGCTGGCCTGGTTGCTCCACAACCCGGTCGTCACCGCGCCGATCATCGGGCCGCGCACGATCGAGCAGCTGGAGAGCGCGGTGCGCGCCACCGAGGTCACGCTCGACGAGGCGACGCTGGCCAAGCTCGACGAGATCTTCCCCGGCCCGGGCGGCGAAGCGCCGAAGGCTTACGCGTGGTGAGTTCCGGCTTCGTCGACGCCTAGCTCAACGCCGCGGGCGAGCTCGTGCGGCACCTGCCCCGCCGCCCGCGCCCGCCCGCGGTCCAACCCCACCAGCAGACCGACGCCGATCACGAGCGCCGCGCCCGCGACCACCCAGGCGACGCCGATGCCCGCCCGCTCGGCGATCCAGCCCAGGCCGATGCTGCCGACGAACGCACCCGTGAACCCGGCAAGCGACTGCACCGACAGCATCACCGAGCGGCGCCGGGCCGGGACCTCGGCGTGGAACAGCGTTCCCAAGGGCGAGTTGCTGCCCGCCATGCTCACGTAGAACAGCCAGAACAAGCCCGCCGCCGCCACCCAACCCTGCCGGTACGCCAAACCCACGAGCACGGCCGCCTGGGCCAGTTTGAACAGCGCCGCCACCAGCGCGTAGCGGCGGCGGAGCCAACGGCTCACGGGGATGGCGGCGAGGTTGCCGAGCATCCCCATCGCGAAGCCACCGGCCAACAGCACGCCGAGCAGCCAGGTACGGCCGGGCTCGAGGCGGTCGGCGAAGAACGGCTGCCAGAACGTCTCGACGCCCGTGAGCGCGAACCCTGCGAGCACCTCGACGCCGAGCAGCACGACGATCACCCGGTTGCCGCGGGCGAGATCGAACGCCTCGCGGATGACGCCGCCGAGACCGCTCGGGGCGCTGGGTGCGGCCGACGTGGGCCCGTCGGCGGCGACCGGGCGGACGTGCGGCTCGCGCATCCACCTGAGCACGACGGCGATCACCACACCATGCATCAACATCGACGCGACGAGGGGCGTGGCCAGAGGGGTGAGGACCCGCGTGGCGTCCGTCGGCAGACCGGCGAAGATCGTCGGCAGGAACCCACCCAGGAGGGTGCCCAAGGCCAGGCCGACAAGCTCGAACGTCCCCGCCCGGGCGAGCGGCGGTTGCAGATCGACGTCGGGATCGACCGCATGCAAGGCATCGACGAACCAGGCCTGCAAGGTGCCCGAGCCCAGCGCCCGCGAAGCGCCGTGCAGACATGCGAACGCGAACAGCACCGGCAGCGTGAACGAGAACAGGAACGTCGCAGACGCGACGATCGCGAGACCATAGGAGATGAGCGCCACGTGTTTGCGACCGATCGCATCGGCGAGCCCGCCGGTGGGCACTTCGAGCAACGCCACGGTCAGCGCGTACACGCCCGTGAAGAGCCCGACCTCGACGAGCGAGAAGCCACGCGACTGTGCGTAGAGCACCATCACCGGCATCGGCAGGACCGCCGCGAACCAGGACAGCGCGGACACCACCACGTAGACGCGTTCGATGGCACGGGTCGGCTTCATGGACACAGCCTGCCGGTTAAGCTACATCGAATGACAGATGCTCTTTCAGGTAGCCTGCCGCTGGAGTCGTTCCATCGAGTCACCGATCAGAACCAGGCCCGGATGCTGATGGACGACGACGTCGTGCGGTTCTTCCGCCCTTTCCTGGCCCACGACGCCACGGTGGGCGAGGCCGCCTCCGCCGTGGGCTGCTCGCCGAGCACCATGCTGTACCGGGTTCGCACGTTCGTGCGGGCCGGGCTGCTCGAGGTGGTGGCGGAGAAGCCGCGCGCAGGCCGACCGATCAAGGTCTACCGTTCGGCGCACGACGCCTACCTCATCCCGTACGCCCTGACGTCGTTCGCCTCTCTCGAGGAGGCGTTCTACGCCGGGTACGAGTCTCTCGCACGCGAGATCGCGCATGCGACGGCGCGGCGTTTCGCCCATCGAAGGTGGGACGGTTTTCGGCTGTTCCGTAACGCCTACGGCGACACGTCCCGAGAGGGCGCACCGGATGCTTCGAAGCCGAACGTGCTGGATGACCCACACCGCGAGGTCGCCTTCGACTTCTCGCTCCGTGCGCAGCTGACGGAGGACGAGGCGCGGGCGCTCCAGGCCGAGCTGTATCACTACCTAACGCGGTACGCACCCTACGGCGCGCCCGAGGGACGGCCAGGATCCAGCGCGTACCTGTTCAGCATCGTGCTCATGCCCGTCGACGAGTAGGACCCGCCCTAAGACCCGAAGCCGGCGGCTAGCGGTACATCGATCCGCGCCCGCCGTCCCGTATCGTAGGTGACCATGGCGTTCCACGACATCGGTCTCGTGCTGAGTGGAGGCGGCGCACGTTGCTTCGCCCAGATCGGTGCGCTCCGCGCGCTCGAAGAGGCCCACTACCGCGTCACCGCGATCGCCGCCAACTCCAGCGCTGCGATCCTCGCCGCCATCTACGCCTCGGGGCGCGATGCGCGGGCGCTTGAGAAGATCGTCCGCGACGTCGATTGGGTCAACTTCCTCGACGCTGCGGGGGTGACCGGCTTGATCGGGCACGAGGGCGTGGCCGACCTGCTCGAGGCCCACGCCGCGGCGACCTTCGAGGACCTGGAGATCCCGTTGGCGGTCACCACGGTCGACATCGAACGCGCTGAACTGCTGACGTTCCGAGGGGGGCCGCTCGCTCCACCCGTGTGCGCCAGCAACGCCTTCCCCGCCCTGTTCACCCCGGTGAAGTACCAGGGCCGTTACCTGATGGACGGCGGCATCATCGACAACTTCCCGGTCGACGTCATCCGGACGATGACGCAACGACCCGTGCTCGGCATCGACGTGCGTCCCCCCGCGCGGGTCCCGCTCGACCTGGATCCCGCCGCCGCCGACTCGCTCGTCGGCAAGATCACGGCGCTCTTGGGACGCGACGTTCCCACCGCGATCGACCTCCTCGTGCAGGCGTACAACATCACCCAGGCGCGTTTGGTCGAGGTGACGGTTGCGCTGCGCCCGCCCGACGTGTGGCTGCGGCCCAACCTACCGCCCAAGATGGGGCCGCAGGACTTCACGCGCCTCGACGCCACGATCGAGGACGGCTACCGCGCAGTGCACGAGGCCATGGCGGCCGGGCGGTTCGCGGCCCTCGAGCGGTGACGACCAGCCCCCCCCGGGCCCGCATCGAGAGCCGCCAGGTCGTGGCGGGCGGCGTCCGCTACCACTACCTGACCGCAGGGGAAGGACCGCCGCTGGTGTTGCTGCACGGCACCGCCATCGACGCAGCGGTGCTCAGTTACGGGCCCTCGTTGCCGGTCTTGGCCCGCCACCACCGCGTGGTGGCCCTCGACTGGCCGGGCTACGGCACCAGCGAGCGACCGCGCGTGACGCCGACGCTGCACGACCACGTGGCGTCGCTGGGCCTCGTCCTCGACGCGCTCGGGCTGGCGCGCGTGCACCTCGTGGGCTTCTCGATGGGGGGCGCGGCCGCGATCGGGTTCACGCTCGACGCACCCGACCGGGTGGCCAGCCTCACCCTGATCGGTAGCTACGGGCTCGACGACAGCCTGCCCGTCCCGGTGCTGCCCTACCTGGCACTCCGCGCGCCCGCGCTCCGGCGCGGGGTCGTGTGGACCCTGCGGCGTAGCCGCCTGCTGACGCGCTTGGTGCTGCGCACGATCGTCTTCGCCGATCCGGCCCGAGTGACCGACGAGCTGGTCGACGACGTCCACCGGCATCTGCGCACACCGGAGGCGGAGCGGAGCTTCGTGGCCTGGCTGCGGGGCGAACTCAGGCCCCTCAAGCTCGGCACCTCGTTCGCCGACCGGCTGGGCGAGGTCGCCGCGCCCACCCTGCTGCTCCACGGTCGGGAGGACCGGGTGATCCCGTGGCGCAAGGCGCACCGCGCCAGCGAACGGATCGACGGCGCCCGGCTCGTCGTGGTGCCCGGCTGCGGCCACTGGGTGATGCGCGAGGCGCCCGAGACGTTCCGGCGAGAGGTGCTGGCGCAAGCGGGGGCGACCTGAAACCGCCCGCTCAGGTCCCCGCCCGCTCGATGCCGTCGGAGCCGCGGCGGGCGAGCACCTGGGTGAACTCCGCACCCACCAAGGTGGCCTGGGCCGAGAAGTAGACCCACAGCAGCAACACGACGAGCGCCCCGGCCGCGCCGTAGGCGCTGTCGACCGCGACGTAGGAGATGTAGATCCCGAATCCCCATGAGACGAGCACGAAGAGCAGTGCGGTGACGACGGCGCCGATCCACGTCGCGCGCCAGGGCACCTCGGCGCGCGGGAGCAGCCGGAAGACGAGGGCGAACGCCAGCGCCAGGGCCGCGAAGGCGACCACGCGGTTGAGCATGAGCCACAAGCTCGTCGGCCCCGGGAGGAAGTCGTCGGCCGCGCTCACGGCGGAGCTCACGATGGTGGTGAGGAAGAAGGCCGCGATGAGCAGGACGCCGATGGCGAGCACGAGTCCCAGGGACCGGACGCGGGTCATGACCAGCTTCTTGACGGTTCCCATCTTCGTTTCCGGATCGGGCTCGATCTTCCAGATCACGTTCAAGACGCGCTCGAGCTGGGCGAACAGGGTCGTCGCGCCGAACAGCAGGATGACCGTGCTGGTGATCGTGGCGAAGGTACCGCCGCCCTCCTCGGCCTGCGCCTCGATCATGGTCTCGACCATCCCCGCACCCTGCTCACCCACGACGTTGGACACCAGGTTCAAGACGGTGTCCTGCGCGCCGCCGGCGCCGAAGAAGACCAGGACGGCGATCACGATCACCAGCAGGGGCGCCAGCGAGAAGACGCTGAAGTACGCGAGCGCCGCGGCCATGAGCGGCACGTTGTCGTCGCCGTACTCCGACGCGGTGCGTTTGAGGATGTCCAACATGGTGCCTCCGCTCGTCGGATGGGTGCCTCAGTCGAAGGTGCCGTCCTCGATCGGTTCGTTGATGCGGACGGCTTCGAAGGTCATCGTGGCGAAGCGTTCGGAGCCGCCGGCGCCGTCGAGGCGGTACATCGTGGCGGAACGACCGACCACCGGGCTCCCGGTGAACGGTTCGTCGAACACGGTCACGAGCGTGCCTTCGTCGGTGTCGACCACCATGCCGGCGAGCCGACCCTCGTCGTCGAACACGTAGCGTGACTCGTCGCTCCCGCCCACACCCGCCACGAGGCTCGAACCCGTGACCGTCACCTGTTCGCCCTCGAGCAGGTCGCCGTAGGCCTGGACGCCGTCGTACGTGGCGGTGGCGCCCTCGGCGAGCAGGTCTTCGGGGGCGCGGTCGAAGATGCCCTCGAACGAGCCCGACATCGCCGCCGGGAGCGGTAGCGACATCCCGTTCATGACCATGCGCGCCTGGCCGTCGACGAGCACCATCGTGGCCACCATGCCGGGGCCCACCTCGGTCTCGATCGCCGCGCGTTCACCGGCGTAGTCGACGACGGTGCGCGTGCGCACCTCCGTGGGCTCGTCGTCACCCTGGTAGATCGTCATGGTCATGACCTGGTCGAGCGTCTCGATCGTCTCACCCGCCGGCGGCTGCAGACCCTCGAGGAGGGCGCGCGCACGGTCGTCGACCTGGGCGGACACGAGCCCCAAGGAGGCGAACACGAAGACGAGGGCGGGGACGGCGAGGCGGCGTAGATGGGATCGCTTCATCCGGGCAGCCTACTCGATGACCTGCGAAGGAGCCGTGGCACGCGCACGCCGGCCCGCGGACGCGGCGGCGCCGTGCATGCGTCTCACGCTCGGGCGTGGCAGTCTCGCGGCGTCGGGAGGTGCATCGGTGCGCCACCCGACCCGCCCGTCCAAGACGGGCGCGCCCGTTCGTCACGGGCGATCCTTCAGGAGGTACCGACATGCGGAAGATCGTGGACACGATCGGCCGACAGGCACGGACGCTCGCCCTCGTCGCGGTCCTGGGCCTCGCCCTCGCCGCCGAGATCACCGTCACGGGCAGTGGCGTCGTGTGGGCCGAACCCGATCAGGCAACCGTCGAGGTCGGTTGGTCGGGGGTGGAGAGCGAAGCGGGCGCCGCGGTGGCCCGGGCCGACGAAGCCGTGGCCGAGATCCGCGCCGCCCTCGAGGCGATCGGGATCGCGCCCGAGGACGTGCGGACGACCGGCTACTTCGTCTGGCCCGAGGAGCGGTGGAACGAGGCGGGAGAACCGAACCTGGTCGGCTACCGGGTGACACACTCGTTGCAGGTGACCGTGCGCGACGTCGACGCGCTGGGGCAGGTGATCACCGCCGCGACCGACGCCGGCGCGAACCAGGTGGGCGGCGTCGGCTTCACGGTCGCCGACCCGGGCGCGCTCGAGGGCGAAGCGCGGGCGGCCGCCTACGCCGCCGCTCGGACCCGCGCCGAGGAACTCGCGGCCTTGGCGGGACAGCGCCTGGGCGAGGCGACGGCGATCGAGGAGCTCACCCGAGGCGCGCCCGTCGCCATGGAGATGGCGCTCGACCGCGGCGGAATGGGCGGCGGAGCGCCCGTGGCGCCGGGTCGACATGCGGTCGAGGTCGTGGTGCAGGTGACGTTCGCGACCGAGGAGTGAGCATCCCGCCGGCCTCCGCCGTCCCGAGCCCACGTCGACGACCCTCCGATCCAACGGGATCGGAGGGTCGTCCTTTCGATGGGTGTTCCGACGACCGTTAGTTCGCTGGGGTCGCGGGCTCTTCCGGGTCGGCGGCCGGATCGGGCGAGACCGGGTCCGCGGGTGCCGTCGGATCGAGGCTGACCAGCATGTCGTCGAGAACCGCTTGGGCTTCGACGAGCTCCTGTTCGGCCTCCGTCGCCAGCGTCTCGGCGTCGCCGTCGACCTGAGCGCGCAGATCGGCGATCATCGCCGTCGCCGACTCGACGTGCTGCTCGGCGAGTTCGACGCGACCCTGGAGGGCGTCCAGATCGGCCGTGGGGACGGCAGGCGCTGCCGGCGTGACGACGTCCGTCGTCGGCGGCACGACCGCCGGATCGGCGGTCTCGGTGGTCCCATCCGTATCGCAGGCAGCGAGCGTCAACGTGACGAAAACGGCGAGGGTCGCGAGAAGGGGTGATCGGTGTCGAGGTTGCGTGGCCGTAGTCATGAGGGCCTCCTTCGGAGGAGCGAGGGTGGCGATGGGTCAGGGTAGGTGCCGGTCTTTCGCAGACCAGGGTCACGATGCGCCGCCGCGCAGAACCGCGACCGTGCAACCGTCACGTCGGAGGGACCTTGCGCGGGCGGGCGTTCAAGAGGCCGAGAACCTCGAGCTGCCTTCAGGGGTTCACCGGCGGGTCGAGCGGCGCGGCCGGGGCCGGCGTGGCGGTCGGCACCAGACCCTCGAGCACCTCGGCCAGGATGACGCGCGCGGCGACCACCTCGTCCTCCACGGCGACCACGGGTTCCGCCCCGTCGTCGGTCAACGCCCCCAGCGCCGCCTCCAGGTGCTCGTCGGCGAGCTCGACGCGGGCGCGCAGGGCGTCGACGTCGGCGGTGGCGGCCACGGGTTCGATCGTGGTGGAGACGGGCGGTTCGACGGTGGTGGGCTGCTCGCGGTCGCAGGCGACCAGGCTGAGCGCGACGAGGACCGCAGCGACGACGACGTGCGAACGGGTTCGCCGATGGCGTGGGCTCGGCATGCGTGGACTCCCTCCCCGGGCCCGGGGCCCGGTGCAGGGTCAAGGTAGCAGCGATTCGCGCGGATCCCGGGACGTTTGTGGGCCGGGGCGACCGCGGGCGCGCGGTGACTACCCGAACGCCGTGTCCGACCTGGCACCGGGGTCCACCGAGCGACGCGCACTGCCGCTCGTGCGTCCGTACGCCACCAACCGCAAGCCGTTGAACACGACGAGCAGGCTCGTGCCCATGTCGGCGAACACCGCCATCCACATGGTGCCGAGACCCACGAGCGTCAGCACCAGGAACAGCGTCTTGATGCCCAGCGCCAGGACGATGTTCTGCACGAGGATCCCGTGCGTGGCGCGCGACAGGCGGACGAAGCGCGGCACCTTGCGCAGGTCGTCGTCCATGAGCGCGACGTCGGCCGTCTCGATCGCGGTGTCGCTGCCGGCCGCCCCCATGGCGAAGCCGATGTCGGCCGCCGCGAGTGCAGGCGCGTCGTTGATGCCGTCGCCCACCATGCCCACGAGCGCACCACCACCGCCGAGCCGGCCGACCGCGTCCGCCTTCGCCTGCGGCAACAGCCCGCCGTGGGCCTCGTCGATGCCGGCCTCGGTCGCGATGGCGGCCACGGCGAACGGGTTGTCGCCGCTCAGCATGACCGTCCGCACCCCGAGCGCGTGGAGGTCGGCGATCGCCGCCCGGCTGGTCGCTCGGATCGTGTCGGCCACCGCGAACGCGGCCAGCGCGCGCCGTCCGTCGCTCAGCACGAGCGTCGTCCGACCGCGCCGCTCCCAACCGTCGAGCCGAGCCTCGAGGTCGGCGGGCAGGGTGCCCTGGGCGGTCCAGGCACGGCGGCTCACCAGCTCGTAGCGCGACCCGTCGATGCTGCCCTCGACGCCGCTGCCCGCGAGCGCCGCGAAGCTCGTGACCTCGGCGGGGACGACGCCGGCCGCGGCGCCCGCGGCCGCGATCGCCCGCGACACCGGATGGTCCGAGAGCGCCGCCAGGCTCGTGGCGAGACGCTGCGCCTCGTCCGCGTCGACCGTCGGCGCCGTCGCGAGGTCGGTCTGGACCGGTGTCCCGTGCGTGAGCGTGCCGGTCTTGTCGAGCGCCAACCAACGCAGGTCGCGGCCGCGTTCCAGGAACACGCCCCCCTTGACGAGCAGGCCGTGGCGGGTCGCGGCGGCGAGGCCGCTGACGATCGTGACCGGCGTGGAGATCACCAACGCGCACGGGCAGGCGATGACGAGGAGGACGAGCGCCCGGTAGACCCACTCGAGCCAGACGCCGCCCGCGAACAGCGGCGGCGCGACGGCCACGACGAACGCGATGGCGACCACGGTCGGCGTGTACACCCGCGCGAACCGATCGACGAAGCGCTGCGTGGGCGCACGCGTCGCCTGCGCCTCCTCGACCGCGTGGACGATGCGGGCGAGGGTCGTGTCGGCGGCCATCGCCGTGACGCGGAACTCGAACGACCCGGACGTGTTGAGCGTGCCGGCGAACACCCGGTCACCCTCGGCCTTCTCCACCGGCAGGCTCTCGCCCGTGATCGGCGCCTGGTCGACGCTCGACCGCCCCGCCACGACCACGCCGTCGAGCGCGATGCGCTCGCCCGGTCGCACCCGCACGACGCTGCCCAGCGCCACGTCGGCGGCGGCCACGGACGCCCAGGTCCCGTCGGGCGCGCGCACGGTGGCGTGGTCGGGGGCGGCGCGCAGGAGGTCGCCGATCGCGCGGCGCGCCCGGTCGAGCGAGCGTGCCTCGATCCTCTCCGCGACCGTGAAGAGGACCATCACCATCGCGGCCTCCGGCCACTCGCCGATGGCGAGGGCGCCCGTCACGGCGATGCTCATGAGCGCGTTGATGTTCAGGTCGCCGTGCCGGAGGGCGATCCAGCCCTTCCGGTAGGTGCCCAGGCCGGCGAGGGCGATCGCCGCGAGGGCGAGGGCGGGGGCGACGAACGCCGGCCCGTCCACCCAGCCCATCGCTTCGGCCCCCAGCGCGAGGGCCAGGGCCAGCCCGAGCCGGCCGTAGCGCTCCCGGGGGGCGGGCGTCGTCGAGGGCGTCTCGGTGAGGGGCGCCGGCGTCATCCCCAGCGACCGGATCGCGTCCTCGATCCCCGGCCGGGCGGCGTCGGCGTGGACCACCGTCAGCACACGCCGAACGAGGTCGACGTCGAGGCGGTGGACCTCGTCCATCGCGCCGAGACGCTTGCGGATCAGCGTCTCCTCGGTCGGACAATCCATCTGCTCGATCCGGATCCGACTGCGCGTGCTGCCGGCCGGCATGGCCGCGGTCGGGTCGGTAGGAGCGGGGGTGGTCGTCGCCATGCTGCATTCCACACCCTGGAGTGGCTATAGGGTCAAGGGCAGGGAGGCGAGCGATCGTGAGGATCGGGGAACTGGCGCGCACGGCGCGCTGCACCGTGGAGACCGTTCGGTACTACGAGAAGGTGGGCCTGCTCGAGGCGCCGCCTCGCACCGCCGCCAACTACCGCGAGTACACCGACGCGCACCTCGAGCGCCTGCGTTCGGTCCGCAACTGCCGGGCCATGGACCTGAGCCACGACGAGATCCGCGCGCTGCTCGCCCTGGCCGACCGGCCCGACGACGACTGCGGCGCCATCAACCGGCTGATCGACGAGCACATCGACGCCGTGGCCGACCGCATCGCCGCGCTGCAGCGGCTCCAGGGGCGTCTCGAGGTCTTGCGCGGCCGCTGCAGCGTCGAGCGCTCGGTCGCGGCGTGCGGGGTGCTGGCGGGCTTGGCCGACCTGGACGCGGCGGTCACCGAGGCCGGTTGAACGTAGGGCCGAAGCGGCGCGGCGCGGCGGTACGATCGCGCCGTGCCGCCCGCCGAGGTCGTCGCCGACGTGCGCTCGCGAGCGGTGCTGCGGGCCTGTTACACGGCCATGTTCGTGCAGGCCATGGTGGTCAACCTGACCCCCCTGCTGTTCGTGACGCTGCAGGCGCAGTTCGGCTTGAGCTTCGAGCAGGTCGGGCGGCTGGTGCTCGTGAACTTCGCGACGCAGCTCACCACCGACCTCGTGTCGACCGCGATCGTCGATCGGGTCAGCGCCAAGGTGTTGGCGACGCTCGCCAACGCGTTCGCGGCCGGCGGCCTGTGGGTCTTCGCGCTGGCCCCCTTCCGGCTCGACGACCCGTACGTCGGGTTGCTGGTGGGCACGATGGTCTTCTCGATCGGTTGTGGGCTGCTCGAGGTCATCATCAGCCCGATCGTCGAACGCGTGCCCGGCGAGCGCAAGGCGGCGGGCATGGCGCTGCTGCACGCCTTCTACCCGATCGGCAAGGTCGTGGTGACCGTCACCACGGGGCTCCTGTTCTACGTCCTCGGCACCGACGACTGGCCGGTCCTGATGCTGGCCTGGTCGGTGGTCCCCGCGCTCAACACCCTGGCGTTCGCCGGCCTGCGGTTGCCGCCCCTGTTCGAGATCGGGCGTCGCACCCGGGTGCGCGACCTGCTGCGCGACCGGACGTTGTGGCTCGCGCTCGGGACGATCGCGCTCGGCGGCGCCACGGAGGTCGCCTTGGCGCAGTGGGCGTCGGCGTTCGCGGAGCGCGGCCTCGGGGTCGAGAAGCTGACCGCCGACCTGTTGGGCCTGGGGTCGTTCGGGGTGGGCATGGTGGTCGGACGCCTCTGGTTCGGGCTGCACGGCGACGCCGTCGACCTGGTCCGGCTCATGCGACGCGGCGCGCTGGGCGCGGCCGTCGCCTGCCTGGTCATGGCCTTCGCCGGCGTGGCGTGGGTGTCCCTGGCGGCCACCCCGCTCGCGGGGTTGTGCGTCAGCCTGCTGTGGCCGGGCACGGTGTCGCTCACCGCGGCCCGGTTCCCGCTCGCCGGCGCCTCGCTCTTCGCGCTCTTGGCAGCCGGCGGCGACGCCGGGGCCGGGCTGATGCCGTGGCTGGTGGGCGTCGCCGCCGACGCGCTGCGCTGGGCGCCCGCGTGGCTGGCGGCCGGTCTCACGCCCGAGGAGCTCGGACTGCGGCTCGGTTTCGCGCTCACCGCGGTCCCCGCCCTGACGATGGTGGCGATCCTGGGGCGCTGGCGTGGGCGCACCGGCTGAGCGGCCGAACCCCTTCAGCGGCCGCGTTTGCCGTTCTTGTGCGCGTACATCTTGACGTCGGCCTTGGAGAGGATCTCGTCCGGCGTCTGCTCGGGCGTGACCTCGTCGAGGTGCCCGACACTGAACGACACGCTGACCAGGTCGGGTACGGTCTGCAGCCGCAGCTCGATCCCCTCGCCGAGTCGGCGCACGGCTTCCATCACGACGTCCGCGCCGACGGTCCCCACCAGCAGCACCATGAACTCGTCGCCCCCCCAGCGGGCGACGTAGTCGGTGTCGCGGACGGCGGCCACCAGGTACGCGCCCACCTGCCGCAGCACCTCGTCGCCGATCGCGTGGCCGTGCGTGTCGTTGATGGCCTTGAACTCGTCGAGGTCGACGAAGATGGCGGCGAACGCGCCTTGCGCCCCGCGCCGATCGCGCTGCAACGCGCGGATCCGCTCGTAGAGCGCGGTCCGGTTGGGCAGTCCGGTCAACGCGTCCTGGAAGGCGACGCGCTTGAGGTCTTGCGCCGCCGACACCTGGAAGTGCTGGTGGTTGCGGGCGTCCACGGCGCGGCCCACGACGTCGGTCAACTGGCGCGCGGTCGTGGGCTGTGTCAGCAGCGTGGTGTGGGGCCAGGGCGGCGTGACCATCACGCCGGGTCGGGCCAGCAAGACGATCGGAAGGGCCGACCAGTTCGGCTCCTGGTGCTTGAAGCGGGCGATGACCGAGCCGCCCCCGTGGCGCAGCGCCACGCCGGTGAGGATCACGGCGTCGAGGTCCTCGGGCCGCCCCTCGAGGACCTGGGCGAAGGTCGCGACGTCGTCGGCCACCGAACACGCGTAGCCGGCCTCCGCCAAGCGTCGGGCGACGACGCGGGCGTTGTCGATCCCGGGTGCGAACACCAGGACCTCGCCCTTACGGACGGGTCGCGTCATCGCCGTCCTCGTCCGCATCGCTCGACGAGCCACCGTCCACGGCGAGCACGCCGCTCCGGCCCCAGTCCCCGAACCATGCCATGGGTTCGCCGACGACGAAGCCGTCTCGCCCGATCTCGAGCTCCCGCATCCACGTCTCGTGGTCGCCGTCGCGGCGTTTCACCACCGAGATGGCCTTCGACAGCCGCTCGTCCCTCACGACGTACTGGAGGTTGACCATCACGTCGACGCTCTCGCGGATGTCGAGCACCCCTCCGCCGGCGTCCTGGGCCTCGAGCGGGTGCGGGCTGTGGGTGAGCGCGACGAGCGTGAGGATGCCGCGCTCGCTGAGGTAGCGGATCATGTTGCGCATCACGGCCAGCAACAGGTCGTCGTCGGGCAACGACTGGCGGTAGCCCGAGAGCGAGTCGATGACGACGAGCTCGGCGCCCCAGGCGACGCCGTCACGGATCTGGGTGGCGAGCTCGCCGGGCAGGACGGTGCTGCCGCCGACCTCGGGCACGCGAACGAGGTCGGCCTCGATGTAGGGGCGGACGTCCATGCCCAATGCTTCCGAACGCCGCAGGAAGGTCTCGCGGATCTCTTCGAAGAGGAAGTAGAGGCAACGCTGGCCCCGTTGCGCGGCGGCGTGCACGTACCGGTTGGCCATGCTGGTCTTGCCCGCGCCCGAGGGACCGCGGATCAGGCAGGAGGTCCCCGCGCGCAGACCGCCGCCGGTCAGGGCGTCGAGTTCACGTTGACCGCTCGAGAAGGTGGCGGCCTCCTGCACGCCCCGGCCGTGCCGACCCCCCGCATGGTTGGGGAGCGTCAACCTCGGGTAGACGACCAGGCCGCCGCGGACGATCTGGAAGTCGTGGTGCCCCCCGTGGAAGGCGCTCCCGCGAAGCTTCTGGACTTTGAGCCGGTAGCGCAGGCCGGCGAAGTGCTCTTCGAGGTGCTCGAGGTCCAGCGCGCCATCGGCCATCATCTCGACGGTGGCGGCGCGATCCCGGTTCACGATGAAGAGCGACGTCACCTGCAGGTTCCCGAGGACCTCGACGAGCGAGGCCAACTCGTGCTCGAAACGACCCGGTGCGGTGGCGAGGATCTCGATGAAGGTGAGCGAGTCGAACACCAGCCGATCGGGCCTCACGTCCTCGATGGCGTCGCGAACGCGTTCGGCGATATCGACGAGCTCGACCTCGTCGGTGATGAAGACGTCCTGACGTCCGCTCTTCTGGTCGAAGACCTCGTGGGGCGAGATGGCGCGCACGTGGATGCCGTCGAGCGTCCAACCGTGGGAATGCGCGATCCGGGCCAGCATCTCGGGCGACTGCGACAGGCTGATGAACAGACACGTGTCCCCGACCGCAACCCCCTCGCGCAGGAAGTGGAGGCCGAGCGTCGTCTTGCCGGTCCCCGTACCGCCCGTCAGGAGGTACATGCCGTGCTCGGGCAGTCCCCCCAGCAACACCTCGTCCAGACCCGCGACGCCGGTGGCGACCCGCGCGAAGGGCTCCGTGGCGCCTCCGTCGTTCGGGCGCAGACTCATGACCGACGCCGATCGGCGGTCGGCGACACGTCCTGCAGTGTGAGAAACCTTTCGGCCATGGGGCATGGTACGGCGTGCCGTCCTCCGCACCGGGTGCGGATGTCGGACGCCGCTACCCCGTACCGGGTCAGGACGTCCAACCCTGGGCCGATCCGCGGTCGCTGCGTAGCGTGACGCGAGGGGGTGGCGCGTGAGGCTGCTCTTGATCGCGGGCTTCGTCGTGGCCGGCTTGGTGTTGCTCGTCGCCATCGGCCTGCACGTGACGCCGCGCCGTTTCCCGCCGTACCCGGGAGCGACGGCGCCGCTGCCCACCGTCCCCCTCCCCGCCGGGTTACCCGCGCCCGTCGATCGCTTCTTCCGTGAGCTCTACGGCGAGCGTGTGCCCGTGATCGACACGGCCGTGGTGACCGGACGCGCCACCCTGCGTCTCGCCGGCATCACCTTCCCTGGCCGGTTTCGCTTCATCCACGAAGCCGGTGCTGCGTACCGGCACTACATCGAGGCGACCCTCTTCGGCGTCCCCGTCTTGCGCGTGAACGAGTGGTACGTGGACGGCGCGTCCCGCCTCGAACTCCCGTTCGGGGTCACCGAGAACGAGCCGAAGGTCGACCAAGCGGCCAACCTGGGGTTGTGGGCGGAATCCCTGTGGCTGCCCGCGCTCTTCGTGACCGACCCCCGCGTCCGCTGGGAGGCGATCGACGACGAGACCGCGCTGCTCGTCGTTCCGGGCCGGGAGGGCGAGGAGCGCTTCGTCGCCCGCTTCGATCCCGCCACCGGACGCCCGCGGCTGTTCGAGGCCATGCGCTACAAGGATGCCGACGACGCGGCGAAGACGCTGTGGCTCAACCACGCGCTGGTGTGGGACGCGCTCGACGGGCGCGTCACGCTCCGCGAGGCCGCGCTCGTCTGGTTCGACGAAGGCACGCCGTGGGCCGTCTTCCGGGTCGACGAGGTCTCCTACGGCGGCGACGTGGCCACGTACCTGCGGGCGCGCGGTCCCTGACCGATGTTCTTGGTCCTTATCGCCACGACCTTGCTGCGGCGGCAGGGGATGCTCGTACCGACGTACGCCTACTTCGACCTCATCCGTGGGACCAGCACCTGGCGGCCCCTGAGGCGCGGCGTCAGCGCCCGGTCTCCTCGGCCCGGTCGTGGGCGGGGGGCACCGGGGGGGTGAGCGCGGCGATCTCGGCGCGCATCTCGGGCGTCATGTCGAACGTGGCCGCCGCGAGCGAGGGCTCGAGCTGCTCGACGTCGCGCGCCCCCACGATGGGCGCGGTGACGGCCGGGTGGGCGCCCACCCAGGCGACGGCGAGCGTCGCGGGGTGCACGCCGTGTCCCTCGGCGTACTCGACGAACCGTTCGGCCACGTCGGCGTCGAGCTCGCGCGCGTAGCGCTTGGCGTACATGGGGTTCTCGACCAACCGACCCCCGGTGGGCCGGGCGTCGCGGCGGTACTTGCCCGCCAACAAGCCGGCCGCGAGCGGGCTGTAGGGGATCACGCCCAGCCCTTCGGCCGCCGCCATCGGCAGGATCTCGACCTCGGCCTGGCGCTTGACCAGGTTGTACATCGGCTGCACCACCTCGAAACGCGCCCACGCCTGCCGGGCGCTGATGCCGAGCGCCTTCGCGATCTGCCAGGCCGCCCAGTTGCTCACCGCCGGGTACAGCACCAGGCCACGGCGCACCAGGTCGTCGAGCGCGCCGAGGGTCTCTTCGATCGGGGTAGCGGCGTCGAACTGGTGGACGAAGTAGAAGTCGAGCCGGTCGGTGTTCAGGCGCTTCAGGCTCGCCTCGACCGCTCGGACCACGTGCCGGCGCGAGAGCCCCTGGTCGTTGACGTCGTCGCCCATACGGCCGAACACCTTGCTCGTGATCACGAGGGCGTCGCGTTCGTCCGCCATGAGCTTGCCGAGGATCTCCTCCGATCGACCCCGAGCGTAGACGTTGGCGGTGTCGAAGAAGTTGATGCCGGCGTCGCGCGCGCGGGCGTAGAGGCGCGCCGACGCCGCCGGGTCGGCGTCGCCGCCGAACGACATCGTGCCCAAACACAAACGTGAGACGCGAACCCCGGTGCGGCCGACGTAACGGTGATCCATGGCGCAGGCTACCGGAACGGCGCGAACCGGCGCGCGCACGCGTCGCCCGGGGGGCGCCCGTCAGCGGTACTCGGGGTTCGGGTGGTCGAAGCGGCAGCCGGCCTCCCAGAGGCTGCGCTGGTTACCGTGGGCGGGCACGCCGCCGGCGTCGCGCAACAGGCGCGCGAGGTGCATCAGGTTCCACGTCATGAAGGTGGTGTTGCGTTGGGTGAACTCGTTCTCCGGGCCGCCCGAGCCGGGGTCGCCGTAGGACGGTCCGGGCCCCGCCTCGCCGATCCAACCGGCGTCGGCTTGCGGCGGGATGGTGAACCCCAGGTGCTGCAGCGCGTAGAGGACCGACATCGAGACGTGTTTGATCCCGTCCTCGTTCCCCGTCACCAAGCACCCGCCCACACGTCCGTAGTAGACGTACTGGCCGGCCTCGTTGAGTGTGCCGGACTCGGCGTAGAGCCGCTCGATGACCCGCCGGCACACGGAGCTCTCCTCGCCCAACCAGATCGGCGTACCGATCACCAGGATGTCGGCCGCGAGCACCTGATCGCGGAGCGTGGGCCAGTCGTCGCGCGCGAAGCCGTGCTCGGTCATGTCCGGGTAGACGCCCGGCGCCAGGTCGAGGTCGACGGGCCGGACCAGCGTGACCTCCACGCCGTTCGCCTCCAGGATCGACCGCGACACCTGCATGAGGGCTTCGGTGTGTGAGGGCGTCCCGGTGGGCTTGAGGGTGCAGTTGAGGAAGACGGCCGAGAGCCCGGAGAAGTCGAAGCCGTGGGCTTCGGCGCGTTCGCGGGGCTGGGTGGGACGATCGTCGTCGGGGGTCATGGAGCGATCATGCGACGCGACCCGGAGCCGTGGGGTCGGCCATCGAACCGTGGGGCGATAGGACATGCGCCGTGGCGACGGCGTGCGCCGAACGTTAGCCTGGTCCGTGTGACGCAGTCGTTCGAGCGCGAACGGCCGGATGCCGGCGCTCGTGCGCGCCGCGACGGCGACGGGGGCGGCCGGTCCGGTGACCGGGATCGCCCGCCGGCGGGCGGTCGGCGACCGGCGAACGGTCGACCGCCGGCGAACGTCCTCGCGCCCGTCGGTGGAGCCGCCGCGCTGGCCACCCTGCTCGCGGTGCTGCTGGTCGTCACGTTCTCGTTGCGCGCCCAACGGCCCCCGGCGGCGCTCGGTGTCGATGCGCCCGCCACCGTGTTCTCCGCGGCCCGGGCGCTCGACGCGCTGACCTGGCTGGCGCGCGCCCCGCGCCCGGTCGGCTCGGACGCCCACGCCGTCGCGCGCGACCGCCTGCTGGCGGAACTCGAGGGGCTGGGGCTGGAGACGGAGCTCCAGGCGACCACCGCGATCGGCACCCTCTACCCCGTCACGGGCCTCGTCGAGAACGTCCTCGGCCGGCTCGACGGCGCGGCCTCGACGGGCGCCATCCTGCTCGTCGCCCACTACGACTCGGTGCCCTCCGGACCGGGCGCCGCCGACGACGGCGCGGCGGTCGTCGCCGTCCTCGAGACCTTGCGCGCGCTGCGCGCCGGGCCGCCGCTCGCCAACGACGTGTTCGTGCTGTTCAGCGACGCCGAGGAGGTCGGCCTGCTGGGGGCGGAGGCGTTCGCCGCCGAGCACCCGTGGCTGGACGAGGTGGCGCTGGTCGTCAACCTCGAAGCCCGCGGCACGAGCGGGCCATCGGTGCTCGTCCAGACGAGCCCCGGCAACCGCGAGCTGATCGAGACCTTCGCACGGGTCGACCCGTACCCCAACGCCGGGTCGCTGGCGGCCGCGCTCTACGACCTCCTTCCGAACGACACCGACTACAGCGTGTTCGCGAGACTCGGCTTGCCCGGCTTCAACTTCGCCTTCATCCGCGACGCCTCCGACTACCACACGGTCCGCGACGCCCTCGACCGGCTCGACCCGGCCAGCCTCCAGCACCATGGCGAGCACCTCGTCGCCCTCACCCGGGCGTACGGGCAGGCGGACCTGGGCCTGCCGCTCGTCGGGGGCGGCGACGTCGTGTACTTCGACGTCGTGCGCCGCTGGCTGGTCTCGTACCCCGCACGATGGGCGATGCCGTTCGCCCTCTTCACCCTGCTGGTGCTGGCGGTCGTCGTCCGGGACGCTCGGGGGCGCGCGCTGGCACGGACCTGGGGCGTGGCGGCCGGCGTCGGCGTGGCCGGGGTGTCGGCGGCCCTCGCGGGCGCGGTCAGCGCCGCGGCGCTCGTCGTCCTCACCTGGGTGCAGCCCGCCTACGCCACCGCGCTCCTGACGGCCGTGTACCACGCGGAGGTGACCGTGGCCGCCTTCGCGCTGCTGAGCGCCGCCACCGTCGCGCTTCTGTCGTCGTTCGCCCGCCGCTGGTGGACGGTGATCGAGCTGAGCCTCGGCGCGTACCTGCTGTGGGCCCTACTGGCCGTGGCCGTGAGCGCCTACCTCCCGCTCGGCAGCTACTTGCTCACGTGGCCCACCCTCGCGGCGACGCTGGCGTTGGCCTGGACCCTCGCCCGGAAGACGTCGCCGGCCTGGCGCCCGACCGCACCGCAACGCCTGGCGGTATGGCTCGGCGCGATCCCGCTGCTGCTGCTCTGGCCCCCCTTCCTGGTCGAGGGCGCCGCCGGACTCGGGCTGTCGCAGGTGGCCGGGCTCATGGTGCTGGTGGGGCTCGGGGTCACCGCGCTCCAGCCGCTGCTGCCCTCGATGTCGCCGTCGCGCTCGGCCACGCTCCTGCCGGCGACGCTGCTCGTGGCGAGCCTGGCGACCTTCACGGCCGGCGCGACCTTGGCCGGGTTCGGCCCGCGCCAGCCGTGGCCGACGAGCGCCTTCTACGTCCTCGACACCGACCTCGAGCGGGCGGCGTTCCTGAGCCTCGACGCGCGGACCGATCCATGGACCGCGCTCTTCTTCGACGGACCCCTGTTCGGGAACGTCGGCGACCTGTTGCCGGATGCCGGCGATCTGCTCCATGCGCCCGCGCCCGTCGTCGCCCTGCCGCCGCCCCGCCTCGAGGTGCTCGACGACGTGGTCGAGGGCACCTCGCGCCGCTTGACCTTCGCGCTCGCCGCCACACGCGACGCTTCGCAGCTCTCGCTCCTCTTCCATCCCCAGACGCCCGTCGACGGGCTGCGGCTGAACGGCCGGCCGGTCGAGCGCCTCGACCGACCCTCGGGTTGGACGCGGCTGAACGTTCACGGCCGCGTGGCCGCGGGCGTGACCGTCGAACTGCGCACGCCCGCCACCGCGCCCGTCGCGCTGGTACTGATCGACCGCACGAACGACCTCCTCGACGTGCCCGGTCTCGGCCTCCCGCCACGGCCCGCGGACGCGATGGCGGCCCCCTCGTTCACGAGCGACGCCGTCCTGGTCCGTCGCGCCTTGTCGTTGGCGCCGGCGTCGCCGGCGTCGGGCGCGACACCGAGCCGCCCCGGGGACGAATCCGCCCGGTAGGATGCCGCCGAACCCACCCGCTCGGACTCACGAGGAGGCGATCGCCATGTCCACCCTACCGCTGCGTTGGGGCGTGCTCAGCACCGCCAACATCGGCCGCAGAGCCGTGATCCCGGCGCTGCAAGCGTCACCGACGAACACCGTCGTCGCCGTCTCGAGTCGCGACGCCCGTGCGGCCACCGCGTTCGCAGCCGACACGGGCGCCCCGCGCGCCTACGGCTCCTACGCCGACCTGCTGGCCGACGAGGACGTCCAGGCCGTCTACGTCCCCCTCCCCAACGCGCTCCACGCGGAATGGACGGTGCGCGCGGCCGAAGCCGGCAAGCACGTCCTGTGCGAGAAGCCGTTGGCCGAGAGCGCCGCCGCCTGCGTCCGCATGCACGCCGCCGCCGACGCGGCCGGCGTCCACCTGATGGAGGCGTTCATGTACCGCCACCATCCGCGCACCCGCCACCTGCTCGCCCTGGTGCACGGCGGCTCGCTGGGCGAGCTCCGCTGGATCCGCGCCTCCTTCTCGTTCGCCGTCCGCGACCCGGCCAACGTGCGCCTCAGCGCCGAGCTGGCCGGCGGCGCCCTCATGGACGTCGGCTGCTACGGCGTCGACGTCGCCCGCGCCCTCGCCGGGACCGAACCGACCGAAGCCCAGGCCCACGCCGCCTGGGCGCCCAGTGGTGTCGACGAGACCCTCGTCGGGTCGCTGCGCTTCGAGGGCGGCCTCGTGGCCCAGATCGCCTGCTCGCTCGCCGCGCACCGAACCGAGATGGTCGAGGTGGTCGGCAGCGAGGGCCGGGTCACGGTGGCGCGCGCCTTCCTACCCGGGGTCGAGGCCTGCGAGATCGTCGTCGACCGCGACGGCCAGCCACCCGAGCGCATCGCGTTCGAGGGGGTCGATCAGTACCGGCTCATGGTGGAGCACTTCGAAGGGAGCGTGCGGAGCGGCGAGACGCCCGCATGGGGCCAGGACGCCGCCCTCAACCTCCGAGCCATCGAGGGTCTGTTGGCCTCCGCCCACGCCGATGGCGACCGCATCGAGCTGGGTGCCCACGGCTGACCGAAACCCGCGCCGGAACGACCGGGCGCGTCAGCGGGTCTCGTCGCGCCGGCGCAGGCCGTACGCCATCGCGGCGTCGGCCAGGGCCACGACGACGAACACGAGCGCCAGCACCCGCTGACCGTCGAGGTAGAGGCCCACGGCGGTCGCCCCGAAGCCGATCGCCATCAGCACGAAGACCGGGACGAGCTTCGACATGACCCACGGTACCACGGCGCGTCCCCTGGCCTTTCCATCTGGGGGTGCTAGGATTCCCACATGGACGCCTTCCGCCCCCCCACGCCGGCCGCCCAGGGCCTGCTGCACGACCTCGGCCTGGCCCGCTCGACACCGGCGCTGATCGAGGCGGTCAAGGCCGGGCTGCCGGTGGCCACCTTCACCGCCCTCGCGCGCCACCTGCAGGTCAGCGAGGCGGAGCTGGCGGCCGTCGTCGGTCTGAGCGCCTCGACGCTGGCGCGCCGCAAGCACCGCGGCGAGCTCGCCCCGGACGAGAGCGAGCACGTCTTGCGCGTCGCGGCGCTGGTCGACCGTGCAGTGCGCACCTTCGGCGACGCCGACGACGCGGCCGCCTGGTTCACGGCCCCCAACGTGAGCCTCGGCCAGGCGACCCCGCTGGCGCTGGCCGACACCGAGCTCGGCGCGCGCGAGGTCGAAGCGCTGCTGGGACGCATCGAGCACGGCGTCTACAGCTGAGGACGCGCGTGGACACGCAACGCCCGACACGAGCTCGAGACGGTGGCTTCCGTGCCTGGCGTCTGGTGCGCCCCGCCCACGCCGACCCCACCGACGCCTTCTCGGGCGAGGGCGCCCGCCGCTACGGTGGCCGCTGGAACTCGCCCGGCCGCGCCCTCGTGTACGTCAGCGCGCACCTGTCGCTCGCCGCCCTGGAGTCCCTGGCGCACGCCGACCGGCGTCGCTTCGAGCGCGATTACGTCGCGTTCGAGCTGATGGTCCCACACGCGTGGGTGCTCGAGCTCCGCGACGAAGACCTGCCCGCCGACTGGCGTGACCGGCCGGCCAGCCCGGGCGCCCGGGCCGTCGGCGACGCCTGGCTCGAGGCCAAGGCCAGCGTGGCCTTGTCGGTGCCCAGCGTCCTGGTGCCCCCGGAGCGCAACCTCCTGCTCGACCCCGCCCACCCACGCTTCGACGAGGTGTGGATCGCCCCGCCCCGGCCGTTCCGTTTCGACGAGCGTCTCTGACGCGGCGTGACCCCCGGTACCCGGGGGGCGGCGAGACGCCCCGTAGGGTGAGCACCGGAGGAACCCATGAACACCGACACCATCCGCGTCCTCGGCATCGCCGGCAGCCTGCGCCGCGGCTCGTACAACCGCGCGCTCGTCCGCGCCGCGGCCGGGTTGGCGCCCGAAGGCATGACCATCGAACCGTTCGAGCTGCACGACGTTCCGTTCTTCGACGCCGACGTCGAGAAGGCGGGCGACCCCGCCGCCGTGACCGCCCTCAAGGAGGCCGTGCGGTCCGCCGACGCCCTGCTCATCGCCACCCCCGAGTACCAGCACAGCGTGCCCGGCGTCCTCAAGAACGCCCTCGACTGGGCCTCGCGGCCGCCCAAGGACCCACCGTTGGCCCGCAAGCCCGTCGCCGTCATGGGGGCCACCCCCGGCCGCTTCGGCACCGCGCGCGCACAGGCCGACCTGCGCAAGGTGCTGTCCTACAACGACGCCCTGGTGCTGCAGCGGCCCGAGGTGATGGTGCCGCGGGCGGCGCAGGCCTTCGACGAGGACCTGAACCTGGTCGACGAGGACGCGCGCGGGTTCCTGCGGCAGCTCCTCGCCAACCTGGCCGCCTGGACCCGCCAGGTCCACGATTGGCGGCCCCCCGGCGCGAACTGAGGACGGTACGACGACGGCGTCCCGCGGGGTACCCTGGCGCTGACCGACCGGTCGGTCAGCTCTTCGACCGACCCCCGCCGCGCTCCCCGTGCGGCGGCAGCGAAGGGATCCCCGTGGACGACGTCGCCCGCAACCGCCTCCTGCGCGTCCTGTTCGTGGGCGTGCTCATGGCGGCGCTCGACATCGCCATCGTGGGCCCCGCCCTACCCGCCATCCAGGCGCACTTCGGGGTCGACGCGCGGGCGGTCGCGTGGATCTTCACCGTCTTCGTGCTCTTCAACCTCGTGTCCACGCCGCTCATGGCGAAGCTCTCCGACCGGTGGGGGCGGCGGCGCGTGTACACGCTCGACGTGGCGCTCTTCGCCGCGGGTTCGCTCGTCGTGGCGGCTTCGCCGACGTTCGAGGTGCTCCTGGCGGGGCGGGCGCTCCAGGCGATCGGCGCCGGCGGCATCTTCCCCGTCGCCAGCGCGGTGATCGGCGACACGTTCCCGCGCGAGCGCCGCGGCCGCGCCCTGGGCCTCATCGGCGCCGTCTTCGGCATGGCCTTCCTGATCGGTCCCGTCCTGGGGGGCCTGCTGCTGCAACTGAGCTGGCAGTGGCTCTTCCTCATCAACCTGCCCATCGCGGCGTGGCTGCTCGTGGCCGCCCAGCGCCTGATCCCCGCGGGCCGGCCGCCGCAGGGCGTGGCCTTCGACTGGGCCGGCAGCGCGGTCCTGGCGGCGGCGCTCGTGAGCCTGGCGCTCGGCCTGAGCCGGCTCGACGGCGCCCGCCTCGGTGCCAGCCTGCTCGACCCCGGCGTCGGACCGCTCCTCGCGCTGGGGCTGGCGCTGCTGCCGGTGTTCTGGACGATCGAACGGCGCGCCGCCGATCCCATCGTCCGCCCCGCCCTGCTCCGCCACCGCCAGGTGCGGCTGGTGGCCCTGTTCGCGGTGGGCGGAGGTCTCAGCGAAGCGGCCATGGTGTTCGTCCCCTCGCTGGCGGTGGCGTCGCTCGGGTTCGGCAACGCGGCGGCGTCCTTCATGCTGCTCCCGCTCGTGCTCGCCCTGGCGGTCGGCGCACCCACGGCGGGGCGCCTGCTCGACCGCATCGGTTCGCGCGCGGTGGTGACCGCCGGCCTCTCGCTCGTCGCCCTCGGCCTGCTCCTGTTCGGCTACGTCGCCAACACGCTGCCAGGGTTCGTGGTCGCCGCGGCGATCACCGGTCTGGGGCTTTCGTCGCTCATCGGCGCGCCGTTGCGCTACATCCTGCTCAACGAAGCGGCCGCCAGCGAGCGTGGCGCCGCCCAGGGTCTCCTGACCGTCTTCAGCAACGGCGGACGTCTGGCGGGCGGCGCGCTCGTGGGTGCGGTGGCGGCCTCCACGCCTGGGGGCGAGGGCTTCGCACGCGCCCTGATCGTCCTGGGCCTCACGATGGCGGTCTTGGTGGTCCCCGCGTTCGCGCTGAAGGATCGGGCGCGCGAGCGGGCCGACGGGGCGGTCGTCGCCTCGGACCCGGCATGAGTCTCGCCGTCGAGACCGCCGCCCTGCGCGAGCGGATCCTGGACGAGGCCACCGGCCTCTTCACGCGTCACGGCTACCACGGCGTCGCCATGCGGCAGATCGCGACGGCCGCAGCAGTGTCGAAACCCGGCCTGTACTACCACTTCGCGGACAAGGAGCGTCTGTTCCTGGCGATCCTGCTGCGCGGCATCGCGCGGATCGGCGACCTGGTCGACGCGGCGCTCGCGCCGCCGGGCGCCACCCGCGCGCGGGTGCACCGGCTGGTGCTGGCGCTGGCCACGCAGGCGCGCGGCAGCCAGCGCCTCATGCGCCTCGCCGAGCACGACGCCGACGGTCTCGACCCGGTGTCGCGCACGGCGATGCGCACGGCGTACCGCGAGCGCTTCATCGCTCCGATCCAGGCGCTCGTGCGGGGCGGCGTGGCCGACGGCGAGCTGCGCGACGTCGACGTCGAAGCGACCACCTGGCTGCTGCTGAGCCTGGCGCAGACCGCGCTGTCGAGCCCGCCCGAGCGGGTGCCGAACGCGGTGGACCTGATCGTCACGGTCTTCTTCGACGGCGTTGCGCGGGTTGACGACGACGCCCCGAAACTGGGCGTCCAGAACCGGACGGAAGCGGTACGGGCGGCGCTACGGGCGGGGCTCGTCGAGCCGACGTCGACCCCCGACGTCGACCCCTGACGGCGGGCGCGTGCTCACGCGCGCGTGAGCCGCAGGCCGTTGGCGATGACCAGCAGCACCGAGGCCTGATGCACGAGCATGCCGCCCGCCATGTGCACCTCGCCCAGCAGCACGCCCGCCATGAGCGCGACCACCGTGAGCAGAGCGACGGCCAGGTTCTGCCGGCTCACCCGCACGGTGGCGCGCGCGAGGCGCACGGCGTCGACGAGCTTCCCCAGGTCGTCGCCCATGAGGGCGACCGGCGCCGTCTCCAACGCCACCCGCGTGCCGGCCACCCCCATGGCCACACCCACGTCCGCCGCGGCGAGGGCGGGGGCGTCGTTGACGCCGTCGCCCACCATCGCCACGACCTCGCCCGCACCCTGCAGGTCGCGGACGAACGCCAGCTTCGCCTCGGGCAGAAGGCCGGCGTGCACCTCCTGGAGGCCCGCCTCCTCGGCGATGGCGCGGGCGGTGCCGACCACGTCGCCGGTGAGCATCGCCAGCCGCGAGACCCCCAGCGCGCGCAGGTCGGACAAGGCGGCCGCCGCCGAGGGACGCAGCGTGTCGCGGATGCCCAGCACGCCCAGGGTCACGCCGTCGACGGTGACCGCCACAGCGGTGCGCCCCCGCGCCTGGAGCGACGCCACCGCGTCGGCACCGGCCGCGGCGAGCGGCAGGCCGAGGTGCGCGAACAACGACGCGTTCCCCACGACCACCGTCCGCCCGTCCACCACGGACCGTACGCCCAGCCCGGTGAAGCTCTCGAAGCGTTCGGGGAACGGCAGGCCGGCCACCCCGGCCGACGCCTCGAGGATGGGGCGCGCCAGCGGGTGCTCGGAGCCCATCTCGGCGCTCGCCGCCCAGCGCAGCAGGTCGTGGCGGGCGCCGGCGTCCGTTCCAACGGCGTCGCTCGTCCCGCGGCGGGCGGAACCCGTCGCCACGACCGCCGGCGCCGGCCGGAGCGCGATCACCTCGGTCAGGGTGGGACGGCCGGCCGTGAGCGTGCCCGTCTTGTCGAACACGACGGCGCTGACCTGGGCGAGGCGCTCGAGGTGATCGCCGCCCTTGAGGAGGACGCCGCGTTGCGCCGCCCGGCCGATCCCGGCGACGCTGGCGACCGGCGCCGCGATCACCAGCGCCCCGGGACAGCTGATCACGAGCAGCGTCAGCGCCAGATGGGGGTCGCGGGTCGCGAGGAACACGGCCGCGCTCAGGCCCAACATCGCCGGCGTGTAGACACGCGCGAACCGCTCGATGAAACGCTGCCGCGGCGCCTTGGCCTCCTGCGCCTCCTCGACCCGGGCGACGATACGGGCCAGGGTCGTGTCGGCGCCGACGCCCACCGCGCGAACCCGGAGGAAGCCGTGGCTGACGGTGCCGGTGAACACCTCGTCGCCCACCGTCCGATCGACGGGCAGGGGTTCACCCGTGATGCTGCGCTCGTCCACGGCGGCCTGGCCGTCCGTCACCTCGCCGTCGACGGGGATCCGGCCCCCCGGCTGAACGATCACCGTCTCGCCCACCCTCACCTCGAACGGCGACACGACGATCGGTCGGCCGTCCCGGAGCACCGTGGCGGTCGCGGGCGTGAGGTCGAGCAGGGCGCCGAGCGCTCGGCGCGTGCGCGCCATCGAGCGCGCCTCCAAGAACGCGCCGAGCGTGAACAGCCAGGTGACGGCGGCCGCCTCCCACACCTCTCCGATGGCGAGCGCGCCGATCGCGGCCACGCTCACCAGCAGCTCGATCGTGACGTCGCGGCGCCGGAGGCCCGCCACCGCCCGGCCCACGACACCGATGCCGGCCACCACGGCCGCGGCGACGAGCAACGCGTCGCCGGCCGCGCCCCCACCGGGTGTGCGCGCTACCGCCAAACCCGCCACGATCAGCAGCCCGCTGCCGAGGAGCCGCGCGCCCCGCCCTCGCACGAGACCCGACACGGCGCTCAGAACGCCGCAGCGCGCGCCCGGTAGCCCGAGCGCCGCACGGTCTCGAGGAGCGTTTCGACGCTGGCCCGCTGGGGTTCGTGCTCGACGACGATGCGACCGGTGGCGAAGTGGACGCGCGCCGCCTCGACGCCGGCCACCTTCGAGAGCGCCGTTTCGAGCTTCTCGACGCACGACGGACACGAGAGATCGTCGCTTCGCAGGATGGTCTTCATGGTTCACCTCTTCCAGCGCCAGCGTAGGTGCGAGGGCGCGCGGCGTCCTTGATGCGCGTCAAGGTCCGGCGACGGGCTCGGGCGGTAGCGTCGCGGTCCTGGAGGTGGTCGTGCCCCGCGAGGACGCGAGACCCGACGTCACGATCGTGTACGGCAGCACGTTCGGCGACACCGCCGACATCGCCGAGCGCATCGCGCTCACCCTCGGCGAAGCCCTGGGCCGACCCGTGCCGCGCCACGACGTGGCGGACGTGCGGTGGGCGGCCCTGCCACCCCGCGGCGTCCTGGTGGTGGGTTGCTCGACCTGGCACGCCGGCGAGTTGCAGGCCGACTGGCAAGACGCCCTCGAGGACGTCCTCCGGCGCGACTGGAGCGGCGTCCGGGTGGCGCTGTTCGGGCCCGGCGACGCGCAGGGGTACCCCGACACCTACGTCGATGCACTCGGCGTGCTGGCCGACGCGTTCGAGGCCCGCGGGGCGACGCTGATGGGCGCCTGGCCCACCGACGGGTACGGGCATGCCCGCTCCCGGGCGGTGCGCGGCGACCGCTTCGTCGGCCTGGCCCTGGACGTCGACGGCGAGCCGGAGGCGACCGAGCCGCGGGTGCGGCGCTGGTGCGCTCAGCTCATCGCGGAGCTCGGTCTCCGGCCGGCCGCCGCTACCGCGTCCGGGCCAACGACGCCAGCGCCGCTCGGTCGAGCAGGCTGAACCAACCGCGTCCGCTGGCGACCCAACCCCGCCGCTTCAGCGTGCCCAGCACCCGGTTCACGCTCTCGGGGGTGGTGCCGCTCATCGCGGCCAGATCGGCTTGCGTGAGCGGCAGCTCGATGCGCTCGGCGTGGCCGGCGGGGTCCAGCTTGCCAGCGAGCCGCAGCAGCGTGTCGGCGACCTGGGCCTCGACCGGCAGCGTGCTCAACGTCTGCACGGCACGCTGCGCCTCCCGCAGCCGCCGCGAGGTCAGCTCGAGCGCCGCGATCGCCACGCTCGGCAGGTCGTGCAGCAGGCGCTCGAAGGTCGCCGCCGACAGGCTCAGCAGGCAGCCGTCGGCGGCCGCTTGGGCGTCGTGCGGGTACGCCTCGTCGCCCAGGGCCGGCGCGCTGCCGAAGGACTCGCCGGGCACGCACACGTCGAGCAGGACCTGACGACCGTCCGAGGTGTGCTCCAGGAGCTTCACCAGGCCGGTCGCGACGACGAACAGGTCCTCGGCGGGGTCGCCCGCGCGGACCACCACCTCCCCCGCCCGCACGGCCACCGCGCGACAGCGCTCGTTGACGAGGCGCAGCTCGGCGGGCGTCGCGCCCCGGAAGAGCGGCGTGCGACCGAGCATCGTCAGCCGCACGTCGACCGTGCAGCTCGCCGCGTCGTGGAAGGCGTCCTCGGGGTCGGTCATCGTGCGATGGTACCCAACGCTCGCCCGGCTCCACGCCGCCTGCAGGGGCCCGGGCCCGCACCGGAGCACGTACCATCGGCCCATGACGAGCCCGCACCGGCCCCCCGCTCCGCCCCTCGACACCGACGCCCTGCTCGCGATCAAGGACGGGCTCGTGCCACGGGTGCGCGACCTCGGTCGGTGGGCGCTGGACCTGAGCGAGCGCGACGCGCGGGGGGAAGCGGACCTCGACGTCCGGGCCAAGACCGGGTTCGGCGACGTCGTCACCTACGCCGACGTCGAGGTCCAGCGGCGGCTGGCCGAAGCGCTGCGGGCCGACCACCCGACCTTCGGTTTCCTGGGCGAGGAGGGCCTCGACGACCGGCGGGGCGAGGCGCCGACGTGGGTCATCGACCCGATCGACGGCACCCACAACTTCGTACGGCGTTACCCGGGGTTCTGCGTGTCGGTGGGTCTGGTGGTGGCCGGCGAGCCGGTGCTGGGCGTGATCTACGACTCGGTGAGCGACGACGTCTGCTGGGCTGTCGCGGGCGCCGGCGCCTGGCGCGACGGCGTCCGGTTGCGCCTCACCGCGCCGCGCGACCTGGCCCACGCCCTCGTCACGACCAACTTCGTGCCGGCCTCCAACGACGACGAGGTGCGCCGGACGCTGTTCTGGGACGTGGCCCGGCGTGCGGCCGGCGTGCGCGCCAGCGGCAGCGCCTGCCGCGACCTGTGCCTCATCGCCGCGGGTCGACTCGACCTGTTCTGGCAGTTCGGCCTCCATGCCTGGGACGTGGCGGCGGGCGCGGTCATCATCCGCGAGGCGGGCGGTGTGGTGGCGTTCGCCAACGACCCTGCCGATTGGCTCCGCGCGGGTGGCCTCTCGGTGTACGCCGGCGGCCCGGCGTTGGTGGCGGAGGTGCGCGCGTTGGCGCCCGACGCCGGCTGAGGCCCATGCGGGACACGCGGCAGCGCCGGCGACGGTAGCGTGAAGGGCATGAGCCACGCGTCCTCGGCCCCCTCCACGTCGGGGGTTGCCACATCCTCCCATGGTCGGCGACCCGGTCGCTGGTTCGCGGCCGTGGGGCCGCTCGCCCTGTGGCTGTTCGCGTTCTGGGCGATCGACGTGGTCGGTCTCGGCGTGGCGCCCGTCGCGGTCGCCTCGCCGGCGTGGCTGCTCCTGGCGGCGACGCTGATGGCGACCGTCCTGGTCGCCGCGACGGTGCGGTCGGGTCTGGTGGGTCCTGCGCTCGCGGGCGCGCTCTTCCTGGCGCACTTCGGGACGTCGGTGCTCATGGTGGCGATCGAGGTGGCCTACCTCGACGTGCTCGTCCCCGTGGTGCCGGCGCTGCTCGTCAACGGCGCGGTGATGGCGGCGGCCTTCGCCCTGGCCGCGCCGTGGTGGCTGCGGCGGCTCGGCTTGCGGTCCGAGACACCGACCCCGTCGCGCGCCGTCCACGGCCTGGTGTGGAAGCTGCCCGTCCTCGGCGTGGTGTGGACGGTCCTGTTCGTGCTCTTCGGTGCGCTCGTATTCCTGCCGCTGGCGCGCGCGATCGACCCGGTCGCCGCAGCGGCCTACGGCGCCACCGACGTGCCGGCCTGGGTGCTCCCGTTCCAGGTGATCCGTGGGATGCTGTGGGTGGCGCTCGCCCTGCCGCTCGTCCGGAGCCTGCGGCGCGACGCCGTCTGGCTCACGGGCGCCCTCTTCGCGGTGCTCATGGGCGCCAACCTGCTGCTCCCGAACGACCTGCTCGACCCGCGGCTGCAGATCGCGCATGCGGCCGAGGTCGCGGTCGAGAACTTCGCGTTCGGGGCGTTCGCAGCCTGGCTTCTCTTGCGTCGCGGGCAGCGCCCGCGCACGTCCGATGGAAGGTGATTTCGTGATGTACGTCAGACCCCCGTTCCGACCGCTCGCCCTGGTGCTCGCTCCTCGTCCTCGTGCTGCCCGACGGTGCTCGCCCAAAGCGACGCCGAAGCAGACGTCGTTGGCGTCTGGCAGGGCATGCTCGGCCCGGACGTGCTGAACCTCGACATCGAGGTCGAGTTCACCCGCGTCGATGGTGCCCTCGCGGGCACGCTCGACATCCCTGCGCAGGGAACGTTCGACTTCCCGCTCGGGGACGTCGCGCGCGTGGAGGACGAGATCTCCTTCACCATGCCGGGCGTCGGCGGCGACCCCGCGTTCGTGGGCACGATCGCGGGCGACCGCATCGAGGGCGTCTTCTCGCAAGGGGGCCAGTCGTTCTCCTTCTTCCTGGACCGCGCGGCCGACGACGCGCCGTCGAGTCGTCCTCAAGAACCGCTGCCGCCCTTCCCGTACGACGCGGAGGAGGTCACGTTCGAGAGCGGCGACGTCGTCCTGGCCGGCACGCTCACGCTCCCGCCGGGCGAGGGCCCCTTCCCCGGCGTCTTGTTCATCACCGGGAGCGGGCCCCAGGACCGCGACGAACAGATCCTCGGGCACAAGCCGTTCCTGGTGCTCGCCGACCACCTGACGAGGGCCGGCTTCGCGACCTTGCGCGTCGACGACCGCGGCGTGGGCGGCAGCACCGGCGACGACGGCCAGGCCACGTACGACGAGCTGCTGGGCGACGTCCTGGCGGGTCTGGCGACGCTCGCCGAGCACCCGCGCGTGGACGCCGAACGGGTGGGCCTGATCGGTCACAGCCAGGGCGGCTTCCTCGCGCCGGTGGCCGCGGTCACCAGCGACGACGTGGCCTTCGTCGTGCTGTTGGCCGGACCGGCGGTCGACGGGTTCGCGACGTTGATCGCCCAGAACCGGCTCATCCTGGCGCAGACGATCCGCACGCAGGATCCGACGGTGTCCGACGCCTTCGTCGAAGCGGCCATCGCCGACCAGATCACGTTCCTCGAAGCCCTCGGACCCTTGCTCGCCACAGGCGACGACGAGGGCGCACGCGCCCTGATCCGCGACCGCATCGAAGCCGAGCTCGCGCGTCTGCCCGAAGGAGATCGTCCCGACGCCGCCACCACCGAACAGATCGTGGCCGCGCAGCAGGAGGGGGTGACCAGCCCCGCCTTCCGGGCGTTCTTGGCCTTCGACCCGGCGCCCTACCTCGAGCGGCTCACGGTCCCGACCTTGGCCGTGTTCGGGGGCCTCGACCTGCAGGTGCCCGCCGAGCAGAGCGAAGGCCCGATGCGGGCGGCGCTCACGGCGGCCGGCAACCCCGACTTCTCGGTCGTGACGTTCCCCGGCCTCAACCACCTCATGCAACCCGCGTTCACCGGCGGCCTCGAAGAGTACGCGACCATCGAGACCACGATCGAACCGATCCTGCTCGAGACGATCAGCGACTGGCTGGTGGCACGCTTCGGCTCGCGCTGAGGCCCCACGCCTCGAGCCGACGGACGGCCTCCGCCACGCCGTCCTCGGCGCGGAGGTCGCGGCCCAGGTCGGCCGCTCGCGCCCGCATCGGCGCGGACGTCGCCATCTCCCGCAGCGCGCCGGCCAAATGGTCGGCGGTGAGGCGCGCGTGCGGGATCGGCCGCGGTCCGACGCCGAGACGCGCCACGCGGCTGCCCCAGTAGGGTTGGTCGCCGAAGAACGGCACCACGAGCGACGGCACGCCGGCACGCAACGCTTCGGCCGTCGTGCCGGCACCGCCATGGTGGACCACGGCGCGCGACCGTGGGAACAACCACCCGAAGGGCGCGGTGGGCACCACCAGGACGCGATCGCGCACGCGGTCGGGCAGCGTGTCGGCCTGCAGTCCGCCCCAGCTGGACACGAGCACGGCCCGCTCCTCGGTCGCCTCGACCGCATCGAGCACCGCGCGCGTGGTGGCCGCCGGGTCGCCCCCCACCATCGACGAGAAACCGACGACGATCGGCGGCGGGCCGGCGTCGACGAAGCGGCGCAGGTCCCCCGACGGCTCGGCGACGTCCGCCAGGAACCAGTAGCCGGTGAGGACCGTGGACGCGGGCCAGTCGTCGGGGCGGGCGACCACACGCGGGCTGACCGGGTAGAGGGTGGGGACGGGGCGTCCGTCGACGTCCAGGTGGGGGGGCCGGCGTCGCGCCTTGGGCAGGCCGAGCTCGGCGCGCCAGGCGTCGACCACGCGGGCGAAACCGCTCGTCGAGAACGAGAGCGGCGCGTAGGTGACACGGTTGAGCCACGGACCGAGGTCGCGGTCGCCCATGAGCGGCAGGGCGAACGCGCGCGTGGGCGTCATCGAGGGGACCGGGAGCGCCATCACGGCCGGCACGGCGTAGGCCTCGGAGAGGCTCGGCGCCGCCAGCGTCTTGGGGTGGTAGACGATGAGGTCGGCACCCACGGCGGCCGCCTGCGCGTCGCGCAGCATGCGGGCGTAGATCGGCTGGACGGTGCGCAGCGCCTTCAACGGGTTGCCCTTGCCCACGGTGAGGGCGCGGCCCTCGGGGGTGTCCGCCAGCTCGAGCAGGCCGTCGTCCATCGGGGCGTAGGGGACGCCGTGGTCGAGGACGAAGCGCTCGAAGCGCGTGTGCGTGCACAGCACGACGTCGTGTCCGGCCGCCACGAGCCCCTGGCCCAGGGCCACGAACGGCTGGACGTCGCCGCGGGTGCCGCTGGTGAGCAACAGGACGCGGCTCACGACGCGGCCCCAGGGCCGTGCGCCAGATGGCGGGCGAGCGCGTCGGTCCACAGTGCCGTCACGGCCTCGTGCTCCGCGCCCAGACGGTCCTCGTGAAGCTCGAGCAACAACAGCGCCTGCAGCGCGGCGACGATCGTGTCCGCCGCCACGTCGCCGCGCAGCTTGCCCTCCGCCTGCGCGGAGGCGACGTAGTCCCGGAGCGGCGCCAGCGCCCGCGCCTTGCGCTCCAGCGCGTCGGGGCCGACGCGGGCGGCGATCCGGGCGAGGTCGTCGGGGTGGGCGAGCAGGCGCCGCAGCAGCGGCTCCTCCCGGTACACGGCGCGCAGCTCGGCGACGACCGCGGCGAGCGCTTCGGCCGGCGGTCGCTCGCGGTCGCGGGTGGGCGCGAGCACCCGCCGCTCCACCTCCGGCCCAAGACGCTCGAGCAGCGCCAGGCAGAGGTCCTCCTTCGACGGGAAGAAGGCGTAGAACGTGCTCTTGGCGACGCCCGCGGCGTCCGTGAGCGCCTGCAGGGGCGTCTTGGCGAGGCCCCGGTCGGCGAAGAAGCGATGTCCGGCTTCGAGGAGGGTGGCGCGCACGCGCTCGCGCTCGTCGTCGGTGAAGGGGGTGGGCATGAGCGCCTCCGAATCCAGAAACCAGTATCCGACTTTGGTTTCTAGTCGTCAAGGGCGCCCGACCCGACCCTGTCAGAGTCCCGTGAGTCCGGCCTGGTATCCTCGCCGCACCCGGAGTCTCTCGCTTCGGGCGCAAGGCCGATGGCGGCGACGAAGCCCGTCCCCTACCTGGGCGCTTGGGGCGGGTGGAGCCAGTAGCGCAACCGGCCATCGCGGGACCGACCCCTCATCCGGGCCTTCCCTCGGTGGTGACGACCGTCCGAGGAGGCCTCATGGTCCGACCTGCCGCACGACCCTTCCACCCCGCGACCGCGGCGCGAACCCGTCGCCACGCCGTACGCGCGATCGTCGGCGGTGCCACGGCCCTGCTCCTCGCCGGTTGCGGCGTGCTGGCCGCGCTCGTGCCGCCCCAGAACGTGGGCGACCCCCTCGGCGTCGACGGCCGGCTGGTCACCGCCGCCCTCGACGACGGCGGGATCTCGAGCCAGAGCACCACCCACCTCGACGTGACCCGTTCGTTCGACCTGCCCGATCTCGAGGCCGACCTGCACGGGTTCAGCCTGGCGGGCTTCCACACGAACGTCGGTCTCGCCGACGAGATCTGGCTGAGCGGCCCCCCGGTGGCGCGCATGACCGACGGGCCCCTACGCATCACGATCGCCCGCGTCATCATCGAGGCCGAGCTGAGCGACGACGTGAACGGGACCGCACGGTTCCGCCACGAGGCGTGGCCGGACCTGAGCTTCGAACGCACGACGTGCACGCTCGACGGCTGCGCGTACGGCTACGTGGGGAGCGGGAGCCTGACGGACGTGCTCGACTTCGAGCTGACGGATCCCGCCGAGCTCGCGAGGGTCGTGGCGATCCTGGTCCTGGGCGAAACCGAGACCCCCAACCACGGCACCTTCCGCGTCGCCATCGAACTCGAGGCCGAGCGCTCCCTCGCCGGTCACACGGCCACGTTCCGGCTCACGTCGCATGGCAGCACGATCCGCCTCGGCGGCTGATCCCGCCGGCCGATCCTGGCGCGGGCACCGGCGGCCTCCGGGGTACCCTCGCCCATGGCCCTCTTCGGCGTCTCCTACTGGGTATGGGCGCTGGTCGCCGCCGGGATCGGCGTGGTGTACCTGCGCCTCGTGCCGGCGGCCGCCGCGTCGGCACCCGCCTGGTCGCGGTGGGGCGTGCGGTACCTGCACGCCCTGACCTGGTTCGTGCTCGCCGCCGCGTGCGCGGTCGCCGCCTTCACGGGCAGTGTCGACGCCGCCCGGCCGGTCGCGTGGCTCGCCCTCCCGTCGTACGTCGGCTTCCTGGCCGCGAGCCTCGCAGCGCGACCCCGCTCGAACACGTGAACGCCGGCGGCGGCGCCGCTCGGCTCAGCCCCACGCGCCGATCGCGGCCGTGAGCGCGGCGGTCCCGACCACGACCACCCAGGCCGGCCAGCGCAGCACGGCGAGCGCCAGGTAGGCGCCCAGCACGACGGCGACGTCGCCCGCGGTCGTCACCGCGCTGGTCCACACCGGCTCGTAGAGCGCCGCGAGCAGCAGCCCCACCACCACGGCGTTGACGCCCACCAGCGCGGCGCGCACACCGCTCCGGGCGCGCAATCGGTCCCAGAAGGGCATCACACCGAGCACCAGCAGGAACGAGGGCGCGAACACCGCCACCAACGCGATGGCGGCCGTCGCGACCGCCACCCAGGGTCGACCGGCCGCCCCGCCCGGGGCTGCCGCGGCGCCCAGGTAGGCGGAGAAAGTGAAGAGCGGTCCCGGCACCGCCTGCGCGGCGCCGTACCCGGCGACGAAGGTCGCCGGGTCGACCCAACCCGGGGGCACCACCTCGCGCTCGAGGAGCGGCAACACCACGTGGCCGCCGCCGAACACCAGCGACCCGGTCCGGTAGAACGCGTCGGCGATCGCCAAGGGCGACGCCGGGGTGGCGGCCCCTTCCGTCCAGCCGCGTGCGAGCGGCAGCGCGACCAGCACCACCGCGAACGTCGTCAACAGCGCAGCCCCCCAGCGCCGGGACAGCGTCGGCGCGACGGCGCCGTGGCCGGGAGCCTCGGCCGCCCAGCCGAACCAGCGCCAGCCGACGAGCGCGCCCACACCGATCACGCCCAGTTGGGCCGCGCTGGACGGCCACACCAGCATCGCGATGGCGGCGATCAGCGCCAGCGCCAACCGCGGCCGGTCGGGCGTGAGCTTGACCGCCATGCCGTGCACCGCGTGCGCCACGACCGCCACGGCCACCAGCTTCAGTCCCGCCAACCAGGGAGCCCCACGCACGTCGCCCCACGAGCCCACCCCGAGCGCGAACAGCACCAACGCCACGGCCGAGGGCAGCGTGAAGCCGAGCCAAGCCGCGAACGCCCCCCGTACGCCGGCGCGAGCGAAACCGAGACCGATGCCGACCTGCGAGCTCGCCGGGCCCGGCAGGAACTGGCACAGGGCGACCAGGTCGGCGTAGCGCCGCTCGTCGACCCAACCACGATGCACCACCAGCTCCTCGCGGAAGTAGCCGAGGTGCGCGACGGGGCCGCCGAACGAGGTCAGGCCCAGCCTCGCGAAGACGCCCAGCACCTCGAGGAAGGTCCCCTGCCCCGTCACGCGCCGAGCCTACCCGTCGGTCACCGCGTGGCACCGTGAGGGGCGCCCGCCGCGCTCTCGCGCTCGTCGACCACCACGCGGTCGCCGCCCGCCTGCTTGGCGCGGTACTGCGCCGCGTCCGCTTGGACAAGCAGCGTCTCGAGGTGAAGGTCGGACCCGCGTCCCACGGCGAGGCCGACGCTCACCGTCACGCGCACGACCTGCGCGCCCACCGGCACCTCGAGCGCCGCGACCCCCGCTCGCAGGCGCTCACCGACGGCGGCCGCGCCACCGGGCTCGAGGTCCGGGAGGGCCACCGCGAACTCTTCCCCGCCGTAGCGTCCGACGAGGTCGCTCGCCCGCACGCCGCCGTACGTCGCGGCCGCGACCGCGCGCAGGACCTCGTCGCCCACGTGATGCCCGAAGGCGTCGTTGACCGCCTTGAAGGCGTCGACGTCGAAGATGGCGATCCCGAACCGCCCGCCGGTCCGCCGTGCTTGGGCCACGTCCCGTTCGGCCTGGTCCAGGAAGTGGCGGCGGTTGGCCAGGCCGGTGAGGCCGTCGGTGGTGGCGAGCGCCCGCAGCGTCGCTTCGAGCTGCGCCTGACGCGTCACGTCCCGGATCACGAGCGCCCGGCCGAGCGGGCCGCCGTGCCGATCGACGAGCTCGACCGCACGGGCGTCGTAGGAGCGGCCGTCCACGCTCACCGCCTCCGCCTCGTCCGCGTCGTCGGCATCGCGGGCGGCCAGCGATGCGAGGCGGCCCTCCCCCAGCCGCACCAGAAGGGCGGCGCCGGCCGGGTTCCGGTCGAGCACGACGCCCGCCGGGTCGACCACGATCACGGCGTCGCGCATGCGTTCGAACACGAGCTCGCGTGCCACCGGCACCACGTCGACGAGCGCGTGGCGCACGATGCCGAGGTAGAGCAACCCGCTCGTGAACGCCAGGAAGGCCGGCGACGTGTCGATGCCCCAGGGTGAACGACCGGTCAGGTAGATCACGCTGCCGAGCCACGGCAGCACCGACGCGGCCACCAGGAGGCTGGCGCCGGCGCGCTCGGCCCCCCGCGAGCGGACCCACACGCGCACGAACAGGGCGGTGGCGACCAGCAGCGCCAGCGCGGTGTACGCCACCCAGGCGAAGTAGAGCGGCCCGCGCTCGAAGGCGATCACGGCCAAGGGGCCGCGGGTCACCATGCGGGGGTCGACGTGGTACAGCCGGTGCCACGGCCCCGTGACGACCACGGCGTAAATGGCGGCGGAGACGCCGAGCAGCAGCGTGCGCAGCGATCCCGACGCCGCCAGGCGCGGCGCGCCGCGCTCGAACGCGATCAGCAGGATCAAGGCGGGCGCGAAGGCGATCGCCAGGTGCTGCAAGCGGTACGTGACCAGCACCCATCCGACCGTCTCCCCCGCGAGCTCGAGCGCGTACCCGAACGCATACAGGAACGCAGCCACCAGGAGCAGCGACAGCCACGGCTTCTGCTTCACCTGTCGGCGCCCCGCCAAGGCGGCCAGGACGCCGAGCGCACTCAGCGCCACGACGGCATGGAACAGGACGAGCCCAAGTTGCAGGGTCACGTCGCCAGTCTCGAGCGTCTCAAGGCGACCTCATCGTACGGCGGCGCCCTCGCGGGCGGGGGCGAAGCACGCCACGTCCACCGCGCCGGACCCGTAGGATCGTGCGTGCCGTCGTCGCCCGCCACCCGCGCCCTGCTGCAGGCGCTGTTCGTCACCTTCTTGTGGTCCACGTCGTGGGTGCTCATCAAGATCGGGCTCGACGAGGTGCCGCCGCTCACGTACGCGGGTTTGCGCTACGGGCTCGCCACGCTGGTGCTGTTGCCCTTCGTCCTCCGCGGCGGTCGCGGGGCGCAGATGGCGGCCTGGCCGCGCGTCACCTGGCTGCGGCTCGCCATCCTGGGCCTCGTCATGATCGCCGTGACGCAGGGAGCGCAGTTCGTCGCGCTGTCGTACCTCAAAGCGCAGACGACGACGCTCGTCTTGTCCTTCACGCCCGTGCTGGTGGCGCTGCTCGGCGCCGTGGCGCTGGGCGAGCGGCTGGTCGGACGGCAGGTGCTCGGGATCGCCTTGTACCTGGTCGGCGCGGTCACGTTCTTCTACCCGGCCGGCCTCGCGGGCGCGCCCGCCATCGGCCTGGCGGTCGCCGGGTTGGGCCTCGCTTCGAACGCGGGCGCCAGCGTGCTCGGCCGCCAGGTCAACCGGACCGCCTCCATCGATCCGCTGCTGGTGACGCTCGTGAGCATGGGGGTGGGCGGGTCGCTGCTGCTCGCCACCGGCTTGGCCGTGGAGGGCTGGCCCACCTTGTCGGGGCGCGCCTGGGCCATGATCGTCTGGTTGGCGGTCGTGAACACGGCGTTCGCCTTCACCCTCTGGAACGCCAGCCTGCGGCACCTGAGCGCGGTCGCCTCGAGCGTCGTCAACAACACGATGCTCATCCAGATCGCGGTGCTGGCGTGGCTCTTCCTGGGCGAGCCGCTCGGCGCGCGCGAGATCGTCGGGCTGGCGCTGGCCGCCGTCGGTGCGCTCGTGGTGCAGGTCGGACCGAGCGCGATCGCGGCGTGGCGGACGCGGGCGGGCGCCCCGCGCTGACGGCCGCCCGCGATCGGCGTTGTTCCCGCCGACGGCCTTGGCGACACGAGCGGCTTCGCGTCCCGTCGTACGATCGCACATGCCGCTTCCGGTCGTCGCCCTGCTCCAGACGGACCCAGGACCCGACAAGTCGTCCAACCTCGAACGTACCTTCGCGCTCATCGACGAAGCCGTGGCGGGCGGGGCGGATTGGGTCGCCCTGCCCGAGACCTTCCACTGCCGCGGCCCGAACGAGGTCAAGCTGGCGACCGCCGAGCCCGTGCCGGGGCCGCTCGTCGACGCGCTCGCGGCCGCCGCGAAGCGCCACGGCATCTGGCTGCACGCCGGGTCGTTCAACGAGCGGACGTCCGACCCCGCCAAGACCTGGAACCTGAGCCTCCTGTTCGGTCCGGACGGCCGGCACGTGGCCGAGTACCGCAAGATCCACCTGTTCGACGTGGTGATCGACGGCCAGGTGAAGGCGCAGGAGTCGGTGCGCAACCGCCCCGGCGACCGCGTCGTGACCGCCACCACCGACCTCGGCACGATCGGCATGACGATCTGTTACGACCTGCGCTTCCCCGAGCTGTACCGCGCGCTGGCGCTCGAGGGCGCGGAGGTCATGTTCGTGCCGTCGAACTTCACGATCCCCACTGGCCGCGACCACTGGGAGGTGCTGCTGCGGGCCCGCGCGATCGAGAACGGCAGCTACGTCGTCGCGGCCGCCACGATCGGCTCCGGCGGCGCGGGCGGCGGCTTCGCCGCGTACGGGCGCTCGCTGGTGATCGATCCCTGGGGCACCGTGGTCGCGTGCGCCCCGGACGAGGTGGGCATCACGTACGCGCGCCTCGACCTGGCGCGCGTCCGCAAGGTCCGCGCCCAGATCCCCACGCTCCATCACCTGCGCCCCGACGTCTACCGCTACGGCGCCGTCCCCCGCGACGACGCTTGACCGCCGACGTTCGACCCCCAAGGAGGTCACGATGACGATGCCCACCCGCTCGCTCCGTACCCTGTTCGCCGGCGTGCTCGTCGCCGCCACGCTGCTCCTCGGCGTCGGCCAGGCCCAAACCGCGCGCGTCGCCCAAGGGCTGGCCCACACGTCGCTGGCGCCTGGCCAAGCCACCGGTCTCGCCGACACGAGCGTCATGCGCACGATCTACGAGGGCCTCGTGGGCTTCGACCTGAACTTCGACGTGGTGCCCGAGCTCGCCACCGACTGGACCGTCTCCGAGGACGCCACCGAACTCACCTTCCAACTGCGCGAGGGCGTCACCTTCCATGACGGCACCGAGCTGAACGCGGAAGGCGTCGTCGCCTACTTCGACTGGCTGATGGACCCGGACAACGCGCTGGGCGCCCGCGGCCGCAGCGGCCTGGCCGGACTCACCGGTTGGGAGGCGACCGGACCGATGGAGGTCACCCTCACGCTCGACGCCCCCAACGGCGCGTTCCTCTTCAACCTGGCGCTCGCGAACTCCTACATCGCGTCGCCGAACGCGCTGAGCGAGGACCTCGCCCGCAACCCCGTCGGCAGCGGGCCGTTCCGCTTCGCCGAGTGGCAAGACGGCGAGTACGTGCTGGTCGAGCGTTACGAGGACTACTGGGGCGATCCCGCCCACGTCGAGGCGATCCGCTTCATGGTCGTGAACAACGCCGCCACGCGCGTGGCGATGCTGGAGGCCGGCGAGATCGACTGGGCCGAGGACCTGCCGCCCGCCCTGCTGCCCGCCGTCGAGGCCAACCCGGAGCTCGAAGCGGTGGCCACGGAGAGCACCTTCGCGCGCATCTTCCCGATGAACACGCAGCGCGAACCGTTCGACGACGTCCGCGTGCGTCAGGCGCTCAACTACGCTGTCGACAAGGACCAGCTCGCCCAGGTCGTCTTCCGCGGGTACGCCACCGTGATGGACTCGCCGCTCACCTCGCCGGTGTTCGGCTACACGTCCGTGGGCCCGTACCCGTACGACCCCGAGCGCGCGCGTGAACTGCTGGCCGAAGCCGGCTACGGTCCGGACGGCGAGACGCTCGCCTTCGACGTGCTCACGTTCACCGGCGCCGAGTACGAGACCGCCGGGACGGTGCTGCAACAGATGTTCGCCGACGTCGGCGTCGAGATGACCCTCAACCCCACCGAGCGCGGGTCGCTCGTGGAGCAGATCTTCCAGCCGCTCGAGACGACCGAGTTCCTGGCCGGCCTCGTGGGCAACTCCAGCGCCACGGGCGACGCGGCGCGCACGCTGGCGGTCCCCTTCGCGCGCGCCTCCTGGCCGCCCGCCTCGAACAACTGGAGCTTCTACGAGAACCCGGAGCTCGAGGCGCTGCTCGAAGCGGGTGTCGCGACGGGTGACCCCGACGAGCGGCGCGAGATCTACGCCGAGGCGCAACGGATCATCTGGGAGGACGCCCCCTGGGTGTTCCTGTACTCGCCCGACAACATCGCCGGCCAACGCGCCGGCGTGACCGGCATCGCCTACTACCCGAACAAGCAGATCGACCCGCGCCGGATCGCCCTGCCCTGATGAGCGCGTAGGGCGGGGCCGAACGGCCCCGCCCCTCCTCCCGTGACGCGCTACCTGCTCCGCCGTCTGCTCGAGACCATCCCGACCCTGCTCGGGGTGGTCGTCTTGATGTTCCTGTTCGTGCGCGCGCTGCCCGGCGATCCGGCCCGGCTCTACGCCGGCCTCGACGCCACCCCCGCGGAGGTCGTCGAGGCGCGCGAGCGCTTCGGTCTCGACCGCTCGCTGCCCGAACAGTTCGGCCGGTACGTGCTCAACCTCACGAGGGGTGACCTGGGTCGGTCGTTCCGTTCCGACCGACCGGTCACGGCGCTGCTGGGGCGTCACTTCCCCGCCACGCTCGCGCTGTCGCTGCTGGCGATCACGGCGGCGCTGACGATCGGGATCGTGCTCGGCGTGTCGGCCGCGGTGCGGCGGGGTTCGGCCGCCGACCTGGCCATCACGATCGGTTCGATCCTGGGGGTGAGCACGCCGTCGTTCTTCCTGGGGATCTTGCTGATCTACGTCTTCGCGGTGGGGTTGCGGGTGTTGCCGGTCGCCGGCAGCCTGACGTTCGAAGGCCTCATCCTGCCGGCGGTGACGCTGGCCGCGGGCGCGGTGGGCACGATCGCGCGCTTCGTGCGATCCAGCATGCTCGAGGTGATGGGCGAGGACTACGTGCGGACCGCGCGCGCCAAGGGCCTCCGGCGCGGTCGCGTGCTGCGCAAGCACGCGCTCAAGAACGCGCTCATCCCCGTGGTCACGATCGCTGCGCTGCAGTTCGGGTTCCTGCTCTCCGGCGCGGTGATCGTGGAGACCGTGTTCAACTTCCCGGGGTTGGGCTGGCTGCTCATCCAGTCGATCGACGCCCGCGACTACCCGGTCATCCAGGCGCTCATGCTCGTGTTCGCGCTGCAGTTCGTGTTCGTGAACGTGATCGCCGACCTGCTCTACGGCGTCGTCGACCCACGGGTGAGTTATGCCTGACACCGCCGTCGTCGCCACGACCCGGCGTCCACGGCGCGCCGGTTGGCTCCGGCGCCTGCTGCGTCACCCGAGCGGCAGCGTCGGCTTGGTGCTTTCGACGCTCTTCGTGCTCATGGCCGCCGTCGGCCCGCTGGTCACGCCCTACGATGCCGACCGGCAGGACTACCGGGTGCTCAACGAGGGGCCGAGCGCGGCGCATTGGTTGGGCACCGACAACTTCGGCCGCGACACGCTGTCGCGCGTGCTGGCCGGGGCGCGGACCTCGATCGGCATCGCCTTGGCGGCCACGCTGCTCGGGGCGCTCACGGGCGGCCTGCTCGGGCTCTGGACGGGGTACGCCGGCGGGTGGATCGACGGCGTCGCCATGCGGCTGATCGACGTGCTGCTGGCGTTCCCGGGCCTGCTGCTGGCCATCGGCCTGATCACGCTCACGGGCCCCGGCGTCGGCCCGGTGATCCTGGCTTCGGCGGTGTTCGGCGTGCCGGTGTTCGCGCGGCTGGTGCGCGGTTCGGTGCTGGCGGTGAAGGAACGCGCCTTCGTGGAGGCCGCCCGCGGGCTCGGCGCCGGTGACGGCCGGGTCATGTTCCGCCACCTGCTGCCGAGCGTGATCGCCCCGGCGCTCGTGTACGCCACGCTGCGGCTGGGCGTGACGATGCTGGTCGCCTCGGGCCTGTCGTTCCTCGGCCTCGGCGTTCAGCCCCCCACCGCCGAGTGGGGGGCGATGCTCTCCCAGGCGCAGCTCTACCTGCGCCTCGACCCGACCATGGCGTTCGCACCCGGTATCGCGATCACGCTGGCGGTGCTCGGCTTCAACCTGCTGGGCGACGGCTTGCGCGACGTGCTCGACCCCAGCCTACGGACCTGACCCCCTCGGAGGATCCCCGTGACCCCATCCCGCCCCATCGACCCCGATCTCGTCGCCGCGTACCGCAACGTCTCCCCGTCCATCCTCGGCCACTTCCACCGGCTGCGCTTCATGGACCACGGCATCAAACCGCTCGTCCCCGGCACGTTCCTGGTGGGACCCGCCTTCACCGTCCGCGCCCCCCATCTCGACCTGAGCGCGCTGGGCGGCGTCCGCGACGCGGCGCAGCCCGGCGACGTCATCGTCGTCGACCAGGTGGGCGAGCAGGAGCACGCCTGCCTGGGGGAGTTCCGCGCGCTGCACTCGATCCGCGCCGGCCACGCCGGCTTCGTGATCGACGGCGCCGTCACGGACGTCGTGGAACTGCGCGCGATGGGCTACCCGGTGTTCACGCGCACCGTGTCGGCGCTGGTGGCCAAACGCCTCGACGTCGACGGGGCGATGGGCGTGAGCGTCCAGTGCGGCGGCGTCGTCGTCAACCCGGGCGACCTGATCGTTGCCGACGACAACGGCGTGTGCGTCATGAGCGAGGACGAGGCGCGCGAGCAGCTACCCCGCGTGCGCGAGGTGTTGGCGCGCGAGGCCGGCATGCGCGGCGACTTCGCCGAGGAGTACCGGCGGTTCGCGCGGGGTTGACGGGGACCGACGTCGGGGCCCACGGATGGACGGCGCGCCGCACGAAGGGTCGCGGCGCGCCAGGAACGGAGGTCCGTCCGTCAGTTGATGGGTCGTTCGGGGCCGGCGTCGGTCGTGGTGACGTCCGCGGCCAGCGGCGCCACCGTGGTCGCCGGGGGCGGGGGCGCGAGCGGGGTGCCCGGGACGCTCGGAGCGGGGGCGGGCGTCGGTTCGGCCCGCGGTCCGGCGCCGGGTGCCTTCACGGACTCGACCGCCTTGCGACCCAGTTCCTTGAACTTTTCGCTCGCGCCCTCGAGCTTGGCGCGCCACTCCTCGTTGGGCGTCATGCCCGCCGTGCTGCGGTGGTAGGCGATGAGCGTCGCGGCGAGCGCGAACGCGTCGGCGAGCGCGAGCTTGAGCATCCAGGCGCCGACGAACACGAGAATGGCCAGGACCGGGCCGGCCGCCGGGATCGCCGCACTGATCGCGAGCGCCGGCAGCGCCAGGATGATCAGGAAGACGACGTACTCGACGTAGCCGATGAGGGTCAGCACGACCGCGTTCGCCAGGATCGGCTTCCAGGCCTGCGCGTAGAGGAGCACGCCGTCGTAGGAGACCTTCCAGACGTTCTGCTCGCGCTGGGCGTAGGCGCGCGAGAGCACCGCTTCGTCGACGAACGTCGTCGAGGCCACCGCCACGCGTTCGATGAGCTTGGTCAACGCATCGAGCCCCGGGATCGGCAGGATGCTCGCGATCCGCGCGAAGGTCCGGACGAACGCCTTCACGGCGCCGTCCACGAGCACGTCGACGGCGAACATGATGCTCGTGTCGCGGAAGCGGTCGGTCACCTGGGTGCGCCCGTAGGCGAGCTGGTTCGTGGCCGGGGCACGTCCGTGCACGATGAACTCGGTCATGACCGCCGTGTGCGCCGCCTTGAGCAGGTAGAAGTAGTAGCGCGAGGCCCAGCGCACCAGACCGAAACCGCCACCGATGGCGATCAGGAAGGTGATGAACCCGAGCGGCGCCCACAGCCGGCCCAGCAGCAGCGCCAGACCACCCACGATCGCGAAGTAGACGCCCAATGCCGCGAACAGCACCAGGTAACTCCCCAGGCGGACCCAGATGAACGGGAGCGTCTTGCCGAGCAGAGCGAGGGCTTCTCCGAGGTAGAGCTTGGGCATGGCCGACCTCCGGGTCGATGACGTGCGGCAGCGCCGCGGCCTCATGGGGTGCACATGAGGCTAACGTGAACGGGCACCCGGCGTCGCGAAGTCTCGCTCACGTGTACCCCATCGGCGTGCGCGGTGGCTTACCCTCAAACATGACCGATCCGATCGTCTGCATGACCTGCGGCGCCCACGTGCCGGGCGACGTCGAGCCGCCGGACCTGTGTCCCATCTGCGACGAACCGCGCCAGTACGTCCGCGCGGAAGGTCAGACGTGGCGTTCGCACGACGACCTGCTCCCCGACCACCCCCCGCGCATCGAAGAGGTGGCGCCCGACCTGTGGGGCGTGGGCCTGGAGCCGCCCGTCGCGATCGGACAGCGCGCCCTGCTGGTCCGCACCCCCGACGGCAACGTGCTCTGGGATTGTGTGCCGCTGCTGCACGCCGCCACCGTGGCGCGGCTCGAGGAACTGGGCGGCGTCCAGGCGATCGCCGTGAGCCACCCGCACTTCTACACGGGCGCCGCCGTCTTCGCCGAAGCGTTCGGCGCCGACGTGTTCCTCCACGCCGCCGACCGATCGTTCGTGACGCACCCGCACGAACGGATCCAGCACTGGGACGGCGAGCGCGAGGCGCTCTTCGGCGGGATCACGCTGGTGCGTGCGGGCGGCCACTTCCCCGGTGGCACCGTGCTGCACTGGCCCGCCGGTTTCGACGGGCGCGGCGCGCTCCTCACGGGCGACATCGTGATGGTGGTGCCCGACCGGCGCTTCGTGGCGTTCATGTACAGCTACCCGAACCTGATCCCGTTGCCGCCGCGCGACGTCGAACGGATCGGCGCCACGCTCGAGCCGCTCGCGTTCGATGCCATCGTCGGCGGCTGGTGGGACCGCGTCATCGCCTACGACGGCAAGGCGGTCGTGCGCCGGTCGGTGACCCGGACCGTCCTGGCCATGCGGCGCCGGCTCGACGGCGCCAAGTTGCCGTGGCCGCAGGAGGGTGAACGGCGCCGCACGCCGCGGACGTGAGGGGTCACCCGGCGGCCTTCTCGGCGAGCTCGACAACCTGACCCACGATCGTCCCAACGGGACCGGGGGCAACCGAGCCTCGGCCGATTCAAGCCGATTCGCGCTCTACGCCACCGGCGGCGCCACCACGTCGCGGTACCCGCGCGCCTGCAGGTTGAAGAGCGCCGCGTAGGTGCCGTCTTGCGCCACGAGCTCCGCGTGCGAGCCGGCCTCGATGATCACGCCACCCTCGAGCACCACGATCCGGTCCGCCAGTCGCACGGTGCTGAAGCGGTGCGAGATGATCACCGTGATGCGGTCCTTGGCCTGCGCGCGCAGACCCTCGACCACCTCGAACTCGGCGTTGGCGTCGAGCGCCGCAGTCGGCTCGTCGAACACGAGCACCGAGCCGTCGCGGTAGTAGAGGCGCGCCAACGCCAGCCGCTGCCACTGACCGCCCGAGAGCTGCTGACCGCCAGCGAACCAGCGGCCCAGCATCTGCTCGAAGCCCGCGGGCAGTTCGCCCACGAACCCCGATGCCCCGGCGCGGTCGGCGGCCGCCTGCAGCAGGGCAGCGTCGCCGTCGCCGGCCCCGCGACCCACGGCCACGTTCTCCCGCACGGTCATCTGGTACTGCCCGAAGTCCTGGAACACCGTGGCGATCTCGCGCTGGACGCTCCGCGGGCTGAAGCGCGTGGCGTCCTCGCCGTTGAGCAGGATGCGACCCGTCGTGGGTTCGTAGAGGCGGGTGATGAGCTTGACCAGCGTCGTCTTGCCCGCACCGTTCTCGCCGACGAGCGCCAGCGACTCGCCGCGCCGCACGCTGAACGTCACGCCGCGCAGCACGTCGCGTTCCGTGAGCGGGTACCGGAACGAGACGTCCTCGACGTCGATGCGGTGGATGGGTCCCTCCCAGGTCTCGCCCGCGTCGAGGTCGCGCGCCGGCAGCTCGAGGAAGTCGAACAGGTTGCGCATGTAGAGCAGGTTCTGCTGCACGCCCGAGATGCCCTGCAGCAGCACCGCGAACTGCCGCTGGAGCTGGCCGATGCCGGCCACGAACAGGCCGAAATCGCCCACCGTGAGCGCCCCTTGCGCCGCCCGGCGCAGCACCGAGAGCGTGGCGACGGCCACCAGCAGCGACGACAGGAGCGACGCACCCAGGCTCCAGGCGCCGCGGCGCCGTACCAGCGTCTCGAGCTCCGCCCGGAAGCGCAGGTAGTAGTCGCGCCAGCGGTCGATCAGGTACCCCTCGAAGCCGAACAGGCGCACCTCCTTGACCGCCTCGTCGGAGGTGAGCAGGCGGCCCAGGTAGTTCTGAACGCGGGCGTCGGCGGCGCGGCGCCGCAGCATCCGGTAGGAGGCGGTGCCGAAGCGGTTGGTGACGATGACGCCGGGGATCGACGCCAGCAGCACCAGCGGCACGACCGCCCAGCCGAGCTGGGCCATGAGCGCGCTCACCGACCCGAGCGTGATGACGGCCTGGAACAGCCCGACCACCTGCGTGAAGACGCCGAGCGGCCGGCTGCCGACCTCGCGGTAGGCGTTCTGGAGGGCGTCGTAGGTCTCGGCGTCCTCGAAGCGCTCGAGCTCGAGTCCGGCGGCCTTGTCGAGGATGCGCCGGCTGATCGTGTGCTGGAGGCCGTCGCCGAGGAGGTCCTGCGTACCGGTCTGGAGCGTGGTGAGGAGCGCCCCGAAGGCGCCGACGCCCACCTGGATGGCCAACAAACCCGCCAGCCGTGTGAACGCTTCGCCCTCGTTGGCGAACCCGCCGGTCACCGCCAAGGCGACGGCGTCCAAGAGCAGCTTGCCCACCCACAGCGTCACGGCCGGGAGGACCGCCTGCAGCAGGCTGAGGGTGGCGATCAGCGCCGTCCGCCGCGGATCCGTGGCCCAGACCAGGCCGAGCGTGGCGCGCAGGTCGCGGGCATGGACGCGCCACGGCACGGCCTTCTCGGGAGCGGCGGCTGGGGTTGGGGGCCTCACGCCGAGGATCGTACGTGCGGGCCGGTCGCAGAACCGTCGCGCAGGGCGATCGGGACCGGTGGGTACTCAAACGGTGGCGGGGTCCCAGCGGCGCAACCCTGGCACCGCGTCGAAGTGGCGGTCGAACGCGAGCATGGCGACGTCGTGGCGCAGGGCGAGGCACGCGATGAGGGCGTCCAGACTCGGGAGGGTGACGCCGCCCTCGCGCAGGTCGCGCAGCAGGTCACCGGCGCTGGTGAAGTCGATCGCCTCGATGGGCAGGTCGGGCAGGCCCGTCCACAGCTTCAGGACCCGCGCGGACTCGGTTCGCCGGAGACCACGCCGCAGCTCGAGCTCGACGGGACCGCACCGCCGTGCCGCGCCGTCCACGAGCAGCCGTTCGACCGCCGACCGCCCCTGCGGGTCGCCTCGGAAGAAGGCCACCCAGGCGCTCGTGTCGACGAGCACGGCTTCAGCCATCGACCGCGGTGGAGATCTCGGCCACGTCCGCCCGCTCGATCTCGTCGTTCGAGAGGATGTCGACCTGGCCCGCCAGTTCGAGCAATCGCTCGATCTTGCGGCCTCGGACGTACGCCTCGATCGCGGCGTTGATGGCTTCGGTCCGGTTGCTCGTGCCGCTGAGCCACAGGAGCTCAGCGAGGCGTTCGTCGGGGATGGTGATCGTGGCGCGCATGGAGGCCTCCTCACCGAAGATGATACCGCGTGATGCACGGTCCGGCATCACGCGGACGCATCACCCGCCCCTCGGCGACCGAATCCTCACGGCACGGGGATCGCAAGCACCGCCTCGAGCGGCAACGCCTCCACCCGCCGTCCCCCGACCCCCACCATCGTCTCCGCGCGACACAGCGCGTCCAGCGCCGCCTCCTCCGTCGCCTCGATGGCGGCCAGGAAGAGCGGCGAGACGTCGTCGTTGGCGAGCTCGACGGAGGCGCGCGGCCCACGCCGAGCGTTCGCGACGACCCGCCGCACGTCCGCATGCGTCGAGAACGCGATGGCGTAATCCCCCGAGCCGTTGCTCATGGCCGCCCCGGTCCGAGCGATCCCCGCCATCGCGCGCGCCGCCAGCCGCCCCAGGTTCCGGTCCGACAGCGGCGCGTCGGTGGCCAGCACGACCATCACGCTGCCGTCGGCGTCACCGAGGACGGCCGTCAGGTCGTCGCCGCGCAGCGCCTTCCCCACGGCCCGTCCGTCCATCCGCAGCTCCCCGCCGTAGTTGGCCTGCACGAGCGCACCCACGGTCCAGCCACCGTGGGACGCGGGCAGGCACCGCGAGGACGTGCCGATCCCGCCCTTCCAACCGAACGCCACCGTGCCGGTGCCGGCGCCGACGTTGCCGCCGGCCGCACCGTCCTCGGGGGAGGCGTCGTGCGCGGCGTCGAGCGCTTCGAGCACGTGCGCCACCGTCACGAAGCGGGCCCGGATGTCGTTGAGTTTGCCGTCGTTCGTCTCGCCCACCACCGGGTTGACGCTCCGCACGCGTGCGTTGCGCGCCAGCGTCCACTCGACGAGCGCGTCGGCGGCCCGCGCCACGCTCAGCGTGTTGGTGAGCACGATCGGCGTCTCGAGCTCGCCGAGCTCGACCAGTTGCGTCGCGCCCACCAGCTTGCCGAAGCCGTTGCCGACGTGGAGACCGGCCGGCACCCGCTCGCGGAAGGGGTCGCCGAGGTGGGGCAGGATCGCGGTGACCCCCGTGCGGACGTCGTCGCCCTCGATCAGCGTGACGTGACCCACGCGCACGCCGGTGACGTCGGTGAGGGCGTTGAGGGGCCCGGGCGCGAGGACGCCGGGGGCGAGGCCGAGGTCGCGGGGACGAGGACGGGTCATGGGCGAGGATACGGCTCGCCACGGTTGACGGCGGACGAGGGCTCTGGCAAGGTGGCGTCACACGAACGCACGTCCGCGCGCCGCCAACCGAACCGCCCATCCGTCCTCTCGCGGCCCGCGGGTCCCCGAGACCCGCGCGCGCCCGCGACGCACGATCCAGGAGGTCGCCGTGACCTACCCCAGCCCGCGCCACCGCCGACCCGTCCTCGTCCTCGCGACGCTGCTCGTGCTCGCGGGTTGCGGCGAGGACGTCGTGACCACGACGCTCGAAGGCCAGCTGCTCGACGCGGACGGCGCCGCCGTCGCCGACGCGGTGGTGTTCGTGCCCGAGGACGGCGTCGCCGGGACGGCGACGGGCGCCGCCGTGACCCGCCAGCAGGCCGAGGGCTGCCAGGCGCCGTCGCAACCCGTCCGAGCGAGCACCTGCACCGACGCGAACGGTCGCTACGCCTTGCAGGTCGCCACGCCGCTGCTGGGCACGCTGCGGCTCGTCTTCGAGCGCCTGTATTGGCGGACCGAGGTCGAGGTGCCCCTGGACGTGCGGGTCCCAGGGGAGCCGATCGACGTCGACGCCTCGTTCCCGTCGCTCGAGCCGGCGGACGAGCTCGAGGCGGCGGTGCGGTTCGCGCTGCCGACCCTGACCGACTGGACGCTCATCGACCTGCCCGACGAGAAGGCGATCGTCGCGCTCCGGAACTGGGCGAACGCCCCGACTCGGACGTCGAGCCGATCCGGCTGACCCTGCCGATCCTGCAACCGAACGGCACCGATCCGGTCTACGTGTCGTGGACCGCCTACCACCACGACGTGCGGGAGCCCGGCGTGCAGGACTGCGCCATCGATGCCGACACCTTCGAGGACGTCGATTGCGAGGCGGTGGACGGCCCCAGCCTCACCTTCCAGGGCATGCCGTGGCTCGAAGCGAACGAGGTCCGCAACGTCGTCATCGGCGAGACCGAGAAGAACCTGGACGACGAGTCGCTGTACCAGATGTCGGTCATCGCGGTGATCGGCGACGAGCTCGACGCCACCTACTACGGCGCCCAACTCGAGGCCCCCTTCACGCCCAGCAGCCTCCAAGGGCTGCGCAGCGTCCTCGACGTCCACTACGACGCCGAGACGGTCGAGCGCCTGCTCGCCGCGAACACGGCCAACTACCTGCTCCTCAACCAGGTCGACCTGCGGCTCGGGATCGAGGACCCGGAGCTCGACGACGCACCCGGCCAGGCGGCCGTCGCCGAGGTCGGCCGGGCGAACCACTTCCTCGAGGACGGCGTCAAGTTCCTGCGGCCGGTCATGGTCGCCGACGCCACCGTGTACGACGCCGACACCGGCGAGCGACTCGTGCCCAACTACTTCGCGCGCGTCGACGCGGTGGCCAACCGGCAGGACCTGTTCTTCGCCATGGCGCAGCTCTCGGCCCTGCCCGTCGACGCCGGCGTCAGCGACCTCGACCTGCCGAACGCGTTCGCGGTGCGCACGCGCATCGCCGGCTACCGGCGCCTCACGACCAGCGGACAGGCCGACTTCACCTACCCCAGCGAGGACTGCGGCGCCCTCGGCGACGGCACGCTCATGGACGAGTACGCCGAGCGCTCGCGCGATCGGAACACGGTCGACAACGAGTACTGGATGTGGTGGACGAACACCGACCGGTACCCCGGCAGTTGGGGCTGCGCCGGCGGGTTCGGCGTGATCGACGAGACGCCGCGCGACGGCGCGGTCAGCTGGACGAGCTTCCGCAACTACACCCTCGAAACCGTGGGCCAGACCTTCATGCACGAGACCGGGCACCTGATGAACGCCGTCCACTCGCGCGCCGCGACCAGCCAGCGATGCACCGTGCTCGGCATCTTCCCCTTCGGCGTCACCGGTCCATCGATGATGGGTGGGACCAGCGACCGCAACCTGCGCACGAACTGCTTCGCCCTCACGCCGTCCGGGACGAGCACCCCACGCAACCGCACCCGCGTGGCCGAGTGGCTCCACACGAACCTCGCGCCCTGAGTCCAATGCCGACTTGACGGCGAGATGGCCGAAGCGCTACGCTCTCATGTCGATGGACATCGATGTGTTTCTACGTCCATCGACATGAAGGAGCACTGCCATGACCGCCCCCCATCCCGAACTCCTCGCCTTCTTCAAGGCCCTCGCCGACGCCAACCGCCTGCGCGTGGTCGGCCTGCTCGCGCACGGACCGCACACGGTCGAACAGCTCGCGGCCGCGCTCGGCGTCGGCTCCTCGACCGTGTCGCATCACCTGCGCCGGCTCTCCGACGTCGGCCTCGTGCACGCCAAGGCCGAGGGCCCGTACAGCGTCTACGCCCTCGACACCGCGCCGCTGCACGACCTCTCGCAGCGCCTGCTCGGGGACGACGCGCTGCCCGACCTCGCCGGCGACGCCGACCTCGACGCGTTCGATCGCAAGGTCCTGGCCACCTTCGTCGGGCCCGACGGTCGCTTCACGGCCTTCCCCACGCAGGCCAAGAAGTCACTCGTCCTCGTGCGGCACGCACTGCAGGCGTTCGAGACCGGCGTCACCTACAGCGAGAAGCAGGTCAACGAACTCCTGCTCCGCTTCAGCGACGACACCGCACGGTTGCGGCGGGCGTTCGTCGACCACGGCTTCATGCAGCGGACGCCCGACGGCTCGCGCTACTGGCGGGTGCCGGACGCGCCCCCGGAGGCGGCTTCGGCCCCGACCGGCTGATCCGCACCCGAACGCTCCGCGCCCCCGGCCCTCGCCACGACGAGGACCGGGGCGCCTCGTCTGCCTGGTCGTCAGCCCGCACCGATCGTCAGCGCCGCCGCCACCCCCACCACCCCGATCGCCACCAGCGCGAGCACCGGGGCGCGCCTCATGTCGCCGCCCCGCTCCATCGCCTGGCCGAACAGGAAGAACACCAACGGGTGCACCAGGAACGGCATGGCGAAGACGAAGGCGATCATGCCCGCCGCCGCGCCACCCGCCATGCCGCCTTGGATGGCGGCGAACAGGCCGAAGTGCGACAGGGCCGAGCTCGTCGCCATGAACGCGTGCTCGATCGCCATCCCCGACGCGGCGAGCAGCAGGAGCCCACCGAAGACCGCGCTGAGCTGCCAGCCGAACGAGAACTGCATCAGCGCCTTCACCTCGCGCTCGTCGTCGCCGTTCGCACGGGCCAGGGCCCGCAGCGCCACCGCCGTCAGCACCAGCCCCACCGCCGCCACCACGATCGCCGGCCACCAGACCAGCCCACCGCGCTCGATGCTCACGGCCAGGATCGAGAAGACGAAGACGTGGCCGAAGAAGGGGATGTTGATCATGATCGGGGCGCGCCGCGCGGCCCCCTCGCCCAGGTCACCGGCCGTGCAGGCGCCCGTCAGGCCGGCGTGCGACAGCGAGCCCGCCATGCCCGGGCCCAGGTTGCGGACCGCGGCGCTCTTGCCGACCCACATCAGCAGCGCGATGCCGCCGAACATCCACAGCACCTGACCGAAGAAGCCGTAGGCCATGACGGCGTTCATCTCCGTGAGCGCGAACGCCTCGCCGATCCGCGAGCCGCCCACCACGAAGTTCGCCGCGAGCACCACGGGGATCCCGGCGAAGAGCAAGCAGCGCACGGCGGGACCGTGGACCCACCGGTAGAGGACCGCGCCCAGGCCCGCGGCCAGCAGCATGACGAAGAAGATCTGCGGCAGCGCGACGAGCGGCCGCACCCACTGCGACAGCAGCGCCCCGGCGAGCAGCACGCCCACGATCGCGACGATCTCGACGAACCCCTTGTAGAGGTAGAGCCGCTTGCGCACGATCGCCGCCTTGTGGTCGATCAGGATGACGGCGATCACCAACCCCATGTAGGCGATGAGCGGGTAGTAGCGGCCGAGCGTGCCGTCGGGCACGGTGCCCAGGAGCACGCGCACGAGCGCCTCGATGCCGAGCAGCACGAAGAACGCCCGCGCGATGAACACGAGTTGGGTGCGGCCCGTGCCGAACACCACCTGCTCGCTGGAGTAGACGACGCTCTCGTCGGGGGGCACCTTCGTGCGCCCGAAGATGCGCCGCAGCTCCTGCCCGCCCACGAAGAACGAGACGGTGAGCGCCACCACCGTGGTCTGCGCGATCATGCCGAGCATGGGGAAGTCGGCGAGTCCGGCTTCCGACACGCCGGTGGCGACGAGCAGGTACCCCATCGTCAGACCGAAGATGACGATGATCAGGATCGCCGAGTAGCGCGTGCCGGCGACCACCGCCCGGGCGACCAGCACCATCGGCACCACGAAGAACAGCGTGAGCCAGAACTGGTTGAACAGGTGCTGATGGGCGATCTCCTGCATCAGCAGGCGGGGCGCGAGGTCTTCGAGCACGTGGCCCTCCCCTTCGGCCGCCGGGGTGGCCGGGGCCGGTGCGGGGCCTCTCATGAGAGCGCCCGTCCTCACGGTATCGGGGGGGTGCGCGGGGCCGGGGGGACGGGCGTCCCTGGCCGGCGGAGCGCGGCGAGCGCGCGGTCCGCCGCCGCCTCCATAGAATGGGTCATGCCCGACGACCCCGGTGACCGTGCGCGCTCGGAACCCGGCCAGCCCGCCGACCTGCGCGTGGTCAACGCGCGCCGGCTGGTGGCGGGACTGCGGCACCTGGGTCCCGTGTCGCGGCCGGAGCTGGCCCGCCACCTCGGCCTGAGCGCGGTCACGATCGCGTCGATCAGCCAGGAGCTGGTGCGCGCCGGCGTGCTCGTCGAGGCGGGCCTGCGGGGCCAAGGCGTGGGTCGCAAGGCGGTGGTGATCGACGTGGCCCCCGACGCCGGCGCGGCGTGGGTGGCCGACGTGCGGCAAGACGACGTGCGATGGCGCCGTGTCGGTCTCCACGGCGAGGTCCTGGACGAGGGATCGTTCGACCTGGCGCCCGACGTCGACGCTCTGGTGCGGGACCTCGCCGCGCACGCCGAGGGCGACCACGCGCTGCGCGGCCCGCTCGAGGTCGTCGTGGCCGTGCCGGCCACGGTCGGCGCGGACGGCACGATCCGGTACTGGAGTCGCTCCGCCATGCTGCACGGGGTCGACCTCGCCGCGCGCCTCGGCGAACGGCTCGACCACGCCCACGTGACCACTGCCAACGACGTGAACCTGGCCGCCACCGGCGAGGGCCGCAGCGGCGCGGCGCGGGCCTGGTCGCGCTTCGTGTTCATGGGGGTGCGGACGACGGGGGTCGGCATGGGGCTCGTGCTCGACGGTCGGCTCTACCGAGGGGCCAACGGCCGCGCCGGCGAGATCGGCAACCTGCGGCTCAGCGGCGACGGCACCCCGCTCGACGCCCGCTTCTCCCGCATCTCGCCCCAGGCGCTCGGCGAGCTCGCCAAGGTGCTGGCGGTGACGTTCGCCGTGCTCGACCTCGACGGCGTGATCGTGTACTCGGAGGTGGACGGCGGAATCGACTGGTTCGACGACCTCGCGCAGCAGCTGAGCGCGCTGGTCCCCTTCCCCATCCAGATGAAGCCCAGCGAACTGCACGACGACGCCGTCCTGACCGGCGCCACGCTCGTCGCGCTCGACGCGCTGTGGCAGCGGTTGACGGCCGTCACGCTGCGCCCCCGCGCGACGCTCGCCGTGCCGCCATCGGCTTGACGTCCGGATCATCGAGGTCTATCCTGCGTAAAAGCTAAGAACCTTTAGGAACCCTCTCGCGGTAGAGGCGCCGCGCCTCGATGGCAGGGACCCCGCAGCGATGAACCCGCCCGCCCCGGTCGCCCATCAAGTCCGCACATACGTCGGCGTCGACGTCGGCGCCACCAAGACGGCGCTCGCGCTGGGCGACGAAGGCGGGCGCCTGAGACGGCGGCGGGTGGTGCCCACGGTCCTCGGCGACCCCGCGGGCCTGCTCGACGTGATCGTGTGCGAGGTGGAAGCGCTCTGGCGCGCCGACGGGATCGACCGGACGCCCATCGGCGTCGGCATCTGCGGCGGGGTCGGGCTCGACGGCCGCGTCTCCGGCCCCCTGGCCCTCGGTTGGTCCGAGCCGGTCGACGTCGCCGGCGAACTGGCCCGGCGCACGGGCGCGGACGTCCACCTCGACAACGACGTGAACGCCGGCGCCATGGCGGAGCATCGCTGGGGCGCCGGCCGCGACGTGGACGACTTCGTCTACCTGGCGCTCGGCACGGGGATCGGTGCGGGCCTGGTGCTGCGCGGCGAGCTCTACCGCGGCGTGCGGCGTCTGGCGGGCGAGATCGGCCACCTGAGCGTCGACGTGCACGGCGACCCCTGCGCCTGCGGCAACCGCGGATGCATCGAGGCCTCGTGCGGCGGCAAGCCCGCCGCCGACCTGCTGACCGCGCGCCTGCGCGGCCCCGAAGCCGCCACGGCCACCAGCCTGCACGAGATCCTCACCGCGCGCGACACGCTCACCACCCGCGACCTGTTCGACCACGCCGCCCGCGGCGACGCCTTCGCCCGCGCCGAGGTGGACCGCATGGCGCGCCTGCTGGCCGCCGCCATCGTCGACGTCGTCAACCTGCTGGACGTCGCGCGCGTGGTGGTGGGCGGCGGCCAGGTCCAGAACGACGTGCTGCTGCCCGCCATCCATCGCGCGCTCGCCACCTGGCGCCCCTACCTCGACCGCGGGGCCGATTGGGTGGTCCGCTCAGAACTCGGCGACGACGCCGGCGTGGCGGGGGCGGTCGCGATCGCGATCGAGGGCCACGGTCCACGTCCACCGCCGCGCCCCCGCCCCCGGCCGCGCCCTCCCGACCGAGGGGGGTGGGCCTATGTGACACCCACCGGCCGCTCGCTCGCCCGCACGACGCCGCTCCACGCGCGGGTCCCAGGACCCAGGAAGGAACGTCGCATGCCCCGCACCCCGAAGGTTCGCCCGTTCTTCGCACGTCTCGCCCTCGCGCTGCTCACGCTGGCGATCGCCGGCGCCGTCCTGGCGCAACCGGTCACGCTCCGCCTCTTCTACCCGGGCTGGGACTCCAGCGACCAAGAAGCCGCCGTCACCGGCATGATCGCCGAGTTCGAGGCCGCCAACCCCGACATCACGATCGAGATCGTCAGCACCCCCTTCGGCGTCTTCCAGGAGCGTCTGTTCGTGGCCCTGCGCTCGGGTGAAGCGCTCGACGTCGGCTACATCGGCGCGCGCTGGCTGCAGGAACTGAACGAGAACGACTTCCTGATGGACATGAGCGACGTCATGGCCGACCTGCCGCGCGAGGACTGGATCCCCGGCACGTTCCAGGGCGTCGAGACCGCCGAGGCGCTCGTGGCCATCGCCGACCGCGTCGACCCGTGGGTCATCTACACGAACGAACGGCTGCTCGAAGAGGCCGGCATCACCGAGTGCCCCGCCACCACCGATGACTTCATCGCCGCCGGCAAGGCGCTGACGCATGACGGCGTCGCCGGCTTCGGGCTCGTCGGCGCCAAGCACGCCACCCAGCTCCAGCAGTTCGCCAACTTCCTGTGGGCCCACGGCGGTCACTTCGTGACCGAGGACGGCTCCGCGTCGGCGTTCGACAGCCCCGAAGCGATCGCGGCGCTCGACTTCTACGCCAACCTGTTCAAGGAGCACGAGATCACCCAGGTGTCGGCCGTGTCCGACTCGCGCAACGAGGTCCGGCAGCTCTTCTTCACCGAGCAGGTGGCCATGTTCGTCGACGGCCCCTGGGCCCAGGGCACGATCGACGGGACCGCGCCGAACATCGACTGGGGCGTCTGCCCGATCCCGCAGGTCCCCGGCCAGGAACGCAACTCGGTGCTTTCGGCCTGGTACTACACGATCTTCGCCGGCACCGACCACCCCGAGGAGGCCGCCCGCTTCGTCGACGTTCATGCTGCAGCCCGAGCAGATGGCGCGCGGCGTCGTGACGCTGCCGGCGCGCTTCAGCGCGCAGGAGATGGAGCGCTTCCAGACCGACCGTTGGGCGCCCTTCATCGAGGCCGCGCAGTACGGGTCGCCCGAGCTCGGCAGCCGCGTCTACAGCCAGATCGCCGACATCGCCGGCGACGCCATCCAAGAGGTCCTGTTGGGCGTCAAGACCGCCGAGCAGGCGGCCCAGGACGCGTCCGACCGCATCGACGAGGCGCTCGCCCAGTAACCCGCTCTTCGGGGGCGGCCCGCCCAGGCCGCCCCCGCCCCTTGGAGGCCCGATGACGCCCCTCCGCGTCGCCATGCTCGGCACCGGCTTCATCGCCGAGTTCCGCGCCCAGGTCTACGCCCAGACGCCCGGCGCCGAGGTCGTGGCCGTGCTCGGGCGCGACCGCGACAAGACCCGCGCCGTGGCCGACCGCCACGGCGTCCCCCACGCCGCGACGTCCTATGACGAGCTCTTCGCCGGCCCCGAGTTCGACGTCGTCGACATCTGCCTGCCCAACCACCTGCACCTCGAGGCCGTGCAGCGCTGCGCCGCCG
>CAVSJH010000032.1:0-10257 GCA_963728245.1 uncultured Trueperaceae bacterium
GCGGCGCGGGCGGTGGCACCCAGGCCGCGCCGCCGCAGCCGCCTGGCGGCTGATGCCTCGCCGGCGCGCGCTGCCCGACGTCGACCGCCTCATCGAGGGAAAGGGAGGCGGCGGTCGGCCAGCGCGCCGTGGGCCAACAACCGGCATCGACAGTGGCCACCACGTGGCCGAGGAGGCCCCGGAGGCGACGGCCGAGGCGCCGGCGGCGCTCTGGGCCGAGGTGGGCTGGACCTAGATGTAGTACATCGTGGCGCACCACGATGACAGCTGGGATTTGGCGGGGTGCGGCGCAGTCTGCGGCGCAGTTCGGCCGCTCAGTTGACCAGGTCCGCGGCCTCGGCGGACAGGTCGGGATCGGACCCGATGGACCGCACGAGGTAGGCGTCGAGCAGGGTCGCGGCCTCATCCTCGGCACCGGGCAGCAGGTGGCCGTACTGGTCGAGCGTGATCCGGATGTTGGCGTGGCCCATGAAGGTCGACAGCGCCTTGACGTTCACCCCGGCCGCGATCATCAGCGAGGCGTAGCCGTGGCGGCACTCGTGCAGCGTCGGCGCCTCGACCTTCGCGGCCTCGGCGGCGTCGCGCCCGTTGTCGTAGCTGTCGCGGACGTTGATGAAGATGCGTCCACTCTCGGGCGCGTCGGGCAGGTGCGCTTCCAGGCGCTCGCGCAGCACGGCGGGAATCGGCACCTTGCGCCGGCCCTGCTTGGACTTCGGTGCGACCTCGCCCTCCACCTCATCCCAGCCGCGCTCCACGCGGATCACCCCGGCGGCGAGGTCCACGTCCTCGCGGTGCAGCGCGGTCAGCTCGCCACGGCGGAGGCCGGCGTACAGCGCGGTGGACCACAGCGCACGGTCCTTGGCGCTGGGCAGGCGCTCGCACATCGCCTCGATCTGCTCGGTGGTGGCGAAGCGCGTCTGTCGGCGGTCGATGGCGGGGACGCTCACTCCGCTGGTCGGGTTGGCGTGGACCTCGCCGAGTTGCCGGGCGCGACGGTAGATCGCTCGGACGGGCGTGATCGCCGTCGTGATCGTCGCCGGCGCCAACCCATCGGCCGCGAGCTTGTCCACGTACTTCTGTAGCCGCGGCAGCGTCAGCTCGCGCAGGCGCTCGTGACCGAGTTCGTCGTAGACGTGCAGCCGCAGCACCTGCTCGTAGCTGCGGATGGCGGCGGGCTTGTATGGGTCGCCGGAGCGCGTGCGCACGATCCCCGCCCGCGCGGCGGCGAGCCAGTCGTGCGCCGCCTGGCGCAGCGTCTGCCCACGGTCGGCGCTGAGGGTGCCTGCGCGCAAGGCAACGTAGGCGTCCTGTCGCCATCGTCGGGCGGCGGTGATCGTGTCGAAGGTCTTCGCCAACCGCTTGCCGGCGGCGGCGTCCCACACCTCCGCCTTGTAGGTCGGCATGCAGGTGCAGCGCGTCTCGCGGTAGCGGCAACTACGGGCATGGCGCGGCGTGATGCCGACCTCCCCGGTACGGTCCTTCGCGCTCATGGCGCTCCTGTCGTCGTGGGCCACGGGCCGGGGCGTTGCTGCGCCGCCGGCCCGCCTATCAGGTGACGGTAGCGCCATCACGGGACGGTGCGTTCGGCGGCGCCATCAGCCCAGCGCTCAAGCTCATGAACGGGGACGAGCCGCAGCTTTCCCCGGCGGATTAGGCGTAGCTCGGGCTGCACGTGGCGCTCGAAGCTGTCGAGACTCATCCCGAGCGCGGCCGCGGCCTCCTCCCGGGTGAGCGCGACGCGCGGGATCGGCAGCGTTGGCGGCCGCTCACTCATGACACCGCCTGACGGGCCGTTGCGGGCGCCTCCCGTGCCCACTGCCGGCTCGGGAGGGTGGAAAGGGTGTCCCACATCGGCTCGCCCGAAGGTGTGACATTCGCGCCTGAGAACGGCCCGACGCCGCCGGCCCGCGAGAGCGCCTTGCGATGCGCAGCCGAGCAGGTTCGGCGGGTGGCGTAGCCGGTGAGCGCGGCGCCGCACCACGCGCAGACGCGAGCGGCTGCCGGCGCGGCACCGGCGATCCGCGAGGCGAGCCGCAACGATCCTTGCGCCTCGCGCCGTTCGTCTTCGGCGTGGAGGCAGCGTGCGCACCACCCGGTGCCGCGGGCCTGCGGGTGGCGGCCACACTTGCGGCACGGGCCGCTCACGGCGTCGGCCAGCGCCGCGAGGCCCCGCTCGGCGGGCAGGTCCTTCATCAGCCCCACCACCACGGGAGGTCCTGTACGAGCGCGTCGGCGTGCGCGCACCACGTGCCGGGCTCGAGGCGGGCGAAGACCGGCTGGCCGCAGCCGACGCAGACGGCGAGAGCCGTGCTCTCGCAGTCGCACAGGAACTCGACCGCGCGGCCGGCCGGGTGCCGGGTGAGCGCTGCGCGCACGACCTCGGGGGACGACGGCAGCCTCATCGTCGGCCCCGCCTGCGGAGGTCGGACGATCCGTAGCCTGCCTGTGCCTTATTGGGGGGGTGTGGGGATAGAGACTCGACACTTCGTCCGACCTCTTCGAGCAGCCGCGCGGCGAGTTTTCCGTCGTCGTCACGCAGTTGCCAGGTGCGGGGGAGTCGCCGCCGTTTCGGGTCCTCTTCGTCGTCGTCGTCGCCGCCGTCGAGAATCCCGCGCCTGCCCTTGACCAGCCCGAGCAGCTCCAACTCCTCGAGCGCGAACCGTGCGATCTTGTAGTCGGCGCCCATGGCGCGGCTGATCTCGCTGGTGTTCGCCGCGTCGCCGGTGCTGAGCACGACGAGGGCGTGTCGGCGCGAGAGCGGCACGGAGTCCAATGCGCAGCGGACCATGATCCGCCTGGCGCTGCGCGACGGTACGCCGAGCGCGACGAGCCCGCGGAAGAGGATCGTCAGCATGATCGCCATCCGCGGCGGCTCCTCGCGGGTGACCATGCCGCTGATCTCACGGGCGCCGTAGCCGTCGCGCGGCACGTCGGAGCGGATCAGCGTTGCGATGTGCGCGGCATCGTCAATCCACGCGCCGTCGACCTCGTTGACCTCAACGCTTCCGATGCGCTCGCGGGCATACGCAACGGCGTCGGCAGCCACGGCCTGCGTCTGGTCGCGCAGCTCGCGCTTGCCGGCGGCGTGGCGGCGTGCGAGCTGCCCGGCGCTACGCCGTCCAGCCTGGTCAAGCTCGGGGACGCGGCAGTACAGCCAGCGTGGCCCGAGGGCATCGGCGTGCGCGCTGAAGGCGTCGATCTGCGGCGTCACGCCCGAGACGATCGTCAGGCGTCCTGACCACTCCAGCGGGCGTGGCGCCGACCCGATCTCGCGGATGACGTGCCCGTCATAGAGGACGCGCAGGAAGCTGAACAGCGCGGCACGGCGACCGCGATCGGAGTCGGCCAGGACGGTCGAGAAGTCGGTGATCGTCACCAGCCGGTGGCCGTCGCCGATACGGGCCAGCAGCCCCGTCATGCGGCCCTTCTGCGCGCCCCCGGTCCAGCCCAGCAGCCCGGCACTCGACACATCGGCGATGCGGCCGTCGACCGCCTGACCGAGCATGTGGATCGCCTCGCTCTTACCGCTGGACGGCCCGCCGACGAGCTGCAGCCACAGCGGCTCGTCGTCAAGGATGCTGGTGGCGGCGACGGCGAGCGTGACGCGGATCGGGTCGGTGTCGCCGAGCGCCTGGTAGGCGCTGACGGCGTCGATCACGTCCTTGGAGGCGTCGCGGCCCGTCACCTGACGTTCCTCTGCGGCCCGAGCGCCAAGCCGCGGCTGATGGATCGGTCGCGCTCGACGGGATGCAGGCGCAGCCGGGCGCCGGCCTCGCGCAGCACCGCCTCGGCCTCCTCGCGGCGCAAGGTGCCGGCCCGGACGTGGCGGCCCAGCGAGCAGGCGGCGGCGAACAGAGCGGTCCCGCGGCGGGTGCCGGGAGATGCCGGGCGCGACGCCAGCCGGGTCGTGACCTCCTCGATGGCGAGCGCCGCCAGCGTCGGCGAGCTGGTCACGGGGACCGTCGCGCCGGCCGGCGTCGGCGGCGCCCACGAAGCGAGCCAGTCGGGCAGCGGCGCCAGCGGCCGGCGGATCGTCGCCGGGACCCAGCGACGGGTCACGCCGTTGACCTTGGACGGCGGCACGATGACGTACTCGCCCCACGCGCGCAGCTCGAGCTCGGTGCCGAGGCCCCGGCTGAGGACCTTCCCACGGGTGCGGAAGAAGCGGTGACGGCCTCGGCGAGCCTGGACCTCCCACGTCACCGGCAGGACCCCGTGCGCGGCTTCCAGCGCCGCCAGCTCGATGAGGCCCGCGGGACCGTCGTCCTCGACCACGGCGAGCCCGCTGGCACCGAGGTTGACCGCCAGGCCGCAGTCCGGGTTCTCGAGCGCCCACGCCTCGAACAGCCCGGCGTCGCGTGTCGCGTCGTGAACGCTGGGGGTCCGGTAGTGAGGCCGCTTGTGGCCGGGGCCAGTGAGCAGCATCGCCCACCCGGCACCCGTGATGGCGCGAACGCCGGCCTCGGCGATGGTCATCACGCGGCCACCGCCGTGCGTGGGCGTGCGACAACGCCTCTGATGGCGACGGCTAGTCGATCCTGCGGTGACGACGACATGGATTCCGCATGCGATTGGTCCCCGCCCCAGTGCCGGTGGCGGTACGGGTTGCTTACACCCTTCGGCGCCCCGAAACCAACGGCAGTAAGTGCCGTCTGCTCGATGGAATAGGCGGTCACCTGCTCGACCGGGAGGCGGCACGTTGTGCCGTACGACAAGGGAGGCGCCCCGGCGGGAATCCGACGAAACCGGGGCGCCTCCGAAGGGTGGCGGGGCACTACTCCCGCCGGCCAATCGCCGAGCACAGCGTACCCACCGGGCCGGCGCGACGTGACATGCGCGCCCGCGGCGCGTAGCTTCCCCACCCGTGAGCCGTCGGCGAACAACGGCCGCACGCTCGACTGCGAACTGGGCACGCGATGAGGCTCGCTTGCGCCAGGCGCGTCAGGCGCCTGCGCCGATGACCGTCACCTACCGCTGCGCGGTCTGCGGCGGCGGGCATCTCACCGATGAGCACGCCGCGCCGGGCGTTCACGGCCTCGGTGTTGCTGAGCTGACGGCGCTGCGCGCGGGCGTGCTGGAGGAACTCGGTCACGCCGTCCTCGCCGATGCCGGCCCCGAACACCTGCAACGGGTCGGCGCCGTCCTGGCGACCATCGACCGTCGCCTCGCCCGCCTCTCCGACCGTGACGAGCCAAGCGTCGCGCACCGCCAGCGCGTCGCCGTGGAGGCCGGCGGCGGGTCGGCGTCGCTCTACGCCAGCTGAGGCGCGAAGGGCTCGTCGTCGTCGGGCGGCCAGCCGAGCGCCCGCCACGCCGCGTCGTTGGCTTCGAGCCGGGAGGCGATCATCTCCCAGCCCTCGATGACCGGCTCCTCGGCCTCTGGCGTGGTGCCCGTGGTCACCGCTGTCGGTGTGCCGGCGCGGGCCAGCAGCGCTCGCGTCACTCGCCGCTCGAAGGCGACGTGCCGGGCGTCCACCGCGTCACGCGACCGCGAGCGCTCCAACCACGACCAGATCGTCCGCGCGGAGACGCCGGCCGCCGCCGCCGCGTCGCGCACCCCGCCGCCCGCGGCCAGCGCCGCGACCACGCGGGCCTCAGTGGCGTCGGTCAGCAGGCTGGGGCGCCCCGTGGCGCCTTTCTGCGCTTCCATCGACCTGAATTCTCGCCGAGTTTTCCCGCCGCGATGTAACTACTGTCGGCGTGGCGGTGGGTCACCTTGCCCCCCCACCCCTGAGGGCGCGTGCCCGTGTCAGGAGGTCTTGATGCTCGCGTTGGTGGCCACCGGCATCTGACCGATGCGGGAGGTGCCGAAGTGGATGCCGACCGACTGCGGCTCTTGGCCAGGCGGCGGCACCGCCTCCAGCTCAGCACCCCACGCAACGAACAGCGCCAGCCCCTCGCCGAGCTTCACGTCGCGGTGTGCGCCGACCTTGATGCTCCCCAGTGGCGCCAGCGGTCGCTGCCAGCGCGGGGCCGGCCAGTCCAGCAGCCAGCCGAGGGTGTCGAACAGCGTCTGCATCTCGTCGTATTGGGCGTGGATCTGCGCGACGGCGTCGGCGATGCGCGCGTGGATCAGCGCGCGGCGCTCGGTGACGTTGGGCATGGCCTGCTCACGCTCGGCTTCCAGCGCCTGCAGCGTCTCATCGATGGCCGCCGGCACCGCCACGGCGAGAGCGTCCTTCCGGCGCTGGAGGGCGTCGAACTTCTCCTCGGCCCTGCGCATGTGCCGCGGCACGAGCTTGCCCTCGAGGTCGTGGGCGTGCTCGGCGGCGTCCGCCGCCTTGGCCGCGGCCAGCGCGGCGTCGCGGCCATGCAACTCGTCGCGGACGACCAGATACTCGTCGCGCAACGCCACCGCGCGGCGCAACGCCTCGGCGGTCCGCGCGCAGCCGGCGGCCTCAACGACCTCAGCGTCGGGCAGGCGTCGCAACGCCCGCGGGTCGGCGGCATCCCGGTCGTAGAAGCTCGTGCGCCAGCTAGCGGTCATCGCCCGGTCCTTCCCCGCGGAGCCCGCGTCGGATGAAGCGATCCATGGCTCTCGCGTCGGGCTCCTCGCTGATCGGCTTCATCACGCCGTTGCGCCGGTGCGTGGTGGCCTGCTCGAAGGCGTGCTCGTGAGCGAGCCGTTCGCGCTCGCCGGCCACGTGCTCGCTCAGACGTGAGGCGAACCCTTCGAGGTCGTCGTCGGCCACGCCCTGCAGCAGCTCGGGCGCGAGCCCGTGCTGCTGCGCGACGGCGAGGCGCCTGCCGCGCTGCTCGAGCGCGAGGATCTGCTCCTCGGCCTTGTCGCCGCGAGCCGTGGCCTCGGCGAGCGCCGATGACGGCCCCGCCGCCACGCGCCGCCGCAACTGCTCGACCCGCTCCTCAACTTCCCGCAGGTGGTGGCGCGCGTCGGAGGCTTCGCGGCGCGCCGCCTCCAGCTCCGCGGGGTCGACGGCGGCGGCGATGCGGGTGACGGACATGGGCGGATGCTACGCCTGCCGGACACCGTCTCAAGCCTGCGGCGTTGCTTTTCGACCGACGGTCAACGGCGGCGCCGCCGGGCAGGGACGCTGCCCGGCCTGACACGCTTCGTCATGTGCTTCCGCTCTTCGATGATCGACAGCGCGACGACGATGCCTACCGGCGCCCGCAGGAGACGACGTACACGTTCCTCGACCGCATCAGCCGCCCCGACCTCACGGCCCCGCGCGAGATGCTCAACGGGTGGTTCGAGCGCTGGCCGGCGGACGATCGCGAGCAGCTTCGCTCACGGCTCATGGCCAAGCAGCCGTCCGACTTCGACGGCGCCTTCTGGGAGCTGTACCTGCACGAGGTCCACCACCGGCTCGGCTTCACGATCACGCGCGAGCCCGCGATGGCCGGCGTGAGGACCCGGCCCGACTTCCTGATGGAGCGAGACGACGGCGCCTTCTATCTCGAGGCGACGATCGTCGGACCGTCAGCCCGCGAGGTGGCCGACCGGCGAGCCGAGGACGCGGTCATCGATCTCATCAACGCGGCCTACCACCCGGACTTCTCCATCCGCGTGCACAACGTGGCGGTCGGACCGCAGCAGGTCGCCAAGCGCAAGGTCGTCGCGGCAGTGGAGAGGTGGCTCGGGACCCTGGACTGGTCGATCGAGCGGCCGCGCATCAACGACTTCCGACGCGAGCCGAACCACATCGAGGTCAACGGAACGCATCTATTCCTGAGCCCCTATGCCCGCGACCCACAGGTCCGAGGGAGCCGCAGCTTCCCGACCGTGGTGATGGGGCCCACGCGCACGGGCGTGAAGGACGAGCCGCCGATGATCCGCGACGACCTCGAGGACAAGGCCAGCAAGTTCGGCCGGCCGGACAAGCCGTACGTCATCGCCGTGCTCTGTCAGCGCGAGATCGTCGACGATCTGGACGTTGAGCAGGCGCTGTTCGGCCCGGAGGTCGTCAGCATCCCGGTCGGCCCCGACGGCCCCGTGGGCGACCCTCGGCTCCAGCGCGACCCGCAGGGGTTCTGGCAGCGCGGCGAGCGCAAGCAGGCCACTCGCGTCTCGGCGGTGCTGAGCGCCATCGCCCTCCACGCGTGGTCCGCAGACGTGGTGCCGCCTCGGCTGTGGCTCAACCCGTGGGCGACTCGCCCCCTGGACGTGGAGCTGCCCTGGGCGGCGGTCGTGCCCGATCTCGACGCCAACCAGCTCGTCCGCCGCGAGGCCGAGGCGACACCTGCCGAACTGCTCGGGCTGTCGACCGGCTGAGCGGATCCCTCGTCGGCCTGCCCGGGTCAGGTCACGAGCGCGACGAGGAGAGTCACAACGCCAACAAGCGGTGCGAGGATCGTCGCAGCCACGGCAACGGCCAGCGCCAGCGGATAGACAATCGCGGCCCGCTCCAGCTTCGCGTTCTCGGCGCGCTCCATCCAGCGCTGACAACCGTCCAGCACGGGGACCGCAACCACGGTCGCCGCCCCTGAGACGAGAGCCGTAACGATGAGCACATCTCCCGTGGAGGTGGCGTGACTGCTCGCCAGAACGCCGAGCGCGGCCGTCTCTCCCATGACTGCCGTTGCCATCACGCCGGCGAAGGCACTGGTGGCCGCCACGAGCAGCCACCCATTGTCGCCAGGCTTCCACTCTTGGAAATCGACCACCCGAAACTCGACCACCAAGAGGATGAGCAGCACAGGGATGACCTGCGCGACGGTCGCGTAGAAAGACGAGTCGAACCCCACCCCCAAGGGTTCGCTTGCGCCTGGGGGGAATCCTGCGCATCCGGTGTCCGCCGCAGTGGGCCTCGGCTCACCGGCAAGGGCGGCGCGAGAGACGCGTGCCACCGCTCGTGCCGGATGGGACTGGGGACAGGCGCGCAGTCGGATCGCGCCAGTGCAGGGCGACTACGCTCGCCGCATGCCCCAGCCCTGGATTCAGCCGAGCCGTGAGCTGACCGGGGAGCGCATCTGCGGGCGGTGCGCGGCGATCATCCGGCCACCGCTCGGGGTGGGCTGGGTGGCGACGACGACGCCGTTCCCCGCGTGGGTGTGCCCGGCGTGCGCGCGGGAGGCCGGGATGGAGCCCGGCGATTCGATCCCCACGCTCAGGGCCGTGTAGCCGGGCTCGCTTACGCCGCGGGGACGCCGACGCGGTCGTCACCATGCGCCACGTGGCGCTCGACAGCTACGACTTCAAGCCCGAGGAGGTCGCAGCTCGTGTCCACAAGCTGTTCGAGGCGGCGAAGGCCGCGGACGAGTTCGAGTTCGGCTGCACGCTCCTGCGCATCCGTGGCGCGGAGGCGGCGGGTTGGGACCCGTTCGTGGAAACGCAACGGCTGGTCGAGGACCTACTCGGACTGATCAATGCGCCACTGTCGGGCCACGCCAAGGTGCGGCTCGGGCTCCTGCTGTACAGCCACCTGACGGAGGTCGACGCGGTCTACGACATGCTCGCCAACTTCACGCACGTGACCAGCGGCGAGCGCTACATGATGGACCCGTTCCTCGATACTACCCGCGCAACAAGAAGGGCGAGGCACTGTGGCTGTCAACGCCCGGCAAGGTCCGCGCATTGCAAAGCATGCTCGATGGCGCGGGTCACGGCGGCCTCGTTGAGGTGCTCGACTGGTTCTTCTACCCGCCCGTGCGCAACGCCTTCGCCCACGCCGACTACACGCTCCACGAAGACAAGTTCCGCACGCGCACACAGGGCGTGTTCGAAGTTGGCGGGATCAGAACGTCGGAGCTTCCGCTCGACACCCTCGGCGATCTGGTCAACCGCGCGCTGACCTTCTACGGCGTCTTCATGGTCGAATACCACGAGCAGCGAGGCGGCTACAGCGAGAACAAGGTCGTCCTCGGTCGCATCAGTGGCCCAGAGCCCGTGCCCGTCGAGATGAGGGCCGACCCTGAGCACGGGCTATACGGCTTCCGCTCGCCGCCAGCCGGCAACGGCGACGGGTGATGCGACGCCGCTGAGCGTAAGCAGGCAGCCCGCATCGCGGGGCAGCGCCGCGGATACCCCGCCAGTCCGGCACACCCTGCCGGACGGCGGCCGTGGCCCCTGCCCGCCAACCCACCGCGCACGGCGCCCGGGACGTGCCGTGCCGGCTCGCGGCGCCGGGCCATGGTCGCGCTCTCGGTGCCGCTCGCGCTTGCCCAGCGGGCCGCCCGCGGCGTGGTGCGGCGCAGTTGCGGCGCAGTCGGGACCCGAATCGGTGCGGTGGAGAGCGGTCCCCCAGCGGTACAACCCCGCATTCCACCGCGAAATGTGGCTCAGTAGAGCACTGGTAGC
>CAVSJH010000033.1:0-17107 GCA_963728245.1 uncultured Trueperaceae bacterium
CGTGCACTTTCGTGTGGACCGTGGGTCTACCGCCCGCTCGGCGGAGCGTCCGACGCGTCTCTCACGATGTCGTAGAGCGGTCGGTGGTGGCGCGGGCGCGCGGCCCGCTCGACGGCGCCCGAACCGTCAGAGCGCGGCGAGCCCGTCGAAGAGGGCCTTCGCACCCGTGTCGGAGCACGTGAGGTCGTGGCCGCCGTGGACGAAGTACACCGGCACGTCCAGCGCGTCGACGTGCTGGACGAGGTCGGTGACGAACATCGGCTCGCGCAACAGCTGCCCGGAGACGACCTTGCCGCGCACGGGTTCACCGTCTCGCGCACGGTGTACGCGCGGCTCAGCCACGAGGGAACGAAGATGCCCGAGGTCACCGAGCGCATGCTGCGCGTCGTCCCGATCCCGAGCGTGTGCATCGCCTCGTCCCGCTGGGCCAGGTGGGCGGGCGGTAGGGGACCCGTCGAGGTCGGGACCGCTGCCTCCAGGCGGCGCACCATCCGCGCGTCGCCGCGCTCGGCGAACCGCTCGAGCATGTCAGCCCCCCGCTGCACGCCCCCGTACCGACGGCTCCATGCCGCGGTACAGCCGTTCGACGTCCGCGCGCCGACACAACTCGGTCCCGGGGGTGAGCACCGCTGCCGAGCCGGCCGCCACGCCGTAGCGGATCGCTTCTTCCAGGCGCCAGCCACGCGACAGCGCGAAGACGATCCCGCCCACCATGCTGTCGCCCGCGCCGACCGCGCTGCGCGCCTTCACGGTCGGTGCGCGCACGTGCCAGTGGTCCGTCCGGGTGGTGGCCATGACCCCCGCGGCGCCCAGGGAGGTCACCACCACCTCCACCGTTCCTTCGTCGATCAGGCGTCGGGCCACGCCACGGATCTGGCTCTCCTCTTCGACCACCACGCCCGCCAGTTGCCCGAGCTCGCGCACGTTCGGCTTGATCAGGTAGACGCCGGCCGCCTGGCCGCGCGCCAACGCGGTCCCGTTCGTGTCGAGCACCACCCTGCAACCGCGCGGCGCAGCGCGCACGAACCGGGCGTAGAGGTCCTCGGGCGCGTCGGCGGGCAGGCTGCCGCTGAGCACGAGGTAGGCGGGGACCGGATCGGCCGAGCGAACGACCTCGAGGCAGGCCTCGACCTCGGACTCCGAGAGGGGGGGTCCGGGGAAGCCGAAGCGGAACTGACGTCCGCTGCTCCGCTCCGAGACGATCAGGTGCTGGCGGGTGTCGCCCTCGATGGGGACGGCCCGGTGATCGAGGCCGGCCGCGTCGAGCAGCCCCCGGAGGCGCGTCCCGACGGGCCCGCCGCAGGTCCACGACGCCCGCGCGCGCCCGCCCAACTCGACGACGACGCGCGCGACGTTGATCCCGCCGCCACCGGGATCGAAGGTCGGATCGTCGCATCGTAGCTTGCGCTCAGCGACCACCTGGTCGACGCCCGAGATCTCGTCGACGGTGGGGTTGAGGGTGACGGTGAGGACGTCGAGCCCGTCATTGGGCGGGATGATCGTCGGCCTCCTCGAGGTCGCGCAACCGGGCCAGCGCGTCCGGATGGGCGTGGGTCCAGGGCTCGTCGGCGTCGACCGCCGCCTTGCACGTGCCGCATACGAGCCCGTAGACCTCTGCGGGGCGCTCGAAGCACATCACGCACGCACCTTCCTCGACGGGGAACGCTCGTTCATCGGTCATGGCGCCTCCTCGAAGTCAGGCTACGCGGTCGGAGGGTCGACCGTGGGGCGCGCCGGCGCGACGTGTCACCGACCGGTCACCTAGGCGGCGGCATCGATCCGGTGCAGCAACGCCCATACGAACGCCTCGACGCGCGCGACCGCGTCCGGGTCGACCCGCTCGACGACGTCGTGCACCGTGTGCCAGTCGGGGATGACCCCAGCGGGCGTCAGCCCCACGAACGAAAGCGAGCGCACGCCGGCGGCCATGAAACACGTGGCGTCGGTGTGCAAGGTGGTGTAGGGGCGCTCGTACGCGCCGAGGTCGGTGCGTTCCGCCGCCAAGCCCCGGGCATGCGCGAGCAGACCTCCATCCGGACGCAACGGCCACACCATGCCTTCGACGGTCGTGAAGCACGGTCCGGTCCCGCGGCCGCCGACGTTGTCGATCGAGACGACGAGGGCGTCGGCGAGCTCGCGGCGATGTCGCGCCACGAACGCCTGCGCACCGTAGGAGCCGACCTCCTCCGCGCCGCTCAGCAGGAGCGATACCTCGGTGCGCGCCAGCGGCGCGGACGCCAACCGACGCGCCAGGCTCAACACGACGCCCACGCCGCTGGCGTTGTCGTTCGCGCCCGCGGTGTAGGGCGTCCGGTCGGTGGGCCACGTCAGGGCCAGCACCAACGCATACACCGGTGCGAGGGTCGCGACCGTCCACCGCCACGGTCCCAGGTCGACCAGCGTGCCAGCAAGGAACAGCGCGGCGCCCAGCACGAACGCCACGATGCCGACGGCGGTCGCCACGCGGAACAGCGTCAACCGGGCCGGCGACCGGAAGGCCCACGGCGTGCGATGGGTGTCGAGGTGAGCGACGAGCACGACCCGAGCTGCGGGCGGCTCGACCGGGCGCACGCTCGCCCAGACGTTGCGGCTCTCGACGCGGGCCACCAGGGCTCGCAGGGGGTTGGGTCGGAAGTACATCTCGAGGAAGACCGAGACGGTGGCGACGGTGAGGACCACCCCGCCGACGGCAGCTCCGAAGCGACCGCCGGACACGAACGCCGCGCTCGCCAGCAACGCCGTCGCCGCCGCGATCGCGAAGCCGCGCCAACCCGAGACGGGCGCCGAGAACGGCTCGACGTGGACGTCCAGACCGAGGTCGGCCAGGTGGCGGCCGGCGTGTTCGGCGGCGGCGCGCTCGCCGGCCGTGCCCGTGCCGCGAGGGCCGATCGATCCGGCCAGGTGGCGCACATGGTCCATCGCCGTGCCGTCGACGGGCATCGGTCCCATGCTACGGCTCGCGGGGTTCCGCTACGTCCGTGAGATCCCGCAGGGCCCCCTGGAAGGCGGATTCGGCGCGTTCGAGCTCGTGGAAGCGCGCGGCGCCGTCCGATCGAGCCTCGCGGTCGGCGAGGTCCAACGCCGCCAACAGGCCGTCGCCCACCACGTGCACGTGGTCATGGTGCTCCCCCAGCGCGGCGTACGACGGCGCGTGGCCGTAGCGGATCCGACCGCGACCGCGGTACCAACGACCGAAGGCGCAGCCGTCGCGGCCGAAGGCGGCGCTCACCGCGGTCTCCGGGTGCCGCAGCTCCTCGTGGACGGCGTCGTACCAGGCCGCATGCAGACGGACCACGTCCTGCAGCGCCACGGCCTCGAACCGCGCGTAGGCGTCGTCGAGCGTTCGCCACGACGCCCCCTCGCGCCAAGCCGCGAGCCAGCCGGGCACCGCGGCCGGTGGTAGCGGGGGTCCCGCGGCGTGGCCTTGGGCCGAGCGACCGCCGAGGCGTCGCCACAGCGCCGCGTGCTCGAGGCTCTCGACCCCCTCGGCGACGACCTCGCGGCCCAACGCCACCCCGAGCTGCAGCACGTTCTCGACGATGCTCAGGTCCTCGGGGTCGTCGAGCATGCCGCGCACGAAGGTCTGGTCGATCTTGAGACGGTCGACGGGCAGAGCGCGGACGTTCACCAGCGTGGCGTAGCCGGTGCCGAAGTCGTCGAGCGCGAACCTCACCCCCAGCTCGCGGCAACGAGCCATGACGGTCGCCAAGCGACGGGCATCGTCGATCGCCATCGCCTCGACGATCTCGAGCTGCAGCGCACCCGCATCGTGCGAGCGGTGCTCGTCCATCCGGCGGCGCAACCACGGGAGCAAGACGTCGTGGCCCAGGAAGGCGCTGGCCACGTTGACGGCGACCGTCACGCCGGCGATGAAGGGGATCCCCTCCCGCCGCCATCGCTGCATCTGGTCGAGCGCGGTGTCGATCGACCACGTGCCGAACTCGGTGGCCAGTGCGCCGCGGAGCACGTGCGGCAGGAACTCGGTCGGACCCAAGAGTCCCCGTTCCGGGTGCTGCCACCGGGCCAGCGCCTCGAACCCCAGCACCTCGCCGGTCCTCAGGTCGACCTGGGGTTGGTAGTGGAGCGTGAACTCTCCACGCGCGAGCCCGTCGGCGACGCGCGACGCGCGCTCGCGGACCCGCCCCGTCTCGGGTCGGTGTTCGGGATCGAACACCATGGAGCGTCCGCGGCCGGCGGTCTTGGCGCGGTACATCATCTGGTCGGCGTGCCGGAGCAGCGTCTCGCCGTCGACGTCGTCGGCCGGGTAGAGCGTGACGCCGACGCTGGCGCCGACGCGGAGCACGTGCCCGTGGACGTCGAGCGGACGATCGAGCGCCCGGAGCACGCGCTCGGCGAGACGACCGCCCTCTTCGGGTCCTTCCAGGTCGCCGGCCAGCAGGACGAACTCGTCGCCACCGAGTCGCGCGACGGTGTCCTCCGCGCGGACGACGCCCCGCAGCCGACGCGCGACCTCGACGAGCAGCTCGTCGCCCACGTGGTGACCGTAGCGGTCGTTGACGGCCTTGAACCCGTCGAGGTCCAGCATCGACACCGCCAGCGGTCGGCCCGTGCGGTCGGCGTGGGCGATCGCCTGCCGCAAGCGGTCGGCGAGCAGGCGCCGGTTGGGGACCCCCGTCAGGACGTCGTAGTGGGCGATCCGCGCCAGCTTCGCCTCGGCCGCCTTGCGGTCGCTCACGTCCTGCATCAGGACGGCGTCGAGGCTGCCGATCGTGGCGGCGTGGCACTCGACCACCCGCACCCGCCCGTCTCGGCACGTGACGACGATCTCGACGGGATGGGCGGCGGATCGGGTGGCCCTGGTCTCGTCGAGCGCCGCGCGCAGGACCGATCCGACCGCATCGCGGTCGGTGGGATCCGGCGCGGTCCGTTGCAGCCACGTGCTCACGTCGGGTAGCTCCGCAGCGGTGAACCCGTACAGGTCGACGAACGCCCGGTTGACGTAGTGCACACGTTCCTGGGCATCGACCAGGAGGATGCCGAGCGGCGCCGCCTCGGCGAACGCGCGGAAGCGGCTCTCGCTCTCGCGCAACTCGGCGGTGCGGCCCGCGACCTGTCGTTCGAGGGCGACATGCCGGTCGCGCGTCAACCACAGACCGGTGCCGACCGAGGCGCTCACGAGGCTTCCGAGCAGGAGCGTCCACCAAGGGGTGCGGCGTGCGTTGAGCACCCCGAACGCCTCGGTGGCTTGGGCGGTGATGACGAAGCTCTGTCCGAACACGAACAGTGGACGGCGGGTCACGAGCCGGGGCGCGTCGATCGCCTGGGGGCCGCCGACGGCCAGGGGCACCAGGTTCCCGTCGCTTTCCACGTGCTCCAGACGCAACGTGGTCAGGACGGCGGCCTCGCTCTCGCGCCGGACGGCTGCCGAGAGAAGGGCATCGAACGGTACCGCGAAGGCGACGAAGCCTTCGATGGGCGCCGCCCCGATCCTCAGGACCGGCCGTGCGACGAGCGCCACCGTCGGGCCTGCCGGGTCGTGCGCCAGGTGCAGCGGCTCACTGGCAGTCGTGCGTCCGGTGGTGGCTGCGACCTCCAGCGCCTCGCGGGGACGCGATTCGGAGGCGAGGTCGAAACCGTCGAGCGAGGCGTTCCGCGCCCTGGGCGCGGCGTACCCGACCGGATAGTGGACCGCTTCGGCGACGACGGGCATCGGTTCGCCTTCGCTCCCGACCGCCCATACGGCGGTCGTGTCGCGCACGAGCACCGGACCCCCATCGTCGGCCGGCGGACGCACGGTCGGGATCCAGGTCCAGAGCGACACGACCGACTCGTGACCCATGCCGGCGACGAAATCCAAGAACGCCTGATAGGTCACCTCTTCGGTGAGCAGGAAGAAGCGCGCCAGCGCCTCGAGCTCACGTCGGCCGAGGTCGGTGAGGGTCCGGTCGACGTAAGCCAGCGGTTCGTCCGCCAGGGCGTGGAAGGCGGCGAGGTCCTGAGCGCGGTCGCGGACGAACGCGACGTGGGTGATCGCCGCGGTGAGCGCGAGCGCCACCCACAGCGGCGCCGCGCCGAACGAGACCAGCAGCAGGAGCAGCGTCGCGATGGTCAAGGCGAGCGGCGGCAGCACGGCGGCGAGCCTCACGGACTCGTAGCCGTTCGTCTCGACGTCGACCGCGAGCACGGCGACGACGTGGCCCAAGGTCGCGTCGGCGATGGGCGCGATCGCGACGGTGGCGCCCCCGCCGCCACGGTGGAGCCGCGGGTGGGGCGCGTCGAACTGCGCCGCCACGGCGGTCTCGAGACCCGGAGGCGGGTGGGGGGCGGCGGTCGCACGTGCGGTGCGGGCCTGGGCCACCACGAACGTGGCACCGCCGTCGAGGCCGTACAGCGTCACGGCCTTCCACGTCGGATCGAGCAGGAGGCTGGTGCGCAGGTAGCGAACGAGGCGCTCGGAACGAAACCCCTCGCCGACGTCGGGCGTCAAGGCATCGAGTTTGGGCGCGAGCGCCGTCGCCGTGGCGCGCGCGGCGCGCACGTGTTCGGCGTCGCGGCGCGTTGCGTCGTGGTCGATCGACCAGCCCACGTACGCGGCACCGGCCACGAGCACGATCGTCGACGATACGACGCGCCAGAACCGACGACGTCCGCGAGACGGACGTGGGGGAGCGGTGGTGGGTTCCCGCTTCGCGCCGGCCATCGTGCCTCGACGATACGGCCGTCCGAGCGGGCGATGGGAAACGGATGACCCATGCCGCCGCGGCGTCGTCCGCGTGGCTGCTTCCCGTCGGGACGGCATCGGCATGCGACCGCTGGGCCGTACGCGGTGGCCCGAAGGACGGAGGTACCGATGGCCGCGCCGCGTCGATGGCACCATGGACGACGTGACCACCGCGGCCCGCGTCTCCCTGCGCAAGATCGCGCTCCCCGTCGAACACGGCGCCTGGGGCTTCCTGCTCGAGCCGGCGCTCCTGGGGCTGCTGCTGGCCCCCTCGGCGGCCGGCGTCGCCCTCGTCGTCGCGGCGCTGGCGGCGCTCCTGCTCCAGACGCCGCTGAGCTTGGCGCTCGCGGACGCGCGGCGGGGCCGCCGGTACCCGCGCACCGTCGTTGCCTGGCGTCTGGCCGCGGGGTACGCGGCCGTGTTGGCGTCGGCGGGTCTCCTCGCTCTCGCGCTCGCCGGGACGTCGGCCGTGCTGTGGCCGGTGCTGTTGGCGACGCCGTGGGTCGTCGTGCAGCTGGTCTACGACGCCCGGAACCGGGGACGGCAGGCGTTGCCCGAGGTGTCTGGGGCGCTGGCGATGGGCGCCCTCGCGTCCAGCGTCGCGATCGCCGGCGGCTGGGCGCTCGCACCCGCGCTCGCGCTGTGGGGCCTCCTCGCGGCTCGCACCGTCCCGTCGATCCTCTACGTCCGGGCGCGCCTGCGGCTCGAGCGCGGGCAGCCGGCAGCGGTCGCGCCGGTGTGGGCCGCGCACGCGGGGGCGCTCCTGGCAGTGGCCGGTGCCGCCGCCGTGGGTTGGGTGCCCGTTTCGGCGTCGCTGGCGTACGTGGTGTTGGCCGTGCGGGCGGTCTGGGGCGTCTCCGAGCGGCGCTCCCCGCGTCCGGCGAAGGTGATCGGTTTCCGCGAGCTCGGGTACGGCGTGTTCGTCGTCCTGGTGATCGTCCTCGGTTACGCGCTCGGTGTGTAGCCGCTCGCGGGGCGTCCGGCGAGGAAGTCGCCGTGGCGCGCTTCGAACTCCTCGCGCAGGAGACCGTATGCGAGCTCGTCGGTGAACGTCCCATGGGTGAAGATGTGGCGGCGCAAGCGCCCCTCGAGCGTGGCGCCCAGACGCGCCATGTGACGCACCATCGCTTCGTTCTCGGCGGCGCAGCGCACCTCGTACTTCTGGTAGCGCAGCTCGTGGAACGCGTAGTGCAGCACCAGCAGCTTGGCTTCGAGACCGTACCCGCGACCACGGTAGGCGCGATAGATGCGCGACCCGGTCTGGAACGTGCCGTTCTTCAGGTCCATCGAGTGCACGTTCATACCGCCGACCAGCTCTGCGTCCAGGGTCTCGATCGAGAACATGAGGCGCTCGTCGCGGCTGCCGAACTCGGCGTAGCGGTTGGCGAATTCTTCGGCGTCATGGAGCGACTTCGGCAGCGGCATCCCGGCGTTCAGCAAGGACGTCGCCTCCGGATCCCCCTGCTCCTCCTGCAGCCACAGCGTGACGTCGTCGCGATGCATGGGACGGAGCCGGATGCGCGGGCCTTGCCAGTAGGCGCCCGTCGGCGGCGTGCTCATGGGGAATCCCTCCAAGGGGCGAGCGGGCGTGGTACGGCCGTTCGGCGGCGCCCGGACGATGGGACGGTAAAGCCGGTCTGCTCGCACCGTCAACGGTCGGCCGTCCCGAGGTTCGCCTAGGCGCCTGGCGGGGTTCACGGTCGACGAGGCCGACGCCTCTACCGCCGAGGCCGTGCCGCGTGGTCTCGTCGGGGGCGTGCCGGCATCACGAGGAGGTCGACCATGAGCGCAGCGCCCCACGCGAACCCCGAGGGCCCCACCGACGGGTCCGCACCCGACCCCGCGCTCCACGTCGTGCTCGGGACGGGACCCGTGGGCTGTTGGGTCGCCCGGACCCTGGTCGCGCGCGGCCTGCCCGTGCGCGCCGTGAACCGTAGCGGCCGTCGCCCCGACCTGCTGCCGGCCGAGGTGGCGCTCGAGCGCGCCGACGTGAGCGACCCGGCCCAGGCGACCGCCGCCGCGCGGGATGCGGCCGTCCTCTACGTCGCGGTCAACCCCCCGTACCACCGTTGGCACGAGCTGTTCCCCGCCCTCCAGGATGGTGCGCTGGCGGCGGCGCGCGCGCACGGCGCCCGCTACGTGTCGGTCGAGAACCTCTACATGTACGACAGCCGCGAGCCGATGGTCGAGTCGACGCGCATCGCGCCGGCGTCGAAGAAGGGGGAGCTGCGTCGGCGCATGGCCGAGGGCGTCATGGCCGCCCACGCGGCGGGCCTCGTCCAGGCCACCGCCCTACGCGCCGCCGACTACTACGGTCCCGGCGTCACCGAGTCGGCCTGGGGCGAACGCGTGTTCGGCCCGCTCGTGGCCGGCAAACGCGCCCAGGTCACCGGGGTGCTCGACGCGCCGCACTCGATCGCCTACATCGAAGACGTCGGCCGTGCGCTCGTCGAACTCGGCACCCGCGAGGAGGCGCTCGGCGAGGCTTGGATCGCCCCGCACGCGCCCGCCCGCACCCAAGGCGAGCTCGTCGCGGCCGCCGCCGCCCACGTCCCGGGCGCCGACGCGCGCCCGAGTGCCATGGGTCCGTTCATGCTGCGCCTCGGTGGGCTCTTCATCCCGGCCGCGCGCGAGATGGTGGAGATGATGGACCAGTTCATGCGGCCCTTCGTGGCCGACGGCAGCCGGTTCGAGCGCACCTTCGGCGTGGAGCCGACGCCGCTCGACGTCGGTCTGGCACGCACCGTTGCCTGGTACAAAACGCGCTCGGGGGGCGGAGCGAGCGCCTAGCGGCCCACGTCGTGCTCGAACCACAGCACGTCGCCGGCGCCGGCCCGTACGGTCCGATCGACGCGGACCTCCACCAGCGTCGTCGTGAACGGGTAGAAGAAGCTGATGCGCTCGAGCGCCGCGAGGTCGATCGCGGCGGTCCAGGCCCGCGTGTCGGCCGGCGATTCGATGCCCGAGAGCATGGCGATCCCGGCGCTCGAGTAGCCGCGGTAGTCGAGGCGGTGGGTGCCCGACGAGGCGATCAGGCGCACGCCGAGGGTGGTGCCCTCAGCGAGGGTGAACGAGTCGAGGTTCACGTGGAAGCAACGCAAGCTCGGATCGCGCCCGTACGGGTGGACGTGCATCTCGACGCCGTCGAGGTGGCGCCACTTGCGCGCGCCGGGCGGACGTTGGATGAAGTCGATGAAGTAGTCGCGCACCCCGTCGCCGCGCTCGTCCACGACCCGGAACACGAACTGCTGCCAGGTCCCGATGCCGGCTCGCTCGAGGGCGTTCGCCGAGCGCTCCGCCGCGTCGCGGTGCCAAGCGGCGTACGCCTGCGGCGATGCCACGGTCAGCGCCGAGGTCACCAGGTCGACGAGCGCCGGCGTGGGGGCGCTGAGGATCGTGCCGTGGTTCACGCCAGCGACGGCGATCAGGGGCGCGTCGGGCGTGGACCAGTCCGCCGTGGTCGTCCGCTCCTGCTCGCGGCCCCCGTCGGCGTCGAGGGTCAGGTCCAGCGTGATCTTGCGCGAGTTCATCGCCGCGCCGGCGAGCCGGACCGTACCGTCCGTGCCGTCCTCGTGGGCCACCGACGCCAGGCCCCGGTACGGCTCGGTGCCGCACAGGACGAACGGGTACGGCGTCCCCGGGCCGGCGCCGTAGCGCGGTTCGGCGCCGATGAGGTCGGCGTGCGCCAGGTCCCACGTGAAGCGGCTGGCGAGTTCCAGCCCGTCGAGGATCTCGTCTCCCACGGCGAAGAAGTCCGGGCCGAGCTCGCGGTTGCCCTTCACCATCGCCCCGAGCCAGCCGCGCCCCTTGTGCGCGAGCGGTGACCCGAAGGTCGCCGGTGCGAGCCCGATCAGGTGTGCGAGTCGACGCCGGTGGCTGGGGTCGGCGGCCAGCCACGCCCGCACCACGAGCATGCCGGTCGAGTGGACGATCGCGTCGAACGACCCGCCGTCGGCCAGGCGCGGCAGCGCCGCGAGGGCACGGTCGAACGCCTCGGCCAGGTCCTTGAGCGTGACCTCGTGGACGAGCGAGACGTAACCGCACACGAGCAGGTCCTCGGGGTGGTGGCCCTGGGCGAGCAGCGCCCGTCGCCACGTCTCGAAGGCGCGGCCGTCGGCGGAGTAGCCGTGGACGAAGACGACGGGCCGGCGGGTCACGCTCGCAGCAGGTCGCGCAGGAACGCCAGTCCTTCGCGCGCGATCGTGTCCTGGTCGGGGGCGACCGGGCGCCAAAGGCACACGGCGGCGGCGATGCTCGTGACCGCGGGGGTGAACGACTCGATCACGACGTCGCCGTCGTAACCGACCTCGCGCAACGCCTTCGCCACCGAGGTCCAGGCCACCTGGCCGCGACCGGGCACGCCACGGTCGTTCTCGCACGCGTGCACGTGGAAGAGACGTCCGGCCTCGGCCGCGTGCCGGACCGCCGCGCCGCTGTCGCGCTCCTCCAGGTGCTGATGGAACGTGTCGAGGTGCAGGCCGACCGCGTCGTGACCGACGTCCTCGCACAGTCGAACGCCCTGCTCGACCGTGTTGATGCGGTCGGTCTCGAAGCGGTTGAGCGGCTCCAGCGCCAACCGCACCCCGTGGGCGGCGGCGTCCTCGGCAGCCACGCGCAACGACGCGACCACGCGCTCGCGTTCGGCGTGCCGCTCGGCCTCGGGCAGGGCGCGTGCCAGGCCGACCGAGCCGTACGCCGGTCCGGCCACGACGCCCGCGCCGAGCGCCGCGGCCAACCGCACCAGCCGGGCGACGTAGGCGAGCGTCGCCGTGCGCACGGCAGGATCGGGGTCGCCGACGTCGCGCCCCGGACCGTACGCGCCGCACACCACTGGGTGCAAGCCGCGACGGCGCAGCGCGTCCGCCAGTGGACGGGCCTCGACGAGGTCGGGGTCCTCGACGGCGACCTCGAACGTGTCCGCGCCCAGGTCGGCGGCGAGGTCGACGAGGTCGAGGTCGCGGTCGGTGCGGAACGGCGAGCGCCAGATGAAGGTGTTGACCCCGAAGCGCACCGCTTTCACGCGGGCCGTAGGGACGAGGCGGCGCGGTCGAGGGCGGCGAAGCGTTCCTCGTCGAGCTCGAGGTCGAACACCTCGGCCACCACCGAGCTCCAGCCGTGCAGGAAGTAGACCCAACCGTCTTCGATCGTCAGGTCGCGCTCGGCCGCCTGGCGCCGCGCCTGCTCCAGGAACACCAGGTCGCCGCGGTAGTTGAGCTCCCACACCAGGCCCCGTTCGGGGAAGACGCCCGCGTCCGTGATGGGCGAACCGGGCGTGTCCTTGCCCATGCCGGTGGCGTTGACGACCATCGAACCCGGGGGCAGAAGCGCCATGCGTTCGTCGTTGGCGCGCGGGTCGTCGTCGACCACGTACCGGAAGGCGATGTCGGTGTCGAGGCCGGCGTGGACGCTGCGCAGATGGTCGAGCCGCTCGGGGCCCCGGTTGACGAAGGTGATCGCCGCGGGACGGTCGCCGGCGCGATCGAAACCCGCCAGCGCCACGCTGATGGCCACCGCCGACCCCCCGGCTCCCAGGCACAGCACCTCGGCGTCGCCGGCGAAGTGATCGCGGGGGACGAAGGCGCGCCACGCCGCCGCCGAGGTGATCGGGTCCTTGGCGTGACCGATCAGCCGCCCGTCGCGCTTCGAGAGACACGACACCTCGCCGCACGTGCGCGCGTGGGGGTCGAGTTCGTCGATCAGGTCGCGGCTGGCGTCGAGCAGGTCGATCTTGTGGGTGGTGACGAGCGCGCCGCGCGCCAACGGGTCCTCGCGCAGGTGGCGCACGATGGTGCGGTAGTCCTCGGCCGGGGCGTGGAGCGCCGCGTCGTAGCCCCGGATGTCGGCCTCGATGCCCAGGACCTCGGCCCAGCGCGGGAAGACCTGCATGATCGACGAGCGGGTGGTGCTGACGCCCACGAAGTACAGCGTGGGGCGGGTGCACGGGGGCGGCGAGGTGGGCATGGGTCTCCTAACCGGCTGAAGGGGCTGCGTCGCCGGCGGCGCCGTCGGCCGCGCCCCCCGCTGCGTACGAGGGGTTCGCCACCACCCGCGGGCCGTCGTCGCCCGCGAGCACCAGCGCCGCGAAGCCATCGCGCGCGATGGTGGCGTAGTCGTAGCCGGCGTCGGCCGGGTAGGCGGCCAGGAAGACGAAGGTCGTGTGGCCGGTGTTCACGGTTCGATGCCCCCAGTACGGGGGCACGTAGGCGGCGGTGCCGGCGGTCATCGGCAGCGATTCGACCCGACCCTCGGGGGTCTGCAGCAGCAGCAGGCCCTCGCCCGAGAGCCCGTAGTAGAGCTCGGACCGGTCGGCGCGGGCGTGGAAGTGGCCCTTGGTCATGAAGTACTCGTCCCCCACGCGCCCCGGCTGGATCACCGTGGTGGAGAACAGCAGGTGCCCGTCGCGCTTGGGCAGGTCGGCGGCGTCGTACACCTGGTACACGAGCGGGTCCTCGGCGAGCGCCGCCGCTTCGGCTTCGCGGTCGGAGAACAGACCCCGCAGGTCGCTCAAGCGGCGCACCAAGACGGCGTCCGCGTCGGGGATGGTGCCGTCGGCGAGACGGACCTGGCGCGCGAGCGGTTCGACGTAGGTCATCGGATCCTCCTGGCGGGGGGCGCCACCACGACGTCGGGCACGCCCGAGTCGCTGAGCACGGCGAGGACGTTGCGGGCGGCCGCCACCCCCATGCGCCGCGCTGCCTCGACCGTGGCGGCGCCGAGATGGGGCGTCGGGATGAAGTTGGCGAGGGCCAGCAGCGGGCTGCCGAGCGGCGGTTCGCGGTCGAAGGCGTCGCACGCGGCGCCGGCCAGCCGCCCCTCGGTCAACGCCCGAGCCAACGCCGCCTCGTCGACCAGTCCGCCGCGCGAGGTGTTGATCAGCACGGCCGTGGGCTTCAGACGGGCCAGGACGACCTCGTCGACGAGATGGCGCGTGCCGTCGTCGAGGCCGACGTGGAGACTGATCACGTCCGCGACGGGCCAGAGCCGTTCGAGCGCCACCCGCTCCACGCCGGGGACGTCGGACGCGAAGGGGTCGTGGCCGATCACGCGCAAGCCGAAGGCGGTCGCCCGTTCGGCCACGGCGCGGCCGATACGCCCCAGACCGACGAGCCCGAGCGTCTTGCCGGCCAACTCCCAACCGCGGCCGCGCTCCCAGCCGCCGGCGCGTGCGGTCGCGATGGCGGCCGGCAGGTCGCGCGCCAGGGCGAGCATGAGGCCGAGCGTGAGCTCCGCGACGGCGATCGTGTTCGCACCCGGCGTGTTCGTCACCGTGACGCCATGGCGGGCGGCGGCGGCGAGGTCGACGCGATCGACGCCGGCGCCGAAACGCGACACGACGCGTAACCGGGGCGCTGCTGCGAACACCGAGGCGTCACAGTGGTCGAGCCCCAGCAGCAGGCCGTCGGCGTCCGCGGCGAGCGCCGCCAGGGCGGGCGCCTCGAGCGGCGCTCGGCCGGCCGCCAGGACGAGGTCGACGCCGGCGGCGCGCAGCAGCGCCTGGTGCGGCCCGTCCTCGGCGCAGAAGGCACGCGCGGTGGCCACCACGCGCCAGGGGCGTGCGGTGGCGGGGGAGGCCTGGGCCGGCGTGCTCACGATGCGGCTCCATCCGTGGAGAGCGCAGCCACCGCGTCCAGCAGCGCCCGGTAGCCGTCCAGCCGCCGCGCGTAGACGGCACTGCGGGCGGGGTCCGGGTCGGCGCCGGCGGCGACGTCGTTGAAGCGGGTGGCCGCCTCGGCGGCGTCGAGCAGACCGACGGCCTCGCCGGCGAGCAACGCGCAACCGAGCGCCCCGCCCTCCTGGCGCATGAGGGGGCGGTACGGGGCGGCCAGGACGTCGGCCTTGATCCGACCCCAGAGCGCCGACCTGGCGCCGCCGCCCACCGCCCGCACCGTCACGGGTCCCAGCTCGGGGTGCAGCGACCGCACCCGCCCGTGGTAGACGCCGTACTCGAGCGCCACACCCTCGAGCATGGCGCGGTAGAGGTGACCGCGTCCGTGTGACCAGCCGAAGCCGTGCCACGCGCCGCGCTGGCGGGGATCGTTGGGGGTGACGCGGCCGCCCAGGTGCGGCGCGAACCCGACCCCCTCGGCGCCCGCGGGTACCAGAGCGGCTTCTTCGTCGAGTGCCGCGAAGGCCGCGTCGTCGCCGAGGTCCTTCAGGTCGCGCGCGAACGCGTCCCGGAACCAGCCGAGGTTGAGGCCGCCGCCCTGCACGTAGCCGAGCGCGTAGAAACGACCGGGCAGCGCCGTCCGGGCGGTGAGCACCGTCCGTTCCTCGACGTCCGGACGGAACGCCGCGACGCAGATCGCCAGGACCGAGGCACTGCCGGCGACGTCGAGCGCCGCGCCGACGTCGACCACGCCGGCGCCGAGCAGACCCGCGGCGGTGTCGCCGCAGCCGGCGGCCACCGGGGTCCCGGCGCGCAAGCCGGTGGCCGTTGCGGCCGGCGCCGTCACCTCGCCCACGACGGTCGTGGGCTCGACGATGCGCGGCAACAGCCGGTCGGGGGCGTCCAGCAGGTCGACCAGTTCCGGGGACCAGGCGCCGGCGGCCGTGTCGGCCAGGCACGAGAAGTGGAGGTAGGTGGGGTCGGCGTACGCGTCGTCGGCCGTGTGGCCGCAGAGGCGCCCGGCGAGGTAGGCGCTCGGCATCACCATCGCGCGCGCCCGCGCGATCGCCTCGGGGCGTTCGCGTTGCCACCAGCCCAGCTTCGGTCCGGCCGAGAAGGTGGGGAAGCCACCACCGAGGGCCATGATGCGGTCGGTGTGGGGTCGCAGGCGCGCGACGTCGGGGGCGCAACGGGTGTCGAGCCACGAGTCGTAGGCGCCCACCGCCGCGCCCGCCTCGTCGACGAACATGACGCCCGCCATCTGACCGTCGAAGGCCAGCGCCGCCACGTCGGCGCCCGTGGCCCCGGCCGCCGCGAGCGCCGCCCGGATCGCCTCGGTCGCCTCCGCCTCCATCTCGGCGGGGTCCTGCTCGACGCGGCCGCCCGGGCCGCGGTGCAAGCGGGTGGGCACGGTGGCGCTGCCGCGCAACGCGCCGCCCACGTCATAGAGCGCGGCCTTCGTCGCGCCGGTGCCCAGGTCGACGCCGAGCACCAGGTCGCCGCTCACGCGGTCCACTCCGGCAGGGGCCGCAGCACGATGCGGGCGTGTTCGCTCGTGCCGGCGTCCGCGAACGCGCGCACCGCATCGGACAGGGGGCGCACCGCGCTCACCAGGCCGTCCAGGTTCAGCCGCCCGCGGTGCAGCAGCGCCAGGGTGCGTGCGAGCGTCGGCTTGGAGGCGCCCGTCGTGCCGAGGACCCGCAAGCCGCGGTAGTGGAGGGCGTTGGCGTCGAGCGGCAGCGCACCCCCGTCGGCGCCGAAGCCGGCGAAGAGGTTGAGACGCCCCTCGCGGGCCAGGGCGGCCACGGCGGTCGCGGCCGCGCGGGCGTCGCCGACCGTGAGCGCCGCCACGTCGACGCCGCGACCCTCGGTCGCGGTCTGTACGGCGTGGATCAGGTCGGCGTCGGCGGGCACCGCGACGTCGGCGCCGAGCGCCTTCGCGTGCGCCAACCGGCTCTCGTTGCGGTCGACGACGAGGATCGTGCCGGCGCCGAGCGCCCGACCGGCCACCACGTGAAGGCGCCCCATCACCCCGGCGGCGATCACCAGGAGCGATTCACCGGGTCGCAACGCGCTCGCTTCGAGCCCCTCGACGCAACAGGCCAGGGGTTCGAGCAGCGCCGCGTCCAGGTCGGCGAGACCGTCGGGAAGCCGCAGCAGGTGACCGGATTCGACCGCCGACCGAGGTACGCGCACGAAGTCGGCCATGCCGCCGTCGAGGTGGATGCCGATCGCGCGGTAGTCGGGGCAGAGGTTGGTGGCGCCGCGCAGGCAGGCGGGGCACGCTCCCTCGCCGAGGTTGGGCGCGACGGCCACCCGGGTGCCCGGCGGCCACGAGGCGTGCCCGGCGGAGACCACCTCGCCCACGATCTCGTGTCCCAGGACGCGCACTGCGCCATCGGGGGCGCCGCGGGCGGCGAGCTTCCGGTCGGTGGCGCACACGCCGGCGACGACCACCCGCACCGAGCACGTCGCCGTCCTCGAGCCTCGGCAGCGGCACGCGCTCCACGCGCAGGTCGCCGGGTCCGTGGACGCGCACGGCCGTCATGGTGTCGGGGAGGGGGGCGACGCTGGGCATGGGGTTCCTTCGGTCAGCGCTCGCGGACCAGGTCGACCTCGAGCACGCTGCGATCGCCCCGGTGGCGCGCCTCGTAGTACTCGATCGCGCGGCCGTCGGCGAGGTAGGTCACGCTGCGCAGGTAGAGGAGCGGTTCGCCCACCTCGACGCCCAGCAGGTCGGCCACGTCGGTCGTGGCACCGATCGATTCGAGCATCCGGCGCCCGTGGTCGATCTGCAGCCCGTAGCGCTCGAGCAGCGT
>CAVSJH010000034.1:0-10482 GCA_963728245.1 uncultured Trueperaceae bacterium
GTCAGGACCCTCGCGTACCATGAATTTCCCGGATCGTCCCGCGCCGTTCCACGGCAGGGAACCCTCGGGGACGCCCCACGTGCGCGTCGGTGACGGCGTGGATTCAGGAGTCCGCATGACGAACGAACGCATCGCAGTGGTCGGATTGGGGTACGTCGGCTTGCCCGTGGCCCTGGCGTTCGCCCGCTGTTATCCGGACACGATCGGGTTCGACGTCGATGCTCGCAAGGTCGCTGCGCTGCAAGCCGGCGTGGATCGCAGCGGCGACGTAGCGGCTGCCGACCTGGCGGCGTCGAGCCTCACCTACACCTCCGATCTCGACGACCTGCGCGGCGCCACGTTCTTCGTGGTCGCCGTCCCGACCCCGATCGACGCCAACCGGCGCCCCGACCTCGGGCCGTTGCGCGCGGCGTCCCGAACGGTGGGCCGCGTGCTGACGCCCGGCGCCGTGGTGGTATTCGAATCGACCGTCTACCCGGGCGTGACCGAGGACGTCTGCGGGCCGATCCTCGAGGAGGTGTCGGGTCTGACACGCGGGGTCGACTTCCACCTCGGCTACTCGCCCGAGCGCATCAACCCCGGCGACCACGAGCACACGCTCGAGCGCATCGTCAAGGTCGTCGCCGGCGAGGACGCCGCGACCCTCGAGCGTGTCGCGAACACCTACGGCACGATCATCGACGCCGGCGTCCACCGGGCTCCCTCTATCCAGGTGGCCGAAGCGGCGAAGGTCATCGAGAACACGCAGCGCGACCTCAACATCGCGCTCATGAACGAGCTCGCGCTCATCTTCGATCGGCTCGAGCTCAGCACCGCCGCCGTCCTCGAGGCCGCCGGCACCAAGTGGAACTTCCTGCCGTTCCGCCCCGGCCTGGTGGGCGGCCACTGCATCGGCGTCGACCCCTACTACCTGACCACGAAGGCCGAAGAGGTGGGCTACCACCCCGAGGTCATCCTGGCCGGACGCCGGATCAACGATGGCATGGGGGCGTTCGTCGCGCAGAAGGCCGTCAAGCTCCTCTCGCAGCGCGAAGGCGGTCTGGGGCGCGCGCGCGTCGGGGTGCTGGGGCTCACGTTCAAGGAGAACGTGGCCGACCTTCGCAACAGCCGCGTCCCCGACATCGTGCGTGAGCTCGAGTCGTTCGGCGCCGAGGTGTTGGTGCACGACCCGATGGTGGCGGACGAGGATGCCCGGCACGAGTACGGCATCGACCTTCGAACGTGGGAAGACCTCGACGGCCTCGACGCGATCGTTTACGCGGTCGCTCACCGCGTCTTCGCCCAACGGCTCCCCGGCGACCTGCCCCGCATGCTCCTCCCCGACGGCGTCTTCGTGGACGTCAAGTCGGCGTTGCCGCGCGCGGCGGTCCCCGCTTCCGTCGCCTACTGGGCGCTATGACCGTGACGGCCGCCGTCCCCCGAGTGTTCACCCGCCGCGAGGGCGCTTGGCCGACGATGAGCGGCCGTTCGTGACGCTGCTGTTGCCCGTGCGCAACGAGGCCGACCACATCGGACCTTGCCTCGATCGGCTGCTGGACCAGGACTACCCGGCCGATCGGCTCGAGATCCTGGTGATCGACGGCGCCTCGGACGACGGGACCGGCGCCATCGTCGAGCGGATCCGTGCCGAGCGCGAAGACGCGCGCCTGCGCCTTCTCGACAACCCCGACCGCACCGTGCCGCAAGCACTCAACCTCGGCATCCGGGCGGCCCACGGCGACGTCATCGTCCGCATCGACGGTCACACGGTCCCAGCGCCCGACTTCGTGACGCGCTCCGTCGAGGCGCTCGACCGCTCCGGGGCCGCGAACGTCGGCGGCGTGGTCGAACCGGTGGGCGCGACGCCCTTCGGCGAGGCGGTCGCGCTGGCGACGCGCCATCCGCTGGGGGTGGGCGACGCCAAGTTCCGCACCGGCGGCGAGGCGGGTTTCGTCGACACCGTGCCGTTCGGCGCCTTCCGCCGCGACGTCTTCGTCCGGACCGGCCTGTTCGACGAGAGCATGGTGCGCAACCAGGACTACGAGATGAACGTGCGCATCCGCGCCGCCGGCGAGCGCATCTACCTCGACCCCGCGATCCGTTTCACCTACACCCCGCGCGGCACGGTGCGCGGGCTCGCCAAGCAGTACTTCGAGTACGGCTGGTGGCGCGTCGAGACGCTCCGACGGCATCCCCGCTCGCTGCGGTGGCGCCAACTGATCCCCGCCGCCTTCGTCGCGGGTCTGCTCGGCGCAGCGGTCCTGGCGCCCTGGTGGCCGTTCGCGCGCGTCGCGTTGCTGACGGTGCTGGCGCTCTACCTGGCCGTGGTCACGGTGGTGGCTGCGCGGACGGCCTCGGGCCGAGCCGGTGTGGGATCCGTTGCACTCGCCTTCGTCGTCATCCACCTCACCTGGGGTGCGGGTTTCCTGGCCAGCGTGTTGTCACGAGGTTCGTTCCCCTACCGAGCTCGACCCGCCCACGTTCCCGCTTGGGATGGCGCGAAGCCCACCGAGTCGACGTCCACCGAGATGCGCTCATGAGCGACATCGACCTGAGCGGCGAGCGCGTGCTGGTCACCGGTGGCGCCGGCTTCATCGGCTCGCACGTGGTCGACCGGCTGCTGACGCTCGGCGCGCACGTGACCGTCCTCGACGACCTGTCGACGGGACGCCGCGAGCATCTGCCGCAGGACGCGCGCGTGCGTTTGATCGAGGGCGACGCCGCCGACGGCGCCACCGTGCGCCGCGCGATCGAGGGCTGCAGCCGCGTGGTCCACCTGGCCGCCGTCGCCTCGGTCCAGCGCTCGGTGGAGGACCCGCTCGGCACGCACCGGGCCAACCTGGTCGCCACGCTGCAGGTCCTCGAGGCGGCGCGCGACGCCGACGTCCTGCGGCTCGTGTACGCGAGCAGCGCGGCGGTGTACGGCGACGAACGGACCCCGCCGGTCGCCGAGGGGGGCGCGCTCGACCCGCAGACGCCGTACGCCGCCGACAAGCTCGCGGGCGAACACCTGCTCAGCTTCTACCGGCGCACGTTCGGCCTGCCGGCGGTGGCCCTGCGCTTCTTCAACGTCTACGGCCCGCGCCAGGCGGCCGATTCGCCGTACTCGGGCGTCATCAGCCTGTTCGCCGATCGCGTCGTGCAGGGTGCACCCCTCACGGTCTACGGCGACGGGCGCCAGACGCGCGATTTCGTCGCCGTCGACGACGTGGTCGACGCCATCGTCGGTTGCCTGACGCTCGAGAGAGCGCCCGATCCGTGGGTGCTCAACGTCGGGACCGGCGTCGCGACGAGCGTGCTGGACCTGATCGACGCGCTGGAGCGCGTCGCGGGTCGACGCGCGCCGCGGTCGTTCGCGTCCGCGCGCCCCGGCGAGGTGCGCGATTCTCGCGCGGACGTGTCCCGCTTGAGGACCGCCCTGGGTGGCTGGGCGCCTCGTCCGCTGGACGCAGGGTTGCGACGGCTGCTGGACGCCGTGGGCGAGGGTCGCGCACGCGACCGGATGGGGGTGGCGCCGTGACGACCAGGGACGCTCGACAACGCCTGCGACCACGTACGGACGAACCGGCGCGTCTTCACCGCGATGGCTATCGTCGGATCGTGGAGCATCCGTCGCACCACGTCCAGCCGGTGGAGCTCGACGACGTGGCGGCGTCCCCTGAGGGTGCGACCGCACGAGCCACGCCGAACGAAATTCACGCGGATTTCTCGTCGACCGTGGGATACTCCGCCGATGCACGTTCACCCTCCTTCTCCGTGGTCAGCGCCGACGGCCACGCGGCTTCGACCGACATCCTGACGCCGCGGATCGGTTGGCGCACCTGGCTGGGGATCGTCGACGCCCTGAGCCTGATGGTCGCGCTGGGCCTCGTGCTCGTGCAGGTCGACGTCGCGCTGGTGGAGCACCGGGTGATGGCGACGTTCCTGACCGTGAACTCGCTCTACCTCTGGTTCGCGATCTCCCAGCGTCGGACCCTCGACACGATCCTGCGGCGTACGCGTCCGGAGTCGTTCGTCGTGCCGGTGTTGGCCAGCCTGATCACCTTCGGCTTGTTGTCGCTCATCGACGTCTTCGCGCCCGTCTTCGTCTTCGCCCAGTTCACGCTGGTCTGGGTCGGCTTGATGATCGTGGGACGCGGGATGTTGGGACGTCGGCTCCATCCATTGCGGATGCTGCTCATCGGCACGCCGGGATTCGCCAAGGAGCTCCAGGGGCTGTCGGGCGTCGAGGTGTTCTGCCACACCGAGCCGCCGCAGCGCTTCCATGGCTGGGACGTCGTGGTCACCGACCCGGTCGTGTCGTACGACGCCGAGTGGAGCCAGTGGATGGACCACGCCGACCTCTACGGGGTCAAGGTGTTGGCCGCGCCGCTCGTGCTCGAGGCGCTCACGCGCCGGGTGCCGTTCGAGATGCTCAACGGTCGTTGGGCCTTCCAGGTGCTCGAGGGGCAGTCGCGCTACCTGGCCTGGAAGCGCTTCTTCGACGTGGCCGCCATCGTGCTGCTCTCACCGCTCATCCTGCTCATCGCCGCGATCGTGGCGCTGGTGGTGCTCATCGACAGCGGGCGTCCGATCCTCTTCTGGCAAGAACGGGTGGGCCTGCGGGGCAAGCCGTTCATGATGGTCAAGTTCCGCTCGATGAAGGCCGACTCGGAGCTCAACGGTTCCGCCTTCGCGACGCACGCCGACCCGCGCATCACCAAGATCGGCCACTTCCTGCGCAAGTTCCGGCTCGACGAGATCCCGCAGTTGTGGAACGTGCTGCGCGGCGAGATGAGCATCATCGGCCCGCGGCCCGAACAGCGCGGCTTCGCCAGCCAGTTCGCCGACGAGATCCCGCTCTACGACCTGCGCCACAACCTGCGCCCGGGCATCACCGGTTGGGCCCAGGTCATGCAGGGCTACGCCGACGACACCTTGGCCACCAAGATCAAGCTGCGCCACGATTTCTACTACGTGCGACGCTGCTCCCTGGCCCTCGACTTCCGGATCGTTCTCGAGACGTTGCGGACGATCGTCACAGGGTTCGGGTCGCGGTGAGGTAGGCTGCGCGACCGACGTCGGGTCACGGCTCGACGCGCGCGGAGGTAAGACCATGATCATCGTCGACGAAGCGCTTCGGCGCCGCGAGGCCGAAGGCCGTCCGGTGCGGGTGGGGATGGTGGGTGCCGGCTTCATGGGCCGCGCCATCGCCCGCCAACTGCTGCACGCGGTCCCCGGCCTGCGCTTGGTGGCGATCTCGAACCGGACGCCCGAGCGAGCCCACGGCGTCTTCCGACACGCCGGTCACGCTGCCGACGAGGTGCGCGACGTGGCGACCGTCGAGGCTCTCGAGGACGCGATCCGTGCCGGGGTCCCCGCCGTGACCGACGACGCGAGCCTGTTGTGCGCGGCGCCGAGCGTGGACATCCTGCTCGAGTCGACGGGCGCCATCGACTTCGGTGCTTGGGTGATCACGACCGCGATCGAGCACGGCAAGGACGTCGTCACCATGAACGCCGAGCTCGCCGCCACGGTGGGTCCGATCCTGCAGGCGAAGGCGGCGGCGGCGGGCACGCACCTCACCGGCTGCGACGGGGACCAACCCGCGGTGCAGCTCAACCTGGTGCGGTTCGTCCGAACGCTCGGGCTGACGCCGCTCGTGGCCGGCAACGTCAAGGGATTGCAGGACCGCTACCGCACGCCCAAGACGCAAGCGCAGTTCGCGGCGCAATGGGGGCAGACCCCCGAGATGGTGACCAGCTTCGCGGACGGCACGAAGATCTCGTTCGAGCAGGCACTGGTCGCGAACGCGACGGGGATGACCGTGGCGCGTCCCGGCATGGTGGGCCCCGTGTTCGACGGTCACGTCGACGACCTGCGGACCACGTTCCTCGACGAGGTGGGGCTCGACCGTCTGCGGGAGCTCGGGGGCATCGTCGACTACGTGGTCGGGCGCGAAACCCGGCCCGGGCGTCTTCGTGTTCGCCGCCAACGACGACCCGGAGCGCGAGATCTACCTGCGCTACGGCAAGCTCGGCGACGGCCCGCTGCTACAGCTTCTACGTCCCCTACCACCTGACCGCGCTCGAGGTGCCGATCAGCCTGGCGCGCGTCGCGCTGTTCGGCGACGACGTGGTCTCGTCGCTGCCGCGCGCGCCCCGCGTCGACGTCGTCGCCCACGCCAAGCGCGATCTCAAGGCCGGCGAGACCGTCGACGGGATCGGCGGGTTCGCGACGTACGGCGCGTGTGCGCAGGCCGAGGTCGCGGCGCGCGACGGCCAGTTGCCGGTGGGCCTGGCCGAGGGTGCGCGCCTCAAGCGCGACGTGCCGCAAGACCAGGTGCTGACCTACGACGACGTCGACCTGCCCGCCGACCGCTTGGTGGTGCAGCTGCGCGCCGAGCAGGACCGGACGTTCGGCTTCGAGGGCGCCGCCGCGTGATCGACGCCGACCTCTGGCGCGGCCGACGGGTGTTCCTGACGGGCCATACCGGCTTCAAGGGGAGTTGGCTGGCGTCGTGGCTGGTCGGGCTCGGGGCGACCGTCCACGGTTACGCGCTCGAGGCGCCGATCCACCCCCAACCTGCACGACGCGCTCGGTCTCGCCGCCCACCTCGACGGTGAGATCGCCGACGTGCGCGACGCCGAGCGGTTGCGGGCGTCGCTGCGACGCGCCGAACCCGAGGTCGTGCTCCACCTGGCCGCGCAGCCGCTCGTGCGCCGCTCGTACGCCGACCCGATCGAGACGTTCGGCACGAACGTCATGGGCACGGCGAACCTGCTCGACGCCGTGCGCTCGACGCCGAGCGTGCGAGCCGTCGTCGTGGTCACGAGCGACAAGGTGTACGAGAACCACGAGTGGCCGTGGCCGTACCGAGAGTCCGACGAGCTGGGCGGGCACGACCCCTACTCCAGCAGCAAGGCGGCGACCGAGATCGTCACGGCCTCGTACCGCCGGTCGTTCTTCCCGGTCGACCGGCTGTCGGACCACGGGGTCGGCGTCGCCACCGCGCGTGCCGGCAACGTGATCGGCGGCGGCGATTGGGCCGCCGACCGCCTCGTGCCCGACCTGATCCGGGGCTTCGAACGGGACGAACCCGTCACGATCCGGAACCCTGCCGCCGTGCGCCCCTGGCAGCACGTGCTCGAGCCGTTGGCGGGCTACCTCGTCCTGGCGCAGCGGCTGCTGGCCGCCGACCCGACGGCGTGCACGGCCTGGAACTTCGGACCGCGCGAAGACGACGCGCGGCCCGTCGCGTGGCTGGCCGACCGGCTTGCCGAACGCTGGGGGTCGGGGGCGTCGTGGATCCGCGGCAGCGGCGAACAACCGCACGAAGCCGGCGTCCTGAAGCTCGATTGGTCGAAGGCGCACGTGGAACTCGGTTGGTCGCCGCGGTGGGACCTCTCGACCACGCTCGACCGGACCGCCGCCTGGTACCGGGCGTTCGCGGAGGACCCCGGTAGCGCCGGTGCGTCGACCCGGTCCGACCTCGACGCCTTCGCGACCGCGCTCGCTCCCTCAGTTCGATCCTGACCGGGCTTCCATCGGGCTCCGCTCGCCGCTTGAGGCCGGCCTCGACCCAGCCGATCGTGAAGCCGACGTTGTGGGCGAGCGAGCGCAGCTCCTTGCGCGGTGCGCGTCGCAACGATGCGCGCGCGACGTCGAGCGTCCCGCGGGCGATGCCGCCCAGTTGATGCGTGAGGGACACGTGCTTGGCGCTGAACGAGCGGTACCGATGGTAGAGGTGGCCGTCGTAGCGTCCGTACCCGAACGACTGCCGCGTCGAGGCGGCCACCGACTCGCGGAGACGGTAGTGCACCAGAGCGTCCTCGACGTAGTGGAGGGTGAAGCCCGCGAGCTGCAGCCTCCAGCAGTAGTCGGTGTCCTGTAGGCGGAGCATGCTCTCGTCGAAGCCCCCGATGGCGTCGTGGACGTGGCGGTGGACGGCGAGGCCCGACGCCGAGGCGTGCGGGAGGAAACGGTTCTCGTTGAGCCCCTTCTGCTGCGGCACCTCACGCGTCGACGCCACGTCCTCGGCGTTCAGCCGCTGGAGGTCGAACCGCGACGCCACCGCGTCCCGGCCGTCGAGCGCGGTCACGATCGCCGCCAGCCACCCGGGCGCCACCTCGTCGTCGGCGTCGACGAACGCGAGCAGCGGGGCGCCGGCCTCGCGGGCGCCGACGTTGCGTGCGTGCGCGGCGCCCTGGACGCTGTTCGCGTCGACCGTCCGTAGCGGTAGCCGTTCGGCGAACGCGTACGCCACGCCGAGCGTGTCGTCCGACGACCCGTTGTCGGCGACGATCACCTCCCACGGGCGGTCGAACGTCTGCTGGGTCAGGGCTTCGAGCTGGACGCCGAGGGTGTCGGCGACGTCGTAGGCGGGGATGACGACGGACACGACGGGGTCCTGGGCCGTGCTCGTTTGCGACCGTTTGCTGGAAGTGTCGTTCGTCATGCGGCTCGACCCTCGTTCCCGTGCGGGCGCTGGTGTCCAACTCGTTCTACCCCCTCGCCGCCGCGGAGCCCGTGGCAGCCGTACCTGCGGCGAACTGCGCGGACCCCCGCGCCGGGCGTGAGGATCTCGTCAGGCCGACGCCCCTATGCTGACGCCAACATGGTCTTCCTCGCCCTCCTCACGCTCTACCTCGTCTGCGGCGCGCTCGTCGCCGCGGTCATCGTGCAGGACCGCGCCAAGGGGCGCGGCAGCGCGGCGCATCGGGCGGCGACGGCGCGAGCGTCGACGACCCGGGCGCCGGCGACACGCGCTGCGGCCGTCGATCCCCGCACCACCCACGGGAGCGACCTCGTCTTTCGCACACAAGCCTGACCTCATCGATGTGAGCGGTTCGACACGGCCCTGACGGGCCCGCGGCGACACTCGGGGAACGCGCTGCCGTTCGGCGCCTCCGGAGGTCGACGATGCCGTACCGCCCTGTCCTGCTCCTCGTGCTGCTCGCCCTCGCCCTCGCCGCCTGCGGCGAGGCGACCCCGCCCGACGTCGGCCTCCGGCAGGTCGAGGGGTCGGTCTACACCCGGGGCGGCTCGCCGACCGTGTTCGCGCTCGGCCTCGTCGTCGCCGACGCGGACGCGCTCATGGCGACGTCGGCCATCGGGCGCCAGGACCTGATCGAGATCACCCCCGACCGGTTCGTGGGGTCGGTGGCCGGCGCCACCGAGGGTGCCACGACCGTCCATCTGCCCGTGGCCGCCGACCTCCCCACCGGCGTCGTCGTGCCGCTCGAGGAAGCGCTCCTCAACCTCGACGCGTCCTTGTGCGCTCCCGTCGCGGTGCCCGGCGACGCGAAGGCCACCGTCATGGTCTTCGAGGGCGCCTCGATCCCGGGCATGCTGGGGTGGACGGCCGACGGCGCGTTCCCCATGGTGGCCACCGACGTCCCCGTGCCGGCGGGCGTCGCCCTCGAGGCGTTCGGGGGCACGTTCTACGGTTGGCTGCACGTCGATCGCGACGCCACGGTGGCGACCGGCGGCGGCTGCACCGCGTTCGACGTCGAACTCGAGCTGGCGCAGGGGTGGAACCAGATCGGCTGGACGTTGGAGGACGGGCCCACTTGGCGCGTCCGCGTCGTGGAGCCGACGCCGTTCGTGGCCTACGCGCTGGTGCCCTCGGTCGCCTCGTTCGACTGAGCGCCTTCGTCAGACCCGGTAGTACTCCCTGAACCACGCCACGAAGCGCCGCAGGCCCTCCTCGAGCGGCGTGCCGGCGTGAAGCCGACGTCGCGCTCGAGGTCGCCGATGTCGGCGTAGGTGGCGTGCACGTCGCCGGGCTGCATCGGCAGGAGGTTCTTGATCGCCTTCTTGCCCAGCGCTCCTCGAGGCCGATGAGTCGAGCAGCTCGACCGGGGTGTGGTTGCCGATGTTGTACACGCGCTAGGGCGCGCAGCTGGTGCCGGGTCGGGGTCGGCGGGGTCGAAGGCCGGGTTGGGCCGCGCGGGCCGGTCGAGCACGCGCAGCACGCCCTCGACGACGTCGTCGACGTAGGTGAAGTCGCGCCGCATGTCGCCGTGGTTGAAGACGTCGATCGGCTGGCCCTCCAGGATCGCGCTGGCGAACAGCAACGGCGACATGTCGGGGCGGCCCCAGGGGCCGTAGACGGTGAAGAAGCGCAGGCCGGTGGTGGGCAGGCCGTAGAGGTGCGAGTAGGTGTGCGCCATCAGCTCGTTGGCCTTCTTGCTCGCGGCGTAAAGGCTGACCGGGTGGTCGACGTTCTGGTGACGAGAACGGCATCGCGTGTTGGCGCCGTAGACGCTGCTGGAGCTCGCGTACGAGGTGCTCCACGCCGTTGTGGCGGCAGCCTTCGAGCAGGTTGGCGAAGCCGACCAGGTTGCTGCACGTAGGCCGCGGATTGTTGAGCGAATAGCGCACGCCGGCCTGGGCGGCGAGGTTGACGACGCGTTCGGGCTTGGTCTCCGCGAAGACGCGCGCGACGGCGGCGCCATCGGCGAGGTCGATGCGTTCGTGGCGGTAGCCGGGATGGCGTGCCAGGCGATCGAGGCGCGCTTC
>CAVSJH010000035.1:0-14597 GCA_963728245.1 uncultured Trueperaceae bacterium
CCGCCCGAGTAACGAACCACCCAATCCGCCTCCGCCGCGAGCGCGTCGACGACCTTGCCTTTCCCTTCGTCGCCCCATTGGGCGCCGATGATGGCGATGCCGGGCATGGCTTCCTCCTTCGGCCGGGTGGAGCCGGGTCGCACCCGGGATCCGCACCCCGGGAAGTATGCCACGGGGACCCGCGCCCATCCCGAAGGGCGCGGCCCATCGGGGCCCCGGGGCCGACGCTGCTACCATGCGCCGATGCCGAACGCGCCGACGCCCAGCCCCGAGGACCTTCGGCCCGTGGTGGTGGCGGCGCGCGGCGCCGCGCGGCTCGCCGCGGGTCACCCCTGGGTCTACCGCTCGGACGTGACCCGACTGCCGGACGAGGCCGGGTTCGCGCCCGTGCACGACCCCCGCGGCCGCACCTTGGGTTGGGCGGCCGTGCACCCGACCTCGCAGATCGCGGTGCGCCTGCTGCACGTGCACGACACGCCCGTGGACGAAGCCCTGCTGGTCGATCGCCTGCGCGCCGCGGTGGCGCGGCGCGCGGCGCTGGAGCACGATCCGGACGCCCACATGGGGGGCGTGACCGGCTTCCGCTACGTCCACGGCGAGGCCGACGGCCTGCCGGGGCTGGTCGTCGACAGGTTGGGACCCGTGCTGGTCGTCCAGAACGGTTCCGCGGCGCTGGAGCCCCACCTCGACGCGCTCGTCGACGCGCTGCCGCCCGCCCTGGAGGCGGTCGGCGCTCCGACCCCCGCGGGCGTGCTCGGCCGCTTCGACGCGCCCGCGCGCGCCCATGAGGGGTTGCCACGCACGGTGCGGACGCTGGCGGGCGAGGTCCCGGAGACGGTCGAGGTGAGCGACGGCCGTCTGGTCTGGCTCGTCCAGCCGCGGGCGGGCCAGAAGACGGGCACCTTCTTGGACCAGCGCCTCAACCACCGACGCCTGGCGGTCCATGCGCGCGGCGCCGCCCTCGACGTCTTCGCGTACCACGGCGGCTTCGGGCTCCACCTGGCGCGGGCGGGCGCTCGGAGCGTCGAACTGGTCGACAGCTCGGCGGCGGCCCTGGCGCAGGCCGCGGCGGCCGCGGACCGCAACGGTCTCCCGGCACCGCGGCTCACCCGTGCGGACGCCTTCGACCACCTGCGCGAGCTCGACCGCGCCGGGGCCCGTTTCGACACGATCAGCGTCGACCCGCCGGCCCTCGCCAAACGCGTCCGCGACCTACCCCAGGCGATGGCCGCGTACAAGGAGCTGAACCTGCGGGCGATCCGCCTGCTCGCCCCGGACGGCGTCCTGGGGTCCTCGTCGTGCAGCGCGCACCTGCAGGAGGCCGAGTTCCTGAACGTCCTCGCCGACGCGGCCGCCGACGCGGGCCGCACGCTGCACGTGCTCGGCCGCTTCGGCGCCGCGCCCGACCATCCCGAACGCCTCGGCTTCCCCGAGAGCCGGTACCTGAAGTTCGTGCTGCTCCGATCCGTCGGTTGAGGTGCTCCATTCGCCGACCCGCACCACCGGCGTACACTCGGCCACCATGCCCCGCCCTGCGCGCCCCCTCGTCCTGATCACCACCAGCACCGGCGTCCTCAACCTCGGCCTGCGTCGCGAGGACGTGTACAGCGGACGCAACTACACCGAGGCGGTCGTCGCCGAAGGCGGCCTGCCCGTGCTGGTGGCCAACACCGACCCGGCCACGGCCGAGGACTACGTCGGGCGCGCCGACGCCCTGCTCCTCTCGGGCGGTCCCGACATCGATCCGGCGTACTTCGACCAGCTGCCGCACCCCGACCTGGGGTCCGTCGATCCCGTGCGCGACGCGTTCGAGCTGGCGCTCTACCGCGCCGCTCGGGCGGCCGGCAAACCGGTGTTCGGCGTGTGCCGTGGGATCCAGATCATGAACGTGGCCGAGGGCGGCACGCTCCACCAGCACGTCCCGGCGCTCGGGGGGCCGCTGCAGCACAGCCAGCGCGACCCCGGCGGGCGCCCCCACCATGCGCTCGCGTTGGTCGCGGGCTCCCGGATCCGGGCCGGCTTCGGCGCCGACGAGGTGAGGGTCAACACCTACCACCACCAGGCGCTCGACCGGCTCGGCCGCGGCTTGCGGGCCACCGCGCACGCCGGGGACGGACTGGTCGAGGCCGTCGAGGGCACCGACGGCGCCTGGCTGCTGGGCGTCCAATGGCATCCCGAGATGAGCTACGCCACGTACCCGGACCAGCGCGCACCGTTCCGCCTCTTCCTGGAGGCTTGCCGCGACGCCGTCGCCGCCTGATAGACTCCGCGCCATGCAGCGCGTCCGTCATGCCTCCAGCGCGATCCCCCTCGGGGGTCGCGCTGGAAGCGCGGCGGCGAACGCCCCGGACGGGGGTGATGGCGTGGACGACGGCTATGGCTATCGTCGCTCCCCTCTCGCCTCCCCCCGATCCGCGCGCTGACGCGCGCCGACGGACCCCCACCGTCAAGGAGTCTCCATGGTCGTCGTCATGCAGAAGGGCGCCGCGCCCGAACAGCGCGAGCGCGTCCTGGCCGAGATCGTCGCGCTCGGCTTCACCCCCCACGTCAGCGATGGCGAGTCGCGCAGCCTGATCGGCGCCATCGGTCCCGCCCCCACCGAGGACGTCCGCGAGCACCTGCGCGCCCTGCCCGGCGTGGAGAACGTGGTGCGCATCACCAAGCCGTTCAAGCTCGCCTCGCGCGAGTTCCGCCACGACGACTCCAGCGTGGCGATCGGAAACGTGACCACCGGGGGCGGCCGCTTCGTCGTGGCCGCCGGTCCGTGCGGCGTCGAGTCGCGCGAGCAGTTGCGCGACGCGGCCACCATCGCCCACCGCCACGGGGCGCAGGTCTTGCGCGGTGGCGCCTACAAGCCGCGCACCAGCCCGTACTCGTTCCAGGGCCTGGGCGAGGAGGGGCTGGCGCTCCTGGCCGAGATGCGGGCCGAGACGGGCATGCCGATCGTCACCGAGGTCACGTCACCGGAGCTGGTCGAGACGGTGGCCGCCACCGCCGACATGATGCAGATCGGCGCGCGCAACACCCAGAACTTCGCCCTGCTGGCCGAGGTCGGCAAGAGCGGCAAACCGGTGCTGTTCAAGCGCGGCCTGTCCACCTCGATCAGCGAGTTCCTCCAAGCCGCCGAGTACGTGCTCTCCCAGGGCAACCCGAACGTGGTCCTGTGCGAGCGCGGGATCCGCACCTTCGAGACGTCGACCCGCTTCACGCTCGACATCTCCGCGGTGCCGGTGCTCAAGGAACTCAGCCACCTGCCGGTGTGGGTCGACCCGAGCCACGCCGCGGGCCGGCGCGCCCTGGTGCCCTCGCTGGCGCTGGCGGCCGCGGCCGCCGGCGCCGACGGCATCATCGTCGAGGTGCACGCCCACCCCGAGGACGCCAAGTCGGACGCCGCGCAGCAGCTCGACGACGGCGAGTTCGCGTCCCTCATGTCGGCGCTCCGCGGCGTCGTCGCCGCCGTCGGCAAGAGCCTCTGAGCCGCTCGGCGTGACCCGCGCGCCCGATCCCGCCGCCCGGCCCGCGCCGCTCGTCGACACCGTCGTGCTGGCCGGCGTCGGGCTCATCGGCGGCTCCGTGGGCCTGGGCCTCCAGCAACGGTTCCTGGCACGCCGGGTGGTGGGGTTCGACCGCGACCCGGAGGTCCTGGAGGCCGCCCGGGGGCTGGGCGTGATCGACGAGGCCCGGCTCGAGGCCGGCCCGTGGCTGGCCGACGCCGACCTCGTCGTCCTCGCCACCCCGGCGAGGTCGCTCGTGCGGCTCGCCCACGAGATGACGCCGCACCTGCGGCCGGACGCGATCGTCACCGACGTCGGCAGCGCCAAGGCCGACGTGGTGGCGGCGCTCACGGGCGAGCTCCGCTTCGTGGGCGGCCACCCGATGGCGGGTTCGGAGCGCGTGGGCGTGCTGCACGCCGACGCCGCCCTGCTCGAGAACGCCGTCTGGGTGCTCACCCCCACCGCCGGCACCGACCCCGCGGCGCTGACGCAGGTGACCGCCCTCGTGCGCGCGCTGGGCGCCCATCCGATCGAGGTCGACCCGGGTCTGCACGACCGTCTCGTGGCGACGGTGAGCCACGTGCCCTACCTCGCCTCCGTCGCGCTGACCCAGCTCGTGGCCGAGGCCGACGAGCGCGAGCTGCTCATGCTCCTGGCCGCGGGCGGTTTCCGCGACCTCACGCGGGTCGCCTCGGGCAGCCCGCGCATGAGCCGCGACATGGTGGTCGCCAACGGGGTCGCCGTGCGCGACGCCGTCGCGCGTTTCGGACGGGCCCTCACGGCGCTCGCCGAACGCCTCGACGACCCCGACGCCCTGCTGGAAGCCGCGGAGTCGGCCAAGCGCACGCGCGACGCGCTCCCCGTCGTCCGGCGCTCGCTCATGCCCGCCCGGTTCGAGGTCGTCATCGCCGTCCCCGACCGGCCCGGCCAGCTCGCGCGCATCACGCAGGCGCTCGGCGACGCGCAGGTCAACGTCAAGGACATCGAGGTGCTGGGCGTGCGAGAGAGCGGTGGGGCGCTGCGGCTCGCGTTCGACTCGCTCGACGAGCAGCGGCGCGGGGCGGAGGCGTTGCGGGCCGCCGGCTACGAGGCGCGCGTGCGCGGCGACCCGAACGGCGGCTGAGGCCGTGCACGAGGACGACGCCCCCGCTGGCCCCCGCGACGCACTGTTCGAGCTCGCCCTGGCGCGCGCCGAGGCGTACCTGCGTCGTGCCCGACGACCCGCGACGGGCGATCCGGCCGCCATCCGGCGGTCTCTCGAGGTCTGGTCGCTCAAGACCCGCTTCGCCTCGCGGTTCGATCTCGACGAGATCGCGCGGGCGTTGGCCGAACGCGGCCGCGCCGCCGCGGCGAAGCGCGAGGACGACACCGAGCCGACGGACGCCGACGCGCCGCACGGGCGCCGCGGCGACGCCTCCTAGCCGCTCTGCAAGGACCGCAACGCGTCGCGCACCCGGTCGCCGTGGGCGACGAGGGCGGCTCGGGCGCGCGCCACGTCGACCCCCGTGCGCGCCACCACGATCGCCGTGCGGAGGTCGTGGTCGCTCGCGGCGAGCGCCTCGGCGGCGGCGGACTCGGGCACGGCGGCCGCCTGGGCCACCAGCGTGACCGCGCGGCGTCGCAGCTTGGCGTTGAGCGGCCGCATGCCCACCATCAGGTTCGAGTAGGCACCGCCCGCACGGACCAGCACCGCCGTCGACAGGGCGTTGAGCGCGGCCTTCTGCGCGGTCCCGGCCGCCAATCGCGTCGAGCCGGCCAACACCTCGGGACCGGTGTCGAGCCAGATGGCCACGTCGGCGGCCGCCAGCAGTGGGGTGTCGGCCACGTTGGCGATGCCGACCGTGAACGCGCCGGCCGTGCGCGCCGCCCGCACCGCCGCGACCGTGTAGGGCGTGCGGCCGCTGGCGGCCAACCCCACGAAGGCGTCGTCGCTGCCCACGCCCGCCTCGGCCACCGCGCGCCTGGCGTCGTCGACGTCGTCCTCGGCGCCCTCGCGCGCTTGCTGACCCGCCACGGCGCCACCCGCCATGAGGACCACCGCCCGGTCGAAGCCGAAGGTCGGCGGCAGTTCGGCGGCGTCTTGCACCGCCAAGCGGCCCGAGGTGCCGGCGCCCGCGTACACGAGGCGGCCCCCGGCCCGCACGCGCGTCTCGATGCCGGCGGCCGCCGCCTCCAACGCAGGCAACGCCCGCGCCACCGCCTCGATCGCGCGCCGCTGACCGTCCACGAGCGCGGCGAGCGTGCGCTCGAGGGGCCAGGCGTCGAGGTCGGCGAACGCCGGGTCGACGGCCTCGGTCGAGAAGGCGCCCAGGCCCTCGAGGTCGTCGGATGGGTCGCGGTCGGTCACGATCGCACCTCCGCGCGTTGGTACACGCGCCAGACGTGGGCGCCCAGGCGCCCGTAGAAGTCGGTCAGGTCGGTCCAGTCGATCACCGCGGCCGTGGCGCCGCGCGCCTGCTGCCAGCGCGCCGCCTCGGCCACCCACGCGAGGCCGAGACCGCTCCCGCGCGCCGCTTCGGCGAGGCCGAGCGGCCCGAGGCCGCCCACCACGCCCGGCAGCGCCGACGCCCAGGCCAGACCCGGCGCCAAGACGCGGTCGTCGGGGCGGGCGGCGACGCAGAAGCCGATCGCCGTCTCGGCCCGCCAGAGCGTCAGCACGGGCGTACCGGCAGCCGCGTAGCGCGTCACCTCGTCGGCCCAACGGCCCGGGAAGGCGGCCGTGACGAAACCGATCGCGGCGTCCGGGGTGTCGTCGACCAGGCGGACCCCCTCCGGCAGCGCGTGGCCCTCGAGTGGCGAAGCCAGGTCGAGCAGCAGGTCGCTCTCCATGCGTCCGGGGCGCACGCCGCGCCCCCGCAGGAACCGCCACGTCGCGCGCGGCGCGCTCGCCGGCACCCCCGGCAGCAGACGCTCGGGATCGGCGCCCAGACGGACTTTCGCGCGTCCGCGGGCCCGCAAGGCGGCCGTCGCCGCGTCCCACAGACGCGCGCCCACACCCGCGCCTTGGGCCGAAGGCTGCACCGCCAGGAGCGACACGTGACCGAGGTCGGCGGGTGCCCAGGGGCGTCGCGGGGCTCGCGCGAGCGCGAACCCGGTGAGGGCGCCGGTCGCGTCGCGGGCGCCCCAGGCGAGCTCGGGATCGGCGTCCGGCGAGGCCCACCAAGCCTCCCAGCCACGCGCGGTCAACGGGTGGCTGCGACCGAACGTGGCGTTCCACACCGCCGCCGCCTCCTCGTAGCGCCCGGCGTCGAGCCCGACGAGGGTCACGAACGGTCGGGGGCGCGCAGGTCGAGCGCGACGCGGTAGCGATCGCCGCGGTAGGCCGAGCGCACGAACTCGAACGGGAGGTCGTCGGGGTCGAAGGTCGTGCGCTCCAGCCCCAGGACCGGCTCGTGGGAGCCGATCTCGAGCAGCACGCGCTCGCGCCGGGTGGGCAGCCGGGCGGTGATCGTCTGGCGTGCTCGTTGCGGCAGGACGCCGAAGCGCCGCTCGAGCGCGCGGTAGAGGCTGCCGTCCACCTCGAGATCGTCGACCGTCAGCGACGCCAGCGACGAGCGCAAGAAGGCGAGCTGCAGCGCGAGCGGCGCGTCGTCGGCCGTCCGCAGCCGCGCGACGCGCAGAACGTCGGCGCCCGCGCGACAGCGCAGCGCCTCGGCCACGTCCGGCTCCGCGGACACCACCCCCAACTCGAGCAGGCGCGATCCGGGCCGGAAGCCGAGGTGGCGTGCCTCGTCGGTGAAGCCGATCACCCGGTCGATGGTCTGCTCCAGGCGCCGCGTGCGGACGTAGGTGCCCGACCCGTGCCGTGGCTCGACGAGCTCGTCGTTCTCCAGCTCGCGGAAGGCGCGCCGCACCGTCATGCGCGACAAGCCCAGCTCCAGCGCCAGGTCGCGCTCGCTCGGGAGCGCGTGCCCGGCCGGCAACGTGCCGCGGCCGATCGCCAGCGCCAGCTGGTCGCGCAGCTGCAGGTAGGCGGGGGTCGGCAGGCGCTTGTCGACGTTCCACCGCGGAGGGGCCGGGGCCGCGGCGACGTCGGCGTGCAGGGGGCTGGGCATCGGGCGCCTCACTTCGGGCCTCGCTTCGGTAGGGGTCCCGCGGGCGGGTCCCGTGATGCGGCCCCGCGATCGGGTCCGCGATCGGGTGGGCGGAGCATACCACCCGTGGACCAGTCCTGCCGGCGCGTCCGCGGCCGGCGAGACGAACTGGACGACGACCAGGACGTGCACGACGCGCCGCGAGGGCCGGCCGGCGGCCCGAACGTGAAGGCGACGTGACGCGACGAGGCGATGTGTGGTCTTGAAGTGGACTATCCTAAGCGAGCAGCGCACATCGCAACAGGAGGTCTTCATGATCCGACGTTCGCACGCCCTACTCCTCGCCTCGCTCGTGACGCTGGGCAGCTTCGCCATGGCCCAGACGCGCACGGTCGCGTACCCCGGTCTCGGTCTCGAGCCCGGCACGCCCGGCGGGACGCTCACCCTGGCGCTCGGCGACAGCCCGCCGCGCTTCTTCTACTACGGCGAGATCAGCACCGTGAGCCAGACGCTGGCGCAGCACATCTTCGACACGCTGGTCGAGTTCGACCTCGAGACCTACGAACTGGTGCCCGGCCTGGCCGAGTCGTGGGAAGTCTCCGAGGACGGGACCGAGTACACCTTCCACCTGCGCGAAGGCGTGACCTGGCACGACGGCACCCCCTTCACGGCCGACGACGTGATCTTCACCTACGAGCAGGTGATCACCAACCCCGAGGCGCGCGCCGGTGACGCCGCGAACTTCCAGTTCACCGTCGACGGCGTGGCCCAGCCGGTCACGTTCGAGAAGGTCGACGACCTCACCGTTCGCATGACGCTGCCGGCCCCGGCCGCGGCGTTCTTGCTCCAGCAGCGCTTCCCGATCATGCCCAAGCACAAGCTGCTGCCGTTGAGCGTCGAGGGCGGCGCGGCCGCGGCCGAGATCAACGACGCCTGGCCCACCGACGTCGACCCCAGCGAAGTGGTCGGCACGGGTCCGTTCCAGCTCTCCGAGTACGTCCCGGGCCAGGTGGTCCGCCTCGTCAAGAACCCCGACTACTGGAAGGTCGACGAGACCGGCACCGCGCTGCCCTACGTCGACGGCATCGACTTCCTGATCATCCCCGGCACCGACGCCCAGGTCGCCCAGTTCCTGGCGGGCAACCTCGACCAGCTCAACATCTCGGGCGCGCAGTTCCCCGACTTCAAGAGCCGCGAGCTCGCCGGCGCCGACTTCAGCGTCATCCAGTCGCCCGCGCTCTTCGGCTCGCCGCCGCACCTGGCGTTCAACTTCGACGCCGCGGACGAGGACCTGGCCGGCGTGTTCTCCGACGTCGCCTTCCGTCAGGCGATGGAGCGTGCGGTCGACCGTCAGCGCGTGATCGACGACGTCTACAACGGTCTGGCCGAGATCCCCGGCACGCCCACGGCCCCCGCCAACGGCGCGTTCTACGAGGACACGACCGACCTCATGCGCATGTACGACCTCGAAGCGGCGGCCGCGGCGCTCGACGAGCTCGGCCTCACCGACACCGACGGCGACGGCATCCGCAACATCACGCCCGAGCGCGAGCTCGAGTTCACCCTGACCTACGGCAACGACTCGTCGACCTGGACCGACATCGCCACGATCCTCCAGAACGACTTCGGCGAGATCGGCGTGCGGGCCAACCTGCAGGGCATCCAGTCGAGCCAGCTGCTCGGCACCGGTCTCTCGGGCGACTACGAGGCGATCCTCGTGGCCCTGGGCAACCAGCCCGACCCCGAGCTCCGCAAGCCCATCTGGCAGCCGGGCGGCTCGCTGTACTACTGGCACCGCAGCACGCAGCCCGACGAGCAGGGCGGTCAGCCGGACTTCGACGCCATGACCGACTGGGAGCGCCGCACGTACGAGATCTTCGACCAGGGCTCGACGACCGTCGACCCCGAAGCGCGCGCCGAGCTCTACCGCGAGTGGCAGCGCCTGAACGCCGAGTACGTCCCCGTCATCATGATCGCCAAGCCGGGCAACGTCGCGGCGGTCTACGACCACGTCGAGAACTTCGTCTACACGCTGGGCGTGATCCCGGGCTACAACCCGGTCCCGTTCTACTTCATCGCGCGCTGACGTGACCTCTCGGGCCGCCCCCACCGGGGCGGCCCCTTCCCTGGCGTGGTGCCCTCGTGCTGGTCTTCCTCCTGAGGCGTGTCCTGTTCATGATCCCGACGCTGTTCCTGGTGTCGGTCATCTGTTTCGTGGTCATCCAACTCCAACCCGGCTCCTTCGCGGACCGGTACCTCGAGGACCCGCGTTTCACGCCCGAGACGGTCGCCCGGCTCAACGCCCAGCTCGGTCTCGACCAGAGTCCGGTCGAGCAGTACCTGCGGTGGGTGACGGGGATCGTCACGGAACTCGACTTCGGCTTCTCGTTCTTCGCCAACCGGCCCGTATCGGGCATCATCGGCGAGCGCCTGGTATGGACCATCGTGGTCGCCGGCGTCACGCTCGGTTTCGCCTGGCTGGTGGCGGTCCCCCTCGGTATCTTCGTGGCGCTGCGTCGGAACGGGATCACCGACGCGATCGCCAGTTTCGTCGGCTACGTCGGGCTGGCCGTACCCGACTTCCTGGTCGCCCTGCTCCTCATCGCGCTCGTCCTGGCCTACGGCGGCACGAACGTCGGCGGGCTGTTCAGCTCGCGCTTCCTGGGCGAGCCGTGGAGCTGGGCCAAGTTCGTCGACCTGCTCAACCACCTCTGGATCCCCGTCCTCGCGATCGGCACGAGCGGCATCGCGACGATCATGCGCCAGATGCGCGCCAACCTGCTCGACGTGCTGCACGCCGATTACGTCCGCACGGCCAAGGCCAAGGGGCTCGCCCCGCGCCGCGTGACCTACCGGCACGCCGTGCGCAACGCGATCAACCCCCTCGTGTCGCTGGCGGGTCTGCAGCTGCCCGAGCTGATCAACGGCACGATCATCGCCTCGATCGTCCTCAACCTGCCCACCATCGGGCCGCTCCTGTACACCTCGCTGCTCAACAAGGACCAGTACGTCGCCATGACGCTGCTGCTGTTCGCCAGCCTGCTGCTCATGGTGGGCAACCTGCTCGCCGACGTCGTGCTGGCGTGGGTGGATCCACGGATCCGGTATGGCTGACCACGTCCAACGGGCGGCCCGCCATGGGCCGCGGAGCAAGGCGCTGCGCCGCTTCATGGCGTCGCGCGCGGGGGTGGCCGGCGCCTGGATCCTGGCGATCTTGTACACGGTCGCCCTCCTCGCACCGTTCCTGGCGCCGCACGGCATCACCGTCCAGCACCGCGACGCCGTGCACCAACCCCCCCACACGCTCCGGATCTGGGACGAGGGACGGCTGCGCGCGCCGTACGTCCACCCGCTGGTGTCCGCCCGCGACCCCGTCACCTTCCGTCGCTCCTACGTCGAGGACGAGAGCGTGCGCGTGCCGGTGCGGCTCTTCGTGCGCGGCGACCCCTACCGCATCTTCGGCCTGTGGACGAGCGACGTGCACCTGTTCGGCGCCACCGAAGGGAACTGGTTCCCGCTCGGCACCGACCGGTTCGGCCGCGGCCTCTTGTCGCGCACCCTGGTCGGCTCGCAGGTGTCGCTCACGGTCGGCCTCATCGGCATCCTGATCTCCTTCACGATCGGGGTGGTGGTGGGCGGCGTGTCGGGTTACTACGGCGGTTGGGTCGACGGCGCCATCCAGCGCCTGCTCGAGGTGCTGCTGTCGTTCCCGCGCCTGCCGCTGCTGCTGGCGCTCGCCACCATCATCCCGCCCGCGTGGCCCTCCACGTGGGTCTACCTGGGGATCGTGGCCGTGTTGGCACTGATCGGCTGGGCGGGCCTGGCGCGGGTGGTGCGCGGCCAGGTACTCGCCGCGCGCGAGGTCGAGTACGTTCATGCGGCGCAAGCGCTCGGCGCGCGCGACCTGCGGGTGATCCTGCGCCACCTGCTGCCCAACATCACCTCGTACCTGGTGATCGCGGCGACGCTGGCGCTGCCGGGCTACATCCTCGGCGAGAGCGCGCTGTCGTTCCTGGGTCTGGGCATCAAGGAGCCCATGACCTCGTGGGGGTTGCTGTTGGCCGACGCGCAGTCGTTCGAAGCCCTCTCGCTGTACCCCTGGCTGCTCGCGCCCGGCGCCCTGATCGTCCTGTCGGTCCTGGCGTTCAACTTCGTGGGCGACGCGCTGCGCGACGCACTCGACGTCCGCACCCGCTGACCCGCCCGGCCCCACCCCGCACGCTAGGAGAGCCATGTCCTTGGTCGTGATCGACATCAAAGGCATACGCCTCACCCCCGACGAGAGGTCGCTCCTCGCCGACGAACCGATCGCGGGCGTCTGCCTGTTCGGACGCAACACCCCCGACCGCGAGCGCACCCGCGACCTCGTCGACGAGATCCGCGCCGCCGCCGGCCGACCCCAGCTCGTGACGATCGACCAGGAAGGGGGCGCCGTCGCGCGGCTGGTCGACGGGCCCGTCCCGCCCTCGGCGATGGCCCTGGGCGCCGTCGACGACCTGGCCCTCACCGAAGCCGTGGCCGCCGCCACCGCCCGTTCGCTGCGCGCCGCAGGGGTGGACCTCGACTTCGCCCCGGTCGCCGACGTCGCGCTCGACCCGCGCAACCCGGTGATCGCCGAACGCGCCTTCGGCGCCGACCCCGCCTTCGTCGGTCGCCACGTGGCCGCCTTCGTGCGCGGTCTGCAGGGCGCGGGCGTGGCCGCCACGATCAAACACTTCCCCGGTCACGGCGACGTCGCCGTCGACTCGCACCTCGACCTGCCGTACCTGCACGTCGAGCGCGACCGGCTCGAGGCGGTGGAGTGGGCGCCCTTCCGAGCGGGCATCGAAGCCGGCGCGGCCGCCGTCATGACCGCCCACCTGCTCGTGCGCGCCCTCGACCCCGAGTGGCCGAGCACGATGTCGGCCACCACCCTGGCGACGCTGCGACGCGACCTCGGCTTCACGGGCGTGATCTTCAGCGACGCGCTGAACATGCGCGCCATCGCCGACCGCTGGGCGGCGCCCGAGGCGGCGGTGCTCGCGGTCGCGGCCGGCGTGGACGCGCCGCTGCTCATCGGCCCCGTCGCGGAGCACGTCGCGGTGGTGCGCGCGCTCGAGGCGGCGCAGCGCGAGGGCCGACTCGATCCGGCCGCCGTGGCCGCGTCCGCCGAGCGGCTGGCCCGGCTGACACGCACCTACGCCGCCTCCCCGACGCCCTACGACGACGCGGCCGATCGGGCGCTCATGGCGTCCACGGCACGCCGGGCGCTCGTCGCCGTGGGCTCGCCGCCCCGCCTGAGACCTGGACGACCGCTCGTCGTGGTCGGCACCGACGCGGTCGCCCCCGGCGCCGCCACCGACGGCACCGTCCGCGCCACGGCCGCCCTCGTGAGCGCGCTCGAGCGCAGCGGGTTCGAGGTCCGCCACCTCGCGCTGGGTGACGTCGACGAGCGTTCGGCGACCGGCACCCCGGCGGCGAGCGCCGGACCACGGCAGGAGGCCCTCGACGCGGCGCTGCAGGATGCCCAGGCGCTGGTGTTCGTGAGCGGCGGGCGGCTGCCGCTCACGCCCGCAGCCGTCGCCGCGGCCCACGACGTCTTCGAACGCGCCGAGGCCGCCGGCGTCCCTCCCGTGCACGTGGCGCTGTGGAACCCGGCCCACGTCCTCGCGCTGCCCGGCCCGGCCCTCGTCGCGTTCGGGTTCCGACCCGACGCGGTGGCGGCCGTGGTCGAGGCGCTGCAGTCGGGGGCGGCGCCCGGCCGGGCGTCCATGCCCCTCGCGGCCGCCGGCCGTCGCTCGGCCTCGGCGTGAGCGCCGATCGCGGCTCGGACGACCGCGGGGCGGGCGGCTCGCCAACGGACGCGACCGAGCGGTACGCGATCGGCGTCGACGGCGGCGGCACGGGCGGCCGGGCCTGGGTGGGAGCGGCCGACGGCGCGGCCAACGGCGGCGACGCCGTGCCGCGGGGTCGCTCGACGGCGCAACGGCCGTGCAACCCGTACGCGGTCGGCCCCGAGGCCGCCGCGGACGCCGTGCTGCACGTGATCCGCACGGCGTGGGAGGAGGCCGGCTACGCGCCCGACGACCTGACCGAGGCGTGGGTGTGCGCGGGCCTGGCCGGCGTCGACCGACCCGAGGACGGCGCCGCCATGCGCGCCGCGCTCGAGGCGCGTGGGCTGCACGGCGACCGCCTGGAGCTCATCGCCGACCCTTGGGTGGCGCTCGAGGGCGCCCTCCCGGCCGCGGGGCCCGCCGACGAACCGCGCGTGCTGCTCGTGGCCGGCACCGGTAGCGCCGCCGTCGGCGTGGACGGCACGCGGCGCGTGCGCGTGGGCGGTTGGGGTTCGCGCGTGGGGGACGAGGGCTCGGGCGCCTGGTTGGGGCTGGAGGCGGTGCGGGCGACGCTGCACGCGCTCGACGGGCGCGCGCCGGCGGGCGCGCTCGCCGAGGCGGTGCAAGAGGCCTGGGGTCGCGGGCCCGAAGCGCTCGTGGGCCGTTCGCGCGACGCGGCGTCGGCGGCGTTCGCGGCGCTGGCACCGGTCGTCCTCGCCCTCTCGGACGACGATCCCGTGGCCGCCGCGCTCCGGACCCGGGCGGTGGCCCACCTGGCCGACCTGGTCACGACCGCCGCCGGACGGTTCGACCGCCCGGCGGCCGCCTGGTGCCATACCGGCGGCGTGGCCCAGGCGCTCGAGGCGGAGATCCGCGCGGCCCTGGCGCCGGCGCTGGCCGAACGGCTGCGCCCGCCGGCGGGGCCGCCGGTGGCGGGTGCCTGGGCGCGGGCAAGGCGGGCGGCGCGGCGGGCAGCGCGCTAGCGAAGGCGTCTTCCAGAACGACCCGCGCGCCCGCGCGCGTCGAGCGGCGCGGCGAGCGGCGCGCTAGAGCCTGCGTCCTCTCAGACGACCTGCGCGCCCGCGCGCCAGACCTCGCGCACGGTCAGGTCGTCGTCCAACCGCACCAGGTCGGCGTGCGCGCCCGGCGCCAGGCGACCCCGGTCGAACAGGCCGAGGTAGGCGGCGGGCACCTGGCTGGCGGCCCGCAACGCCGTCTCGACCGGGACGCCGAACGCCACCGCCGTCCGCACCGCC
>CAVSJH010000036.1:0-33935 GCA_963728245.1 uncultured Trueperaceae bacterium
CCGGGCCCGTCGACGCCGCGCCCCTCCTACACCGCGAGCAGGTCCCGCCTCGCCGCAGGGCATCGATCCTCCGGCGGGCCGTTCGGGTCCCCCCTGGCGGGGACGTCTCAGCCGGTTCCGAGCTCCCCTCGGCACCGGACGAAAGAAGGAGTTGATCGTTCTGCCTACCGTCAACCAGCTGCTCCGGAAGGGGCGCAACAAGCTCGGCAAGAAGAACAAGGTGCCGGCGCTCAAGGGGAGCCGCAGCGTCGTGGCGTCTGCACGGCGGTCAAGACGCAGACGCCGAAGAAGCCCAACTCCGCCTTGCGGAAGATCGCCCGCGTGCGCCTCTCGACCGGCTACGAGGTCACCGCCTACATCCCCGGCGAGAAGCACAACCTCCAGGAGCACTCGGTGGTGCTCATCCGCGGCGGGCGTGTCAAGGACCTTCCCGGGGTCCGCTACCACATCGTTCGTGGCACGCTCGACGCCCAAGGCGTCGGTGTCGGCCGGTACGTGCAGCGCAACCAAGGCCGGTCCAAGTACGGCACCAAGAAGCCGAAGGCGAAGTGACGAGGTAAATCATGGCCCGCCGACGTAGAGCCGAAGTCCGCAAACTCGATCCCGACCTGGTCTATAGCGACACGACCGTGACGGCGTTCGTCAACAAGCTCATGCGCGATGGCAAGAAGAACCTCGCCAGCCGCATCTTCTACGCCTCGTGCCGTCTGATCCAGGACCGCAGCGGGCAGGAGCCCCTCAAGGTGTTCCGCCAAGCGGTCGACAACGTCAAGCCGCGCATCGAGGTCAAGAGCCGCCGCGTCGGTGGTGCGACGTACCAGGTGCCGATCGAGGTCGGCCCCCGGCGTGGTCACAGCCTCAGCCTCCGCTGGCTCGTCGCCGCGTCGAACGCGCGCCCCGAGCGCACGGCGGTCGAGCGTGTCGCCGGCGAGCTCCTGGACGCCGCGGCGGGCCGCGGTGGTGCCGTCAAGAAGAAGGATGACGTCGAGCGCATGGCGGAGGCGAACCGCGCCTACGCCCACTACCGCTGGTGAGCGCCGGCGCCGGAACGAAGGAACCCATGGCCACGACCCCATCGATCGACCTCCACACGACCCGTAACATCGGGATCGCCGCCCACATCGACGCCGGGAAGACGACGCTCACCGAGCGCATCCTCTTCTACACGGGTCGCATCCGGAAGACGGGCGAGACGCACGAAGGCGCCTCGCAGATGGACTGGATGGAGCAGGAGAAAGAGCGCGGCATCACCATCACGTCGGCCGTGACGCAGGCGTTCTGGCGCGAGCACCGCATCAACATCATCGACACGCCCGGGCACGTCGACTTCACGATCGAGGTCGAGCGCTCCATGCGTGTCCTCGACGGTGCGATCGCCGTCTTCGACGCCAGCCAGGGTGTCGAACCGCAGAGCGAGACCGTCTGGCGGCAGGCCGACAAGTACCGCGTGCCGCGGCTGGCCTTCGCGAACAAGATGGACAAGACGGGCGCCGACTTCCAGATGGTGCTCGACTCGATGGCCGAGCGCCTCGGTGCCAACGCCGTCCCGGTCCAGTGGCCGATGGGCGTCGAGGACAAGTTCTCGGGCCTGATCGACCTGGTCGAGATGAAGGCGTTCACCTACGGCGACGACCTCGGCACGGCGATCGACGAGATCGCCATCCCGGCCGAGTACCAAGAGGTCGCCGCCGAGAAGCACAACCTCATGGTCGAGCGTCTGGCCGACGTCGACGACGAGGTCGCCACGCTGTTCCTCGACGGCGAGGACGTGCCCGCCGAGGTCCTGCGCGCCGCGATCCGCAAGGGCACCATCAGCATGAAGGTGTTCCCGGTGTACGCCGGCTCCGCGCTGAAGAACAAGGGCGTGCAGCGGCTGCTCGACGGTGTCACCGACTACCTGCCGAGCCCGCTCGACGTGCCGCCGATGCGCGGTCTCGACCCGAGCAACGGCGAGCCGCTGACGCGCGTGCCGGCCGAGTCCGAGCCGTCCTCGGCGCTGGCGTTCAAGATCATGACCGACCCCTACGTCGGGCGTCTCACCTTCGTCCGCGTCTACTCGGGCGTGCTGGTGGCCGGCTCCTACGTGCTCAACGTGACGAAGGGCAAGCGCGAGCGCATCGGACGCCTGCTCAAGATGCACGCCAACAGCCGCGAAGAGGTCGAGCGCATCGGCGCCGGCGACCTGGGCGCCGTCATCGGGCTCAAGGACACCACCACCGGTGACTCGCTGGCCGACCCCGATCACCCGATCGTGCTCGAGTCGATCGAGATCCCGGCGCCGGTGATCACCGTCGCCATCGAACCGAACTCCAAGGCCGACCAGGACAAGCTGTCCAACGGTCTGGTCAAGCTGGCCGAGGAAGACCCCACCTTCCGCGTCGAGACCGACGCCGAGACCGGGCAGACCAAGATCTCGGGCATGGGCGAGCTCCACCTGGAGATCATCGTCGACCGCCTGCGGCGCGAGTTCCACGTCAACGCCACGGTCGGCGCGCCGCAGGTGGCCTACCGCGAGACGATCACGCGGGCCGTGGACGTCGAGGGCAAGTTCGTCCGTCAGACCGGCGGTCGTGGCCAGTACGGTCACGTCAAGGTCAAGGCCGAACCGCGCGAGCGCGGCCAAGGCTTCGAGTTCGAGAACGTCGTCGTCGGGGGCACCATCCCGAAGGAGTTCATCAACTCGATCGCCAAGGGTGTCGAAGAGGCGATGCAGAACGGTCCCCTCCTCGGCTTCCCGATCGTCGACGTCAAGGTCAGCCTCTACGACGGCTCGTACCACGAGGTCGACTCGTCGGAGATGGCGTTCAAGATCGCCGCGAGCATGGCCGTCAAAGAGGTCATGCGGCAAGGCGGCGCCGCCGTGCTCGAGCCGATCATGCGCGTCGAGGCCGTCACGCCCGAGAACTACATGGGCGACGTCATCGGCAGCCTGAACGCGCGCCGGGGTCAGATCCAGGGCATGGAACCGCGCGGCAACGCACAGGTCATCAACGCCCACGTCCCGCTCTCGGAGATGTTCGGGTACGCCACCGACCTCCGCAGCATGAGCCAGGGGCGCGCCACCTTCACCATGTTCCTCGACCATTACGCCCAGGTGCCGAAGAACATCCAAGACCAGCTCGTCAAGCAGTAAGGGACCCCTTCCGGGGCACGCCGAGAGGCGTGCGCCGCGACCTCAGGAGATTGTGAACATGGCGAAAGCGACGTTCGAGCGTACGAAGCCTCATGTGAATGTGGGGACGATTGGGCATGTGGATCATGGGAAGACGACGTTGACGGCGGCGATGACGTTTGCTGCTGCTGCGGCGGATCCTTCGGTGACGACGATGTCGTATGACCAGATCGATAAGGCGCCGGAGGAGAAGGCGCGGGGGATTACGATCAATACGGCGCATGTGGAGTATCAGACGAAGGCGCGGCATTACTCGCATGTGGATTGTCCGGGGCATGCGGATTATGTGAAGAACATGATTACGGGTGCGGCGCAGATGGATGGGGCGGTGTTGGTGGTGTCGGCGGCGGATGGTCCGATGCCGCAGACGCGTGAGCACATTTTGTTGGCGCGGCAGGTGGGGGTGCCGTTTTTGGTGGTGTTCATGAACAAGGTGGACATGGTGGAGGATGAGGAGTTGCAGGAGTTGGTGGAGATGGAGGTTCGTGATTTGTTGTCGAGTTACGAGTTTCCTGGGGATGATGTGCCGGTGGTGCGGGGGTCGGCGTTGAAGGCGTTGGATGCGTTGATTGCGAATCCGTCGACGCAGCGGGGGGAGAATGATTGGGTGGATCGGATTTGGGAGTTGTTGGATGCGATCGATTCGTACATTCCGACGCCGGAGCGGGCGGTGGATAAGGCGTTTTTGATGCCGGTGGAGGATGTGTTCACGATTACGGGTCGTGGGACGGTGGCGACGGGTCGTGTGGATCGTGGTGTGGTGAAGACGGGCGATGAGGTGGAGGTTGTGGGTTTGGTGGATACGCGGAAGACGGTGGTGACGGGGGTGGAGATGCACCGGAAGACGTTGGATTAGGGGATGGCGGGGGATAACGTGGGTGTGTTGTTGCGGGGTGTGGGGCGGGATGATATCGAGCGGGGGCAGGTGTTGGCGAAGCCGGGTTCGATTACGCCGCATACGGGGTTTTTGGGTTCGGTGTACATCTTGCGTAAGGAGGAGGGGGGGCGGCATTCGGCGTTTTTTGGGGGGTATCGTCCGCAGTTTTATTTTCGGACGACGGATGTGACGGGGGTGGTGTCGTTGCCGGATGGGGTGGAGATGGTGATGCCGGGGGACAATGTGGAGTTGGCGGTGGATTTGATCAAGCCGATCGCGATGGAGGAGGGGTTGCGGTTCGCGATTCGGGAGGGTGGTCGGACGGTCGGCGCTGGCGTCGTCACGTCCATCACGAAGTGAGCGCCATGGCCACCCCCAAGATCCGCATCAAGCTCAAAGCGTTCGACCACCGCAGCCTCGACAGCTCCGCGACGAAGATCGTCGAGACCGTGCGGCGCACCGGTGCCAAGGTGGCCGGCCCCGTGCCGCTGCCCACCCGCATCCGACGCTTCTGCGTGCTCCGCGGTCCGTTCTCGGACAAGGACAGCCGCGAGCACTTCGAGATCCGCACCCACAACCGGCTGATCGACATCAAGTCGCCCACCAAGTCGACCATCGACAGCCTCATGCATCTCGAGCTCCCCACTGGGGTCGACATCGAGATCAAGACGGTCGGAGGCCGGTAAACGTGAAAGGCATCCTGGGCACGAAGGTAGGGATGACCCAGATCTGGCAGGGCGACAAGCTGGTCCCCGTGACCGTCGTCCTCGCCGGTCCCTGCCCCATCGTGCAGCGCAAGACCCCCGAGTCCGACGGCTACTCGGCCGTCCAGCTCGGCTGGGTCGAGAAGACGGCCAAGGCCGCCATCCGCCCCGAAGTGGGCCACGCCAAGAAGGCGGGGGTGAAGCCGCAACGCCACCTGGTGGAGTTCCGCGACTACGCCCCCGAGGGTGAGGCCGTCACGGTCGACATCTTCACGGCCGGCGAGAAGGTCGACGTCACCGGCACCAGCAAGGGCCGCGGGACCGCCGGCGTCATCAAGCGCTGGGGCTTCTCCGGCATGCCGGCTTCGCACGGTGTCAAGAAGAAGCACCGTTCGCCGGGCTCGATCGGGCAGCGCAAGTCGCCCGGCCGCGTCTACAAGGGCAAGCGCATGGCGGGCCACTACGGCGCCGAGCGCGTCACCACGGTCGGCCTCGAGGTCGTCGAGGTCCGCACCGACGACGGCCTCCTGCTGATCAAGGGCGCCGTTCCGGGCCCGACCGGTGGCCTCGTCATCGTCAAGGATTCGAAGAGGAAGGTGAGTTGATGGCGGTCACGATCGACGTCATCGGGAGCGGCCGCAAGGTCGTGCTCGACCTGCCCGAGCCGAAGGAGGCCGTCCTCCACGAGGTCGTCGCCTGGCAGCTCAGCAAGCGTCGGCGCGGCACGGCGGCCTCGAAGACCCGCGCCGAAGTCACCGGCAGCACGGCCAAGATCTACCCCCAGAAGGGGACCGGCCGCGCCCGACACGGCAGCCGCAAGGCACCGATCTTCGTGGGTGGCAGCAAGGCGTTCGGCCCCCAGCCGCGCGATTACGGGTACACGCTCCCGAAGCGCGTCCGGCGGCTCGGCCTCGAGATGGCCATCGCCGCACGCGCCCAAGCCGGCATGCTCACCCTGGTCGAATCGTTCGGGGTCAGCGACGGTCGCACCAAGCAGTTCGTCGCCTGGGCCAAGGACAACGGTTTCGACGGCAGCGACCGCATCCTCCTCGTCACCGACGACGAGATGGTGCGCCGCGCCGCCCGCAACCTGCCCTGGGTGACCGCCCTGCCCTCGCGCGGCCTCAACGTCTACGACGTCTTGCGCCACGAGCGCCTGATCGCCGACGCGGCGATCTTCGGAGAGGAGGCCGAAGCATGAGCCCGCACGACGTACTCCTGCGCCCGGTCCTCTCGGAGAAGGCCGTGGGCGAGATCGAGAACGGCAAGTACGCGTTCTTCGTCCATCCGGACGCAAGCCGCACCCAGGTCAAGGACGCCGTCGAACGCGTCTTCAAGGTCGAGGTCGTGCGCGTGAACGTCCTGAACGTCCGCGGCAAGGAGAAGCGCCTGGGCAAGTACGCCGGGCGTACGGCGGCGCGCCGCAAGGCGCTCGTCACCCTGGCCGCCGGTCAACGCATCCAACAACTCGACGGCCTCACCTAAGGGAGGGAGCAACATGGCCACCAAGAAGTACCGTCCGTACACGCCCTCCCGTCGCTTCATGACGACGTCGGACTTCGCCGACATCACGAAGTCGAAGCCGGAGAAGTCGCTCCTCGCCCCCCGGCCTCGCTCGGGCGGCCGCAACAACCGCGGTCGCATCACGTCGCGCTTCATCGGTGGCGGCCACAAGCGCCGCTACCGCATCGTGGACTTCGTGCGCCGCGACAAGGCGGGCGTGCCCGCCAAGGTCGCCGGGATCGAGTACGACCCGAACCGCAGCGCCCGGCTCGCCCTGCTGCACTACCTCGACGGCGAGAAGCGCTACATCCTGGCCCCCGACAAGCTCGAGGTCGGCAGCCGCATCGTGGCCGGACCCGAAGCCGAACCGGTCGTCGGGAACGCCATGCCGCTGCGCTTCGTGCCGGTCGGCGCGGTCGTCCACGCGATCGAGCTCACCCCCGGCAAGGGCGCGCAGATGGCGCGTTCGGCGGGCACCGGCGTGCAGATCCAGGGTCGCGACGGCAACTACGTGACCCTCAAGCTGCCCTCCGGCGAGACGCGGCGCGTGCACGGCGAGTGCTACGCCACGCTGGGCACCGTCGGCAACGCCGAGCACAAGAACATCGTGTTGGGCAAGGCCGGCCGCAAGCGCTGGCTCGGCCGCAAGCCGCACAACCGCGGTCGTTCGATGAACCCGGTCGACCACCCGCACGGTGGTGGGGAAGGCCGCTCCTCCGGGGGTCGTCCGCCCGTCAGCCCGTGGGGCCAGCAGGCCAAGGGCCTCAAGACCCGCGACAAGAAGAAGGTCTCGAGCCGCTTCATCGTTCGCCGACGGAAGGAGAAGTGACCTGATGGGACGCAGCCTCAAGAAGGGTCCGTTCATCGACGGCCACCTCCTCAAGAAGGTGGACGCCGCCAATGCCGCCAACGACCGCAAGGTCATCAAGACCTGGAGCCGCCGCAGCACCGTGATCCCCGAGATGGTGGGACACACGATCGGCGTCTACAACGGCCGCCAGCACGTGCCGGTCTTCGTTCAGGAGAACATGGTCGGGCACAAGCTCGGCGAGTTCTCGCCGACCCGCAGCTTCCGCGGGCACGGCGGGAAGGGCTGATCGTGCCGGCCACCGCCCAGCTCCGCATGCTGCGTTCGACCCCGCGCAAGACGCGCCTGGTCGCGGATCTCATCCGCGGCAAGGACGTCGCCGACGCCGAGTCGATCCTCAAGTTCACCGACCGCCGGGTCGCCGCGCCGCTGCTCAAGCTGCTGCAGAGCGCCAAGGCGAACGCCGTGAACAACCACGACCTGTTCGAGGATTCCCTGTTCGTCCAGGCGATCCAGGTCGGCGACGGCCCCACGCTCAAGCGCTTCCTGCCGCGGGCGCGCGGCCGCGCGGACCTGCTGCGCAAGCGCACCTGCCACATCTACATCACCCTGGAGGAACGCCGTGGGTAACAAGATCAACCCGTTGGGCTTCCGCCTCGGCGTCAACAAGACGTCTTCCGCTCGCTGGTACGCGGGCCGGAAGACGTACCCCCAGCTTCTCCAGGAGGACGAGGCCATCCGCGCCGCGATCACCGGAGACGTCGGCCGGGCGGGGATCTCCCGCATCGACATCGAGCGCGCCGCCCACAACGTCAACGTGACCATCCACACCGCTCGGCCGGGCGTCGTCATCGGCCGCGGCGGCGAGTCGATCAAGGCGCTCCGCACGAAGCTCGACAGCGTCGTCCCCGGCACGGTCGCCGTGAACGTGCAGGAGATCGGCAACCCCAACATCAACGCCGCGCTCGTCGCGCAGCGGATCGCCGAGCAGCTCGAACGCCGCTTCGCCTTCCGGCGCGCGATGAAGCAGGCCGTCCAACGCACGATGGAGTCCGGCGCCCGCGGCGTCAAGATCCGCTGCTCCGGCCGCCTCGGCGGGACCGAGCAGGCGCGGCCCGAGTGGTACTCCGACGGCCGCGTCCCCTTGCAGACGCTCCGCGCCGACATCGACTACGGCACCGCCATGGCGCGCACCACGTACGGCATCATCGGCGTCAAGGCGTGGGTCTTCCACGGCGAGATCGTCGGCGATCGCACGCGCGGTCGCGCCGTGCTGCCGCGTCCGCGGGTCGAGGACGACAAGAAGAAGGCCCGTCGTCGTCCGGCCGGTCGTCGCCGCGACGGTGCGCCGGGTGCGCCGGGCGCCAAGCCCAGCGGTCCCGGTGGCGCGCGTGCTCGCGTCAGGAAGGATCGCTGAGCCATGCTGCTGCCGAAACGCGTCAAGTACCGCAAGCAGATGCGCGGCCGGATGAGGGGCGACACCAAGGGTGGCGACTACGTCGCCTTCGGGGATTACGGCCTCATCGCGATGGAACCCGCCTGGATCAAGTCGAACCAGATCGAGGCGTGCCGCGTCACCATGAGCCGCTTCTTCCGCCGCGGGGGCAAGATCTACATCCGGATCTTCCCCGACAAGCCGGTGACCAAGAAGCCCCAAGAGGTCCGCATGGGCAAGGGCAAGGGGGCCGTCGAGTACTGGGTGTCGGTCGTCAAGCCCGGCCGGGTCCTGTTCGAGGTGGCCAACGTGACCGAGGAACAGGCCAAGGAGGCCTTCCGGCTCGCGTCCCACAAGCTGCCCATCGAAGTCAAGATGGTCAAGCGCGAGGTCTACGATGAAGCCCAATGAGGCGCGCAACCTCAACGCCGAAGAGAACGAAGAGGCTGTCGCCGAGCGTCGCGAAGAGCTCCTCGACCTTCGCTTCCAAGCGGCGGTCGGTCAGTCGACCAACCCCCGACGGATCCGCGCTGCCAAGCGTGAGATCGCCCGGCTGCTGACCGTGGCCCGCGAGAAGGAGCAGCGCAAGTGAAGAAGGTCCTGCAAGGCCGCGTCACGTCCGACAAGGCCGACAAGACCGTGACCGTGAACGTGGAGCGACGCTTCAAGCATCCGCTCTACGGCAAGGTCGTCACGGTGTCCAAGAAGTACCTCGCGCACGACGAGACGAACCAGTACGGCACGGGCGACGTGGTCGAGATCACCTCGGCGCGCCCGATGAGCAAGCAGAAGCGGTTCGTCGTCACGCGCCTCGTCGAGAAAGCCCGGGCCTGACGCCATGATCCAACAGGAGACCTTCCTCGAGGTGGCCGACAACTCCGGCGCGCGCCGCATCCAGTGCATCCGGGTCCTCGGGACCGGTCAGCAGTGGGTGGGCGGCGTCGGCGATATCATCGTCGCCGCCGTCAAGGACGCGATCCCGCACGCCGCGGTCAAGAAGGGCGACGTGGTCAAGGCGGTCATCGTCCGGACGAAGAAGGAGATCAACCGCGCCGACGGGTCCTCGATCCGCTTCGACACCAACGCGGCCGTGTTGATCAACAACCAGAACGAGCCGCGCGGCACGCGCGTGTTCGGCCCCGTGGCGCGTGAGCTGCGCGACAAACGTTTCATGCGCATCGTCTCGCTGGCGCCGGAGGTGTTGTGATGGCCCAGACCCAGACCAAGCTGCGGCTCAAGAAGGGCGACCAGGTGCGGGTCACCGCGGGCAAGCACCGCGGCGCGGAGGGTGAACTGCTCCGTGTCGACCACGCCAAGCAGCGCGTGTTCATCAAGAACGTCAACGTGATCAAGAAGGCCCAGAAGCCGACGCAGGAGAACCCGCGCGGTGGCTTCAAGGAGCAGGAGGCGCCCATCCACGCCAGCAACGTCCAGCTCCTCGACCCGAACACCGGCAAGCCGACCCGCATCGGCAGCAAGGTGCTCGAGGACGGGCGCAAGGTGCGCGTCGCGGTCAAGTCCGGCGCGGTGCTGGACGAGTGAGGCAGTGATGCAGAAGATCGACCTCCCCCTCAAGCGGCGCTATGCCGAGACGGTGCCGACCATGCTCGAGCGGCACGCCTACGGCAACGTCATGGCGGTGCCGCGCCTCGAGAAGATCGTCCTCAACATGGGCGTCGGTGAGGCCCGCGAGGACTCCAAGGTCCTCGAGAAGGCCAGCCGCGACCTCGCCATGATCGCGCTCCAGCGCCCCATGGTGACGAAGGCCAAGAAGTCGGTGTCGAACTTCAAGGTCCGCGCCGGCATGCCGATCGGCCTGAAAGTGACGCTGCGTGGCGTGCGCATGTGGGCCTTCCTCGACAAGCTCATCAACGTCACCCTGCCCCGCGTGCGCGACTTCCGCGGCATCAACCCCAACGCGTTCGACGGACGCGGCAACTACAGCCTCGGCCTGCGCGAGCAGCTCGTGTTCCCTGAGATCAGCTACGACCAGGTCGACGCGACGCGCGGCATGGACATCACGATCGTGACGACCGCGGAGACCGACGAAGAGGCGAAGAGCCTCCTCGAACTGCTCGGCATGCCCTTCCGCAAGTAAAGGAGCCCGGATGGCCACGAAAGCCCACATCGCAAAGTCCGCCCGTACGCCGAAGTTCTCGGTGCGCGTGGTGCGTCGCTGCAACCGCTGCGGTCGCGCCCGGAGCTACCTGCGCGACTTCGGTCTGTGCCGCATCTGCGTCCGCGAGCAAGCCCACCGCGGCTACCTGCCTGGGGTCACCAAGGCGTCTTGGTAAGCGTTTCGCCGCTGCGCGGCGAGCCCGCGATGCTTCGCATCGCGCTCCGTGAAGGTTCGACCAATCGAGAAGCGCTTGTGTGGGGACGAAGGTCGGGTCGCTTGACCCGAAACCGGTCCCGGAACGGAAACGAATGCAGACAGACCCCATTGCCGACATGCTGACGCGCATCCGCAACGCGGTGGCGATCGCCAACGCGAGCGTCGACGTGCCCGCCAGCAACTTCAAGAAGGCGCTCGCCGACGTCCTCGTGCGCGAGGGTTACCTCAAGTCCGTCGAGGGGGCCGTGAACGAGGCGGGTCACCCCGTCCTCCGCATCGGCCTCAAGTACGGTCCGCGCCGCGCGTCGGTCATCCACGAGATCAAGCGTGTGTCGAAGCCCGGCCGCCGTGCCTACGCCAAGGCGGCGCAGGTGCCGGTGGTGCGCGGCGGTCTCGGCGTGGCCATCGTGTCGACCCCGCAGGGCCTGCTCGTCGATCGCGACGCCCGCCGCAAGAACGTCGGCGGCGAAGTCATCTGCGAGGTGTGGTGATGAGCCGCATCGGTCGCGCTCCCGTCACGCTTCCCCAGGGCGTCACGCTGACGGTCGCCGAGAGCACCGTCACCGTGAAGGGTCCCAAGGGCACGCTCGACGTCGTCATCAACCCGCGCCTCGGCGTGGAGATCGAAGGCAACCAGGTCACGGTGACCCGGCCGTCTGACCACCGCAACGACCGCGCCCAGCACGGTCTCGCCCGTAGCCTCATCGCCAACGCCGTCACGGGCGTGAACGACGGCTTCTCCAAGAACCTCGAGATCCAGGGCGTCGGCTTCCGCTGCGCCATGAAGGGTTCGACGCTCGAGCTGGCGCTCGGCTTCTCCCACCCGGTGGTCATCGAGCCGCCCGACGGCGTCACGATCGTCGCTCCCGAGCCCACCAAGATCACGGTGTCGGGGATCGACAAGCAACTCGTCGGCCAAGTCGCCGCCAACATCCGCGCGGTCCGTTCACCCGACAGCTACCACGGCAAGGGTGTCCGGTACCAAGGCGAGTACGTCAAGCTCAAGCCCGGCAAGGCCGCGGCGCGCTGATCGTAGGGGATGCGATGAAGATCCTGACCACCAAGGAACGGCGCACGTTCCGAACCCGCCGCCGCATCGCGCGCGCGGTCGCCACCGACCGCCTGCGTCTGTCGGTGTTCCGCAGCACCATGCACATCTACGCCCAGATCATCGACGACGCCAAGGGCGTCACCGTCGCCGAGGCGAACAGCAAGAGCCTCGCGCCGACCGGCGACAAGACCGAGCGCGCCAAGGCCGTCGGGAAGGCGCTCGCCGAGCGCGCCCAGGCCGCCGGCGTCCGCCGGGTCGTGTTCGATCGGGGTCCGTACCGTTTCCACGGCCGCGTCAAGGCGCTCGCCGAGGGTGCCCGTGAGGGAGGCCTGGAGTTCTGATGGCTGATACCGATTTCGAAGACAAGGTGATCTTCATCCGCCGGACGGCGAAGACCTACAAAGGGGGTCGACGCTTCCGCTTCGGCGCGATGGTGGTGATCGGCGACCGCAACGGCCGGGTCGGCGTCGGCCTCGGCAAGGCCAAGGAAGTGCCGATCGCGGTCCAGAAGGGCCAGTACGTCGCCCGGCGCAACCTGATCGACGTGCCGATCGAAGAGCCGGGTACGATCCCGCACCAGGTGCAGGGTCAACACGGCACCTCGTCGGTCATGCTCAAGCCCGCGGGCGCCGGCACCGGCGTCATCGCCGGCTCCGTGCCGCGCGCCATCGTCGAGCTGGCCGGCTACCGCAACCTGCTGACCAAGGAGCTCGGCTCCCGCAACCAGACGAACGTCGCCTACGCGGTGATCGACGGCCTCAAGCAGCTGCGAACCTACGAAGAGTCGAAGCAGGAGCGGGAGCGCGCCGAATGAGGATCACGCTCGTGCGCTCCCTGATCGGCGTCAAGAAGGACCAGCGCGACACGGTGTACGCGCTCGGCCTGCGCAAGACGGGCGATAGCCGCGACGTCGCCGATACCCGCGACGTCAAGGGCATGGTCGACAAGGTGGCCTACCTCCTCCGCATCGAAGGGCAGGCGAAGGCGTGAAACTCAACGAACTCAAACCAGCGCCCGGCAGCAAGAAGACCCGGCGCCGCGTGGGCCGGGGCCTGGGAAGCGGTCGTGGCAAGACCGCCGGGCGCGGTCAGAAGGGCCAATCGAGCCGCTCGGGCTTCAGCCAGGGCGCCGGTTGGGAAGGCGGCCGTTCGCGGCTCATCATGCGACTGCCCAAGCGCGGCTTCACGCGCATCGGGGTGTCGTATCAGATCGTCAACATCGGCGACCTCAACGGTTTCGACGAGGGCGACACGGTCGACGCGGTGGCGCTCGTCGTGGCCGGCCTGGTGCGCCACGTCACCCGTCCCATCAAGCTCCTGGGTGACGGGGTCCTCGAGGTCAAGGGTCTGAACATCGAGGTCGACGCCTGCAGCGCCGGCGCGGCGGCGGCGATCGCGGCCGCGGGTGGCAGCGTCACGGTGCTCGCGTCCGATGCGGACGACGACGCGGCGGAGACCGACGACGCGGTGGAGCCCGACGCCGCGGCGGAGACCGACGCCGAGGCGGAGATCGACGCCGACGCAGGGGAGCCCACCTGATGCTTGCCGCCTTTCGGAATGCGCTCGTCATTCCGGACCTGCGAGCGAAGCTGCTCGTCACGATCGGCCTGTTGTCGGTGTACCGGCTCATGGTGTTCATCCCGACGCCGGGCATCGACATCGACCGCCTCCGCGAGGGGGCGTTCGGCCAGGGCGACGTGTTCACGCTGCTCAACTTCATCTCCGGTGGCAACTTCGAGACCTTCTCGATCGCCGCGCTCGGCGTGATCCCCTACATCACCGCCAGCATCATCATCCAGCTGCTCACCTCCACCTACCCGCCGCTCGAGAAGCTGGCGAAGGAAGGGGAGGAGGGACGCCGCAAGATCACGCAGTACACGCGTCTCGGCGCCGTCGGCCTGGCGGCCGTGCAGTCGGTGTTCCTGGCGATCGCGCTGCTCGGACCCTCGGGCGTGCTGCAGATCGGCTGGTCGAACGGGCCGTTCTTCTGGCTCATCGTCCTCTTCACCCAGGTGGCGGGCGTCTCGCTGGTCATCTGGTTGGGCGAGAAGATCACCGAGCACGGCATCGGCAACGGCATCTCGCTCGTGATCTACGCGGGCATCGTGGCCGCCTTCCCGGCGGCGCTGTCGCAGCAGTTCGCGCTGATCTCGCGTGGTGAGGCGAACGTGTTCGCGCTCATCATCTTCTTCGCGCTGCTGATCGTCGCCATCTCCGGCATGGTGCTGGTGCAACAGGCCGAGCGCCGCATCCCCGTCCAGTACGCCCGCAAGGTCGTCGGACGCAAGGTGATGGGCGGTCAGTCGACCTACATCCCGCTGCGCCTCAACGCCGCCGGCGTGATCCCGATCATCTTCGCGGTCTCGATCATGATCCTGCCGCAGACGCTCATCGGGTCGTTCCCCGACGTGCTCTGGCTGCAGGCGATCGGCGCCTGGTTCAACCCCGCCCAGTGGCAGGGCCTGGTGTTCTCCACGATCCTGATCGTGGCGTTCACGTACTTCTACACCCAGATCAGCTTCGACCCGCGCCGGATCTCCGAGAACCTGCGCGAGTACGGCGGGTTCGTTCCGGGCGTCCGGCCGGGGCAGCCCACCACCGAGCACCTCGCCCGCATCACGGGACGGATCACGCTCTGGGGCGCGCTGTTCCTCGGGGCCGTCAACGCCCTGCCGCAGACGCTGGCGTGGCTCACCGGCGCCGGTCAGCTCTCGTTCGTGTTCTCGGGCATCGGCCTGCTCATCATGGTCGGTGTCGCGCTCGACACGCTGCGCCAGCTCGAATCGCAGCTGATGATGCGCCATTACGAGGGCTTCGTCTCCAAGGGTCGCATCCGCGGCCGCGGGCGGCGCTTCTGATGGCGAAGGACGCGATCCGGTCCTCCGAGGTGGTGCTGCTGATGGGCCCGCCGGGTGCGGGCAAGGGCACCCAGGCGACCCGGGTCGCGGTGGCCCGCGGGCTCACCAAGCTCTCCACCGGCGACATGCTGCGCGCGCACGTCGGCGCCGGCACGGCTCTCGGCCAACGTGCCAAGGCGATCATGGACGCGGGCGATCTCGTGCCCGACGACGTGATCGTCGGCATGGTGGGCTCCGAGGTCGACGCCGCCGACCACGTCCGCTTCCTGTTCGACGGCTTCCCGCGCACCGCGCGGCAGGCGGCGGCGCTCGACGCGCTGCTGGCCGAGCACGGCACGGCGGTCACCGCGGCGGTCGCCCTCGACGTCCCGGACGACGAACTCGTGCGGCGCATGCTCCAGCGCGCCCACGAGGAAGGTCGGTCGGACGACAACGAGGACACCATCCGCAACCGCATGGCCGTCTACCACGAGCAGACGCGGCCCCTGCTCGACTACTACGCGGGTCAGGGCAAGCTCGTGCGCGTCGACGGCGTCGGATCGTTCGACGAGATCACGGCCCGCATCCACGAGGCGCTGCCATGATCCAGATCAAGCGTCCCGCCGAGCTCGAGGTGATGGCCGAAGCCGCCCGCGTCAACCGCGAGGCGATGGACGCCGTCGCGGCCGCGATCGACGTCGGGATCACGACCCGCGAGTTGAACGCGATCGCCGAGGATGCTATCGTTTCGCGCGGCGGTCGCCCGGCCTTCAAGGGTTACCAGGGCGGTTCCGCCACGCCGTTCCCCGGCACGCTCTGCACGTCGGTCAACGAGGTGGTCGTCCACGGGATTCCCGACGACCGCCGCTTGGCGTCGGGCGACATCGTGTCGATCGACATCGGTACCTTCTACCGGGGGTTCGCCGCCGACCTGGCGCGAACGTTCGCCATCGGCGACGTCTCCGAGGAGGCGAGCCGCCTGATCGCCGCCACCGAGCGTTCGCTCGAGGCCGGCATCGCGGCGGTCCAACCGGGCAACCGACTCGGCGACGTTTCCGCGGCCATCCAGGGCGTCGTCGAGGCCGAGGGTTTCTGGGTCGTTCGGGAGTTCGTGGGGCACGGCATCGGCCGGGCGTTCCACGAGGACCCCGAGGTGCCCAACTTCGGCCGCGCCGGCACCGGTCCGGTCCTTCGACCCGGCCTCGTCCTCGCCATCGAACCGATGGTGACCACCCGTTCCACCCGGGTGATCGTCCTGGACGACGGTTGGACGGCGCCCACGGCCGACGGGTCGTTGGCCGCCCACGTCGAGCACACGGTCGCCGTCACACCCGACGGCCCCTGGGTGCTCACCGCAGTTTCGGATCGGGCTCCGGCGGCGACCGCGGCCCCGAGGAGGTAGGCATGGCGCGACGACGTTTCACCGGGCCCCCCAAGGCGCGCCGCGACGAAGAGACGACGCAGGACACCATCCGCACGGAAGGTGTCGTGCTCGAGGCGCGTCCCAACACGACCTTCATGGTCCAGTTGGACGCGGGACCGGAGATCCTCGCCCACGTGGGCGGGAAGATGCGCCGGCACTACATCCGTATCCTCCCGGGCGACCGGGTGGTCATCGAGATCAGCACCTACGACCCTGAGAAGGGTCGCATCGTCTACCGGAAGTAGGAGACCGACCATGAAGGTCCGCGCGTCCGTCAAACCCATGTGCGACAAGTGCAAGGTGATCCGTCGCCACGGGCGGGTCTACGTGATCTGCTCGGTCAACCCGAAGCACAAGCAGAGGCAGGGATAAGCGATGGCACGAATCTCAGGTATCGACCTTCCGCGCGAGAAGCGCATCGAGCACGCGCTGCCCTACATCTACGGGGTGGGGCTGTCGCGCTCCCAGCAGATCCTCGCCGAAGCCGGCGTCGACCCGAACACCCGCGTCAAGGACCTCGCCGAGACCGAGGTCGGCAAGATCCGCGAGATCATCGACCGCTCGTTCAAGGTCGAGGGCGATCTCCGTCGCGAGGTCCAGCTCAACATCAAGCGCCTCATGGACATCGGCTGCTACCGCGGCCTCCGTCACCGCCGCGGGCTGCCCGTACGCGGTCAATCGACCAAGACGAACGCCCGCACCCGCAAGGGTCCGCGCCGCACCGTCGCCGGCAAGAAGCGCGTCGCGAAGAAGTAAGGGGACCCTGAGGCATGGCGAAACCGACCAAGACCACCAAGAAGCGCGTCAAGCGCAGCATCGCGGAAGGCAAGGCCTTCATCCACGCGAGCTACAACAACACCATCGTCACGATCACGGACATGGACGGCAACACCGTCGCCTGGTCGTCGTCGGGCTCGATCGGCTACAAGGGCTCCAAGAAGGGGACCCCGTACGCCGCGCAGCTCGCCGCCGCCGACGCGACCCGCAAGGCCCAGAACATGGGTCTGTCGCACCTCGACATCGTCATCCGCGGCACCGGTTCGGGCCGCGAGCAGGCGATCCGGTCGATCCAGTCCACGGGCGTCACCGTCCGGACGATCATCGACGACACCCCCAGCCCCCACAACGGATGCCGCCCGCGCAAGCGCAAGCTGCGCTGATCGGACGGAAGGAGAAGACATGGGTCGATACCGAGGTCCGGTCGTCAAGATCAGCAGGCGCGAAGGCGTGAACCTGGTGGAGTCGCCGAAGGTACAGAAGTACCTCGAGCGCCATCCCTACCCTCCGGGCCAGCACGGCCAGCGCCGTCGCCGCAAGCCCTCCGACTACGCGGTGCGTCTGCGTGAGAAGCAGAAGCTGCGTTTCTACTACAACATGGGCGAGAAGCAGTTCAAGAACCTCTTCGAGGAGGCGTCGCGCAAGACGGGCGCCACCGGTCAGGTGTTCCTGCAACTGCTCGAGTCGCGCCTGGACAACGTCGTGTACCGCATGGGCATCGCCTCCACGCGCCGTCAGGCGCGCCAGTTCGTGGCCCACGGCCACATCCTGGTGAACGGCAAGCGCGTCGACGTGCCGTCGTACCGCGCGGACCCGGGCGACGTCATCGAGGTCCACGCCAAGGCGAAGAAGATCGATTTCATCCGCGAGAACCTGGAAGCGCGCAAGCGCGGCAAGCAGCTTCCGTGGCTCGAGTTCGACGCCGAGAGCATGAAGGGGACCTTCAAGCACCGACCCTCCCGCGAGGACATCGTCGTGCCGGTCAACGAGCTCCAGGTCATCGAGTACTACTCGCGTTGATCGGGACGGAGACCACGGTGCAGATCATCCCCGAATTCAAGTCCAAGACCACGCCCACCTACGGCGAGTTCGTCGTGGAACCTCTCGCGCGCGGCTTCGGCGTCACGCTCGGCAACCCGCTGCGGCGGCTGTTGCTGTCGTCGGTGCCGGGCACGGCCGTGACCAGCGTCTACATCGAGGACGTCCTGCACGAGTTCTCGACCATCCCCGGCGTCGTCGAGGACGTCATGCAGATCATCCTCCAGCTCAAAGAGCTGGTCGTGAAGCTGCATGACGACGATCCCGTGACCCTGACGCTCCGCAAGGAGACGCCGGGCCCGGTGACCGCCGCCGACTTCGACGTCCCCCTGGGCGCCGACGTCGTCAACCCGGAGCTCCACGTCGCCACCCTCAGCGAGGGCGGCCGACTGGTCATGGAGGTCCGCGTCGAGCCGGGCGTCGGGTACGTCCCCGCCGACATCCACGGCACCAAGGACCGGATCAACTCGATCCCCGTCGACGCGCTGTTCACGCCCGTGCGCCGCGTCGCGTACCGGGTCGAGGACACCCGCGTCGGTCAGAAGACCGACCTCGACCGCCTGGTCCTGCGCGTCTGGACCGACGGCTCGGTCGACCCGCGCACGGCGCTCGACCACTCGGTCGAGATGCTGCGCACCCAGCTCAACGTCTTCAACCTGGAATCGACCGAGCTCGACGCCGACCAGGTCCCCGTCATGACGATCCCCACGAAGTCCCCGGAGCCCGTCCCCGCGACGGCCGAGTCGGTCCAGATGAGCCTCGAGAGCCTCGAGCTCTCCTCGCGCGTCCTGCACTCGCTGCAGGAAGAAGGCATCGACTCCGTCAACGCCCTGCTCGCCCTGAGCGAGCGCGACCTCAAGAAGGTCGGCGGCGTCGGCGAGAAGAGCCTCGAGGAGATCAAAGAGCGACTCGTGGCCAGCGGCCTGAAGCTCAAGGAGTAACCGATGCGCCACCTGTCCGCCGGCCGCAAGCTCAACATGAACAGCAGCCACCGCATCGCCCTGGCGCGGTCGCAGGCCACGGCGCTGTTCCGTCACGGCCGCATCAAGACCACCCTCACGAAGGCCAAGAACCTGCAGCCCTTCGTCGAGAAGCTCATCACCACCGCCCGCGGCGGCGACCTGCACGCCCGTCGCCTCATCGCGCGCCACGTGCACGACAACGAGATCCAGCGCAAGCTGATGGACGAGATCGCGCCGCGGTACGCCGCCCGTCCGGGTGGGTACACGCGGATCTACCGGCTCGGGACGCGGCGTGGCGATGCCACGCAGGAAGCGTTCATCGAGCTCGTCAACGACTGACGGATCGTCTGCGAAGGTGCGGGGGCGGTCCCGTGTCGGTGGCCTAGAGGCGCGCTTGCGCGCCAACGGCCACCGACACGGGACCGCCCCCTTCGCTTGTGGCGAACGTCGTGGAGGTGCGGTGGGTGTTGTCGCCTCGCGGTGTCCGTGCACGTCGTCGCGTGGGCGAACGTCGTCGATGGGCGGATTCGTCGTCCAGTCCATCGAAGCGGTTCGCCGATGCGCAGGGGTGGCGGTGGTGGGGCGGGGCCGTTGGCGCGATAGCGCCTCTAGGCCCCGCCCCACCACCGCCACCCCGTCCCTCAGTAGGGGCGCTTGAACAGGAGCTCGGCGAAGGAGGTGCCGGCGCCCGTCCAGGGGACGTCGAGGAGGTCGGCGACGGTGGCGCCGACGTCGGCGAAGGTGTCGCGGGTGGGGATGGGGCGCCCGTACACGCCGGGGCCGGTGACGAGCAGGAGGCCGTGCTCGCGGGTGTGGTCGGTGCCGGGCCAGGTGGGGTCGTTGCCGTGGTCGCTGATCGAGCATGAGCAGGTCGTCGGGGCCGAGGGCGGCGCGGAGCTCGGGGAGGCGGGCGTCGAAGGCGGCGAGCGCGGCCGTGTAGCCGTGGGGGTCGCGGCGGTGACCGTAGAGCGCGTCGAAGCCGACCAGGTTCGTGAAGACCAGACCGTCGACGCCGCTCGCGAGCGCCTCGATCGTGCGGGTCACGCCGTCGTCGTCGTCCTCGGTGTGCACGTCGCGCGTGATACCTCGGTGGGCGTAGATGTCGGGGATCTTGCCGATGCCCACGACCTCGCGGCCGGCTTCGACGAGCGCGTCGAGAACGGTGGGGACCGGCGGCTCGACGGCGAAGTCGCGGCGGCTCTCGTGGAGGCGGCGCCAGGCGCCGGGGGCGCCGGTGAAGGGGCGCGCGATGACGCGCGCGACGAGGTGGTCGCCGACGAGCAGCTCGCGCGCGGCCTCGCACCAGGCGTAGAGCGTCTCGAGCGGCACCACGTCCACGTGGGTGGCCACCTGGAAGACGCTGTCGGCGCTCGTGTAGACGATCGGCTGGCCGGTGGCGACGTGCTCGGCGCCCAGCTCGTCCAGGACGACCGTGCCCGAAACCGGCCGGTTGCCCAGATGCGGTCGGCCGGTGGCGGCGTCGAAGGCCTGCATGATCTCGTCCGGGAAGCGCTCGAAGGTGCGGAAGGGCTTCTCGAGCTCCACGCCCACGAACTCCCAGTGACCCGTGGTCGTGTCCTTGGCGGCGGAGCGCTCGCGCATGCGGCCGTAGGCGCCCTGGAGGTCGTCGCTGGTCGGCAGGCTGGTGACGCCGGGGACGTGGCCGAGTCCGAGGGCGACCAGGTTCGGTAGGTCGACGGGGGCGGCCTCGAGCGCGTGGTCGAGCGTGTGGGCGCCCGCGTCGCCGAAGGCCGCGGCGTCGTCGAGCGCGCCCACGCCCACGGAGTCGAGCACGACGACGGCGACGGTGCGGCGGCGCTGCATGGTGCGAAGCGTACCAAGGCGGCGACGCGCGCGTCGGCCCCGCACCGCGCGCGTCGCCGTGGGAAGATGGGGGGATGCCGGATGCCCACGACCTGGCCCACGTGGCCCTCGATCGCCTGCGCGAGCTGGCGCCGGAAGCCCGGCGCGTCGCGGTCGGGGTGTCGGGCGGCGGCGACAGCGTGGCGTTGGCCTGCCTGTTCGTCGAGGTCGGCGTCGACATCGTCGTGCTGCACGTCGACCACGCGCTGCGCGCCGGGTCGGCCACCGACGCCACGTTCGTCGAGGGCTTGGCGGCGAACCTGGGCGTGCCGTTCGCGATGGACCGGGTGGAGGTGTCGGTGGTGGCCGACCGCCGCGGTTGGAACCTCGAGGACGCGGCGCGGCGCGTGCGGCACGCCACGCTGAGTCGCCTGGCCAAGGCGCACGGAGCCGACGTGGTGGCCCTCGCCCACACGGTCGAGGACCAGGCGGAGACCGTGCTACTCCAGGCGTTCCGCGGCGTCGCGTACCTCCATGGCATGCCGGAGCGTCGGGGGCGGATCGTACGGCCGCTTCTCACGCTGGGCCGATCCGAGTTGCGCGGCTGGCTCGACCGCCGGCGCCAGCCGTGGCGCGACGACCCCTCCAACGAGGACTTGGCCCGCGCCCGCGCGTGGGTGCGCCACGCGGTCATGCCGCGCCTGGAGGCCTACGCGCCCGGCGTGGCGCATCGGCTGGCGCGGCTCGCGAAGGTGCAGCGGGACCTGGCCGTGTTCGTGCGGGCCGAGACGCGACGGCGGGTTCGCGAAACGGACCGCCTCGTCCCCGTCCAAGGCGCGCCGGCGACCGCCGAGACGCGCTCGGCGGCGGCCGAGGGGATCGACGCCGGCGCGCTCACGACCCAGCCGACGGCCGTGCAACGCGAGGCGTTGGCCGGTCTGCTCACGGCCGCCGGCGTACCCGTCGACCTGCATCGCCTCGACCTCGTGCGCGGGCACCTGGCCGACGACGCGCCGTGGCGTCTCAGCGTCGGCGACGGCGCATGGGCCCGCGTGGCGTACGGGCGGGTGTCGGTGGCGCGATCCTCCACGTCGACGTCTCCTCAGACCGTGAGCGACCCGGCCGACCTGCCACCCGGCGTCCCGGAGGCGGTGTTGGCGGGCGGTCGGCTGGCGCTACGGAGCCGGGAACCCGGCGACGTGCTGGCGCTACCGGGTGGCCATCGATCGCTCGCCGACGTCCTGATCGACGCTCGCGTCCCGCGCGAGGCAGCGCGACGGGTTGCGCGTGCTGGCGCGCGGCTCCGAGGTCGTGTGGGTCGAAGGATTGGTCGAACCCCGTGGTGACGGCGTGGCGCTCCTCGAGGACGACGACCACCGCTGGATGCGGCGTGCGCTCGAGCTGGCCGAGGCCGCGGGCGAAGCCGGGGAGCTGCCCGTGGGCGCGGTCGTCGTGCTGGACGGCGTGGTGGTCGGCGAGGGCGCGAACGCGCGTGAGACCGAGCGGGACCCGGTGGCGCACGCCGAGGTCCGTGCGCTCCAGGCGGCCGCCCGCGCGCGCGGCGACTGGCGACTGTCGGGGGCCACGCTGTACGTCACGCTGGAGCCCTGTCCGATGTGTTTCGGTGCGCTGCTCTCGGCGCACGTGGCTCGCGTGGTCTTCGGTGCGGCCAACGTGCGCGAGGGCGCCTTGGGCGGCGTGGCGATCTGTCGACCGAGGGTTGGAAGCGCCAGGTGGAGGTGCGCGGCGGCGTGCGGGCGCGCGAGGCGGCCGCCCTGCTCGAGCGCTTCTTCGCTTCCCGGCGCGCCTGAGCCGCGTCCACGACGAGCGGGCCGACCGCGAAGCGACGTGTACGATGGGCGGGATGAAGATCCGGAACTTCTCGATCATCGCCCACGTCGACCACGGCAAGTCGACGCTGGCCGATCGCATCCTCGAACTCACCGAGAGCGTCTCGGAGCGCGGCAAGCGCGACCAGATGCTCGACACGCTCGACCTGGAGCGCGAGCGCGGGCATCACGATCAAGGCCACGCCCATGCGCCTCTACTACACCGCCGACGACGGCGAGACGTACCTCTTCAACCTCATCGACACGCCCGGCCACGTCGACTTCAACTACGAGGTCTCGCGCGCCTTGCGCGCCTGCGAAGGCGTGCTGCTGGTCATCGACGCCTCCCAGGGCGTCGAGGCGCAGACGATCCAGAACGCCTACCTGGCCACCGACAACGGCCTCGAGGTGCTGCCCGTCATCAACAAGATCGACCTGCCGGCCGCCGACGTCGCCGGCGCGATCGCCGAGCTCGAGGAGGTCGTGGGCATCCCCGGCGACCACGCCGTCGCCACGTCGGCCAAGACGGGGGAGAACGTGCGCGCGGTGCTCGAGGGCATCGTCAAGCACCTGCCGCCCCCCCAGGGCGATCCCGACGCCGGCTTGCGCGCGCTGATCTTCGACGCCGTCTACGACGCCTACCAGGGCGTGATCGCGTTCATCCGCGTCTTCGACGGCACGATCAAGCTCGGGCGACAAGGTGAAGATCGCCTCGACCGGCAAGCTGCTCGAGGTCGACAAGGTGGGGTTCTTCCGACCCGAGCCGACGGTGTCCGAGGCGCTCACGATGGGGGAGGTCGGCTGGTTCACTGCGGGCATCAAGGAGATCGCCGACACGCAGATCGGCGACACCGTGAACTCCGCCGATCGATCCGCGGGCGCCGCCATCCCCGGCTTCAAACCCGCGATGCCGGTGGTGTTCAGCGGGCTGTATCCGACCGACACGGAGGACTACCCCAAGCTGCGCGAGGCGCTCGAGAAGCTGCGCCTCAACGACGCGGCGTTCTCCTTCGAGCCGGAGACCAGCGAGGCGCTCGGCTTCGGCTTCCGCTGCGGTTTCCTGGGGCTGCTCCACGCCGACATCGTCCAGGCGCGCCTCGAGCGCGAGTTCGACCTGTCGCTCATCGCCACCGCGCCCGGCGTGGTCTACGACCTGGTGACCACCGACGGCAAGGCGTTCTCGGTCCAGAACCCGAGCCAGCTACCCGCCCCCGACCGCCTCGAGTCGATCTCCGAGCCCTGGGTCAAGCTGTCGGTGTTCCTGCCCGAGGAGTACGTGGGCGCGGCCATGCAGCTGGTGCAGGAGAAGCGCGGCGAGCTGAAGGACATGGTCTATCACGGTCGGCGCGTCGAGCTGCGCTACCACGTGCCCTTCGGCGAGATCCTCTACGACTTCCACGACCGGCTCAAGTCGCTCTCGCGCGGCTACGCCTCGATGGACTACCAGCCGTTCGAGTACCGCCCGGGTGACCTGGTCAAGGTCGACGTGCTGGTCAACGAGGAGAAGGTCGACGCGCTCTCGGTGATCGCCCACCGCGACAAGGCCTACGAGATCGGCCGCAAGATCGTCGACAAGATGGCCGACGTCATCCCCCGCCAGATGTTCGTGATCCCCGTCCAGGCCGCGATCGGCGGCAAGATCCTGGCGCGCGCGACTGTGAAAGCCTTCCGCAAGGACGTCCTGGCCAAGTGCTACGGTGGCGACATCACCCGCAAGAAGAAGCTGCTCGAGAAGCAGAAGAAGGGGAAGGCGCGGATGAAGCAGTTGGGGACGGTCGAGGTGCCGCAGGAGGCGTTCTTGGCGGTGCTTTCTACGTCGGAGGGGTGAAGCGACCCGCAACGAGCACCGGCCGACGGCCATCGAAGCGGAGTTTGCGCGGGGTGGTCTTCTGGATGGTCACCGGCGCTTCGGCCCTTCCCGCAACTGTGTCGGTGGTCGTCGTATGGTCGACACTGCTGGAGCCAGGTTATGGGATCGCTGCCTTCATGACAGGGGTCGTGCCGTTGGTCGCGATCTGGACGGCGAGTGTTGCGCTTGGCTACGTCGTGTCGCGCTTCGTCGGCGACGAGTTCCGCCGCTTGGGACTCATCAGCTCGCTCATTGCGAACGCAAGGGACACCCGACATGCTGCGCAAGCACTTGCTGACCGTGCCCAGTACTCTGAGACATCGGCTTTTGCTCGGTCGCTACTCAAACTTTCGAGTCACGAGCGCGCCGCGAATGGTAACCACGCGCAAGTTGGCTCCTACATTGCGCACGACATGCGAACGCCTCTCGCGGGCGCCATCATGACGCTTGACGTGCAAATGCTGACAGCTGGCGAGTCCAGCGAACCGTTGGCCTCGGTCCGACGTGAGTTGCGCCGGTTGCTCCGCGACCTCGATCTTGTCGTGGACGTCCTGCAGGAACCGATCGTAGATGCGCTTGACGAGGCTCAGCTGCCATACGGCTGCGAGTCGGTTGCGCACACCGCACAACGTGTCGTCGATACGTTTGCATCACTCGAAGACTGGGAGGTCGTCCTCACGGTGCGTAAGGACCACTCGACCAGCATTCCCTGCGAGCGAGTTCGTCGCATCCTTGAGAATCTCGTGGGTAACGCCGTGCGGCATGGTGGTGGACGTGCTTCGATCGAGGTCTCCGCGGGCGTGGTGCGAATCTCGAACGATATCGTGAGCGGTGACGAGCGACGCTCCGCGTCGACCGCGCTCGGTGCGATGACGTCTCACGGACTCGGGCTCCGGATCGTGACGAGCCTGCTCGAGAAGCACGCCGGAAAGCTCGTGGTCGAGCAGGATGGACCGGATCGAAAGGTCGTCCTCGCATACTTTCCTGCCGTGGGGATGGTTACATGAGTAACGCATCGGTGTCGCCCGCCATCGGCGTTGTCGAGGATCACCCCCTCTACCGCGACGCGCTCGTGCGTGCCCTGGAGTCGACGGGATATCGAGTTGTGTTCGTACGAGACACGATTGCGGGTACGGACAGTGTGATTCGCCAGACGTCACCCGACGTCGTGTTGCTCGATCTGACGCTTCTAGATGGCGATGGGCTGCAACTGGCGAGGCAACTCGAAGCTGGCCGCACGCGGCGCCCCGTATGGTTGGTGCTGTCTTCGCATGATGATCCGCGACGCGCTAGGGATGCAAGCGAGGCTGGTTGTCACGGGTTTCTGTCGAAGGCGGTTGGGTACGAGGTGATCCGCGGTGCGATCGAACGCTTGTTGGCGGGCGAGACGGTTTTTGAGCCCCGTCACGATCGTGGAGTCGATCAGAGCAAGCAGGTACGTTTGACCAGCCGTGAAGTGGAGTGCCTCAGCCTGGTTGCCGATGGCATGACCAACCGGCAGATTGCCGTGGCACTTGGAATCGGTGTCGAGACGGTGAAGACGCTGCTCGCGAACTCACGGGACAAACTCGGTGCGGCCGACCGTGCTCATGCCGTCGCGCTGGCATTCGAGGCGGGTGTTCTCGGTCAGTGAAGGACGGCGGGTGCGCCTGCCGGACGGGAAGGTGAACGGCCTCTCGCGCACAGCCGCCAATGGGTTTCACCGGTGCGCAGTCAGGTCACTGCGCCCACCTGCCTACAGGGGACGGGATCGAGCCTAATCCGTAGTAACTAGAGGTCCAAGATCAGGCATCCTCGTCCATGGCTCCTCGAATCGGCGTGACCCTCGTCGAGATGCTCGTTGTGCTCGCCATCATGGCCCTCACCGCGGCGTTCTTCACCACAGTCAGTGGATCGAGTGTGACGCCAGACGCCCGCCGCCTCACCCACATCCTCCTCCGCCTCCGCGCCATCGCCATCACCTCCGGCGCCCCCGTCACCGCCGCCGGCACGCCGTGCGTCGCCGGCCCCGCGCCCTCGGCCGCCGTGACGATGCCGGCGTCGATCGTCGCCTGGCCTCCCCGCGGCCTCCTGTTCACCCCCGACGGCCTCCCACGCACGTGCGATGGAGGAGGCGTCGGCAACACGACGATCCTCCTCGAACATCGCGGCGATCGCGCGGCCGTCATCGTCTCGTCCCTCGGTCGCGTGCGCTGGGAACGCCGATGAGACGCCGCGGCTTCACGATCGTCGAGGTGCTGGTGGCGCTCACCCTGGTGGCGATCCAGCTCCCGATGGTGGTCGCGACGGTGACCGCCGCGACGACGCTCACCCGCCGAGCGCAGGCGATCGTCGACGCCATCGACCCGTCGACGGCCGCGGAACGGTGTACGGCACCATGAGCGCGCCCCGCGGCTTCACCCTCGTCGAGGTGCTCATCGCCTTGGCGATCGGCACGCTGGTGCTCGGTCTGGCCGCCGCGACGACCGCTTCCGCCCGTCGTGTGAACGAGGTCCTGGAGACACGCGCGACGGCGATGGCGCGCACCGTCGCGGTACCGCAACTGCTCGTCGGCGCGATCGGACGTGCCGGCCGTGGCATCGATGGGTGTGGTCTCGAGGTCCTCGACGCGGGCCTCCGCGTCCGCTCGACCGCGATCGATGCGGGGGACGAGGTCGCGACCGTGGTCGACGTGCTCGCGGGCATCGACGGCAGCGGTCGGGCGGCGCTCTACCACCGGGTGCAACCGTACCCGAGGCAGCCGTGGCTGGAAGACGTCGGCACGTTCGTCGTTCGCGAGGTGCGCGACGAGACCGGGTCGTGGCGCATCCCGACGCCCGACGGGGCCACACGGTGGACGGGACTGCGCGTGGAGGTCGGTTGGCTCGACGGGGACGTCCGCGCGTACGATCTCGCCTTGCCGCACGCGCCTTGCCTGGTGGCGGCACCGTGAAGCGGGCACCGCGGGAGGGCATGATCCTCGTCGCCGTCCTGCTCCTCACGCTCGCGACGTGGGTCCTGCTCGCAGCGATGCTCAGCGTCGCGTACCTGCAGTACCGGCTCGCGCTCGGCGCGGAGCGCGGCACGGTGGCCGGCGCGGCCGCTCGAGCGACCGTGGAGGACTTGGCGCTCGAGGCGCGGGCCGGTCGCGTGGCGGGCGGTCCGTGGCCCACGTCGGCGATCGTCGAGGACATGGGCACATGCTCGTTGCTCGTGACCGAGGTCACGAGCAACGACACGTGGTGGCGGATCGGTGTCCGGGCGACCTTCGAGGGTGCGGTCGCGGTCCGGGAGGTGACGGTCCATGTCCCGTGACCGTGCCGGTCGCCGGTTGACGCGCCCCCGCCCCGGGTGCGACCATCCCTCCGATGACCACGCTCCGCGCTCGCCTCTGCGCCGCCTTGCTCGCGGCGGGTCGACCCGTGCCCGCCAAGGACCTGCAGCGGCTGTTGGAGTCGACGCCCGAGGGCCTCGAACGGGCGCTCGCCGACCTGCGCGACACGCTCGCGTCGGCCTCGTTGGGCGTCGAGATCGAAGCCGTGGCTGGGGGGTACCAGCTGGTCGTCTCGCCCGCCGTCGCGCCGCAACTGGCGGGCCTGCTGGCGCCACCCCCCATCCCCAACCTCTCCGCGGCCGCGCTCGAGACGCTGGCGCTCGTCGCCTACCACCAGCCGGTGACGCGGGGCGAGCTCGAGGCAGCCCGGGGGGCGAGTTGCACCTCGACCGTCGAGACGCTGCTGGAACGCGAGCTCATCAAGGTGGTGGGGCGCAAGGACGTGATCGGGCGTCCGTCGCTGCTCGCGACCACCGAGCGGTTCCTGATCGAGTTCGGGCTCCGGTCGCTGGACGACCTGCCGGCCCTGAGCGAACAGCCCGACGCGTTCTTGCGTGGCTGACGGGGCGAGCGGCGAGCGTCAGTTCGGGCGCATCACCAGGTAGCGCACCGCCGCGCGGTACCCCTCGACGCCCAGGCCCGCGATCGTCCCCACGCACACGGCGCCGGTGAGGGTGACGTGCCGGAACGACTCACGAGCGTGGATGTTCGACAGGTGGACCTCGATCACGGGCAGGTCGACCGACGCGATCGCGTCACGCAGCGCCACCGACGTGTGGGTGAGGCCGGCCGGGTTGATGGCCAAACCGACGGCGCCGGTGTCGGCGGCCTCGTGGATCCAGCCGATGAGCTCGCCCTCGTAGGCGCTCTGATGGGCCACGAGATCGTGTCCGTGCTCGGCGGCGACGGCTTCGCACGCGGCGTCGACGGCGGCGAGGGTCGTGGTGCCGTACACGTCCGGCTCCCGGGTGCCGAGCCGGTCGAGGTTCGGGCCGTGGAGGACCCAGACGGTGGGGCGTGGACTCATCGCGTGCCTCCTGTGAACTCGGACCGTAGGGCAGACCAGGCTCGCTCGAGCTCGTCGCGTTCGACGTCGTCGACCACGATCGGTCGGCCGAGCCGCTCGAGCAGCACGAACCGGAGTTTGCCACCACGGCGCTTCTTGTCACGACCCATCGCTTCGACCAGGCGGCCCAGATCGACGTCCGGCAAGGTGCCGTCCGCCGCCCAGCGAGCGAGCTCGACGGCCTCCTGCCGCCAGTCGGCCAGCCCGCGGCCGTGGCCCAGATGGGCCGCGAACGCCAGGCCGTACGCGACGGCGCTGCCGTGCGCGAGGCCGTGAGCGGTGACCGTCTCGAGCGCGTGGGCGAGCGTGTGACCCAGGTTCAGATGGGCGCGCACGCCACGCTCGAGCGGGTCGGCCGCCACGACGTCCGCCTTCACGCGAACGCCTTCGGCGACCAGATGCGCCCAATCGTGAGGACCCAGGTCCGCGAGCGAGGCCGAACCGGTCCGGAGCGGGGTGGAAGGTCGACCGCCACGGGGCGTCGACGAGGAGTGCGTGCTTGTAGAGCTCGACCGCCCCCTCGCGCAGGACGGCAGGGGGGAGGGTGGCGAGCGACCCCACGTCGGCGATCACGACCCGCGGCTGCCAGAAGGCGCCGACGAGGTTCTTGCCCGCGTCCAGGTCGAGCCCGGTCTTGCCGCCCACGGAGGCGTCCACCATCGCGAGCAGCGTCGTCGGGACCTGGACGAAGGGCACACCCCGCAGGAACGTGGCCGCCACGAAACCCGCGAGGTCGCCCACGACGCCGCCCCCGACCGCGCACACCCAGGCGTCGCGGTCCAGCGACGCGGCCGCGAGACGCTCCGTCACGTGCGCCCAGACCGACACCGACTTCGACCCCTCGCCCGCCGGAACCTCGATCACGAGCGGCTCGACACCGAGCGCGCGCCAGACGTCGACCACCCGCTGCGCGTGTCCGGCGGCCACGACGTTCGCGTCGGAGATCACGGCCACCCGCGAAGCGGAGGCGGCGTCGACGCTGGCAAGCGCGTCGCGCGTCAGCGTCGGTTCGGCGCCCACCCAGACCTCGTACGGCGGCTGCACCTCGACGCGAACGCGTTCGCTCACGACTCGGTCCACCCGTCGCCGGTGCCGGCCGGCTCGGGGCTCGCGAGTTCGGCGGCGCTGAGGCCCAGGGGTCCGTCCCCCGCCGGGCGTGCGTCGGGCTCCGAGACGTGCTCGGAGGCCCAGGCTCGCAGGCCCTCGACGATGTCCTCGACGACGTCCGCGGACTCCCGACCGTCGGAGTCGACGATGAAGGAGGCGGCGTCGTCGTAGTACGCCTGGCGCTCGCTCATGAGCTGTCGGATGCGGCCGAGCGGGTCGTCGCTCGCGAGCAGGGGACGCCGGTGGCGCCGCGTGCGCTTGAAGACCGTCTCGGCCGAGGCGTCGAGGACCACGACCGGGCCGCGCGAACGCAGCAGCCGCCGGTTCTCCTCGCGCACGACGGTGCCGCCGCCGGTGGAGACCACGACCTCGTCGAGGTTGAGGCAGCGCCGGACGATCTCGGTCTCGTAGTCGCGGAAGGTGGACTCGCCGTAGAGCTCGAAGATCTCGCTGATCCGCATGCAGGCGACCCGTTCGATCACCCGGTCGGTGTCGATGAACGTCAGCTGCAGTCGGCGCGACAACTCCCAGCCGATGCGGCTCTTGCCGGTCCCCATGAACCCAGCCATGGCCACCCAGGTAACCGGACGATCGAAGATATAACGCCGGTTCATCTCTAGTACGCCGATGTGTACGCCCGGTACGCCTCGACCCGTTCGCGCACCTCGCGGACGGTGTCGGCCCCGAACTTCTCGAGGAGCGCGTCGGCGACGACGAGCGCCGTCATGGCCAGCACCACGATGGAGGCCGCCGGCACCGCCGTGGTGTCGGAGCGCTCGCGGGCCGCGTCGGCGGGCGCGTGGGTCACCACGTCGACGGTCGGGAGCGGCTTCATGAGCGTGGCGATCGGTTTCATCGCGGCGCGCACGACGAGCTCCTCGCCGTTCGTCATGCCGGCCTCGAGGCCGCCGGCGCGGTTCGAGGGGCGATGGTAGGCGCGTTCGGCGTCGTGGAAGACCGGGTCGTGGACCTCGCTGCCGCGGACGGTGGCGTTGCGCCAGCCGTCACCGATCTCGACGGCCTTGATCGCCTGGACCGACATCGCGGCCTGGGCCAAACGGCCGTCGAGCTTGCGGTCCCATTGCGTGTGGCTGCCCAGCCCGACCGGCAGGCCTCGGAAGCGGGCCTCGACGACCCCACCGAGCGTGTCGCCGTCGCGCTTCGCCTGGTCCACGCGGGCGCGGATCTCGTCTTCGGCAGCCGCGTCGAAGGTCCGGAAGGGGGAGTCGTCGAGCGCCTCGAGACGGTCCCAGTCCATGGTGCCCGCGCAGTCGACGCCCGCCATGTGGACCACGCGCGCGCAGCCTTCGACGCCGGCCTCGGCGAGGAGCCGGAGGGCGACGGCGCCGGCGGCCACCCGCGACGCCGTCTCGCGGGCCGACGCCCGCTCCAACACGTCCCGCAGGTCCTTGTGACCGTACTTGATGCCGCCGGTGAGGTCGGCGTGGCCCGGTCGCGCTTCGGTGAGCGCGCGTTTGCGGGGTTCGTTGCCGGGCTCCACGGCCATGATCGGTTCCCAGTTGCGCCAGTCGCGGTTCTCGATCTGGAGCGCCAGCGGGGCGCCCGTGGTGCGTCCCGCACGGACGCCACCCAGGACGCGCGCGGCGTCGGTCTCGATGACCTGCCGGCGCCCACGGCCGTACCCACCCTGACGACGCCGCAGCCAGGGATCGATATGGTCGGCCGCCACGAGGCTCAAACCGGCGGGCACGCCGTCGAGCAGCACGGTGAGCGCAGGACCGTGCGACTCACCGGCCGAGAGGTACCTGAGCGTGTTCATCTGGTGAGCGTATCACGCCGGTCCGAACGCTTCGGAGGCGTGCAGGACGGCACCGAAGCGGGTGCGGCCCCGCCTCATCGAGGCGGGGCCGCACGGCGTCCGCAGGCGGTGGACGCGAGGTCAGTCGAGGATCAGGGCCGTCACGATCACGAGCAGGTCCGTATTGTCCTCTTCGGTCACGGTGGTGCCGAACAGGTCACCGATCAGCGGGATGCTGCTAAGGATGGGGATGCGGTTGCGCGTGATGTTGAGCTGGCTCTGCAGCAGGCCGCCGAGGAGGAGGGTCTGGCCCTCTTCGACCGTCACGGTCGTCGTGACGTTGCGGCTCGAGAGGTTCAGGAAGCTCGGTCGTTCGTCGTCGAGAGCACGTCCTCGACCTTGGCGTCGATCACCAGGGTGACGCGGCCGTCGGCGGTGATCCGCGGCGTCACGTCGATCTGGACGCCGTAGGGGATGGTGCGCTCGATGTTCTCCTCGGCGCCGGGGATCGTGATGAAGATCTGGCCGCCGGACTGGATGGTGCCGGTGCCGTTGTTGAGCACGGTGACGTTGGTGTCGTCGACACGGCGGCTGAGGCCCTGGGTCTCGAGCGCGTCGAGGACCGCCAGCACGTTGAGGCTCGAGATCACCTGGGTGGTGTCGAAGATGAAGCCGAGACCACCCCCGAGCACGTTGGCCGTGAGGTTGCCGAAGCCGGCCGTCCAGTCGATCCCCAGGTCGACGGCGCTGCGCTGCGTGATCTCCTGGATGCGGACCTGGATGTTGACCTGCGGCTGCGGCTCGTCGAGGCGAGCGATGAGCTCGGAGAGGCGGCCCTGCACCTCGGCGGTGCCGGTGACGATGAGGCTGTTGGTGCGCTCCTCGGCCACGACCGTGAACTGGTCGAGCGCCGTGGTCGTGACGCCCTCGCCGGTGCTGGCGGCCACGTCGCGGGTCTCGACGAGCGTCGCGGCCAGGTCGGCGGCGTTGGCGTGCGAGAGGAAGTAGGTGCGCTGGGTCAGTTCGACGACGTCGGCAGGACGGTCGAACTCGGCCAGCACCTGCGCGACCTCCTCTTGCTGCCCTTCGGTGCCGACGACCACGAGCGCGCCGGTACCGGGAAGCGCCTCGACCGTGATGCCCGCGACCGCGCGATCCAGGATGGCGACGACCTGGTCGACGTCGTTGTTGACCCGGTAGAACCGCTGCACGGTGGCCTCGCCCAGCGGTGTCGGTCGGCTCGACCATCGGGTCACGCAGGCGCGCCAGCGACGCCGAGCTCCCGACGACGACGATGTCGTTCTCCTGGAGCACGTAATCGAGGTCGTTGAGCGCGAGGACGAGGTCCCACACCTGGCGGAACGGCTTCGGGTCGCCGATGTCGAAGACGATCATCTTGTCGGGGATGTCGTCGACGATGGGGGTGAGCCCGACCGATCGGGCCAACGCGGTGATCATCGCGTCGAGCTCTTCGCCACCGGTCCCGGTGGAGAAGGCCACCGTCTGGTCGAAGCGTTCGTCGTCGGGCAGGGGGGCCGGCTGGGCGAACACCGGTACCGCTCCGAGCAACAGGGCGCACGTGATGAGGGAGAGCACTCGTTTCATGGTCACCGCCTGATGTCCAAGGTGAGGATTTGGGTGATGTCGCCGAGCCTGAGCTCGGCTTGCTGCCCGCGAAGGTCCGTGAGCACGATGTCGGTGTCGGGCAGCGTCTGCCCCAAGGCGACGACCAGGGGAACGTTGTCGAGATCGGATCGGAAGACGCCAACGCTCACGGGGCCGAGGACGGACCCGGTGAAGCTGAAGTTCTCGTCCCGCAAGAAGCGAGCCAGTTCCGAGGCGCCGGCCGCGAGGGGCGGCGGACCGACCGGCAGCGCGACGGCGGGGTCGTGTCGGGGGGCGGCGTCGGATGCGGGTCGGCGACCGCGTCGGTGGTCACGTCGACCTCGGGTTCGGGTTCAGGATCCGGGAAGACGACCGCCATCGGACCGAGCGGTGCAGGGGTCTCCACACCGATGCCGGGTGGACGGGTCGGCTCGCGTTCGGCCAGTTGCGTCGGCTCGGCGTCGGGGACGGCGACCGCTGCAACCGAAGCGAAGTCGACCTCCTGGGCCGGCGTGCCGACCCGCGCTTCGCGCAAGAGCGCCGGGGTGGAGGACAAGACGCGGCCGGTGGGCAGCGCTCGAGGGAGCTCGGGGCCGCGGGGGCCCCGGGGGTGAGCGCGCGGGGCGTGGGCGCGGCGGCGCGGATCGGCGCGGCCAGGACCGTGGACGGTGGCGGCGGCACGG
>CAVSJH010000037.1:0-23482 GCA_963728245.1 uncultured Trueperaceae bacterium
AGACGAAGGGCGTCCACTGCCAGACGTCGCTGACGATGATCGACACCATCGCCAACGTCGGGTCGCCGAGCCAGGTTTGGCTCTGGAAGCCGTACCCCTGGAGGACGGGGAGGGCCTCCCCGATCTGCGTGAGGTAGTAGTTGACGATGCCGTTGCGGGCGTCGAGCAGGTAGCGCCAGATGAGGCCGACGACCACCGGCGCGATCATCAGCGGCATGACGAAGATCGTGCGGAAGAAGGTGGCGCCGCGCACGGCCTTCTCGAGCAGCAGGGCCAAGCCGACGCCGATCAGCATCTCGAGCGTCACGACCCAGAAGCCGAACACGAAGGTGGTGCGCACGGAGGCCCAGACGGTCGGGTCGTTGAAGAGGCGTTCGAAGTTGGCGAAGCCGAGGAAGCGGGCCGAGCTCCAGGCCTGCCCGAAGTTCCAGTCGTAGAAGCTCAGCATGACGGCGTTGTAGAGCGGCACCAAGAGCCCCAACGCGAGGATGGCCACCGCGGGGAGCAGGAACAGATAGGGGACGAACCGGTTGGTGCGCATCGATAGGTTCCTTCGGGACGCCGTCGCCCTCGCGGTCGTCGGTGGGGCGTCGTGGCGGGGCGCGAAGATCGGCGCGACCCCGACCACGGGGACGCGGGCGGGTGTGCCGCGCCAAAGATCGGCGCGGCACACCGGCTTCAGGTCACCAGTTGTAGTACCCGGCGCGGTCGAGGAGTTCTTGGATGCGCGAGGCGGCGCTGTCGAGCGCGTCCTCGATCGACTTCTGGCCGGTGAGGGCGGCCGAGATCTCTTCGCCGAGGATCGGGGCGTTCATGGCCCCCCACTCGGGGATCAGCGGGCGCCAGTCGGCGTTGGCGCAGGGCAGCTGGTCGACGACGGTCGCGTACCAGGGGAACATCGCCTGGAGCTCGGGGTCGGCGTGGGTGGACGTGCGGATCGGGTTGGCACCGGCCTTCGCCAGCTCCAGGTCGATGCGCTTGCTCGTGAACCACTGGATGAACAGCCACGCGGCTTCCTGGTTCTGCGAGTTGCTGGGGATGCCCATCACGAAGCCGCCGGTCTCGGAGCCGCACTGCGCCCCTTCGGGGTGCAGGGCGTAGCCGACGTTGCCGACGACGCGCGAACGGGTCGGGTCGGCAGCTTGGGCCGCGAGGACGCTGCGGTCGAGGTACATCGCCGAGTCGCCCTGCAAGAACGCCGCGTCTTGCTCACCGGCGCCGGCCGCCGCCATGCCGGGAGGGGAGTTCTCGAGGATCGATTGCAGCGCGTAGGTCGCCGCGATCGCTTCGGGCGAGTTCACGGCGGGCGTGAAGTCGTCGTTGAGCACGGTGCCGCCGAAGGGCGACAGGTGGAGCAGCCAGGCGTGGGTCACCTGGTGGCCCGCCGAGCCGCGGGTGGTCATACCGTAGACGTCGGGCACGTTCTCGGTGATCCAGGCGGCGGTCTCGAGCAGCTCGTCGTACGTCGTGGGCACCTCGAGGTCGTACTCCTCGAAGATGTCGGTCCGGTAGAGCAGGATGCTCGTCTCGGGGCTGAAGGGGACGCCGAAGAGCGAGGCGCCGGGGCCGTCGAGGTAGCCCTTGACGCCACCCGACTTGCCGCCGACCGTCAGGAACGCCGGCACGATGTCCTCGATGTCGTAGTCGGGGGCCGTGAGGCGCGGGTTGACGAGGAACGGCGCCAAGGGCGAGAGCCAGCCGTTGGCCACGTACTCGTTCTTGGTGAACACGACCCAGGCGACCACGTCGAGGTCGCCGCGACCCGGCTTGCTGATCTCGACGATCTGGCGGTCGCGCATGTTGAGGTACTCGACGACGTCGAGCTCGACCTCGATGCCGGTCTCCTCGGTGAACTGCGGGATGAACTGCGCAGCGACCTCGAAGTGGTACTGGGCGGGCCAGGAGACCACGATCGTGGTGCCCTCGTACGCCCGCCAGGGGTCGACCTGGGCGATGGCGACGCTGACGATCAGCGCGAGCGTGATGGCGGTGAGGCGTCTCAGCATGGTGGGTCCCTCCTCAGGACGCGTGCGTTCGACCCGATCAGAAGCCGGGGTCGGGACGGCATGGACAGCCGAACGACGGGGTCGATCGAGACGCTCACAGGAGCGCCTTGAACGGGAGGTCGGGCTCGCTCACGAACGCGTCCTCGAAGCCGCGGCGGTAGTTGAAGATCAGCCGGTCGGCATCGTCGGGGTACGTGAAGCGGCCGCCCACCTGCCAGATGAACGGGGTGAAGCCGTAGCGGAGCCGCTCGCGCCGTCGGCGCCACAGCATCAGGATCTCTTCGGGGTCGGCCTGGAAGTTCGACCAGATGTCGTGATGGATGGGGACGACGACCTTGGCGCGCAAGCCCTCGGCCATGCGCAGCACGTCGACCGAGGTCATCTTGTCGGTCATGCCCCGCGGGTTCTCGCCGTACGAAGCGAGCGCCACGTCGACCTGGTGCTCGTTGCCGTGCCGAGCGAACCAGTTCGAGTAGTGCGAGTCGCCCGAGTGGTAGAGGCTGCCGCCGGGGGTCAGGAACAGGTAGTTGACCGCCGCATGGTCCATCTCCTGGACCGGCTGGTCCCGGAGGGTGACCCCCTTGTCGGCGGTGACCAGGACGGTGCGATCGAAGGAGTCGAGCACGACGATCTCGACGTCCTTGATCGTGATGCGGTCGCCGGGGCGGACGACGACGCAGCGCTCGGCCGGGACGCCCCAGCCGGTCCAGATGTCGACGCACGCCTGCGGTCCGATGAACGGGACGGAGGCGTCGGTGTTCTGGAGGACCGCGGCCGCCACGTGGGCGTCGATGTGGTCGCTGTGGTGGTGGGTGGCGAGCAGGGCGTCGAGCTGCCGGATGGCGAAGGGGTCGATGACGCCGACGCTGTTGCGGAGGTTGGGTTGGAGCGCCACCGCGCCGATCGCCCGGCGGTGCTGGTGGTGGGGCGCCATCTCCGAGACCTTCTGGGTCGACTTGCCGCGACCCACCCACAGGTCGACCAGGAGGTTGGCCTGCCCCTGGGACTTCAGCCAGATCCCCGTGCAACCGAGCCACCACATCGTGAAGGTGCCCGCTGCCACCTCCGTCTGCTCGATCTCCTCGTTCAGCCAGGTTCCCCACTCGGGGAAGTTGCCGAGGATCCAGGATTCGCGGGTGATGGAATCGACCTTGCTCACGGTGTCGGGACCTCCGGTCGCCTCTCGCGTGCCGCCGCTGGAGGTGTCTTGCCCCCCTCGGGTCGAACGATGTCGATGCGCGCAGCCTAGGTCCGGGTGCCCGGGACAGTCAACACATATGCCCAGGGATTTGCACAGATGTGCATGTCGCGCGTATCATGGCCGCGACCGACCGAGGAGCCGCCCATGCCACGCGTGCCGGACGTGTCCGCCCCCCATCACGGACCCACCGAGCAGGAGCGCGATCTCCTGGCCGAGGTCGCCACGCTGTACTACGAGGAAGACCTGACCCAGGCCGAGATCGGTCAGCGCCTCCGCACGTCGCGGTCCACGGTCTCGCGGCTGCTGCGCGAAGCTCGTACCCAGGGCGTGGTCCACATCACGATCAACGTGCCGTGGGCGCGCCACAGCCGGCTCGAAGCCCAGCTCGTGGAGACGTTCGGCCTGCGCGAAGCCCGCGTGCTGCGCGCCGCCGGCAAGTCGGCCGAGGACGCCATCGACGGGATCGGCTCCCTCACGGCGCGCTACCTGCACACGGCCATCCGCGAAGACATGGTGCTCGGCGTCTCCTACGGCCGCTCCATCGCGGCCACGATCCGCCACCTCCGACCCGAGCGTGAGATGGCGCTCGTGGTGGTGCAGCTGCTCGGTGCGCTCGGCACCGACAACCCGCTGATCGAGGGGGCCAACCTGGCGCGCAACCTGGCGGCGAAGTTCGGCGCCACCTACCGCTACCTCTACGCGCCGCTCGTGGTGGAGGACGCGCGCACCCGCGACCTGTTCATGCAGCAGCCCTTGGTCGAGGACGTGCTCGACGTCGGTCGTCGCTCCGACATCGCCCTCGTCGGGATCGGCGCGCTGGGGGACGAAGCCCCCAGCCTCATCTGGCGTGGTTACCTGACGGCCGACGATCTCGCGCGGCTCGAGGGCCTCGGCGGCGTCGGCAACATGTGCGCCCAGTTCTTCGACGGCCACGGACGCCTGCTCGACGCGGACCTCAACCGCCGGTCGATCAGCATCGGGCTCGAGGGTCTCGCGACCTGCGAGCTGGTGGTGGCCGCCGCGGGCGGGCGCGAGAAAGCACCCGCCATCCTCGGCGCCCTGCGGGGAGGCCACGTCGACGTGCTGGTGAGCGACGACCAGGCCATCGAAGCGGTGCTCGCCCGCCACGCGGCCGACGGGGGCGGCTAGGCGCCGCCCGCGCCGACGCCGCCCCCGACGCGGTCTTCCTCACTCCAGCTTGGAGATGGCGATCCGGACCCGGGCGCTGGTGGCGCTGCCGTTCGCGCCGTCGATCACCAGCTGCAGGTCGTGCTCGCCGGTGCCGATCGCGTCGTCGGTCGGGTTCCAGAGGCGGTTGGGGACCAGCTTGCTGCCGGTCACCGTGAAGAGCGTCACGTCCCCGTCGGCGATCGTGACCGGATCACCGACGCGACCGTCGGGGTAGACGTGCCACGTGAAGGTCGCGGGCAGGTCGAACTCCTGGGAGATCACGCCCACCAGGTCGACCGGCGTGCCCTGGAGGAACAACGCATCCGGCTTCGGTTCGGTGACGGCCGCCCACAGCTCCGGGGCCGCCACCACCGCGAAGACCACCGAGGCACTGTCGCTGGCGCCGAAGTCGTCGACGGCCGTCAGGGTGAGCTTGCGGACGCCCGTCGTCTCGAACGTCACCTGTGGGTTGCACCCCGTCGGGGCAGGGTCGCCGGCGACGCTGCTGCTCCAGCTCAGCTGTCCGCAAGGGATTCCGCCGAGGTCGCCGAGATCGCTGGCGCTCCCCTGCAAGGTGTAGGGGATGCCCACGGGAACCGCTTCGCCGGCCGTCGGCGCGGTGATCGACGCGACCGGCGCGGCGTTGATCACGTCCAGGGTCACGCTGTCGCTGCCGCTGGCGCCGTCGCTGTCGGTGGCGGTGGCGGTCACGACTCGCGTGCCGGGATCGATGAAGGCGTACTCGATCGAAGCGCCGGTTCCGAGCACGCCATCGACGTCCGAGGTCCACACGACGGTGCAGCAGCCGAGACCGTCTTCGGGGTCGTTCGCCTGCGCTTCGAAGTCGACGAGGTTGATGCCGCCGTTGGGAAGGGGGGTTTCCCCCGTCGGCTGCACGATCGTGACGCTGGGGAACGCGTTGCCACTCGTGACGAGGCGCGACACCTTGCCGTCGAGGCCGTTGTCGGGGTAATAGGTCACTTGGACGGAGGCATCCTCGAAGCTCTGCTCGAAGGTGGGAATGACGTACTCGGTCACCGGCTGGAGCACCCGGATCCGGACCCAGTCGTCATCGGTCGAACCGCTGGGGCTGTCGTACAAGCGGATCACGCGCCCCGCAGGGACGTCGTGCAGGACGATCGAGCGAGCCTCGTCGTTGTCGCACTCGTCGAGATCGGGGAAGGTGTAGCTGAAGAACCCCTCGTCACCGACCACCAACGAACACACGACGTCCTGGGTGGCGCCGTTCCCCTCGTAGAGATCGACCACGGCGCCAGGTGGGTAGAGCGCATCGATCGCTGCGATGTCCTTCGGGCTGAGCCCGGTGCGCTGGCCGATCGCACCGGTCGTCTCGATGGTGGTCGCGCGGTTGCCGAAGAGATCGACCTTGCCGAACGCCGTCGAGCCGTAGTGCATGATCGAACCGTAGTCGTAGGTGCCGTAGTCCTCGCCGTCGTGAACGTGCTGTTCGAAGTTGTGCTCCTTGCCGTCGATGATGTTGTCCCACAGGACGGTGACGAAGAAGTTGCGGTCCTCGCGTGACTGCTCGTGCCACAGGCCGACGGCGTGACCGATCTCGTGGACCACGGCGCCGAAGCCGCAGTCGTTGGACAGCTTGATCTCCTGTTTGCCCCCCTGCCGACCCACCGGCGAGGAGCAGCCGTCGTCGACCCGAGCGAACTCGAGCCAGTCCCCCTGACCGTTGCGCTCGACGAAGCGGAGGCCGGTGTTGGTCTCGAGATGGTCGATGGCGTCCCGGATGCGCTGCCGCAGCGTTCCGTTGTGGTCGTTGCTGATGCGGAAGGGGACGGTGTTCCCCTCCCACAGGTCGCCGCTGACGACGATCGCCTGCGTGCCGAGCTGCGGGGCGACTTCCCCGAGGACGATGTCACCCTGATAGACGGCGATCCCTCCGAACACCTCGACGGTGAGGGTGCTCGGTTCGGTCTCCCCCGGCAGCACGGTGGTGATCTGGCGGACCTCCCCGGCCTGGCCCGGCGCGAAACTCTCCGCGCCGTCGCCGGCGGCGGTGTCGTCCTGCGAGGGCGTGGCCGACCCGCCGCAACCCACGGCGAACAGGGCGAGGGCGAGCAGGGCGACCGTGGCGGCGAGGACGCGAAGCGGGCGATTCATGGCTGGACCTCCTGGAGGCGAGGGGCGAAGGACGACGCGGTGCGCGTCGACCGGCATCGGCTGCGGGTCACCGGCGATCGTAGGAGAGGGGTGTGGCCCGGCCATGGTCTGAGCGTGGCTCCGTCCGACGCGGCGACCCCGCACCTCCGCCCGAGGACGCGCCACGGTGCGGTTGCGACGGTGAACCGCCATCCCCGAGTGGCCTCCGCTACCATGGCTTCGATGTCCGAAGGGCTCCGTTCGGTCACCCTGCTCGGACCGCCGCAGATCCGCACGAGCGAACGCGCCCTCGGGTTCCGCCCGGATCTGCGCTACCGGTTGCTGGCCTACCTGGCGCACCGCACGGCGCTCGAAGGTGGCTTGGGCGGTGGCGACGTGCAGGGCGAAGGGGGCTGGGTGACGCGGGACCGGATCGCGTTCCTGTTCTGGCCCGACAGCGACGACGGCACGGCCCGGAAGCGCCTCAGCCAACTCCTCAAACGACTCGCTCGACTCCCCTGGCTCGAGGGTCTCGAGCGCGACCCGCACCGTCTGCGCTGGCGCGTGTCGAGCGACGAGGCGGAGTTCCGTGCCGCGCTCCGTCGCCACGACCACGACCGCGCCCTGGCGCTCTACCGAGGCCCCTTCCTCGACGGCTTCGGCACGGCTTCGAACGCCGAGTACGGTAGCTGGCTCGAACACGAGCGCGGCGAGCTGCACGGTTCGTGGCGCGACGCCCTGCTGCAGAGTGCCCTGGCCCGGCAGCGAGCCGGCGATCCGGCCGCGGCAGCCGACATGCTGCAGGAGCTGATGGACGCCGATCCCCTCGACGAGATCGCGCTGCAACACCACCTGGAGGCGTTGGCGGCGGCCGGCCGCGCCGGCGCGGCACTACAGCGGTTCCGGACCTTCGCCGACGTCTTGCGCGACGAGTTGGGGATCGAGCCGTCGCTCAGGAGCCGAGAGATCGCGCACCGGATCCGTGCCGAGACCGCGCCACCCGCGCCGCATACGGTCGCCTCCGCCGCCCCTCCCGACGCAGACCTGCCGCAAGCCGTGACGCGCTTCGTCGGCCGCGATCTGGAGTTGGCCGCGCTCGCCCACCACCTGGCGCAGCCCGAGTGCCGTCTCGTCACGCTCGTCGGCCCGGGTGGCGTCGGCAAGTCGCGCCTCGCGGTCCAGGCCCTGTGGGAACGTTCGAGCGCGGCCCCGGAACGTATCGCGTTCGCGGCGCTCGAAGCCGCCGTCAGCGTCGACGACATGCTGGCGGTGGTGGCCCGCTCGTTCGGCGTCGCCGCAGGGGACGATGCCGACGCCACCCTCGAGCGGATCGGCGAAGCCCTCGGCCCCGAGCGTCGCCTGCTGCTCCTCGACAATCTCGAGCAGATCGTGGGCGCGGGGTCGGTGGTGACGAAGCTGCTGGCCCGTTGCCCAGGTCTCGTGTGCATCGCGACCACACGCGTGCGACTGGGGCTTCGTGCCGAGCGTCTGGTGCCGCTGCGCGGTCTCGCCTACCCCGACGAAGAGCTGCCGCTCGCCGACGCGCTGCGCTACGACGCCGTCGAGCTGTTCGTCCAACACGCACGCAGGGTCCGCCCGGACTATCGGATCGACGCCGACGATCTGCCCCACCTCTACGAGCTGTGCCGATCGTTCGAAGGACTCCCGCTGGCGCTCGAGTTGGCCGCGAACTGGATGCGGGCCACCGATCTTCCGGAGTTGGCCGCGGCCATCCGGGGCGACACGCCGCGCTCGAGCGGCGACGACCGCGGCTTCGATCTGCTCGCATCCGACGCGCCCGACGTCCCCCGGCGCCATCGCAGCGTTCGCGCCGCGTTCGAGCACTCGTGGCGACTGTTGGCCCCCACCGAACGGCGCGCGCTGCGACAGCTGGCGGTCTTCGAGGACGGGTTCCGCCGCGAGGCGGCCGAACGGGTCGCAGGGGCGTCGCTGCCGCTGCTCACCGCGTTGGTCGACAAGTCACTGCTGCGCTCTGCACCCGGCGGCCGCTACGATCGCCACCCCCTCCTCTACCGCTTCAGTGCCGAGAAACTGGCGGCCGAGCCCGCCGAGGCGAGCGCGACCGCCGAGCGGCACGCGCGCTATCACTTCGATCTGCTGCTCCGGCTGGCCACCGCCCTCACGGCGTCGCCCGCCGACCAGCGGTCGGCGCTCGCGGTGGTGGAGGCGGAGTGGGAGAACCTGCGCGCGGCGTGGCGAACCGCCCTCGAGCGCGGTTGGGCGCATCACGTCGTGGCGGCGGTGGAGCCGCTCGAACGGTTCCTGCAACGCAGCGGCCGGATCGAACGGCTGCGGGACCTGTTCGCAGAGGGAGCTGAGGCGTTCGACGGCCGCCCCGACGGGCGCGAAGCCCTCGCCTTGTTGCTGGCCAAGGGAGGGTGGTACGCGCAGCGAACGGGCGACCTCGACGCCGCCGTGGATCTCTCCGAGCGCGCCCTCGCGCTGCTTCGCGGCGGCGGCCCGAGCAGCGGCGCAGCGCAGGCGCTCAACACCCTGGGCTTCGTGGCCCAGCAGCGCCGGGCGTACCGGGAGGGCGCGCGGTGGATGCGTCGGGCGCTGGCGGTCGCCCGCAACCTCAACCACCCCTGGTACGTCGCCGGCTTCGGCAACAACCTGGCGATCCTCGAGACTCGCCTCGGCCACCATGACGTCGCCGAGGCGCTGTTCGCGGCCACGCTCGACCTCAACCGACGCCGAGGCGACGTCGCCGAGGTCGTGATCAACCTCCTCAACCTCGGCGACCTGGCCTTGCGGCGAGGCGAACCGGCCCGGGCCGCCGCGCTGCTCGCCGAAGGGCTCGAGCAGGCGCGGGAGATCGGCTTTCGCGACATCGAGCCCTTCTACCTGGTGGCGTGGAGCCACGTCGAGCTCGAGCGTGGCGAGACGGAGCGGGCGCGCGATCTCTGCCTCGACGCTCTGGCGCTGTTGGCACCGCTCCCCGACCGTCCCGAGGTCGCTGCCTGCCTCGTCGCACTGGGGCAGGTCGAACTGAAGCGCGAGGACGCCTCCGCCGCCATCGAGGCGTTCGCGAAGGCGCTCGAGCTGTCCCACCGGCTCGACGACCTGCCGGGGCGGTACCAGGCGCTGGCGGGCGTGGCCGAAGGGTGGATCGCGCAGGGCCGCACGGCCGACGCGGCGCCGCTCCTGGAGGGGCTGGTCCGCCAGGACGACCTTGACGCCGATCTCCGGTCACGCGTCGAACCCCTGCTCCGGCGCGCCCGCTCCGCCGCCCCGGCCGCCTCGCCGCGCGGCACGTTCGAGCATCTCGTCACGGAGGTGTTGGTCCGACTCCCCGCCACGCAGGTCGACGCCCGACCCCGCGATCGGGTGGAGGACGACGCGCCGTGAAGTCGGGTGCGCCTGGGCGGACGGCCGCGGCGACGGCAGGTGATGTCCCGGCGCCATGGCAGCCTTGGGAGGCGTAGTCTACGGCCCCAATAGGATGTCACCAGGAGGCCATCATGCGGAAGATCGGCTGGAACGCCACGATCGTTCTCATGCTGCTCGGCGCGGTCGTCTTCGCGCCGAGAGCGGCCCTGGCGCAGGTCGGGGGCGACGACCCAGGCACCCGTCTCCTGAACTGCGTCATCGACGGGCACGTTCCCGACGAGCCGGCCCGCGCCCAGCAAGGCGGGTACGACTTCGCCTACCAATCCCTCCGCGGTGTCACCGACGACGACCGGGCCTGCACCGTGTACCGGCTCCTGAACGCACCCGACCAACCGCCTACGCCGTTCCGTTGGACGCTGGGCGACGTCACCGTGGTCGACAAGGTCCGCTTGCCGCGCTGTGGCGGCGACACGCCGTGCGACTGGTTCGCGTTCGCCAAGTACTTCCCGGGCGCGATCGACACCAACCTCTCGGTCCTCTCCTACGGCCTCAACGCCGACGCCTTCGAGGAGACCGTGGAGACGTACATGAACCGCGTCGGCGTGACCGACGCCGAGGTCGCCGAGGCGTCCGGGCTGGTGGCGTCGTCCGTCGGCACGGAGATCCAGGGACGTTTCGAGACCGAGGGCGGCGAGCCCGTTCCGCTCCACCTGATCGTGAAATCGCGCTTCGAACCCGACCCCTCCGGCGCGACTCGCCTGGTCTACGAGATCGAGGACCTCGCCGCCACCGGCGCGTTGGGTACGGGCGACGTGCGGGTAGCGTGGGATGCGCTCGGCGCTGCGCCGAGCGGTGAGGGAGAGCTCGACGCGACCGCCGTGCTCGGGGCAAACGCCACGGTCGAGAGGTCGGCGAACGCGGTGACCGTGGCGGTCACGGCCGAGGACTTCGTGCTCGACGAAACGTTCACGCTCGCGGTCTTCGCGGGGGGCGACGAAGAACCGCTCGTCCACGTCGAGATGCCCGCCTACGTGCCGGTCGGCGCGCCCTGACGGTGACGACGGAGGCGCGCGGTCCGCTGCGCCGACTCGAGAAGGCGATCGTCACGGCGGGCAAGTACCTCGGCCTGTTCGGGACCGCCCTGAAGCTCGCCCAACTGGTGCCCGTGGTCTTGGGGTTGGCCGTCGTGTTCTTCAGCCCGACTGCCTGGCTGTCGGGCACCTTGCGACGGTGGGCCATCGTCGGTGTCCTCGTCGGCAGCGCGGCCGGGATGGCGACCTTCGCCAGCCTGCGTGGTCGGGCGGAGGACCGCGAACGCTTCGGCGCCGGACTGCTCCTGATCGCCGTCGTGACCGCCGCCCTCTTGCGGCTCCACCTGGCGCTGGTCGACCTGACGTTCCTGGAGCGGTGGTCGTTCCTGCAACCGCTCCACGACCTCTACCTGGGCAGCGACCTGGGCGAAACGCTGTTCAACGTGTTGACGGCGCTCGGCTTCGCGGCGACGCTGTTCTGCGCCACCCTCGGTCTGCCGTCCTTCCTGCGCGGTCGCGCCGAGCGCCGCCAGACGGAGGCGGACGCGAAGGCGCCGGGAAACGTCGGACAGCTGAAGCGTGCCCTGACGGCCCTCACCACGGGGATCGAAGCCCTCGAGCGCCGCCAGGACGCGCTGGAGGCGGAGAACCGACGGCTGCGCGAGGCGCTCACGGCGCGCGAACGAGAGGCCGCTTCGTCAGGGCCGGCGACGCACCGCCCGCCGGGAACAGACGGCGTGCACGAGGGCTGAGTGGAGACTCGGAGCTGCGGCCGCGCCGCACGAACCGCTTCGGCCGTTCGTTCGACCCGCACCCGCCCATTCGCGGGTCCCCTTTCCAGGCGCCGGCGGGCAGGCTGCGTACGTCGATGACGGCAGCGCTCGGTTCGGTGGGGCCAGGGCTCGGGCTCCGGGCCGGCCTCGCTCATCCGTCGTGGACGTGTGAGACGGGCGCCACGCCGCCGACGACCCGCGTTCGCGCGACCGCGATGGCCTCCTCGGTCGTGCCGAAGAGCCGCATCCCCTTCGCGGTGAGGCGCCTCAGCACACCCATCCGCTCGAGCAGCTCACGCGGTTGCGGCTGGAGGCCCGACAAGTAGACCGCGACGCCATCGCGCGCCAACCGCTCGCCCAGCGATTCCAGCGCCGACGCACCGGTCGCGTCCATCACCGGCACCCGCCGCAACCTCAGGATCACCACCCGAAGGCCGCCGCCGGCCTTGAGCAGCTGATCGAAGAAGCGGTTGGCGGCACCGAAGAAGATCGGCCCGTCGATGCGGTACGCGACCACGTGCTCTCGGAGCAACCGCCGTTCGGCCTCGGCGTCCGCGGTGAGGTCGTGGCGCGGCGCGTCCTCGATCCCCGACAGCTCGAGGGGATCGATCCGGAACAGCCGGCTCATGCGGACGATGAAGAGGACGCCGGCGGCGATGAGCCCCACCTCGAGCGCCAGGATCAGGTCGAACAGCACGGTCACCGCCATCGTCAGCACCAGCACGAAGGCGTCGGACTTGGTCGAACGCATGATCGTCCGCAGCGCGTGCGTCTCGATCATGCGAACCGCGACCACGACGAGGATCCCGGCGAGGGCGGCGAGCGGGATGCGGGCCGCGTACGGGGCCGCGACGACCACGATCAAAAGCAGCGTGAGGCCATGCACGACCGCCGCCGCGCGCGTACGCGCGCCCGAACGGACGTTGACGGCCGTCCGCGCCAGCGCGGCCGTGGCGGGGATGCCGCCCATCACGGCCGCGCCGAGGTTGGCGATCGCTTGGCCGAAGAGCTCCCGGTCGGGATCGTGGCGCTCCCCGACGGTCATCGAGTCCGCGACCACCGCCGAGAGCAAGCTCTCGAGGGCTGCCAGGACCGCGATCGCGAGCGCGGCACGGACGAGCACGACCAGGTCGAGGTCGGGAAGAGGTGGCAGCGACGGCCACGGCAGCGCGGCCGGGATGGCGCCGATACGCGGCACGCTCTCGAAGCCGGGGAGCAGCGAGACGAGGGTCACGGCCACCAGCGCGACGATGCCGGCCGGGACGCTCCGCGCGCGCCGCCACGTGGGCCAGGCCACCATGACGCCCATCGCGAGCGAACCGAGCAACAGGGGTTGCAGCGTCGGCGCGGTGAAGAACGCCTGCACGGCGCCCAAGCTCGCCGGCAGGATGCCGCCGTGCCCCGCCACCGCGGGGACCCCGAGCAAGCCGGGTAGCTGCTGCAATCCGATGATGATCGCGATGCCGTTGGTGAAGCCGGACACCACCGGCCATGGAACGTAGTTCACGTAGCGGCCGATGCGCGCGAACGCGAACACGAGCAGGAAGACGCCGGCGAGCAGTCCCAAGATGGGCAACGCGGCGACGCCGTAGGCGGCGACGATCGGCAAGAGCACGACGGTCATGGCGCCCGTGGGGCCGCTCACCTGGAAGCTGGAGCCGCCGAAGACCGCCGCCAACGTGCCGGCCACCACGGCCGTGGCCAGGCCGGCGGCGGCACCGGCGCCCGACGTCACGCCGAACGCCAGCGCCAGCGGCAGCGCGACGACCGCGACGGTGACCCCGGCGAGGAGGTCCTCGCGCCACGAGCGCAGGTCGTAGTCGCCACGGCGGGGTAGGAAACGAACCAGGGCAGAGCGCAGGCGGGCCATCGAGAACTCCATCGGACCGTGGGTCGACGCGGACCTCGGCGCGGATGGTACGCCCGCAGACGTCGGGGGGCAAGGCCCGGGGCGTGAACTGCTGGTCCCGGCAGGGCCGAACCGTTGCGCCGGCTACCCAGTCCGCAAGGCGTCCACCATCCAAGCCACCACCCGCGCGAGGCCAGCCACGTCGATCCACTCGTCCACCGAGTGGATCTCGTGCATGCCCACACCGACGTTCACGGTGGGCAGGCCCCGCTGGTTGAACACGTTCGTGTCCGATCCCCCGATCGATCGAACGCGTGGTCACCGTCCGGCGGAGCTGGTCGACGATCTCGGGGACGATCGCCACACCGGCCTTGTCATCGGCGCCGAGGATCTGGCGGCCGTCGGTGCGCACGACGTCCCCGTCGACGACGGGCACAAGCGGCTCGCCTGGCACGAGCGGGACGGTGTCGACGTGGGCGCGAGCCTCGCCGAGGCGCGATCGGCGATGGCGACGCTGACGATGGGGATCGACGCAATCGAGCGGCGTCAGGACGGTCTGTAGGAGGAGAACCGGCGGCTGCGGGAGGCGCTCCAGGGAAGCGACGACGCCGCAGCCGAGGGGCGCGCCGCGTCGAAGCGGGCCACGTCTCCGTCGAAATCCACCCCGAAGGGTGACGCGCACCGCGGCTCGCCGCTGCCACCCGCTAACACCGGTCTAACCGCTGGCCACGAGAGTGCAGTTCGGAGGTTCTCTCATGCAGCGAAGCACCCTCGCCATCGCCCTCACCGTCGCCGTGGTCGCCACGCTCCTCGGCTTCGGCCTGCTCGGTCTCGCGGCTCCCGGCACGACCTCGTCCCAGCGCGACGACGCCACCGTCGACGCCCTCGTCTCGGCCCTCGGGGCCGCCGGTGAGAACGCCCAGGTCATCGTCCTCGACGCGACCGGCACGTCAGCGAGCCGCGGTGACGATGACCACGACGGTTTCGAAGACGATCACGACGACGATCACGACGACGATCACGACGAGCGCCGGTACCGCGATGACGACTGAGCGCCGTCCACGCTTCGACCGGACCGGCGCCACCGTGTGGCTCGCCGCGGCCCTGATCGGCCTCGGCAGCGGCGCCGCGCTCCGCCTGTACGCGCCACCGGTGGCGGCCGCGGCGCTGGCGCCGACGGCCACGACCCTGAACGCGTCCGCGTCGGGCCAGCCGATCGTGGTGGTCGTCCGCGGCGGCGCCGGCCGCCCCGCGGCACGCACCCGAGCCAGCTGATGCAGGCGCTCGGCACCGAGGTACGGATCGTCGGGCGCGGCGCCGAGTCGGCCGAACGGGAACTGCTGCGGCTCGCGTCGATCCTGACGCGCTTCGAGCCTTCGCCGCTCACCACGCTCAACCGCGACGGGATGCTCGACGCCCCGCCGTCCGAACTCGTCGACGCCCTGCGCTGGGCGTTGGAGGCCGCCGCCCTCAGCGGCGACCTCGTGACCCCGCTCGTCGGACCCATGATGGCCTGGCACGGCTACGCGCGCTCGTGGCCGGACGTATCGGCCCGCCGGCACGGGCTGCCGCCAGCGGTGGCCTCGAGCGCCGCCGTCCTGGTGCGCGACGACCGCATCGAACTGCCCGCGGGGGCCGCCCTCGACCTGGGGGGCACCGGCAAGGCCTGGATCGCCGAACGGGTGGCGACGCTGCTCGACGGGCCGTTCGTGGTCGACGCCGGCGGCGACGTCTGGCTCGACGACCCCGAGGGCGCCGAGGTGGACGTCGACGCGGCGCCGGGCGGCGACCCGTGGCACCTGCGGCTGCCGCCCGGCCGCTGGGGCGTGGCCACCTCGAGCGTGCTGCGGCGCGCCTGGAGCGGCGCTCACCACCTCATCGACCCACGCACGCGGCGCCCCTCCGAGGGCCGCTGGGTGCAAGCCACCGCCGTGGCCCGGTCGCTGCGTCACGCCGAGGTCGCCACCAAGCTGGTGCTGCTGGGCGCACCGGTCCCGCCCACGCTCGCGACCGCGGGCCTCTGGGCCTGGGACCACGAGGGGCGAACGTTCCGTCCTATCCCGGGAGGTTGGGCCGATGCACACGCAAACGTCGCGAACGCGGCCTAGGGACGCCGGGCGGCCAGCGCGGCCGCTCGCGGAGACCCTCACCCTGACCGCCCTCGTCACCGCCACCGTGGTGACCTGGTGGGCGGCGGCGAGCGGGGCCACGCCGACCGCCTTCGCTTGGGTCTTCCTGCGCCTGAGCGGGATCGCCGGGTACGCGGCCCTCACCCTCACCGTGGCGCTCGGCGCGCTCACCGCCGGCGGCGTCGTCCCGACGTGGTTGGCGAAGCCGGTGCAGTACGGCTGGCACGGGCTGCTGAGCGGCTTCGGGCTCGGTGCCGTGGCGACGCACGTCGCCTTCACGCTGATCGACGCGGAGTACCCGCAGACGCTGGCGGCCGTGCTCGTTCCCGGGCTCGCGACGTACGCGCCGGTCGCGCTCGCGCTCGGCACGCTCGCGTTCTACGCGATGGTCGTCGTCCACGGCTCCTTCGCGCAACGCCAACGGCTCCCGCGGCGCCTGGTCCGGGGCCTCCACCTGCTGGCGTACCCCGCCTTCGTGCTGGCGACCGCCCACGGCATGTGGGCCGGCAGCGACCGGCTCCCCTGGCTCTACCCGACCGGTCTCGGCCTCGTCGTGCTCGCGACCGCCGTGCGACTGCTCGAGCCGCGGCCCTCCGCGAAGCGCACGCGAGGCTAGACTCGTTCCATGACATCGACCCGTCGGGGCGTCGCCCGGTGAGGCTGCTCGTCGTCGAAGACGACGCGCGCATCGCGCGACCGCTGGCGGCCGGGCTGCAGGAGGCCGGGCACCGGGTCACGCTGGCGGCGGACGGCGACGCCGGTCTGGTCGAAGCGCGCTCGGGTGATTTCGACGCCATCGTCCTCGACGTGATGCTGCCCGGGCCCGACGGCTTCTCGCTGGCGCGGACCTTGCGGGCGGACGGGATGGCGGTGCCGATCGTGTTCCTGACCGCACGCGGAGCCCTCGAGGACCGCGTGAACGGTCTCGACCTCGGCGGCGACGCGTACCTCGTCAAGCCCTTCGACCTCGAGGAACTGCTGGCCACCTTGCGCGCGGTGACACGCCGCGGTGGCGCCGCGGCCGAGGCCGTCGTCGGCTTCGCCGGCGGCCGCGGGCAACTCGACACCCGCGACCGCCGCGTCACCCGTGACGGCCGAGAGGTGGTCCTCACCGGTCGCGAGCAGGACCTGCTGGAGGCCCTACTGCGCGCACCCGGTCGCTGGTTCACCCGTGAAGAGCTGCTCGATCGGGTGTGGGGGCCCGCGTTCATGGGTGAGCCTCGGGTGGTCGACGTGTACGTGCGGTACCTGCGCAAGAAGCTGGGTGACGACGTCATCGAGAGCGTGCGCGGCCGTGGGTACCGAATCCCGTGAGAGCCCACGAGAGCCTGCGCCGACGCTTCGCGCTGCGCATCGCGGCCGTGGCAGGCCTCGTCATCGCGGCGGTGGCGATCGCGCTGTACCTGGTCCTGGCGAGCTTCCTGGAGGCCGGCGGGGAGCGTGACCTGCAAGCGCTGGTCGAGCGGATCGACGTCGAGCTCGAGCACGACGAGCCGATGGAGATCGGCGACGACTTCCCCCGCGACGTGGCCGTCCGGTTGGTCGTCGGGGGCCAGGTACGGGCGGCGACGCCGGGCTTCCCCGACCTGTCCGTGACGCAGGAGCCCGGCTACCGGATCGACGACGATCACCAGGTGCTCGTCGTGGATGGTCGCAGCGAGGGGTTCCCGTTCGTGCTCCAGCTCGCCAGCGACGCGACGGGGGTGCGTCGACCGCTGCAGGCCTACCTCTCGGCCCTGGTCTGGATCCTGCCACTGGCGACGCTCGGGATCGCCCTCGCGAGCGCGGTGACCGCCGGCGGCCTGATCGCCCCCCTCGCCGACCTCGAACGCGCGGCCCGGGCCGTGGGCCATCCCGACGACCTGCGCCGGCCGCTACCGGGGACCGCAGCACGCGACGAGCTCGGCCGCCTGGCGCGCACCCTGCAGCGCACGTTCGGTCGCCTCGCCGACGCCGCCGAACGCGAGCAGGCCTTCACCCGCGCGGCCGCCCACGACCTGCGCTCACCGCTGGCCGCCGTGCGGGTCCGCGTGCAGACGGCGCTGGCGCGACCTCGCGACGCCGACGCCTACCGCGACGTCCTGCGCGAGCTCGACCACGACGTCGCCCGTCTCGCCCGCCTGACCGACCAACTGCTCCTGCTGGCACGCGACCCGGAGGGTTTCGTCGCGCGCCCCCTCGACCTGACGCCGCTGGCGGCCGAGGCCGTCGAGCGTGCCCGCAGCCGACATCCCGACGTGATCCTCGAGTTCGACGCGCAGGGCCGCGTGCCGGTCGCCGGCGATCCCGAGCTGCTGGCGCACGTCCTCGACAACCTGCTCGACAACGCCCTGCGGCACGGCGGAGGCGCGGACACCACGGTGAGCGTGACGACGGGGGACGACGGCAGGCCGTGGCTGCGGGTCCACGACGAGGGCCCCGGGGTGCCCGCCGAGGTGCTCGAGCGCCTGGGTCGGCCCTTCTTCCGCGCCGACGCCGCGCGATCGAGCGGGGGATCGGGTCTGGGGTTGTCGATCGTGCAACGGTTGGCGGGGCTGCACGGCGCCGAGGTGACCTTCGCGAGCACGCCGGGGCAGGGCTTCACGGCCGACGTCCACTTCCCGCCCGCGCCTGCCCGGTCCTAGCGCGTCGGAGGGCGCCCGCGGCCCGGCGCGTGCTGGGCGCGAGCTCGCGCCACGTGTCCCACGCGTCCGATCCGTCGGGGCCTGCGCCTAGCGGTGCGAGAGAGCGTCCACCAACCACGCCACCACGCGCGCGAGGCCCCGCACGTCGATCCACTCGTCGACCGAGTGGATCTCGTGCATCCCCACACCGACGTTCACGGTGGGCAAGCCGCGCCCGTTGAACACGTTGGTGTCCGATCCCCCGATCGATCGCACGGTGGTCACCTCCAGATCGTGGGCGGGTGCTGCTGCGCGCAACCAGCGCAGCGGCAACGCCTCGTCGGCCAGCGCGTAGCCGTCATAGAGGCGGCGCCGGACGAGGTCGACGCGAGCACCCGACGGCGCGACCGCCGCCTCGGCGCCGTCGCGAACCTGCGCCAGCAGGCGGACGAGCCGCGGCTCGTCGAAGGCCCGCGCCTCGCCTTCGAGCACGACCTCGTCGGGGACCACGTTGCTGGCCGCGCCGCCGCGCACGCTGCCGAGGTTGGCGATCGCCCCGTCCGGCTGCGGACCCAGGGGGAAACTCCGCACGACCTCGGCCGCCGCCGCGATCGCATGGACGCCGCGCTCGGGCTCGAGCGCCGCGTGCGCCCGGCGGCCGCGCACCGTGAGCGTCAACGCCTCCTTGAAGACCGCGGCCGCGATCACCTCTCCGACCGCCACCTCGCCGTCGAACACGAAGCCGGCGTCGGCGGCGAGCGCCGCGACGTCGAGGGCGTGCGCGCCGCGCAAGCCACGCTCCTCCCCCACCGTGAAAACCACGACCAGTGTCGGACGGTGCTCCATCGGTCGCCCCCGGAGCGTGTCGACGATCTCGAGGACGATGGCCACCCCGGCCTTGTCGTCGGCCCCGAGGATCTGGCGGCCGGTACTTCTCACCACGTCCCCGTCGACGACCGGCACGAGCGGCTCGCCGGGCACGAGCGGCACGGTGTCGACGTGGGCGTTCAGCATCACGCGCTCGGTGCGCCCGCCGGGCAACTCGGCGATCAGGTTGCCGCTCGACCCATCGACCGCGGCCGCCGCGCCGTCCTCGCGCACCGCCAGACCCCACGCCACGAGTTCGGCGGCGAGGGCGTCGACGATCCGGCGCTCGTCGCCGCTCGGGCTCGCGATCGCGCACAACGCGACGAGCCGGTCGCGCAGCCGGGCCACGACCGAAGCGTCTGCGCCGTCGTTCACGTCGTCACCAACGGCGGCAACACCCGTCGCCGGGCCACGTCGACGATCCCCTTGTCGCTGATCTTCCAGTCGGGGCTGACGGTCAGCGGCAGCAGCGTCAACAGCAGCACGGGGTGTTTCACCGAAGCCCCCGCCGCACGCAGGCCCCGTTCGAGCGCGTCGAAACGCTCGGCGACGACGTCGATGGGATCGTCGGACAGGAGCCCCAGCAAGGGGAGCGGCAGCACCAGGGGGGGCCCGCCATCGTCGGGCGCGAACGCCATGCCGCCACCGACTTCGAGCATCGCGGCCAGCGCCTCCGCCATCGCCTCGGGTGTGCGTCCGAACACGAACACGTTGTGGCTGTCGTGGGCGAACGAGCTCGCCCACGCCCCCCGCGTCAACCCGAAGCCGGCCACGAGGCCGACCTCGAAGCGATCGGGCAGCGCCTCGGGCGTGGCCAGCGCGGCGCGCGGGATCACCAGCGCCAGCGCCAGGTCCTCGTCGACCGGTGCAGCGTCCACGACCGAGACCTCGCGCTCGTCGAGCCGCGTGTAGCTATTGACGGCGTTCACCACGAGCACCCTGGCGCGCACGGTCGCGGACCCGCGGCCCGTCGGCAGCCCCAAGCGCTCGGCCGGAACCGTCTTCACGCCGAAGCGTGTGGACGCCGGCGGCGGCGGCGTCGTGGCGTCCACCGCCCGCGCGCGCCCCCCCTCGGCGACGATCGAACCCCCGACGACCACTTGGTGCGGCGGGTACACCGCCACGGCCTCGGTGACCAGCCAATCCGCCTTCGCCCCCGGAGCGAGGACACCCAGGTCGTGGAGACCGAGGTAGGTGGCCGGTCGCAGGGTGGCGGCCGCGATCGCGTCGAGAGGCTCCCACCCCTGCGCGACGGCGATCTCGACGAGCCGGCTCAGGTGGCCCGACGTCAGCCGGTTGGGCATGACGTCGTCGGTGATCAGCAGCACGCGACTGCGATCGGGCAGCGCCATGACCGCCGCGACCACGTCGGGCGTGAGCGACTTCTCCTGCAACATCACCCACAGACCCTTGCGCAGCTGCTCGCGCAGCTTCGCGGGCGTCGACAGGGTGTGGTCGGAACGGACGCCGCGCGCGACGTAGCGCGACAGGTCGGGCCCGGTGAGGGTCGGCACGTGGCCTTCGAGACTGAGACCCGCGTCGGACGCCGCGCGCACCATGGCGAGCAGATGCGGGTCGCCGTCGACCAGGCCCTGGAAGTCCATGAGTTCACCCAGGGCCACCACGCCCGGCTCCCGCGCCAGTTCGGTCACGTCCTCGGGGCGGATCGACGCGTTCGGCGTCTCCACGTCCGCGGTCGTCGTGGGGACGCAGCTCGAGATCGCCGAGAGGATCCGTTGCGGCAGCCCCTGGCTGGCCCGCACCATCCAGCGGATGCCGGCCGCGCCGGCCACGTTGGCGACCTCGTGCGGGTCTTGCAGGATCGTGGTGGTGCCGTGGGGCAGCGCCGCCTCCGCGAAGCGTCGCGGCGTGACGAGGCTCGACTCGATGTGCATGTGCACGTCGAGCAGACCCGGTTGGACGGTGGCGCCGCGCACGTCGACCCGCTCGCGAGCCGGCAGCGCCTCGGACGAGGGCGGTTCGCCCGCCTCGACCTCGACGAAACGACCGTCCTGCACCGCGAACCACCCGCGGTACGTGGTCTGGGTGACGACGTCGACGAGCTCGGCGCCGTGGACGAGCAGGTCGCGCATCAGGCGGCCGCGGCGTGCAGGTCGTCCACCGCGCGGATGGCGATCTCGATCGTGGTCGCCTCGACCTGCCGGTAGAGCGCCTCCTTCTCGGCCATCGTCGGCTGCGGGTCGAGCGCGATGTTCGAGTCGGTGCCCAACACGGCCCCCACCTTCACGCCGAGCACGGAGCCGACCACGAACACGGTCGAGCACTCCTGCTCGGCGGCGATGACGCCCGCGTCGGTCAGTTGTTGGTTGAGGCCGTGGTCGCGGCGGTAGAAGGCGTCCCGCGTGTAGACGATGCCCTCGTACGCACGCTTCCCGAGCGTCGCCTCGGCTGCCCGACGCAACGCGAGCGTGATGTCCAGGTCGGCCACGGCCGGGAACGGTAGCGGCACGTAGTCCTGCGAGGTCCCTTCACCTCGGTAGGCGCCGGTGACCACCACCACGGAGCCGATCGGCACGTGCGGCTGGCGTCCACCCGATGAGCCCACACGGATGAAGTGGGTGGCGCCGACGCGGCTGAGCTCCTCGACCGCGATGGACGCCGAGGGTCCACCGATGCCGGTCGAGCAGACGCTGATCGGGCTGCCGGCCGCCGTGGTGCCGGTGTACAGGACGTACTCGCGGTTCCGGGCGATGAGACGCTTCGACGCGAAGCGCTCGGCGATGCGCTCGGCGCGGCCGGGATCGCCGGGGATGAGCACGTACGGGGCGACGTCGCCGGGTCGTGCGCGCACGTGGCGTTGCGGGTTGGGGGTGTCGGTCATGACGGATCCTCCCGGACGGTCGGCGATGGTGTGGGTGCGGACGCGTGCGTGACGGGCAGCGCCAGGCCGGCGAGCCGCTCCCCGGCGCGGTGGCACGCCACCGAGACGTCGTCGTCGACGGGCTCGAGACGCGGGATCTCGCGACGACAGACGTCGAGGGCGATGGGGCAGCGGGGATGGAACGCGCAGCCCGTGGGCAGCTCGACGGGCGACGGCACGTCCCCGGCGACGTCGATGTGGGCACGACCGCGGACGGACGGACTCGGGTCGGGGAGCGGCGTGGCGTCGACGAGGGCCGCGGCGTAGGGGTGGACGGGTCGGGTGAACACCGTGTCGACCGGTCCCGTCTCGATGATGCGGCCCAGGTACATGACACCTACCCGCGCCGCGACGTTGCGGACCACGGTCAGGTCGTGGCTGATCATGAGGAGCGCGACACCGCGCTCGCGCTGGATGCGTTCGAGCAGGGTGAGCACCTGGGCGCGCACGCTGATGTCGAGCGCCGACACCGGCTCGTCCGCGACGACGAGTTCCGGTTCGGGCGCCAGCGCACGGGCGATGCCCACCCGCTGCCGCTGCCCGCCCGAGAGCTCGTGCGGGAGGCGGTCGAGGAACGACTCCGCGGGCGTGAGCCCGACGTCCTCGAGCAGCGCCACCACCCGGGCACGCACGGCACGGCGATCGGCGGCGGGCAACGCGCCGGAGACCGTGAGGGCGGTCGCGAGGATCTGGCGCAGCGTCTTGCGTGGGTTGAGGCTCGCGTTCGAGTCTTGGAACACCACCTGCACGCGCCGACGGAAGCGGGCGCGACCCGCCGCATCGAGGTCCTCGACCGGCACGCCATGGAAGCGCAACGCTCCCGCCGTACGCGCCTCGAGACCCAGCACCATGCGAGCCGTCGTCGTCTTGCCGCAGCCACTCTCGCCCACCAAGGCGAAGGTCTCGCCGACCCCGACCTCGAAGTCCACGCCGTTGACGGCATGCACCACGCGACGACGCCCGAAGGGGCGACGCCCGGTCGGAAACTGCTTCACGAGCCCGCTGGCGTCCAGCAGGGGGACCTCGGCGACCGGATCGCGAGGTCGGCTCACGCCGAAGCCTCGGGCGCATGGGAGGGGTCGAGCAGCCAACACGAGGCGCGTCCACCGTCGCCGCCACGGGGCAAGGCAGGCGGATGCTCACGCGAGCAAACGTCCATGGCATGTGGGCAGCGCGGGTGGAACCGGCAGCCCGGCGGTGGCGCCGTGAGGTCGGGGACGCTCCCCTCGATCGCCACGCGGATCGGCTTGCGCTCGTTCAGGTCGAGCACGCCGTCGAGGAGCCCCTGCGTGTACGGGTGCCGTGGCCGAGCGAAAAGGTCGACCACCGGTGCGTCCTCGACGATGCGCCCCGCTTACATCACGTAGACGTGGTCGCACACCTCGGCCACGACGCCGAGGTCGTGCGTGATCAGCAGCAGCGCCACGCCCCGTTCGCGTTGCAGCTGCGCCATCAGCCGCAACACCTGCGCCTGGATGGTGACGTCGAGCGCGGTGGTCGGTTCATCGG
>CAVSJH010000038.1:0-14135 GCA_963728245.1 uncultured Trueperaceae bacterium
CCTGTTACCCTCCCCCCATGCCCCAGCTGATCGTGATCATGCTCGACGGGATCTCCGCGGACGCCTTCGCCCGGCACCCGTCGCGGATGCCCCACCTGCACGCGCTCGCGGCGCGCGGCCTGATCGTCGACCGCGTCGCCGCCGACCTGCCCGCCACGTCGCTTCCAGGTCGCACGTCGATCCTCACCGGTGTCGTTCCGAGACCCACGGCATCTACGGCAACGTCATCTGGGACGGCGAGCGCTTCCGATACGCCAACCCCGACGACGTTCGCGCGCCGACACTGCCGCAACGGGCGCTGGCCGCGCGGCCTCGACGTGGCCGTGCTCGGGTACGGCATGGTGCGTCCGGGACGCCACCACGTTCCACCACGCCTGGTGGGCGAACGAGATGCTGCAACGGGCGCGCGACCTCGAACCCATCGCCGCGGACGAGGGCTGGCTGCGCACGTCGCGCCACCGCGATGGCTCGGGTCGGCTCACCGCCCTGGCCGCCGACGGGCTGCCCGACGGGGTACCGGACGCGTATGCGGGCGACCGGATGCACTACCTGATGAGCGAGGTGACCGGCGACCAGACGATGCTGCAATGGACGGCGGCGCTGGCGGCCAGCGACGATCCGCCGGACCTCATCGTCACCGAAGTGCTCACGCCCGACAGCGTGCAGCACGTGGCCGGCACCGACCACCCCTTCGGGCTCTGGTCGCTCAGTTACGCGGACGCGCTGGTGGGGGAGGTGCTGCGAGCGCTCGAGGCAGCGGGTCGGCTGACGTCGACGCAGGTGGTGGTGATGAGCGATCACGGGCACGGGCCGGTGGCGGGCGCGCTCTACCTCGACGCGCTGCTGCCAGGGGCGACCGCCGCCAGCGAGGGTGGCGTGGCGTACGTGGCCGTCGACGGTGAAGGGGAGGCGCGCCGGCTGGCGGAGCGTCTGCGCGAGTACGGTGTGGAGCGACTCCCAGGCGACCATCTGCCGTCCGAGCGACGCGACGAGGTGGCGGCTTTCACCGTCCCTGGCCACGCCATCGGCTTCGAGGCGTCCGCGCCCGCGGAGCGTTCGGGCGCCGTCTCCGGGCCGTCGCGCTACGTGTCGGGGCACGGTTTCGCCCCTGGAACGGCGTCCGACGAGCGCTTCCTGGTCGCCGCGGGTGGTGGGATCGCACGGCGGCAGGTTCCGCGCGCCGACGCGGCCGACGTTGCCGCGACCTTGAGCGCGCTCCTCGGGCTCAGCACCCTCGGCGACGGTCGTTCGCTCGCCTGACACGCTGCAGACGTCACCGCGGCATCGTGGTGCCAGGCGAACCGACCTCCCGCGGGTCGCCGTCGCCGGACCCCGTGGTAAGGTCGAAGGACCCTGTGTGGCACGCCCGCTGCGTGTTCGAACGTTCTCGCCCACGAGCGGAATCGCGGCGCAGGCCGCGATGGGTCGCGTCAATCGATGACGCGAAGCTTCCAGAAAGGACCATGATGACGAGACGAACCGTGATTGCCCTGCTCCTGACGCTGACGATCGCACTGCCCCTGATGGCCCAAGCCCAAGAGGACGACCGGCTGGTGGTCGCGCTCTCGAGCGATCCGACCTCGTTGTTCCTGCCGCGCGCCTCCGACCGCACCGCGCACAACGCCTCGCTGCCGCTGTACGACAGCCTGATCTGGATCAACGAGGACCTCGAGCTCGAACCCGCCCTCGCCGAACGCTGGGAGATCTCCGACGACGGCACCGAGTACGTGTTCCACCTCCGTCGCGACGTCACGTTCCACAACGGAGAGCCGTTCGACGCCGCGTCGGTGGTCGCCACGTGGGAGACCGGCTCCGTGGAGAGCAACGAGTACTCCAACTTCTTCTCCGCCGCATCGCTCGTCGAGGCGATCGACGACTACACGGTGCGTTTCGTGACGCCCGAGCCGAACGCCACCTTCCTGACGACGCTGGCGTTCTCGTGGGGCATGGTGCCGCCGGCGTACATCGCCGAGGTCGGCCTCGACGGCTTCGCCCGTGAACCGGTCGGGACGGGTCCCTTCCGCTTCGTCTCACGTTCGGCCGGCGAACGCATCCTCATGGAAGCGAACCCCGACTACTGGCGCGACGGCTACCCGCTGGTGAGCGAGCTCGAGTTCCGCGTGGTCCCGGACGCATCGACGCGCTTGGCTGCGGTGCAGACCGGCGAGATCCACATCGCCAACCGTCTCTCGCCCGACCAGGCGATGACGCTCGAGCGCGTCGACGGCGTCGACGTCGTCTCGTACCTCAACGACCGCGCGTACTACGTCGGCTTCAAGAACGTCGGTGCCGGCGCCGGGACCCCGCTCGAGGACGCACGCGTGCGCCAGGCGCTCAACTACGGTAGCGACCGCTTCGGCATCATCGCGGCGATCTTCGCCGGCCAGGCCGAGCCGATCCCCGGCTTCATCATCGAAGGCAACCTCGGCTACGACCCTGAGACGATGGAGCCCTTCCCTTACGACCCGGAGCGTGCTCGCGAGCTGCTCGCCGAAGCGGGCTACCCCGACGGCTTCGAGATCTCGATGGGCTGCCCCGCGGACGGTTACGTCAACATCAACGAGGTCTGCTTGGCTCTGCAACGCACGCTGGCCGAGATCGGTGTCGAGGTGAACGTCGAGTTCCGCACGACCAACAGCTTCTGGAGCGAAGAGCAGTACGGCGCGGTCGGCGCCATGTTCGTCGACAGCTGGTCCTCGGCCATCGGCGAGGCCCTGCCGCGTCTCGAAGGCGCCCTGGTCCCCGGCAACTACTACACGGCCTGGGAAGACGAGAAGTTCGCCGACATGGTCGAACGGATCACCCTCACGGTCGACCGCGAGGAGCGCGCCGAGCTCTACCGCCAGATGCACGCGATGATGCGCGAGGATCCGCCGTTCATCTACCTCTACCAGCCCACCATCTTCGAGGCGGTCAACGAGCGCGTGCAGGGCTACGAGCCGCGCGCCGCCGAGGAGTACTACCTCTTCAAGGTCTCGCTCGACTGAGGAGTTGAGGGTGGGCGCCGACCTCGAGGTCGGCGCCCACCCGACCTTCATGTTCCGGTACACCCTACGGAAGCTGGCCGAGTCCGTCCTGCTCATGCTGGGCGTGCTCGTGCTCGTGTTCTTCCTGGTGCGCCTGACCGGCGATCCTGTCAGCCTGATCATCCCCATGGACGCGCCCACGGAACAGCGCGAGGCGTTCCGTGAGCTGATGGGTTTGAACGATCCGCTCGCGGTGCAGTTCTGGGGCTTCATGAGCGGCGCGCTCCAGGGTGACCTGGGTGAGTCACTGCGCCGCCGAGGCGAGGCCAACCTCGACATCATCCTCCAACGTCTGCCGGCCACCGTCCAGCTGGCCCTCGCTGCGCTGGCGTTCGCCGTGCTGATCGCGGTGCCGCTCGGCCTCGCGGGCGGCATGCGGCCAGGCAGCGCCGTCGATCGCCTCGCCCGCTCGGTCGGCCTGCTGGGACAGACGATCCCCAGCTTCTGGCTCGGCATGCTGCTGATCGTCCTGTTCGCCGTCACGTTGCGGTGGCTGCCGTCGTTCGGCCGCGACGGGTTCTCGTCGCTGGTGCTCCCCGCCATCGCCCTCGGCTTCGCCGGCATGGGGCAGCTGGTGCGGCTCACGCGCTCGGCCGTGCTCGACGTCCGCCGCGCCGACTACGTACGCACCGCCCACGCCAAAGGCTTGCGCGCCGCCCGCGTGTCGCTGCGGCACGTGTTACCCAACGTCGCCATCCCCATCATCAGCGTGCTCGGCATCCAGTTCACCTATCTTCTGGGCGGCTCGGTCTACATCGAGGTCGTCTTCGCCTGGCCCGGACTCGGGTCCCTGCTGGAGGCGGCGATCCGTGACGCCGACTTCCCGCTCGTGCAGGCCATCACCATCTTCATCTCGCTGTTCGCGATCAGCATCCACCTCTTGACCGACCTGGCGTACGGCTTGCTCGACCCACGCCTGCGCCGCGCGTGACGCGTGAAGTGGCGGATGAACCGCGCGAAACGCCACCTGTGCGGAAGCCCGCGCCCGTGCGGGCGGCCGTCCCCGCCGTGGAAGACGACAGCGTCACGTACGGCGGACCGAGCGGCGAGTCGCTCTTCGCGCCCCGACGATTGTGGCGCCTGCTGCGACGCGACGCTGGCGGGATGACGGGCCTCATCGTCGTGGTCGCGATCATCTCAGCTGCCGTCTTCGCCCCCTGGATCGCGCCGTACGGGCCGACCGAAGGGGACTTCATGAGCGCGCGCCTGCCGCCGGCGTGGTTCGACGGCGGTACGAGCGCGCACCTGCTGGGCACCGACCAACTCGGCCAGGACGTCTTCAGCCGCATCGTGTACGGCGCGCGGGTGTCGCTGCTCGTGGGCGTGCTCGGGGCGCTCATGGCGGTCAGCCTCGGGGTCACCTTCGGCCTCCTGGCCGGCTACTTCGGTGGCTGGTTCGACAGCCTCATCACCGGCGTCACCAACCTGCTGCTCTCGATCCCGTACCTGGTGCTCGTCATCGTGATCGCCACCGTACTCGGGCGCAGCCTGACCAACGTGATCTTGCTCTTCGGCGTCACCGGCAGTCCGCTCTTCGTGCGGGTGGCGCGCGGCGAGGTGTTGCGGCTCAAGCGCCGGGCGTTCGTCGAGGCGGCCGTGGGGCTCGGCGCCTCCGCGCGGCGGATCATCCCCGTCCACCTGCTGCCCAACCTGCTCGGGCCGCTCGTCACGCTGGCGACGTTCGAGGTGTCGGCGATGATCTTCTACGAGTCGGGTCTCGGCTTCCTGGGGCTGTCGGTGCCCCCCGACGTGCCCAGCTGGGGCAACATGCTGGCGTTGGGACGGCAGTTCCTGACGATCTACCCGTGGTTGGCCATCTTCCCGGGTGTGGCCATCGCCATCACCGCCCTCGGCATCAACCTCTTCGGCGATTGGCTTCGCGACGCCATCGACCCGCGCGCCAGCGAGCGCGAGTGAGCCGCGACCGGCCTCCGGTCGGCTTGCTGCTCGACATGGACGGCACCCTCGTCGACACCGAACGCCTCTGGTTCGCCGCCGAACAGGCCGCCGTGGCGGCGTGGGGCGGGACGTTGCCGGCGTCGGCCGAGGCGTCGCTCCTGGGTCTCGACACCGATACCCTCGTCGCGCGTCTCAGCCACGGCTACGGGGTGACGGCGAGCCCTGCTGACCTCCGCGTCGCCATCGAGCGTGAGGTGGGTGCGCGTCTCGCGACGGCCCCCGCCTGCGCCGGCGCCGGCCCCCTCGTCGAGGCCGCGCTGCGGCGCGGCGTACGCTGCGCGGTGGTGTCGAACTCGCCGTCCGCTTACGTCCACGAGAGCCTTCTGCCCCACGCCTGGGCGTCCGCGCTGACGCTGCGGGTCACGGCGGACGACGTCGTCCATCCCAAGCCGGCCCCCGATCTCTACCTGTTGGGATTGACCCGGCTGGGTCTGGCCGCCGAGGACTGCGTGGCGCTGGAGGACAGCCCCACCGGCGTGCGGGCCGCGATGGCGGCGGGCCTGACCTGCCTCGGCGTCGCCACCGACGAAGAACAGCGCGCCGAACTCGGCCGGATCACGCCGCACGTCGTGGCGTCGCTCGACGACGCGCGACGGTGGCTGGCGTTGAACGAGACGGCGGAGCCCCCGTCGCACCCCTGAAGGAGCCTCATGCTGCGGCCACCGCCCGAACCGACGCTGCCCACCCCCGACCTCTTCGTCGACGGGGCCTTCGTGCCCGCCGTCGAGGGCGCACGGCGCGACGTCCTGTGCCCGGCCACGGGCCGCACGCTCGCCCGCGTCGCCGAGGGCGGCCGCGAAGACGTCGACCGCGCGCTCCGGGCCGCTCGGGAGGCGTTCGACCACGGCCCGTGGCCGCGGGCGACGCCGCGGGAGCGCGCCGCGGTCCTCGAGCGCGTCGCGGGCCTGCTGGAGCGCGACCAGGAGCGCTTCGCACAGCTCGAGACGCTCGACACCGGCAAGACGCTCGGCGAGAGCCGCGACGACGTCGCGCAGGTGGCCGACGTCTTCCGCTACTTCGCCGCGCTGGTGCGCGTCGACGGCGGCCACGTCAACCGCGCCGAGGGCGCGGTGCTGAGCCTGACGATCGCGCGCCCTGCAGGCGTGGTGGCGCTGATCACGCCGTGGAACTACCCGCTCCTGCAAGCCTCGTGGAAGGTCGCCCCGGCGCTCGCCGCCGGTTGCACGTTCGTGCTGAAGCCGAGCGAGCTGACGCCGCTCACCACCCTGGCGCTCGCCGAGACGCTGGCCGAGGCCGGGCTCCCCAAGGGCGTCGCGAACGTGGTCACGGGCGCCGGCGCGACGGTGGGGGCGGCGCTGGTCGACGACCCGCGCGTCGACATGGTGTCGTTCACCGGCGGACTCGCCACCGGCCGGCACATCGCCGCCGCGGCGGCGCAACGGGCGGTCAAGGTGGCGCTCGAGCTCGGCGGCAAGAACCCCAACATCGTGCTGGCCGACGCCGACGTGGCGCTGGCCGCCGACCACGCCCTCGAGGCGGTCTTCTTCCACGCCGGCCAGGTCTGCTCGGCGGGCTCGCGCCTGCTGGTGGCGGCGCCCGTCCACGACGAGCTGGTCGAGCGCCTCGAGGCGCGCATCGTGGCGATCCGCCTCGGGGTGGGCTGGGACCCGGCGACCGAGATGGGGCCGCTCATCAGCGCCGGGCATCTCGACAAGGTGGAAGGTTACGTGCGGTTGGCGCAGGAGGAGGGGGCGGTACTCCGGCTCGGCGGCAGACGCCCGACGGGCGAGGCGTTCGAGAACGGCTGCTTCCTCGAACCGACGCTGCTGCTCGACCTACCGCCCGAGGGGCGCGTGGCGCGCGAGGAGATCTTCGGACCGGTCCTGACGATCGAGCGCGTGCGTGACCTCGATGACGCCATCGCCCGGGCCGACGCCACCGACACCGGCCTCGCCGCCGCGGTCTGGACCCGCGACGTCGGCACGGCGCTCTTGGCGGCCGAGCGCCTGCGCTTCGGCACGGTCTGGTGGAACGACTTCCACCCGTACTTCCCCGAGGCGTCCTGGGGTGGGTTCAAGACGAGCGGTGTGGGACGCGAACTGGGGCGCGCCGGCTTGCGCGAGTTCCAGGAGGAGCAGCACGTGTACCTGAACGGCCGGCCGGCGCGGAGCGACGCCTTCGGGCGCGGCTAGTCGCCGCTCCTCGCGTGGCGATCGACGGGCATCGCCTACCGGGGTCGCCGGTAGACGGGCACCGTCGACGGCGGTAGCGGCGTCTGGCCACGGATGAGGTCGGCGGCCTTCTCGGCGATCATCATCACCGGCGCGTAGATGTTGCCGTTCGTGATGATCGGCATCACGGACGCGTCCACCACCCTCAGCCCCTCGACGCCGTGCACCTTCATGGTCGTCGGGTCGACCACCGACATCGCGTCGGTGCCCATGCGAGCCGTGCAGGACGGGTGCAACGCCGTCTCGGCGTCCTTCGCCACCCAGGCGAGGATCTCCTCGTCCGTCTCGACGTCGGGTCCGGGCGAGAGCTCACCCGCGTTGAAGTCGTCGAACGCCGGCTGCGTGAGGATGTGGCGGGCGGTGCGCACCGCCTCGAGCCACTCCTGCCGGTCGTTGGGCGTCGAGAGGTAGTTGAAGCGGAGCGACGGGTGCTGGCGCGGGTCGGTCGAAGTGATCTTCAGCTCGCCGCGGACGTCCGAGAACATCGGACCCACGTGCACCTGGTAGCCGTGACCCGACGCCGGCGAGGAGCCGTCGTAGCGGATCGCCAGGGGCAGGAAGTGGAACATCAGGTTGGGCCAGCCGACGGTCTCGTTGGAGCGCACGAAGCCACCGCCTTCGAAGTGGTTGGTGGCGCCCGGACCGCGCCGGAGGAAGAGCCACTCCGCGCCCACCCAGGGGCGGCGCCACTTGGCGAGGTACGGCGCCATCGACACGGGCCTCTTCGAGGCGTACTGGATGTAGACCTCGAGGTGGTCCTGCAGGTTCTGGCCGACGCCGGGCAGGTCGGCCACCACGTCGATCCCGAGGGACCGCAGGTGCGCCGCGGGGCCCACGCCCGAGAGCTGCAGCAGCTGTGGGCTGGCGATGGCGCCCCCACACAGGATCACGTCGCCCGCATCGACCTGGTGGCCGGCGCCCCGGTGCTGGTACGCGACGCCCGTCGCGCGCTTCCCGTCGAACAGGACGCGTTCGACGAAGGCGCGCGTGCGAACCGTCAGGTTCCGTCGGTCGCGGATGGGGCGCAGGTAGGCCTTGCTGGCCGACCAGCGTCGGCCGCGCGAGATGTTGCGGTCGAAGGGCGCGAAGCCCTCCTGGCGGTAGCCGTTGACGTCGTCGGTCCGTTCGTAGCCCGCCTGTTGAACGGCCTCGAAGAAGGCGCCGAACAGCGGGTTCGTGGCCGGCCCGCGTTCCAGGATCAGCGGGCCGTCGCCGCCGCGGTAGTCGTCGGCGCCGGCGGTGCAGGTCTCCATCTTCTTGAAGTAGGGCAGGCAGTGGGCGTAGTCCCACGCCTCCATGCCAGGCGCCTCGGCCCAGCGGTCGTAATCCATCGGGTTGCCGCGCTGGAAGATCATGCCGTTGATCGACGACGAGCCGCCGAGCACCTTGCCGCGTGCGTGGTAGACCTGGCGCCCGCCCATCGCGGGTTCGGGGTCGGAGCGGTAGCCCCAGTCGTAGAAGCGGCTGCCGATCGGGAACGGCAGGGCGGCCGGCATGTGGATGAAGACGTCCCAGGGTGAGTCGGGTCGTCCCGCTTCGAGCAGCAGCACGCGCGTCGTGCCGTCCTCGCTGAGCCGGTTCGCCATCACGGCGCCCGCCGACCCCCCGCCCACCACGACCACGTCGTACCGTTCGTCCGGCATGCACCGCTCCCGTCCAGCCACGGTCCGTCGACCTCGGGCCGGGCCCAGGGTAACAGCCGGACCGGTCAGCCCGTCGAGTCGACCCCCCAGGGCCAGACCACGCACGACGGGACGTCGTCGATCACGACGTGATCCGCGGCCCCCAGGCGGCCCTTCAGCACCAGCGTGGTCGTGCCGGCCGCGCCGAGCGCCCTCGCCACGGCCCGCAGCGTCGCTCCCGTGACGCTCACGTCGTCGACCACGAGCACGTGTCGCCCGGCCAGATCGGGCAACGCACCGATCACCTCGGGCGTTTCGTCGAGGGGGGCGTTGAGATCGTCGCGGAAGCGAGACCGCACCACGTGCAACGGCCGTCCCAGGTGATAGGCCACCAGCGCGCCCGCCACCACACCCCCGCGCGCCACGCCCACCACCGCGTCGACGTGCCGTAGGTCGGCGGCGTCGAGGGTGCGCCGCAAGCGGGCCGCGATCGTCTCGAAGGTGAGGGTGACCTTCTCCGAGGCCGACGGCGACGTGCCGCTCAAGGTCGCGTTCGGGCGCCGTCGCGCCGCGTGCCGGCGAGCGCACCCACCGCGAGCAGCATCACCAGACCGGGCCACGCGATCGACACCGTGCTCGCGAGCGCGTCGAAGGAGAGGGCGCTCGACGTGAGGACCGACCCGGCGAGGGTCGCGGCCGCGAGGTAGGCCACCGGCGCCAGGAAGCGAGCGATCCGTGGCGCGAACCGTACCGCCACGATCAGCAGCGCCGTGAACACCGTGAGTTCGAGCAGGAGCGTCGGGAGCATGGGTCCGGCCGGCATGCCGGTGACGAGGCGGTTGAGCAGCGGCGCGAGCGCGGCGACCGCGAGCGCCGCCCACGGAGCGCCTCGGAGGACGAGCACGAGGCTGGCGAAGAAGATGGGCAGCAGACGTGCACCCGCGGGCGGGCCACCCGTCGAGGGCAGGACGTGCACGAGGAAGGGGAGCGTGAGGGCGATGCCGAGACCGAGAGCCACGGTCGCGAGGGTGCGGGCCCAGCGGCGTTCGAGAGCGAGCGTCATGAGAGCCTCCTACGAAGTGTTTCGATCGCGTCCCACGGGTGGCGTACGACGATGCGTCGAGCATAAGGCCGGGCGGCGGGGACCGAGGCCCGTGCTAGGCTCTCACGATCGTTCGGAAGAGGCTTCGCCGTGGCCGCAGCGCGTGGCTCACACGAGCCAGGAAGGGAACCGTCATGAGCACATCGTCGGGAGCGATCCGCGTCGCGAGCACGGCCGAGGACTTCCAAGCGTTCGGCGAGATCGTCGGCGCCTACGTCGATTGGTGCCGCGAGCGTTACCGGGAGGACGCCTGGTTCGTCGAGCGGGTGTTCGGTCACCAGTCGCTCGAGGACGAGCTCGCGGAGCTGTCGGCCGCGTACGCGCCCCCACGTGGCAAGACGCTGCTGCTGATCCAAGATGGCGAGGTGTGCGGCGGCGGAGCCTATCGGCGGCTCCCCGACGGCACCTGTGAGATGAAGCGGCTGTTCGTCCACGACCGCTTCAAGGGCCAGGGGATCGGCCGGCGGCTGTGCACGGCGCTCATCGACGACGCCCGGGCGGAAGGCTACGGGCTCATGCGCCTCGACACCGGCAACCTCCTCACGGAGGCGATCCGGCTGTACACCTCGTTCGGGTTCGTCCCCGCAGCGCCGCATCACGACTACCCGGACGAACTGATGCCGTACCTCGTGTTCATGGAACTGCCGCTGTCCACGGCCGGAGAACCGGAACCGAGCACCGGCGTCGGCTGACGGCCGAACCCGTGCGGACGTCGGCCGCGTCCGCAGGCGGTCGAGACCACCCCTTCACGGCGGGTCGACGGATCGAAGCTGTTCGAACGGGAGCGGTCGGCCGAGCAGGAACCCTTGGGCCGCGTCGACGCCGAGCTCGCAGAGGATCGTCAGTTCCGCCTGGGTCTCGACGCCCTCGGCGATGATCATCGTGCCCGTCTCGCGTGCGAAGCCGATCAGCGCTGCAGCGAGGGCGTGGCGCGCGCGATCGGTGTCGACGTGGCGGGTCAGACCCAGGTCGAGCTTGATGATGTCGGGCGCCATGTCCACCACGTGGCGGAAGCTGGCGTACCCTGCGCCCGCATCGTCGATCGCGACGCGCAGACCGCGCGATCGGAGCGGCGCGAGCGCGCTGGAGAGGTTGGCGTACTCGAGGATGGCGGCGTGTTCGGTGACTTCGAGGACGATCCGGTCGAGCGGTCGGTCGACGAGGAGGCGCTCCAGGCCACCGCCGCGGATCGTCTCCGGCGACACGTTGAGCGAGAGGAAGTGCTGCGGCGCCATGCGGTCGAGCACCGTGAGCGCTTTGGCGGCGGCAGCCAGCTCCGGCGCTTCTCGCCGTCCGATCGCGGCCGCCTCGGCGAACCACGCCTGCGGTCCGCGCGAAGGCTTCGTCTCGAACCGGCTGAGCGCCTCGAGGCCGATCACCTCGCCGCGCCGCGGCTCGACGATCGGCTGGTAGACGATCCATACCCAGGTGGATGCGAATGGCATGGAGCATCCTGCGCAACGACGACGTGGCGCTGCCGCGCTCGATCGGGCGCTCGATGTAGTCGGAGATGGACGGCGGGGTGTCGATGGTCATGACAGGTCCTGCCAGGCGATCGTTGCGGGACCGCACCGGCTACGATCGACCATAGGCCCTGCCGCTCCCTCGACCGGTGACGAACGAGGCAGCACCGGCGCGCCGCGTCGCTCAACGCGCTGCGATCGGACCGCGTCGCCGCGGACCCTACGTCGGCGGTGCCGCCGCCGGCCGCGCGGCGGCCCGTCCTTCGCCCCACGCCCGCTCGAGCAGCTGCGTGAACACGTCCGTGGGTTGCGCGCCCGACACCCCGAAGGCCCCGTCGACCACGAAGAAGGGAACGCCGCGGATGCCGTAGCGCGCCGCCGCGAGCTCGTCGTGGCGGACGGCCTCCACGTAGGCGTCGCTCGCGAGCGTCGCGCGTGTTTCGTCGGCGTCCAGGCCCAGCTCGACCGCGACGTCGACCAAGGTGTCGCGCTCGCCGATGGCGCGACCCTCGGTGAAGTAGGCGCGCAGCAGGCGCTCCTTGGCCTCGCCCTGCAGCCCCTGCGTGCCGGCATGGTGGATCAGGCGGTGGGCGTCGAGCGTGTTGCCCGGACGCGCCTCGTCCAGACGGAAGTCGAGCCCTTCCGCCGCCGCCATCGCCACGACGTTGGCGTTCATCTCGGCCGCCTGCTCACGGGTGACGCGGTACTTCTCGGCCAAGCGATCGACGAGGTTCCCGGAGGTCGAACGCGGCGCGTCGGCGTCGAGTTCGAAGCTCCGCCAGATCACCTCGACGGCCTCGCGATGAGGGAAGGCGGCGAGCGCGGCCTCGAAGCGGCGCTTGCCGACGTAGCAGAAGGGGCAGACGACGTCGGACCAGATCTCGACCTGCATGGCGCGCTCCCGTCGGGCCCCTGTGGGGGACGTTCACCGAGGGTGACACGGTGCGCGCGCGGCGCCCGTGCTCTGGGCAGCAGCCGCGCGGCCCTACCGCGGCCGCGCCTCCGTGAGCAGCACCAGGAACAGGCCCACCGAACCGAGCGTGACCAGGTAACCGGTGTCAAGCCCGTGGGCTCGAGGTCAGTTCGCCTCCTCCACGACCCCCGCGAGCGCCGCCACGCGCTCGCGCCAGAACGCCTTCTTCGCGGCGGCCTCCTCGGCGTCGGGGAGCCGGACGTGCGTGAGGGTCACCGAGCTCTTCTCGGGCCCCTTGGCGGTGAAGGTGACGAGGACGCGCGTGGCACCGTCACCCCAGTCGAAGCGCGCGCTCTTCGGTTCGGTGGCCGTGCGGGGGCGCAGGTCGCCGTCGGGTAGCCAGCGCGATCGTAGGGCCTCGTCCACGAACGCGCGGTAGAGGACGGCGACGGCGACGGGCACGGTCTTGCTGACGCTGGCCTCGAAGCCGTCGGGCCGCTGGCCCAGGTCGCGGCCACCGTGGGCGCGCTCGAACGCCACCGTGATCGATTGCGCCGACCAGCCGTCGACGTCGTGCTCCGACACGAGCCAGGCGGCGATCTCGGTGTGGGTGCGCTCGGCGGCGCCCCATGCGGTCAGGAGGTCCAGCCACGCCTGCCAGCCGCGGCCCGTACGACGCTCGATGGCGGCGTCGGACATGGGCGGCGCCGCGGCCGCCTCCGGCGACGCCGGCCTTGGCGCCGGGCTTCGGCGTCTTCGCCTCCTCCTGCACGCGGTACCGGACGATGTCGCGCACGAGGTCGAGCGGCATGGGTTCGTCGAGCGGGAACCGCGCCGAACCTTTCCCTCGGGCGTAGCGAGCGAGCTCGGCGTCGAACCGCTCGAGGCCCGATGGCGTCGGGTAGAAGCCGATGTGGGTCTTGAAGGCTCCGAAATGCACGAGGTGCCGGCCCTGGGTGAACGTGGGGATGCCGTAGGCGAGACCCTCGCGCGCCTCGGGCACGATCTCGCGGATCGCCTCGCGGATCGACCGCAGCGCGTCTCGCACGTGCGGATCGAAACCGGCGACGTAGTCGTCGACGTCCCGGCTGCCGTCGTGATCGCTCGACACGCGGGCCTCCTGACTGGCGTGGCGTGCACGATACGACGTCCCGCGACGCCCTCAGCCCACCGCGTACGCGCGAACCGCCGCCTCGAGCGCCCGCCGACCGAGGTCCGTCACCTCGCCGATCGGGTCGATCCAGGCAGGCAGGCTCCAAAGATGGGCAAGTTCGACCTGCGAGTCCTTGACGTTCCCGGCGAACGAGAGCGCGCTACGCGGCACCACGGGCGTCCACCACTTCGGGTTCGACGCGTCGTTGAGCGGCGCGGCGATCGGGTCGCCGGTGGCCGTCTCGCCCAGCACGATCCAGGGGCGTCGGTCGCTGCCGGCGTAGATGCTCGAAGGGACCTTCGGCGCGTCCTCGACGACGAGGGCTCCGGGCCGCACCACCTGCCACGAGCGCTGCCCGTGCAGGAAGGCGCGGGCCAGGATGGCGCGGGCCTGGGGCACGGCGGGCCCTTCCAGCGTCACCAGCAGGTCCTCGCCCAAGGCGCCCAGCCAGAGGAGATCGTCGCCTTCGACCAGCGCCACCTGGGTGTGAGCGTCCCAGGTCGCCCGCAGCGCGGCGGGGTGCACGACGATCACGAGGTCGCCGTCCGGCGGCGGGAACCGGAGAAGCTCACTGGCGTACTCGTTGAGGTCGACGAGCGTGCCCGGAGGCAGCGTGGCCACGGTTCACCCCCTTTCGGCGGAACGTCGGCGAGCGAAGGGGCGCGCGGGCCCGAGTCGTCACACGCGAGCCTACACGCCCCAGGA
>CAVSJH010000039.1:0-33646 GCA_963728245.1 uncultured Trueperaceae bacterium
ACGTGAGCGCCGCGACACCGACTACGAGGAAGACCGTCGCCCCCCGGCCGTGGGTGGCGCTGGAACCCACCCATGCCCTTCCCTCGGGCGGCCTCGCCGTCGTGTTCGGCGCCTCGGGCGCGATCGGCGGCGCGCTCGTCGACCGGCTGCGCGCCGACGCCCGCTTCGCCGACGTCGTGACGTTCTCACGCTCCGGCACGCCGTCCGTCGACGTGACCGACGAAGCGAGCGTCGAGGCGGCGGCGCGGGCGATCGCCGGACGTGAACTCGCCCCCCGGCTCGTGCTCGTCGCCACCGGCTTCCTGCACGGCGAGGGGCGCCAGCCGGAGAAGTCGTGGCGTCATCTGAACGCCGACAAGCTGGCCCACGACTTCGCGGTCAACGCCATGGGACCCGCGCTGGTCATGAAGCACGTGCTGCCCCTGCTGCCCCGCGACGGTCGGTCGGTCTTCGGCGTCATCTCGGCGCGCGTCGCCAGCCTCGAGGAGAACACGTTGGGCGGTTGGTACGGCTACCGCGCCTCGAAGACCGCGCTGAACCAGTTCGTGCGCGGTGCGGCGGCCGAGCTCGGGCGTGGACGCAAGGAGGCCGTGTGCGTGGCGCTGCATCCCGGGCACGTGGCGAGCGCCCTCTCGGCGCCCTTCGGTGCCGGCGGCCACGCGACGCGGACGCCGGACGAGGCGGCGGTCGGACTCCTCGGCGTGCTCGACGCGTTGAAGCCCGCCGACTCGGGCGGCTTCTTCGACGAGGAGGGACGCGTCATTCCCTGGTAACGCCTCCGGCGCTCCGGTCGTTGTGACGCCAGGGCGCCCGGAGACGCGTCCCGTCGCCGACACTGTCGGCGATGGATTGGGAACTGACCCGGATGTTCTTCATCGCGATGCTCGCCATCACCAACCCGCTCAGCAAGATCCCGCTGTGGGTGGAGGGGAGCCGCGGCGAGGACCGGCACGTTCGCTGGCGTCTGGCGCTGCTCGTCACCGGGACCGCGTTCCTCATCCTGCTCGTGTTCCTCGTCGGCGGGCGTTGGCTGCTCGACCTGTTCGGCATCGACCTGGCGAGCTTCCGGGTGGGCGGCGGCATCATCATCCTGCTCGTGGCCCTCGACATGCTGCGCGGCAAGGCCGTCCAGCTCGACACCGACGAAGAAGAGGACGAGGACAGCAAGCTCGCGACGGCGCGGTCACGGTTCCGCAAGGTCGCCGTGCCCCTGTCGATGCCGATCATCGCCGGGCCGGGCTCGATCAGCACCGTGGTCGTCTACTCGTCGAGCGCGAGCGGTTGGCTCGAGTACGCGGGCTTGGGCGGAGCCCTCACCGTCGTCCTGGGGCTCGTGTTCCTGGTGCTCCTCAGCGGTCGCTGGGTGGAGAAACGCGTGGGTCGCACGACGCTCGACATCCAGACGCGCGTGTTCGGGATGATCCTGGCGGGCATCGCCGTGCAGCTCATCGTCGAGGGCCTCGGGGAGATCTTCCCGGCCTGGCTCGCGGAGGGCGGAGCGGTCAGCGACGACCTGCAGCAGGGGCCGTAGATCTGCGCGCGCGAACGATCACGCTTCGAGGAGGCGCGCGATGGCCGTCGCGAACGCCCGAAGATCCTCCAGGCCGTCGTACGTCAGGCGGTGAACGATGGCCCAGTCGATCTCACGGTACGCGTGCACGGCGAGGTTCCGAAACCCAACCGCGGAGCGCATCCTCGACGCGAGATCGGTCGGGATGACACCCTCACCGGCGAGGAGGTCGAAGGCTTCTCCCATCGTCGCCGGGGGCCGCTGACCGGTGTCGCCGAGCACGTGCAACGCGATGTCGACGCACAACTGCACGGCGCGCATCAGGTTCAGCGAGACGATGTCCTGCACATCGGCGTCCGTGGCAAGGTCCTCTGCCGACGGGAGCCTCCGCGCCTCGACCCGGGCCACGCACCGACGCAGCGACTCGAGCTTCTCGGCCAGGATCAACCGATCCATCGTGCCCGCCGCTCCCGGAGCATGCGCTCACGCAAGGGCAGAAGGTCCTCGACGTCGGCCAGCATGCGACTCACCAATCGATCGTAGGCTGCGCGATCGCGGCGGATCAGAAGCCGACCTTCGCGCAAGATCGTGCGCAGGAGCGGGACCCCGGTCGTCCGCAGGTCGAGCAAGTCCACGGGCCGACCCGTCGCCGAGGCGACCGACCGGATGAGCGCTTCGCGACCCTCGGCGTCCAAAGGTCGTTCGGTCCATACGCCGACATCGACATCACTCTCGAAGGTGGCACGACCGCGGGAGGTGGAACCGAACGCGATGGCGAGCGTCACCTCGGGTCGCTGACGCAAAGCCTCGGTCAGCCGTTCGAGGGTCGGATCCAGGGCCGCGTCGATCATGCCGAATCGTACACGGACCTCCGAGTCTCCCACCGACCCGGACCGCGCGCGCGACGAGGAGCTTGCGTCGACCGGCTCGTCTGTTGTATTCTAGCAACATACCGGTCGGAAGATACGAAGGAGGTCCACCATGGTCGCCCGCTCCGCGTCGAACGATCCGTCGCCAGGGGGCGCGGGTGGACGTCTGGTCCTCCACAACCGCCTCCCGGTTCTCCGTGCCGAGCGCGGACTGTCGCGACGCGACCTCGCAGACGCCGTAGGGGTCAACTACCAGACGATCGGCTACCTCGAACGGGGCGACTACCACCCCAGCCTGGAACTCGCCTTCCGCCTGTCGCTGTTCTTCGAGCTGCCGATCGAGATGATCTTCGCGACCCGTCCGCTGCCCCCGCTGTCCGAAGAGGTGGCCCGCTCGTCGACCCCGAAGGAGACCCCGTGAACCGTTCCCGTCGTCGCTTCATCGTGCTGGCGCAGTACGCGGCCGTGCTCGTGCTGGCCGCCCTGACGCTCGGCCAAGCCCTCTCGCTGCAGGTGTTCCTGACCCTCGCCGCCGTGCCCGCCGTCATGCTCTTCGCGATCGAGCGGATGGCGCTCGGCGGCTTGACGGCCCGCCGTCCCTCGCGGCTCGACGAACGCGAGAAGGCGCTGGTCGCGCGCGCACTGGCTCGCCCACCGGGTGGCGATGGCGCTCACGGCGCTGGCGGCCGCCCTGGCGCTCGGGTCGGGCTGGGCTTTCGGGGTCGCGGTGGGCGCGGCGCCCTACGTCGTGGGCGGCTTCGGGCTGATCCTCGCCTTCTTGACGTTGCCACCGGCGGTGGTCTTGTGGACCGCGCCCGAACCCGTCGAGGAGGACGGTCGCTTCAGCGCGCCAACGCCTCCGCCGTACGTTTGAGACCCACCATGGTCTTGTGGGAGAAGAGCGCGCCACCGAAGTTGAGCGGTCGGTTCCAGAGCCACCGGGCGAAGCCGCGCTCACTGCCATCGCCACGCATGCGCAGCAGGAGGCGCGTGCCGCCGTCGGCCACCGGCCGCAGCACCCACGCCATCGTGTTCTCGGACCACGTGTCCGGCAAGACCCCGCTGGCGAGTTCCTCGTGGGTCAACGAACCGGCGGCAAGGACGAACGTCGCACCGGGCTCCGCCTGGACCACCTCGTAGGCCACCATGTCGTTGATCTGGATCCGGTCGCCGACGACGACGCCCTGCAGTTCGGGCACGATCCGCCGCGAGTAGGCGCCGTCGACGAAGCCTGACGACCGGGTGAGGTCGTAGAACCAGTCCCAGCCGTACCAACCGGCCCGATGCTGGCCCATCTGCTGGATCAGGGCGTACACGACGTCGGGCGGCGCGTCGATCGTGATCGCCTTGGTCGACACCTCGCGCTTCGCCAGGAACAGGTCGTCGCCCGGCAGGACCGCCGCGACTTCCTCCGGGGTGGCCCCCCAGCGATCGGTCCACCGGCGCGTCGCCAGCGGCACGAGCACGAAGCCCGCGACGAGCACGACGATCAGAACGCCGACCACGATGCCCGACCACTTGACCGCCGAGAGAACCGACGCGATCACGGCGCCTCCTCCTTCAGCCCGCCCACCAATCTAGGGCGAAGGACACAAGGCGGGCTGGGCAGGAAGTCCCGACCACGACGCACATGCCGGGTCCTCGCCGTCCTTCCTGACGGCCCGGCGGCCGTGGCCGATCCGGACCCGTCGCCCGCCACGGCTGATAGGTTGGTCCATGCCGCCCAACCGACCCGAACCCTTTCGCGCGTACCCGACCACGAAGGGTTTCGACGAGGCCTTCGACGCGCACGGCGAGGTTCGCCCCGCCTACCGCGACGCGTTCGAGCGCTTCGCCGGTTATGGGTTGCGCGAGTTCCAGCGGCGCCTCCACCTGATCGAGCTGGTGTTCCGCAATCAGGGCATCACCTTCACGGTGTACGGCGACGTCGCCGGGACCGAGCGCGCGTTCCCGTTCGATCCGGTGCCGCGGATGCTGGTCGCCGACGAGTGGGCGCACCTCGAGGCGGGTCTGCGCCAGCGCGCCAAGACCCTCAATCTCTTCCTCGCCGACGTGTACGGCGAACAGCAGGTGCTGACCGACGGCATCGTGCCCGCCGAACTGGTGCTGCGCAACGGCGCCTACCGGCCCCAGGTGCGCGGGATCGCGCTGCCCCACGGTGCGTTCACGCACGTGCTGGGCACGGACTTGATCCGCGATGAGACGGGCCGCTTCCTCGTTCTCGAAGACAACGCTCGCACCCCTAGCGGCGTGAGCTACATGCTGGCCAACCGCGGCGTCATGGCGCGCAGTTTCCCGAAGATGATGGCCGCGCACCCGGTGCGGCCCGTGCGCCACTACCCGTCCGAGCTGCTCGACACGCTCCACAGCCTCAGTCCCCGCGACGTCCCCGACCCGACCGTGGTGGTGTTGACGCCGGGTCCCTTCAACAGCGCCTACTTCGAGCACGCCTACCTGGCCCAACAGATGGGGGTCGAGCTGGTCGAAGGCCGCGACTTGTTCGTCGACGAGGACCGCGTGTGGATGCGCACCACCCGCGGTCGTCAGCAAGTCGACGTCGTGTACCGGCGCGTCGACGACGACTTCCTCGACCCGACGCTGTTCCGCGCCGACTCGCTCCTGGGCGTGCCGGGCATCGTCGACGTCTACCGGGCGGGCCGGGTCGGCCTGGCGAACGCGATCGGCACCGGCGTCGCCGACGACAAGGCGATCTACGCCTACGTTCCCGACCTGGTGCGCTACTACCTGAACGAGACGCCGCTGCTTCCCAACGTGCCCACCCACCGCTGCGCCGACCCGGACGTCCTCGCCCACGTGCACGAGCACGTCGACGAGATGGTCATCAAGGAGGTCGCCGGCTCCGGCGGCTACGGCATGCTCATCGGTCCCGAGGCCGACGCCGCCGCCCGCACCGCCTTCCTGGCGAAGGTCCGAGCCCGCCCCGCGAACTACATCGCCCAACCGGTGATCTCGCTGTCGACGCACCCGACCTTCAACCCGGCGACCCAAGCGTTCGACCCCTGCCACGTCGATCTGCGCCCCTACGTGCTCGTCGGCGACGAGATCCGCATCGTCCCCGGCGGCCTCACGCGCGTGGCGCTGCAGCGTGGCTCGCTCGTGGTGAACTCCTCGCAGGGCGGCGGCTCGAAGGACACCTGGGTGCTCGGCACGAACGGCGAGCGGCGCGCCGACGAGGACCTCGACGCTCGTCGCGCCGACGATGCGCCCACGTGGACGCCGGCGGGCGTGCGCGAAGATGGGCCCCTCTGATGCTCTCGCGCATCGCGGACTCGCTCTACTGGCTGGGTCGGTATCTGGAGCGGGCCGAGAACACCGCTCGGCTCCTCGACGTCAACTACTACGCCATCGCCGAGGCGCCCCTGGCGCCCAGCGGACGCGGCATCGTGGCCGAGCAGTGGGCGCCCCTGCTCCGGATCACCGATTCGGACGCGTCGTTCAGGGAGCATTTCGACCGTGCCGACGCATCCAGCGTCCCGGCCTGGCTCACGGTGCACGCGGAGAACCCGGCCTCGATCCGCTCGAGCCTCACGTTCGCGCGCTCGAACGCCCGCGCGCTGCGCGACCGGATCAGCACGGAGATGTGGGAGGCGCTGAACCGCGCGTACCTGGAACTCGCGGCCGGTCGCGACGAGCCACCCGACGAGGACGCCTTGCACGCCTACTGCGCCGCCGTGCGCGAAGCCGGCCACCTGATCATCGGCATCGCCCACGCCACGCTGCCGCGCGACCTCGGTTGGTCGTTCCTCCGCGCCGGCCAGTACGTCGAGCGCGCCGACACGATCGTGCGGATGCTCAGCGTGCGGACGCACCACGATTTCGGCGGCGACGCCGTCGCGGCCGGCCTGGAGTCGCACCGCTCGATGGCGCTCCTGAAATCGATGTCGGCGTACGAGGCGTTCCGCAAACGCCACCGCCGGGCGCCCAACCTCGAGCTCATCGCGGCGTTCTTGCTCCTCGAGCCCGACTTCCCACGCTCGCTCCGCTACGCCCTGACGATGCTCGACGAGACCCTCGCCACCATCGCGATCGCCAACCCGGGCGTCGACGCGGAGGCGCAGCGGCAGGCGGGGTGGCTGGCGGCGCAGATCGCCTACTGCCCCGACGTGCGCAAGATCGTCGACGACGGCGAGCCGAGCCTCGACGACCTGCTCGTCGCGATCACGGCGCTCTCCGATCAGATCGGCACGACGTACTTCGGGGTGGGTTAGCGGGCTACGACTCGTCCGACGACGACACGCTCACCATCCGCCGTTGCGCGCCACGCGCCGCGTGCCTCACGTTGACCTGAACGTCGAGCGTCCCGGCGCCGCCGCCGCGACGCAGGCCGCGAACGGGTGGCACGTCGTCGTAGTCGCGCCCCACGCCGATCTTCACGTGCGCCTCGCCCACGGGGCAACCGTTGGTGGGGTCGTAGCCGACCCAACCGCTCCCCGGTAGGAAGACCTCGACCCAGGCGTGCGATCCTTCGCTGCCGAGCAGCGTCTCGTTCGTGAACGGATGCGGATGGACGTAGCCCGAGACGTAACGCGCGGGAATGCCCGCTTGACGGCAGAGCGCCAGCATCGCGTGGGCGTAGTCCTGGCAGACCCCGGCGCCGGACGCGACGAAGTCGGCCAACGGGGTGTCGACCAGCGTCACGTTCGGCGCGTAGAAGAACCGTTCGCGCAAGTAGACCGTGAGACCGTGGGCGTACGCGACCACGTCGGCCTCCGGTACGAGCCGCGTCGCCCCCAAGGCGCCGTGCCAGTCGCGGTCGAGCGGCACCCGAGCGGTGGGCGCCAGGTACTCGAAGAAGCGCGATCGGAGACCGGGCAGCACCGACGCCGAGACTTCGACCGGCACCGGCACCGGGTACGTCTCGACCACCGAGGTCGTCTCGATCGAGAGCTCGCGGTGCGGATCCGGGACGTGGAAGTGGTGGATCAGGTTGCCGGCCGGGTCGCGATGGCTCCGGAGCTCGACGCGGGGCTCCACGACGAGCGTGAAGGCGTGGAGCGTCTGCCGGAAGTCGTCGTTCGGGCGCAAGCACAGCTCGTTGAAGGAGTCGTGGGCCGGTTCCTCGTACCCGTAGCGGGTGACGTGCGAGATGCGCAGGTGCACATCGCGCAATGTACCCGCTCCGAGCGGCGGGGCGCGTGTGCGGGGCCGCCGCCCGCTCGCTCCGACTCAGCCCACCGCGTCGTCGGGCACGTACCCCGTGTCCAAGAGCGTCCGCAAGGGCGCGAACAGCGGATCGGGCAAGGCGTCCCACGCGAACCACGCCCACCGGAGGCACGCGCCCGGCTCGAGTCGCTCGGGCTCGCCGGAGGCGTGGGAGGCGACCACGAAGAGCGTGACGTAGTGCCGGCGCTCCGCTTCGAAGACGTCGCTCACGTACGGCCCGGACTTCACGGCCTCGATCACCAGGCCGGTCTCCTCCGCCACCTCGCGTCGAGCACAGTCGTCCACGTCCTCGCCGAACTCGAGGTGGCCGCCGGGCGGCGCCCAGGTGCCGGCGCCGTGCGAGCCCTGGCGCAGTCCTAGCAGGACTCGGCCCTCGCGCAGCACCAGGACACCGACACCGACCCGCGGCGTCGCCTCGGCGCACGCCCGGGGATCGATGTCTCCCGTCACGGCTCCGTCGGCGCCGGCACCCAGACCGACACCGATCCGCCCATGCACCGGAACGCCCCCCACCCCGCGTGGTCCGTCGTGACGGGCTCGGCGACGTGCTCGGTCAGGTCGACGAACGTGGCGTTCGCCGCGCCGACCTCCATGTGCTTGACGCCGTCGGCGCCGTTGCTGAGCACCACGGCCAGACCGCCCGGATGCTCCGCGTTGCCCAAGCGGGTCCAGCCGACGCAGTTCGCGTGGTCGAAGTAGTCGTACTGGTCGCCGTACGCGTGATCGCGGCGCGCCCGCAAGAACCGGTCGATCAGCCAGCGATGGCTGTGGAGCACGACCTGGTGCCGCTGGCCGTCGTCGCCGACGTCCTCGTACTCGGCACCCTCGTAGTCGGGCCCGAACACGCAGGGGTAGCCGCCCCGGCGCAGCAGGATCAAGGCGTACGCCAGCGGCTTGAACCAGGCTTCGACCGGGGACTCGAGCGCCTGGAGCGGCTGGGTATCGTGGTTGCTCACGAGGGTGACCGCCGACGCCGGGTCGCGTTGCACCAGGCTGCCGTCGAACACGGTGCGGAGGTCGAAGTCGGGACCGCCCCGACTGGCCGCCGCGAACGTGTGGTGGAGGCTGGTGTCGAAGAGCATCAGGTTCCGCTCGGTCGTCTCGATGAAGTGGTCGAGCGCGGCGCCGACCCCCGACCAGTACTCGCCGACGGCGAACAGGTCGCGACCCGCGTGCACGCGCAACCGGTGCAACCAGTCGAGGAAGAAGTCGGCCTTCACGTGCTTGACGGCGTCGAAGCGGAACCCGTCGATGCCCGTCGTGTCGAGCAACCAGCGACCCCAGTGATGGAGCTCCTCGCGCACGTCCTCGTTCTCGAGGTCGAGGTTGCAGCCCATGAGGTAGTCGTAGTTGCCCTTCTCCAGGTCGACGGCCTCCTGGAAGCGCTTCCCTTCGAACAGGTAGACGGCGTGCTCGCCATCGACCTCGGTCTCGACGGCGTTGAAGTGCCACCAGTGCCACTGCAGCGTCGAGTAGCGCTCGCCTCGGCCCGGGAACGTGAAGTGGGTCCACGCTTCGATGGTCCTTGGATCGCCCACGGGCCGGTTCCGGTCCTGGGGGTCGAACGGCGTGGCGCGGATCGACTCCTCGTGGTCGCCCCCCATCTTGTGGTTGAAAACGATGTCGGCGTAGACGCGGATGCCGGCCGCCTGGGCAGCCCCGATCGCGGCCAGGTACTCGTCGCGCGTGCCGTACTTCGTGCGCGTCGAACCCTTCTGGTCGAACTCGCCCAGGTCGAAGAGGTCGTACACGCCGTACCCGGTGTCGTACCCACCGGCCGCACCCTTGTAGGCGGGCGGCAGCCACACCGACGTGAAGCCCGCGGCCGCCAACGCCGGCGCCTCGCGCGCCAGCCGGTTCCAGAGCGAACCGTCGGCGGGCGTGTACCAGTGGAAGTACTGCATCATCGCACCGTTGTGCTCGGTCATCACGGGGCCCCCGGGCCGTGCCCCTCGAAGCGGGCGCCGGCGTCGGGCTCATTCAACCACCGCCGGAACGGTGTGACGACCGCATCGGACCGGCAGCCCGGGAGACCGACCGATGCGCTCGCACACGCTCTCAGGACGCTGCGAAGGACGCCCGGAACGTCTCGAACAACGCCTGCTTGTCCTCGAAACCGACGCCTGGGACGTCGGGCAGGCCCACGAAGCCGCCCCGCACGGGCGTCGAGTCGGCGAACCCACCGAAGGGCTTGAACACGTGCGGGTACGACTCGTTGCCGCCGAGCCCCAGACCCGCGGCGATCGAGAGCGCGAACTGGTGGCCGCCGTGCGGGATGCAGCGTCGTGGCGACCAGCCGAGGGTACGGAGCGCGTCGAGCGTCCTGAGGTACTCGACCAAGCCGTACGAGAGGACCGGGTCCATCTGCAGGACGTCGCGGTCGGGTCGCAGGTCGGCGTAGCGAAGGAGGTTGCGGGCGTCCTGCATCGAGAAGAGGTTCTCGCCCGTCGCCATGGCACCGTCGTACTGGCGGCTCAACTCGGCCTGCAGTGCGTAGTCGAGGGGATCGCCGGCCTCCTCGAACCAGCGCAGCCCGAAGGGTTCGAGCGCGCGCGCGTACGCGAGCGCGGTGTCGAGGTCGAACCGGCCGTTGGCGTCCACCGCCAAACGGTCCCCGTCGCCGACCACCTCGAGCACCGCTTCGATCCGGGCGAGGTCGTCCGCCAGGCTGGCGCCACCGATCTTCATCTTGACGACGCGGTAGCCCAGGTCGAGGTAGGAGCGCATCTCGTCCTGGAGCTGCTCGAGGTCTTTGCCCGGGTAGTAGTAACCGCCGGCGGCGTACACGAACACCTTCTCGTCGGCCTCGCCGCCCCGGTAGCGATCGGCGAGCAGACGGTGGAGCGGCTTGCCCTCGATCTTCGCGACGGCGTCCCACACGGCCATATCGACCACGCCGACGGCGACCGAGCGCTCACCGTGCCCGCCGGGCTTCTCGTTGCGCATCATGTGATCCCAGATGCGGAAGGGGTCGAGGTTGTCGCCCGCGTCGTTCAGCAGCTCGGTCGGCTCGGCTTCGAGCAGGCGCGGCAGGATGCGCTCGCGTAGCAGACAGCCTTGGGCGTAGCGACCGTTGGAGTTGAAGCCGTATCCCACCACCGGCTCGCCCCCGCGCTCCACGTCGGTGGTCACCGCCACCACCGAAAGCGTCATCTTGCTGAAGTCGACGTAGGCGTTGCGGATGTCGGAGGCGATCGAAGCCGTGCGTTCCTGGATGTCGACGATGCGCATGGGCGATCCCTATCGGGCGAGTCGCCGGATGACGGCCGCGGTGACGTCCGATGTTCGCGCCTTGCCTCCCAGGTCGGGCGTCAGCGCCTCGCCGCTGGCGGTGACCTCCTCGATCGCGCGCATGAGCGCCGCGGCTGCCTCCGGCGCCTGCAAGTGGTCGAGCATCATGCTCGCCGACCAGAGCGTGGCGATGGGGTTGGCGATCCCCTTGCCGGCGATGTCGGGCGCGGAACCGTGGACCGGCTCGAACATCGAGGGGTAGGTGCGCTCCGGGTTGATGTTGGCCGACGGGGCGATCCCGATGCCGCCGGCGACGGCCGGACCGAGGTCGGAGAGGATGTCGCCGAACAGGTTGCTGCCCACCACCACGTCGAACCAGTCAGGGTGCTGCACGAAGTGGGCGGTCAGGATGTCGATGTGGTACTTGTCCGTACGCACGTCGGGGTACGCCTCGGCCATGAGCGCGAAGCGTTCGTCCCAGTAGGGCATCGTATGGATGATCCCGTTCGACTTGGTGGCCGACGTCAGGTGCTTCTTGGGCCGGCTGCGCGCGAGCTCGAAGGCGAACCGCAGCACGCGGTCGACGCCGTGGCGCGTGAACACGGTCTGCTGCACGGCCATCTCCATGTCGGTGCCGCCGTACAGGCGCCCGCCGATCTCGGAGTACTCGCCCTCGACGTTCTCGCGCACGATGTAGAAGTCGATGTCGGCACGGCTACGACCGGCCAGAGGGGACGTCACCCCCTCGAGGAGCCGAGCCGGACGCAGGTTGACGTACTGCTCGAAGTGGCGCCGGATCGGGATGAGCAGGCCCCAGAGCGACACATGGTCGGGCACGCCGGGGTAGCCGACCGCACCCAGGAAGATCGCATCATGGGGCCGGAGCGTCTCGATGCCGTCCTCGGGCATCATGCGCCCCGTCTTGGTGTAGTACTCGCAGCCCCAGGGCAGCACGTTCCAGCGGAACTCGAGGTCGAACTGCGGCGCGAGGGCGTCCAGCACTTGCATACCGGACTCGATGACATCGGGTCCGATGCCATCTCCCGGGATGACGGCGATCTCGAAGGGCATGTGGTGCCTCCTGTGGGTGCGCGCCCGGAGGGCGCGCGTAGGTTTGCCCCTTACGGCGCAAACACGCCTGCCGGCAACCGTACCGCCAGCAAGTTCGTGAAGATCAGGTAGAGGACGGTCAGCTCGACCACCACGATCACGATCCAGATCACGACCGCGCGCGGCGTGATGCGCCGGCTCGCCGTGGCGATGTAGAGCGTGAGTGCGGTGAAGAAGACGAGGCCGGCGAGGTAGAAGCCGAGGTACCGGATCGACCAGACCCAGACGAGCAACGCGATCGCGGTCACGACGATCCGGACGCGGCTGCCTTCGGCGAACACCGGTCGGAGGTCACGGCGGACGGCCGACTGGATCAGCAGACCGATCGACAGGGCGCCCATCGTGACGAGCACCGCGTTGGGGAACATGGCGCTCAGCGGCGACCAGGACCCACGGCCGAACCAGAACAAGAGCGTGAGGCCGAGGCCGAGCAGGCCGCCCAGCGCATCGGTGTTCATGCCCGTCCTCGCATCGGTCGTCATGAAGGACCTCCGCGTGCACGCCGTCGACGCTGTCGCCAGGCCGTGAGGTAGGGCCACACGATCGCCAACACCGAGAGCCCGATCAGGATTCGCGACAAGGGGCTCTCGAACAGCTTGAGGAACGGGTAATCGAGGCTCGAGCCCATGAGCGTCGCCTGCACGAAACCCGTCTCGGCGATGGGGCCCAGGATCAACCCCAGGGCGATGGGGGCCGGATGGAAGCCGAGCTCCTTGAGCACGTAGCCGGTGATGCCCAGCACGAGCATGATCATCACGTCGGTCATGCTGTTGCGCAACGCGTACGAGCCGAGGATGGCCATCGTGGCGATGGTGGGCACCAAGAAGTACGGCGGCACGCGCACGACGGTTTCGTAGATCAGGCGGCCGCCCAGGAGTCCGATCGGCAACATCACGAGCGCCGAAAGGCCCATCGAGAGGATGAAGCCGTAGGTGAGGACGCCGCTGACGCTGAACAGCTCGGCCCCGGGGCGCAGACCGTGCATGAGCATGGCGCCCAGGATGAGCGCGTCCGGTGGGGCGCCGGGGATGCCCAGTGTGAGCAGCGGTACCATGCTGCCGGCGACGGTGACGTTGTTGCTCGATTCCGACGCCACCAAGCCCTCCAGCGAACCCTTGCCGTACTCCTCGGGATGCTTGGAGGCCCGCTTGGCCTCGTTGTACGCGAGCAGGCCGGCGATGTTGCCACCCGCCCCTGGGATCACCGAGACGATCTCACCGATCACCACCGAGCGCAACAGGTTGCCCGGCATCGACAGCACGCGTTTGGCGGTCGGCCAGAAGACGCCCTTGCGTCTGGTGCCGAGCGAGGTCCGGGTCAGGGCCGCGATACCGGTGCCCGCCATGACGAGCAGTTCGGGGATCACGAACAGGCCGATGAGCGCCACGATGAGCTCGACCCCGCCCTGCAACGCGGGGAACCCGTACGTGAAGCGGGACTCACCGCCGATGGGGGACACGCCGATGATGCTGAGCAGGACCCCCAGCGCCCCGCCCAGCAGCCCTTTGAGCAGGCTGCCGCTCGAAAGGCTGCCGATGAGCGTCAGGCCCAGGACGGCGACCCAGAAGTACTCGGGGGGGCCGAACCGGAGCGAGAAGGCCGCCAAGGGCGGCGCCAACACCAGCAGGGCGAACACGCCGAACAGCCCGCCGATGACCGACGCGACCGTGGCGGCGGCCAGGGCCTCTTCGGCCCGGCCGCTCTTGGCCATCGGGTAGCCGTCGAAGGTGGTCGCGATCGACGAGGGCGTGCCGGGCGCGTTGATGAGGATCGCCGAGAAGGCGCCGCCGTAGATGGCGCCCATGTAGACCGAACCCAGGCCGATCAGACCGGCCAGGGGGGGCATCGCGAACGTAAACGGCAAGAGAACGGCGAGCGCCATCGTGGCCGACAAGCCGGGCATCGCCCCGACGAACAGGCCCACCGTGGTGCCGCCGAGGATGATGACGAGATGATAGGGAACGAAGAGTTGGCCGAGCGCGGCCGTCAGGACGTCCAAGACACGGTCCTCATCACAGCGCGTCCATTCTGGAGCGAGGGAAGGCGCACCCGGCTCGCGTGGTTTCGGGTGCCCTTCCCATCGCGCCTACGGGATCAGGGGCGTGAGAACGCTACTGGAGCGTTTCGAGGATCGCCGCGTACTCCTCGCTGATCTCCTGGATCAGCGCGTCGGCCTCGTCGCCGCGGAGGTAGAGCATCGAGAAGCCCATCTCCTCTTGCTCGTCGGCGATGCGGCGGGAGGCTTCCTCGAAGGCGTCCGCGAGCGCTTCGACAACGTCGTCGGGTGTTCCCGGAGGGGCGGCCACGCCGCGCTGTGCGCCGCTGACGATGTCGATCCCTTGCTCGACGAACGTGGGCGCGTCCGGCAGGTAAGGAACGCGCTCCGCCGACGCGATCGCCAGCGTCCGGACCTGGTCTTGCTGCAACACGGCCATGGGCGAGTAGCTCATCAGGCCGGTGACATGGCCGCCCAGCAGCGCGGGCACGGTCGGGCCGGTGCCGGTGAAGGGCACGTACGTGAGATCGATGTCGGCGAGCTGCTCGAGCTGCAACACGGCGATGTGGTTCGCGGTGTTGCTGCCGCTGCCGCCCAGCGTGACCGAACCCGGGTTCTCCTTGGCGTAGGCGATCAGCTCGTCGAGCGTCTGGAACGGGCTGTCCTCACGGACCAGGAGCGCGTTGGGCGTGAACTGGAACCACATGATGATCTCGAAGTTGTCGGTCTCGAACCCGGTGTCGGTGCGCTCCATCGGCTGCGTGGCGATGTGGGGCAGGTTGACGCCGATGATGGTGTAGCCGTCGGGATCGGTCGAGCGCTGGTTCTCGCTCCATGCGACGGCGCCACCGCCACCGGGCCGATTGACGATGTTGACGTTCACGCCGAGGATGTCCTCGAGGTGCGGCTGCTGCAGGCGGGCAGTGATGTCGGACTCGCCCCCCGCGTTGAACGGGATCACGTAGGTGATGGCGCGGTCGGGGAACTGGGCGAAGGCCACGCCCAGGAGTGCGACGAGGCTGACGGCGAACGTTCTGCGAAGTGAAATCATGCGGTCTTCCCTTCTAGCGACGTGAGCGCGGCGTCGAGGTCGGGCTCCGAACGGCGCGCAACCGGTGCGTGGACGTGCTCACGTTGGGTCTAGGCCATCACCCCCCTTCAAGAGGCGTTCGATGTCGTGCAGGGCAGTCTCGAGCGCGTGGGCCATGGCGCTCCATGCCCGCTGTGGGTCGCCGCTCTCGATGGCGGCGAGGATGCGCAGGTGACCGCCGTGGGCGACGGCGGGCCGGCCGGGCACACGGTGCAGCACGCGACGCAGGTCGCTCTCGTGGTCGATGATCGCCGCGAGCATGCGGTCGACGAAGGCATTGTCGGCGAGGGCGGCGATCGCCCGGTGGAAGTCGATGTCGAGACCGATGCAAGCGGCGACCTCGCCGCGGGCGATGACGTCCTCGGCGCGCCGCAAGATCGCGTGCAACTCGCGCGTGCGCTCGGGCGTGGCACGACGGCTGGCCAAGGCAGCGATCCCCGGCTCGAGCGCGAGCCGGGCCTGGAAGAACGCCTCGACCAGTGGCCAGTTGTCCCGGAACCAGTTCGCCGGCTCCACGTGCGCCAGACGAACGGCGACGTCGACGACGAACGCGCCGCTGCCGGGGCGGATCTCGACGAAACCCTGCGCGGCGAGTGCGCTGAGGGCCTCGCGCACCACCGGCCGGCTCACGCCCAACTCCTCGCTGAGGCGACGCTCCGACGGTAGCCGCTGATCGGGCAAGAAGCGGCCCTCGCGGATGGTCTGCCCGAGCCGGCGCGCCACCTCACGCGCAAGGCGCGGCTTCTCGATGTCCTGTAACGCGTGCGATGTCACCGGACCGCCTCTCAGCAGAGCTGACGAAACGAGCGTGAACGCGACGACTGGATTGGTCCGAATAACTTACCGGTTCGCAGGCGAGAATGCAAGCCGGGACACGATCCAAGGCTGCGCCGTCGCGCATGTGCTACGCTCGTCGCATGGCCGAAGTCGCGTCCCGGACCTTGCGCAACCAGACGCGCAGCGTTCTCGAACGAGTGGCTGCGGGCGAAGACGTCACCATCACGGTCGACGGTCGCGCGGTCGCCCGGGTCGTGCCGCTCGATGCGCGCCCCCGCTGGGTGGGCCGCGATGCGTTCTTCGGGCGGCTCGACGGTCGCCTCGCAGACCCCGGTCTCACCGACGAGCTCGCTGCGCTCGCGCCCGAGACGACCGACGACCTCGATCCACTGTGACGCGCGGTCTCGTGGACACGAGCGTCTTCATCGCCAGAGAGACGGGCCGGCACATCGAGCATGGCGATGTCCCAGAGGAGCTGGCGGTCTCGGTCGTCACGGCGGCCGAACTGCGCGCCGGCGTCCTCGGTGCGTCGGACCTCGCCACCCGCGCTCGTCGCCTCGTGACCCTGGAGCTCGTCCTGGCCATGCTCCCGCTCCCGATCGACGCGCCCGTGGCCGAGGCTTGGGCGGAGTTGCGCGTGGCACTACGGGACGCGGGACGCAAGATGAAGGCGAACGACGCCTGGATCGCCGCGACCGCGCTCGCGCTCGGCGTGCCCGTGGTGACGCAGGACGGCGACTTCGACGCCGTCCCGGGCCTCGCCGTCATTCGCGTCTAGCTCCTACTCCACGACCAACATCTCCCGGAACCCCGTCGTGAGCGCCTCGCCCCCGCCCTCGCGTACCGCCACCACGTCCTCGACCCGTGCCGAGAACGTGTCGAAGTACAGGATGCTCGGCTCCACCGTGAAGAGCATCCCCTCGCGCAGGGGCGTCTCGTCGCCGGCGGTCAGGAAGGGCGGTTCGTGCACGTCGAGACCGATCCCATGACCCAGGCGGTGGCGGAACGCCTCACCGCGACCCGCCGCAGCGATCACGTTCCGGGCCGCGGCATCGGCCTGGGACGTCGTGGCGCCGCCGGGGACGAGCGCCGCGATGCCGGCGGCCTGGGCGGCCATCACCAGGTCGAAGACCTCGCGGTACTCGCCGGTGGGTTCGCCGAAGAACACCGTGCGGCCGTAGTCGTAGCAGTAACCGTCCAGGATGGCGCCGAAGTCGAACAGGATCGACACCGGCGGCGTCAGGGCGCGCTTCCAGGTCGCCTCGCGCTGGCCGAACAGCAGCGGGTGGTGCGGGCCGGACGTGTAGAGCGAGGTGGTGAACGACGGGCCGAGCGAGCCGTGGCGGCGCAGTTGGTGGTCGACCTCCGTCACCACGTCGAGTTCGGTCATGCCGTGCACGAGCTTCTCGAGCACCGCCCCGAAGGCGGCCTCGGTGATCGCGCCCGCCCGCCGCAGGACGTCGATCTCGTCCTCGGACTTGAGCTCGCGCTGGGGCCGCAGCAGGTCGGTGGCCGACACGAAGGTGGCGGTGGGCAACAGCGTCTGGAGCGACGCGACGGTGGCGCCCTCCGTGGCGTCGCCGATGGCCACGCGCGGGTTCGCCGGCAGCGCGAAGCCTTCCAGGAAGCCCCGCACCATGTCGGCCGGGTCGGCGTGATCGCTCAGCACGTGCAGGTCGACGTCGGGCGACCCCGCCAGGTTGCCGAACTCCGCGGTCATCCGCGGCAAGGCGAGCTGCGGCTTGCCGGTCGGCGTCAGCCAGGCGCCCTCGAGCCAGGCGCCAGGATGCATCACGGCGCCGAAGTTGGGGACGTCGCGCGGGACGCCGGTCAGGTACTGCAGATCGGCCGAGCGCGGGAAGAAGGCGAGGTCGGCCGCGGCCGCCAGACGTTCCTGGAAGGCGCGCAATCGTCGCTGGGTATCCACCTGGAGTCACCACCCGTTCGTGTTACATTTCTTACCTGCCCGCAAACTATACAGGTCCCCATCGGCGCCCACGACCCACCCACACGAGGAGAACCCGCATGAAGAGGATGCTCACCGCGACCGCCATCGTCCCCAGAGGCCTGCTCGTCGGCCTCGTCGCCCTGTTCGGGGTGCTGGGCGCCGCCCAGGCCCAAGAGACGCTCGTCGTCGGCCACGCCGAGATCACCGAGGCGTACGACCCCGCCCACGCGTTCAACCCCACGAGCGGGATGATCAACCGGGTCGCCTACGACACGCTGGTCACCTTCCCCGACGCCGACGCCAGCGCCATCGAGCCGCTCCTGGCCACCTCGTGGACGGTCTCCGACGACGGCCTGGTCTACACGTTCGAGCTGCGCGACGACGTCGCCTTCGTCAGCGGCAACCCGCTCTCGGCCGAGGACGTGGCGTTCTCGTTCAACCGCCTCAAGAACGTGCGCGCGCAGCCCTCGTTCCTCGCGGACCCCATCGCGTCCGTGGAGGCCGTCGACGAGGACACCGTCACGATCACGCTGAACGAGCCGCGTCCGTCGTTCTTGGCCGAGCTGGCCAACACGGCCTTCTCGGTGACCGACGCCGAGACCGTGCGCGCCCAAGGCGGCACCGACGCCGCCGACGCGGCCGAGACCGACACGGCCCAGGCGTACCTCAACCAGAACTCGGCGGGCACCGGCGCCTACGTCCTCGAGAGCTGGTCGCCCCAAGACCGCACCGAGCTCGTGCGCAACCCCGACTACTGGGGTGAGCAGCCCTTCTTCGAGCGCATCCTGGTCGTCAACATCCCGGAGGCCGCCACGCAGCGCGTCGCGCTCGTCTCGGGCGACATCGACCTGGCCACCGACCTCACCCCCGACCAGGTGGTCGAACTCGAGGGCAACCCCGACATCGGCATCTACCTCGGTCCCGGCCGCTGGACGCACTTCCTGCTCATGAACCGCGACCCCGAGGTCGGCGGTCCGATGGCCGACCCGCTCGTGGGCCGCGCCGTGCGTTACGCGCTCGACTACGAGGGCTACCGCGACCTGTGGGCCGGTAGCGTCACGCCGGGCAGCAACATGTGGATCGGTCTCGCAGGCGCGTTCGGCCAAGACCGTGCCATGGAGCAGGACCTCGAGCGTGCGCGCGCGCTGATGGCCGAGGCTGGCTACGCCGACGGCTTCGAAGTGACCATGCAGTACCCGGACCTCACCTTCGCCGGCGTCAACCTGTCGACCAACGCCCAGAAGATCCAGGCCGACCTGGCCGAGATCGGCATCGACGTCAACCTGCTCCCGATGGAGACGCAGGTGGCGCTCGAGGGCTACCGCGGCGGCACCCAGGCGTTCGCCTATTGGTTCTGGGGTCCCGACAAGCTCGACCCCGTCGACTTCCTCGAGTTCCTGCCCGGCGGCAAGGTGTCCGGCGAGCGCGCCCGCTGGCTCGACGACGGGGCGCCCGCCGACGTGCTGGCGATGATCGAGCAGGCCTACGTCGAGACCGACGAGGCCACCCGCCTCCAGCTGTTCGCCGACCTGCAGGCGTACGCGCAGGAGAACAGCGCCTTCGCGCCCTTCAGCGTGCCGGCCGTGCAGACGGCGTTCCGCGCCGACATCGAGGGCTACGTCTGGCACCCGCAATGGGGGCTGGACTTGGCGCTGCTGAGCCGCTCGGAGTAACCTCTTCGGACCGGGTCGGGGGAGCGGACGCGGCGCGTCCGCTCCCCCGACCTCTGCCGCGACCCCGGAACCCTGATGCCCCTCTACCAGTACCTCCTCCGCCGCGTGCTGTTCGCGATCCCATTGGTGCTGGGCATCACGGTGGTGGCGTTCCTCATCGCCAACGCCATCCCGGCGGACCCGATCAACGCCAACCTGCCGCAGAGCGCCCTCAACAACGAGCGTCTGGTGGCCGCGTTCCGTGAGAAGTGGGGGCTCGACCAACCCCTCCACATCCAGTACCTGACCTACCTCGGCAACCTGCTGCAAGGCGACATGGGCACCTCTATCCGCACGAACCAGCCCGTGCTCGACGACATCCGCCAGTTCCTACCGGCGACGGTCGAGCTGGCCACGGCGTCGATCGTGGTGGGCTTGGTGCTCGGCATCACCTTCGGGGTGGTCTCGGCCGTGTGGCGCAACTCGGCGCTCGATTACGTGGTGCGCGTGTTCGCGCTCATCGGCGTGAGCTTCCCGGTGTTCCTGCTGGCGCTGATCGGCCTCTCGGTGCTGCACGCCCAGCTCGGTTGGACGGCGGGGCCCGGCCGGCTCGACTTCCTGACGCGCCGGCCACCCGACGTCACCGGTCTGTACACGATCGACAGCCTGCTGGCCGGCCAGTGGTCGACCTTCCGCGACGCGGCCGCGCACCTGGTGCTGCCGAGCCTGGTGCTGGGCTCGTACGTGGCGGGCATCATCGCGCGCATCACACGCTCGTCGCTGCTCGAGGTGCTGGGACGCGACTACGTGCGTACGGCGCGCGCCAAGGGTCAGCTCGAGGCCCTCGTCGTGTTGCGACACGCGCTGTCGAACGCGCTCATCCCGGTGGTGACGCTGCTCGGCGTGCTCTACGGCAACCTGCTGGCCGGCGCGGTGCTCACCGAAGCGATCTTTGCCTGGCCGGGCATCGGCCGCTACGCCTACCGCGCGTCGACTTCCCAGGACTTCCCCGCCATCATGGGCGTCAGCATGCTGATCGCGTTCATCTACGTGGTCGCCAACTTCGTCGTCGACCTCCTCTACTTCTTCATCGACCCTCGGATCCGCTACGCGTGACCACGACGCCGATCGCACCACCCGCCCGCGCCTCCCGGCCGCGCCCGTGGCTACGGCAACTGCGCCGCAACCCGGTCGTCCTCGTCGGGCTGCTCGTGGTGGTGGGGTGGTTCGTCGCGGCCCTCGCGGCGCCGTGGTGGGCGCCCTTCGGCCCACTCGAGCAGAACGTGCCCCAGCGGCTCCAGCCGCCGGGCGGCGTCCACCTCTTCGGCACCGACGAGCTGGGGCGCGACGTGCTGAGCCGCGTGCTCTACGGTGCGCGCATCACCATCCCCGCCGGGCTCGCCGTCGTCGTCATCAACAGCGTCCTCGGCTGGCTCGTGGGCGCCGTGGCCGGCTTCGCGGGCGGGATCTGGGACGAGGTGATGATGCGCGTCACCGAGCTGTTCATGGCGTTCCCCACCATCATCTTGGCGATGGCCATCACCGCCGCGCTCGGTCCCGAGATCCGCAACGCGGTGATCGCGCTCGTGATCGTGCGCTGGACCAACTATGCGCGCCTGACGCGGGGCCTCGTGATCGAGGCCAAGACGGCCGAGTACGTCGAGGCCGCTCGAGCGCTCGGGGCCAAGAACCCGTACCTCCTGTTCCGGACGCTGCTGCCCAACACGATCGCGCCCGTCGTCGTCTACGGCTCGCTCGACATCGGCAACGCCATCTTGCTCTTCGCCGGGCTCAGCTTCCTCGGCCTCGGGCCCGAGCCGTCCTCGCCCGAGTGGGGGCGCATGATCTCGATCGGCATCGGCTTCTTCGACCAGTGGTGGATGTGGCTGTTCCCCGGCCTGGCGATCGCCAGCCTGGTGATGGCGTTCAACTTCATCGGCGACGGTCTGCGCGACATGCTCGACCCGCGGACGCGGCTTTGACGGTGGCAGGCCGTCACGGCGTGTGCGTCGGCCGCCGCTCGTGCCAGTCGGTGGCCCGCTCGTAGGCGCGCCCGACGTGAAGCACCGTGTGCTCGTCGAAGACCCTGCCGGCGATCTGCAGCCCGAGCGGCAGCCCCTCCTCGTCGAACCCGCACGGCACCGAAAGCGCTGGGTGGCCCGAGAGGTTGAAGGCCGCCAAGGTCGGCGAGACCGCCGGTTGGGCGGCCTCGTCGAGCCGCTGCGGTGGCACGCCGGCGGTCGGGCTCACCAGCACGTCGAACGAGCGGAGCGCGTCGGTCACGTCCGCGGCGACGCGCGACCGGAGGCGCTGCGCGGCGCCGTGGACGCCGGCCGGCAGGATCGCTGCCGCGAGTAGGCGCGTCCGGGTGGTCGTGTCGTACGACGCGTACCGCTGCAGCAACCAGGGCCGATGGAAGGCGATCGCCTCGGGCATCGTGAGCGCCCCCATCAGACCGAGCGCGTGCGGAACCCATGGCAGCCGCGCGGTCTCCACGATGGCGCCGAGCCGTGCGAGCACGGTGAGGGCGGCCTCGACCGCCGCGATCGACGCCGGCGAGACCCGTGCCGGATCCATCAGCGCTTCGATCACGCCCACGCGAAGACCCTGTAGGTCGCGCCCGTCCGCGTCGCCGTAGCCGCCGACGGCCACCCGCGCCGCGCTCGGATCGCGGGGGTCGGCGCCGGCGATGGCCTCCAGGACGAGGCCCACGTCCTGGACGCGACGCGCGAACGGACCGACCGCGTCCAACGACGGGGCGAGCGGGATCACGCCGTCGCGGCTCACCCGCGACCAGGTCGGCTTGAGGCCCACGATCCCGCAGTTCGAGGCCGGTCCGCGGATGGAACCCCCCGTGTCGCCACCCAGCGAGAGGGTGCACAGGCCCGCGGCGACCGCGGCTGCCGACCCGCTCGACGAGGCGCCCGGCGCGTGGGCCAAGCTCCACGGGTTGCGTGGCGTGCCGAAGGGGAAGCTGCGCGTGCCGCCGGCGTGGAACTCGTGCGTGTTGAGCGTGCCGAGGACGATGGCGCCGGCGGCGCGCAGACGCGCCACCACCGTGGCGTCGCGCTCGGAGACCGCACCCGGCAACACGCGCGAACCGCCCGTCAGGGGCAGACCGCGCACGAGCATCTGGTCCTTGATGCCCACGGTCACGCCATGCAGGGGTGAGCTCGGGCCTCCCCTGCGCAGCTCGGTCTCGGCGCGCTCGGCGTCGCGCAGCGCCTCGGCGTCTCGGCGCGTGACGAAGGCGTGCAGGTCGTCGTCGTAGCGGTCGATGCGGGCGAGCTGGGCCACGCACGAGGTCGACCGGCGACAGCTCGCGACGCCGGTAGAGGCCCTGCAGCTCGGTGACGGATGCGAAGGCCGGGTCGCCTGGGGCGGTGGGCGCGTCCTCGAACCCGCCGCCACCCCGCGGCACGTCGTCGGGCTCCGCCCATCCACCCGGCCACCACGGCTCCGCCTCGTGCGGCGCCAGCGCGTCCCAACTCTCCGCCACCGCGAGCACGTCCCGGACGCGTCCGGAGATCTCGGCGAGGTCGGACTCGGGAACCACGTACCCCTGGGCCGCGAGCAGACGCGCGACGGTGGACTCGTCGTAGGGCATGCGGGGGACGATAGCAGGGCGACGACGCGCGCTCGCGCAGGCGAACGTGGTGCGTGCTCGGGTTCCGACGTGAACGCCGCGAAGGGAGGACGGGCCGGGGTCGGCGCCTCAGCGCCGCAGGAGCACTTCGAGCGGGAACCCATGACACCCGGGGTGCAGGACGGCGTGCTCCAACATGGCGTCAGGCGCTCGCGCCGACGTCGACCCCCAGCCACGTGCCGGCCTCGACGAGACCGTCGACGACATGATCCGCCGCCATGAGCGCTTCGCGCTCGAAGGTCCCCGCGATCGCGAGGACGCGCATGCCGGCGGCTCGGGCGGCGTCGACCCCCGCTTGCGAGTCCTCGACCACCCAGCAGCGATCGCGACCGGCGCCGACACGCTCGGCCGCCAGCAGGAAGATGTCGGGGTGGGGCTTGCCGCGCACGACCTCGTCGCCCGTGACGGTGACGTCGAAGGCCTCGAGCAGACCGGTGCCCGCGAGGCGCACGACGGCGCGTGGGCGCTCCGTGGACGTCGCCAACGCCAACCGCCGGCCCGCGCGCCGCAGACCGTCCAGCAGCGCCAACGCCCCGGGGAACGGTCGGATCGCACCACGGGCGATCAGCTCGTTCTTGCGCACGTCGTAATCGAGGACGAAGTCGTCGGCGTCGAGGCCGAGCGGCGTCAGCCGCTCGGTGACGAAGCCGTGCAGGTAGTCGCGCGGTCGGCCACAGACCGCCTGCAGCTCCGCCGCCTCGAAGGCGACGCCCGCGGCCTCGAGTCGCTCCGCCAGCAACACGAGGCCGGGCCGCTCGCTGTCGAGCAACACGCCGTCGAGGTCGAAGATCACGGCGTCGAAACCCTGCGCATCGGCCCGCCCGCCGTTCGCATCACGTGCGCGACTCACGGGTACGGCGCGATCAGGTCCGTGTCGGGCGAACCGGGGTGCGGACGTCCCAACACGCGGGCGAGCGCGAGCGCCTGCCCCTTGTGGTGGAACTCGTGGGTGATCGGGTGCAGGATCAGCCAGCGGCGGCTGAGCACCTCCTGGTGCCCCTCCGGCGCCGTCCACGGCATGGGCGCGTCGACGTCGACGAACGTCTCGAGCGCCTCCCCCACCGCTGCATCGACTTCGCGGAAGGCGTGGCGCAGCGCGTCCGCGCTGCTGCCGTCGAACGCCGGCCGGTCGTCGCGCCCCAAGCCCACGGTGCCCACCCACCAGAGGTAGCAGTCGGCGACGTGGGCGTAGATGCCGCCCAGGCTCCCGAACGCGAAGTCGTCGCGCCGTTCGGTCAGGACGTCGGCAGGCAGCGCCTCGAGCCAGTCGAGCACGCGTGCGCGCGTGCGCTGGGTGAGACGGTAGAAGGTCGCGAGATCATCGTTCATGAGGTCACCTTGGGGGATTCGAGCGGGGCGGGGAGGCTTGCTGCGTCCGGGACGTGTTCACGTGAACGCAGGGTACGTCGCAGCCGCGGCGTGCGTCGCGGCGTCGCACCCGGCGTGTGAGCCCCAGCGCCCGCGAACTCCGCCGCGCGGGGGTGGCCTCCCGTCGAGCGTGTTCCTCGGTCGATCCAGGCCGTTTCGAGGCGATTCCGGGCGACCCGAGCGCAACGTCTTGACGAATGACGCATACCGGGGTATATTGACCGACATCAAACGAACGCAAAGCGCGGCGCCCGGAAGGGCGCTGATCTCGTTGTGGGGGTTCGAGGCGTCCCAGGACGACCGCGCTACCGGTCGCCCAGCCAGCCCAGCTGCCGCGCGCGCTCGACGGCCTCCAGGCGCGAACGCACCCCCAGCTTGGCGTCGCGTGAGACCAGACGGTCGACGGGGCTGAGATGGCGGCGATCGAGGGCGCCAGTCAGGGTCTCGTAGCCGCGGGCACCCACGCGTTCGACCCATTGGCGCGCCCCCTGCGGTTCACCCTCGGGCTGAGGGTTCTCGGCCCCGAGCGGACCGACGCCGAAGAGCCACACGGGCCGCTGCTTCAACGTCTCGGCGTGCGTCTCGAGGTAGCGCGATGCGGGCTTGAGCCACGAGCCCATGTAGCTGCCGCTGCCGACCAAGACGGCGTCGTAGCCGCCGGGGGCCGGCGCCGTGCTCGCCTCGTGCGGGTCGGCGTCGTGGCCACGCTCGCGGAGCGCTTCCGAGACGGCCTCGGCGACCCCCACCGTGCTCCCGTACTTGCTCGCGTACACGATCAGGACCTTCATCAGCGTCCCCCTCTCTCCTGACCCAGGGTAGGGAGACGGGCATGCCGGGCGCGCCACATGAGCATGTAGATGGGTGATGTGGGTCGTCAACCGGCGCGGCGGGCCGCATGGGTCACGTAGGTCCATCCCAGACCACGTCTGGGCGTGGGGCTCGACGCCTCCGGGGCACCCGTCGCGGGTGCCCCGGGTCGCCGTGGCGCTCAGGGCTCGTAGAGCGCGAAGTTCTGGTACATCGCCAACACCTCGGCGGCAGTGAGGGCGCGGTCGAACACCATCAGCTCGTCGATCGAGCCGTTGAACGGGTAGCGGCGGAAGCCGCTGCCGAAGTTGTCCTCGGCCAGCTCGCTCGACGCGATGCGCATCATCGTCAGGTCGGTGTCGGGGCGCGGTTGGGACGGCGCGTAGGTGCTCTGGTAGACACCGCCGCCCACCGGGTTGCCGTTGACGTAGACCTGAAGGGACCCGCCGCCGTCGGTGCTGCCGTAGACGGCCACCACGTGGGACCAGACGTTCTTCGGCACGATGAGGCCCGATTGGACGACGTCGACCGAGAGCGCGTACGAGCTCGGGCGCCGCCAGATCTGCAAGCGACCCTTCGGGTCGCCCCCGTACACGCGCATCGCGAAGTCGCCGGCCTTGAGCGGGCCGCCCACCTGACTGACGATCGTGTGGAGGCCGCTCGTGGAACGCGGGTTGATCCAGGCGCTGAGCGTGAAGGGGCCGTCGGTGGGAACCACCAACAGGTCGGGGTAGGTGTTCATGTACTCGCCGGCGCCGTCGAACGACCAGGAGCGCTGGGTGGCGTCGGACCCGTCCCAGCCCGCAGCGTAGACGCCCCAGAGCTCGCCCAGGTCGATGTCGCCCACGGCGTCGTCCGTGTCGCCGTCGGCGGGCCACCAGTGCTTCGGTTGCGGCAGGCCGCCGCCCACGGGCAGGCACGTCCGCACCTCGTAGCTGGTCGTGTCGCCCACCTTGGCGAGGGTGTTGTCGCCGAGGTTGCGGAGCGTGAACGAGATCGGCTCCACCTGGTTGATGGCCAGCGGCTCCTCGAAGTACGCGTCGAGACTGCCGTCACGGATCAGGTTCTGCACGCCCGTGTTCGGGCCACCGAGGGCGAAGACCTCGATGCGGGCGGTCGAGAGCGTCTCCTGGAGGTCGGCCTCGGCGAAGCCGTCGACGCCGCCCACCGGCGAGTCGTACGAGAACTCGAGCGCCGCCTCGATGCGCTCCTTGGACGCGCTCGACGTGAACGAGAACATCAGGATGCGGCCGTACGAGACGCTGTCGATGTAGAGCGGCAGGTTGGTGGCGCTGACGCCCAGCCCGCTCAGGTCCGCACCGCTCACGCCGTCGGCGAACATGGACGACGCGCGCTCGGGCAGGTCGACGGCGATCGTGAACAGGCGCTGCACGAAGTAGGCCGTGTACGTGCGTTCGCTGGCGTCCTTGCTGTAATCCAGGCGGGCCGAGGCTTCGGCGCCGAGGTAGCGCGCGTCGAGGCCGAGGCTGACCAGGGTCTGGACCGTGGAGTGGCTCTCGACCGAGGTGAAGGAGCTGAACCCTGCACCGACGGCGACGTCGGCACCGAGCGCGTTCGCGACGAGTTGGTTGATGCCTTCGCGCATCGTGCTGCCGACGGGCTGGTCGACCACGGTGCTGACGCCGCCCGGGATGCCGAGCACGCCGCCGCCCTGGATCGAGATGCCGAGCGGCGCCCGCTTGTCGCGGTCCAGCGCCAGCAACTCGAGCGAACCGAGCGCCAGGTGCGAGCCCCCACGGATGAGCGCCCCCGGCCAGAGCACCGAGGCGTCGGGGTTGAAGAGCGCCATCTCGGTCGGGTTCTTGGAGATGCTGTACGGCGTGGTGGAGCAGGTGTAGACGACGCCGTCCACCGTCTCCTCGTCGATCACGGGGGTCTCGCCGGTCGGCTCGCCGATGCTCTCGACGACGGGCGGGGCCACGTCGTCCCATCCGGGCAGGGCGTTGACGAAGGCGTCGACGCTGCCGACGGGGCCGGTCTGGCCGCCGCAGGCCGCCAGGGCGAGGAGGGCGACGAGGGCGAGAGCGGGGCGCGCGAGCTTCCGGTGACGGGCCGATGGGGTGGGGTGGGTCATGAACGGCACCTCCTTCGTTGGATGGTGCAGCCTAGGGACCACGTATCAGCCAGCTATCAGTGGCCCGCGCGAGGGGGCCACGGCGGGCGAAGCGCACCGTCGCGCGAGGCAAGATGGACGCGTGGAGGGAGACGCGGCGTGAGGGTCCTGGCCGAGACGTTCTACCGGCTCGAGGTGCACCACCGTCTCCGTGGCGTCGCCGTCGAGGAGTACGGCGCGCTGGCCGATGTCCTCGCCCGGCTCGACGACACCCTCTCGGCCGCCCCCAGGGTGGTGAGCATCGATGGCGGTCGGGTGGTGCTGGACGGCACCACGACGACGGGCGACCACGTCCGGATCGTCGTGAGCTTCTACCACCGCACGAGCCCGCCCGGCGACGGCTGGGCCGAGCTTGACCATCTCCCCCGCTGACGTACGGAGGGGGCGAAGCCCAGCCACCCACCGGCCGCGGCCGCCGATGTGCAAGCGTCGGCGCCGTCGCGCGGCCCGGTGCTACCGTGCGGCGAAGCCCGCATCGGCGTCCCTGACGAGACCGAACTGCCGATGCGGCTGCACCGGAAGGAGCCTTCCATGACGATCCAGCGTTCGATCGCCACCCTCGTGTTCACCGTGGTCGCGTGCGCCATGACCGCAGGCGCCGCGCAAGCGGACCCACCGGCCGAGGCCACGCAGACCCTCCAGACCGCGTCCTACCCGCTCTTCGCCGTCGACGACAGCGGCGTCTCGGGCCAGCTCCAGGTCGTGGCGCGGGCGGAGGGAGGCACCGAGCTGATCCTGACCGTCGAGGGGCTCGAGGAAGGCCGGCCCTACACGGCAGCCGTGTACGTCGGCGACTGCGGGCCCGATCGCCCGATCGCCCTCGAACTCGAGCCGATCGGCCGCGAGAACGACCCGTTCGTCAGCATCACCGAGTCGACGCTCTCCTTCGAGGAGATCACCGGAGGCGACCACTTCGCGTACGTCTTCGCCGGTGACACGATCGATCGACCCGACACCGAGGGTCTCGACGCGCCCGCCCTCACGTGCGGCGAGGTGGGACTCGGGGCGGTGGTGGGGCAGCCGTAGGGCGTCGCGGGGCCGGCCGGTCGTGCAAGGCGGCTCGTTCGGTCTTGCGGTCTCGGACGTAAGCCATGGTAGACAGCGTCGTCTACCATGGTAGACTCGCGCCATGAGCCTCAACGTCAAGAATCCCGCCGCCCACCGGCTGGCGAAGGAGCTCGCCGAGCTCACGGGCGAGTCGTTGACCGAGGCGGTGACCGTGGCGCTCGAAGAGCGGCTGGCTCGCGAGCGGATGACCCACGCGGATGGTCTGGCGGAGCGGCTGCTCGCCATCGGGCGCGATTGCGCCGAACGTCTCCGGGAACCCTACGCGAGCGCCGATCCGGGCGGCTTGCTCCATGACGAAGCCGGGCTGCCCCGCTGATGGTGCTCGACACCTCGGCGATCATCGCGGTCCTACGGGCGGAGCCCGAGGCCGTAGCACTCGCACACGCCATGGCGGCGGCCCCGGTGCGACGCCTGTCGGCAGCCACCTACGTCGAAGCCGGCGCCGTCATCGACGGCAGTCGCGACCCCGTGGCGAGCCGCCGGCTCGACGAACTCCTCGAGGCACTCGACGCACGGATCGAGCCGGTGACCGAGGAGCAGGCCCGCGCTGCGCGCGCTGCCTACCGTGACTTCGGTCGTGGCAGCGGCCATCCGGCGGCGCTGAACTACGGCGACTGCTTCTCGTACGCGCTCGCCAGGAGCGTCGGCGAACCGCTACTCTTCAAGGGCGCCGACTTCAGCGCCACCGACGTCGCCGCCGCCGTTTGGTGAGGCGCTGTGTCACGCCTTCGGTCCAGGAGGCGCGGCCTGCCGACGCGACGGTCCCCGTCGCCCGTCAGTACGTCAAGACGCGATCGCTCTCGAACGTCAACCGCACCAGCACGTCGGGCATCGCGAACGAGGCCGACTTCCCGACCAGGTCGCCCTCGGTGAGCCCGCGCCCCTTCGCCGACATGCCGGAGAGATGGAAGCGCGCCCCGCCGGCCTGCAGAGCGTCGAAGTGCTCGCGCAGTCGGCCCGTGCCCAGGCCCGTCAGGGCGTCGAGCACGCCGTCCCGCAGAAGCTGCACGGCGTCGCCGGCTAGGAACAGGCTCACCTCGTGACCTTCGTCGAGCGCGGTGCGCGCGACGAGGAAGGCGAGCGCCGCACGGGTCGGGTCGTCGGGACCGCAGGTGACGTGGACGAGGAGCTTGGGCACGGGAAACCTCCGGTGCGATGGGATGGCGTGGGCGCGCGTCGCTCGCGCCGATGCTCGAACTCGTTTCGATGCCGCATCGTACCCGCGGGCGCGCCCCGGCGTCACCGCCCCCTAACCCCGCACCACCCCGAACCGGAAGCGCTCGTCCGCCAGCACCGTCTCGAACCCCGCCGATCCGTCCACCCAGCACAGGAGCGGGCCGGGGTCGGTCCGAGCCCAGGCCGCGACCACCTCGCCCACGAAGATCGTGTGGTCGCCGGTCGCGAAGCGGTCGACCAACCGGCACTCGAGGTTGGCCACGCACGCCTCGATGACGGGCGCCACCCCGCGCCGACCCGCGAGCGCCGTCAGCCCCGTGTGCGCGAACTTGTCGACGTCGCGGCCGCTGTGGGTGCCGCAGTACCGCGTGGCTTCCGCCAGCTCGCGACCCGGGTACGCCAGCACGAACGCGCCCGAGCCCTCGATGAGCCCGTGCGTGAACCGCGTCGGTGCCACGCTCACCGCCATCATCGGCGGCGAGGCGGAGGTCCGCATCGTCCAACCGACGGGGCAGATGCTCCGGCGCCCGTCGTGCTCGGCCACCGCCCAGGCGATCACCTCGGGCCGAACCACCTTCCAGATCGATGCGACGTCCCGTTCTTCCATGGCGCACCTCCGTTCGTGCCCATTCTCGACCCCTCTGCGGCTGCGCGCGAGGCCTGGACGCCCCGACGGGGTCCTCCTGCCCTTCGCGTCCGGACCTCGGCGGGCACGAGCCGTCCACATGACGAACGTCATCCCCGCCACATGACGACCCGCTCTGCGCCGCCCCCGCCCCCCTCGGCCATCCTGCGGGCATGGAAACGCTCCATACCCCCCTCCACCGATCAGCGCACCCGAACCACCCCGTCGCCCAGTTCGCGGGCACCCGCTACACCTACGGCGCGAACGTCGCGCTGGCCGACTTCGACCTGACCGTCGAACCCGGCGAAGTGGTGGCGGTGCTGGGCCCCAACGGCGCCGGCAAGACCACCGCCCTCCACCTGCTCATGGGCCTCATCGCGCCCGCCGCCGGAACCGTGCGGCTGTTCGGCGCCGACCCCCGGAACCGCACGGCCCGCGAACGCCTCGGCGTGATGCTGCAGGTGTCGGGCGTCCCGGAGACGCTCACCGTCCGCGAGCACCTGCGCGGCTTCGCCGCCTACTACCCGGCGCCGCTCGCGCTCGCCGAGGTCATCGCCACGGCCGGACTCGAAGAGGTGGCCCACCGGCCCTACGGCAAGCTCTCGGGCGGACAGCGGCAGCGACTGCACCTGGCGCTGGCCCTCGTGGGCGACCCCGATCTGCTCGTCCTCGACGAGCCGACCACGGGGCTCGACGCCACGGCGCGGCGGGCGCTCTGGGCGAGCGTGCGCGCGATGCTCGGGCGCGGGCGTTCGATCATCCTCACGACGCACGACCTCGACGAGGCCGACGCGCTCGCCGACCGGATCGTCCTTCTCGACCACGGCCGCATCCTCGCCGAGGGGACACCGGCCGCCATCAAGGCGGGGACCGCTTCTCGCCGCGTCCGGGTGGTCACCGCCCTGGACGAGGCCTGGTTCCGCGCCCGACCCGGCGTCCACGAGGTTCGCTTCGACGGCCAGGCCACCGAGGTCCTGTGCGCCGCCGCCGAAGGGCTCGTCCTCGACCTGCTGAACGCCGATCCCACCGCGCACGACCTCGACGTCACCGGCGCCACCCTCGAAGACGCCTTCCTCGCCCTCACCGCCGCAGCGCGGCGTGCCCCCCAGGATGTGGCCTGATGCTTTCGACCTCGACCGACCTCCCCACCGCTCCGGCGTACGCGCCCGCCCACGGCATGAGCACTCGCCGCTACCTCCGCACCCTGCGCATCGAGATCGTCACCGAACTCGTCAAGAACATCCGGGTCCCGGTCTTCGCCGTCTCCACGATCGCGTTCCCGGTCCTCTTCTACGTCCTCTTCGGGGTGACCTTCGGCAGCCAAGACGCGGGCCCCGTCAACGTCGCCACCTACCTGCTCGCGACCTACGCTGCCTTCGGCGTGATCGGCTCCGCGCTGTTCTCCTTCGGCGTCAGCGTGGCGGTCGAACGCGCCCAGGGCTGGATGCGCCTCAAGCGGGCCTCGCCGATGCCGGCCAGCGTCACCGTGCTCGCCAAGCTCGCCACCGCGCTCACGTTCGCCGCCGCCGTGGTGACGGCGCTGCTGCTCGTCGGCCTCACGATCGGCGGCGCCCAGGTCTCGCTCGCCACGGCCGCGTCCCTCATGGGCGTGCTCCTGCTGGGCGCCATCCCCTTCTGCGTCATCGGTCAGGCCCTCGGTTACGCGCTCGGGCCGAACTCCGCGCCGACCGTCCTCAACCTCATCTACCTGCCGATGGCGTTCGCGTCGGGCCTGTGGATCCCCGTCCACCAGCTGCCGGGCTTCGTGCAGGCGATCGCACCGTACCTACCCGCCTACCACCTCGGCCAACTGGCGCTCTGGACGACGGGCGCTCGTGTGGCTGGCGATCCTCTCGGGCACGCTGCGGCGCTCTTGGTCACCAGCGCGATCGCCGGCGTCCTGGCGGTCGTCGCCTACCGCCGCTCGTCCATCGCCACCTATGGCTGACCCCCGAGCGACCGTGCGCGTATCGTGACCCCGATGACCCACGCCCCCGCCCCAGCGCAGCGCCCGGCCCCTCGTCGCGGGCTGCGCTGGGGACCGCGCAAGATCTCCTGGGAAGAGTCCGTTCATCTGATCTGGCTCTCGTTCCTGATCTTCCAACCGATCTTCGATCCGAACGCCACGGCCGCCTCATGGGCGTTCGTGGCGGGCGCCATCGCCGTCTTCGTGCCCGTCTACTTCTGGACCTGGTCGCAGCGTGGGACCAAGGCGCTGCCGGGCATCATCGTCCTCGCGCTCATGGGCGTGCTCGGTGTGCAGGTGAACACCGGAGCGGCCGCGTTCTTCATCTACGCGGCCGCCACCGGCGGCTCCAAGCTCCCGGCCCGTGCGGCGCTCACGGTCCTCGGCAGCCTCATGGTGCTCGTCGTCGTCGGCGCCCTGACCTCCGGCGTGCCCTGGCCGTTCACCCTCACGGCCTTCCTCCCGCCCCTCGTCTTCGTGCCGTTCATCGGTGGCATGAACGTCTTCTACGCCTCGCGCCGACAGGCGGACGCCCGCTTGCGCCGGGCCCACGACGAGATCGAGCGCATGGCGGCGATCGCCGAACGCGAGCGCATCGCGCGCGACCTGCACGACCTGCTCGGTCACACCCTGTCGGTGATCGTGCTCAAGAGCGAGCTCGCTTCGAAGCTCGCCGGGGCGCAACCGGAACGCGCGGTCGACGAGATCCGCGACGTCGAACGCATCTCGCGCCGCGCCCTCAGCGAGGTGCGCGAAGCGGTCGTCAGCTACCGACGGCGCGGTCTGCCCGCCGAGCTCGACGAGGCGCGCGACGCCATGTCGGCCGCCCGGATCGACCTCAGCGTCGACCTCCCCGAGCGTCTGCCACCGCCGCGCGTCGAAGGCGTCCTGGCGCTCGTACTGCGCGAGGCGCTCACCAACGTCGTACGCCACGCGCACGCCACCGTCTGTCGGGTGCGGCTCGACGAGGCGGGCGGGGCGTGGACCCTGGAGGTCGCCGACGACGGCAGCGGCGCCGTCGAGGACGAGGGGAACGGCTTGACCGGATCCGCGAACGCGTCGAGGCGCTGGGAGGCAGCGTCGAGCTCGTCTCCGGACGCGGCCTCCGGCTCGTCGCCCGCGTACCCAGCGGAGCGGCGGCATGATCCGCGTCGTCCTGGCCGAAGACCAGGCCATGGTGCGCGGCGCCCTCTCGGCGCTGCTCGCCCTCGAACCCGACATCGACGTGGTCGCCCAGGCCGGCGACGGCGTCGAGGCCGAGCAGCTGGTCCGCCCTCGTCCCCGACGTGCTGGTGACCGACATCGAGATGCCGCGCATGGGCGGCCTCGAGCTGGCCCAGGCCGTGAAGGACCTGCCGACGCGGGTCGTGATCCTCACGACGTTCGGGCGCGCGGCTACCTCCGCCGTGCGCTCCAGGCAGGGGCGCTCGGCTACTTGCTGAAGGACGCCCCCTCCGCCGAGCTCGCCGACGCCATCCGCCGCGTGGCA
>CAVSJH010000040.1:0-9053 GCA_963728245.1 uncultured Trueperaceae bacterium
GAGCCCGCTGAGCATGGATTGCCACTAGGAACACCTGAGTCAAGAGATGTGGCGGCGGCCAGCAACGCGCCGCAGGATCCAGGCGACCCGTTGCTGGGCTGGGCTTGAGTCCGCCGTGATCTCCTCGATCAGGAGAAGGTCGAGTGACGCACCGCGCTAGGCGAACCCGACGAGCCCATCCGCCAGCCCCTCGACCGTCTCCCGCATCACCAGCATCCCCCGCCAACGCTCCGGGATCCCATCCTCCCCGTAGAACGCCCCCGCGATCTGCCCCGCGATCGCCGCCGTGGTGTCGGCGTCGTCGCCCAGATTGGCGGCCGCGAGGACGCACGCCGCGTAGTCGTCGGTGCTCGCGAAGGCCCAGAGCGCGGCCTCCAGCGCGTCGATGACGTAGCCGGTGCCGCGGATCTCGGGCGGTCGCTTGCGTCGGAAGGACCCCGCGGCAACGTCGGCCACCTTCGGATGCAGCGGCTCGGCGTCCCACAGGCCGGGGACCGGCGCAGTAGTCGGGCGCGAGGAGCTCGTCCTTCGAGGCTCCCCGCACGGCGCCCACCAGCAGGCCGCCGAAGTACCGACACGCGTCGACGCATGCGGGCAGCGCGTGCGTGGTCTTCGAGCTCTCGCCCGAGAGGCGCACCGCCTCGGCGGGATCGGCGGCGAACACGACGGGCACGGGCGCCAAGCGCATCAGCGATCCGTTGGCGGCGGTGTGCTCGCCGGTGCCGCCCGACGCCGGGTCACCCGTCGCCTCGAAGCGCTCGAGCGCCGCCCTCGTCGTGTTCCCGATGTCGAAGCAGCGGCCGGTGGAGGAGAGGTGACCCTGGCGGTACCACCGGACGTAGCGGCGCAACTGGTCGGCGGGGTCGAAACGGCCGATCTCGACGAGGCTCTCGGCCAGGCAGAGCGCCATGGAGGTGTCGTCGGTCCAGGCGCCCGGCGGCAGCCCGAAGGGGCCGCCGCCGACCAGGTCCGTGAGGGCGTCGAAGGAGCCGGGCGCGCGGAACTCCACCGTGGTGCCCAGCGCGTCGCCGACGGCCAGGCCGATCAGCGCGCCGCGGACGCGCTCGGGATCGACCGGGCCGAGCGTCATCGGGCCGCGGCCGTCCGCAGCGCCCGTTCGAGCTGCGTCAGGTAGACCTTCGCCACGTGCGCCTCGAACGGCACGAACCGCACCAGGTTCATCGCCGGGGAGCGCTGCAGCTCCTGGAGCGCGACCTCGACGGCGACCTCGGTGGCGGCGTCGAGCGGGTAGCCGTAGTCGCCGGTGCCGATCGCGGGCAGGGCGATGGCGTGCAGGCGCAGGCGGCGAGCGACGTCGAAGACCGCAGCGTACGCGCTCGCCAGCATCTCGAGCTCGCCGAAGCCGCCGCCCTTCCACGGCAGCGTGGTCGTGTGGATGACGCGGCCGGCGGGCAGCCGGAAGCCGGGGGTGACGACCGCCTGGCCGTACTTGAGGCCGCCGATCTCGCGGCAAGCGGCCGTCAGCTCGGGGCCGCCGCGGCGGTGGACGGCGCCGTCGACGCCGGCGGTGCCGAACAGGCCGCGGTTGGTGGGGTTGACGATGGCGTCGACGGCTTGGTCGGTGAGGTCGCCGACCACGACGTCGACCTGGGCTTCGCTGCCGTCGGGGCGCGGGACGGTGAAGGTCGTCGAGGGGCTCCGGCGTGGTGGCTTCGCGGCCTTGTAGGCATCCGTCCAGAGGGTCTCCTGGTCGCGCATGGCGGCGCGGCGCTTGTCGGAGTAGCCGCGTTCGCGCTCGTACGTCAGCTTGTGGGAGAGCTTCTGCGACGCGATGACGTCTCGGCGGCGGACGGAGGCGAGCAGGAACGCGAGGTCTTCGAGCTGTTCGTCGCGGGCGGCGTCAGCGGGCCACAGGGCCACGTCGGCGCGCATGCGGTCGAGCTCGCGTTCGGCGTCGGCCAGGCGCGCGGCACGGGCGAGGCGTTCGACGTGGGCGACGCGTTCACCCAGGTCGGCGACGCGGAGCGCGCTGGCGACGGCGGGGGTCTCGGGGCGCGCCGCGAGGTCCTCGTCGGGCACCGTGGCGAGGTCGAGCGAGACGTCGAGCGCCTCGGCGCGGTGGCTGAACACGTCCGTCCAGGTGAGGCGCAGGCCGGTGAGCGCCGCCGCCGGCTGGAGCTCGAGGGTCACGAGCAGTTCGCGGGGGAGGCCGGCGATCAGGTCGGGAACGAGCAGGCCCTCGCCGTCGACGCGCGCGCCACCGAGCGCCGACACGAACCGGACCCCGTGGCCGAGGAGCGCCAAGCGCACGTCGCGGCCGCGCAGCGCGGAGAGACCCGCCAGTTCCATCTCGAAGAGGCCCGCGAGTTGATCGGGCGACTCGACGAACGTGTACGAGCCGCCGCCGGCGTCGGCCAGGTGGCGCATGAGCTGCTCGTTGAAGTGGCGTCCCAGGCCGATGGTGCTGGTGGTGACGCCGTCGGCCACCATCTGGCTCACGTCCGCGGCGATCGCGGCGGGGTCGGTGACGCCGGCGTTGGCCATGCCGTCGCTGAGCAGCACCACCCGGCCCAGGCCCGACGCGACGGGCGCGGTCAGCACCTGGGTGCAGCCCTCGACCCAACCCGCGTGCAGCGCGGTGCTGCCGCCGGCGCCGATGGTGCCGATGGCGCGCACGATGGCGTGGCGATCGTCGGTGACGGCGACGCTGGGGACGACGACGTTGACCTCGTTGTCGTACGCGACCACCGCGACGCGGTCGCCGTCGCGCAGCGCCATCACGGCCGCCGCGGCGGAGGCCTTGGCGTACGCCAGCGGCTGGCCGCCCATCGAGCCCGAGCGGTCGATCACCAGGGCCAGCGACAGCGGTTCGCGCTCGCGTTCCGCCGCCGGGAAGTCCACCTCGAGGCGGAGCAGCGCGCGCACGCGTCCGCCGTTCGCGGGCAGGGCACCTCGTTCGGGCAGCAGGTCCAGCCGGGGGATGGGGAGTTCCATGGCGACTCCGTTCCGCGCTCGAGGGCGCAGGGGTCCCGTCCGGGCGTCGCGTGGACGTTCGGTGGGGTGGGGGTGAGCGTGCGTCTGCGGTGGTGGTGGCGCCTGCGGCGCGGGGGTTCAGCGGTGGCGCTCGCGCTCCAGGAGAATCTCCGCGAGCCGGTCGAGGATCGCGTCGCGCATGGTGTACTGCGCGGCCGGCGTGACGGGGTCCTCGAAGTCGTCGCGCACGTGCAGTTCGAGGGCGGGCAACAGGGGATAGCGGGTCCACGAGACGCCGCGGGGGTCGAGGGGGAGGTCGTCTTCGTCCTCCGGGCCGCTCGGCGGCGCGCTCATGGCGAGGGCGAACACGCGCTCGTCTTCCGGCTCGGACCGTGCGCCGACGGGTGGCAACGACGCTTTGGCGCGCATCGCGTTCAGCCGTGCGATCGCGCCGTCTTCCGGCGCCTCCACGACCGGCAGACCACCGGGCGCGAGGTCGAGGTCGAGCTTCAGCTCACCCAGCAGGAAGCGAGCGAGCTTCTCGCGGTCGTGACGACGCAGGAAGGCGCCGGCGACGGAGCTCGCGAAGCCTTCCGCGAGCAACCGGCGCAGCGCCAGCAGGCGGACGAGGTGGTCCGTGTCGTAGCTCGCGCCGCCGGCCTCCTTGAGCGGCTTGGGCAGCACACCCTCGGTGGCGTAGTGGCGCACCAGGCGCGCGTTGACCTCGAGCTTGGCGCGGCCGCCGGCCTCGCTCGGCACGACCTCCGGCAGCAGCCGGTTGACCTCGGCGACGAAGGCGTCGAGGGACCAGGTGTGGTCGCGGGAGGTGAGGTCGGTGTAGGTGACGGGCATGCTCGAAGGATAGCGGTTACAAGCGCGCGTTGTCAATGCCAATCCAAACTGAAGGCTCTGGACGTGGTGTCTGAGACGCTCCGGCCGCGGCCGGACCCACGGGTTCTCGAGTGGCTCCGGAGGCATGAGGCGCGTGCCTGGCTCTCGGTCGTGACCGTCGGCGAGATCGAGGCCGGTATCCGCAGCGCGCCCGACCAGCGACGTGCAACCTCGTTACGGGCTTGGCTCGACGACGTCCTCGTGCCCCAGTTCGCCCACCGACTCCTTCCCGTCGACCTTCCGGTGGCCCGACGGTGGGGCGAGCTCACGGCCGGTACCCGCGCCCGCGGCGCCTCGGTCGGCGCCGTCGATGCCGTCGACGAAGTCGACGCCTTGATCGCAGCCACGGCAGCCCACCACGACTTGGCGGTGGCGACCCGCAACGTCCGCGATTTCGCGGGTCTCGAGATCGAGGTCGTCGACCCGTGGGCCAGCGGCGGATCGCCACCCGATCGGTGACGCCTCCTGTGGCGACGCGAACGCAGGCCCCACCGCAGACGCATCGCGCTGGCCGGTCTACCGTCGTTCCATGAGCGCGATCTCGCTGGCCACCCCCCGCGTCCTGACCTACGCTCGCGCCCGGCTCTTCCTGGGGACGTCGGCCGTGGGCACGCTCGTCGTCCTTTCTGTGCTAGCCCTCGTCCTCGATCTCCCTGGGCGATTTCTGCCCACGGCGCCCGGCGCCTGGCCCATCGATGCCGCCTCCATCGCCCTGGTCGTGGCGCTCCACGCCGCCGTCCTCGCCCCGTTCGATCTGTTCGCCGGTCTGCTGATACCGCGTGAGTACGGCCGGACGTCCGAACCGGTGGGAAGCTTCTTGGTGCGTTGGGCGCGTGGCGCCGCGGTGCACGGCGTCGCGCTCACCGTCGCGGGCATGGCGCTGATGCTCGCTGCTCGGGCGGGTGGTGGTTGGGGTGCCATGGCCGCGTTCCTCGGCCTGTCGCTGGCGCTGGTCGCGTGGCAGCCCAGGGTGGCGGCGGCGGTCGGCGGCCTGAAGTTGCGGCGTACGGCGGACGCACCACCCGGCGACCTTGGGCCGCGGACGCTCGTCGCCGGTACCGACCAGCCGCACGTGACAGGCGGCGCCTTCGGGCTGCCGTTCCGGACCGCATGGCTGTTCCCGGAGCGCTGGCTCGCTGCGCCAGACCGCGTCGCCCTCGACCTGCAGGTCATGCGGCGGCGCGAGATCCAGCGCTCGGGCGCGCGCGACCGCGGCGTCGTGCTCGCGTTGGCCTGGAACGCGTGGCCGCTGCTGTTGGCTCTCGCGCTATGGGGCGCGCCGGTCGTCGCCGCCGACGTCGTGAGGGTCGCCTTGCTCGGCACCCTCGGGTCGTTCGTCGGCGTCCTGCTGCTACCGACGCCGTCGCGTTGGGCCGTGCATCGGGCCGACCTCGGTGCGGTCGCCGCTGGTGCCGATCCGAACACGCTTGCGGCGGCGCTGGACGAGCTCGATCTGGACCAGGACGGCGAACCCGATCGGCCCGAGGTGGTCGAGGCGGTGTTCCATCCGATCCCGGCGCTAAGCAGCCGGCGCGCGGTCTTGTCCGGCGGCGACGCCCCCGGGCCGAGGCTCGGTTCGGCTTGGCATGCCGCGCGGGTGGCGCTCTACACGTCCTGGGCCGGCGTGGGCTTCTTGGGCCGCGCCGTGCACTGCAATCTGGGCCGTCCTGAGGTCTGGGTCTTCCTGCCGAGCGATTGACGCGGGGAAGACCCTTCCCGCACGTCGCTCAGCCGGCCGTCTTGACCTCGACCGAGACCAACCGAATCTCGTCGCCCCCGACGTTCTCGAGGGTATGAGCCGGAAGCGGCGGCGACCAGATCGGACCGGCGGGTCGCTCGAGGCCCTGCACGGTGCGAGAGTCCAGCGTGACCACACCATCGGCATCGCGGCGCACGAAGGGGCTCCAGCTCTCGATCAGGTAGACCGCCGGCCAGCGGTGCGTGTGCACGGCCGTCGTTTCGCCGGCTGGGATCCGGGTGCGCAGCACGCGGACCTGCTCGTTCTCCATCAGGAGCTCGTGGTGTTCGGGCGCTGCCCGCACCGCGTCGAGCTCCGGCGGCCATGCGTCGTTCGTGTTCTGCGGATCGGCCATGGCCCTCCTCGATCGCATCGTGCCCATGCTCAGGCGGTCGGGCTGGGCGCGTGGCCCCGCACGGCCTCGCGGTCGATCGCGTACGTGTTCCCAGCGGCGTCGAAGGGCGACCGGAAATCGAACGCGCGCGCGCTCGGACCCGTCGACACGAGTTCCGTGTAGCGCTCGGCAGCCTCGGCCCAGGTCGGCAGGTGCCCCTCGTCGATCCACCAAGCCACGTGGCTCGGTGCGTCGACCTTCGAGAACCACGCATGACGGTCGCGCAGCGCCGTGCCGTGGATGCCGCGGTACGAGAACGCGAAGGCCGATTCGGCGTCGCGCCACACCGAGCACGTCTGCGCGATGCGGTCCTCTTCTTCCGGGGCGGCGAACGGGGGCGGGACGACCAGCGGCCCGCCGTCCAGCGCGCCCCGCCTGACCGGTCCGAGCCGCGCCACGAAGCCGGGGCTCGCGGCTGCGGTCGCGAAGACGTCGTCGATCTGCTCCTCGAAGCCGCGCACGAGCCGATCGCCCCAGGGGGCCCGCATCAGTCCGATCGTCATCAGCGCCAGGTGTGGCATGCCGTACTCCTTTCGGGCGCGAGCTTCGTGCCGGATGCGTGACCCTACCTGAACATGAGAAATGGTGTCAACTTCGGCGGAAAGGTTGGTGCCCGACGGGCTTCATGTCGTCCGGAATCAAATGAGCCGTAGCGTTCGGGTCGATCGACGCCGCTTCGGTGGCGGGGGGCCGTGCCGGGTAGTGGAGGTCCGCACCGACCGCGTCGAGCCGCTCCGCCTGCAGGCGCCCAGTCGGATCCGGGCGCGGGACACGGCTCATATCCTGGCGCTTCAGATCGGGGCGGGCGTCGAGACGCTGGCGCTGCCACCCCTGAGCGTGCGCGCGTCCTTCGCGCCGCCCGAGATGTGGGCAGCACGAGGGGGACACGTTTCCGAGCCTGCGCGGCGGCCTCAGCGCCTGGTGGGCGCGGACAGACGAGGCCGAGCGCGAGGCGCTCCTGGCACCCGGCGCCGGCGAGATCGCTCGTTTCGTGACCGCCCTGAAGCGCCGCGGCCTGATCGCGACGCATCGCCATGGGACCGACGGCGGGCCGCCGTGGCTCTTCGCCCCGATCGGCACGCTCGGGTACCCCCGGCAAGTCGGTCACGTCCTGCGCGACACGCTGCTCTTCAACACGCACTACTTCGTGTTCGATCCGCGCGAGCTCGACAGCCCGCTGGCGGCGATCGGCGATCCGATCGGGATGCTGGCGAGGGGCGGTCGGATCCGTCAGCCGCCGATCCTCCGGCGAGCGGCGCTCATCCACGCGGGCGGACGCTGGCAGGTCGAAAGGCTCGGCGTCGACGACCTGGCGATCGATCTCCCGGATGGCACGGTCGTGGAGGCCAGGGCTTCCGCCGCCGACGCCGGCCGCACCCGGGCGGGACGGGTGGGCATCGGTGTCACACGCGACGGGGGGCTGGTGATCCTCGCGATCGAGGGAACCTCGTCGCTTTCGGCCGCGAACCCGGACGCCCCCACCGGCTGCACGATGACGGAACTGGCGGAGGCGCTCCTGGAGGCGGGCGCGGTCGACGCGCTCAACTGCGACGGCGGCGGCTCGACGCAGGTCTTCGCCGGCCCCGGCGAGCTGCTCGGTTCGACCGATGCGCGCGCGGTCGTCGGCGGGCGGTTCGACCGACCGGTGCCGGTCGTGGGGGTCGTGGCGTAGGCGACGTGTGCGGTACGCCCCATCGCGGCTGCGCCCACCGAGGGCCGTGATACAAGAGGCGTCGACCCTGCTGAGCACCACGGCTACGAAGGAGATCCCCGCATGGCGCGTCGCCCTACGCTGGGCCTGTTGGCCATCCTCTTCGCGCTCGTCCTCGCCGCCTGTGCCGGCGGCGTGCCACCGGTCCAGAGCCAGTCGTGGACCGGTACCACCACGTCCGCCGACGGCACGTTCGGGCTGACGATCGCGACGACGCTCGACGGGGCCGGCGCGTGGCCCGGCACGTACACCGTGGACCGGGTCCCCCTGTTCACCGGTGACGTGGACGCGGATCTCTCGAACGGCGAGCTGGTAGGGGAGCTCGTCGTGTCCGCCGACTGCCGCTTCGCCCTCGCGGGCACCATGGCGGACGACGTGCTCACCGCGACCTTCTCGCCCACCGCCTGCCCGAGCGGTGTCGGAGGGACGTGGTCGGTCACGCTCTCGACCTCCACCCCGGGCGCCGTCACCGTCGAACCCGATCCCGACGCCGCCACCTTCGACGAGGGCGCGGTCTTCGGCGCCGCGGTCTTCCGGTGACGTCCCGCCCCCCATCCAAGCGTGAGGTACCGATGTCTCGAACCCGCAGCGTCCGCCAAGTCGCGCTGGCCACCCTGCTCGGAGCCGCCCTCGTGGTCGGTTTGGCGCAGGTTGCACCCGGTCTGATCGTCTTCAACCCCGGCGATCCGATCGAGGCCGACACGATGAACCACAACTTCGCCGTCCTCGACGCGCGCATCGACGCGGTGGCCGCCGACCTCGCGAACGTCGACGGGACCGTCGGTCCGCAAGGACCCGAGGGCCCGCAAGGCCCCGCGGGCCCCGCCGGCCAGGACGCGGACCTCACCGGTTACTTCGGTACGAGCGCGTTCGGGAGCGACGGGCGCAACGCCTAGGACTGCACGCTGGGCGAGGTCCGACTGACCGCCGCGACGTTCGGGTACGGGGCGGTGGCCGACGGCCGCCTGTTGTCGATCGCCAGCAACTCGGCGCTGTTCTCGCTCCTCGGCACCTTGTACGGCGGCGACGGTCGCTCCACCTTCGCGCTGCCCGACCTGCGCGACGTCGCGCCGAAGAGCCGCAACGGCCAAGCGCTCAACTACTTCATTTGCACGGAGGGCGTCTTCCCGTCGCGCAACTGACGGAGCGCGAGCTGCGCCGGCATTCGCGGCGAGATCGCTGCGAGTCGGCGCGAACCGAGACAACCTGAATGATCGCCGAGCGGTCCGTCTTCGTCTGGAGCGGAGGATCGCAGACTCGGTGTCATGAACGACGCCGAGGCATCGCATGTGCTTGCAAAGCAGCAGCGGGCGCAGCAGAATGCAGGTATGGCTCCCGCGATCACCATCCGCGACGTCCCCAGCGACACGCGGGACGAACTCGCT
>CAVSJH010000041.1:0-5817 GCA_963728245.1 uncultured Trueperaceae bacterium
ACGGTCGGCTCCTGGAAGCGACGACGCGACCCGGCCGACGGCATGCGGTGACGGTCCAACCCTCGTTCATCGTGGGCCAGGGTACCGCGGCCGGGCATCCGGAGCTTGCCATGTCCCTCACGCCCCCGGGGTCGCCGCGCTTTTCGGGCCCTCGAGCAGCCCTTGGGCCGAACACATCGCGCGGAAACGACCTTCGGGTCGTGCGACGAGATCCGCCCACGTCCCCGCCTCCACGACGCGTCCCGACTCCACCACGTAGATCGTGTCCGCTCGCCGGACGCTCGCGAGTCGGTGCGCGATGACGAGGATGGTGGGTCCCCTCATCCGATCGATCGCCTGCTGGATGACGCGTTCGTTCTCCGGGTCGAGCGCGCTCGTCGCCTCGTCGAGCACCAGGAGGTCCGGCTGTCGCACCACCGCTCGCGCCAGCGCGATGCGCTGCCGTTCACCGCCCGAGAGCCGCAGGCCACGATCGCCCACGACGGTGTCGAGTCCCTGCGGAAGGGCCTCGACGAACGACGCGGACGCCGCACGCAGGGCTGCGAAGAGGGTGGCATCGTCGGCGTCGGGGCGCATGGCGCGCAGGTTCTCGCGGATCGTGTCGTGGAACAGGAACGGGTCCTGGTTGACGTAGCCGATGCGGTGGCGCCAAGCCGGGATCGACGATCCGTCGAGCGGGACCCCGTCGATCGTGATCCGTCCCGCGTCGGGTGTGAGCAGACCCACCACCAGGTCGGCGATCGTGCTCTTGCCGCCGCCGGAGGGCCCCACGATGGCGGTCGTCCGACCCGCCGCGATCACGAGGTCGACGTCGTGGAGAACCGGTCCGTCCGCGTAGCCAAAGCGCACGTCGTGGAGTTCCAGCGCTCGGGCCAAGACCGGGGCGTCGGCACGTGCACCGCGCGTCTCCCCGTGTTCGTCGAGCCAACGGAGCGTGGCCTCGACGCGATCGACGGCGGGCACGAGGTTGAGCACTCCTTGCACCTGTCGTTGGAGACCGGTCAGCATCGGGACCAGACGTGCGAACAGGTAGAGCAGCAACAAGATGCTCGCCAGTGGGAGCTCGAACACGAGCAGGGCCGACGAGAAGACACCCGCCATGATCGTCGCGGAACCGAGCTGCAACCAGAACCCGACGTCGGCCTGGTTGCGGACCACGTCCGTCTGCACGTGCGCCGTCTCCAGCGAACGGAGGCGGAACCGCTCGACGTGGAAACCCTCGACCCCGTGGCCCTTGGAGATCCGGAGACCCGCGAGGTGTTCGCTGATCGCACCGTAGAGGTCTTCGTACGCCTCCGACACGGCCTCGCCCTTGGCCCGCCCCAGGCGCGTCTTCCGAGCCAGGAGCGCCATGAGGGCGGCCCCGCATGCGACGACGAGCAGGGTCGTGAGCGGCGAGAGGAACACGGCGAGACCGACGTAGACCGCGGCCATGACGGCCTTGACGAACAGGTTCAGCAGCGCCGCGGTCGCGCCCCCCACGCGTTCGAGCTCGATCGTCAACGCGTGGATGAAACTGGAACTGGTGCGACGCAGGAAGCTCGACCAGCGGGCGTGGGTGATCGCGCCGTAGAGCTCGAGTCTCAGACGCATGATGAAGTCCTGGTACAGGGCGGCGGTCCGGATCGCGTGGCTCCGCTGCAGCACGGCTCCCAGGAGCACGAGCAGCAAGTACGCGCCGAGGACGGCGGGCACGGTGAGCGACAGCCCCACGGCCGCCAGCGCGTCGACGGCCAGGGCGGTGAGCTGGCCGATGCTGCCGCCGCCCACGTCCAGTCCCGCGACCCCGAGGAGCGGGACCAGCATGAGGAGCCCGACGCTCGAGGTGAGGATCGTGGCGAACGTCAGGGCGATCACGACGACGACGTCCGTCGGCGCGTGGCGTACCAGGGAGCGCACCAGGCGCCCGAGGCTCTGCAGCGCCGGCGGATCCCGTTCGGCGTCGGCATCGCTCGTGGCGATCTCGGGCTGGCTGGCGCCGTTCGACATCCGACCTCCATCGTGGGCCTGCGTGGTCGCCTGCACGAGGTCGTCGCGCTGCGCCGGTGCGCGTGAGTCTAGCGCCGACCGCGGTCTCGACCCGCGATAAGGTTCACCCACGTGCGTGAGGAGCTTCATCCGGTCGTGACGCACCGATCCGATACGATCGACCGGCGTTCGGCTTCGTGCTCACGAGGCCCGTGCCCCAGGAGGCCGAGTCCATGACCACCCGCTCCACCATCCCCTCACGGGCCGTGTTGTCGACCGCCGACACGGCCGTGTCGACGTCGGTGCCCGGCGAAGCCGTCATCCTCGATCCTGCCTCCGGCCGGTACTTCGGTTTGGACGGCGTCGGTGCTCGGGCGTGGGAGCTGCTCGGTCAGCGCACCACCCTCGACCGCATGGTCGCCACGCTCGTCGAGGAGTACGCCGTCGACGCAGCGACGTGCGAACGCGACGTCCGCGTCCTGCTGGCCGACCTGCAGGAGCGTGGCCTCATCGTCGTGGGTGATGCGCAGCCTTGAGCGCTGGCGACGCCTGCCTGCCGAGGACCGCGCCCTGCTGTTCGAGGCGCTCCCCCTGGTGGTGCGCATCCGCCTGGCACTCTCGGTGCGCAGCTTCCAGCACGTCCGCGTGACGTACCCGGGCACGGTGAACGGACGGACCCCGAACGTGGAACTCGAGCCCGTGCGGGTCGCCCAGGCGGTCCGTCGCGCGTCGCGGTGGGTGCCGGCGGCGTCGTGCCTCACCCAAGCCCTCGCCACCCGCGTGCTGCTCGCGCGCCACGGCCATGCGAGCACGTTGAGGTTCGGCGTCGCCAAGAACGCTCGCGGCGCGCTCGAGGCCCACGCCTGGGTGGAGCACGGCGACAGGGTGCTGATCGGCGAGCTGCCCGACCTCGAGCGGTTCCACCGTCTCCCGGACCTGCCGGGCGATCCGTGAAGCACGACCTCCGGACGACGCGGCCGTGAGCGGTCTGTGCGGCATCGTCGACCTCCGAGGCGCTCCCGTCGATCCCACCGAGCTGGCACCGATGGTGGACGCCGCGGCGTACCGAGGGCGCGACGGCGTCGTCACCTGGCACGGGGTGGGCGCGGCGCTCGCCTACCAGTCGACGATCGTGACGCCGGAATCGCGGCGGGAACGCCAGCCCGCCGTCGACCCGGCGACGGGCGTCGTGCTGATGGCCGACGTACGCCTCGACGACCGCGACGACCTGATCGCCGCCCTGCGTCACGAACCGGGGCTCCGCGACGTGCGCTCGCCCACCGACGTCGACCTGATCCTGGCCGCCTTCCGCGCCTGGGGCGAGGCGGGCGTGGCCAGGCTCGTCGGCGATTTCGCGCTCGTCGTGTGGGACCCCACACGGCGTCGCCTGTTCGCCGCCCGCGACGCCCTGGGCGTGCGACCGCTCGTCTACCGGCGCGAAGGCCACCGGATCCACTTCGCGTCGGAGGTCCGACAGGTCCTCGCGGCGCCGGGGGTGACCGCCGACGTCTTCGAGCCCGCGATCGCCGCCCACCTGGTGGGTCGTTTCGAGGACCCGTCGTGGACACCGTACGAGGGCGTTCACAACCTCCCGGCGGGCCATGCGCTGACGGCGGAGGCGGGGACCGAGCGGGTCGCGCGCTTCTGGGACGTCGACCCCGGGCGGCGGCTGCGGCTGCGCAGCGAGGAGGCGTACGTCGAGGCGTTTCGCGACGTCTTCGAACGCGCCGTCGCCGACCGGCTTCGCAGCGAACGACCGGTGGGCGTGCTCCTCAGCGGCGGCGTCGACTCGGGCAGCGTCGCGTCGATGGCGGGCCACGTGCTGCGAAGCCGAGGCCAGGACACGAGCCGGGTCCACACGTACTCGTGGGCGTTCGACCGCCTCCGGGAGGCGGACGAGCGCCACGTGAGCGACCTCATCAACGCCCACTACGGCTTCACGGCTCGACCGATCGACGGCCGACGACCGTTGGCCGCTCGAGGGGTACCCGGCCCACGGTCCGACGCGCAACGGGCCGTTCGCGGGCGTGTACCAAGGTCTGCTCGACGCTGCGCTGGCCCGTGCCAGCGAGGACGGCGTGGGCGTCGTGCTGTCCGGCAACCGCGGGGACCTGCTCGTGGGCGAGGTCGTACCCGACGTCCCTGGGCTGCTCGGTCGAGGGGCGTGGGGTGCGGCGCTCCGGGACGTCGACGTGCACGCGCGCTGGCGGCGACGCTCCTTCGCTCGTTCGTTCGTGAGCCTGGTGGCGCGGCCGCTGGCGGGCGACCTGCGCGAACGTTTCGGTTTCGTGCGCTCGACCGGCAGACGGCCCGCTTGCGATCGCCCCGTGGGTCCTGCCCGAGTTCGTCGAGCGCACCGGCCTGGCCCGACGACCCGCCCACGGCTTCGAACCCCCCGACGACCTCCATGGCAGTGCCCGTCGAAACCGGTACCGGGTCATCTTCTCGGGCATGCAGATGACCTCGCTCGCCTGGGACGACCGCATCCACGCCGAGGCCGGGGTGGCCTTCGCCGACCCATGGAGCGACCGACGGCTCGTCGAGTTCGTCCTCGCGGCGCCCCAATGGGCGATCGCGCGCGTGGCCGAGCCGAAGCGCATCGCACGCTCGGCGATGCGCGGCATCATGCCGGAGCCCGCGCGCCAGTCGATGACGAAGATCTCGCCGTACCCGCTGTTCCGTGACGCGCTCCTGCACCGCGCCCGCGCGACGATCGACGACCTGCTCGACGATCCGGTGTCGGCGCGACTCGGCTACGTCGACGCCACGGCGTTGCGCCGGCACTACGACGACGGTGCGTGCCGGTACCCGGGAATCGCCGACGTTCTGGTGGGCGCTCACGCTGGAGATGTGGCTGCGTCAGTTTCATGAAAGAGTGGTGGTGCATGATGACGGCACCGATCGGACGTACGAGATGCGTTCGCCGGAATCGCAGGCGAAGGAGGTGTGAACCTTGCAGACCGCCAAGAAGCCCTACGAAGCGCCGCGCCTGAGGGACTGGGGCAGCGTCGCCGACCTCACGAAGGTCGGTATGACGAACCCTGGAGACGATGTGCGGAGCGGCAGCGTGAACCCGCCGGGCCACTCTAGACGGCGCTGAGCCGACCGGCTCGTCACGTTCGTTCCTCGCCCTGCCCGAGCGTCCCTCAGCTCGGGCAGGACCTCGTCCCGAGCACCTGAGGGCATGAACGCGAGGCCCTCCGTGAACCCGACCCTCGAACCCGCTGCACCCACGTTGGTGATCGTCCGCCCACCCCCGTCCGAGGGGCGCGCCTCCGCACCCTTGGCCGCCATCGGCGGCGTCGAGGGTCTCGGCCGCGCGATCGCGCAGGCGGAGGCGTGGAACGACCTCGGGCCGGTCACCGTGGTGGTGCGTCCTGGCCACGGGGCCCTGCTCGGTGTGATCGGCCGTTTCGATGCCGGGGGTCTGGCCCGCCTGCGCGGCCTGCAGTGGCAACTCGACCATGTGCTGCCCCGTCTCCTGCTGTTGTCGTACGAGGACGTGGAACGTGCCGTCGAACGCCTCGCGGAGAGGCTGATCGCTCGCTTCGGGGCCGACGCCCTCCAGCGGTTCCGGTTCACCGCGGTACCGAGAGGCGGCTACGTCGTCCTGGGTCTCCTCGCGTACGCGCTCGCTCTGGGCCGAGACCAGCTCGATGCTGCTGCCGACGACCCGCGGCCGCTCATCGTGGTGGACGACTGCGCGCTGTCCGGTCTGCGGCTGCGCCAGTTCCTCGAGGGTCTGCCGGCCGGTCGAACGGTCACGTTCGCGCCGCTCGCCGCGTCACCCGAGCTGTGCGCCGCCGTCGAGCGAGACGAACGCGTGAACGCGTGCGTGTGCGCCCTCGA
>CAVSJH010000042.1:0-51972 GCA_963728245.1 uncultured Trueperaceae bacterium
AGGTGATGACGAGATCGCCGTCGGTTTCCTTGCTCATCGGCGGGCGCGACGCGAACTCCTCCCAGAACTTCTCGTAGGAGCCGTCGTAGGCGCGCAGCGCGCGCACGACCTTGCCGAAGCCCTGGATGTAGGAGAGCTCGTAGAGCGCGTCGCCGGCGTGGCTGGCCAGCCCGCCGAAGAGATCGGGGCGCAGCATCGGGGTGATCATGGCTCCGAACCCGCCGCTGGACTTGCCGGCGATCCCGCGGTGCGCGGCGGAGGCGAGCGTGCGATAACGCGCGTCGACGAAGGCCACGACCTCGTCGCAGAGGTAGGAGTGATACCGGCCCGTCCCCGGCGAGTCGACGAACTGGCTGCCCCCGTATGCGGTCCACGCGTCCACGAAGACCACGACGCACGCAGGCGCGCCGCTACCAGCGAACAGTGCGTCCACGGCCTCGGGAAGCGTGGGACGAAAGGGCGAGCGGTTGTGCCACATGGGTTCCGCGCCCGTGTAGCCCTGGATGACGTAGACGGACGGATAGCGCCGCTCGGGATCCTCGTCGTAGCCTGGCGGCACATAGACCTCGACCGGGCGCTCGGCGGGATCGCCCAGCGGGTTGTCCGCCAGCAGCTCGCTGACGATGACATGCCGATCGAGACGGCCCTCGAGGGCTCGCTCATAGGCATTGGGAAACGTCGACTAGTCGATCACGGGCTCGGGCACGCACGCGACGCTACTGCGCCGGCCCGAACGCGGGTGCGCGCACTCGTCGCCACCACCACCCGACGGCGAGCCGCTCCATGCCCGCGACCGTCGTCAGGAACGACGGCGAAACCAGAACGCGGCCGCGAGCGAGCGTCACGTCGTCGCGAACCAGCACCCCACGTCAAGGCGCGCACCGCTCATTTGACGGTCAGCGTGCCCTGCATCCCCGCGGCGCGGTGCGCGTCGACCGAGCAGTAGAAGACGTACTCGCCGGGCGTCAGGTTCGCGGTGGCGGTCGCCGAACCGCCCGAGATCGTCTTGGTCTGAGCGAGGACCTTGGCGCCCTTGGCGACCGTCAGGTTGTGCGGCAGCGAGGAGTCGTTGACGAGCCGGATCGGGAACCGGCCCGCGCGGACGGTCGCTTGCTTCTTGTCAAAGGCCAGCTTTCCCGTCGCGTCAGCACTCAGGTTCAGCCCGCTCGTCGGCGCCGCCGAGCCGGTCGGCCCAGCGGCCCCGCCCTCGCTCGTGATCGCCTCCCCGGCGGTGGTCACCGCCGTCGTGAGCGTTGCCGCGACGAGCACCGCCGAAGTCAACATGACCAGCCGCGACGCCACGGCCGAGCCGGGAAAGTCCGGGTGCGAGACCCCGAAGGCCCCCAGCATCACCGCCCAGCCGGCCAGCAGGCCGCCGGCGAGGTAGACGGAGTCTTGCTCGGCTCCGACGCGAACACCCACGCGGCCGTCGCCACGCCAGTCGGGTGCATGTGGCCGAGCGTACCGCCAGGGCTCTCTGGCGGCCAGCCTCCGCGCCCGACGCCCCCGGCGACCCGGCCGGCTGGGTCCGCCCCCAAAAAGAACACCGGTGCTCGTTGCAACCCGAAGGGAGCAGCGCGACCTCGCCGGGCGACTGCGGCCCGCCTGCATGGATGGCAGCAGCGGCCCGTACGACCCGCTCCTCCTGTCAGGCGATAGGGGCGCTCGTGCGGCGGCGAAGCGGCGAGCGGGAGTGTCGAGTGGCATGGAACCACCAGCACGCACGCCGCCAGCGTCGCCGCTCCCAACAAGAACGCTTCGCGGATGAGTTCTCCAGCGACCCTCGTCACGTGGTTTCAGCTGCGTTCGCCGGAGCTGGCGGAGGACCTCGAGCGTCTGATGACGGAGGATCGCGACATCGTCGGCGGGTCGCTGGACACGGTCTCGCATTCGCGGCTCACGCGGCCGGCGGACGTGCCCGGTCAGTCCATCGGTCAAGCCGATCACATGCTGATCGCCGAGATCGTCGAAGTGGACCGCTTCGAGCAACAGGGCAGCGAACACGTCCAACGCCTGACGGACGACCTGGCGCATCTCATCTCGAGCCGGGGGATGCTCGTCGTGCGTCCCGTCCTCTGAAGTCGGCGGCCGGTGGAGGGCGATCAGACCCGTCCTTGGTCTGAGCACGTATGCGCTTGCGATCGGAGGGGATCGCCGTCGCTTCGAGGCTTGCGACAGGTGGACCGACTTCGCATCGCGGTGTCGCAATGGACGAAGAGCGGTACGCCGGTCACCGCGCGGCGGCCGGCGGCCTCACGTGCGCGCAAGAGGGCCAGCGACTCTGAGCTTCTCAGTCGCTCGTGGTTGTCAGGCGGACCCTCACGGCTGTCGGCGCACCGGCAGCCGCCGAGCGTCTACTTCAGGCCCTCGGGCGGGCCCCGCGGTCGCTGCAGTCGCGGGCCTGTTGCGGTGCGCCCGCGCGCTCCTTCCACCGTCGCCGGACAAGCGGCACGGCCTTGTAGAGTCCGTAGGCGGTGACGGCCACGCCGAGCCCCACGATGACCCTGATGCGAGATCCGCCGGCGAGGTCGGGTGCGGCGTCGGCGGCCTTCTGGCCGGCGAGCTTGCGCAGGAACTCGGCGTCGGCTGCCGCCCTCGCGGCCTTGAGCGCCGCCTGCTGGGTCGCTCTGCGGTCGGTGAGGAACTGCCGAACCCGGGCGACGCCGTCCTCGGAGAGGTCCAGCAGGTCGGTCACCGTCTCCGGCCAGGTCGTGATGTCCCAGGCCCGGGCGGCGTAACCGCCGTAGCCGTTGTCATGGAGGTGCGAGGTGGCCAGCCGCTTGCCCTGCTCGGTGAACCACCATGCATTGGGCTCGCCGTCCAGCAGGCCGGCGTGCTTGAGCGCGACGTTGAACTCCTGAGCCGTCAGCCCGACCCGGCGCCCGAGCTCGGTCACGGACCTTGAGACAGCTTCGGCGGTTTCGGTGGCGGGCATGCGGCTCCTGGTGGTGGGCTTGGCCTGCGGCGTCGCGGTGAGCGGCCATCGGGTCACGCCGCGGGCGCTGCCGAGGATACGCCGCGACCGAGACCGCGCCCATGGTTCATGCGTCCAGCGCGAGCGCCTACGACCATGACCGCGAGCGTGCCGGAGCCCGCCGGCGCGCGGGCGTCGGCACGGTGATCGCGCCGCGCGCCATGCCGCGGACCGGCACGCCGCCGCGCTCACGCGGGCGCTCACCAGCCGGTCGACGGATTACCGCGGTTATCGCTCGTGGGCGCCTTGTGCGAATCGGCGAGGACTCAGCCGGACTGCTGCGTTGCGTGGGGAAGCAGCAGCGTGTCGGGTCGACCCCATCCGTGCGCACCGGTCAGTCGCACAGAACGGACGTAGCCCGCTAGCTGTTTGAACCATCCGGACGACGCCTTGCGCACGAGCCGCCCTCGGTCCTCGCTAATGCGTTGCTATCTCGGGCGTCGTGAAGCGGCTCATGTTCACTTTCGCCGGCATCGGCAGGCGACCTACGGTCTTTCAGCAGATCGCAACTGTGCGGTCTCTGGTCTCCTCGACGGTCTCGGTGTCGTCGGGCTCGACGGCCTGGCCGTGCAGGACTCAACCGAGCAGGATGCGACGGATGAAGGCGTCGCGCTTCTCGCCGTTGAGCCGAGGCTCGTTCGTCCAGGTGCGATCGGAGATCGTCTGGTGGTCGAGGAGGTATTGCACCTTCTCGGCGTCCGGCAGGGACTTCCATTCCGGCGCCTTCTTCGCCTTCTTCGTCTTCGGCGTCGCTGCCTCTGCCTCCGGCTCGGCTGTATCGCCGATCGGGACATTGTTGCGGCGGATCGCCTCCTCGCGGGCTTTCCTGATCCTCTCGAGATCCCTCTCGTGCGAACGGCCAACCCGTAAAGAGTGGTCGATGCGATTGCAGAGGCGGTGCGCCAGGATGGCGTTGTCCACGCCCGCCTTGCCGCCATCTTTCTTGTAGACCGGGAAGTGCTCGAGGGTGGGCATCCAGTCGCTCCTCCAGTCGCTCCAGTCGTTGGTGACCTGCGCGAAGTAAGACGCGCCCCCGAGCTCCTCGGGGCAGAAGCATTCGGGCATCATGCATGCGAGCTCCGTGATGTAACCCTGCTCAGATGCCCTGATGAGCTCTCGCTTCTTCACGCCGAGCGCCCTCAACTTGGCTGCAACGGCTCGGCCGCGTTCAGGATCCCGGTCGACGCTCGACATCGTCAGAACGATATGTGCTCTGAGACTTTGCAGCCGCTGGGTCGAGGAATGGCTGCGTCTCCCAGTGTTCGTGACGCTTGTGTTTTGGACGAGAAGCAGTAGTAGCGCTGGGTAGTGCCCTCCAGAGGCCGAGCGCTCGATAACCGGCATACTGGAGCCGCACTGAACCGCTTCACGCTGCGAAGGCCATGCGCCGTTGGGAAGCCGGCTCCGCGGCCCTTCCCGGCGCTCGAGTTGTGGAAGGCTCCTGGCGTGGAGAGCGACGCTCTGAACTTCTTCATGCCGTTCCGACGGCTGGAGCCCAATCACGAGAACCAGCTCACCCGTGCGCTGCTGGTAGTCCTGCGGCTTTCCCCCATGGCGCACGCGGCCTGGTTGCGACTGGTCGCGCGGGACCTGGATCTGCAGCGGCTGCCGGTCGCGAGCTTCCACACCCAGACGCGCTCGGTGCGCAGCGCCGCTGATGAGGACGAGCTAGCCGACCTCGTGTCGGTCTTCCTCACGCCAGAGGCGCCGTTGTCGGGCGGCGGCGTCATCGCCGAGTCCGACCGCGGCCAGGTTCTCGATGCGGTGATCGACTACGGCGGCGAGCTGCTCATGGTGGTAGAGAACAAGGTCGCCGAGGACGATGCCCGGCAAGCGCGCGAGCTGAACGTGACCGGTGCCCGCGTGCGGCTTGCAGACGGCCAAGAGGCCGTCGTGGTCCTCTGGCGCGACGTGTTGGAGATCTTGATCTCGCTGCGCGAACGCAACCTCGTGGCTGGCGCCGAAGCCGCCGTGCTGGATGACTTCCTCGTTTACACGGAGGACTACTTCCCCGACCTCGGGCCGTTCAGGACGCTGAGCCTCGCCCACGGTAACTGGTTCCGGCAGAGCCGCCGGTTACGTCAGCTCCTCGGCGAGGCGGTCGATCTTGATGCGGTGATCGACCTCTACGGCCCATACATCGAGACCCCGGCTGGCGATGCGATCGGGACTAAGACATACCTGCGGATGACCGACAACGAAGCGGAGGTCGAGCTCGCCCTTTACCCCGCGGACACGCTGAGCCAGGCGCGCGCCTTCTACACCCGGCCCACGGTGGTCTCGGGTCTTGCCGCGCTGCGCGAGCGCCCTGGCTGGTACCTGACACCGAACTTTCACTTCGGCCACATGCAGCGCGGCTTCTGTTGGACGACCACGTCCCGGGACATCGACGAGTACGTCGAGCTTTGGACTGACGAGATTCACACGGCTGGCGCGGTCGCCCGCGCCGACTGGAACAACTACTGGGCGTGGCTGGAGACAGAGCGCATCGCTGCCCCGCAGGACCGTCCCGAATTCGACCGGCACTTCACCGACACCCAGCGCCAGACCGCGTCGCCGCGCCCAGGTCTGTCGCTCTCGCGACGTTGGCCGCTCGCCGAAGCGGAGGCTCTCGACCGCCGTGGCGCGCTGCACACACAGGTTCGCGATGCGCTCGACGCTGCCTTGGTGGCGTTCGGCGAGCCGCCGCTCCTTCCGAAACCGTAGTTGCGCTGAATCGCGCACACGCGGCACAGTCCGACGGCGGCCGCCCCACGCGCGGTCGGCTAGCCTCGCTCCGTCAGTGACGCCGCCGACTCCGTTGTGACGGACCTCGCATCTGCCGGTCATCGCTACCCCACCGTCGCATGTGCTACTCGAGCGTGATGCCTGACAGCCATCGTGCGCAGTGTCTGGGCCGAATGCCGGTTATCGGGCGGTGCCTTCTGGGTTGGGCCTATGCCAGCGGTTCGCGGTCGGCCGTCGACCGCAACGGACCGGTCGCCCCATGGGCGCGGTGCGTACCACGAGGGCAGTGTGAGCGCGTGTGATGGGAGATATGTCATCAGATGGTTCGTCTGCGGCCGGGTGCGCGTTACCGTCGCGACACCCATGACGACGCCTAGTCACACCAGGAGCAACCCGAGCTCAGCCGCGAGAGGATCCAGCCGCGCGGGTCAACGGCGCCGTCGAGCGCCGGCGCTGCGACAACCCATGCCCTGGCATACCAATGCTGCGTCGGTCACAAGGCTTTCCCGCGAGCCTTGGCGTGCCGGATAGCTCGCATCAGGCCCGAGCCTGCCCGCCGGACAGAGCCGCCGGCGGGGTCAGGATCTCGAGCTCGACCATCGGGCACCGAGCCATATAAGCCAGCGGGTCGTAGGCGAGATCGAGCGTGATGCTCTGGTCGTCGTCGTCGACGGTCTGTCCATAGCCGTCGTTGAACCACCATTCCACTTCGAGGCCAACCTCGAAGAGCGTGACAGCGCGGCCAGGGATCGCGATCAATCGAGCGCTCACGCCGTACGGCATCTGCGGGTCGAAGGTCTTTGACTTCGGTTCGGCATCGCTGAACCAGCCTCCGCCGTACGCATCGAAGCTCACGACGGATTTGTGCGCCGATTGGTAGTCCGACTGGTAGTTGTAAATCGGGTACGGCGTCTGGTCGTTGCTCTGACCCGTGTCGGGATCGTCGCCCCAGCCCCTCCATCTGACGATCGAAAGGTACGCGTTGACGTTGAGGTACGCGTGGTCGCCCGAAAGCACGCCGGAGCCCCCCCAGGCGACCGCCTGTCCATTGAGCGCGAGGGAGCTGGAGATGTTCGCGACCGCGTAGTAGTCGCTCGGGTTCTCCCACAGGAAGTAGAACCTGAAGTCGGTGGCGTGCCACCCGCCCGGGGTCGATTTCGTGTCGACCAGGATCTTCACCCAGCTCCCGAACGTCTCAATGTTCGAGTCGCGGAAGATGTCGAGCTCCGGGTGCGGGAGCTCCCAAATCAGAAACGGCTCGTCGAGCGTCACGTACGAGGACGTGAACGGTTGCGCGAGGAGCGCCAGCGCATGACGCCTCGCGGCGATGGCCGCAGCGGAAGACGCCGCGCCAACAGCCTGGGACGTCTGCGCGTCGCTGCGCATCCGCGCCTGCAGCGCCTTGCGTCGCTCATCGCGACGTCGCGTCAAGCTTTCGCCGAACTCGCGAAGGTTGGAATCCGCCGACAGGAGGGACTGCAGCTCGGCCAGTTCGCTCTGCGCCGGTGAAGGACGGTGGTCCGCCCGGAGAGTGCCGCGGCGGGTTGGCGCTTCGCGCTCGTTCAGCTCGGCGAGGGCGGTCTTGATCTGCGCTAGCTCATCAACTGCCATTGGAGCCTCCGGGGGCTATGACATTGCCGCAGGGATGCCGATTTGACATGCGAGCGAATGTCGGGCGCGACGCCGGTACGGCCTCGCCGAGGCCCGACCATACGCCTGCGTGGGCCACTCCTAGAAGTCGTAGGAGCCACGAGCGTTCGATGCGACGCGAGATCCCAGGCACGACCGTGGGCATGCGCGCCCCTGAATGCCCCGGTTGCGCGTCAGCCCATCGCGACGAATAAGGCCCGTTATCGAGCGGTCGCGCCCTCCGAGCATGGCGGCGCCGGTAGACGGGGTTGCCACGCGCGCCTCATCCAGCCTCGACCTCAAGCGCTACGCCGTAGGCTGGCCAGAAGGCGTCGATCTCGAACGATTTTCGCTGGGCGCCGAGTTCACCGAAGACGCTCGGGCGGCGGATGGGTTGCGACCCTCTCTTGCCGTGTTCAACGTCCCAGCCGGCTTGCATCAATGCCGGGCGGAGCACAGCGAGCGCATCCTCGTTCTTCAGGCCAAGGGGCTCGCGCGGATCGAGGACGTCAGGCAGGTCGGCGAACGTCTCGAGAAGGTCGCCGAGGAACGGCGGCAGGCGCCGGCAGGGCGGCACGTTGTCGACCTTCAGTTCAAGGTCGAGCGTCCCGCCGGGTGCCGGGTCCTTGGTCTGACCGCCTGCCGCGACGAACTCACCCGTCGCTTGGCTGGTTGACGGTTGCGATGGTGACGCTGGTGAGCTTCGACGAGGCCGCGTCGAGAGGGAGCCGGGGGTGGAGTCGGGCGCTGTTGTCGAGGCCGTCCAACGGGAGCTAGCTCGGCACGCCGGTCCACTGGGTCTGGGGCGCGCGCACCCGCGGCCACGCGGCCATCGCCGTGGCCACAACGCCTGGAGATAGCCGCGTCGACCGTTCCCGAGTCGGACGGAGGAGGGCGCTGGCTAGGCGGTGGCGCCGCGACGGACGCCGCGCCCTTCGAAGTCCTCGAACAGCTGCTTTCCGCGCTGCTCCCACTGCTCAGGGCTGACGTCGCCCTTGTCCCACTCGACCTCGGCTCCCTCGGCAATGACCACGGGGGCGAGTCGATCAGAGAGGAGATGTGTGAGCTTGGCAAACATTGCGAGTGACCGACTTTAGCGTGTTATCGGCGACGCGGTCCGTTTTCTGAGCTTTCGCGCGACGAACCGTCCGGCGGCGCTTGGATATCTGGCTCCGAAAAGATACGCGACGAGCAGGACGGAGCCGCTCACGCATGCTGACCATGTCCCGATCGTCCATAGGTGCTCTATGTGGTCAAGCCGCGCGGATCTGGCCGTGGCGGTCTCGCCGGCTCGGGGCGTTCCGTAGATCGCCAGGGCTCCGGCGGCCAACAGCGGGGAGAGCGCCGCGACCACGGTCAGCACACGTACGCCGGCAAGCATCCTTGACGCGAACGTGTGCTCGCCCGGGCGGATGAGGAACGCCGCAATGAGCGTCGGCAGCAGGAGCAGCAGCGCCGCACCGGTCTGCGGCTCGATCTCGCGCACGTGTGGTCGCCCGAGCAGCAGTTCGCCTGCGGCGAGCAACGCGGTTGCCGTGTAGGCCATGAGGACGCCTCGCCGCTGAGGGCGGAGCTTGACGGTGAGCCTGTTACGGCCTTGGCGGTGCCCTCGCTCGGGCACCAGGTGCACGCGCTCTTTGCCGCCGCCCTCGGCGATGGTCAGGTCGCGTCGGGTTGCGGGCGTGCGGCGCTTGATCACCGCGTCGTAGATGTCGAGCTCGGCTGGGGCTACGGCCTCGAGGCGGTAACCCTGGCCGCGGTCCAAGCTCTGAAGCGAAAGGTCCCAGCGCTTGGGCCACCAGCCGACGAACTCAAACGGGCCACGGAACACGGTCGAGAACACGCGGCTTGGGAAGTCGCTTCCGCGCCAGTCGATCGCCTCGTCGTAGCGGAACTTGATCACGCGGGTCGTGTGGGGACGCATGTCAACCGGCACGAGCAGCTGAAAGCCGTCGGCCAACACTTCGGTGATGGTGCGCAGCGGGGTACCCGCTGCCATGAGCCGCGGATAGCGCTGGCGAAGCTCCGTTCTGGCGCCGCGGGCGGGTGCCGCTGGTTTATTGGCCACCGTGTCGAGCAGCGCGTCGAGCTGTTTGGGTCCGCGAATGTCGGCGTCAAGGGCGGCCGCCTCACGGCGAGCGAGGCTCTTGAGGGCCCAGGCCGAGATGCTGCCGTTGCGCGCAGTGTTGAGCACTGGCAGCGTCGATCCGTCCTCCTGCCAGACGTCGAAGTTCGTCAGCGGTTGCTTGCGCAGAACGGCGACTGGCACGTAGACGGTTGCGCCTTCGTCCGCCAACCAGGGCGGGAGGGTGAAGTCGACGCTGACCTGCCGGCGGATCGTCTCGTCGTCGACCAACTCGATCCGCTCGACCCGCCGGTTGATCCACTCTGTGTCGCGTGTCAGGCACCAAGAGCTGATCTCGCCGTGTTGCTGATCGGTGAGGATCGGCGGTTCTCGCGGGGCGAGTGCGCGGCCAATGGCTTGACGAACGCCCATCGCGCCGGAGCCTAGGTCGCAGGCCGGACACGGGCCGCACATGTCGCGGCATGCTCGTGGCGTCGGCCTCGCCGCATGTCGTGCCCGCCGCGCTCAGGCCTGATCGACACCCGGTGCCTGCCGGCACGGGCTTCGCCTGCCACGTGATCGCTCCGCGGCTCAGGCGCAGGCAAGGATGCGAAGCGGCGCTGCCTAGCCGCCCGCCGAGACGGGGCGGCCGTGGATTGACCTGGCCGGGCCCCCCAGCGAACTCATCAGGATGTCGGAGCGGGCGCTGAGCGCCAGCGATGCGGACCGCCGACCGCGTCGGCGCCCAGCGTGACGGAATCCTCGACGAAGAACGGAATCCTCGACGAAGAACGAGCCGACCGGCGTCGGCGTCCAGGACCTGCCGACCACGGCTCGGAGCGTCCTGGCCGTACGCTTGCCGCGGTGGACCGCGGCACTTCGACGCCACCGCGTGACGACGATGCGCCATGGCGTCGAACGCGATGCTCGAGCGTCCCCCACGTGAGCCACGTCCCCCGAACGGATGACACGGCCCATCCCAAGGGCAACTAGCCGAAGAATCGGTGGCCATTGGTGGTGACGCTTCAGCTCGCGCGCCAGTACGCCTGTTATCGAGCGGGGCATCGGCCAAGGGGGCAGCGCCCTCGCGCAGCCGGCAGGAGTCGGTGTACGATGGCGGGAGACGAATCAATTCACTTCGTCATGCTTCGGGCCGGCGCGGACACGCCAATGTACGAATCCCTACGGGCCTCAAGAAATGGGCTGGCTGTCATCACGTTTCGCGGCTGTAGCATCGTTGCGCTCGATGCCTTCACGCCAGACTCAGAGCCGTCCGTGCGCGATCGCGGTCGCGGTTGTGACTGCTAGCGGCACGATAGCTGTCGCCCTAGCTCTGCTGGGCGTCGTGGCTCTGCTGGGGGTGGTCACTGGAGGTGAGGTCGAGCTGGGCGGAGCGAAGGTTCTGGCTCACGGCCCGAAGAGTGGCTGGCGGGTTGCTCTGACGGGTCTTGCCGTGGTGCTTGCCGCTTGTGCGCCGCTCTATCACGGACCGTTCCGTGTGAATCGGATCCACATCGTTGACGCATTGGTATTCAGCCATGGCTGATGTCCGTCTGAAGTACGGGTAACGGCCAGAGTTACGGTTAGCCATGCTCCGGGGACGGTCCTATATCAGGTTCAGCTCTACGAGGGACTCTTGAACGATTCCAGGGGGCGGCCGACACCTATGGAATTCGTCGCGAAAAGAACGACGCGTAGCGTCAGGTTGTCGAGCAGGCTGGAGCCTACATAAATCGGGCCGCTCCGGCTCGCGGTCGATCATCTGAAGGACAGTCCCGTCGCCGTAATTTTGTGACGCCCTTGGCACCTAACCGCCTCGGGGCCGACGGCAACAGGTCTCGCTCCCGTGTCAAGGGACGTGAGGATGCGGCCCCAGAAGGGGTATGTACGTCGCGGACCGTCGGGTGATGGGATCGCCCCCGGTCGACTCCGTGAAGCCGGCGGTGTCGGGTCAGACGGCCTCGATGCCCTCGGCGTGGAGGAGTGCAGAAGTTCCTCGCGCGGTTTTTGACGGCAGCAGCACGGCCACGACCGACGGGCCGCCTTTGATGTGCCACTTGTAGTCAGCAAGCTGCCCGCTTGCCATGCGGATGGCGCCGCGCTCGACGGTCCCCTTGGCCTGGAACAGCATCGCAGTCGTCTTGTTGTAGAGGTCCGACAACAGCGGCTGTCGCTTCGCCGGGCGCTACGACCTACAACCGGCACACTGGTGCTGGCGCCGGAGGAGGTGGTCTCGCAGGCTCGGAACGAGCGCCCGCTCGCGGCGCCAGCCTCATAGGTTCACGGCTGCGTACAACTGCCTCAGCGCGGAGGCTCCCGCGACGAGAGCTCAACCGCGACTCGGAGAGCTTCCCGCGCATGACGGGTCGTCGCGTGATTCGCGCCGAGCTGGCGCTCGTACTCGGACACAACGTGCTTCCACAAGGTCGCCGCACGGCCGTGCTCGCCCAGGTTAGCGAGGGTCGTAGCGAGTGTCACCTCTGCGCTCAATGTCTCACTGGCGTCTGGCCCCACCGCGCGCCTCGTTGACGCGAGGTTCTCCTCCTCGAGGCGATGCAGCGCCTTGAAGGCGCCGCGGGCTCGTAGCGTCATCCCAAGGTTGATACGCGCCACCCTGGTGGAGGCCTCGTCGGGACCGAGCGTCCGGGCGTAGCCACGGACGACTTCCTCCTCGACAGCCTGGGCCTCAGTCAGATCACCGGCGTAATACATGACCTCGGCGAGTCTCGCCCGCCCGCTGAGCGTCTGGTCGTGATCCTCACCGACAAGCGCGCGGCGCGTGTCGACGATCTCCTGCCAGAGTACCCGCGCGCGGCCGTAGTCGCGCAGTTGCACCAGTGTCTGGGCGAGATTGGCCTTCGCAACCACAGTGAAATCGTCGTCATCGCCAAGGGTTGTCCGGCGCACTTGGAGCACGTGTTCCTCGAACGCGCGGCAGGGCGCGTACTCGGCCAAACGGAACAGGGTAAGAGCAAACGCGGCTTCAGCCTCTAGCGTGAGCGGGTGGTCGGCACCGAGCGTCGAGCGCCGACGGAGAACCACCTCGTCGCCGAGCCGCCGGGCGGTGTCGAGGTCGTTCATTGTGCGCGCGCTCTCCGCGAGTTTGGCCATCGCCAAGACAGTGGACGGGTCGGCTTCGCCGAGCGTGCGGCGCCGCCAGTCCAGGACTTCGCCGTACAGCGTGCGAGCGATGTCGTTCTCGCCGAGCTGCTGATACGTGTCAGCCAAGAGGCCCATCGCGGCGACGGTCGCCCTGTGTTCCGGACCGAGCGTCTCGCGCCGAATCTGGACCGCCTCCGCTTCCAGGTCGCGGCACTCCTGAAATTGACCGAGTGAGTAGAGCGTCCCGGCGAGGTCGAGAATCGCGGTCACCGTGGTCGGATGGGCGTCGCCGCGTTCCGTCCGGAAACCCGCGAGCACCTCCCTGCGCAGCGGGAGCGCATCCTCGTGCCGGCCAGCGGACGTCAGCGCGTCTGCGCGCCCGTCGCGAGCGATCAACCGATCGAGCACGCTTGCGGCCAAAGCCGCTTCTGCGGCACGCCAAAACTCGCCGGCTTCGGGCGCGCTGCACGCCAAGTGCGCGCGTCCGAGCAGGCGCCACATATTCGATTGGCTGTTGGCCGAGAGCAACGCGCGGCCTTCGGCCAAGGCGGCCGCGGCGCGATCGTCGTGGCCCCTGGCATGCAATGCGACGGCCACCACCGCCGCGGCACGCAGATCCACCATGGCAACGCCGAGCGGCTGCCGATCGATTACCTCCGCACCCCGCAGGACACAAACGGCGTCGCAGTAGTCGTCGAGCACGCGGCGCGGGAGAGGCGGGAACTCGGAGGTCGCGGCGACCATCGAGGACAGGCGGGCCACGATCTCATCGGATCGGGGGTGGACGGCCGCCCTCGCGATCAGCGTGTCGCCCAGCACGCTCGAGCTGACCTGCACTGCGGCTGCCAGGGCATCGTGCAGCGAGACGTCACCATCGAGCAGTGTCACGAGCTCGTCGATCGCAGCGTCAATGTCCGTCGGTGCGAGCTTCAGCACCGCCAGCAGCCGGTGCACCGGGCTGAGTTGTGAATCGCCGGGCACACTCATGTCCGCTTGTGTAAGCAACGCTGATACCTGCCTCGCCAGGTCGAGGTCGCGGCGACTGCTATACGGTGCCACGCGCGCCACGAAGGCCGCGACTTGGCTGAGGTCCCCGTTCATTGTCGAGATACCCATCGCGGTGAGGGATTCGCTCCGGGCCTCGCTTTCGCCCAGCGCTACGAGCTGGGCAAGGACCGCCTCGGCTTCGGCCAGTCGTCCCTCACCCCAACTTAGCCTGAGCCCCAGGTTGTCGAGGCAGTACAGGTGAAGCCAATGTCCGGCGCCGACGTGCAGCTCAGCCATCTCTGCCAGCTCACGCCAGCGACGAGCCGGTTGGATGTCGGACTCAAGATCCGCAAGGTCCGTTTCGATCAGGATGATGTCCTCAAGGTCAAGCGGCTCGCGACGTCGAGCGAGCTCCAGCGCCTCCTCGAGCTTCGCGCGAGCCACCTCGACCGCCCCAGCGTCGTCCTCGATCCTGCTCCACACCCCCAGCGCCCAGACGCGCAAGTCGTCGTCGCACGCATGCTCAAGGGCAGCTCTGACCGCTGCGCGTGCCGCATCGAGATCGTCGTTCTGTGCGAGCGCCTGGGCGAACAGCACTAGCGCCTCGCCGCGCTGGTCGACGAGCCGCGCGTCCGCGAGCGCCAGGTCGACTGCCTCTTTCGCAAGCGTCGCCGCTCGCTCGCCGTCGTTGGACGCGCGATAAGCCGCAGACAGCCGCATCCGCAGGGCCACGTCTGTTCGCGCATCGCGTGAGCGTCGCGCCCACACCAGCCCGAGTTGCGCGGCCTCCAGTTCCGCCTCGTGGCGCTCGAGGTCGCGCTCAGTGAAGGACAGCCACTTGGCCGCCTCGGCAATGACGCGCTCGTCGATCTCGGGCCGCTCGCCAAGCCGCTCCGCCGTGCTGAGCGCAAGGCGGCAGAAGCTACGCCGCGTCATGGGGTTGCCCGGCAGACGCTCGCGGGGGGCAGTCATCCACCATTCCTGCTGACGGATGAGCATGTCGAGGGCCCAACCCTCCCGCTCGCGGTCCGTGAATTCCTTCACTGCCGCCGCCAGGATTGCGCGATATACGGGCTCCTCGATGAATTGCCCGACCGCCACGACGTCGACCGGCCTACGTCGCGTAAAGGCCGCGAGCCGCTCATCGTCCAGGCCGCTGCAAGATTTGGACATCAGCTCTGGAAAGAACACCGCGCCCTGTACAGCAGCCTCGGCGAGCCACTCCTGCTCTGGAAGCTCGAGGTCGTCATAGCGCTCACCGATGAGCCGCTCGAACTTCCGCGGCAGAGCTTGGAGCTCGTCCGGAGTCAGCGTGATGCCCGCGTGGACAATCGACCGCGTCACCCTGGGTGACGTGAGCTGCAGACGCAGCACAAGCGGGTTGCCCGCGCAACTCTCCAGCAGCACCGATCGTGCACGGTCGTTGGTCGCAGGCGCCACGTCGCGAATGAGGACGCCGAGGTCCGGATCGCCGAGCGGGCTCAGCTCGAAGCTTGTCACCATCTCGGGCCGCGTCTGACGCAGTAGTTCCACCAAGCCCCCGAAAGTCCGGGGCTCAGGCTCCTCCCGCTCCCGTTCCTCTTCGGCCTGGTCGGCGAGTGCGGACGGCCACGCCGTCGTCACGACAAGGATCGGCGCATGCAGGCTCAGCACACGCCCGACGAATTCGACCGTCAGCCCGTCAGCGTCGTGGGCGTCGTCGATCGCGAGAACCAAAGGGAGCTCCGGGGAGATGAGCTGGCGGACGACGTCCAGCTCGGGCTCGATCAGCTGCGCGTCGGGGCGATCAACGCTCACAGTTCGTGTCTCACTTGTGCTGCTGAGCCGGTCCTGCCCGCGGCGGATGCTGTCCATCAGACGGCGTGCGAGCTTGGGTCCGAGTTGCACTGACGCCATCGCGAGGCTCACGGCATTGCCAATTCCGGGGATGAATCCGATGGCTTCGCCGAGCGCGCCGAGGGCGAGCTCCCGGTTACCGGCACGCCGGCTGGCTGCGTCGATCAGTCCGGCGAGGTGCACCTGCAGCTGTGCGCGGTCGTTGAAGAGCGCTCGCACGCGTCGGCCGCCACTGTCGACCTCGCAGCGCAACCCCCACCAAAGCCATGGCAGCTGGGCATCATGATCCGGCTCAGCGGACAGCGGGTAGATGACTTTGCGTCCTCGCATCGGATCGTCATCCACATCGAGGAGATCACCCGTCCAGTACCGGCCATTCGGCTGGCGGTCCTTTTGCAGTCGACCGTAGAGCTCCTGCACGATGCGCGTCTTGCCCCATCCGACCTCGGCAGTGATTGAGACGAGGTGCGGTCGGTTCTCGGTCACGCATGCGTCGTACTGCGCGACGATGGCGTCCACAATCTCCAGCCGCTCCGATCCGACGAAGTGGGGCACGGGTGTTATAACCTTAGATCGCTGTCGCCTTCAGATGGCACATCAAGGGATCGCTCGGGCGGCGTGAGCATGGCGGCGCGTCGCCGAGGGTGTTCAGGACCACGAGCCCGAGGCTAGCCACGCCGAGCGCCACACCGCAGTTCGGGATCCACTCACGGATCCCATCATCGTTGATCGGCAAGCCTTCGGCATTGCTCCAGGGCCGTGCGCTCCTGGCGCCGCAGGCGTGGAGGGTTATCCAATCTGCGCCGTCGCGTCGAGTGTGGGGGCGGACCAGCCTCCCTTGATCCGCCTGTGGAGGTCGATCACCGTCGACTCGGTTAGCCCCGAAAGGAAATCGATCACGATGCGTGCGCGCATGGGAGCTTCGTTTGGGCTGTTGTTGAGCTCCGCGCGGGGCCCGGGTGGAAAGACCCGCCGGTCTCCGCCTTCGCGCGCGTCTGCGTCGCTGGCCGTGTAGTAGAAGTCGAAGAGGTCCTCCATAACCCGTTGCTGGCCGTGCTGCACTACTGCAAGACCGGGCCTGAGGATCACGTAGACGCGCACCAGAAGCTTGAGGGCGGCCACCTCGCGTTCTATTTCCGGATCGACCGAGACTCGGACGTTCCCCGAGTCGGGATCGTCCTCGACCTTGAAGGCACTGAAATAGCGAGTGATGAGGTCTGATCCGAAGTGCCGCATTTCTCGGCGTACGTCCTTGGTGTGTACGTAGCTGCCGCTCGGGCCGTAGCCGGCGGCCGCGATCTGCACGGCGCCCGCGAGTTCGTCGATCGAGTAGTTCGGCCAGAGTTTGGGGGCGGCGTGTTCGGCTTCGGCGAACGCCGCCAACATCCGTTTGAACGCGTCGTCGGTGTCATCGCCGAGGCGGTCCAAGGGAATAAGGCCGGCCCGGTAGAAGTCGTCTACGTCGTGTACGGCGTAGGTCAGGTCGTCCGCCCACTCCATGATTAGCGCCTCGAGGCTGGGCTCCGGGACGTCGCGGTCGGCTTCGTGCTCGCCGTATTGGCGGGCGAAGTCGAACGCAGCGCGATCGGCCAAGTAGTAGCCCCATTTGCGCTCCCTGGTTCCGGGGGGAACCGGGTCGGAGGAGCGCCATCGCCACGGGTACTTGAGCATTCCGTCGAGGGTCTGGCGTGTCAGGTTCATGCCGCTGCCACTCGCGCGCTGGGCTAGCCGGGTGACGATTCGAAAGCTCTGGGCGTTTCCCTCGAACCCACCGTCGTCGCCGACGTGGCGCCTCGCCCGCTCGTTGAGGACCTCTTCGGCGATGTGGCCGAAGGGTGGATGGCCAAGGTCGTGTGCGAGACAGCTCGCCTCGATCGCGTCCGGGTCCAGAGTGTTGATCATCGCTGCGGCGTTATCGCCGTCGATGTCCCCGTTGCCAGCCAAGGTCAGCAGGCGCTGGGTGTTGCGCCGGCCCACTTGGGCCACCTTGGAACGTATGACCGGACTCTGACGCGGTTACCTGGGTGACGTAGGCCAGGCGCTGGAAGGCAGCGCTATACAGAACGCGGTCGCGGTCGTGCTCCGCCCGAGACCGGTAGTCGCGGCGCCACGGGTCGTCGTCCGGTTCTTCGTCGCCCTCCACGTGCCGTTCGTGGATGTGCGCGATGTGTTCCGCGGCCCGTGGCGGAAGGAGCTTGTTCACCGGTGCAGCAGGCTACTGGCGAAGCTGGACGCGCAAGTCGGAGCGACGCTGCTCCAACTCGCCATCCGCGACAAGGGCCCTGAGGGCCAATCCCATAACGCCGCTGCCCCAACCGTTTCGCGCCTGGACCTTCAGCTCGCGGGCGGTCCACCACTTCTCCGCATCTTGGCGGGCGACCTCGAGAAGCTTCTCGCGCGCGCGAGCGATCTCCGCATCCAGAACGCGGTCGGTTGCGTCTACAGTCATCGTCGTCCCCATGATCGGCCGACCTTGGCTGGCATCCAGTCCCAGGTCAAGATTTTGTGTCCGAAGGCAGCACTCGCCCGATGGGCGGTTTGCGCACTGTCGGACCGATGCCTCATCATGATGTCCCGCGCGTGCATCCCATGTCGCGCTACGTGGTTCATGATTCATGAATATAGACCTCCCACTCGACGGACCCGACCGAGGCCGAGTACGCGCGGTGTCGAAGCCGGTTTTCGGCAGCAAGTACGCGCTCGAGGCGATCGCGTTCATGGCCCAACAGGAACGCTTCTTCGGGGGCCAGGTCGCGGCGGCCACCGGATGCCAGGCCAACCAGATCGGCGAGCTGCTCAAGCGTTTCGAGCGCGGCGGCCTCATCGAACCCCTGCCAGACGAGCCTGGCCAGCTGCGGAAGTACTACCGCCGCCTGCCCTCACCGGTCTGGGACTGCTGCACCACCCTCGTCGTCTCGGCGCTCGACGAGCCCGAGTCGGACGTCGCCCGCCTCCCTCGTCGGCGCTAGCCGTTCGAGAGCGTCCTCGAGCCCCGTATCACGAGCGACAACGGAGACACGTGAGCCACTCTGCCGCCGTTGCGGACCGCTCTGGGCAGCGCCGAGGCGCCGAGCTCCGTCACGCGCCGCGCCGTCGCAATCGTCGACCGGAGCTGCGCACGCTCGCGCGCCAGGGCTAAGCCGGAAGCCTCCAGCGGAAGACTGAAACACGCAGGAGACGTGAGACTTGGCCGCAGTTGGGTGACCCCTCGCACACGGTGATCGCAGAATCAGAGCGGTGCGGGGACGAGAACGTAACGCGCCACGCCTACCACGTTTGGGTCCGGCGGTCGTAGCGCCGTGAGCCCCAACACGCTGTTGTTTGTGGAGTGTGGGTGGATGATCGAGCGGTCGGGCGCGTCAGAGTCGGGAGGGCTGCGGTGATGATCGAGCTGGGCGGGCGCCTCGCGGGTTCTCGTTGCTTTGACGAGCGAGAGACAACAAAGGCCCTGCGTTCACCAGGAACAGGGGGGATGCGTCCTGAGGTGGTCGACGATGGATATGACGCGTTCTTTCGCGCGCACGCCGACGAGTTCGCGGGGTTTCTGACCGGGGTGCTGGGCGCTGAGGCCGACGTGCGCGGCGGCCGCGCGGGCGTCGCGGACGCGTTGCAGGAGGCGATGCTGCGCATCCTCGGCGAGTGGGGCGAGCTTGAGACGGCCGAGGATGATGAACGGGCACGCCGGTTGTATCGGTGCCTTCGTGACGCGGCGGGGGAGGCGCTTCGTCGCGAGCACGGCCGTCGCGACGCCCGCCGCCGTCGCCCGCGGGTGCTGGCCTATGACTTCGGCACGCTCGAGGCCGATGGGGACAGCCTTGCGCCGCGCGAGCGCGAGCTCACGGTCGCGGTATTGGGGGCGATGGTCCGCGATCTCTCAGACGACCTCAGTGGCGTCGAGCGGCGCGTGCTGCTTGACCGCGGGGTGCTGTTGGCGGGATTGCGTGCGTTGAGCGAGCGCGAGGCGGTCGCGCTGATCGCGGTGGATCGGTTGGGGTGGGAGCAGCGCGAGCTCGCCAACCGTCTTGGCGTGGAATTCGGGCGGCTGCGCGAGACGCTGTTCAACGCTCGCAAGCTCTTCTATGGGGTCGTGCGTCACGCCATCGGTGTCGAGATCGATGAGGAGGAGCGCGCTCGTCTTCACGCCTACCTCGCCGGCGAGCTCGCCGGGCGCGAGCGGCGCCTCGCGCGCCGTCATCTGTCGCACTGCCAGACATGCCAGGCCCTGGTGCGCAAGCAGCAGTGCTTCACCACCGCTGCTCATCAGCTGCTGGCGCCCCTGCCGTTCGTGCTGGGCGGCCGGGTGCTGGTCAAGCCGGCCACGGTCAAAGGTGCCGCGGTCGCGGCGGCGCCCTCGGCCCCGGGACTGCTGGGTCAGGCCGGGGCAGTCAAGGCGCTGGCAGCGACGGCGGCGCTTCTGGGCGTCGGCGTCGGTGTCAACGCCGTGCTGTCGCTCAGGGCCGACGAGCCGCCGGCTGGGGCCATCGGCGGGCTCTCGGCGCCGTCGCACCTCGTTACCCAGATGACGGTCGACCGTCCCTCCACACCGGGCCGTCGGGCACGAAGCGCTCGAACACGTCACCGACCGGGAAGCCGACGTCCCGATCGCACCAGTCGCGCAGGCAGCGCCCGACGCACAGCCACCAGCCCAAGGCGCACTCACCGTCGCCGCCCGCGGGCACCAGCCAGTCGAGCACGAGCGCGTCGCAGCCGACAGGCACAGGCGCTCCTGCTTCACGGTCGTCAAGTGGCGGGTCGCCGGCGAGCGAGTTCGGGTTCGAGACGCCGTGAGCGAGGGCAGCCGGGGCGTGTCTCGAGGGGCTGTGAGGGATCACGGTGAGCGCATCGCGGTCGCCGCTCCCCGTCCCCGCGCGCGTCTCGCGGCACCGACTCGCCGACCGGTCGGGAGTGCGGGCGAGGCCGGCCTGACGTTGATCGTGGTCATCGCGCTGGTGGCTGCGGTGGGTGGGGCGATCGGCAGTCGCGTTGACGCGACCATCGCCGGGGCGCTGCTCGGCGGGTTCGGCGGGCTCGTGGCCGGGTTCGCCGCGATCTACCGCCGCTACCGCGGCCTCTAACAGCGGCGACGACGCGGCCCGCCAACGGGCCGCGAACGCCGGCTGGCCACGCGGACAACATGCGATCAGCTGCTGCCGGAAGGGCCGATATGAGCATGTGTTCTGATCGGCCCTCGGGCCGTCCCCTTCGGGCGGGGATCCGGGCGCACCGTTGCGCTCGCGCCGCCCGCCGAGCCGATTCCTTGACCGACCTCGGCATCGAGGTCATCGCGCACCGACTGCGCACCCTCGGGCATCCGCTGCGGCTGCGCATCCTGCGGGCACTTGACGGTCGCCCGGCGACGGTCGACCAGCTGGCTGCCCAGCTCGCAGCGTCGTCCGGCGCGATCGCCGCCCACCTGCGCCTGCTCAGCGGCTGCGGCGTGGTGTCCCGCACAGACGACTCCGGACCCGCCACGTATGCGCTGGCGGACTGGCCCAGCCTCTGGCTCGTTGAGCAGCTTGCGCACCGTCTCGCCCTCCAAGCCGCTGATCACGGAAGCGCGGAGAGCATCACGTGTCGGAGGACCCGATGAGGCGTCGACGCTCCGGGGCCGCCTGGGTGTTGCTCATCGCGCTGACGGTTGCCGCGGCCGGGGAGCTTGTCTCCGCCAGGGCGGCATGGGCCGCGACTGGCAACGACGTGGGGGAGAACCTGTCCCACGTGCTGCGCCATTTCGCCGGGCAGCTGTATGCCGGGGTGATCGCCGTCGTGAGCCTTGGGTTCTTGATCAATCGCCGCTACGCCGAGCTTGCCACCTTCCTGCTCGCCGCGGTCGTGGTGGCGTGGCTGGTCTTCAGTCCCGACGACGTCGCCAACGCCGCCCGGGCGATCGGCAACCAGATCTTCTAGGCGCGGCAGCCGGCTGATGTCTGAGGGTCCCGGGGTCGTGCGCAGCTATCAGCGTCTCTTCGCGCCCGACCGCCGTATCTACGCCGTCGACGGCCGGACGCTGCCGATTCCCGGCGGCGTGCCACTGCGGTGGCTGGCCGCCGCTACCGCCGCCTTGCTGGTCGTCCTCGCGTTGGCTGCTGGCAGCCCGGTGATCGTGCTGGCGGCCGGGGCGGGTGCGGGCCTCTGTGCCGCCCGACTGAGTCGCTACCGCCTGGCTGTTGCGGTGGGCGCCGCGGCCACAGTTGGCGCGGCGATCACAGGTGTCGTGCTAGCAGCCCTAGAGTGGCCGTTGCGGCTGATCGCCGTGCCTGCGGCGCTGGCAACGGTGTTGACGCACGTGTCGGTCGATGGTCGGCCGGCGCATCGCGTCGCGTTCTCGTGGGTGTATGCGAGGGCGGCTGGTCGCCGCCGGCTGGGCCGTGCGCTGCCCGCTCGCGGCGGATCGCGCCGATGGGAGTGCAGCGTGCGCGTCCTGCCCGACGCCCACGGCGCGCAGCTGCGTCGCGCGCGTCTGACCGGCCCCGGGCGCGTGCGCTTCGCCACCCCGGTCGTACTCGTCAGCGGCCGCGGGCGGCGGCGATCGGTTCGCCCGCTCGAGCGCCAGGCCCGAGGCCTGGTCTTGGACGTCATGGAGCTTGGCGAGGGTGAGCGGCTGGAGATCCGCCCGTGACCGACGCTGCGCGCGAGGTGGGGTTGCGATATGCGCGCGCGAACGTGCTCGTCGCCGCGGGCGGGGAGGTGGCCGGCCTGTATCGGCTGGCGACCGTCAACTACCCGCTGCTGGCCTTGGGCGACAAGTGGCTGGTGCAGCAGCGCCTGGAGCGCTTGGCGCGCGTCATCGGCGGGGACTTCTCGCTGTGGCGCATCACCCGCGCGACGCACACCGACCCGACCGCCGCCGAGTCCCACGCCACCGAGGTCTACCTCGCGGTCTCGCTGCGACCGGTGGTGCGGCGCGGAATGGCCGCCGCACTGGTCGCCAGCGGCGATCGCCTGCGAGCCCGTCTCGAGGCGCTCTTTGGCCTATCGCCGGTGGCGGTCACCGCCCGCGGGCTTGAGGCGATGACGCAGGCCGAGCAGCAGGCGTTCGAGCGGCTGCGTGCGGTGGTTGAGCTGCGCCGCGCGCGCACGCGCGAGCTCGAGTGGCTGCTGCGCCGCACGCCGTTGCGCGGCGTCGGCGAGCCCCGCCTCGAGCGCCATTGGCAACCTGACGCCCTGATCTTGGACGAGGACGCCGGGCTGCGGTATGAGCCGCTGGGATGGGATGTGTGGCGGCTCGTGGCGGCGCCGGTGCGCGAGGATCCCGAGCACCCGCCGGCCCTTGAGGTCGAGGCGGAGGACGCCACGAGCTATCAGGCGATGCTGTGCCTGGGCGCGCTGGCCGACGAGGCCGTCTTCCCGGGTCCGGCGGAGCTGCTGCACGCGCCGCTTGAGGGGGTCGGGTTCGCCGTGGATGCGGCGCTGCACGCGCGGTGGGTGGCCAACCGCGACGCGCTGGGGCAGGTGCGCCGGCGGATCGTCGACGCCGAGCAGGTCTACCGCGATCAGCTGGAGTCCCGGCACGGCCCCGCGTGGCGCGCGGAGGATGACCGCACTCTGGCCCGCGAGTACGAGCAGGTCCTGCAGTCAAGCGCGCGGCCGGCGATGCTCTATGCCACCATCTCGCTGGCGGTCGGCGCCGACTCGCGCGAAGAGCTCGAGCGCCGCGTACAGACCCTGAGGTCCGCGTACGGGGACGTTGAGCTCTTCCGTCCCCGCGGCCTTCAGGAGCGGCTGTTCTTTGACCACCTCCCGAGGGCGGACGGTGGCCGCGTCGCGGACTATCGCCAGCAACTGACCGCCCAGCAGTTCGGCGCCATGGTCTCCACCGCCACCACGCTGGTGGGGGACCCCAGGGGTTACGAGATCGGCTACACCACCGCTGGTCCGCGACGCGCTGTGCGCTACGACCCGACGGCGCCGCCACGGGAGTCGCGGGCCAGCGCGGTGCTGCTCGCCGGGACCCTGGGCTCTGGGAAGACGATGGCGGCGCAGCTGATCGCCTACCACGCTGCCCGCTCTGGTAGCACCGTCGTCGACTTCGATCCCAAGCCCGACCACGGCTTCACCAACCTTCCCGCGCTCGACGGTCAGGTGGAACTCATCGAGCTCACCGGCGCCGAGGAGCAACAGGGCGCGTTCGATCCCCTGCGCATCGGGTTGCGGGAGCTGCGCGAGGAGCTGGCCGTGTCCTACCTGCTCGAGCTCGTGCGCGACCCGCCGGCGTCCTGGGAGCACGCAATTGCCAAGGCGGTCCGCGACGTGGTGCGCGGCGGCGGCCGCGGCTGCGAGGCCGTCATCACTGCGCTGCGCGCGCTCGACGCGCCCGCTGGGGCGGAGGTGGCCGACGCTTTGGAGGTCGTCTCAGACCTGGGGCTCGCGCGCCTGGGCTTCAGCGACGGCACGACCGAGACTGATCTCGGGGCGAGCGCCGGTGTGGTGACGACGGTGCGGGCGCCCGGGCTGACCTTGCCGGAGCCGGGGGTGGCGAGGGAGGCCTACACGCGCGCGGAGCGCGTCTCGGTCGCCACGCTGTCGCTGGTCGCCGCCCTCGCCCTGCGCCTCGTATCGAGGGATCGGGGCCGGCACAAGGTCGTGCTGCTTGATGAGGCGTGGTTCCTGCTGGCCTCCGCGCAGGGGCGGGCGCTGGTCAACCGGCTCGTGCGGTTGGGCCGCGCGTACAACGCGACCGTGCTGCTGGTCACCCAGCGCCTGGACGATGTCGACGCGATCTCCGACCTGGTGGGGACGTGGTTCATGTTCGGCCAGGACTCAGACGCCGAGGCCACGCGGGCGCTGGAGCTCATTGGCGTCGAACCCACCCCGGCGCGCGTGAGTCGGTTGCGCGAGGCGCGCGCCGGCCGCTGCCTGATGCGCGACCTGCACGGCCGCGTGGCCGAGATCCAGATCGACCCCGCGGACCGCGAACTGCTCCGGGCGTTCGATACCACCCCCACCGGCGCGACGCGGACGACGGCATGACGCGACGGCGGTTGACCCTCGCGGTCCTGGCCGCGGTGGTGCCGGTGGTCGTCGTGGCGTATCCGGCGGGGGCGTCGAGCGATCTGTACGACAACGTCGGGCCCGGCGACACTGTCAGCGGCCTGGCTGACCGCTACCCGCTGGGTCATTACGCGCTCGATCAGCACTTCAGCGCCGTCAAGGCCAGCCTCACCGGTGGCGTCGACGCCTCCGGGGTGCCGGCGATGATCGCGTTCTTCCTGGCCAACGTGATCTGGCAGATCACCGCCTTTGCCGCTAACGCGGTGATCACCCTGTTCGCCTTCGCGTTCTCGTTGGACCTCCTCAACGGCTCAGAGGCAACAGGTGGCGCCGGCGCGCTCGCGCCGGTCTCCGAGGCGATCCGTGGGCTGTATGCGAGCACGTTCGGGCAGCCGTGGATGGCCATCGCCGTCGTGCTCGCCGGCTGCTGGGCGCTGTGGCAAGCCCTCGTGCAACGCCGGTACACCGAGACCGCCGGTGCGCTGGCCATGAGCCTCATCTACACTGTCGCCGCCCTCGCGGTCGTCACCCACCCCGACCAGACGATGGGGCAGGCCTCACGCCTGAGCAACCAGCTCTCTACCGCCTTCCTCTCGGTCGGCGCCCATGGCGAGCCGGGCGGCGGCGATCAGGCGCGTCGCGGCGCCGCAGACCAGCTCTTCGCGCTGCTCATCCACACCCCATGGGTGGCGTTGAACTTCGGCGGCACTGAGCACTGCATCCGCACCGGCAGCGGTGATCGCGACCACGATCCCATCTCGCTGCCCGTCCGCCCCCTCAGCCCGGACCCCGCCGCCGAGGCCCGGCTGCGTCGCCAGCTGCACACGACCGGCGAGATCACCACGGCACAGAAGGCGTGCGTGGAGAACACGCGCCGGTACCCCGGGCACTTCCTCCCATACGCCCCCGGGTCCGGTGACCGCGACGCCGAGTATCAGGCGGTCAACGACGCCGACCCCACCCAGCTGCCCGATAGCGACCCGGGCAAGACGGATGGCAGCTACCACCCGGGGGTCGTCGATAAGCCGGTGACCGACGCGATGGAGAAGGGCGGCCAGGACCAACGTCTGCTGCTCTCCCTGGTGATCCTCGCCGGCGAGGTCGGCGTTCTGCTGCTCATTGGTGCGCTGTCGGTGTCGGTGCTGCTGTCGCAGGTCATCGTCCTGTTGCTGGCGTGCTTTGCCCCCGTCGCGTTGGTCGCGGCGATCGTCCCCGGTCGCGGCCATCACGCCTTTAAGGCGTGGGCGGCCCGGCTGGCCAGCTACCTGGTGCGCAAGGCCGCCTACTCGCTCGTGCTCGCGATCGTCCTCGCCGTCCTCTCCGCCCTGCAGGACGCGACCAGCAACCTGGGGTGGCTGATGTCGTTCGGGCTGCAGGCGCTGCTGCTGTGGACCGTCTACCTGCAACGCCACGCCCTCACCGCCCAGCTGATCGGCACCGTCACCGGCCATCAGCCCGGCCGCGACGCCCAGCTACGACGGCTGCTGGGCCTCCGCTACGCCAGCCGCGCGATCATCCCCGCCGCCCGGCGCCAACCCGCCGGCATCACGCGACCGTCCCGCGAGGCCGACCACCCCACGGTGCCCAGCGACGAGCACACGGGTCCTGCTTCGCAGCCGATCGCCGCCGTCGCCTCGCCCGGCCAGGACTGGGTGGCCCAGCCACCGATAGAGCCTGTCGTCGAGCGCGAGCGCCAGCCGCGACGCGTGCCGCGCGACCGCTCCGTCAGCGACCGCGATGCGTCGGCGACCCCGTCCGCGCGCACCCGCCACCGCGGCCGCCACGAGGACCGTGCGGGCACTACGGGCGACACGCGAGCGAGGGTCGCCGGCGCGCCCGACGACCAACCCGCTCAGCCAGCGACCGCCGGCGCGCGCGCTGGCGCCGACCCGCACCCCGACGCTGACAAGCAGCTCCGCACGCCTCGGCGCCGTCACGGCCACGAACGACCCCCCGCCCCCGAGCCAGCGACCAGGAACACGGTCGCGGGGGCTCCCGGCCAACCCGAGCCAGCGCCACCACCCGCCGAGCCATCACCCGCCGCGCCGGCGCCAACCGAGCGCTCGCTGGCCGACGAGTTGCGCGCCGGTCAGCCGCGGCCTGACCGCCAACCCGCCGCCGACCTAGCCCATGAGCCAGTACCGAGGACAGCGCGCCGCGATCGCCGACCGCTGGATAAGCCTGACATGGACGGCGCGCGATGAGCGGTCGGCGCCCCGCACGGGTGTCGGTGTCATCGCGCGACGCGCAAGCGGCAGGGGCGCACGCCTCTGACGTTCACGCCGCAGCGGTGGCGGCGCGCGCGTTCGTCGAGGACTACGTCCGCCACCGCGATAGCCGCCTGGCCGCATCGCGGATCCGCGGCGCCGCACCCGCCCTACGCCAAGCGCTGCACCGCGACACCGCGCGCCCCTCCTGGCCGGTGCGCCGGCGCCAGGCACGGATCGCCGAGCTGCACACCCAGCTCGACGGCACGCACGCGCGGGCGTGCGCGCGCGTCACCGACAGCCACGCCGCGATCGTCCGCATCGCCGTGTCGCTCGAGCGCCGTGACGGCGCATGGGAGGTCGTCGATGTCAGCGAACGCTGACCGGCGGCGACGCGCTGGACGCTGGACACTGATCGCCGGCGTCGCCGCCGGCGGCGTGGTGTGCGTGGCGGTGCTGGGTATGGTGGTGGCGATCACCGGCGCGGGCCTGGCCTGCCGCGGCGGTGGCGCGGATGACGCTGGTGGCGCGTCGCGGGTGGCCAGGTCCGAGATCCCCAACGCGCGGCTGATGCTGTATCGCGCGGCGGGTCGTCGCTTTGACCTCGACTGGGCGTTCCTGGCCGCGGTCGGCGCGCAGGAGTGTCGGCACGGGTCGTGCGCGGGCGAGAACGATTCGGGATGCGCCGGGTCGATGCAGATCGCCTACCGCCGCCACAGCCCGTGCAGCCCCGGCGAGGGCCCGACCTTGTGGGAGCGCTACGCGGTTGACGGTGACGGCGACGGGCGCGCCGACATCGACGACCCGGCCGATGCGATCTTCACCGCCGCGCGCATCCTGCGCGAGGCCAAGGGCGCCCCGGCCGTTGGCGGGTCCAGGGCTGCCTATCGCCGCGCGGCGTGCAATTACTACGGCGCCTGCTCAGACGCACTCGCCCACTACGCCGACGACGTGATGGCGCGCGCCATCGCCTACGGCCTCGGCCGCACATTCAACACGGACGCGCCCGGCGCGGGCGACGGCTGCGCCGCGTCCCTCGGAGTCGGCGCGCCGGTGGGCGACGGAGGGTTCGGTGTGGTCGTGCGGCGTCGTGCGCCGCGGCAGCTGGCCGCCGTACCGAGCTCGATCACGATCGGTGGAACGGGCATGCGCTGCGATGCGCGGATCGTCGAGGACGTCACCTGGCTGGCACGACGTTTCCACGTGCTGGTGACGGCGTGCTACGCCATCCACTCGCCGGCCGGTGAACACCCGCTCGGCGCTGCCGTCGATCTCATCCCGGAAGCAGGCTACTCGTGGCAGGAGACGACCGAGGCGCTCGCGCGGACCGCCGGCTGGCATCCGGCCTGCGCCCGGGTTGGCGGTGCCCCCGAGTGCGCCGCGGCGCCGTTTCGGTTCGTCGGCTACAACGGCTACCCCGGGCACGGCGACCCGACCCACTGCGGCTGCGGCAGCGGGGCGCACCTGCACCTCTCCTGGCAAACGTCGGCCTCCGAAGGCCAGCCGGAGAACCGCTCGCGCAACTCATATTTCGCGGCGAGCTGGATCGACGTCTTCACCACCGACGACCTGGAACGCGCGCCATGAGTCTTCGGCCACTCGAGCACTCCTGCGGTCGGCTAGGCGGTTCGCGCAGTGGTTCGCTTGCCCGGTCGCTCTCGCCTTCGCTCTCGCGGTCGCTCTGCGGGTCGCTTCCCGATCCGCATGAACCGGGGCAGATCGCCGGTCGCCACGGGCGATGCGCCCAGGTGTCGGGCGGCGAGATCTCCATCACCATCAACCTTCCCCGCCAGGGAGGCCGCCGTGGGGCGTGACCGTCCCTCCGACCGCGCCGCCGCGTTCGCGCTCGCCGCCCTGGCCGCCGCCCTCACGATCGCGCGCCATGCCCCGTTCGCGCTCGCGGCGGATCCCGCCGCGACCCTGCGCTCCCTCCTCGGGACCCTGCCGCGAGCGTGGCCGGCACTCATCCTCGGCGTGGCCCTGGTGGCGGTCCGTCGGGTGCTGGTGGCGTGGGCGCTGCGCGACCGCGATCGCCTCGAGGTGCGCCCCAGCGAGGATCACAACCCCACCCGCGAGCAGGTGCGCCAGCTGGCCGCGGCGCTGGCGCGAGCGCACCGCGCCGGTCGGCCGCGTGCCGCGCGCGGCGTGCGCATCGAGATCACCCCCGATGCCGACGGGATGGTGCGCTACCTGCTCAGCGGCCCGGCCGGATCACGACCTGCCCTACAGGCCGCCCTCACTGCCTGCCCCCACGTCGAGCTGCACGACTCGCCGCCAACGCTCAAGTCAGCTGGGCGTGGGCTGCGGGTGGTGCGCTGCGAGCTGGTGCTCGCGCGCCCCGCGCACGAGCCGCTGGCCGACGCGGATCAGCTCGCCGACCTGCATGGCCCGATCGCCGCCGCGATGAGCCGACTGCACGTGGATGCCGGCGAGCATGCCACTGTCGCCCTAGAAGATGACGCAGTCTGCGTCGCATCTTTCGCGGGTTGACAATCGCGGGTGTTGAGAGCCGCAACGGCTACCGCATACGACCTGCTTGGAGGACCAGCCGTGCCTGACGTTACGCTTCGATCGCGCCCGCGGGCGTGCGTCTGTGGGTCAGCCTGGATGTGCACAAGTTCTCGATCGTCGCCGCGACGCTGCCGCCCGAGGGCGGTAAGCCGGAGGTGTCGCGGATCGAGACGACCGAGCGCGCGATCCGTCGTTTTATCGACCGGCTCGGCGGGCCGACGGGCTTGCCGTCTGCACGAAGCGGGCCCGGGCGGGTTCGCGTTGTGGCGGCTGCTGACGAAGATCGGCGTGGCGTGTGACGTCGTGGCGCCGTCGCTGGTTCCGGTGCGCGCCGGTGACCACGTCAAGACCGACCGCCGTGATGCGAAGAAGCTCGTGACGCTGCAGCGCGCCGGCCTTCTGCGGTTCGTGTCGCCGCCGACCGCCGAGACTGAGGGCCTGCGCGATCTGCTGCGCTGCCGCGACGACCTGCGCTGCGCGCGCACCGCGGCCCGTCATCGCGTCGCCAAGCAGCTGCTCAGGCACGGCCGCATCTACCGTGAGGGCAAGAGCCACTGGACGCAGATGCACCGCCGCTGGGTCAACGCGCAGCGCCTGGACGATCCGCTCGCGCACGAGGCGCTGACGCAGATGCTGATCCACCTCGACGGGCTCGAGCGCCAGCTCGCCACGCTCGACGCGCGGCTTGAGGAGATCGCGCGCGGCGAGCGCTGGGCCGGCCACGTGCAGATCCTCACGCGCTTTCGCGGCATCAGCACGCTGACCGCACTCGGGCTGATCGCCGAGATCGGCGACTTCGCACGCTTCAGCCACCCACGCGAGCTCGCCTGCTGGCTGGGCATCACGCCAAGCGAGTACTCAAGCGGCGATCAGCAACACCGCGGCCACATCACCCGCGCCGGCAACCGCCACGCCCGCCGCCTGCTCGTCGAAGCCGCCTGGCACTACCGCCACGCACCCCGCCGCCCCGCCGGCGGCGTGCAGCCCGATCAGCGCGCCTGGCAAGCCCAGGTCCGCCTGCACCACCGCTACCGCCACCTCACCGAGCACGGCAAGCGCCCGACCGTCGTCAACGTCGCGATCGCCCGCGAGCTCGCAGCGTTCCTCTGGGCCGCGCTCACCGACCAGCCGATCACCACCAGCGACAAGCAGCCCCAGGAGGCCGCCCGCTAGCCACACGCCAACCCATGGTGGGGTCGGGCGGCCGGTGCGAGCCGCCCGGAGGACCCTCGATGCGTCTATGCGATACCGACTCGCGAATCTAGTTCGAGGCAGCTCACGACCGGACACTGTCCTGCGGTCCCGACCCGCGCATCTCAGAGTGACAGTCGTCGTTGCCCTCGCACCCGCCGCCCGACCCCACCACCCGCCGCCACCATGAACAACAACCGCCAACGCTCACTTGACACACGCGTCCATCTCAGACGTCCAGGTCGCGTCAGCGGGCCGTGCCCGCAGGCTGCGTCGCCGGATGGCTCGCCGCGCCCACCCACCCGTGAGACTCAACGCTGCGACGGGCGACGACGACGCTCGCCGGCGAGCGCGCACGCCGGCAACGGTTGAGCGTCGCCACGACACCCGCGGCCTGGCCCGCAAGCTCGACCCCGCCGAGGTTCTCGTGGAGTTCCAACTCCTGCTCGCGGTGCAAGGCCGCGAGCGCCGCCGGGCCGTGTCGGTGATGCGCTCGCTGCTCGCGGCCTTCGATGCGATGGCGGCCGACAACCACCTGCGCGTCGCCGGGCTGCGTCTCGGCGGCCTTGGGTTCCTGGGCTCCGACCTCCCGTGGCGCCGACCCGGGTTCGATCGGCGACTGCGCGCCGCGCGCTTCGCGCCGCGCCAGCGCAACATCGTCACCGCCTCCGAGATCGCCGAGCTGCTGACCCCAGCGACCGTTGACTGCGCCGCCGACAACGTCACGCGCAGCCTCGGAGCCATCCCGCAGCCGCCAAGGGGTCTCCCGACGTATCCGAGCGCGGAGGAGGATGTGATCCCGCTCGGCCGCGTCCGCGACCGCACGGGCGAACGCATCGTCGGCGTCCATGTCGCGCGGACGTTCTTCTCCTACCACGCGGGGCGCTCGCGCTACGGCAAGACCGAGACGGCCATCGGACAGTTCGTCGCCCTGGCGCTGGCCGGCTACGGCGGGTTGTTCATCGACCCGCACGCCGACGCCATCGCGGAGATCAAGGCCTACCTCACCGACCTCGGCACCGCGGGGCGGGTGGTGGAGATCGACGCGTCAGACCGCGCCACCCGCCAGCCGGCCTGGAACCTCTTCGCCGTCCCCACCGGCACGGCCGCCGAGCGGGCGGGCAGAGTGGAGGCGTTCGTCGACGCCCTGGCCACCACCCTGGGGTGGGATGACCGCAACACCCGTGCGCTGAACCTCGCCACTCAGGCCGCCACCGCCCTCACTCACCTCACCCTCACCAGTGGCGACGCGGCGTTGGCGCCAACCGTCTTCCAGGTGCCGACGCTGCTCTCAGACGAGCAGTGGCGCATCGCCGCCCTCCGGCACCTGGATGCGGGGACGCGGGAGTTCTTCGAGCAGCGCTTCCCACGGTTGCCGGCCGAGGCGATCACCGCGGTCACCAACCTCATCGACCGCCTCCACGCCGCCCAACCCGTCACGGCGCTCCTGGGCCGCCCCGTCTCGACCTTCGACGCCGCCCGCGCTCTCAGGGAGAACCTGATCGTCCTCGCCTGCCCGGGCCCAGGCTCCACCCGCGACCGGCTGCTGGCCAACCTGCTGGTCTACGACGTCCTGCACGCCTGCCGCGCCCGCGCCACCCTCCCACCGAAGGCGCGCACGCCGTTCTGGGTGTTCCTCGACGAGTTGCAGACCTACGACGGCCCCAACCTCCCCGCGCTGCTCGAGCAGTCCGCCAAGTACGGGGGACGGGCGTTCCTGTTCAACCAGAACCCCAAACGCCTCACTCCGGCGACGTGGAACGCGGTCTCCACCAACCGCTCACACCTCGCCTCCACCACCGTCAACGCCCGCGCCGCCCGAATGATCGCCGCCGAATGGGGCACCAAGCCCGGCCCCGAGGTCCTGACGCGCCTTGAGCGCTACACCTACCTGGCCTCCGTCACCCACGGCACGCAGGTCACCCGGCCGTTCCTCGTCCACGGCATCCCCGCCGCCGAGCTTCACCGCCACGACCACCACCCCGACCGCGTCGCCGCGCTCGAGCAGAGCATCGACCACACCGCCGGACGCACCCCCATCGACCAGGCCCTAGCGGAGGTTCGCGACCACGATCAGCGGCTGCGCGACTGGCTCAGCCCATCGACCACCGACCGGACGCCGGGTTCGGGCACGCGCACCCTCGACCTCCAACCGGCGGCGGAGGGGAACCAGCGGTGACCGCGAACGTCTCACCCGCCGGTGGTCGAGCGCTCCCACCGGTGTCCGGCGCTGTGCTGGAGAGCCTGTACCAGCACCGCGTTCTGTCCACCCGCCAGCTCAGGGCCATGCACGCTCCCGCCGCCGGGCTGCGGTGGATGCAGCGCGTCATGGCCGCCCTCGCCGCCGCCGGGCTGGTGGGCTTTGTGCGCGTCGGGCGCGGCGCCCCGCGGCTGTATCACCTCACCGCCGCCGGAGCGGACGCCGTCGAGCTGATCGCCACCCGCACCGAACCCAGACGGCGGCTGATCACCGCCGCGCGGGCGGCCGGCCCGCTGCACGCCCACACCCGTGAGGTCAACGACGCCGGGATCGCGTTCATGACCGCCGCGCGGCAGCGCCGCGACGACTGCGGCCCGCTGGCGTGGCGCCACGAGATCGCGCACCCCACCGGACCGCCACGAGGCCGACACGGCGGCCCCGTGGTGATCGCTGACGCCGTCCTGAGCTACCTCCAACACACCACGGATGACCGGCTCGCGTTCCACTACGCCTTCCTGGAGATCGACCGCGCCACCCAGCCCGTCGACGCACTCGCCATCAAGCTCGCCCGCTACACCGCGCTCCACAGCCACGTCCCGAAGGGGCAGTCAGAGCCGGCGTGGCGTGAGCATTACCCCGTCTTCCCGCTCGTCCTGTGCCTGCTCTCCGGCACCGCCAGTGCCGAAGCGCTGCGACGACGCGAGCGGACGGTGCTCGCCCTGGGCGCCGCCGACCCCAAGCTCGCCGACCACCCGCACGTCCAGCTCCGCGTCGCCCACCTCACCGACTTGATTGAGCACGGGCCGTTCGCCGCGATCTTCCATACGCCTACAGATCCTGCTGTCGGCGTCGACTGGCTCGGAGCGCGCCCTTGACCCCCGGGGACCGCATCGCACTGTGCAGCGGCAGCGAGCGCTGGCGGGTCGCTCGGGCCGACGCGCTGACCCTGCTCCCCGAGCTGCCCAATGCGTCGATTGACGCGGTGGTCACCGACCCGCCCTACGGCATCTTCTTCCACGGCCAGCACTGGGACGGCCGCGACATCCACCACGCCGCCCTGGCCCGCAGCACCGAACGGCGGCTGAGCAAGAGCCAGGCCTTCGAACACTGGACGACCATGTGGGCCACGGAGCTTCACCGGATCCTCAAGCCCGGCGGGCACGTGCTCGCGTTCGCCTCGCCGAGGATGAGCCACCGCCTCACCTCAGGCCTCGAGGACGCAGGGCTCGAGATCCGAGACGTCCTCATGTGGCTGCACGGGCAAGGGATGCCCAAGTCCCGCCGGCTCCCCGGCGGGCTGGGTACCGCGCTCAAGCCCGGGTATGAGCCGATCATCCTCGCCCGCCGCCCTCTCGCCGCCCCTGCCGCCGACAACGTCCGCCGCCACGGCACCGGCGCGCTGAACATCGACGCCTGCCGCATCCCGCCGCTGGCCAACCACCACGGTGCCGCAGGTCGAGCGCGGGGCGACGAGTCCGTGCCTCGTGACGAGGGGCGATGGCCGGCCAACCTCATGCTCACGCACGCCCCCACTTGCCGACCCGAGCGGTGCGCCGCCGCCTGCCCGGCCCACAAACTCGACGACCAGACCATCGCTCAGGGCCTCGGCCGGGCGAGCCGGTTTCTGTATTGCGCCAAGGCCAGCCGCCGCGAACGCGACGCCGGCTGCAAGCGGCTCCCGGCCCGCGATCTCGACCTCTTCCCCAACGCCCGTCGCGACCGGCGCGCGCCAGCGAGACGGGTTCGCAACCCGCATCCGACCGTCAAGCCCATCGAGCTCATGCGCTGGCTTATCCGCCTCGCCACCCCCAAGGACGGGCTCGTGCTCGACCCCTTCTGCGGGTCGGGCACCACCGGCATCGCCGCCGTCCTCGAACACCGACGCTTCCTCGGCATCGAGCTCGACCCCGACCACGCCAACGTCGCCCGCGCCCGCGTCACCCACTGGTCCCAAACCACCGGGGACGACCGCGAAGTCCCTTTCGACCAGCCGACATGACCCACCACCGTGACCTCTCAGACGCCGGCGAGGTGCGCCTTGCCCCGGAATCGGTCGAGGCGCTCGCCCGCCGCCTCGCCGAACTGCTCGCCGCATCGCGACCGGCGGGGCCACGGCGGTTGCTCACCGCCGCCGAGGTCTCCGAATGGTGGGGCGTCGAGCGCTCCTGGGTCTACGCCCACGCCGACGACCTCGGCGCGCGGCGCCTGGGCGCCGGCACACGCCCACGCCTGCGCTTCGACACTGACGACGTCGCCGAACGCCTCGGCCACCTCTCCCCCTCCGTGGATCGCGGACGAGCGCCATCGATGCATCCCGATTCGCGCAATCCGACTCGCTTGCACCGCCGGGCAGAGCTATCGTCGCCCGGCAAGAGAAGACGGCCGGGCGGCGCGCCAACGCCCCCGGCGGCGGTGCCGAAGACATGGCTTTCGGCACGCTGACCAGCCTATCCCCGACCGGGCGCATCCCGGACCGGGGCTGGGTGTCTGCGCGCGCCCAGGCCACCGCTTCGCCGCCCGACCAACGGAGGTGATCGCAGATGGCGACCAGGTCACAGGGACACGTGCTGGAGCGCACGTGGAAGTGCGGACGCGGGTACGCCCTGCGCTTCAACGCCTACGGAGGGCGGCAGTACCTCACCCTCGGCCTGGAGACCGAGGGCTGGACACGCCGGCGCGCGGAGGAGGAACTGCAGAACATCCTCGCCGACGTCCGCCGCGGCCTCTGGATCGCACCCGACAAGCGCCAGCGCGCCAGCAACGGCCACGACGACAACACAGAGGAGGTGACCCTGTTCGGGCCGTTCGCCCGCGGCCTCGTCGCCGCCCGCAAGAGCGAGGTCAGCCCCAACACCCACGGCTACCAGGAGTGGGCGCTCACCCACCTGCTGCCGTACTTCGCCGACCAGCCCGTCGACGCGATCGACATCGAAGCCGTCGACGCCTACCGCCGCCACAAGGTCGACCAAGCCGACCTGCGGCGCCGCGCGATCGAACGCCGCAGACCCCTACGCGACGACCACGGACAGGTCATGCGGCCCCTCGCGCCCAACTCGATCAACAAGACCATCGAGGTGCTGCAGTGGATCCTCGCCATGGCCGTCGAGTACGGGCACCTGGCCACCAACCCGGCCGCCGGCCGCCGACGCCGGCTCAAGCTTCCGCCCCGTCGGCCCGTGCACCTCGACAGCGCCGAACAGATCATCGCCCTGCTCGACGCCTGCGCCGAGATGGACCACGCCCCCAACTGGCGCACCGACGACCGCCGCGCGATCATCGCCACCCTCATCTTCGCCGGCCCCCGCGCCCACGAGCTCTGCCACATGCTCTGGCGCGACGTCGACCTCGCCAACGGCCGCATCCACATCGGACGCTCAAAGACCCAAGCCGGCCTCCGCGAGATCACCCTGCTGCCGATCCTCCGCGACGAGCTCGCCGCTCACAAGGCCCGCGCCTACCGCACCGGCCCCGACGACCTCCTCTTCCCCACCGGCACCGGCGGCATCCGCGACAAAGACAACCTCCGAAACCGCATCGTCGCCGCCGCCATCGACCACGCCGAGCAGCTCCTACAGAGGCGCGACCAGACGCCGCTGCCCAAGGGCCTGACTCCCCACAAGCTGCGCCACACCTTCGCGTCAATCCTCGTCGCCTGCGGCGAGGACCCCGCCTCCGTCATGGCCCAGCTCGGGCACACCGACCCCAAGTTCACCCTGCGCGTCTACACCCACGTCATGCGCCGCGACCCGAGCGAGCGTCGGCGCCTCATGGCAGTCGTACACGGCGACGCGCCGGAGACGCCCGAGTCGCGTGAGCTGTTCGCGCAGTCGCCGGCGGACTGACAACGTCGCTTCTGCGTCCACGCGAGGCTGTCGCGTAAATGGGTCGAGCTTGGAACCTGGCGGTGGGAGGCGTACTGCGATTCGCGCCGAGGCGACGGTCCCGATCGAGATGGCCAGCCTCCGCAATGCCCCACGCGTTCTGGGGGGATAGGCGATGAGGCGCCGTGAAACCGAACAGTGGCGATGATCGGTCGAGGCCGGCTGATCGAGTCCCAAACAGCCCGTGACTGCTTCTACACTGCCGGGGACCGGGCAAGGGACCCTGTGAGAACCGACGGACTTGCTCCGGCTTTGGGTCTCGACGGCTATGAGAACCGGGGCGACCTGACGCCCAGGACGAGGAGAACAAAGTGAGGATGTACGGGCTGCTGGTGGCTGTGGCCGTCGCGGTCGCGGTGGGTGGCGCGAGCGCCGCGAACGCCGCGCCGAGTGGCGCGATCACGGACTTGCGGTGGCTCAAGGACCGGTCGGGCGTGTCCGCCGTGTTCCACGCGGCAAGCGACGGGGCCGGCACGTTCGAGCCTGTGGCGTTCCTAGCCGAGCCCGGCCGCTCGTGCGAGTCGATGTTCGGCTACGTCGATGGCTTCGGCTCGGCGCTCGTGTGGGATGGCGGGGAGATGCCCAGTCCCGGCAGCGTCGCTTCATCGCCAGTCCAGTTTGTGCCTGACGTGTACGAGGACGGCACCATCTGCCTCGCGGTGTTCGCGACGTACCTTGAGCAGCGCGAGACCGACGTGGTGGCCGTGCCACTGACGGCGGTGGTTGCCCGAGTCAAGCTGCCGCCGCGGCCGCCGGAGCCTGCGCCGGCGTGGGCGCGCAAGCCGGGCTACCACTACTGCGGCTGGTACGACCTCACCGACTCAGTGTGGCGGTGGGGTTACGACGTCGAGTCCGGCGCGTTCCTGACCGCGTGGGCGCGCGGAATGACCTGCCATGCGGCCAGACGCAACACTCGCGCCGTGCGGTGGCCGTCGCGCCCGCCGTACAACCGGCCGCCCAGAAGGCCCGGGTTCCGCTGCCAGTTCCTCAAGCGCGCGTTGGAGTTCCAGGACGTGAGGTGCACGGCGACGAGCGGCTCGCCACGCGCCTTTCGGTTCCAGTCAGGAGCGTGAGCCGGATCTGCGCCGACGACGGAGAACACTATGAAGACAAAGCTTGTGGTCGCGTTGCTCGCATCGGTGCTCACGCTGAGCATTGCTGGGCCCGCTGACGCCAGAACCAAGAGCTGCTCGGATAGCCGGTACGTGGAGTCGCCGTTCGTGATCTGCGGGCGAGTGGAAGCAAGGCGTCATGCGCCGATGCCGTGGGGGTCGCGTACTTCGCGATCTCACGGGGCTATCCCCACTTCCTGTCGTTCTGGTGGCGCGGTCGGACACTCAAAGCGGCACGGGCGTTCATCTACCGAGGCGGCAGTACCCAAGGGCTGGTCATAGTGGTCTACGGGAATCAATCGCTGAGGGTCACGCTCGAATCGACGAGGGGAAGGATCTTCGATCGGTGCGCACTGAACGTGGTGTGCGACTAGAGCCACAGGCTCGGCCCCATACCTTCGCCGCGCCGTCTGGATCGAACATCTGTCCGTGCGAGGGACGAACCGCTAAACAATCCTCCATTTGTCGGTGAAGCGTGCGAGACTCTTCGTCCCGGACGCCAGGAGGGTGTCGGATTGGGTTGAGGGGGAGCGATGACTAAGAGTGCCGTCCGCGCGATCGGACTACCGTGGCGAAAGTCGTATCGCGTCCATATTGGCGTGGCGTTGCTGTGCGCGGCGCTTGGGGTGCTTTTGCCGGCGTCGGCCGTCGCCGCGACGTTTCAGGGGTCCATATCCGCGCCAGCCGTCAGCGCCGACGGCGGGACGGTTACGGCTCAAATCACCGTGAGCGCTCAATGCACGGGGCCGGAGTACTGCGGGTTCTTCCCAGAGGTGACGACGGTCCCAGATGCGCAGCCGTGTGCGAACGTGATCACCGGTTCTGGGTGGGTTGGCAGCTTGAGCAACCCGTCGGTCAGTGCGACGGCGACGTGGAGCGAATGGCCAACCCTGTACTCGGGTGGCAAGCGCGCGTGTCTGTACGCGGAGTCAGACGGGGTGCTGGTGGCCGAGACGACCTACCAGGTTCCGGCTCCGCCGCCGCCCCCTACCTACACGCCACCGGTGTACACGCCCCCCACGTACACGTCCCCCACGTCGTACGGGACGGCGCAAACCCTGGGCTACAACGAGGCACTCCAGGTGACGCGCTCGTGGATGAGTAGGAAGTACGGCCGGCGGTGGAGCCATGGCCGGCATCGGACCGTCCGCTGCCCGGTCCGCACCTCCGCGGCGCAAAGGGGGTGCTACGCCGTCTGGATCTACGGAAGGCACGTCTATTCGAAGACGATCGTGATCACGGAAGGGCAGACCGCGTACACGATCACCGGGAACTTCTCGTCGGCCCCCACCCAGGCCCCCACTGCCCCGACGTCGACCGACTTCTGTTCGACGCACGTCTGCATCCCCAACTACCCATACGGGACAGGCACGACGGTGCAGTGCGCGGATGGCACCTACTCCCATTCAGGAGGCAAGCAAGGAGCATGCTCGTATCACGGGGGAGTCGCACGCGCGTCAGCGGCACGCTTGAGCAGCCGACAGGCTGACCAGCTGCTCGCACCGACACAGCACCGTCTTCGATTGATGCGAAAGGCCGACGCACTACTTCAGTCTACGGGCGCTAGATAGGCCCAGGACCGCACGAGAGCACAAGCGATCGGCAAAGCAACGTTGGTCACATCATGGGGTTCTTAGACTGGATCAAGAAGGATCTTCAGGGCGCAGACCCAGGTGCGCCCGATGAATCGCTCTCGGACGCCCTTAAACGCGCCGTCGGGCTCGGCTCGCGAAACGACCGCGCGACGGCCGAAGCCAAGCAACCCGACGCGGCGACCGCGAACGCACGCGGCGATGGGTCACCACCTCCGAAAGGCCGTCGCAGATGGATCGCGCTCCTGGCGGTCGGGCTCGCTGGCCTCTTTGTCGGGGTAGCTGCGGGGTCCGGCGGAGGCGGCGACGCACAAACGGTTACGGAGACTCTCGCGTCGACAACGACCGTGACGAAGACCAGCACGGTCAGACGTGTGCGCACGGTGGTGCACGTTCGGTATCGCACGCGGACCGTCCGACAGACCGTCACCAAGACAACATCTGTCGGCGGCGATACCGGAACGGGAGCCGACGCTGGGTGCGACCCCAACTACGTCGGAGCCTGCGTGCCGAATGATGGATCGGACTACAACTGCTCGGATATCTCCGAGACAGATTTCGAGTCCGTGGGATCTGACCCAGACGGACTTGATGCAGATAACGACGGAGTCGCGTGCGAGTCTTGACGCATCGCTCGCGCCCGACTCACGGACCGCTGCGGGCCGCCAACACCCGGCGACCGGTCCCGATACTTCCATGTTCGCTGCACTTGTCACCAGCGCGACGGACCGTACGGACTGAGCCCTCCCATGGACGGCTTGAGCTATCGGCGCGTCGCGCGTCCGCTCGCAGCCATCGGCAACCTGGGGTCCGATCGTCCCTTGGGCGGGAGCCGGGGCATCGATGGCCCCGGCCGCCGCCCCCGGACGGGTAGCCGGTCAAAACCTAGGTTGGAGGGCCGGAATGCGCCCTGCGTGCTCAACGTCAGGCTTGGCGGCCGAGCGTCTGATTGTTTGCGAGTGCTCATGTCGCTACGCTCGCCAGTGGAGCAGCACGCGAGTGGGTGAGGGACCATGATGCGAGGAGTGGTTGCGGCGTTGACGATAGCCGTCGGTCTTGGCTTCGCGTCGCCGTCGATGGCGGCGTACTACGTCGGAAAGCCAGTCGCTGAGCACTACTTGCGGGTCCTGCTTCACGAGACCTACGGCTACTCCAAGACGGGCGTCTATTGCCGGCCGAAGCAAGGCTCCAACGAGCGGGTCGTGAAGCACGGACGAGTTCTCTACCACCGCTGGTTGTGTGGGTTCGTCGCGGGCGAGCCCGGCTACTCGTGCAAGGGCGCAATAAGTATCTACGGATCCGACAGCGCGGCGGGCTTCCTGTATTACAGACACGGGTCACGCGGAGAGGCCTGTTGAGCGTGCGTAGCTGTGATGGGCGGGCGCTGCGCAGCGTCGGCTGATCGGCATGCACCGGAACCAAGAGCCGCCCACACCCATCTGGTTCCGGACGATGATCTCGGGCGCGTTCTTGGCTCTGGCGTTGCTGGCAGCGTGTATCGCGCTCTCGGCGTGCGGCGGTACCGTGGTTGACGAGAGCGGCCCGCCTGAAGAAGGGCTTTCGGCCACGGACAACGGATCGATTGAGGTGCCCGACGTGTCTGGCGAAGACGGCGCCCAGGCGGTGTCGGACATCGAGGACGCCGGGCTTCAGCCAACGCTTGCGGACGCCAACGATGATCCCGGCTTCGACACCTCGCGTGACGCCACCGACTGTGAGGTGACCGATCAGGATCCAGCGGCCGGCGAGTCCGCAAGCGAGGACGACGAGGTCACCATCACGGTCGATTGCGCGCAGGTCGATTGGAGCAACGAAGAGGGCGCGCAATGGGACGCGTTCAACGACGCCTACCAGTCCTCATTCGATGACGGCTGCCAGGCGCTGTTTGATCAATCGCCGAACGGCAGCCTCTACGAGGACGATGTCGAATACACGGCTATCGACTGCCAAAACGAAAACCCCGGCGACGCCGCCGATGCATCCGACGTCCCATCAGACGTGCCCGACGACCCCGGGGGAGTAGGTGCCGACCTCGGCGAACTCGACGGCTGCCAAGCTCTGTTCGAGAATCAGAACGTCGCATCACTCAACTACGGCACCGACTCGGTCACGGAGGCGGACTGCCCGATCGGCGCCCCGGCACCAGCGACCCCGCAGGCCCACAAGCCCAAGGCACAGAACGGCTCGCGCCCCTTGCGACCAGCGAGTGCCGGTTACGTGCACTGCGATGCGAACATCTCGGCGAAGGCCGATACGACTTCGTGCGGATTCGCCGCGAACGTGTTCTATGAGTTCTGGTCAAGCGGCGAGGGCACGGCGCTCCACGTATACAGCCCTGCGACGCAGAAGACCTACGAGGTCCACTGCACAGTTAGAGAAGCCAAAGTTGCCTGTTCGACGCTCGATGGCAGCGGCGTCAGGTTTTCGCAGGCCTCAGTCGACGCGTACTCTCAGAGCCAAGCCGATCACTACGCCGCTACCCATGACCTTGGACCATGACGAATGCCCGGTGGAATCGTCCTCGCTGGTGGACGGCTTAGCTCAGGTGGTACCGGCCATTTGCGTCCCGCTTGCTGCAGGACAGGCCGTACCGGCGATACTGGCTGGCGTAGCGCACAGCGCAAAACTGCCCGCTAGCGATGCACTTGTGCTGGCCACCGATCGGGGCGCTCCGACAACTGACGATCGAAGCGTGCGGGGTCGGAGCGGCAGGAGCGGCGATCGGGGCGGCAGCGAGCAACCCGAGCGCCGCGGTACCGAGATGGCGGTCTGCCGGGGTATCAGTCGCGGATGGGTCGAGCCTTCGTCTACGCGGGTTGAGGTCGTTGCGCGTAGGTGAAAGGGTCTGCACTATGGGGTTTGGGATTCGTGTCGCGCCAGGTGTTCGGATCAGTGCCTCAAGCCGAGGGATCCGCGCAGGTATTGGCCCACGCGCGGCTCGCGTTCATGTTGGCTCCGGGCGGACGGGGTTCTCAACTGGCGTAGGGCCTCTTACGTATTACACCTCCGGTGGGTCGCGGCGACGTGGTGGCGGTGGGCGGGCGCCGTCGATGGCGGCGTACGAGCGGCAGGTGCGTGCTGCTGAGCGTGAGGCTGAGTTTGAGCATTGGCTTGCGCTCAACAGACAAATGCTGTCGCTGGCGTTCGTCCACGAGGACGACTTCCCGGACGCAGTCGCGCCGATCGCCCCGCGTCCAACCGCGGTGGATGACGGGGACGTGTACGCCCGGCACGAGCGCGATAGTCGCGCTGGGATCTCCGTCTTCAAACGCGCTGAGCGGCGCGAGGCCAAGGAGAGGGCACGCGAAGCCGCGGCACGGGAGGTCGAGCAAGAGTCGGAGCGGCGCGAACGGGAGTGGGCCAACTTGCAAGCGTCCCTTGACGAGCAGTGGCGCCACTTGAACGTTAACGATCGCGACACCGTGTTCGCGACGATCGAGGCTGCGTTCGAGGACAACGAGATGCCAGCCGCCGTAATCGATGTTCAGGGCGCTTCGGCGACGCTTCTGATGAAGATCGGCTCGCCGGCTGAGCTGATTCCCGAACGTGAGGTGACTCAGACCCCAACCGGCAAGCCGACGCATAAGCGACGGGGCAAGGGCGTGATCAACGAGCTCTACGCGGAGATCATGGCTAGCCACATCGTCGCCACCGCCAGGGAGGCCATCGCCGTCGCCCCGGGTTTGGATCAGGTTCGTGTGCTTGCTATCCGGGGCGAGCGACTCGGCGGCGGCCTGCAACTGATCCCGCTCTACGCAGGTCAGTTCGACCGTGCATCACTGAAACGCAATGATTGGAAACACCTCAATGTCCTCGGGTTCATCGAAGCTCACGGCGACATCAACTACAAAGGCCAAGCGCAAGAGGTCGCGGCCCTCCCGACCGAGAACGACCCGTCGCTGCGTGCCGCCCTGGATGAGATCGCCTCACACCTGGAGTGGAAGACCGCGCCATAAGGGGGTGTCCCGCGGCCATCGATCGCTCGTCGCCGCCCGCCACAGCGTCGCCTTCGTCAGCTCACCCAGCACGCAAGCCGCGGCCTGCTGTACGAGTCGTCCTGCGAGGGTCGCGGTCGTCGGACAATGCTCATCGAGCGCCGCCGGCTAGCCATCCGCGCGCCGCGGCGAACGGATTGCGCGCCGCGACCGACGAGTCGAGTATGGCGCTCAAGCTGGGCTCGTGGCTAGGGCGCGCGCGATCGATCCCTTGGTAGTTGTAAGGCGAAGGCGCATCGGAACCGCGTGCCGTCGCAGAACGCGCGGAGTTTCGCGCCGGAGTCGAGGTACGCCCGGTTACTCGGGCTCAGCGCGCATCCGCAGAGCGGCCCGCAGCTCTTCGAGCTGCGCGGCAATCGCTTCGACCGTGGCGAGCAGGTGCTCGTCGGCGGTAACGGCCTCACGTTCGGCTTCTACGATCTCCTCGACGCGCCCCTCGATGAACAGGTTGGCGAGTGATCCTGCGAGGGCGGCAAAGAACCCGATCCCGACGACCATCACGATCATCGCCGTGATCTCGGCCTCGGTCGTTGTCGGAAGCTTGTCGCCGTAGCCGACCGTCGTGACGGTCGTCACCGCCCAGTAGAGGGCGGTGAAGTAGCTCGTGTTCTCCTGGATCGAGAACGCTTGTGCCGCGGAGAGCACGACCAGCCCGGTGAACATGGCGGCGTACTTGAGGCCGCCGCTGCGAAACAGCCAGGCGATGAGCGGCTTCAGCCGCAGGAGCCGCGCCACGCGCGTGAGCCGCAACAGCCGGACGCCGTTGAAGATGCTGGTGACGAACGGTGGCGTGAGGACGACGATCACCAGGTCGAGTGGGTGGTGTCGCAGGTAGCTCCAGCGGTTTGGCGTCACCGCGAGCATCACCACCAGCTCGATCAGGAACGCGGTCCAGATCAGCCAGTTGAGCGCGACGCCAATCGTGTGCCACGGCTCGCCCTGTCCGGGTTGGTCGAGGAGCAACGACGGAATGACCAGCGCCGCGGCCACGAGCATCGGGATCTCGAACCGCTGCTTCCATCGAGCGGCGTTCTCATCAGTTCGCGCGAACAACGCGCCTGATGGCTTTGAGCCCACGGGACCGCGTTCAACGGCGGACCGTCCGCTCCTCCCCCGTCCGCACACACGAACGCCGACCTCGCCGCCGACGCGGTCGGCGGCCAATGACGCGTGACCGCGGACCGACCGAGTAATCCATTATCGATCCGACGAAACTCAACGACGTCGTTCAGCACGACATCGGCATGACCGGACCGTGGCGGTGGGCCCGGCGGCCCCCGCCCGGCTCACCCTCCGAAGAAGTAATCCGCCCATGCGAAGGGGACGTGGGCGGCCGGGGCGGGGTTCGGCAGAGCTACGATATGGCGCCATGACGCGGTCACGGACGATTACCGCGCTCGGGTTGCTTGTCGCAATGGTGGTAGTGGCGGGCCGCCCGGTCCCGGCTCACGCGGAGCTGCGCACTGCGCGCGCCACGCTGCGGTCAGACCCGGTCGCGACGACGCCTGCCTTCCCCGGGCTCCAGGTGGTCAACGTTCGCTACGAGGACTCCACCGGCGACCTGCAGCTCACCGCGGTCCTACGCTCGCCGCTGATCGACCCGGCGCAGAGCAGCGCGGCGCGCTCCACGCGGGTGGAGATCAGCATGGGCACCTTCTACGAGGGCTCGCGCTTCGGCTCGTGCCTACCGGTCGGCGCGCGCAGCTTCGATTTGGACCTCGGCCAGGACGAGGCGCACCCGAACCCCGGCGTGGTGGTGCCCCTCACCGTGTCCCCCGACCGCCGCACGGTCGTCGCCAACTTCCCCGGTTCAGACGCCATGCGCGGACGCAACTTCATTTGCGTGTACGCCGACATGACCAACGGCCTCGGTGACCTCGAGCTGTCTCGCACTTCGCTGTTTGACGGCTTCGCGGGCGACGAGGGTGACGTCGGGCTCGGCGCCAGCGAGGACCTGCAGGACCAGTTCATCTTCCTGTGGAACAACCACGTCGAACGCATCGGTCAGCAGATCGGGCGCGTACCCGGCGCCGCCGCGCGCTGCACGCCCCGGCGCGGTATGGGCACCGTGGCCTGCCACGCAAAGGCGCGGATCCGCACGCTGCCGGCCGACCCGACGATCACCGTGACCGGCGCCCGGCGCTACACGATCACCGCGGCTCACCAGCTCCGCTGGCGACAACACATGCAAGTGTCCGTCAGCTGGCGACGTTGCCCGGCGCGCTACGGCAAGAAGCTCGTGGGCCACCCATGTAACACCCGGTTGACGTGGCCGACCGGGACCGACCTGACGCTGCTCGTCTATGCGGCGCTGGGCGTCCACTTCACGAACTGACCCCCCGGCACTCACGTCCCGAAGACGGGCGGCACTCAAGGCGACGGCACCCTTTGCTGTCGCGGGCGGCCTGCTCGTCTCTGTCCCTATCGCCGACGAAGACCACGCTGCCGGCGGCCGCCCGCGGCACGCGCTCGAGATCTACCACGAGGCCCCTTCGACGACGGCTGATTGCTACCACCCGCGATGAGCTCAACGCTGCCCTGTGCGACCTGCTTCAGGCGATGACGTTCGACGTCTACGCGGCCAGGTGCTCGTCAGCTTCCACCTGCGGCCGCTGCCAGGACGCACCAACGAGTTCACGCCGATCGCGCCCAGCGAGCCGCCTGAGCGGGCGTGGCCGAAGCAGGCACAAGGCCCTGGTCTGACGGTGCATCGTGTCCGACTCGCTGCGGCTACCAGTGACAGCCGTAGCTTCCGCTTTCGCGTGAGGCTGTCGCGTAAGTCCGCGAGCTGGGCGTAGCGGCTAGTTGCCGGGGCGCCGCCGGCCCCCCGGCCCCTCGTCAGGCAGCGGCGAGGGTGTAGCGGTGGAGCTTGAGGACGGATGAAAGTCAAGTCGTGGCGGGGCTCCTTGGTGAGGTGGCTTTCCAGTCGGCGACGAGCCGGCGGTAGGCGGTTTCGGCTTGTTCGGAGAGCTCGCGTTCGCGTTCGCGGTGGGCGCGCTGGCTGTAGGCGTTCTTGGTCGGGAGGGTCCGGCTTCCGGGGTGCCGCTGGGCGCCGGCGCGCAGTTCGAGGGCGCGGAGCTTCTTGCGGGTCAGCGACGGGCGCTGGAAGGCGTAGTCCTGCTCGTTGGTGAGGAGGTGCCAGAACAGCACGGCGAGCTTGCGCGCGACGGCGACGATCGCGATCTGGCTGCCGCGGCGCGCGCGGACGCGCTGGTAGAAGGCGCGCATCGGTCCGGGCGTGCTGACGGCGACGAACGCGGCCTCGCCGAGCATCTGACGGACCGAAGCGGCGCCCTGCTTGGAGATCCGGCCGTGACGCGCCGCGCCGATCCCCGACTGGCGGACCTTGGGGTCAAGGCCGAGGTAGCTGACCAGCTTGCGCGGCTCGTGGAAGCGGCGGATGTCGCCGACGGCGGCGATGAACGTCGTCGCGGTCATCAGGCTCACCCCGGGCACGGTCATCAGGCGCTTGACCGCCTCGGAGCCGAGCGCGTGCTCGGCGATCGCGCGCTCGAGGATCGCGATCTCGCCGTCCAGAAAGTCGATCTGGCGCAGGCACCCGTCGACGGTCTCGCGCTCGTCGCCGGGCAGCTCGAGCGCGGCCAGCCACACCCGGCCGCCCTTGCCGAACGCGTCGCTCATCGGTGGCCGGCCCTTGAGGGTGCGCATCAGCACCGCATGGACCTCGTTCTTGCAACGCGTGCGCTGGCGGACAAGCTGCGCGCGGCGCGCCAGGCGCCGGCGCAGCGCCCGCGTCTGCTCATCCGGCAGCCAGCAGCCGTGCAGCAGCCCCGCGGCGAGCAGCCGCGCCAGCGTGCGCGCGTCGCGCCGGTCGGTCTTGACCTTCGCCTCGGTGATCGCCCGCAGCTCCGTCCGAGTCGCGACGACGACCCGCGCCACGTGCGGCTCCAGCCGCCGCGCGATCGCCAGCGCGTTGCCCGTCGCCTCCAGCGCCACGTGATCCTCGGGGCCGAGGCTGTTAGCCAGGATCGCCAGCCCCTGCGGGCTGCTCGGCACGCGGCCGCCGGACCGCACGCGCCCCGCCTCGCAGATCGCGACCTCACAGAAATCGAGGTGGACGTCTAACCCGATAAACCGCACTGCCCTCTCCCTTCGCTTGAACCATCACGACGGGAGACCAGGTGGGCAAACGACAAGAACGGATTCGGGCTCACGGCCCAACCGGGCGAGTCGCAGGGGCGGCCACAGAGATGTTGTCGGGCTCTCGGCCCAGCTCAAGCACGGCCTGCCCAGCCTACGTTCTCCCAGAGAGCCCCTGTCCCGGTGCGCCCGACGCTAACTCCGCGCCCGGACACCACCGCCGGAGCCCTCGCCAGGCAGTTTCATCCCAGGAGGTTGTGGGTGGCGGTGATGAGGCGCCATTCGCTGCGGACTGCGGCGCGTCCTCGGCGTCGGAAGCGGTTCATGCCGCGGTTGAACTTCGTTTGGCCGAAGATGGGCTCGATCATCGGCTGGCGCTGGCGGTAGAGCGCGTTGCCGGCGTCGCTGGCCAGGACGTGACGCATGAACGCGTAGGGGCCGCCGGTCCAGCCGCGGCGCGGGGCTTTGCGCTTGCTGGCGTCGGGCGGGATCAGCACTTGGGTGCCGTCGGCGACGATCGACTCCATCTGCTCTGGTGCCAGTAACCCGCGTCGGCCAGCAGCACCCCGGGCCGGTCGGTGACGCCAGCTCGGGCGAGTTGGGGCAGAGTGGCGTCGAGCATCGGGGCGAGGTGACCGAAGTCCGGGGCGGCCGTCATGACCTCGGCGGCCAAGATGATCTGGCGCTCGTTGGTGACGGCCTGCGCGTTATAGCCCTGGACAAACCCGCGCAGGCCTTTCACGACCCGTGAGTCGGGGTCGGTGATGTTGATCCGGCCCTCGGGTGTCTCGGGCGGCGTGTAGGGATCGGGCGGGCGGCCAAAGCGCCGGCCGTCTTTCATCCGGCCGCGAGCGCGGTAACGCTCGTAGGCCTCGTTGGCCCGGGTCTCGCTCCACAGCTCCTCGTCGAGCCGGCGCTTGGCTTCCTTCAGTCGCTTCGGGCGATCGCGCGGCACCGGCTGGGGGTCGGCGTCGCGCTCGGCCTCGAGCCGGCTCTTGGCTTCGCGCAACCAGGCCCGGCGCCCGCCGGGCGTGCGCAGTTCCTCAGGCAGTTCATCGCCGCGGGCCTCGCCGAACTTCTCGTCCTCGGCGGCGTCGGTCGCGATCGCTTCCTCGACGATCTCGCGAGCGATCTGCTCGTAGTCGAGGTTCTCGTTGCGGCTGGCGTTGGCCATGACCTTCGTGCCGTCGACCGCGATCACCCCCACACTCGCCAGACCGTTGCGCGCGCAGAGCGTCAAGACCTCGCCGAACAGACCGCCGATCACGTCCTGATGGCGCTCGATGAACCTCGCGATCGTCGCGTGATCGGGCTGGCGCTGCGCGGCGATCACCCGAAACGCGACGTCCTCGACGCACGCCCGCTCGATCACCCGCGAAGACCGGATCCCGCGCGCGTAGGCGTAGAGCAACAACGCCACCATCATCGACGGCTCAGCGGCCGGACGACTGCGGCCGTCGGCCCGATAGGCGGCGTAGAACACGTCGAGATCCATGATCGCGACCGCGTCGATCACGAACCACCCAAGGTGATCCTCGGGCAGCCACTCGCGCACATCCGGTGGCAGCAAGAACGACTGCTCTCGATCGCACGCGATGAAGCTCTGGCCCATGACGGAAGGGTCTTAGCTTAAACCCACCGGACGTCACCCCGACTTACGCGACAGCCTCGCGTGGATGGGGGAGCGACCGCGCTGGTTCGGACTTTGTGAAGGCGCGTGCAGGCTCCATCCCTGCGCTTGCACCGGCACCACTTTCCGCGGGAAGCCGACCCTGAGGCCCACCTGGTAAGCGGAGGTACCTCGTTGAGGAAAACGCCCACGGTCTCGCGGTTGCCCGCCGCTCTGGCCCATGCGATTACGCCCATAGCGCCGGGAGTGGGACGGCGAGCGTGCTCTGCGCGTGTGCGGCGTCGTCGCGAGCGAGGCGGTCAGCGTGCTGCTCGGCCGCGTTGGCGACACGGTCAAGGAACCGCGTGACGACCTCGTGCTCGTCCGTAGGCAGGTCCTTGATCAGGTGGTCGAGTCGGGCAACGAGCGGAGCGCTGCCTCGGTGGCCGCATCTTCCATCGCTGGCGCGAGGCGTAGGAGCATGCTGCGTCCGTCGATCGGATTCGCTTGACGGGTGATGTGTCCGGCCCGCTTGAGGCGATGAACGACGGAAGTGGTACCGCCTGAAGAGAGCTGCAGCTGGGTTGCGAGCTGGCCGGCGGTCAGCTCGCCCGCGCGTGCGAGGTACTGGACAGCGAGCATCTCGTTCGGGGTGACCTCGAGGCGTCGGGCCAGCGCGGTGCGGTGGCGTGCGTCGGCCAGCGCCTTGCGGTTGAGCGCGGCGCGGATCGACAGGGCCGGGTCGAAGGCGTCGGCCATCAGGCTCTCCGAGGTCGAGTGGACGTCAGGGTGTCGCTGAGGCCCTGGGCAGCGTTGCGGAGCACGGCGAGGACCGCTTCGCGGCTATGGTCGCCCACCGCAGCAGGTGACGAGAGGACTAGCGCGGCCAGCGGTGCTGGGTGCATTGGTACGGGGACGGCGAGCGAGGTCATGTTGCCTTGGGTGTCGACTGCATAGCCGTCGCGGCGGACTTCGGCGGCGCGCGCTTCGGAGTCGAGGATGGCCGTGCGGTCGTCGCCGGGCCGCTGTGCGTCGCGCCAAGATTGGCGGTAGGCGAGGAGGACGCTGCCGCCGGCCGAATCGGTCGCGGGCAGCAGCGACCACAGCGCGGGCGCGTGTTCGCCGGCTCTGGCGAGGACGATCACGTCGCCGTAGCTGGGGACAACGAGGTACGCGTCGAGGCCGGTCGCGTGCTTGAGCTGATGGACCGCGTGGGTGCCGTGGGTGACGAGTGGCATCCGTGCGGCGAGCTGCCCGGCGAGGGCGAGCAGGCGCGGGGTGGGCGAGTAGGTGTGACGCTGGCAGTACGTCCCGGTCCCGGATTGGACGTACCCCTCGTCCTGGAGCGACTGCATCAGGCGCCGTGCGGTGCGATCGTGGACGCCCATCGTCGCTGCGAGCCTGGGCGCTGACGCCGCGTGGAACACAAGCACCTCGAGCGAGCGCAGGGCCCGCGCGGCAGCGAGGTTGGGCGTCTTGCGAGCGGGCCGCTGGCGAACGCCAACGATGGCCGCCTGCCGCGCCTGGGCCGATGGGCCGGGTCGCGTCATGCGTCGTAGCCCAGGTCGACGTGATCGATGGCGGTGAGGGTCGTGGCCCATGCCTTGGCCGTCGTGGCGGCGCCGAGCAGCGCCTCGCGCGATCGCGACGTCACGTGTTCGTCGTAGCGCTCGTGGGCGTCATGGAGGCGTTCGAGCGCTTCTCGGGCGCCGTCACGCGCGACATCGCGGATCAGCTGCGTGGCGCCGATGACGGTGGCGCCGGGCGGGCTGCCCGGCGGTTGCTCCTCGAGCTGGATGAGCAGCGTGTCGAGGGCTCGAAGTTGATCGTGACGATCGTCGATGGGTCGCGTGTCGCCTAACACGCTGGTGGCGCAGGTGTCGACGGCGTCGCGGGTGGCCTTGGCTCGCAGGTCGCGAAGGACGTCGACGAGCACGTCGAGCTCGCAGGCGTCGAAGGCTACGCGGAGCTCGTCGGGTGATCCCAGCCCGATCACCTTCATGAGTTCTCGTCTCGTGGACGGGCGCCGCGAGCGCTCTTGGGTGGGGTCGACGGTGTGCTGGTGTAGCGCCGCGGCTTGTCGCTGACCTTGCGCACGCGGCCGGCGGCGGCCAAGCGGGACAGGCAGTTGCCCACCGCCCCACCGGACCGCCCGAGCGCCTTGGCGACAACGGTCGCACCTACGGCTGCCCCCTGCGAGTTGATGTAGTCGAGGACGAGCTCGTCGAGCTGTCCGGGACGCAGTCGCTGGCTTGCGGTTGTCGACGAGCGGTGGGCGGTCTGCCCGGCCGACCAGCGGTCCGGCAGCCGTCGGCGCCCGTCACGTCCGCCGGGATGGCGGCGGACCATGCCACGGCGCTCAAGCGCCGCGAGCGCCTTTGTGACCGTCGAGCGACCCAGCCCTGTATCCGCCGCGATCTCAGCACCGGTCAGCTCGGACCCAGAAACGAGCGCCTTGACCACGGCGCTCTCGGTCGTGGGCTTGGCCGTGGTCACGACGTCACCTCCCGAGCCTCGATGGGCTGAGCGAGTCGGCTGAGGATTGCGCCGAGTGCATCGCAGGCGGCAAGGTCGCGCTCGGCGAGCGCCTCCTCGTCCTTGGGACGCGACACGTACGCGCCGACCGACGTTGAGGCTTCAGTGTGCAGCCGCGCGAGCGCGCTGGTGAGCTCCTCGGGCGGTTGAGTCAGCGAGACGGTGTCGCGGTCGATGGTCTCGGCCCAACCGAGATCCTCCAGCAACCGCAGATCCTCGGCGAACTCGCGACCCATCTTCTTCGCGTCGGCGAACTCACGGCGCTTGATGGACAACCAGACGTCACCGACCGCCGTGAGGCGGGCGATGACCAGCTCATAGATCGCGTCGCGCTGCACGCGGGTGATCGTCACCGGCATGCTCTGCTCCCTTCGCTCAGGGCATCGAGGAGCACGCCTCATCCGGCCCACCTCGCGCGACGACGAACGTTCGCGCGACAATCCCGGATGCATCGAGGCGTATTCCTCGGTGCCAGGCCCCGGGGCGTTGGCGCGCCGCCGGGGCCACTTATACGGACGCCGGCGACCATAGCTCCGGGCCGGCGCCCGAGCCAGCCTGAAGCGCTCTGAATCCGCGCATATCCACGGCTATCGCCGCGATTTCAGGCACTAGTGCCTGAAATGGAGCGCGATGATCGGCGATTCGCGGCGATCCTCCGAACGACGAAAGCCCCCCATCTGCAGGGCCTTCGCGAGAGTGGAGCTAGGGGGACTCGAACCCCCGACCT
>CAVSJH010000043.1:0-40547 GCA_963728245.1 uncultured Trueperaceae bacterium
GCGCGACCGCGGGCCAGGGCGGCGCGATCTCGAGCAGCACGAGGGCGTCGAAGGGTGTGGCGCTGCCCACCGGGTCTTCCGCGGCTTGCAGGTTCGTGAGCGCGCAGCCGGTGATCGGCTCGTCGGGCGCGGCGCCCAGGACGGTCTGCGGGCGAGGATCGCCGTCGCCGGGCTCTTGGGGGTCGGGGGTGAGGCGCGCCATCGGGGTCGAGGATAGGGCCGAACGGTCCGTCGTCCTGTGACCCCGGACGGTACGCTCGCCCGACGTGCCCGCAGCCCCGACGCCCGCCCCACCCTCCTTCACCCGCGCGGACTGGATCGCGGTGGCCGCCGGCGGCGCCTTGGGCACGGGCGCCCGCGCCGCGCTCCTGTGGGCCTGGCCGCCCGTCGCCGGGGACCTCCCGTGGACGACGCTCGCCGTCAACCTGGGCGGTGCGCTCGCGCTGGGCGTCCTCCTGGGAGCGCTCGCGGGGGGCCCCGCGCGCACGCCGTGGCGCTCGCCCTTCTTCGGGACGGGCCTGCTCGGTTCGTTCACGACCTTCTCGGCGTTGGCGGTCGACCTCGTCGACCTGGCCCGAACGCGGCCGGACGTGGCGCTCGCCTACGCCGCGCTCAGCCTCGCGGGCGGCGTCGCTCTGGCGTCCCTGGGTTGGCGTCTGGGCGCGGCACTTCCGAACGGACGGCGGCGTGACCCCGGGCCTCCTCCTCGCCACCATGGCGGCCGGTGCGCTCGGCGCCGTCGCGCGGGCTTGGTTAGCGGACGCGTGCAGCGTCGTTGGCGACGCCATGGGGTCGGTACCGCGACCGTGAACCTGCTCGGCGCCTTCGCGCTGGGCTTGTGGTGGGCGCAGGGCGCGGCGCTGGGGTCCACGCCGACGACCCTCGTCGGCGTCGGCTTCCTGGGGGCGTTCACGACGTTCTCGACGTGGATGGCCGAGGTCGGTGTGGGCTGGCGTGCGGGGCGCCGGGGCGCCGCCGTCGTGGAGGCGCTTGCGGTGCTGGTCGCCGGCGTCGCCGCCGCCTACCTGGGCACCGTCATCGGCTGAGCCTCAGGGACGCGCCATCGCCGAACTGCCTTCGAGCGGCACGGCCGCGCCACCCACCACGAGCGGCACCGTGTCGCCGGCGCGAACCGGGCATTCGGGGCCCGTCTGCACCACCAGCCGCAGCGCCTCGTCGAGGGTGGACTGACACGTGTACGTCAGGTCGTGGCCCTTGAACTCCCTTTGCAGCACGCGCACCGGCACGCCCTCGCCGCCGGGGCGGAACGACAGCGTCTCGGGCCGCACCGAGAGCATCACCTGACCCTTGGCCGGCCGGCTGAGGACCACCTCGCCGAGACCCGTGCGCGCCATCGCACCGAACCCCTCGCCGCGGAGCAGGTTGGTGCGACCCAGGAAGCTCGCCACGAACGCGGTCTGCGGACGCAGGTAGACGGCTTCGGGCACGCCCACCTGCTCGACGCGCCCCGAGCGCATGACGGCCAGACGGTCGGCGAACGTGAGCGCCTCCTCCTGGTCGTGGGTGACCAACACGGTCGTCGTGTTCGTGCGCTTGAGGATCTGGCGGACCTCGTCGCGGGTCGATCCCCGCAGGGCGGCGTCGAGGTTGCTGAAGGGTTCGTCGAGGAGGATCACGGCCGGCGAAGGCGCCAACGCGCGCGCGAGGGCCACGCGCTGCTGCTGGCCCCCGGAGAGCTGATGTGGGAAGCGCCCAGAGAAGATCGTCAGACCCACCAGGTCGAGGACCTCGGCGGCACGGCGTTCCCGCGCGGCCCGCGTGCCGCCCCGGACCCCGAACGCCACGTTGCGCAGCACGTCGAGGTGGGGGAAGAGCGCGTAGTCCTGGAAGACGAAGCCGATGCGGCGCCGGTCGGGGGGGAGCCACGTGCGGTCGCCGGCCACCTCGCGACCCGCGATCCGCACCGTGCCCGCGTCGGGCGATTCGAACCCGGCGATGAGCCGCAGAAGTGTCGTCTTCCCGCAGCCGGAGGGGCCGACAGGCACAGGATCTCACCGTCGGCGACGTCGAGCGTGAGGTCCTCGACGGCTAGATGCCCGGGGCTCTGGTAGCGCTTGGTGAGCGACGCGACCTCGACGACGGGGGGCGGGGCGAGAACGTTCATACGGCTCGTAGTCTACCGAGGATTCCCGAGCGCTGATGTCGGCATTACGCCCTGTACCCGCCGCACGAGCCCCGAGCGCCCGGCCGGCGTACCTTGAGGCCATGGAACGATCGTTCGCGTTCGACACGGCCACCTGGCGCGTGCACGACCTGGCGCGCGCACGCGCGTTCTACGAGGGGTTGGGCTTCGCCGCCCGACCCCAGGGCGAGGACACCGCGGACCTGTGGCCGGCCGGCGACACCGATCGCTCCGGACCGCCGGTCTTGCGTCTCGTGGCCGACGCGGTGGCCGTCGACGCCGCAGGGCGCGGGGCGTACCACGTCGCCCTGCGCGTGCCGACCCGGCGCGACCTGGCCGCGACCGTGCACCGCGTCGCCGTCGACGCCCTGCCCGTGGAAGGGTTCGCCGACCATCTCGTCAGCGAGGCGCTCTACCTGCCCGATCCCGAGGGGCACGGGCTCGAGATCATGCACGACCGCCCCCGTTCGTCCTGGGCCTACCCGGCCGGGAAGCTGGTCATCGGCACCGAACCGCTCGACCTCGACGACCTGCTCGCCGAGCTCGGTCCCGACCCGAGCCGGAGCGCCCATCTGCCGGCCGGCACCGACGTGGGTCACGTCCACCTCTTCGCCGACGACGTGGCCGCGGACGCGCACTGGTACGAGCGCGTGCTGGGCATGGAGACGATCGTCCAGTTCGGACCCTGGGGGACGTTCCTGGCAGCCGACGGCTACCACCACCACGTCGGCCTGCGACGCGGCGTCGGCGCGACGGACCCGAAACACGACCACGGGCTCTGCCTGATCGAGGCCCGGGTACCGGGCGAGCGCTTCGAGCGGGCGCCCGCGGACGCGCACGACGGCGCCAAGACGCTCCACGCACCGTCGGGCCACGCCTGGCGCCTGCGCCCCTTCGTCTGACCACGGCGATCGCCGACCGACACCCGGCCCCGGCCCAGCGGCGTCGAAGTGCCCGGAATCCGCCGCCTATACTGGCCCATGTCCCGCCTGACGACCGACCGCTACTTGCGCGCCCGCGCCTTCCTCCAAGACCGCGCCCGCCGGCTCGAGCGGTACGCGTTCGAGTACCAGTTCGAGGGCGCGCCCGCGTGGCCCGTCGTCGATGCAGTGGCCCGCTTCCAGAACCCCGACGGGGGGTTCGGGCACGGGCTCGAGCCGGACGCGATCACGGGCGCCAGCGGCGCCCTGGCCACGAGCGTCGCGCTCCATCGCCTGGCGGAGGTGAACGTCCCGCCCAGCCATCCCGTCGTCCGGGCCGCCGTCGCCTACCTCGAGCGCACGTTCGACCCCACCACCCGGGTCTGGCGCATCGTGCCGGAGGAGACCGAGGACGCGCCCCACGCACCCTGGTGGAGTCAGGACGGCCTCGAGGAGCGCTTCCACGGCTTCGTACTCAATCCGAAGGCCGACCTGATCGCGCAGCTCTACGCGCTCGGCCCGGCCGCCGACGAGGGTTGGCTCGACGGTCTGGCCGAAGACGTCGTGCGCGAGATCGAGGCGCGTGCGGCCGCGGGCCTCGACATGCACGACCTCATCGGGGTGGTGCAGCTGCTCGACGCACCGCACGTGTCGCCCGCGCTCCGGGGGCGCTTGCGGACGCTGGTGACCCCCGTGGTCGAAGCGTCGGTCGGCCGTAGCCCCGAAGACTGGGACGGGTACGGGCTCCGGCCGTTGTCGCTGGCTCCGCGACCGGATTCGGCCTTGGCCGGCGTGCTGAGCGAACCCATCCAGGCCCAGCTCGATCACCTGATCGCCCACCAGGGCGACGAAGGTGCCTGGTGGCCCGAGTGGTCGTGGGGCGACGGCGCCGACGCCGACGCGTGGGCCAGCAGCCGGCAGGCATGGGCGGGCGTGCTGACGCTCGACGCCTTGCGCCAGCTCGACGCCTACGGGCGGCTCGACCGGGGCTAGACGGGGGTTCGCCCCAGCTCAGACCGTCGCGGCGCGCTCCAACCGCGCCACGCCCACCACCGTGCGCCACGGCACCACCTGGCCGGTGAAGCGGGTCCGGTAGCGGCGCTCGACGTCGGCGAGTTCGTCGGCGTCCAGGACGGTGGCGAGGGCGCGGGCGTAGCGTCCGGGGTCGGGGGCGGTGCCGAACCAATGGGTCACGGCGTCGGCGCTGAGGCGCTGGTCGCCGTGGACGACGACGTCACGGCTCGCGGTGACGATCCACCCGGCGGCCCGGGCGAGACCCTGCCAGCGCGCCTCGTCCCACGGCGCCGCGTCGGCGTAGAGGGTCGCTTCCGCCTGCCGCACCCGTTCGGCCAGCGCACCGGCGTCGCGCCAGTCCACCAGCGCCGACAGCCGTTGAGCGCGGGCCGCGTCCACCTCGGCCAGCACGAGCGCGCCCGCTGGCGTGAGCAGCCCGGCGAGGCCCTCGAGCCACGTCGAGGCGTCGGGCACGTCGGAGAGCGCGCCGCGCGCCAGCACACGATCGAAGCGGAGGGACGCGTCGCGCGTCGCGACCGCCGCCGCGACGCCGGCGATCGGCGCCTCCAGCACGACGGGCCGTTCGAGGTCGTCGAGCCGGGTCGCCTGTTGCCGCAAGGCGTCGGCGTGCTTCACGTCGCCCGTCACGGCCCACACCTGGCCCTCGGGCGTGCGCCGCACGGCCTCCCAGGTCAGCAACCCCGAGCCGGCGGCGACGTCCAGGATCACGTGATGGCGCTGCAGGCGCGCCTCCTCGAACAGCGCGTCGCGCACCTGGGCGAGCCGCGTGCCGGCGCTCGAGACGGTCCGTTCGAGCCAACGGTCGCGGGCACGGTCCGTGGGCGAGGTCGTGAGCACCTCGAGTGGTGGCCGGCCGTCGTCCTCGAGCATGGCGGCGAGCTGGGCTTCGCGGCGGCGGGCGACGTCGTCGCGCACCTGGCGTTCGTGCCCCTGGTCCGAGGGCTGGTAGAAGACCTTCGCCTGCAGCGCGTCGGGCAGGTACTGCTGCGCCACCCAGTGGTCGCGGTAGGCGTGCGGGTAGGCGTAGCCGGCGCCGTGGCCGAACCCCTCGGCGTCGCGGTTGCCGTCGCGCAGGTGGTTGGGGACCTCGCCCTCGCGCTCCTTGCCGATCGCGTCGAGCGCGTCGAAGAACCCCATCGTCGAGTTCGACTTGGGTGCGGTGGCCAGATACAGGGTGGCTTGCGCCAGGTGGTAGCGGCCCTCGGGCAGCCCCACGTAATCGTAGGCCTGGGCGGCGGCGGCCACGACCCCGAGCGCCTGGGGATCGGCCAGGCCGATGTCTTCGCTGGCCAGGATGATCAGCCGCCGGAGGATGAAGCGCGGGTCCTCGCCCGCGTACACCATCTTCGCCAACCAGTACAGCGCCGCGTCCGGATCGCTGCCGCGCACGCTCTTGATGAAAGCGCTGATCGTGTCGAAGTGGGCGTCGCCCTCCTTGTCGTAGAGGACCGCCCGCTGCTGGATCGATTCCTCGGCCACCGAGCGCGTCACGTGGATGGCGCCGCTCGCGTCCGGGGGCGTGGTGGTGACCGCGAGCTCGAGCGCGTTGAGCAGCGAACGCGCGTCACCGTTGGCGACCGCGACCAGGTGCTCCAGCGCGTCGTCCTCGAGCTGCACGTCGAGCTTGCCGAAGCCACGGTTCGGGTCGGCGAGTGCCTGGGCCGCCACCCGCCGGAGGTCGCCGTCGGTGAGCGGCTTGAGCTGGAAGACGCGCGAGCGCGACACCAACGCCTTGTTGACCTCGAAGTAGGGGTTCTCGGTGGTGGCGCCGATCAGCACCACGGTGCCGTTCTCCACCCACGGCAGGAGCGCGTCCTGCTGGGCTTTGTTGAAGCGGTGGACCTCGTCGACGAACAGGATGGTGCGGCGCCCGGCGCGCTGCTCCTCTTGCGCCTCGGCGACGGCCTCACGGATGTCCTTCACGCCCCCCAGGACGGCGTTCAGCGCGGTGAAGCGGGCGCGGGTGCTGTTGGCGATCACGCGCGCGAGCGTGGTCTTGCCGGTGCCGGGCGGGCCGTACAGGAGCACCGACGAGAGCTGGTCGGCCTGGATGGCCCGCCGCAGCAGACGGCCCGGCCCGAGGATGTGGTCCTGGCCGATGAACTCCTCGAGCGTGCGCGGCCGCATGCGGGCGGCCAGCGGCTGGTCGTCCTCGCGTTGGAAGAGGGAGGGGCGGTCCATGGGGGGTGGCCGGGTCACCGGGCGCGGACGGCCGGGGCGCCGACGGCAGGGGCGTCGCGCATGGCCGCGCGGCAGGCGTCAGGCGACATGGCCGCACTCTAGCGCGGGCGGCCGGCCGCCCGCCGCGGCCGTCAACCGAACAGGCCCCCCTGGACGCCGCGCCCGGGGACCCGGAACGCGGACGTGTTCAGCGGCGGGAACGAGCGGTCGAGGCCCGTCCGTTTCCGGTGGAGGTCGAAGGTCTGGCGCAGGTGCTCGGCGTAGACGCCGTGGCCCCGCATGCGGTGACCGAAGCGCGGGTCGCTCAGCCGACCGCCGCGCGTCTCGCGGATGCGCGCCAGCACCCGTTCGGCGCGCAAGGGCGCCTGCGCCTCGAGCCAAGCCAGGAACACCGGCTCGACCGCGCCGGGCAGGCGCAGCAGCAACCAGGCGGCCCCCTGGGCGCCGTGGTCGGCGGCCGCGGCCAGGAGGGCGGGGATCTCGTGGTCGTTGAGGCCCGGGATGATGGGCGCCAGGTTGACGCTCACGGGTACGCCCGCGTCCGCGAGCGTACGAACCGCGTTGAGCCGGTCGGCGGCCGTGCTGGTGCGCGGCTCGAGCCGCCGCCGCAGGTCCTCGTCGAGGGTGGTGATCGACACCGTCACCCGGACGGCGTCCACGGCCGCGAGCTCGGCCAAGAGGTCGACGTCGCGGGTGACGAGCGCGTTCTTGGTGATCACGCCGACGGGATGACGGTGCGCGGCCAGCACCTCGAGGCAGCCGCGCGTGATCCCGAGCCGACGTTCGATCGGCTGGTAGGGGTCGGTGACGCCGGAGAGTGCCAGGTGCTGCGGCTTCCAGCTCGGCTTGGCGAGTTCGCGGGTGAGCAGCGCCGCGGCGTCGGTCTTGGCGAAGAGCAGGCGCTCGAAGTCGAGGCCGGCCGAGAGCCCCAGGTACTCGTGGGTCGGCCGGGCGTAGCAGTACGAGCAGCCGTGCTCGCACCCCCGGTACGGATTGAGGCTCACGTCGAAGGGGATGTCGGGCGAGTCGTTGTGGCTCACCACCGAACGGCTCGTGTCCCGGAACACGCGCGTCGGCTCGGGGCCCCCTTCGCCGGTGGCCGCAGCGTGATCGAGCTCGTCGCCGTCGAGGACGAGCTCGCGTCCCGTGAAGCGTTGGGCGGGGTCGACGGCGGCGCCGCGGCCGCGGGGCGGGGGGCGGGACATACCGTAAAGTCTACGGTACGAGGGCCCGCGGTCGTGTTCGAGCGCCCTGGCTAACCACGAGCGGGGCCGCGACGCTGGACCGTTCGCCCGCCCCGGCCTATCGTCGTCTCGTGAACCGTACCGACGACCTGACGGTCCCGGCAGGGCACCGACCGCTGGATCGCGATCGTCCGTTCCGGCTGCTGGTGCTGTGCACCCACAACAGTGCCCGCAGCCAGATGGCCGAGGGCTGGTTGCGGCGGCTCGCCTCCGAGACGGGCGTCGACCTCGACGTGCACTCGGCCGGGACGGAGCGCAGCCGGGTGAAGGACGAGGCCATCCGGGTGATGGGGGAGGCGGGCGTCGACCTGACCGGCCATGCGAGCAAGCGTCTCGACGAGGTGCGCGACCCGTGGGGGTTCGACGTCGTCCTCACCGTCTGCGACGCGGCGCGCGAGGCGTGCCCCGTCTACCCGGCGCGCACGGTTCGGCTCCACGCCGGCTTCCCGGACCCGAGCGGCTCGGATCTCGACCGCTGGCGCGAGGTGCGCGACGCGATCGAGATCGTCGCGCGGCGGCTCGTGCGTGCGCTCGCGGCCGGGCGCCCGCCCACGGCCGCCGACCTCGAGGGCACACCCGATCGCCCGCCGGCTTGAGGTCCTCCACGCGCCACGCGCGCGCCCCGGGAGGAAGTCCCCCCGGGGCGTCGTCGAGCTGCGAGCGTGTCGTCAGGGACGAGCGATGTCCCAGTTGCCGCCCACGCCGTCCCCGGTGGCGTCGCTGGGCACCTTGTCGTTGCGCCAGTAGTAGAGGGGCATCCCGTCGATCAGGATCTGCGTGCCGCCGTCCTCGCGCACGAGCCAGCTGACCTCGCCCGTGACGCCTTCGCCGACCATCGGCACCACGCCGGCCGGGTCGTAGCCGCCCACCAGGGGGGGCCATGCGGTGGCGCAACCGCCGCTGCAGTTGGTGACGCCTGCGGTGTCGTTGGCGAAGGTGTAGAGCGCCATGCCGGTGGGGCCGACCAGGATCGCGCCCAGGTCCGGGTGCGTCGCGACCTGCACCACGGGGTTCAGGTTCGCCACCCACCAGTTGCCGCCGACCGTGTGACCGGTGGTGTCGCCCGGCGCGGCGTCGTTGACCCAGCCGTAGAGCGGCCAGCCGTCATACGTGAGCTGCAGGGCGCCGTCCTCACGGGCCACGGTGGCGAACGCCCCCGGCAGCGCCAGCGGCGAGGTCATCACGGTCTCGCTGTCGACGATCACGGGCGGCCAGTTGACCGCGCAGTTGCCCGAGCAGTTCGAGACGCCCGGCTCGTCGTTCGAGAACACGTACAGCGTCATACCGGCGTCGTCGGTGAGGAAGTGGCCGAGCTGGGCGTCGTAGCGCACCTGCACGGGCGGCGTCACGGCTTGCGCGAGGGCCTGGCCCGCGAGGAGCGCGGCGAGGACGGTGGCGAGGGCGAGGGGGCGAAGTCGAATCATGAGGTACCTCCACCCTTCGATACGCGCCGCGGCCGCCCGTGGATGCAGCCGACTCAGGAACCGAGGGGGATCCGGCCGAGCGGTTCGGTGGGCGCGGGGCTGCCGCCCGCCGGTTCGACCGAGATCGACACCGCCCCGAACCGCGAGGCATCGGTGCGCAGCACCGTCCCCGCGAGCGTCCCCAACGACACGGCGGTCGCGTCGTCGTACCCCCACGCCTGGTACGTGCGGCCCGGGGGGGCGACGCCGCGCATGACCACCAGGACCACGCCGTCCTCGGCCACCATGACGCTTCCCGGGCTGCGCGCTCCTGGCGCTGCCGGCAGCGCCCGGGTCACCACGTCGTCGCGCGTCAACCAGGCCGCCACGAGCGCCCGTTCCGAGTCGACGGTGCGCCAGGCCACGTGGCGCTGCCAGGCGAGCCCGCCGGTGCCGAAGAGGGCGGCGATCGACACGACGGCGGCGGCACCCCAAGCGAGGGGACGGCGCGCCCAGCCTCGAGCGAGCGGGCGCCCGGTCGACGTCGGCCGCATCGGCAGCGACCGAGTCGACGGCGTGTCCTCCAGCGGTGCCGGCGACCTGGACGCGGCGGCCGTTTCGGCCATCGCGGCGCGCGCCGCCTCCAGCGCTCGTGTACGCGCCGCCGCGCCCGGCGTCACCGGCGCCAAGGAGGCCACGGTCCACTCGAGCTCGTCGCGCCAGCGCCGGACGTCGTGCCGGCACGTGCGGCACTCGGTCAGGTGACGTTCCACGGCCGCCGCTTCCGGGGCCGGGAGGTCACCGAGCGCGTAGGCCCGCAGGTCGGTCGGGTGCGCGCTCACGCTTCGTCCCACCGTGCGCGCAGGCGCAGAAGGGCGCGGCGCAACCGGCTCTTGACGGTGCCGAGCGGCATGGCGTGGCGGGCGGCGAGCTCCGGGTGGCTGCGCCCCTCCAGGTAGGCGCCCTCGACGAGCGCACGATCGAGTGCCTCGAGGTGGCCGAGCGCGTGGCGCACCATCGCGCCCGCCTCTTGACGGTCGCGCGGGTCGACGGCGCCGACGCTTCCGTCGGGGTCCACGTCGACGGCCCTCGGTCGGGCCGCGGCCGCGCGGCCGCGCGAGGTCACCAGGTTGCGCGCCATCGTGTAGGCCAGCGCGCGCACGCTCCCCAGACGTGGGTCGAAGCGCGGCGCCTCGCGGCAGAGTCGAACGAACACGTCCTGGACCACCTCTTCGGCGTCCTCCCTCCGTCCCGTCAGGCGCAGCGCCAACGCCATCAGCGCGGGGGCCAAGGCGTCGTACAGCTCGGGGAGCGCATGCGGATCGCCGGCCGCCACGCGCCGGAGGGCCTCGCCTTCGGCGTCCATCGTCCTCCCATCCAGTGATACGCGTCGCTCGTCACGATGGATGCGCCGTGGGCGAGCGTCTCGTCCTGCCGTCGATGTCTCGCGTCGTGGCACGATCCTGACACACGGTGCAGCACGACGCGCGGGGAGCGGACCCGGCCGCCCCCCGCGAACGGTGGAACACGGATCGGACACGCCCCTAGACCGGTTCGACGTCCTCTTCTTGGAACGTGGCGAGCCCCGTCGGCAGCGCGACGACGACGCGGCGCATCGTCGGGTTCACCCGGATCAGGTGGCCGGTGACGGTGGTGCCGCGGGCGAACCAACTCGGCTCGTTGCGGCCCGCCATGAAGGCGTGCGCGTCGCGCACGAAGGTCAGCTCGACGACGTCGCCGGCGCGATGATCGCGAAAGGAACGGAACTCTTGGGAGGAACGAACGACGGGCACGGCACGACCTCCGGCAGCCTCGGGCAGTTTTTCACGAGCGATGCCCTATCATCCTCGCCCACCTCACCGTCCTGTGTTGGGACGAATGTCCCTTGGCCGAGGCGGCGTCCGGGATGCAGCGGGGCCGCGACGCGGCCGTGCCGACGGGTCGGGGGGCTTCAGCGTTCGACGTTCACGTTCATCGACGTCGATCGGACCGTGCCGTCGGGGTAGGTGACGTCGACCGACAACACCCAATCGCCCGCCATCGTGAACGCGAAGTCCTCGGTGCGGTACGTGCCGTCCGCGTCGGCCAGCGCCTCCGCCTGGACGGGCGCCATGCCGGCGTGCGTCATGTCGCCCACCACCTGCACCGTGGCGCCCTCGACCCGGGCGTCGTCGAGCAACGGCCGAACCTCGACGACCGCGCTCCCCACGGCGGCCGGCGTCGCGGCGAGCGCGACCGCGATGGAGCGGCGCGGATCGGCGTCGGCTCGGTCCTCGGGTGGGTCGCAGGCGACGAGCAGGAGCAACGCGGCCAACGCGAGGGGTGCGACGGCCCAGATCGAGCGACGGCCGCGGTGTGGACCGTGGCGAGCGGGTGCGTGGCGGGTGGTGGGCGCGGCGGTTCGATCGGTGGACACGGAGACCTCCCTGGCCGCAAGGCCGACCCGCAGAGGCAGTCCACGGGGGCGCCCGCGGCGGCGGCGGTGGCGGCTGCGGCCGCGACGGCGGCGGGCGGCGGCGGCGACGCGGCAGCTTACCCGCGCGCGCGAGACTCTTCGGGTTCCCGGCGGACTTGATCGCGACCAAGGTCGACCCAGGCGCCGTCGGCGTCCCGCCCGAACGGTCGCCACAGCAGGTAGACGGCGCGCACGGCGATGTCGGTCGACTTGGCGCGCACCGGCAGGGTCTCGAGGGCCTCCTCGTCGACGACCCCGGCGGCGACCTCGCGCAAGCGCGCGGCGAGATCCTCCTCGAGGCCGACGATCTGCCCTTGGATGACCCCCACCGTCTCCTTGGCGCGCTCGACCTCGGATCCGCCGCCCGACGCGCGGTTCACGCTGCGCAGGGCGGTGCTCAGACGCGTGGCGGAGGGGCTGCGCCGCCCGAGGAACGACCCCAGGAGCGTGCTGCCCACCTGCACGACCGCGTCGAACTTGCGGCTCTGCGCGCTCTGTTCGTGGCGCTCGACCGTCTGCTGGGCCTTGCGCGCGCGCTCTCCGAGCGTGGCCACCTTCTTGTCGAACGCCGCCCGCAGCTTCTCGACCTCGGCGTCGCGCACCTCGTGCGCCGCGTGCCGCACGCGCACGCGGAACGCGGCCTCGTCCTCGTCGGCGTCGGACACCAGCTTGAGCCCCTTGTGGCGGTAGAGCGTCAGCGGCCGGTCGGAGCGGATCCAGCGGGCGAAGTCCTTCTCGACCTCGGCCCAGGTCTTGGCGTCGAGGCGCGCGGCCGGCGCCTCGAAGGCCGCGGGCTCGAGCGGCACGTCGCTCACGCCGTCGAGGTCGAGGTCGAGCGGCTCGCCATCCGACCAGTCGACGGCGACCGCGCCCTCGGTCGGCTCGGCTGCGCGCACCACGCGCGTCGCCACGTCGATCCCGTAGGTCCCGTGCGTGTACCGGACGTCGGCGACGCCGGCGACGACGGGGTGGTAGGTGAGGTCCGGCACGACGGCGACGGGCGCCACGAAGCGCTCGAGCACGGTCGACGGGAGCGCGGGGCGACCGCCGACGCTGCCGCGCAGGTCGGCGACGGTCGGGGCCGGCCCGTCGCCGCTGCCCACCACGGACGCCGGCAGCCGACGCAGGTGGTCGCGCGTCATCGGCCCCGCCAGGTACGACATCACCCAGCGCGTGCTGAAGAGCACGGGCGCGTCCTCGTGGACGTTGTGGAGCAGGAACGTACGGGGCCCCAGCCCGCCGAGCGTCGCCGACAGCGTGGCGCGGTCGAGCCGCCCGCCGCCGTCCGCGGCCAGCAACCCGTCGAGCAGGCGGTCCTTGTCCCGCTCGGTCTGCAGACGACCGACGAACCAGGTCCCGGCGTTCGAGAGGCCCTTGTAGTCGAGGTCGACCGGGTTCTGCGTCGCCAGCGCGAGACCGACCCCGTGCGCGCGCGCCTGCTTGAGCAGGGTCAGGAGCGGGGCCTTGGTGGGTGGCGCCGCGACGGGCGGCATGAAGCCGAAGAGCTCGTCGACGTAGATGAGCGCGCGCAGGCTGCCCGTGCCGCTCTGGGCGCGCGTCCAAGCGACCACCTCGTTCAGCAGCAGCGACAGCACGGTCAGGCGCTCCTCGTCGTTCAGGTGTGCGACCGAGACCACCGCCACGCGTGGCCGGCCGTCGTCGCGGAAGAGCAGGCGCTGCACGTCCATCGGTTCGCCTTGCAGCCAGGTGGCGAACCCGGGCGAGGCGAGCACCGCGTTGAGCGCCATGGCGAGCTTGGCGCGCTCGGACGGGGGCGCGAAGGTGTCGATGTCGAGCACGCCCACCTGGCGGAAGGGCGGGTCCTGCACACCGAGCACCAGGTCGGCCAGGCCGACGTCGCGGCCGGCGCGCCACAGGCTCTCGAGCAGCGTCGCGAGCAGCACGTGGTCGCGCCCCGTCGGGTCCGACGGGCGACCGATCAGCGTCAGCAGCGCGCCGACCGTGGCCGTCAGCCGTTCGGCCAGCAACTCGGGGTCGTCGAGCACGTCCGCGCCGGGTCGCGCGAAGGAGCGCAGGATCGACAGGGGCCGTCCCGCCGTCGAGCCCGGCGTGTAGACGCGGACGTCGGCGGCCTCCCGGAAGCGCGCGACGCGCGCCGCGTCCTGGCCCCACGACGCCAGGCCCTCGCGCCAGCGCGTCGCCTGGTCGGCGGCGAAGGCCTGGGCGTCCTGGCCCGCGCGCTGCGCCGAGGCGGGGTCGACCCACGGTGCGAAGTCCTCGGCGGCGAGGTCGGGGAAGGCGAGCGCGAGGTTGGCGAGGTCGCCCTTGGGGTCGATCGCCAGGACGGGCACGCCGTCGAGGGCGGCCTCCTCGATCAAGCCCACGCCCAGACCGGTCTTGCCCGACCCCGTCATGCCGACGATCACGGCGTGGGTGGTGAGGTCCTTGGCGTCGTAGAGGAGCAGCCGGTCGGTGGCGGTGCGCCCGTCGGTCTCGAGCTCGCGCCCCAGGTAGAACGTGCCCAGTTTCTCGAAGTCCATCGTGCCCGTACTGTAGCGCCGGTGCGGCGCCCGAGGCGCCGGGCGCCCGGCGCGCCGCGACCACGTGCGACGACCCCTCGAGGCGTCGCCGGGCTAGGCTGGTCGGGTCGTGAAGACCTTCTACCTGCTCGACGGCCACGCGCAAGTGTTCCGCGCCTACTACGCCCCGTTCCGGCCGCTCACCAGCCCCTCGGGCGAGAGCGTGAAGGCGGTGCACGTCTTCACGCAGCTGCTGCTGAACCTGATCCACAAGCAGAAACCCGACTTCCTGGCGATCGCCTTCGACGTCGCCGACGCCACCACCGATCGCCGCACCGACTACGCGCCGTACAAGGCGCAGCGCGAGGCGGCGCCCGACGACCTGGGCCCGCAGTTCCAGCGCGTGTTCGAGGTCGTGCACGCGCTCGGCGTGCCGACCTTCATGGTCAACGGGCAAGAAGCCGACGACGTGATCGCCACGATCGCCAAACGCCTGGGCGACGCGGGCGAGGACGTCGAGCTGCGGATCGTCAGCAAGGACAAGGACCTGCACCAGATCCTGACGCCCCGCGTGGTGCTCTGGGACCCCACCGACGGCTCGACCATCGGCCCCGACGAGCTGTGGGAGAAGCGGGGCTACCGACCCGAGCAGGCGGTGGAGATCCAGACGCTGGTGGGGGACCCGACCGACAACGTCCCCGGCATCAAGGGTGTGGGGATGAAGACGGCGGCCAAGCTGATCGAGCTCTACGGCACGGCCGACGCCGTGATCGCGCACGCCGACGAGCAGACGCCCAAGCTGCGCGAGAACCTGCTGGCGGGCGCCGAAGGCCTGGCGCTGACCCGGCGTCTGGTGACCCTCAAGGACGACGTGCCCCTCGACTTCGAGCTCGCGGCCTGCGCGACGCCCGTCGTGCGCAAGGCGCAGGTGCGCGACCTGTTCGAGACGCTCGGCTTCCGGACGCTGCTCGAGCAGGTGCCCGACGACGGGCCCGAGGCCGAGGCGGCGGCCCAACCGCCGGTCGCGGTGAGCACCGAGTACCACCAGGTCGACACGCCCGAGGCGCTCGAAGCGCTGGTCGGAGCGTTGTCCGAGCAGAAGGCCTTCGCGATCGACACCGAGACCACCGGCCTCAGCGTGGTCGACGCCGACCTGGTCGGCTACGCGATCTCGTGGCAGACGGGCCACGGCTACTACGTGCCTGTCCGCAGCCACACCGGCGCGGTCCTCGACCCCGACCTCGTGCGCGAGGCGCTGCGGCCGGCGCTCGAGGACGAGGGCGTGCTCAAGGTCGGCCACAACCTGAAGTTCGACCTCAGCGTGCTCGAACGCGAGGGCATCTGCGTGCAGGGACCGCTGTTCGACACGATGATCGCCGCCGCCCTGCTCAACCCCGAGCGGCGCGGCAACGGCATGGACGACCTGGCGCGCGACCTGCTCGGACATACCTGCATCCCCATCACCGACCTCATCGGCAAGGGCAAGTCGCAGATCAGCCTGCTCGAGGTGCCGCTCGACACGCTCAGCACCTACGCTGCCGAGGACGCCGACGTGACGTGGCGGCTGTACACGTGGCTTCGTGGCGAGCTCGACGCGGCCGACGACGACCTCCGGCGGCTCTTCGAGGACCTGGAGATGCCGTTGGTGCGCGTGCTGGCGGCGATGGAGCGCGCCGGCGTGACGCTCGACGTCGACCGCCTGGTCGAGTACAAGGCGCACCTGCAGGCCCGCATCGAGCGCCTCCGGGCCGAGGTCATGGAAGCGGCCGGGTGCACCTTCAACGTCGACAGCCCCAAGCAGCTGGGCGAGGTGCTGTTCGGGCAGCTCGGGTTCCGCGTGGTCAAGAAGACCAAGACCGGTTCGAGCACCGATGCCGAGACGCTCGAGACGCTCGCCGCCGAGACGAGCCACCCGCTGCCCGAGAAGGTGCTCGAGTACCGCGAGCTCACGAAACTGCTCGGTACCTACGTCGACCCGCTGCCCGGGTACGTGTCGCCCCACACCGGCCGCCTGCACGCTTCGTTCCACCAGACGGGCGCCGCCACCGGCCGGCTCTCGTCGTCGGACCCCAACATCCAGAACATCCCCATCCGCAGCGACGCCGGCCGCGAGATCCGCCGCGCCTTCGTGGCCTGCGACGACGAGCACCTGCTGCTCTCGGCCGACTACTCCCAGGTCGAGCTGCGCATGCTGGCCCACTTCAGCGAGGACGACGCGCTGATGAGCGCGTTCCACGAGGGTCGCGACATCCACGCCTTCGTGGCCTCGCAGATCTACGCGGTGCCGCTCGAGGAGGTCACGCCGCTGCAGCGGTCGGTGGCGAAGACGGTGAACTTCGGCATCGTGTACGGCCAGACGGCCTACGGGCTGGCGCGTACGTTGCGCATCCCGCCCGGCGACGCGCAAGCGTTCATCGACACCTACAAGGGCACCTACGTCGGACTCGACCGGTTCTTGCGCCGCTGCGTCGACGAGGCCGTCGACACGGGCTACGTGCGCACGATCCTCGGTCGGCGCCGCCCCATCCCGCAGGTGCGGTCGCGCAACTTCAACGAACGCGCGCTGGGCGAGCGGCTCGCCATCAACACCGTGATCCAGGGGTCGGCCGCGGACCTGATCAAGCGCGCCATGGTGCAGCTCGACGCCCGTCTGACGCGCGAAGGCACCGGCGCGCTCATGCTCATCCAGGTGCACGACGAGCTGGTGCTCGAGACGCCGAAGGCGCACGCGGATGCTGCGCTCAAGGCCGTCGTGGAGGAGATGCAGGGCGCCCTGCCGCTACGGGTGCCGCTGCGGGTCGACGCCTCGCTGGCGCCGAACTGGCTCGAAGGCAAGGGCTGAGGCGCGTTTACTGAACGCGGGGCGCGTTTACTGAACGCGGGGCGCGTTTGCTGAACGCGGGGCGCGTTTACCGAACGCGCACGACGAGGTCCCGCAGCGCCGCCGCCGAGATCTCGCCCACATGCAGGTCCACCAAGCGGCCGTCGGCGTCGAACGCGAACGTGGTCGGCAGGCCCGCCACCTGCAGCGTCTCTCCGACCTCCCCGCGCCGGTCGAGCAGCGTGCCCGCCTCGGGCAGGCCGGCGCCGGCGAGGTACGAGCGCACCGTGGCCGCGTCCTCGCGTTGGTTCACCAGCAGGACCCGCACCTCGGGGTGCTCGGCCGCGATGCCCGTCAAGAGGGGCAGTTCGCGCCGGCACGGCGGGCACCAGGTGGCCCACACGTTGACGATCGACGGCGTGCCCGGCTCGAAGAGCGAGACCGGAGCGCCGCTCAGGTCCTCGAGGACCAGGCTCGGTAGGACGACCGTGGACTCGCCGGCGGCCGGCGTGAGGAGTGCGGCCGGCAGCCACCAGGCCATCAGGGCGGCCGCGCCGAGGGTGGGCGCGGCGCGGCGCAACGCGGGCCGGCGTGCGGCGTCGACGACCGTGACGCCGGCCGCGGCGGCGACCCCCCACCAGGGTGCGAAACCGCCCTGCCAGAAGGCGAAGGCGCTCAGGGGCGCGCTCGCGAAGTCCGCCGCGTGGAGGATCACGAAGCCGACCCGCGCGCCCACGAACGCCGCGATCGCCGCGCGCCAGGCCCAGGCGCTCACCGTCGAGCGGTGGCGTCGCGCCCACAGCTCCGCCCCGAGCAGCAAGACGAGGAAGGCCAAGCCGGCGTAGGCGCGGTCGAGCGACAGCACGAGCGGTCCGAGCGTCAGGGCGCCCATGTGCACCTCGGCGGACGGTGGGGGAGAGGGGCGGTCGTCATGATCCCAGCTTACCCCCCGGGGGTACCCGGAGGCGTCGCGCGTCCGCGCGTCGCGCCGGCGCCTGCGGACGGCTCCTCGAGCGGGCTGCGTCAGCGAGGACCCGCCCCTGGTGGCCCCCGCGGTACCATCGTGGACGATGAAGATCCTGGTCAGCAACGACGACGGCGTCTACAGCCCGGGCATCGCCGCCCTGGCGCGTGTGGCGCAAGCCTACGGCGACGTCCGGGTCGTGGCCCCCGACGTCGAGCAGTCCGCGATGAGCCACGCCATCACCGTTCGCCGGCCGCTGCACTACGCACGGCTGAAGCTCGACGGGCTCGAAGCCTACAAGGTCGACGGGACCCCCGCCGATTGCATCGCACTCGGCGCCCACCACTGGGACAAGGTCGACCTGGTGCTCACGGGCATCAACCTGGGGCTCAACATCGGCCACAACATCTGGCACTCGGGGACGGTGGCCGCCGCGAAACAAGCGAGCTTCCTCGGCATCCCCGCCATCGCCTTCAGCGCGCCGAGCACCGAGGTCGAGGGCGACGTCGATTACAGCGTCTTCGAGCCGTACCTCAAGGAGGTCATCGAGCTGTTCCTGGCGCACCCCGACCTGCCTCTGCTCAACGTGAACTTCCCGGAGCGTCCGCAGGGGCTGCGCTGGACGAAGATGTCGGTGCGCCACTACGAGGGCTTCGTGATCCCCGGCGAGGACCCGATGGGGCGCACCCACTACTGGTTCGGCGAGGAGCCGCGCGAGCGCGTCGAGGAGGGCAGCGACCGGTGGGCGGTCGAGCAGGGTTTCGTGTCGCTCACGCCCTTGCGGCTCGACCTCACCGACGAGGAGCGACTGGACGAAGCGCGTCGGGCGCTGAGCCGCGCCTGAAGATGGAGGTGGCGACGTGGCCGGCACGCGACGTCGAACGCGTCGGGGGCGCCCGGCGATGACCTTCGCTGCGTTCGAGGCGTTGGTCGAGGAGATGGTGGCCGAGATCCCGACGGTGTTCTTCCGCGACCTGCAGGGCGTGCACGTGCTCGAGGAGGCGCGACCCGAGGAGGGGTACGTCGACGTCTGGCGGCTCGGCGAGTACCTCGACCCCGGGACCGAGGACTTCCTGGGCGCCGGCGAGGGTCTGGGACGACACGTGGCGCTGTACTACGGCAGCTTCGTGGCGGTGGCCGACGGCGATCCGGCCTTCGACTGGGAAGACGAGGCCTGGGAGACGCTCACCCACGAATTGCGCCACCACGTCGAGTCGCTCGCCGGCGACGGTCGCCTGATCGAACAGGACCTGGAGGACGCGCGCGGGTTCGACCGCTCCGGCTGACGCCGAGGGCGCCCGCGCTTCACGGCGGCAGGGTGAACAGCGCGCCCTGCACGGCCAAACCCGCGGCGTCGAGGAGACCCGACACCGAGACGCCGACGAGGCGGATCGCCCCGGGCGGCCGCGGCGTGGTGAAGGCCAGGTACTCGGCCACGTCCCACAGGTCGGTGGCCGTCGCGACCGGGCGTGTCGGCGTGCTCGACCGGGTCACGACGCGGAAGTCGGCGTACTTGACCTTCACCGTGACCGTGCGCGCCGCCAGGCCCGCCCGGGTGAGGCGGTCGGCGACGACCGCGCAGGTGCGCGCAAGCTCGGGAGCGACGTCGGACACGGTGCGCAGGTCGTGCGCGAAGGTGCGCTCGGCGCCGATCGACTTGCGCGCCCGGTCGGCGACGACGGGGCGCGGGTCGTCGGCCCGGGCGATCGCGTGGAGGAACGCCCCGAGCTTGCCGAGGAAGCCTTCGAGGTCGGTCAGCGAGCGCTCGCGCAGGTCGGCGCCCGTGACGACCCCCCAGGTGCGCAAGCGCTCCGCGGTCTTGGGGCCCACGCCGAAGAAGCGTTCGATGGGCAGCGCCGCCACGAAGGCCTCGGCCTCGTCGGGGCGCACGACGGTGAGGCCCGCCGGCTTGTGGGCCGCCGACGCGACCTTGGCCACGAACTTGCCCGTGGCCACCCCCGCCGAAGCGGTGAGGCCGACCTCGCGTTCGATCGTCGTCAGGATGTCGCGCGCCAGCGCGGCGGCGCCGTCGACGTCGAGCGGCCCGACCGGGGCGGGGTCGCCGACGGTCGCCGCGCCGAGGGGATGGGTGACGTCGAGGTAGGCCTCGTCGAGCGCCAGCGGCTCGACCAGGTCGGTGACGCGTTCGAAGACCGTCCGCACGGCGCGCGAGGCGGCGTGGTACGCGTCGAAGCGTGGCGCCACGACCAGCAGGTCGGGGCAGCGGCGGCGCGCCACCGACGTGGGCATCGCCGAGCCGACCCCGAACGCGCGCGCCTCGTACGACGCCGTCATGACCACGCCGCGGTCGCCACCGCCGCCGACCGCCACGGGCCGACCCCGCAGGCGCGGGTCGTCGCGCTGCTCGACCGAAGCGTAGAACGCGTCCATGTCGACGTGCACGACGGCGCGCATCGCCGCAGGCTAGCAGGGCGCAGCGGGGCGGCGCGCGCCGGTCCGATCCGGACCGCATGCTAGATTCGGCGTCTGCGCACGCCCACGCGTCCCCCCCGTCGCCACGCCCGCGCCGCGGTCCACGGGGGTCAAGGGGCTCCGCGGCCTCGGGCACGAACGAGCCGACCGATCGACGACCTTCTTCGACGCCGAGGACGCAGGGGCGCGGGCCCAACGCGACCGACGGCGCTGGAGGACCCGTGACCCGTGACCACAAGTTCAAGCGGCGCGTCCGTGAGCGCATGGCGCGCACGGGCGAACGCTACACGAGCGCGCGACGCGCGCTGCTCACCGGCGACGATCCGCACGGCGAAGCCGTCGTCGCGACCGGCGCGGAGGCGACGTTCCCCGGCGCGCGCTGGCACCATCCCGGCGTCCATCCCGAGACCACGGCCCTCGGCACCCTGCTCGCGGCGGCCGGCGTCGTCGATCCTTTGACCGGCGAACGACTGCCGGAGGCGACGCTCCTGCTCGTCGGCGGCGGGCTGGGCATGGGCGTGTTCGCGTTCCACTACCCGGAGTTCTCGAGCCTGTTCCTCGCCGGCCGCCACCGCTGGCACGCCCCCGCCGCGTGGCTCGACGGCGCCGCGGCGCGCCTCGGCTACGAGCCCCTCGTCTGGGAGACGGGCGGCGCCGCCACCGCGGGCAAGCACCTCCACGCGGCCCTGGCGCGCGAGGCGCCCGTCCTCGCGTTCGTCGACCTCGCCACCCTGTCCCATCGCGGTGGGGCGGAGGCGTACCACGTGGTCAGCGTGCTGGGTCGCGACGCCGATGGGGTCTGGCTCGGCGACGTGGGTCTGGCGCCGGTGCACGTCGACGAGGTCACCTTCGCGGCAGCACGTGGCCGCATCCGCAAGGACAAACACCGCCTCTGGGCGCTCGGTGAGCCCGCGCCCCTCGACGCGGCGCGTCTGGCGCAGGCGCTCGAGGACGGGCTGCGGGCGTGGCCGGCGGGGCTCGCCGATCCTGGCATGGGCTCGATGTCGGCGGCGTTCAAGCTCGACACGCTCGCGACGTTGGCCGACCGGGTGGCCGGCGGTGGCGGCAAGAACGCCTGGGACGTCGTGTTCCCGGCGGGCCCGCGCCTGCTCGCGGCGCTCACCTCGTTGCACGAGGACGTCCTGCACCGCTTCACCGGCGGTGGGTTGCTGCGGCCGCTGGCCGCGGTGGGGTTGCGCGACGCGGCCGTGCGCCTCGAGCGGCCCGCGCTCGCGGGCGTGGCCGACCGGTACGAGGACCTCGGAGCGCGCTGGAGCGCGCTCGCCGACGCCGCGCTGCCCGCCGACGTGCCTGCGCTCGCCGACTGGGCCGCGTCCCTCGAGTCGCGCTGGGCGGCGCTCGACGACGGCGCGCCCGCCGCGCCCGGCACGGCGGCGGGCCCAGAGGCTGCCCCCGAGGCCGTCGGCGAAGCCTTGCGCGCCGCCGCCCTCGACGCCCTCACCGACGATGCCGCTCGCGTCGACGCGTTGCGCGCCGACCTCGCCGACCGGCTGCGCGACCTGCACGTGGGTGAGACGGCCGCCCTGACGACCCTCGAAGCAGCGCTCGCCTGAACGCACCCCGGCGTGGCGGCGCGCACCCGCGGCGCCACGCCGGGTCATCATGCGCCCATGCGCATCGACGAGATCGAACTCCGGGAGATCGACCTGCGGCTCCGCTTCCGTTTCGAGACGAGCTTCGGGGTGGAGCAGGACCGCCGGGTGCTGCTCGTCACGGTTCGGGGCGAGGGTGGCGAGGGCGTGGCCGAGTGCGTCGCGGGCGAGTTCCCGGGGTACAGCTACGAGACGAACGACACCGCCTGGGGGGTGCTGTCCGATTTCGTCGCCCCGGCCGTGCTCGGTCATGATTTCGACACGCCGGCGCAACTCCTGCATGCGCTGCGGTTCGTCCGCGGTCACAACATGGCCGTCGCCGCGGTCGAGATGGCGTTCTGGGACCTGTGGGCGCGTTCGCTGGAGACGCCGCTCTGGCGGCTCCTGGGCGGCGTGCGCACCGAGGTGCCGGTGGGGGTCTCGCTGGGGATCCAGGCCAGCGCCGAGGCCACCGTCGACCTCGCGGCCGCCCACGTGGCCGAGGGCTACCGCCGGGTGAAGCTGAAGATCAAGCCGGGCTGGGATCTCGTGCCGGTCGCCGCGGTGCGCGAGGCGCTGCCGCAGATCGACCTGACCGTCGACGCCAACAGCGCCTACCGGCTCGTGGACGCGCCCACGCTGCGGCGTCTCGACGACTTCGACCTCGCCTACGTCGAGCAGCCGCTCGCCTACGACGACCTGATCGACCACGCCGAGCTGCAGCGGCAGCTGCGCACGGCGATCTGTCTCGACGAGTCGATCCACTCGGCCGAGGACGCCCGCAAGGCCTTGCAGATCGGCGCGGGACGCGTCATCAACGTCAAGGTCGGGCGGGTGCGCGGCTACGTCCAGGCGCGCCGCCTGCACGACGTGGCCGTCGCGTTCGGCGCGCCGGTCTGGTGCGGCGGCATGCTGGAGTCGGGCGTCGGCCGGGCCCACAACCTGCACCTCTCCACGCTCGAGGGGTTCGTGTTGCCGGGCGACACGTCGAGCGCCAGTCGCTACTGGGACGAGGACGTGGTCGAGCCGCTGCTCGACGCCGTCGACGGTGTCCAGCACGTGCCCGACGGGCCCGGGATCGGCGTGACCCTCAAGCGCGACCTGATCGAGCGCCTGACCCGCAAGTCGACGACGTTGCAGCCCGATTGAGGACGCGCGTCGGCGGCCCTGTCGATCGGGGGCGGGTTCAGCGGCCGACGGTGCGCATGAGCACCTGCAGGGTCAGCAGGGCGTCGTCGGTCGAGCGGTGGCGCTGCGCGCGCTGGCCCAGGACACCGGTCTCGAGGGCGGCGCGTTCGAGCTTGGCGCGGCCGTGGCGCAGCCCCCGGGCCAACGCGTAGGCACGCATCGCGCACTCGAACCCGCGCAACCGCTCACGGCGGCCGCACGTGACCGCCGACTGGCGCACCATGCGCTCGTCGAAGGGGGCGTTCCACGCCACGACGCGCTTCCCGGCCGTCACGGCCAGCAGCTCGTCGTAGACGTCGGTGAACGTGGGCGCGTCGGCGAGGTCGGTCATCGTGAGCCCGTGGATGCGGCTCGCCCCCGCCGGCACCCGTCCCGACCAGGGCCGCACGAGCGACGAGAAGCGCACCCCGCCGTCCGCACCGATCACGCCGACCTCGATCACCTCGTCGGCGTAGCCGAGCCCGGTGGTCTCGGTGTCGATCACCACGAAGTCGTCGAGGAGGAGCTCGCGCAACCACGCCAACGCGGCCGCGGCGCCCGAGGCGGGGTCGGCGTCGGTGCGCACCGTGGCGCGGCGCAGGCCACCGGAGCCGGGGAGATGCACGACGTCGCGACGCACACCCTTGGCCGCGCGTGAGCCGGCGCTGCCGGCTGGGATCGTGTTGGAGCGGGCGGGGTCGATCGAGCCCGACGGCGGCGCGGGGGCCTTCGGCGGTTTCGGGATCGCGTCCGCCTCACGGTAGAGCGCCACCTCGCGACCGTCTTGGTGCAGCCACGCGACCGGGCCGCCGCGCGGGATGAGACCGGCGAAACGGAGGTCGTTCTCGGGCCGCAGGCCGGGCGGCACGTCGGCCCAAGCGGTGTAGCGCGGAGCATCGCCCACGGCTGAGGCTACCAAGGGCACGAGCGACGGGGTGTGCGCGGTGACGAGCGTCACATCCGAGTAAGAAGCCCGTAAGAGAGGCTGCGTAGACTTCGTTTGTGGATTAAAGGTCTCCTCCCAGGACCTCCCGCCCTCTTCCGAACACCGGACCCCGCGTCTCCCACGCGGGGTCCAACCTTTGTCCCCGGCCGCTGCGGCGCGCTACCGTTTCCTCAGAGACCGGGGAACAGGGGCCGCCACCACGGGATCGCGAACAGCACCGCGACCGTCGACAGACCGAACCAGATCGCCGCACGGACGTACCGGCCGCGGTGGTCGGGGGCGCGGCGGGCGGTGATCGACCCCACGTGGGCGAAGACGACCGCGATGATCATGATCGAGAGGTGCTCGACGACGAAGAAGCGCGTCGTCGTGTCGGACATCGCGGCGCCCATGTCGCCCAGGCCGGCGCGCACGATCGGGCTCACGACGTAGAGCAGCAGGCCCAGGACGAGCTGCAGGTCCATGAGCGACACGAAGGTCAGGCTCGAGAGCCGGGCGGTGCGGTCCCACGGCTGGCGGGTGGCGAGGCCGCGCACGACCACGACGAGCGCGACGACGGCCGCGATGAGGACCAACCAGCGGGTGATGTTGTGGATGGCGAGCAAGCTGGCGTACATGAAGACCTCCCGATGGCGTCGCCCGCCACATGGGCGCCGCCCCTCACGAGGGCGGCCGCCCATGGCATGGGCGACGCACAGTCGACCTACCGTAAGGCGTGGGCGCCCGCGCGACAAGGCCCGGGCCGGCCCCTCAGCGCCGCGACCGACGGTACGATCGCACCACGGAGGTCGACTTGGGCACCATCGTCGTATCCGAATGGATCGATGCCGCCGCGCTGGAGCGCCTGGGCGTCGAGCACGACGTCGTCGGCCACCGCGACCTGCATCGCGACCGGCCCGCCCTGGAGGCCGCCTTGGCGAGCGCCGACGCCTGGCTGGTGCGCAACCAGACGCGCGTGGACGCTGCCGCGCTGGCGGCGGCACCTCGGTTGAAGGTGGTCGGGCGCGTCGGCGTGGGGCTGGACAACCTCGACCTGCCCGCCTTGAGGGCCGCCGGGGTGGCCGTCACGTGGGCGCCGGGCAGCAACGCGGCGAGCGTGGCCGAGTACGTGCTCGGCGCCCTGCTCCACGTCTGGCGGCGCTTCGACGCCGCCACGGCGCACGTCCGGGAAGGTGGTTGGGACCGCCAGGCCTTCATGGGCACCGAGGCGTTCGGTCGCACGCTGGGGCTGGTGGGTCTGGGCGACATCGGCGCCCGCGTGGCCCGCCGGGCGAGCGCCTTCGGGCTGCGGGTCCAGGCGACCGATCCCGTGGTGCACGAAGCCTCCTTCGCGGTGCAGGAGTTCGGCGTCCGCCTCGTCGGGCTCGAGGACCTGCTCGCCACGAGCGACGCGGTGAGCCTGCACGTACCGCTGGTGCCCTCCACCCGACGGCTGATCGATGCGACCGCGCTGGCGCGCCTGCGGCCCGACGCCGTCCTGGTCAACACCTCGCGGGGGGAACTGATCGACGAGGCCGCCCTCGCCGCGGCGCTGACGCGCGGTCACCTGCGCGGCGCGGTCCTCGACGTGCGCGCGAACGAGCCGCCGGGTGCCGAGGACCCCCTGGCGGGCGCGCCGCGGCTGGTGCTCACGCCGCACGTGGCCGGCGTCACCGTCGAGGCCAACGCCCGCGCGTCGGGACACGTGGCCGAGGAGGTGCTGCGGGTGCTCCGGGGCGAGCGCCTGCGGACGCCGGTCGGCTAAACGGGCACCGGCTCGCCGCGGGCGAGCGACGTCTCGACGGCGAGGCTCAGCCGCACGGCCTCCCGCCCGGCCTCGACGTCGGCCGGGGGCGCGGTGCCGGTGCGCACCGCGGCCACGAAGGCGCGCGTCTGGCGCACCATGTCGTGCGCGTGACCGGTGGCTGCCGGCACCGGCACCGAGCGGGTCCCTTGGGTGTCATGCAGCACCAGTCCGACCTCCGGGTTCGGGTCGGCGTCATGGGACCCGCGCCACCACGCGCGCAGGGCGCCGGTGTCGCCCGACAGCCGCAGGTCCACGGCGAAGCCGTCGGCGGCGATGGAGCGCGTCAAGGTCGCCCAGCGGCCGTCGGGCAGCTCCAGGCGCACGTCGAGGTCTTCGTGCAGCGGCTCGCGGCCCGGTCGCGACGAGGCCCAGGCCAGGAGCGAGGTCGGCGGCCCCAGCAGCCAGGCGGCCAGGTCCAGGTAGTGGATCGGCTCCTCCAGCACGCTCGAGCCGAGCCGGGCCGGATCGGCCTTCCAGCCGCCCGCACCGCTCCGGTACGGGCGACGCCACAGGTCCAGCCGCAGGTGGCGGGGCCGCCCGATGGCGCCGGCGTCGACCAGCCTGCGCACCCCGTCGACCCAGCCGAAGCAGCGCATGACGTGACCGACGGCGACGACCCGGTCGCTCGCGCGGGCGGCCGCCACCAAGCGGTCGGCGTCGGCCGCCGTGATGGCCATCGGTTTCTCGACCAGGACGTGCTTGCCGGCGGCGAGGGCGCGTAGCGCCTGGGGCGCGTGGCGGTCGTTGGGGCTCGCCACGACGACGGCCTCCGCCGACCCGGCGAGCAGCGCCTCGAGGTCGGTGCTGGCCGGCACGCCCCACGCGTCGGCCGCCCGGCGGGCACCGTCCTCGGTGCCGGTCACGACGCCCACGAGCTCCGCGCCGGCGGCCGCGAGCGAGTCGCGATGGGCGGCCGCCCAGCGGCCGGCGCCCACGAGGCCCACGCGCAACGGCGGGTGGCCGTCGCCGCTCACAGCGTGCGGACGAGCGCGCGCGGCCGACCGCCGACGACGACGTGCGGCCAGCGGTCGTCCCAGGTGAGGGCTTCGAGCCCGCCGCCCTGGAGCACGAACGTGTCTTCGCTCTTGGCCCACGGCAGCGACGGGTTCCAAGCGACGGCGAAACCGTCGCCGATCGTGCGGCCCTCGTCGGGTGTCGCCAGCCAGTCGCGTGGGAGGTACCCGGCGGGCCCACCCTGGTGGTGGTGCTGCCAGGCATCCGCCTCACCCTCGGCCGCGTAGGCGGCTTGCGCGGCGGCGAACACGTCGCGCGAGGCGACGCCGGGCCGTGTCGCGTCCAGCATGGCGGCTTCGACGCGCAGGACGCTCTCGAGCGCGCCTTCGGCGCGGTCGGGCACGGCGCCGAAGGCGATCGAGCGCGAGAGCGAGGCGACGAGCCCGAAGCGCGTGGCGCACACGACGAGCAGCCCGACACGCCCGAAGGGTCGGTCGGTGGGCACCGGGTGCCGCACGTGACCGAACCGGGTGTCGCCCGCCACCAGCACCACGCGCAGGTCGACGCCCGCCGACCCGAGCCCGCCGCGCAGCTTGGCCGCCACGTCACGCTCGCTGTCGTCCGGTCGCACCGTGCCGGCCACGTCGGTGAGGGCGCGGCTGGCGGTGTTTCCGACGGCAGCCAAGCGGGCGATCTCGACCGGCAGCAGCGGCTGGCGGAGGCTCGTGAGGTCGACGTCACGGTCGGTGACGACCCGGTCCCCCTGGATGAGACCCACCACGCGCCGTTCGCGCGCTCCGGCGTCGTACCAGTCGACCACTTCGAGGTCGACGCCGGGCGGCAACTCCTCGTCCGCGAGCCGGCCGGCCTCGATCCGGTTGGTGACGAAGACGACCTTGTCACGCGTCACCACCGCGTCGGCGACCGGCGAGCCCTCGCGGTCGACCAGGAGGTCGGCGCCACCGGTCAACCAGGCCAGGTTCTCTGCGCGCCGGATCACCAGCACGTCGGCCTCGAGCTCGTCGAGGCGCGCGCCGACCCGGGCGAGCTTCGTGCGGGTTTCCGCTTCGCGCCCTTCCGGGTCGAGGCCGAGGGCGGTCGGGTCGAGCCCCCACGCGCGGGCGGCGGCGAGGCCCGCGGCGCTCACGGTCGCGCCTCCACCACGGGCCGGACGGCGGCGACGGTCTGCGGGGCGACGTCGTCGGTGAGCACGTCGCCGACGACGACCGGCGCGCCCGTGCGGATGGAGCGGAGGACGGCCAGTGAGGTGCGCAGTGCGTCGATGCCGGCGGTGGCGTCGGCGAGGTGGTCGGGGCCGCCGCCGCGGAGGGCCGCGGCGAACGAGGCGATCTCGGCTTGCCACGGGTCGCCGCCCGGGTTGGTCCACGTCTCGGCTTCGAGCGCGCGGCGACGCACGATCAGGCTGGGCCACTCGACGCGCAGGAGCGCGTCGGGACCGACGATCACGTGGTGCTCCTCGGCCGGGACGCCGGCCGGCAGACCCCACGACATCTGCAGTTGGACGTGGGTCCCGTCCGGGTACGTGAGCCCGATGAGCGCGGTGTCGATCGCCCGCTCCTGGATCGCGGCGAGCTGCGGTTTGTCGCCGCCGAGGATGCCGCCGCGCGCGTCGACGGTCGTCGGGGGACCGCCGAACCAGGTCGCCCACATGTCGAACAGGTGGCAGGCCATGTCGAGGATCGGCCCACCGTTGGCGCGGGCGTCGTGCATCAGGGTCTTGGGCCGCACGCCGGCGGTCACGTTGGCCTGCACGAAGCGGGGCCCGCCGATCGCGTTCGTCTGCTCGGCCAGCGTGGCGAAAGCGGGATCGAAGCGGCGCATGAAGCCGAAGCGCAGGCGTCGGTCATGACGTTCCGCCGCGGCCGTCATGGCATGGGCGTCGGCGAGCGTGAGGGCGACCGGCTTCTCGCACAGCACGTGCGCGCCGGCCGACAGGGCGGCGATGGTGGTGGGGGCGTGCAGGAAGGTGGGGGTGCACACGCTCACGACCGTGGGTTCGAACGCCAGGGCGGCCTCGAGGCTGACCGCCGCCGTCGCGCCGGTCTCGGCGGCCGCTGCGGCGGCACGTGCGCCGTCGGGGTCGACGATCGCGACCACGCGGGCGCCCGCCGTCTGCCAGTGACGGGCGTGGCGCGCGCCCATGTCGCCGGCGCCCACGACCACGGCGACGAGCGGCATCTCGGGCATCATCGGTAACCCCTGAACCACGTCGGGGAGGCGTCCGCGACGCGTGGATGACCCCCGAAGCGGCGATGGTCGAACCACGGAGTCGCCCGTTCGACGAGCGCGGCGAGCTCGTGCAGGTACGGCACCGAGTGGGTGCGCAGCCGGTGTTCGACCTCGCCCAGGTCGGGGTAGGCGGCCAGCGCGTCGTACCAGACCGCACGACCCGCCAGGATGCCGCTGGCACCGGCGTTCACGGCCAGGTCGACGGCGAGCGCGAACGCGCGCGGCCCGACGCCCGCCGAGAGCAGCACCCACGGGACCGGCGAAGCGGCGTCGAGCTCGGCCAACCAGCCGTCGACCTCGTCGCGGTCGAAGATCGGCGAGCGCACGACGCCGTCGAGCGCTCCGGCGTGGAACCCGTCGACGCGCGCGAGGTCGACCGGGAACTCGAGCTTCATGAGGTCGACCCCGAAACGGGGATCGGCGTAGCGGCGCAGCGAGCCGAGCACCGATGCGGGCTTCGAGCGGGCGTACGCGTCGCCCTCGGGGTCTTCGCCGGGCAGGGGGTAGGTGAGGAGCTCGAGCACGAACGCCAGGTCGTGCTCGGCGCAGGCACGACCGACGCTCTCGACGAGCGCGTCCTGGTGTTCGTGCGCGGCAGCAGACAGGTCGGGTCGGTGCCAGACGAGCAGCTTGACCCCGAGCGCGCCCGTGCGCCGGATCTGCGCGACGCTCCAGCCCTCGATCGTGCGCGACCGACGTTCGCCGTCCACCACGTCGAAGGCGTGCTCCTCGAGCGTCGACAGCAGCCCCACACGACCGGGCACCTGCAGCACGTGTCCTGGATGGGACCACACGGGATCGATCAGGGCGGCCGTGGCGTGCGGCGCCAGCACCTCGAGCAGCTTGCCCTTGACCGCGGCGACCTCGTCGTACGGCACGGTGGCGGGGTCACGATCGCCGTGCCGCGCGACGGCGGCGAAGATCGGCGGTCGCTGGTCGACGGCCAGCATCGTGAACCGTCCGCCGTCGTCGGCGAAGGAGGCGAGCGCGCGCAGCTTGCCGGCGCTCAGGGCTGTGGACGTGGACGATGGCTTCATCGGGCGCCTCCGGACCGCACGGGTGCGGCAGGATCGGGGATCGGTGCGTGGGGTGGCTCGGGGAGCGGGACGGGTGGCGGCAGGCGCTCGGCCAGCGCCTGCGCGGTGCTCAGGTCGGGCAGTGCGTCACGGCCGAGGCCGGTGCATTTCAGGGCCGCGACGGCGGTCGCCAGCCGCAACGCGGCGACGAGCGGCCAGCGCGCGGCGACCGCGGCCGCGTACGCGCCATGGAAGGCGTCGCCGGCGCCGTTCGTGTCGATGGCGCGCACCGCCGGGGCGCTCTGGCTCCAGGCGCCGTCGGCGTCGAGCCAGACGCAGCCGAGTTCGCCCAAGGTCACCACGACGCGGCGTTCGCGGGCGGGGGATGAGCCCTTCGGGCCCGCCTCGGCGGCTGCCGCCCGACCCGGTTCGGCGGCCGCCGCCTGCAGCGCCTGCGCGCCCCGCACGGCCAGCGCCCGCCGCGCCGCCGCGGCCGCCGCCGGGTCGTCGGGCGCCGGGTCGTCGGGCGCCGCCGGGTCCGCGTCCGCCGGGTCCGCGCCGTCCTCGCCGTCGTCGGCATCCGACGCCAACGCCGCTCGCGCCGCTTCCTCGCTGGCGACCAGGTGGTCGACGCGGTCGCGGAGCTCTGGGTGACGTGCGTCGCCCCAGTCGCCCACGGTGGGGACGCCCGCCGCGGCGGCGAGCGTCAGCGCGTGGGCGGCGAGCCGGGGGTGGCGGGCGTCCACGAGCACCGCCCCCACGCCCTCGAAGGGCTCCCAGGGGTGGGCGTCGGGCTCGTCCTCGATCCCGGCGCCGCGGTAGGGGAAGAGGTGGCGTTCGCCGCCGGGTCCCACCAGGACGGCGCTGACGAACGAGCGGGCGCCCGCGACGGTGCGGGTGGCGCCCAGGTCGACGCCCCAGGCGCGGAGTTCGGCGGCGTTGGCGCGGCCGGCCTCGTCGTCGCCGTGGATGGCCCACAGCCGAGCGTCGGCACCGAGTCGGGCGGCCGCGACGGCCGCCGTCGCCGCCGGCCCACCGCCCTGGCTGCGGTAGTCGCTGGCATGCGTGCGCGAGTGGACGGGCGGGAAGCGCTCGACGTGCCACACGTGATCGCGGCAGGAGAGCCCGACGCAGGCCACGACCGGGGTCGTCGTCCCCCAGCCGAGGGGCGGCGCCGCGTCCGCGTTCACGCGTCGACCGGGCCGGGGCTGGGGTCCCAGCCGGGGCTGGGGTCCCAGCCGGGGCTGGGGGGCACGAGATCCGCCTCGAGGCGCTCCGTCAGGGCGACGAGCGCCGCGCGGTGGTCGCCGCCGACGAGCGCGAGATGATGGGGGAGACGCAGGTCGAGGACGCTGGCGACCGCGCGTTCCGCGCTGATCCGTTCCCGCCCCCACACGAGGTCGCCCCACCAGCCGCGCACGCCGTCGAACGAGGGCGCCGTGGCCTCGGCGACGACGCCGCCGATCGCCACCCACCGCCGACCCCCGTCGAGCAGCCGCAGCGCGGTGGCCGGGCCCGGGCGGAGCGTCTGGTCGCGCACCACGCCGACGCCGTCTCGGTTGAAGTGCGTGGTCAGGCGGGTGCCGGGTTCGGCGGCGAGCGCCCGTGGTGCGTTGCCGCAATGCCACAGCAACAGCCGGTCGCGCTCGCGGTCGAGGTCGCTCAGGTCGAGCAGCGCCGCAGGCGCATCGGCCACCGCCTGCAACACGAGCATCGACAGCGCGCCCAGGACGTCGCCCTCGCAGGCGGCGGGCAGCCGCCGGTCGGCCGAGCGCCCCATCGCGGCGCACGCCATCGCGCCGCAGGCGTCGGGCAGCTCCGGCCAGCAACGAACCGCCAAGGCGTCGGCGCGGGTCTCGCGCGCGAGGTCGGTCAGGGCCAGGTCGATCCGCGCCGCGCGCGTCAGGCTCTCGGCCGGCGCGTCGAGCGGTTCCTCGCGCTGCCACGCCGCCGCATGGGCCGCGGCGTCGGCTTCGGGTACGGCGGCCACACGGTCGAACAGGTCGCCCAGCGAACGGTCGATCACCGTCGTGCCCGGGGGGAGCGTCGGGTCGTCGAGGCCGTAGAAGCCGGGCGCGGTGCCCCCGATCGCGAGGACGCGTGCGCGGCGCAGGGCCAGGGCCCCGCGCTCGGCGGCGAACAGGGTGTGGAGCCGGGCGTGGAGGGCGGGATCGTCGACGTCGCCGTAGCACCAGCCGACGGGACCGCGGGCGCCGCCTTGCGGTCCCTCGGCGAACGACAGCGTCATGTTCAGGCCACACAGGCTGTTCAGGGGCAGGGGACCGCGCTGGCCGTCGACGCGCGAGGGCAGCGGTCGCGCGCCGGCCACTTCCGGGACGCCCCACACGAGGACGCGCGGGGCCGCGGCCAACAGCGGCGCGAGCAGGTCGCCGGTGGCGAAGGTGGCGTGCTGGACGATGAGGACGTCGAGGTCCGCGCGTTCGAGCCGGCGCCCGGCAGCGACCGCGTCCGCGGCGTCCCGCACGACGCCCTCGGCCGCGACCAGATCGGCGCCGAGGGCGCCGGCGCGTTCCTGCACCGCGTGCAGGCCGCGGCGCGCGACGGCCTCGCCGTCACCCTTGAACGCGGGCCGGACCACGGCCACGAACCCCGTCCGCACGAGGGCGGGGGTCATCGGCGGCGCTCACGGGAAGGGCGAGGGTCGGCGGCCGTGCGGGTTCGGGACGCTGGGTCGATGACCGGCACCTCCTACCGTTCGGCTCGAGGGTCGTGGGCACGGGGTCGTCGCAGCGGGCCGACAGCGGCCCGGCCGACGTCGAACTCGAACCCGGCGAGCTTACCACCGGGGCCCCAGGCGCCTCGAGACGTCCGCGAGGCGCTCAGTCGGGGGTGGACGCGAACGCGACCGAGCCGGAACCGTCGTGTTTGGCGCGGTACATCGCGCGGTCGGAGGAGCGCAAGAGCGCCTCGAGGTCGGTGCCGTGCGCGGGGTAGAGCGCCACCCCGATGCTGGCGTACGAGGCCACGGTGGTCGTCCCCAGGTCGAACGGGACCTCGAAGGCGGCCGCCATGCGCTCCGCGATCGCGCGGGCGTGCGACTCGTCTTGCAGCGACCGGAGCGCCACGGTGAACTCGTCGCCGCCGAGGCGGGCGACGACGTCGCCCTCGCGGACGGCGCTCCGCAGCCGATCGGCGACCTCTTGGAGCAGGGCGTCGCCGGCCTGGTGCCCGTACGTGTCGTTGACCTCCTTGAAGCCGTCGAGGTCGACGAAACCGATGGCCACCGTCTCGCCCGAACGTTTGGCGTGGAGGAGCAGGCGTGTGACCACCTCGGCGAAGAAGCGCCGGTTGGGGAGGCCCGTCAACGGGTCGTGCAGCGCTTGCTCGGCCAAGAGCGTCTCGAGATGTTTGCGTTCGTTGATCTCGCGCAGGGTCCCTTGGGCGCCCACGAAGCGTCCGTCAGCGTCGAGTCGTGGTTTGACGAGCATCTCGTACCACTCGAGGTTGCCGCTCGCGCCGCGCAGGCGTACCTCGATGCGCACGCGCCGCTCGCCGCGGCGGAAGCCGGCGTCGAGTTGCGCTTCGAGCCGAACGGCGTCGTCGGGTTCGAGCAGTTCCGACGCGTCGCGGCCGAGCAGGCTCGCGGGATCGTAACCGAGGGCGTCGCGGTACGAGGGCGAGGCGTACGTGATCCGGCCTTCGGCGTCGGTGGCGTTCACGAGGTCGACGATGTTGTCGGTGAGCAGTCGCAGTTCACGTTCGCGGTCGGCGAGGGCGTCGGACGCGATCGTGAGGGCGCGGCGCTGGTGTCGCAGGGCGCGCGTCATGCCGTCGAACGCGCCCGCCAACGACCGCAGCTCGCCCCGTCGCGCGGCGGGCGCCACGCGGCTGGTGAGGTCGCCGTCGGCGACACGCAACATCGCCAGCTCCAGCACGCGGATGGGGCGGAACACGAGCCTCGAGAGCGCCAACGAAGCGCCGGCGAACAGGGCGACGAGCACGAGCGCCAGCACGACGGCCGCCCGAGCCAGCCCCAGCGACCTCGCCGGTAGCAGCGCATCGGCAGGCGCGGAGAGGACCAGGGCGCCGCGATCGTCGCCGAGCGCGATCGGGCTCACGCCCACGACCCGGCGGTCGCCATCTGCACCGGTGGTCCAGCCCACCCGCGTCCCGACGGGTGCGCCGGCCCCGGCTTCGACGGGTTGGCCGAGGCCGACGAGCGGCCCGGTGGCCGCGCCGAGCCCGTCGAGGGGCGCGCCGGCTCGTGTTCCGTCGGGCACGTCGAGCAGCACGACGCCCTGGGCGTCGACGACCGCCAGGCTGGCGTCGGCGGGCAGTCCGAGGTCGGCGAAGCGGCTCCGGAGCGCGGCGAGATCGGTCGGGGCGACCGCGTCCCCCACGACCAGCTGCCTCACCCACGTCTCGGCGCGCGTCAGCTGCAACTCACGGGCCAGGTCGGCCTCGCGGCGTTCGTACACGAGCGCGAAGGCGATCAGCGTCAGGACCGCGAGGACGATGAGCGCGTAGACGCGCCCCGCCAGGGTGGCCCACGGGAACGTCCACCAGGCGGGACCGCGGGTGGGCGCGGGGGCTTCGACGACGGTGGCGAACGGGTCTTGGCCGGCTTCGGTCGCCGCCTGGGTCATGGCCCTCCGCCGGCGCCGTACGGAGGGGCGGTTCGCGGGACACCGCGCACGTCCGACGGTCGACCGTTCCACCACACCGTGGCGGCCTCGAAGGGCTGGGGCAGCATGACCGATGATACGCCGAGGACGCCGGAGCGCGGTTGCGACGCGTTCAGGACCAGTCGTCGAGGCTGCCGCGTAGCTTGCGGCGGTCCGAGCGCGCGTACCGGCGGGCCATGTCGAGGGTGGCGTGGCGGAGGTGATCTTGGACCTGGCCCAGGTCGCCCGTCTGCCGGTACAGCTTCGTGCCGGCGGCGTGGCGGAGCGCGTGCACGCCCTTGAACCGGACCTCCGAGCGCAGGCACAACGACTTCAGCCGTCGGTACACGCCGTACTGGGACCGCAGACCGAGCACGAACGGCTCCGAGGGGGTCCGCGCCAGCTGCAGGCGCCGCCACCCTTCGAGCTCCGCGGCGAGACGGGGCGTCAACTGCACGAGCGCGGTCTTGTTCCCCTTGCCGCCCTTGACGAGCAGCTCACGGCCGCCGAGGTCGATCCGGTCCCACCGCAGCGCCAGCATCTCGCTCACGCGCAGGCCGGCGTGTGCGCCCAGCAAGACGATGACGCGGTCCTCGGGGTCTTCGGCGCGGCCCAGCAGTTCGATCAGCTCGTTCTCCGTGTAGACCTTGAGGCCGGCCACGTCCTCTTCACGGTCCACGTCGCGGCCGGTGCGCACGTCGCGGAAGGGGTCGGCTTCGGTCGCGCCCGCCCACCGCAGCGCGTCGTAGAGCGCGCGGGCGGCCGCCAGGCGCAGCTCGACCGTGGCCGGCGCCAACGGCCCGCGCTTGGGCCGCCGACCGCGTTTGCCGTTTTCGGCCTCCGCGTGGACGGGGTCCCGGTCGCCGGCCCTCAGGCGCTGGACGTAGAGCGCCCCGGCGTCGCGTGCGGGCCGAAGCAGCGACTCGCCCGCCCAGAGCGTGAGCAGCTCCTGGATCCCGCGTCGGTAGGCCCGTAGCGTGTGGACCGACGTGCCGACACCGGAGCCACCGTGCAGCGTCAGGTGCGCCTCGACGAGCCGCCACAGCTTGGGCAGGTCGCGTTCGCCGGCCGCCTCCACAGCAAAGCGTCGCAAGGCGGCCTCCCCCCACCGGTGCAGCTGTTCGGTGCGGGCGAGCGGGTCGCTCTTCTCGGCCGGGACGAGCGTCATGCGGGTTATCAAAACCGACGGTCGTGCGAGGGGGTGTGGCATGCGCCACGCCTGCACCGTGACCCACGGTTGCGAGGCCGTAGGCTGGACGCGATGGACCCCGTGTCCGTGCGACGCCGTGCGATCGCGCTCGACGAGGCGCCCCACCTCGAGTCCGACGTCGTCGCCGTGTACGCCGAGGCCTTCAGCGGCGCTCCCTACGAGGAGGGACCGCTGGCCGGAGCGCGGTTCGCACCGAGGTGGCGCAGCCATCAGCGAGCACCGGATTGGCGGGCGGAGGGTGTCTGGGTCGGTGGCGAGCTCGTCGGCTTCGCGTACGGGCATCGTGCCCAGCGCGGCCTGCCTTGGGTCGACGCCGTCGTGGCCCAGCTGTCGCCCGCCCGCCGAGCGCGCTGGTGCCAGGACGCCTTCTTGGTCTGTGAGCTGGCGGTCGTCCCCGGCTGGCGGGGACGGGGTTGGGGCTCGCGGCTCCACGACACGCTGTTGGCCGGTGTCGACACGGCGAACGCCGTGCTCACCACGCTCGACGACGAGCGGAACGCGGGGGCGATCCTGTACGCGCGGCGGGGTTGGAGCACGATCTCGGCGCCGTACGTGGCCCCCGGATACACGCGTCGCTACGTCGTGAAGGGGTTGGCGCTGCGTCCCTCACGACCGAAGCTGGCGGTGCGAGAAGCGTAACGCCGTGATAAGATCAGGACATGGGTTCAGACGCGACCGAACCGACCGCCGCGTACACCGAGGCGCGCCGTGCTGGACGCGACGCCGTGGCCGAGCGCCTGCTCGATCTCGCCGACGCCCGTTTGGCGGCCGAGGGGCCGTCCGGGATCTCGATGCGGCGACTCGCGAACGCCGCCGGCTGCTCCACGATGGTCTTCTACACGGCGTTCGGGACCAAAGCGGGCTTGCTCTCCGCGCTGGCCGAACGCGAAGCCGAACGTTGGATCGACGAGGCGTTGACGCGCTCGGACCCCGACCCGATCGCATGGCTCGACGCGACCGGCCTCGCGCTGCTCGAGGCGGCCGTCGCTCGCCCGCATCACCGCGACCTGGTGCTCGCGCCCGGCCCGGCGGAACCGGCCGAGGACGGCGCCGGCTCCGACGCCGCCACCACCCCCGGCGCCGCCACGACCTTCGGCGCCGCCACGACCTTGGGCGCCGCCGTCGAGGACGCCGTCCAGCGGGCATGGCCGGGCGACGAGGCCGACGCGGGTCCCATCGCGGCCGCCGTGTGGGCGGCGTGGCGTGGCGCCTTGACCCTGGGCGATCCCGCTGCGGCCGCGCAGGTCCACGCCGGGACGCTCCGGCTCTGGGCGGCCGCCGTGCGGGAGGCGCGACGCGCCGAAGACGTCGTACCCTGAGGTTCGACCCACGACGAGAGGAGTCCGGATGCCCGCTACCAGCGACCTGTGCATCGTCACGCCCCGCACCATCATCGTGCGGACGCCGACGGACGTGATCGAGAGACGGCTGCGGTACGACGACTTCTTCGCCGACGTCGACCTGGGCCCCGACGCCGCCGAGGACGGGCATCGCGTGGCCTCGGTGCACTTCCCGCCCACCTGGCCGGGCGACGCCATCGGCGATTTCGAAGCCTGGCTGGCGCGACGTCGTGACGGGACGCCGGAGGGTTGGAGCGGCACGATCGTCGCTCGCAAGGGCCGCGAGGCGATCGGTCAGGTCGGGTGCACGGCCGTCCCCGACGAGAACGGCACCGTCGAGATCCGCTACGCGACGAACGCTCCACAGCGCGATCGGGGCATCGCCACCGAGGCCGGCGGTGCCTTCGTGGCCTGGCTGCTCGACCGCACCGAGGTGAACGCGGTGATCGCCGAGTGCCGGGTGGACAACGCTGCGTCCGTCCGCGTCATCGAGAAGCTGGGGTTCCGGTTCGTCGACGAACGCGAGGACGAGGCGGGTCGCTTGCTGCGTTGGGAGAAGCGCGCCGCCTGACCTACAAGTGGCGTAGGAACGAACCCGGATCGGCCAGGAACGCGCGCAACGTGCGCACGTGGTCGACGTCGTCGAACCCGACCCGTCGGATCCCTCCTCGCTGAGCTCGAAAAGGCGCGCGCCCGGCACCGCCATGAGGATCGGCGCGTGGGTGGCGATCGCGAACTGCGCGCCACGTTGGGCGGCGTCCTTCACGAGGGTGAGGAACGCCAACTGGCGGAGCGGCGACAGCGCGGCCTCGGGTTCGTCCAGCACGTAGAGCCCGGGCCCCGTCAGACGGGCCCGGAAGAACGCCAGGAACGACTCGCCGTGCGATCGCGCGTCGAGGTCGCCACCGTACCGCGCGTCCGCCGCGTGCGCCGGACCGAGGTACGGCGCCATCCGGCGTCGGCGCTCGAGGTCGAAGACGTGCTCGGACGCTCGCGCCACCTCGTCGGCCGCGTCGCGAAGGTCGGCCTGCGCGCGACGGTGCCGCTGCACGTAGCCGAAGTAGTCCTCCGCGCGGAGGAACAGGCCCCGTCGGCTGCGCGCGCTCCAGGCGAGGCGCAGCGCGTCGGCGAGCGGCCGGACCGCGTCGAGCGTGGGGTCGCGCGCGAGGTCGACCGCGCCCGCCGTCGACAGGTCCACGGCGATCGCCAAGGCTTCGAGCAGCGTGCTCTTGCCGCTGCCGTTCTCGCCCACGAACACGTTCACGCCCGGGTCCAGGTCGAGCGTCCGCGTCGCCTCGAGCCACCCCAGGGTGAAGGGGTAGGCGACGTCGGCGTCGGGCAGACCGATCGAGTGGAGGGTCACGGCGTCTCAGGTCGAGGCGAGCCAGACGAGCGCACCGGCCGCGGCGTCGAGCAGCCCGTGCACGACGACGAAGAGGGGCAGGAGCCGCGGGCGCCAGGCGATGGCGCCGACGATCGCCAGACCGAAGGGGATGAACATCGTCGTGCGCAGATGAAGAACTGTTTGGCGGGGAGGAAGGGAAGGGCGCCGTGCTGCACCCCCAGGACGAGACCCACGAGCAGCACCGCGAGGACGACCGGCAGGCCGCTGGCCCGGAGTCGCGGCAGCACGTACCCCGCGTAGGTCGGCAGCTCGACCGCGGCCGTGGTCACTGGGAACGCCACCAGGCTCACCCACGCCGCCCAGAGCGGCAAGGGTCCGATGAGGAGCGCCTGTCCGACGGCTTGATCGCCCCACAGGGCGGCGCCGATCCACGCTGGCGGTAGGGCCGCGGCCAGCGCGATGATCGGCAGCGTCACGAGCAGTGCGAGGGTCTCGCGGCCCCAACCCGTGCCCTCGGGCCGCAGCCGCAGCAGGTCGCGCCAGCCCAACCCCTCGGCGCGGAGCCGCCCGTCGAGCAGCGCCAGCCCCACCAGGTTCGCGAGCGTCGCCGTGACCGGCCACCATGCCGCCGACGACCACCACGGTTCGCGGACGCCCGCGAGGGCCAGGCCGAGCACGACGAGCGCTTGGGCGGCGAGGAACGTGGCGGTCCGGAGGAAGAGGAAACCCCACGCCCAGCGACGGACGGCGGCGAGAGGGGGCGCGACGCCGACGACGGTGGTCATGCGCGAACTGTACGCCCTCCGCCACGGGCACGTCGGACGCCCAATGAACGGTGAAGGCCGAAGGTTCGACCGTCACCGGAGCGCCGCGACCACCGTCGCAGGATGGGGTGAGGAGGACCACCATGCCTCATCCGACCGCGATCTCCAGCGGGACCTTCACGATCGGCGGCGACCTGCCCGTCCATCGGCTCGGCTTCGGCGCGATGCGCATCACCGGCCCCGGCATCTGGGGCGAGCCGAACGACCCAGCCGAGGCTCGGCGCACGCTCGAACGCCTGCCCGACCTCGGCGTCGACCTCGTCGACACGGCCGACAGCTACGGCCCGGACGTCAGCGAGGACCTCATCCGCGAGACCCTGCACCCCTACGGGGGCATGCTGGTGGCCACCAAGGGAGGCCTCACCCGGCACGGTCCCGACCAGTGGGCGCCCGTCGGCCGGCCGGAGTACCTACGCCAGTGCGTGCTGATGAGCCTCCGTCGGCTGGGCGTCGAGCGGCTGGACCTCTGGCAGCTCCACCGCATCGACCCCGCGGTCCCCCGCGACGAGCAATTCGGCGTCGTGCAGGCGATGCGCGACGAAGGCCTGATCCGGCACGTCGGTCTGAGCCAGGTGAGCGTCGAGGAGATCGAGGCGGCCGGCGCCTTCTTCGCGGTCGCCACCGTCCAGAACCTCTACCACCTCGCCCGCCGCGACAGCGAGGACGTGGTGGCCTACTGCGAAGCGCACGACATCGGCTTCATCCCGTGGTTCCCGCTGGCGGCCGGCGACTCGCGCGGCCAGGCGGTCTCCTCGACCGACTCGCGCCCCGGCTCGGTGCCAGCCATGGCCAGGTCGCGTTGGCGTGGCTGTTGCGCCGGAGCCCCGTGATGCTGCCGATCCCGGGCACGGGCAAGGTCGCCCACCTGGAGGAGAACGTGGCGGCCGCCGACCTCGAGCTGTCCGACGACGACTTCGCCGCCCTCGACGAGGCCGGCGCGGCCGCCTGGGCGCAGCGAGCGGGGAAGGCGTGAGCGGCGCGCGGCTCGTTCTCGCGCTGCTAGCGGTGCTCGTCGCGCTGGCGGCCTGCGGGAGCCCGGACGGTGGTGTCGTCGGTAGCGGGGCGCCGACCGCGTCGTTCGACACGAACTACGACGGGACGACCGTGTTCTTCGACGCCGGCCCCTCGTCCGATCCCGTCGGCGACGGCTTGTCGTACGCATGGGCCTTCGGCGACGGCGCGTCGGCCAGCGGCGCGACGGTCGAGCACACGTACGATGCTCCCGGCTCGTACACCGTTCGGCTCACGGTCACCGACGCGACGGGGACGACCGACGTCACGGCGGTCCAGCTGCCCGTGGGTCTCGTGGCCGGTGAGCTGGAGACCCTCACGGCGACGTCGGGCGCCGCGACCGTGGTGCCCGCTCACGCCGAGGGCCGCGAGCGAGACGATCGCGAGGACGTCCCGTTCGTC
>CAVSJH010000044.1:0-8264 GCA_963728245.1 uncultured Trueperaceae bacterium
GGTCATGAACACCCGCGACCGCCGGGCGTTCGTGGCTGCGGTTCGTGCCCGCGTATGGCGAGCAGCTTCTCGAGATCCCGCAACCCCAAGTGTCGTCCACGCACGGCAACGGTGCGGAAACGGGTCGACAACGGTCCCTCCTGCATCCTCACGTCGGCAGACGAAACGGAGGCAGCAGATGACGACCGACGACCGGACCCAAGCCCGAAACCGAGCCCATCGCCAGAAAGGAGCGACGATGAACACGAGCGCCCAGCCCGCCCACCAACCCGCCGCGTCTTCTCCGAACGGAACCGTCACGACGAAGGTCACTCGCACCGTCGCCATCCTGACGACCCTCCTCATCCTCGCGAGCCACGCCCTCGCGAACGACCCCTACGGCTGGGAAACCAGCGAGCGGGACGGCACCGGCGGGTTCGCCCGGCCCGTGGCGGTCCGCGTCGTGGTGTACCCGTTCGCAGCGCTGGAGGACGCGTTGGCCCCCCGGTTCACTGCGCAGGTGGACCCGTCCACACGGGCCCTGCTCGAGTCGGCCGGCGTCACGCGCATCGAGGACCTGCCCTACCCGATGGCTGCGCTCGTGTCCACTTCGGCTGCCACGGCACGAGTGGATCGATCCACGCGAGCCCTGCTCGAGATGGCCGGTGTCACGCGCGTCGAAGACCTGCCGTACCCGCTGGGCGCGCTCGTGTCGCATTCGCACGAGGACGCGCCGGTTCAGGTCGAACCCCATCGGGTCGCAACGTCGGATCAGCCCCGGGCGCCTCGGATCGAGATCTTCGTGTACCCGTTCGGCGATACGGGAGACCTGCCCGTGGAGGCCACCACCACCGACTGACGGGCCCGATCCCAAACCTGGTAGAGCGCGCCCCGCCACGAGCGTGGGCGCGCTCGTCGCGCTCCGGCCGACCGCGATGTTGCCGCCAACCGTGTTGACGCTCCTAGGACGGCAACGTCCCAAGAGCGGCGGCGGCTCGAACCCCGCAGCGACCTGCCGCGGCGTCCAAGCGGTGAACGTCACCCCCCGTCTGGCGTTGGCCGACGACCTAGAGGAGCCGACCGAGGATGGGCCGCAGGAACACGATCGGCGCGATGTATCACATGTCGGTTAGGCCAGCATCGACCCGACGCCGCCGATGTTCGGCGACTGGACCGAAGGTCGTCAGCGCCCAAACCACCAGCGGCCATCCGACGTTGCCCGTGCTGATGACCACCGTCGCCCAGATGATGCTCGAGACGAGGACCCAGGCCAGGACCCACTTCCCACTCCTGATTCGTTCGTTGGCGGAACCGTTCTTCATGAAGCTCTCCTTCGCGTCCGTGGCGCGCGCCCCTGCGGGCGTCGCGTCCTGACGAGTCGGACGATAGGACCCGCTGTGGGGAGGCGGCATCCCCAAGCCCGGGACCCATGACGAACGGGCGACGGTTCCACGATCCGTGGCAACCTTGCCACGGAGGATCCCTCGGTTCTTCACGGACTTCGTTTCTGGTGGGCCCTGTTGGACTCGAACCAACGACCAAGCGATTATGAGTCGCCTGCTCTAACCGACTGAGCTAAGGGCCCTCGCCCGAGGACGTGCAGACCCATGCTACTCGGCTCGGGCGTCGCCTGCAGTCGTCGTCCGTCATCTCCAGGAGAGGTGGGCCGCGAACGAGGCCGGCCGCGCCATGGCGTGTTCTCACGTCCCATCAGTGTCACGCCGGTGAACGCAGCCGCCCATGAATCGTAGGGCCGATCGCTCGTCTCCGGCGCTTCATCTCCATCCGCACGCGCCTCCGACGGCGGTTCGGTCTATGCTGCAATTCCATGCATCTGCGGACGCTCGGGGGGCTCGAGCTCGAGGGCGCGGCCGTCGCGCGCCGTCGACCGCTGCTGCTGTGTGCCTACCTGGCGTTCGAGGGCGGCAAGGAGCGGCGGCACTTGGCCGAACTGTTCTGGGGCGACACGCAGGACCCCGCCGCCAACCTGCGCGTCGCCCTGTCGCAGCTTCGCCGAGCGATCGGCGCTGCGCTCGTCGAGGACCGGGGTCGACTGCGGACCACCTTGGCCACCGACGCCCAGATGCTGCTCGAAGACCTGTCGCGCGGCGTCACGGGCCGCCTGGACACGTACCGCGGGCCCTTCCTCGCGGGTGTCGAAGGCAACGACGTCGGCGCCGAATTCGAAGAGTGGATCCTGGAGACGCGCACGTTCATCGCCTCCCGGCTACGCGCCGGCGTGATCGGTTTGGCCGAACGACGTTCCGAGCGCCTCGAGCACGCGTCCGCTTGCCGACTCGCGGAGAGGGCCATCGCCATCGGACCGCTCGATGAATTCGACCCCGAGCGACTGCCGTCCCTGCACGCGATCTTGGCGGCAGGTGGCAGCGCAGCGGCCGCGAAGGTCGCCGCCCTCGCACGCGAGTACGGAGTCGACCTCGCGATGACCGCAAGCCCGGCGCATGCCGACGACGGCGTGGACGAACGGTCGAGGCATCGGGCGGCGCGGGTGAGCTTGCCTCGATCGACGACACGCTTCGTCGGTCGGCTGCCGGAGCTCGCACGTGTCGCCGAACTGCTCGATGAACCGTCCGTGGGCGTGGTGACCCTGCTCGGCGGCGCCGGTGCGGGGAAGACACGCCTGGCGATCGAGGTGGCGCGTCATCGCCTCGACGCGGGCCGGGTCCCGGACGGCGCCGTCTTCGTCGACCTGTCGGACGTGCACGACGTGACCGCGCTCCCCGACCGCATCGCCGCCGCCGCGGGCGTCGTCGTCCTGACCGGCTCCGACGAAGTCGATCAGCTCGCACGCGCGCTCGCCGACCGACGCTTGCTCCTCGTCCTCGACAACCTCGAGCAGCTCCGCCCGGCGGCGCCGGTCGTCGGTCACCTCGTGCGCTCGTGTCCCGATCTGGACATCGTCGTCACCAGCCGCGAGCGGCTCGACATCGGCGAGGAGTGGGTCGTTCCCGTCGGCGGGCTCACGCTTCCGGACCCGCGTACGCAGGACGCGGCCGAGATCCTGGCCGCCGATGCCGCCCGTCTGTTCGCACGGCGTACGGCGCGCGTCCGTGGCGGCCCCATCGAAGACGCCGAGGCCGACGACGTGCGTCGCGTGTGCGTGGCGGTCGCAGGCAACCCGCTCGCGCTGGAGCTCGCGGCCCCGTGGACGCGCGTGCTCCCCATCGCCCACCTCGCCGACGAGCTCGAACGCGACCTCGGCTTGCTCGAGTCCGGGCACGGCGACCTTCCGGAGCGACATCGCGGCCTACGAGCGGCGTTCGATCACTCGTGGAAGTTGCTCGGTGCGGGCGAACGGCGCGCCTTGCGGCGGCTGTCCGTGTTCCGCGGCGGCTTCGACCGCGAGGGCGCCACGATGGTCGCCGACGCGGGCCTGACCGAGCTGGCGCGACTCGTCGACGCCTCGCTGCTCACGGTCGACGACCAAGGACGGTTCGACCGGCACCCCTTGCTGTACGCCTACACCGAGGAGCAATTGGCCACGGAGCCCGAGGAACGCGACGACAGCCGCGCGCGTCATGGCCGGGCGGTGCTCGACATGCTCGCCGATCTCTACCCGCGTGTCATGGGCGGCGCGGACGCGGTCGACGCGTTCCGACGACTCCATGACGACGAGGCCAACGTCACGGCAGCGTGGGCATGGGCCCTGGAGACCGGCGCCTGGGACCGTCTCGAACGCGCGCTTCCGTGCGTGGCCGTGTACGCGGAGTTCCAGGCGCGGTACCACTTCGGGCACCGGCTCGCCCATGACGTCGTCGTGCACTTCGCCGACGCCGCGCCCGATCGGCCGATCCTCCTCGCGCTCGCGCACGCCTTGCGCGGCTTCTGCGTGTTCCGGGCGGGCGACCCCGAACGGGTCGAGGCGGACGGCAGAGCCGCGCTCGCCCTGCTCGAGGAGAACGACGCCCAGGGCTCGGCGACGGAGGCGCTGTGGTGGACGCACCACTGCCTGGCGATGGCGGCGAAGGTGCGAGCCGACGGAGCGAACTGCATCGCGCACTCCTACGAAGCCCTCGCGCTCGCCGAGGACGCGCTCGCGGCGGCGCCCGCTCCGTCGCGCCTCCCCGTCCTCAGCGTGATGGCGGGCATCAACCACCACGTCGTCTGCCTGGGCGCCACCGTCGCTGGCGACTTGGCGCGCGCGGCACATCATGACCGGATGTCGCGTGTGCACCTGCGCCGCGTCGACTCCCATGCCGACGCCTACGGGGCGCAGACGACCGGCTTGCTCGCTCTGCTGGCCGGCGACGCCGAGGGAGCGCTCCGGTCGGCGCACGAAGGGCTCGAGCTGGCGCGACGGGTGGGGTACGTCACCGCCGTGGCGAACCTGCTCGAGATCGTCGCGCGTGCCGAGCTCGCGCGAGGCGACGTCGAACGTGCCACCGCCGCGTGCGAAGAGGCGCTGGAGATCACCGTCAACGTGGGCGACGCATGGTTGGGCACGAGCCTGCAGGCGTTCATGGGCACGGTCGCGGCCGCCGACGGCAGACGCCAGGACGCCCTGAAGCGATACGCGCTGGCCTTCGCCATGGCCGAGCGGTACGCGGTGCTCGGGTACGGGATGGAGGCGGTGCTCGGACGCGCCCAACTGGCCGTCGACGAGGGGCGCGACGACGTCGCGGCGGCGCTCGTCGGCGTGGTTCGCGGTCACCCCTACGCACCGTCCTGGCTCCAGAGCGCGGCGGCGGAGGCTGCCGCCCACCTGCCCGACCCACCGTCGTCACCGTGGACGCTCGACCAGGTACGCGCGACCCTGCTACCAGGAGGGTGACGGGCGCTGGACCGCGCGCGGCGGCGGTCCAGCGCATTCGACGAAGTGAACCTATGGTTGCGGGGGCGGCGCGTCGCTGCTCCACATGTGACGCGCGATCTTCCACGTCCCGTCGACCAAGCGGTAGACGATCAGGTACTTGCCCTCGGCCTGCACGGTGTCGTCGGCACTCAGGAAGCGGTACGCGCCCGCTCCCCACGCCAGGTCCCCGGAGACGCCGTACGCGTCGAGGGGCGGGATCTCGGAGCGAACCAGGCCCGCGTCGAGGTACCCGGTGACGATCGCGCGCATCGCATCGAGACCGGTCGCGGCGGGCGCGTCCGGGGGCATGAGGACGACGTCGGACGTGTAGAGCGTGGCGAGCGCGTCGAGATCGGCTCCGTTGTAGTGGCTCTCCCAGGTCGGGGAGATCGACAGGAGTTGTTGGTTTGCGTCGCCTTGCGCACCACCGATGGCGGTGACGCACACGAACAAGACGGCCAGGACGGTTCTTCGGACGTGCATCATGCGGCCTCCTCGAGGGGCGAGTTCCCACCGCACCCTCGGTGCGATGCGGCCGAGGTCCGACCCCAGCCGAAGGCCATGGCAGCACGGTCCCGTTGACGAAGCGTAGACGCTCCCTCCCTCGGGCGCTCAACCCCCCTCCCACACCCCCAACCACTGCCGCACCGCCACGATCTGGCCCACGTGGTACGCGGCGTGGTCGGCGGCGACCAGGATGGTGCGCAGGTAGGTGCGCTCGCCGCCCCAGGGGATGGTGGCGGTGAGGTCGAGCGAGGGTCGGGTGGCGATGGCGCGCAGGCGTTCGCGGTCACGCCGAACGGCAGCGAGGGTCTCGTCCCAGGCGGAGGCCGTGGGCGGTGCGGGCGAGTCGGGCCAGTAGCCGGCGGGCCAGTCGGGGGCCGTGTACGACGGGTCCTCCATGAACTCGACGATGTCGGCCTGTCCGATGCGGATGTGCTCGACGAGTTCCCACAACGAGTGCGGGAAACCTTCGGGGCGACGGCCGCGAGCGCCGACCGGTACGTCGGCGACCGCCCGATCGAAACCGACGTGGGCTTGCTCCCAATCGATCGCCGCAGCGATCACCGAACGTGAGACGTCATCCATGCGGGTCCTCCCCTGCGCTGCGACGGTGGCCACGTGGCACGCGTACCTGGCGACGCGAAACGCCTTCCTATAGTAAGGACACCCGTGTTCGTCGCCGGCGAAGGCGCGCACCGCGGATGCGTGCCCGGCCGGTCGACGGACCTCCCGCGCATGCGCCCCACCCCGTCTGCCACGCAGCGGGCAGGAGGTACCCCGTGACCAAGGACCCACGACGCGACCGCCGGCCGTCGACCGACGAACCCGCGACCGGCGAGGACGTGCCCGTCGACCCCGTAGCGGGCACGTACGGCGGCCTGTACGGCGGAAGCCCGTTGGGCCCCCGGCCGGTCGACCACGTCGACAACGCGCCGGGCACGGACGACGACGTCGTCGACCCGAGCCAGGAACGCATGAACCCCGACCTCGACACGCCCGAGTTGCGGCCCGCCGTGCTCGGCCGACTCGAAGGGATGGGGCTGATCATGGTGGTCCGCAACGCCGACGGTACGGTGGCGCACGCGGACGGCACCTGGCGGCCCGGGGACGAGACCGCAAGCCGCGAGGAACTGCGCTCGACGTTCCCCGAGGACAGCGTCACCCGCTTCGCCGGCACGCTCATCGAGGCGCGCGACGAGGACGCCGCCCGCGAGGTCAGCCTCGAGGTCGTCATCCGGCGCCACGGTGAGTACGAGTCGGACGAGCGGCGTACGCTGCACATCGTCAACTTCGAGCCACGCGACTACACCTGAGCCTGGCCCTCACGTCGCCGACCGGATGGCGGCGGCGAGTTCCTTCTTCGTCATCGCGCTCCGGCCCTCGATCTCGAGGTCCTGGGCGCGTTCGTAGAGTTCCGTCTTCGTGGCGTCCTCGAGCCGCTCCGCGGAAGAGGGCTCCGCACGCTTGCCGCGTCGCTTGCCGTTCGTGGACGGCGCCGGCGCCTCGGAATCGTCGTCCTGCGCCAGGCTCTGCTTGAGCACCTGCATGAGGTCGACGTCCTCGGACGACGACGTCCGACCCTCGGAGGGCCCGTCGCTCGACGCTTCCACCACCCCCTCGCCCGACTTCACCTTGGCCGCCACCAGGTCGCGCAGGCGGCGACTTTCGCGGTCCTCGAGGAGCGACCGGTCGAGGTCGTCGGCTTCCAACGCTCGGATGGCGGCAGCGACCTCGTCGACCCGCTTCTCGTCCGGCTCGTCGAGCTCGGGAAGCCCGACGTCGTCGGGCGTCCGCAGTTCGCTCGGGAAGCGGAGTGTCTGCGCGCGCAACACGCCGTCCTCGGCGATGATCGCCACGAGGTACTCGGTGTCGCGCATGACGAACGTCGCGATGCCCATCCGACCGGCGTCCTCCATGCTCTTGGCCAGCAGGCGGTAGGCCTTGAGCGCGCCGCGGTCGGGCGCCAGGAAGTAGCCGCGTTCGTAGAACATCGGGTCGACGTCGCCCTCCGGCACGAAACGCGACAGGTCGATCTCCTGCGACTTCTCGGGGGCGAGCCCCTCGAGCTCCTCGTCCTCGACCTCGACGTAGCGGTCGTCGCCCACCGGGTACCCGCGCACGATGTCGTCGCCCCTCAGCGGTTCGTCGGAGACCGACGAGAAGTAGCGGCGTGTGAGGGTCTCGCCGTCCTCCGTCGTCATCTTCAGCGACGTCCGCGACGACCGGACCGCGGGGTAGAGGCGCACCGGCAGCGTCACCAGACCGAACGCGACGGTGCCCGACCACATCGGCCGGGGCCCGCGCGATGTCGCGGACTCCTTAGCCACGGGCGCCTCCCGCGCTCAGGCTCCGCTCGAGCGCGCGGTCGAGGTCGGCCACCGGACGGCGCTTGCGTGGCTTGGGCGCCTTCGGGCGCTCGCCCTCGCGCTTGGCCTCGATCAGTTCCAGGACGCGTTCGCGGTACGCGTCGCGGTACGCCTCGGGCTCGAACGGCGCCGCCAGCATCTCGACCAGTTGGTGCGCCATCTTCAGTTGCCGCTCGTCGATCGGCTTGCCCTTCGGACGCTCGACCCCCTCCAGGGGCACGACCTCCTCGACGCGGCGAAGCGTCACGAGCACGGGGTAGCCGAGGTGCAGGCGGAGGGCGCCGACGTACGCCTTCTTGCGCATGGTCCAGTGCGCCACCCCCTCGCGGCCGGTGCGCTCGAGCGCGGCCGCGAGCGCGGCGTACCGCGCCGGCTCGCCGTCCGGGCCGAGGTAGTACGGACGCACGTACCAGCGGTGGTCGATCGTCTCCGGCGGCACGAACTGCACCACGTCGATGTCGCGCGACGGCTCCGGTTCGAGCTCGGCGAGGTCCTCGGGCTCGAGCATCACCAGGTCGCCGTCGCCGGTGACGAAGGCGCGTCGCGTCTCGTCGTACGGCACGACCTCGTCGCTCTCCGGCTCGACCAGCTTCTGGGTCACG